>MEPC01000019.1 GCA_001769655.1 Bacteroidetes bacterium RIFCSPLOWO2_12_FULL_37_12 | reverse complement strand
CATTGTGTAAACGAAACAAACGTTTTATGTTTACGGCGTTTTTTAATCGGGAATTGAAATAAATGGATTTCATTCGGACCCCTCTTCCTATAATCAATCCAAGTACCCCATCTACAAATAAAAAACTTTTTTTTTATAACGGGGTATTCTTCCCTGCTTTTCTGGCGAAAGGCAGGGATTTTTTATAATAGACCTCTTGCACATGTCACTTTTTAAACACAAAACACTAAGACACAAAACGGGCGTGATTATTATGGGAAACGTTTAAAACGGAAATTATTCCGATGCACCGGGCATCTGTACTAACTCGTTTAAACTTCATATAAACTGTTTTAAAGAAATAAAAAAAACTAATTTTACACCTTAAAAACACAGAACAAAATGATGAAATAATTTCCGGGAAGTGATGTCAAATTTCATCCGGGAAGGGGTGTGGTCAATTTGGAACCAAATAGGGGGAGCAGTTTATTCCGAAATTAACAGCACACGAGGATGCTGGAAAATTGATATTAAATGAAATTCAACAAGAAACATAAGAGCAATCCGTCATCAAATTATAAACCGGTAAAAATATGGAAAAATCAAACAGCGAAATAATCATTTATCAAAACCCTGAAGGCAACATCAAAGTAGATGTTCGGATGGAGGATGAAACCGTTTGGCTCACACAGGAACAAATGGCAATACTTTTTGGCAAGGGAAGAAGCACTATTGCTGAACATATTGCCAATGTGTATGAAGAACGGGAATTGGAGCAAAATCCAACTTGTCGGAATTTCCGACAAGTTCGAAAAGAGGGTGCAAGGGAAGTGGAGCGGGATATTGACCACTACAACCTTGATGTTATCATTTCGGTGGGTTACAGAGTAAAGTCACCGCAAGGCACGCAGTTTCGTATTTGGGCAACACAACGGCTAAAAGAATACATCATCAAAGGCTTTGCATTGAATGACGACCGTTTTAAAAACGGTAACTCCATGAATTATTTTAATGAGTTACAAGAGCGGATTCGGGAGATAAGAATTTCCGAAAGGTTTTTTTATCAGAAAATAAAAGACATCTATACTACCAGTATTGATTACAATGCAAAAGACGAAAAGACGATAGAGTTCTTTAAAATAGTACAAAATAAATTACTCTGGGCTATCAGTGAACAAACCGCCGCCGAATTGGTGTATTGCAGAGTGGACGCAAGTTTGCCATTATTGGGTATGCAATCGTTTGATAAGAAAAACACACAACACTTAAAAAAATCCGATGTAAGCATTGCCAAAAATTATTTGAATGAAAATGAAATAAAACTACTTGGCTTATTGGTGGAACAATACCTGGCATTTGCCGAAACCATGGCGCAACAGCGAACACCCATGTATATGAAAGATTGGATAGAGCGGTTAGATATAATTCTCAATCTCAATGGAAGGGAGTTATTAACTCATGCAGGTAAAATCAGCCATGAAATGGCTTTGAAAAAGTCAGGAGAAGAATTTGAAAAATATCAATTAACTCGTAAAGCATTGGAGAAAGAACAGAGCATGAAAGAATTGGAAGAAGATATTAAAAAGTTGAAGAAGCCAAAGAAATGAAATTCACCAAAGCGCTTCCGTTTTTATTAATGCTTCCGCAATCATTCACGAATCCTGAAAAATTTCATTCACCAAAGGGTAGATTAGTATATTCTGGAAGAAAAGGGAAAACTATTTGAAAAAAAATGACTTAAAGCTCTTTAAATCACTTCTGCCTCACATGCCGGTTTTTATCTTCCAACAACTCATTAATCTTTTTCAGATACAAAATCTCTTTGCTTGCATAAGCAATTTCTTTTCCGGCAAACTCCTTTTCTTTGCGCATCATTTCTTCTTTCAATCTGGCAATTTCTTTTGAAAGTGCAACAGGATTTAGTTTATACTTTTCAGCTTCTTCCGTAAAACGTTTTTGTGCGGGATGCTTAGTAGAAGTAGTTTGATTTTCGTAAAAATTGAAAAAATCGAATTCCAGTTCCTTGGATAAGCTGGTAAGCAAACCGGTATCTATACTTTTCCTGTTGAATATTTTATGAATGTTGGTAGATGACATATTGAGACGGCGGGCTAACTCCGCCTTGGTGATTCCCCTTTTTTCAACAACGGTTTTTATTTTTTCGCCTATATGAAAATTCATAAGGCAAACTTACCAAGAATAGATTAGGGAATGGATATGTAAACAGTGAAAAAATGTTTATGAAATGTGAAAATAATTTACATATCAAATTCTATTTTATGACAGGCGAATGAAAGAGAGTCATCCCTTCATAGTATCCAACTCATCCAGATTCACAGTGCGGAATTTATCGTAGATGTTTAAAATGATGGCAAGTCCCACTGCCGCTTCCGCCGCGGCAAGCACTATCACAAAAATGGCAAGCATTTGTCCCTGCAAAAGTTGAGGGTCATATTGACTGAATGCCACTAAATTGATGTTAGCGGAATTTAAAATCAATTCTACTCCCATTAAAACCACAATCGTGTTGCGCTTGGTGAGAATGGCGTACACTCCCAATGAAAAAAGGATTATGGAAATGTAGAGGAAATGCTGTAAGGGGATAAGTTCTTTCATTTTTTTATTTGAAATATAGTAATTGTTCAGTCCAAAATGAAAAAATACAATTTAGCCACAGATTACACGGATTAATGTTACAAAAAACCTTAAAACCATTTTTAATCTGTGTAATCAGTGGCTAAAATTTTTTTTCTTATTCAATTTATGGTTTAATTGAGTGAGTACTGAACGGTAACGAAATATATAAAATTCAAATTAATCTGATTTCTTTTCCGTTCCTGAATCTCTTCGCGCCATGTATGCGGCACCAAGCAATGCCATCATCAACAAAACTCCCGTAATTTCAAAAGGAATTATATAATCGGTCATGGTTTTAATTCCAATAGCATGAATAGTGGAAGTGGAAGGATCTAATTCCTGTCCCTTCAGTTTTATTTCATTTATCCAGGATATTCCGCTGAAATTTGCTTTCTGTATAGTAACGAGCAGGATAAGAAAAATAGCCAATGAAATAATGAAGCCGGCAATTTTATTTCTTTCCTGTGTCTGAATTTTCTGCCCGGATACTTTGTTGGTAAGCATGACCCCGAATATCAAAAGGACAAGAATGCCACCCACGTAAACAATAAGTTGTGCCACTGCAATAAAATCAGCACGGGCATAAACATACAATGCGGCAACACCGAAGAAAGTTGAAAACAAAGCAAACGCCGCATAAATGATGTTTTTAGTAGTCACCACAAAAATAGCCGAACCGATGACCACTGCGGCGAAACAATAAAAAAGTAGTTGTGTGAGATTCATGAAAGTGAGAATGAAAAGTTGACAATAATACTAAAAGTATTTTGTTTGTCGAATATTAGGGTGAAATATTGTTAAAATGTTAAATGGTTATATAGTTAAGTGAAAACCATTTAGCCATTTAACTATTTAACTATAATTTTATAAAAATAGAATTTGTTTAGAAGTTCGTTATTTCATAATTGGTTTTTTCCGTGCAGGCGCTGGTGAAAGAGGTGCAGAAGTAGCAGGCGGAGTGACAGTCGTCGGGGTCGCAGATGCCGGAGTGCCACTTGCAACCGGTTGAGTTGCTGTTTCCACTTTTGGTTGCGGTGCCACTTTCGCGGCTTTCTTTTGTTCTTCCAGCAATCGTCTCTTTTCAACGGCTTGCTCGGGTGTAAGATTGCTGAAGTGATAAATCAGATTATTTCTGTCAAACTCACTGAAATCATACACTTTGGTCATGGTTAAACATTCGGTTGGGCAAACGGTTGTGCATAAGCCGCAATAACAACATTTTGCCATGTCAATATCAAACTTCGGCGCCCATAAACGTTTTTTAGTTCCATCTGAACAAACCCCAAGGTCTTCCGTTGCTTTTATGGAGTCAATGTCAATGCAGTCCACCGGGCAAACCCGTGCGCATGCCTCGCACACAATACAATCATCAATTTCGTTGTGAAGCCGGTAGCGTCCGTTATCGGGTACCGGCATTTTTTCTTTAGGATACTGGAGCGTAACGATTCCCGTTGCTTGTTTGAAATAATTTTCATCGGAAGGCGACATGGGCTTGCGCATTTCGTTTGATTGACGCAAATGCTTCCAGGTCAGTTTCATGCCTTCCATGATGGAAGTGACACCTTCCGTAATGTTTCCGAGATAAGAACTGTTTGCTCCTTTTTTATTTTCCATTTTGTCAAAAAATGTGTTAATTCTTAATAAAAAATACTCTTGATATTCAATTTATCCTACGCAACCATTACTTGTTCTAACTTTTTTTCAAAATTTTTTTATTTTCTCAACGAAAAATAACGCTCTATACTTTCAATAATTTTAACATATAACACTAAACAAAAAATGAAAAATGTCTAAAGATTCGCACTTTATCATTATTTATTTTTTGTTTAGTGTTATATGTTTTTTATTTAGTTGAAATTTCTTGTTTGGTTCTAACCCCCCTCACACCATCCACAACCTCCATATTCCCGCTCCCAGCACACAAAGAAACGCCGCAGGTACCAAAACCTTCCAGCAAAGATACATTAATTGGTCAACCCGCAAACGCGGTAAAGTCCATCGAATCCAGATATGAATGAAGATAGCGCCTACTGCTTTTGAAAGTATCCAGAAACAGCCCCAAAGGTTTCCTGCCCAGGTACCGGGTGCTCCGCTGGTAAGATAGCCAAATTGAAAACTTTTTAATAATTCCCAATTACTTAATTGAGAGGCGTGTTCGGGAGTGATAACCTGACTAAACGATAAATTTGGCAATGGTGTATTCCAGCCGCCAAGAAATACGATAGCGGCAATGAGCCCTACAATAAACATCATGGCATATTCGGCAAGAAAAATAACTGCAAACTTAAAACCGGTATATTCCACATGAAAGCCGGCTACCAATTCTGATTCGGCTTCCGGAATATCAAAGGGAGCGCGATTACATTCGGCAAGTGAGGCAATAAAATAAATAATGTACGCAAGTAGTAAAAGCGGAAAACGGAAAATGTTCCAGGTGATAATTCCACCAATATGAGTGACATTTATACCTAACCCTTTCAAGCCAAATAAATAATTGGATTGTTCGCGATAATCGCCCGAGCTGGTCCAATATTCATTGTACCAGATACCCTGCTGATAACAAATCTGCTGGAGGTCAAGCGTCTGACAAATCATTACGGCTGATAAAATGGCAAGGGAAGCGGGAATTTCATAAGAGATAATTTGTGCCACAGAGCGGATGGAACCGAAAAGAGCGTATTTATTATTGGAACCCCATCCTGCCATCAAAAGTCCAATAACATCAATGGCAACAATTCCAAGTATGTAAAAAAGCCCTATGTTAATAGAGGAACCAATAAAATCAGTGCTAAACGGCAAAGCGGCATAACCGGCAAAAACTGCAGTAAAAATGATAATGGGACCTAAAGTAAAAAGCCATTTATCAGCGGCGGCGGGAATGATATCTTCTTTTTGAAGAAGTTTTAAAATATCGGCGGCTGTTTGTCCTGTGCCTTTGTATCCCACCTCCATCGGACCCAGCCGGTCCTGCATGAAAGCGGAGACCTTTCTTTCAACATATACTGCCGTTAAGGCATACACTGCGGTAAATCCCACAAAAATTACAACAGCGATTACAGTTGCAATAATAAAACCCAGCCCTAATCCTATAGGGGAATCAAATTCCAGGAACTTATGAAAACCGGGATATCCGCCTGTAATACCGGAGAGTTGGTGAAGGATATTTGGGAAAAATGACATAGTGAATACTGTATAAAAAAATGGTTAAATGGTTGGATGGTTGGAAATGCAACCAAGAAGCCATTATAACGCACGGCAAATATAAATAAATGTCGTGAAATAATGGTAGTTTTTAGAATTACCCTAAAGATTCATCCAAAAAGATTATTACATTTGCACGGATTAAAAGGGATGAGCCAGCAAGACATACAACAAAAATTGGTTTCATTTCAGTCGGTTTATTTTTTTGCCACTAATTGCACGGATTAGTTATTTTTTTCAATTAGTGTAATTCGTGGCTATATATTTATTGAACTGAACAGCAAAGTATTTTTCATGAAAACAGTAAAAATTTTCTTCCTGATTGTATTACTATTTTTTGCGTGCAAGAAAAACTTCACGGGAGATTGTCCCCCCGTTTCTGAAAACCACTGCGGGTTATTTCTCATTTTGCAGGGAGGAATGTATGGGTATATGAATAAGAGCGGAAAAGTAACGATTGAACCCCGTTATGAAAAAGCATTTGATTTTTCGGAGGGATTAGCCATGTTTGTAGAGGGAGCGCAATGGGGATTTATTGATACAGCGGGAAATGTTGTCATTGAGCCCGCATATACGGTTGCCGATTATTTCTCGGAGGGTATGGCGGCAATTAAAACGAAGGGGATGTACGGGTATATCAACAAGAAAGGAAAGATATTAATTGAACCTCAATATTATCAAGCCGAAAAATTCAAATGCGGAAGAGCATTTGTGGTCACCACTTCCAAAAAAGGTTATATTGATGCCACCGGTGAATGGGCATTTGAATTGAATTTTGACAATGCGTTTGATTTTTCGGAAGGGCTTGCGCGGATTGAAACCAACGGAAAAACAGGTTTTATAGATCGCAGTGGTCAATGGGTTATTGAACCGGTCTTTGAAAAAGCAGGTGATTTTCAAAACGGACTTGCTTACGCAGAAAAAGAGAATAAGAAGGGATACATTGAAACGGGCGGAGATTGGGCATTTGAAGTTGACTTTATGAATGCTTCGGAATTTTCGGAAGGGTTTGCGAAAATTAAAGACAAAGGCAAAATCGGATATATTGATGTAACGGGCAAACTAATTATTGAGCCAAAATTTGATGCCGGTTTACTATTTTCAGGGAGGCGTGCCGCCATACGCATGGGAGATGAATTTTATCAATTCATTGACCCAAGTGGGAAAATTACAGGAACTGTGAAATTCAATTCAGTGGAACCATTTCACGGAGGGTTAGTGCGTGGGATTGTGAATGATAAATGGGTGTATGTAGATTCTACGGGGAGGGAGGTGTGGAGGCAGGAGTGAGGGGGGGGTGGATATTCGGGTTTAAAAAAAAATGAAAAACATATAACAAATAATTATTAATTTTAAAGGGGGTGAATCCTTAATCATTATTTATTTTTTGTTACGTGTTAGATGTTTTTTTCTAAAAGTTGAGTTATTTTAGTATGTTTCTGGTTAATTAACAATCAAGTTCTTTCAATCATAATTTAATTTTTTCTGCCCATGATTCATGGTTGTGGTGTTTCTCCTGATTTTTAATTTAGTGTTGAACATTTTATAGATAATTTAACAAAACTTTTTCAATACTTTGTCTCCCAATTCCATATTTTGTCTCCCAATCTTTAACCAATAATTTCTTTTTTAATTCCAATTCATCTGAAAATTTGGTAGGTTCATTCTTCATAATACTATCGATCCAATTAAGTATTTTTTGACAATATCCATTCTCATCTGCAATGAAGTCCCATAATTCTTTTCCAATCAATGTGGAACCGGGATAACCAATTAGAGTTGTTTTAATTTGCGAATTGATTTGTTCACGTGTACCGTAAGTCATTCCCAACATCGGAATATTATTGATTTTGTCTTTTATATTTTGAATATGCGAATTTAGTTGCCTGACTTGTTCTATTGACATTGTGTTTGGACTTGATTTAATTTGTAACTGATAGTTAATATTTTTCTTTTTTACTTTCATATCAAATCCACCAAGCGCTGGTTTTTCCCCCCCACTGCATAGCAATAAGCCCTCAACCGTAAAACCCCAAGAGGTAACGATAGAGCGGGTTATCTTTTGATAAAAATAAAAAGTTACAACTTCTTTGTGGTCATCAAAACCAAATGCTTTTACTAAAAAAGGATTGATCAAAAGATTTTCTAAAGTTGTATTTTTAAGTTCAGAGATGCTGTTTTTAACAAAATCCTTAATTAAAACCGTAATCCAAAAACCATTTATCGATTTTGATTTATCAAATAAATATTCATCAATAATGGTTTGAATTTCGATAATCTGTTCCATTGTAAGCTTTGATTCACCTTTTGAATTTTTATACTGCAAAAGTTTTTTTGAATCTCGAAAATTTTTCAAGGAACAATCATAAAAATCAGCAATAGCGACAGCGGTCGTATCACCAATTTTATTTACCTTCTTACACAAATAAGCAATTAGATTTTCTTCGCTATATTCCATTTTTTTATTTTTCTTGTTTCGTATTTTACTTTAGATTCAAATAAAACCAATTCTTTTTCCTTTGTTTGCCTTTTTACCATTCCATAATATTCGGGCATAATATCTATTCCTATGGAATTTCTTTTTAAATCTTTTGCCGCTTGTATTGTCGTTCCACTTCCCATAAAGGGGTCTAAAACGGTGTCAAATTCTTTGGTAAAAAGTTTGATAAACCATTCTGGTAAAGCATACGGAAAAGCGGCACTATGATTTTTATTATTGCATTCTGTGGATAAATGTAAAACATTGGTGGGATAAGCTTTTTCTCTATTGAGCCAATTAGAAACATTTTTTCCAAAACCACTTCCATTTTTAGCATTGTCTCTTATTTTGTCAACCGCACTTAAATTTTTTAATCTACCCTTTGCCCAATCACCAACAGGAACCATAACTTCATTTTGGTACATATTAAATTTTCGGGTTTTATTAAATTGCAAAAGGCGCTCCCAACTATCACGAAAACGATTTGGCCATTTTCCCGGGTAACAATTTTTTTTATGCCAGATAAATTCCTCTGTCCAAAACCATCCTTGTTTTCGCAATGCTAAAATTAATTCCAAAACATAAGTATGTCTTTCACCTTCATCTGCCTTTTCTTTAATGTTTAGAATAAAAGTTCCATCGGATTTTAAAACTCTTAATAGTTCATTACTGATTGGGATAAACCACTCAACATATTTTTCTGGATCAATACCTCCGTAAGTATTTCTTCTTCTATCGGCATAAGGAGGTGAAGTAACAATTAAATCAACGCAACTTTCATCAAACGTTTTTAAAACCTCTTTGCAGTCGCCAAGAAAAATATCTGACTTAATTTCTTTCATAAGTATTTATTTAAAACATTATATTCTTCCGGACTAATTAGCTGGTATGAGCTGATTCTCACATAGATTTGTCCTTCATGAAAATAATACCCGTTATCTTCTTTTTCTGTTTTTCCTCCATAAAATTCCTTAAGATATTTTTCAGCACATTTCTTCATTGTAGATGTTTTTTCATCAGGTAGCTTATGGACACTTCTATGACAATATTCATATTCGCCATTTCTTTCTTCAAGAACCAAAATCATGTGGGTTGACTTTTTTTTCATTGTTTAATTATTGTTTTTTGATTGGTAATAATAAAAACCAACTGCGGGGTGATATTAGAAGTAGTCACCGTCTTGCTTAGATGTTCAGTCGCCCAGTCGCTGGCTTCTTTGATGGATAAAAGCTCTTCGTTTGCTATCATGTATTCATAAGTTGTTTACCCTGTTGGAAATTCTTATCAAATAATCTCTGTGGTAATATATAAATGCAAATTTATTTAATTATTTCGATTTCTAGCTTGGAAGGAATATAAAAAAAATTATCCGCTAATTGACGCCAATTATTACGCGAATATACGCGAACAATAAAATAAAAAAATTATCCGCTAATTGACGCTAATTATTACGCGAATATACGCGAACAATAAAATAAAAAAAATATCCGCTAATTGACGCAATTTATTCGCGAAAATTCGCGGTTAATATTTTAAAGCCCGGTTTCATAAATTTTTAGAATCATCAGGAAAAAAGAATAAAAAAACTTAACCGCTAATTAACGCTAATTATACGCTGATAAAAGTGAACAAAGAAATAAAAAAAACGCTAATTAACGTAAATTATGCGCGAAAAAATTTCTAGTGTTTGCAAATCTTTTGTACTGAAATTTAAAAGCTCCAAAATTAGCCAACAGTCCAAGCGGTTTTTTTGTGCCTTTTAAATAATTCAAGAGTTGTGCTTCATCAACTGGCGATAAATTTTCCATAGCTTTAATTTCCAATACCATATCATCATAACATAGAAAATCAGGATAATATTTTTTCTTTAATATTATTCCTTTATAGAAAACATTCATTTCTGCATGTTCAATAAAAGGAACTCCTTGTTTAGTAAACTCAATTGATAAAGCTTCTTGATATACGGCTTCTAAAAATCCAGGACCTAATTCATTATATACCTCAAAGCAACATCCGATTATTTTGTATGTTTCTTCCTTGTAGATTAATTCAGACATGTTATTGCTATTTAACGTTTATTATTCGCGAAAATTCGCGATTAATTTTTAAAATTCGAGGCCATATATATTTATTTGAGCCAGCAAGGTAAAAAATATACCCCTAATTATTCGCGAAAATTCGCGGTTAACTTTTTAATGCCCGGTTTCATATATTTGCTAGTATCATCAGGGGAAAAAAATAACCGCTAATTGACACTAAAAATTTGCGGGTAAAATTTTTAAGTAAAAGGACTTGTTAGCCATAGATAAAAAAACTGCCCTCCACATTATGCAGAGGGCAGTATTAATAGACCGTCTGTTTTTATTAGAACGGTAAATGGTCGGGCGTATCAGCGCCTACCTGTACTGCCTCCACCACCGGCGTTTCTTTAGTTCCGTTGGATTCGACAGTTGCACGTTTCGTGGAAATCATGTTCATGGTAAGACAATGAACCTCCGTCATGTAATGCTTCTTCCCTTCTTTATCGTCCCAAGTTTTGGTTCTTAGCTTGCCTTCCACGTAAACCAAGTCCCCTTTGTGCAGATACTTTTCTGCCACCTGGGCGGGTTGGTTGTGGAGAACGACATTGTGCCACTCGGTCTGTTCAACCTTGTTGCCGTTTTTATCTTTGTATGCGTCAGTAGTGGCTAAGCTGAAATCGGCAATACAGCCGCCATTTTCAAAATAACGAACTTTAGGATCTTGTCCTAAACGTCCCATTAAAATAACTTTGTTTACACCGTTCATGAGTGTTTTTAGTTAGATGGTTAAATTAAATAAATGAATTTGTACTTTATGTTAGGTAAAATTAACAAAAAGTGCGCAAATATACAATAGAGTTTGTGAAATTAACAAGTTTTTTTTATTCACAATGAATTTGTTTCCGTATTTTATTGATTTTCAATATCTTTGAAACCAATTTGTGGATAAGTTTAAAAAAAATAATTAAAAATTAATAGTTAATAATTAAGAATTGTGGCACTTTATTTTTATTTCTTAATATTTTAGTAAAACATTTGTTGTTGTGGCTTGTCGAAGTTGGGTTATTAATACTCCTTTCACCATGAGATTATTTTTTATCATTTTCATAGTTGTAACCATTACCGAAGCAATGAGTCAGGTAGGAAATTCAGCCGCCGCTGATTCATCGCAGTACTTGCCGGAGGAAAATAAGTTTGCGCATTTAATATGTAAATTGCCCTGCGAATTGACTTTTACCGGCGGAAGACCTCAGGCGCTGAAGGTTCAGGCGAATGATTATATTTTAAAAAACATTGAATTTGGTGTGAGAGCGGGTGTGCTGAAATTAAAATTGAAGGGTGGTTTATTCAGATTTCTTCATCGTAAGTGGTTAAACGACGAGGTGTTGGTTTTTATTTCCAATCCTTCGCTTTCAACAATTGAAATGACAGGACCGGGAGTAATCAATGTTTTTAATATTAAAGCGGATAACATTTCCTGCAAGATAAACGGAAACGGCACACTGCAACTAAAATCACAATCCCGTCAATTAACTGCTATCGTAAATGGTAGCGGGAAAATAAAATTGATCGGCACCACGCAAAAAAGTAGTTTACATATAGAAGGAACCGGAATTATTGATGCCACCGAATTTTTGGCAGATACCATTCATTCAGCAATTTCCGGAACAGGACAGATTATAACAAAACCAGCCGAATGGATGGATTTACGAACACAACAAGGCGGGCATTTGATTTTAAAATCGAATGATTTTCCCTTGCCGGCGTTAATCAACGGGCAGGGGATTATTACGAGGGAAAAGGAAGAAGAAAGGTAAAAGGAGAAAGGAATAAACCTTCAAGGTTTAGTAAGGTTTTGAAGCGTAGGATAACCTTGAAGGTTTGAAAATAGAAGATAGAAAATAAAAAATAGAAAATAGAAGATAGAAAAAAGAAAAAAGAAAATCATGAAACTCCACCTCCTACCCCAGCCAGCGGGGGACATGACGCTCCCGAAATTATTTTTATTAATCGTATTAGTCAATTCTTCATTTACAGCATATAGCGGAGGATGGCAAGTCGTTACAGAGAGCAGTCAGTTTATTGAAAGCAACGTCAATGCAATAATTTTTGAGTGTTCCGGAAATCTAATGTTGAAGCCATCCGATGAAAACGGCATTTTCTATTCTACCCCTCCTGCTGAAGGGGACACCATTGAGTTTAATGTAAGTGGAAATACAGTGAAAATTCGCATAAGATCAGATGAAGAAAAAAAGAATAACATTTATAAAAACAATAACAACCTGACGGTGTTGGTTGAAATGAAAATGCTTGAAAACATTGTTTTTTCAGGAAGCGGGAAATTAGAAATAAAAAATTTTATAGGAAAAACCTTACATTTCGTCTGGAATGGTAGTGGTGATTGCTTGGGAACTATGGATTACGAAAACATAACCATTTTACATAATGGCTCAGGCAAAATGGAGCTTGCAGGAAAAACCAATGATTTAATGCTTACACATTCGGGGA
Source organism: Bacteroidetes bacterium RIFCSPLOWO2_12_FULL_37_12 (assembly GCA_001769655.1). Taxonomy (GTDB): domain Bacteria; phylum Bacteroidota; class Bacteroidia; order 2-12-FULL-37-12; family 2-12-FULL-37-12; genus 2-12-FULL-37-12. Next base: position 158,488 of record MEPC01000019.1, on the reverse strand, counting down.
CAGGCGATATTTTTGCAAAGAAGTTACGCGCTTTAAATGGGATAGTTACCTTATCGGGCACAGGAGATATTTTTGTGAGTGTCACCGGGCAGTTAATGGCAAACCTCAATGGTACTGGAAATATTTATTATTATAAAAATCCAAAATTAAAGAAGAGCATAGAAGGGTGGGGCACCATTGCAAAGAGGATGGAGGCGATATTTTGAACAAGGTCAGAAATTCGCAATATAACATTCATGCTTACCGCTAAAAATATCCATAAATCCTTTGGTTCTTTGCAGGTTCTTAAAGGAATTGACGTTGAAATTTCGAAAGGGGAGTTGGTTGCCATTGTAGGACCTTCCGGCGCAGGCAAAACCACTCTGCTTCAGATTCTCGGAACACTCGATAAACCGGATGAAGGCAACATTATAATTCAAAACACTGATTTAGCCATACTGAAAGGTGAACAGCTTGCGTTATTTCGTAATCGTAAAATTGGATTTATTTTTCAGTTTCATCATCTGCTTCCGGAATTTACGGGGCTTGAAAATGTTTGCCTCCCGGGTTGGATTTCCGGAAAAAATAAAAAAGAAGTTATTTCGAAAGCCAGTGAATTGCTGAATTATCTGGGTCTCTCTGAAAGAGAACATCACAAGCCCTCAGAACTTTCGGGAGGAGAACAACAGCGGGTGGCAGTGGCTCGTGCATTAATCAACCAGCCGGAAATTGTGTTTGCCGATGAACCAAGCGGAAATCTTGATTCGCAGACAGCCAAAGAATTGCATCAGCTTTTTTTACGGCTGAATAAGGATTTTCAGCAGACATTTGTAATAGTGACACACAATCCTGAGCTTGCCGGCTTGTGTCACCGGAGGATTACGCTGGTGGATGGGAGAGTAGTGGGTACCACGACCCTCTAAACCTTCAAAGTTTTCCTGCGCTCATGCAATACAAAACTTTGAAGGTTTTCCTATCCCACCCACCGCGCCACCGGCACCGCCCTTTCATCCGCAAATTCTCCTTTCAGATATTTGTAATATCCTGCCATGGCAATCATGGCGGCATTATCCGTGCAGTAAGAAATTTTAGGATAATGAGTTTTCCAACCGAGTTCACCGCCGGTTTTCTCAAAATAGTGACGAAGATAACTATTGGCAGAAACTCCACCGCTGAGTGCCACTTCACGGATGTTTAATTTTAATGCGGCTGATTTTAATTTGATAATTAAGGCAGTGACAATGGCATGTTGCAAACTAGCGCAGATATCCGGACATTCCTTTTCAAAAAACAAAGCATCTGATTTCATACGTTCACGAAAAAAATAAAGAAAATTTGTTTTCAATCCAGAAAATGAGAAATCAAATCCGGGAACATCTGCAATAGGAAAATTGAATTTTTGCGGATTTCCGGTTCGAGAGAGTTTATCAATTTCAGGACCTCCGGGATATGTAAGTCCCATGATTTTAGCCGCTTTGTCGAAACATTCGCCGGCGGCATCGTCAAGTGTGGTACCGATAATTTCCATTTTCAGGTAATCACTTACTAATACTAACTGAGTATGACCGCCGCTGACGGTCAAACAAAGAAAAGGAAATGACGGTTTGGGCTCGTCTATAAATAATGAGAGCACATGCGCCTGTAAATGATTTACATCTATCGTGGGAATCCCAAGTCCCTGCGCAAATGACTTAGCAAAGGAAACGCCTACGAGGAGCGAACCCAGCAAACCAGGTCCTTTAGTGTAAGCCACCGCCGATAAATCGTTTTTTTGTATTTTTGACAGGTTTAATGCCTGAGCCACCACCGGAATAATGTTTTGTTGATGTGCACGGCTGGCAAGTTCTGGCACAACTCCCCCATATACTTCATGCACTTTTTGACCGGCAATAACATTCGATAAAATTTTACCCTCCGAGATCACAGCGGCAGATGTTTCATCGCAGGATGACTCGATGGCGAGTATGTTGATGGGAGGGGGCAAGGTTAAAATCAGATAAAATGAATAATCAAAGTTATAACAAAGATAAACATTCTATTCACTTTATATTAATTTTTAAGGAGTTTATGAGATAGCATCACTAAGTTTCAGAAAAATAATGAATAACATATAACACATAACAACAAATTACTAAGGAGGTTCACTGACAAAAAAGTATAACAGCATAATATCGATTTAATCATGAATCAAAATTCAATAAGAATCACTTTCCACAATACAAGGGGATTAACATATTTTATTAATTCACAGTTGAAATATTTTTTTCTTTTGATAATAAGAAAGGAAGAAATAACATCCGCTATGAATGTTAAGATAAAATTTATTTTTGTTCCGGAAAAAGAAATTATACTATTGAATAAAAAATATTTACACCATCCTTATAGTACTGATATATTAACCTTCGACTTATCGGATAAAAAAAATGAATTAGACGCCGAAATATATATCTGCCCCGAAGTAGTAAGAAAAAATGCAAAACGGTTTGGTGTCACCAATAAAAATGAATTTTTGAGGGTGATGGTACATGGCATCTTGCATCTGGCTGGGTACGGGGATAAAACAAAAAAAGAACAAGAGACGATGAGGAGGAAAGAAGATTATTATTTACCGTTTGCGCGCCATTAAAATTTTATGTAAGTTTGTTCCCATATTTTTCAGTTTTGAAGCAACTACGCTTTTTTTTCCTTTATCTTCATCTTACCACTTCTTGTATTACATATACTTTTTCACAAGGCAATGTAACATTACCAACCCGTTCATTTAATCTAAGTCAGGCAATAAAATCCGGTTTGGAAAACAATCAACGCATCAAAAACGCCGGTCTGGATATTGAAATTGCCAAAGAAAAAATTAAAGAAACCTTTTCTATTGGGTTTCCACAAATTTTTACAGAAGGTAATTTTCAGCATTTTATAGATATTCCCACCCAGGTGGCACCGGCAAATATGTTTGACAGCAAAGCTCCTGGTGATTTGCTCATACCCATAAAATTCGGAACTACTTACAACGGCACTGCCTCCATTTCCGCTTCACAGCTTGTTTTTGATGGGTCCTATTTTGTGGGACTCCAGGCGGCAAAAGTTTACAAGCAGTTGTTCGAAAAGCAAAAAGTTTTTTCTGAAATAGAAGTCCGGGATATGATCATGCAAACCTATTGCGCCGTTCTCGCCGCTCAAAAAGGAAATGCATTTTTAAAAAAAACATATTCAAATCTTGATTCCATCCACAGACAGATTACGCTCATGTATCAACAGGGCTTTATGGATAAACTCGAAGTAGAACAATCGGAACTTACACTGCTTAATCTTTCAGTACAAATTCAAAAAAGTGTCACTGATATTGAAAAAACCAACCTGTTACTGAAGTTTCAAATGGGAATTCCACTGGAATCGGATATTGAACTCACCGACTCGTTGCAGGGAATAGTGGAAGAATTAAAAAATGAGAATCTGCGGGAAGAGGTAAGTAATTTTAAATCACATATATCCATGCAAATTTTTGCGACCCAGATGGAATTATTAAAGCTAAACCTGAAAAAGGAAAGAGCGCAACGCTTGCCCCACCTGGGAGTTTTTCTTAATCATGGTCAGTACGGATACAGCAATACCTTTGAGTTTAAATCATGGTATCCTACTACACTATGGGGAATTAATTTGCGAATACCTGTTTTTGATGGATTAGGACAATCCCGAAGAATAAAACAATCAAAATTTGAAATTGAAAAAGCCCAAAACTCGTTTGAACAACTTCAACAAGGTTTGCAACTTGAATACCTATCTGCCAAAGCAGAATGCAGGGACGCAAACGAACATGAGCGTAATGCTAAATCCAATGTGTCACTGGCAGAAAAGGTGCTGGATAAAACACTGATTCGCCATAAGCAAGGATTAGCATCGAGTTTGGAAGTAAGTCAGGTGCAGAATCAATACCTGACAGCCGAAAGTATGTATCTTATGGCAATAATGGAAAATATTCAAAGTAATATGAAGTTGAGAAGAGCGAAGGGGGAGTAAGTGGAAATTTAAAAAAATAAAAATTATGCACAACTTTAAAAATCAAATCAAAATCATTTACATCTGCTTGGTGTCACTGTTTATGTCAGTAGTGACACAAACCGGTTGTGGCACCAGTGATAAAAAATTTTTTTTATATGAACAACTCGTAAATAAAAGAGATTCGCTTTTGATGCATGTGGATGAAGTGCGGAACGAAATACGAGGACTGGATGAAAAAATTTCAGCCATGGACTCCAACCAACAGAATTCAGCGAGAAAAATATTGGTCTCAGCACAAAAACTAAAATTAACGCAATTCGAACATTTTTTTGAAGCAAGGGGTTTGGTGGAAGCAGAAAAAAACGTGTTACTATCTGTAGAAATGCCAGGGAAAGTTTTGAAAATTCACGTAAAGGAAGGACAAGAAGTAAAAAAAAGACAGTTATTAGTGACATTAGATGCCGCTTCCATGCTTACAACCATAAAAGAACTTGAAACTTCGCTCGTTTTAGCCAACGATTTATTTGAACGTCAGCAAAATCTGTGGAAGCAAGGAATTGGAGCTGAAATAAAATATCTCGAAACAAAAAATCAGAAAGATGCGCTTGAACTAAAATTAATAACGCTAAAAACAGAAATGGAAAAATCAAATCTCCGTTCACCCGAAGAGGGAATGGTTGACCAGATTCTTACCAAGGAAGGTGAAATGGCATACCCCGTCATGCCCGTCATGCGAATACTAAATCTCGAAAAAGTACACTTATATGCAGATGTGCCGGAAAAATATATCAAACAAGTAAAAAAGGGTTTGAATGTAAAATTGATGTTTCCTTCCTTACAGGAAGAAAAAGTGTCACCCATCAGTCATGCCGGAAGTTTTATAAATCCGGATAATCGCACGTTCCGTATTCGTATAGACATGGACAACCAACAAAAAACGCTTAAACCAAATCTCCTCTCCATCATAAAAATAACTGACATCGTAAAAGATTCAGCCATCGTAATTCATGACCGGTACATACTGGCAGATGCAAACGGTAAGGAATTTATTTTTGTAGTGGATTCCACCATAAATGAAATAACTGCAAAACGCCGTTTTATTGAAACGGGATTACGAAACCAGGGGGAAGTTGAAATTATCAAGGGAATTTCCGCGAGTGAAATGCTTATAACCGAAGGTGCGCGGATGGTAACCGACGGGGATAGGGTGATGGTGGTGGGGGAGAAATAAGGTAAAAGTTAAAGAACCTTCAAGGTTTAGTAAGGATTTGAAGCGCTGGATAACCTTGAAGTTTTGGAATTAATAAATAGAAAATAGAAGATAGAAAAAAGAAAATAGAAAATAGCACCAGATTAATGAGCAACCCAAAAAATCATTCCATCATCGAAAACCAATTCGGTCTTTCGTCATTGTCTGTTGATAATAAAGCAACCGTTTTTGTGCTTACAATTATTGTTGCCATTTTGGGAATGATAGCTTATAGTTCAATGCCGAAAGAAAGTTTTCCGGAAATTATAATTGCGGAAATTTACATAGGTACTCCACATCCTGGAAACTCACCTGCCGACATGGAAAATCTGATTACCCGTCCTATCGAAAAACAATTAAAAACCATTGCGGGAGTGGATAAAATCACTTCGACCTCCATTCAGGATTATTCAAACATAGTAGTAAAGTTCAATACCGATGTTCCCGTGGAGGAAGCTCTAAGAAAAGTAAAAGATGCCGTTGATAAATCAAAAAAGGACTTGCCTACCGACCTCTTGCAGGATCCTAATATTTTTGAACTGAACTTTTCTGAGTTTCCCATCATGAATATTAATCTATCGGGTGATTTTGATATTGACAAGTTGAAAAAATACGGAGAATATCTCGAAGATGAAATTGAAAAACTACCGGAAATTTCAAGAGTAGATATACGCGGCGCCATGGAAAAAGAGGTTAAAGTGGAGGTGGATATTCATAAAATGGAATCATTGCAACTTGGCTTCAACGATATAGCAGGCGCCATTGTAAATGAGAACAGAACCTTATCGGGTGGAAATGTAACAACTGATCAATTTCAGAAAACCATACGGGTCGTTGGAGAATTTTCTACCCCCTCTCAACTTGCCGATATAGTTGTAAAAAATGAAAAAGGAAATATTGTATATCTGAAAGATATTGCTAAGGTTAGTTTCGATTATGAGGAAAGAAAAAGTTATGCCCGTGAAAATCAAAAGCCGGTCATCATGCTCGACATAGTAAAACGAAGCGGAGAAAATATGCTTTCCACTTCCGATAAAATTATGGAAATACTCGGGGATGCCCGTGCAACTTTTTTTCCATCTTCACTCTATGTTTCCGTAACGAATGATATGTCAACTGAAACCAGAAACCAGGTGACAAATCTCGAGAACAATATTATCTTCGGAATCATTCTCGTGGTGCTGGTGCTGATGTTTTTTCTCGGACTTCGCAACGCATTGTTCGTAGGCACTGCCATCCCTTTGTCCATGTTCATGGGATTTATGATTTTGGGATCAACCGGAGTGACACTAAACATGATTGTATTATTTTCACTTATTCTTGCTCTTGGGATGTTGGTTGACAATGGCATTGTAGTAGTAGAAAATATTTACAGACACATGGGTGAAGGCAGAAATCATGAGCATGCCGCCAAGCAGGGAGTTGGAGAAGTAGCTGTTCCCATCATTACCTCCACGTTAACTACCCTCGCCGCATTTATTCCGTTGGCGTTTTGGCCCGGAATGATGGGTGAGTTTATGAAATATCTTCCCATTACATTAATCATTGTTCTGGGCTCCAGTTTATTTGTGGCATTAGTAATGAATCCCGTTTTTACAGCAGTATGGATGCGAATAGAAGAAAAAAAGGTGAGATTCAAAAAACTTTTTATAACAACCGGAATATTTTTTGTAGCAGGGTTGCTGTTCAGAATAATACGTTGGGATACTTTAGGTCATTTACTTATGTTTACTGCGTTAATTATTTTTATTAACGGAAAATGGCTGAATCCATGGACTGTATGGTTCCGCCAAACGGTTGTTCCCAGGTTTGAAAATTCTTACCGCAGTTTTCTGATATATTCGTTAGGGGGAAAAAAACCATACCTCTTTTTGTCAAGCACTGTTTTTCTTTTTATTTTATCGTTTGTGCTATTATTTATTTTTGCACCCAAAGTGGAATTTTTTCCTGTAAGTGAGCCGCATTATGTAAACGTATTTATAGAGAAACCGCAAGGAACAGATATAGAAGTAACAAATGATTTTACAAAAAAAATTGAAAACGAACTAAGGGGATTATTATCAAAATACGAAGCACTTAGTCCGGATTCCGGTTCCAACAAAAATAATTTTCTTGTCAAATCCATGATTGCTCAGGTAGGAGAAGGAACCAGTGATCCCACGCAAGGTCCTGTTTTCGGAGTGACACCCCATAAAGCAAGGATTACCGTTTCGTTTGTGGATTATGAATACCGCAGAGGAGTAAAAACCGGCGATGTATTAAATGAAATCAGGGCAGGGTTAAAGAAATTTCCCGGAGTGCAAATCATCGTTGACAAAGATAATAATGGACCTCCGGTCGGAAAGCCCGTCAGCATTGAAGTAATTGGCAAGGATTACGAAAAATTAATTTCTCTATCGGAAGAAGTTCGTTTATTTATAAATAAGAGTGGCATTGCAGGAATAGAGGAATTAAAATCGGACATTGAACTGGGAAAGCCGGAATTAACAATGCACATAGACCGCGAGAAAGCCAGGAGATACGGTATTTCTACTGCGCAGATTGCCGGCGATGTACGCACTTCGCTTTTTGGTCTTGAGGTTTCACGCTTTAAGCAAGGCGAAGATGATTATCCTGTAAACATTCGATTGGATGAAAAGTACCGGAATGACCCAGAGATACTGATGAATCAGCGCATTACATTCCGCGACCAAACCAATGGTCAAATCAGGCAAATACCAGTTTCGGCAGTGGCTGAGTTGAAGAATACCTCTACGTATGGTTCCATTCGCCGGAAAGATTTAAACCGTGTGATAACCATTTCGTCTAACGTGCTGGCGGGTTACAACGCCAATGAAATAGTTGAAAAAATCAAAGAGCAGATGAAGGACTTCAGAACACCTAAGGAATTTCAGATTAAGTTTACGGGACAACAGGAAGAACAAAATAAAGAGATGTCATTTCTAACTAACGCCTTGCTGGTAGCACTATTCCTGGTATTTATGATCATAGTGGCACAATTTAATTCTGTCACCACTCCCTTAATCATTATGTCGGCAGTAATTCTCAGTGGCATTGGAGTATTTCTGGGATTGACTATTTTCCGGATGGACTTCATTGTCATCATGACGATGATAGGAATTATTTCCCTTGCCGGAGTTGTGGTAAATAACGTGATCGTGCTGATAGATTATTCCAATTTACTGATTAACCGGAGAAAAACGGAATTGGGATTGGACAAAAAAGCGCAACTGCCCTTGGAGGAAATCAGGCAATGTATCATCAATGCCGGCGCAAACCGTTTACGTCCTGTTCTATTGACAGCCATAACTACTGTACTTGGATTAGTGCCACTGGCAACAGGAATGAATCTCAACTTCTTTACGTTAGTGTCATCGTTAGATCCGCAGATTTATTTTGGTGGTGATAATGTGATTTTCTGGGGACCGATGTCCTGGACGGTCATTTTTGGATTATCATTCGCAACCTTTCTAACACTTGTTATTGTACCGGTGATGTATTATTTGCTGAATAAAGCGATGGAGAGGAAAGGAAGGTGATTAATTTCATATCTTTGGTCTATAAATGAAAATCCTTGTACTGGATAATTACGATTCTTTTACGTACAACCTTGTTCATTATCTTGAAAAGACAAGTGACGCAAAAGTGGATGTGTTTCGCAACGATAAAATTTCATTGAAAGAAATTAATCGCTATGATAAAATTCTTCTTTCACCCGGACCCGGAATCCCTAAGGATGCGGGAATACTTTTAGATGTTATAAAAGAATATTCCGGAAAGAAAAGCGTTTTGGGAATTTGTCTCGGACAACAGGCAATCGCTGAAGTTTTTGGCTGCAAATTAAAAAATCTGAAGTCGGTGTATCATGGAGTGGCAACGGAAATGGAAATTGTGAAAGATGATATTTTATTCAAGGGACTACCAGGAAAATTTAAAGCGGGTCGTTATCATTCATGGGTTGTAGATGAAAATAATTTTCCGGATGAATTGGAAATTACCTGCAAAGATGAAAAAGGATATGTAATGGGATTACGTCACAAAAAGTTTGATGTTCGGGGTGTTCAGTTTCACCCGGAAAGCATTCTAACAGAATTTGGATTAAAAATAATTGAAAACTGGGTGAAATTTTAATTAATAACCAACTCATGAAAATCGGAATTGTATGTTATCCCACTTACGGTGGCAGTGGCGTGGTCGCCACAGAACTTGGAATGGCGCTTGCCGCGAAAGGTCATCAGGTGCATTTTATTTCGTATGCACAGCCCTTTCGTCTTGATACCATCAACGAAAACATTTTCTATCACGAAGTAAATTTTAATTCATACCCCCTGTTTGAATACCCTCCTTACGAATTGGCGCTTGCCAGCAAACTTGTGGATATTGTAAAATTTGAAAAACTTCAATTGCTTCATGTGCATTATGCCATTCCTCACGCTTCCGCCGCCTTTCTGGCAAAAGAAATCCTTAAAACCTATCAGATTCATATTCCCGTTATTACTACGTTGCATGGGACAGACATTACATTAGTGGGAAAAGATGCCACGTATGAACCAGTGGTTACATTCAGCATTAATCAATCGGATGGTGTCACTGCGGTGTCACAGTTTCTCAAAGACGATACGTATCGTCATTTCAATATAAAAAAAAAAATAGAAGTTATTCCGAATTTCATAAACCTGCAACGGTTTCAACGGTTGAAAAAGGAACATTTCCGCAAAGCGCTTGCTCCGCATGACGAAAAAATAATTGTGCACACTTCCAATTTCAGGCCGGTTAAACGAATTGAAGATGTATTGAAAATCTTTCAAAAATTAAGAAACCATGTTACTGCTAAATTAATATTGATTGGTGATGGGCCTGACCGAAAACACGCAGAGGATTTATGCCGGCAGATGAATTATTGCGCGGACATACGATTTATCGGAAAAGTGGATGCCGTAGAAGAGATTTTATCCATATCCGATTTGTTTCTGATGCCTTCCGAGAGCGAAAGTTTCGGACTTGCCGCGCTGGAAGCCATGGCTTGTGAAGTGCCGCTGATAACCACTAACGCAGGCGGACTTCCGGAGCTTAACGTTGACGGAATAACCGGCTTTAACAGTCCGGTGGGCGACACGGAAAAAATGGCAAATGATGCGTTGTTTATTCTTGAGGACAATCATCTTCCCGGTTTTAAAAAACGTGCATGGGAAAGGGCTAAGGAATTTGACGTAGCTAAAATTTTACCGCTGTATGAAAATTATTATAAAAAAATTGTGGGGGGGGATAGCTAACTATTCACCCCTTTTTAAAAAAGCTCATCATCACCTCTTTTATCACGGTAGGAATATTTTTCTTCAATGTTGCTTTCAGTGTACAATACGTTTGTCTTCCTAAAATTAAATTAACCAGCACTTGTTGTAAAAAATAACTTCTTTTAGAAAGTAATACCATGGCGCTTGTAAACCATGTTTTATAAAATTTAGGAAAAATAGTAGCGGATTTTTGCAATTCAGCAATTATGCCATGGCAATTTTCAAAGTATAATTCCGGTTTGTTTGCTACTATCGCTTTTGAAAGCAATTCCGCTGATTTGAAGGCATAATAAATTCCTTCTCCGGTAATTGTGTCCACAAACCCGCCCGCATCCCCTATCAACGCCCAGTTTTTGCCTTGAATATTTTCTTTCTCCCACTTCCAGACCAACGGAATGGTTGCCGAATAATATCGTTGTGGGTTGGGTTTAAAATCAGGAAAATGTTTTTGAAGAAATCCGGTTACATGACTGAGCGCCATTTCCCGTGAAAATTGCTTAGATAATGAAAAAAAACCAACCGAAGAATGATCCCCTCGCGGAAATACCCACAAATAACCTTTGCTGTTTGTATAGAATTTGATAATTGCCTCATCAATGCATAAACCATCAACATAGTATCCTAATCCTGAATACCGGTTGGTGCCAAAGGGCTTTGCTCCAAGCCACCGCCTCGAAATCCCTTGTGCCCCATCTGCACCCACTACAAAATCAAATTTAAAATTGCTATCATAATTCATATTATCAACTGTGATTTTGAAATCGTCGTTTTGGCGTATAATTTCAGTTACCTTACTGTGAACTAAATTAATCTGTTTGTAATCCAATAAGTTTAATTGATACTCACTAAGGGTTTTCCGGGAGATGATTTGCATGGGGACATCACAGGCGACATCGCAACTACTTTCGTAAGGTGAAATAAACCGGAACTGCTGAACTGCATTCGACAAGGTTTCTATCCCCTTCAGCATTTTAATTTCATTCATTGCCTTAAAGGTAATTCCTCCTCCACATGGTTTTTCAAAGGGAATGCGATGGTCAAAAAGGGTAATCTTTAATCCACTTCCTTGCAGTAACCAGGCGAGATAAAGCCCTGCAGGTCCTCCTCCAATTATGGCAATGTTGTTTATCATGGTGCAAACATACAGGAAATTTTTTTTTATGCACAAAAGTGAAAAGCCCTGATTTCAGCGATAAGGTGCACCGTGTCGCTTCACCATAGAATAAGCTAAGAGTTTTAATGTAATTTTAAATCTTTCAAAGACCTCAAAAAAATATTTATGTTTTATGTCTTTTTTTATTGTTTATCCATTATTTTTTTTTATACTTTTGTGCCCTTTTTCGTTTATAGGTTTAATCGCTTAATATTCTAACTAACCCACTCCCTGATGTATTGGTCACTCGAACTTGCCTCCTATCTCGAAGATGCCCCTTGGCCGGCAACTAAAGATGAGCTTATTGACTACGGGATTCGTTCCGGTGCACCGATTGAGGTGATTGAAAACCTGCATGAACTCGAAGACGATGGGCAACCCTACGAAAGTATAGAAGAAATCTGGCCCGATTATCCCTCAAAAGAGGACTTCTTTTTTAACGAAGATGAGTACTAAAGAGGTATAAGGGTATAAAGGTATAAAGGTATAAGGGTAGTAAACAAACGGATGATTTACGGTTTTCCCCTATACCCCTATACCCCTATACCCCTTTCGTCTTGTCAAACAATCTTATTCTCTCCAACCTGTCTGTATTCTACCGAAACAAATCAGTCATTGATAAAATCAACCTCGAAATACCTCTACATCAATGGGTTGTCATTGCAGGGAATAACGGTTCCGGAAAAACAAGTTTGTTCAAAGCCATCACAGGAAAAATTTCCTATTCGGGTGAAATACATGTTGTAAATGAGAAAAGTAAGCATGAAGTTAATGTAACACCTCATTATTTCTCATATCTCGAACAAAATACACCTTTTCAGGTTCCATTCACCGTTTCAGAACTAGTGGTAATGGGCACATATCACAAAAAACCCAGGTTTTCGCACTATACAAAAGAAGATTATTCCCTTGCGGAGGAATTTATAAGTTTGTTTGAGATTACGCACCTTAAACATAAAATATTTTCCGAATTATCGGGAGGGGAGCAAATTCTGGTCTGGCTCGCTCAAATTCTGTTAATGGATTCAGAAATTATTTTGCTCGATGAACCGACCCGTCATCTCGATACCTATTATACTAACTTAGTTTTAGGGATATTCTACCGTTTAGTGGAAGAAAAAAAGAAAAGCATCATTCTTATAACCCATGACTTAAATTCATTGAAGGGATATAAGGGGCGATTAATCAATTTATCATCAAAGCCGGTAGTACTGGAAGAATTGAATGAAGGAAGTATTGCAAGAAATATGGAGAAGCTGAAGGAGAAAGGATGAGGGGATAATTATTTTATTTACTATTTAATGAGGACAAGTTTTTGGGAATGTGTACTATATTCAGAAATTAACCTGATAAAATAAACACCTCCTGGTAGGTTAGAAGCATCAAAGTGCAAGAAGTAATTCTTATCTTGTTGAGCCAATCCATCAAAGAGTAGCGCTACTTTTTTGCCAAAAATATCAGATACACTTATAGTTGTTATTTCATCTTGCTGTAAACGGAGTGTTACAGTTGTAAAATTCGAAAAAGGGTTTGGGTAAGATTCAAATATATTTTTTGATGTTCCATCGGTCTTTATAAATTCAATAGTAAAATTATCATCACTTGAGTATCGTTTCCATTTATCCAATGGAGAAACACAAGATCCCAATCTGTCCTCATGTGTAAGATGTGCAGGAACTGAACTTGGACTAATACATATTTCATGTGCGTTTGATGAGTTTCCTGGTGGAACATGACAAACCAAAACTTTATCACTATTTTTTCCGCAACGAACATCTATTGAAACTACTGTCACAAAATCTGGTTCTGACTTGCAACCATCTGCATCAGCAATAACACTGTATGTGGTTGTTTCACTCGGACAAACGGTTATCGATTGTGTAGTGTCACCGGTACTCCATAAGAAATTATAAGGTAGTACGGTTCCAGAAACTGTAGCGGTGAGTATTGCACATTTGAGAGGTGTATATCCAATGAATACCGTATCATTTTCACCAGCGTCCACAAAAACCTCTGTGGTATCTACTATAATAGTAATAGATGAAGAATTTGTGCAAGCTCCATCCGTTACAGTTAAACTATAAGTTCCAGAAAGTATAGCAGTAATTGCATTACTTGTACTACCTGTAGACCATAAATAACTTCCTGCAATAAGGCTTGATGTGAGTACTACCGAACCCCCTGGACAAAAACTTGTCGGACCCGAAGGTAGAATTGAAAGTGAAGAAGGTAAAACGGTAATTGTTACATCATCCGAACCAGTGCAACCGTTCTGATCAGTAGCAGTTACAGTGTAAGTAGTAGTAATTGAAGGGTTTGCTGTAGGATTTGAAATTGTGGAATTACTTACACCTACAGTAGGTAGCCAATTATAAATAGTATTTGAAACTGACGGGCTCCCAATATTGGCAGTGCCTCCATTGCAAATACTTTGGTCAAGACCGGCATTTTGCTGTGGGAGTGGGTCTATAATCACGGAGATGTCATCTAACCATATAGAACCATTAGCTGGATCTGTATCTACCAAAGTCAGAGAATTCAATAAAAGATAATTCCAATTATTTGCAGTATTATTAGTAAAGGGGATAGTATATAATTGATAACTATCCGTTAATATTTCCTGACCATTATTATTTGGAAATATTTGAGAAGAAACTAAACCAGGACATTCATTAAGAATTTTACCAGGACAAGGTTGTATGTTAGTAAACCTGGATTGAATGAATTCCGCAGTACACTGTTGATGACCTTTTCTTGCAAAAAATGAGATGATTCCGGTAGCACCTGGTAAAACCGGTCTGTTAAAACTTAATGCAATTCCTTCGGGATAGTTCTTATTGTTGTATCCTCTTACAATCAAACCGATATAGTTATTTCCGGAATGAGGAGCAAGATCTACAGAACCATTATTACAAGTGGATGAAGTGGCTTCATTATTTCCAGAAAAATAGGGAGAATTTTCAAAGATTTCATCAAAATAAAACGGAGCGTCTTTTGTTGATTCTATACCAAAAGTCAGTGTCATATCCATTTCTGCTTCATCTGTAAACTCTTCAAAACCTCCATAACATACAATATTTTTATTGCAGGGAAAAGGAGAAGTACAAACCGGAAGTTGGTCCGCTGTTACGTTTATAAAAATATAGGTGATATTTCCCGTTTGCCCTAGTGCATTTAGCGGTCTGTAACGAAGTGTTACTAATCCTGCATAAGTAGCATTTGATTGAAAGTTAAAAGAGCTATTCCCTTGAGAAGATATAGTTCCTGACCCACTGACAATTTCCAAACAATTAAATCGTGTCGGAGCATTGCCATTATCATTATCATTCAAAAGAAAATCGTCAATAGTAATAGTATTACCTCTAAGTACGCTATATCGAGTAGTTGTTCCAGATATATAAAAATCATTAACCCCGGCTATTCTATTTCCGCAAGGTGTATAATCATTTTTATAAATTGTAGTTAATGTTTGGTCTGCACCATAAACATTGGTTGTTTGATAACCCAAATCGCATAATACCTGAACTTCTTGTTGAAGTGGTCTTCGTCTGGTTATTCCTGTTCCTAAAGCGTTTACCATAAGATAGGGTATATTATTGGATGTACCAAGCGGACATGTATAATCAAAATGGTTAAAACTGGAACCTTTTAAAAAAGATACAGGGGAATAAATGGGTTGAGTTGTTGATCCGTTGTATAGAATATAACAACTGCTATCTATTACTGTTCCCGTAGAAAAGGTTGTATTATTGCAACTACCATTGATTGTGATAAGAGGTGCGAAAGAATTAGTAAATAAATACGAATCAAATCTTGAATAAATATTACCTGCCAAACCTGAAGATCCGTCACCGGTGATGAAAGAAGTAAATCCTAATGCATGCATGGCTTCATGTAAAATGACAGTATACAAGTCGTGACGATCGGGGGGAGCAACAGTTTTTAGGTCTGTCCACCAGTCAGAAAAATTAATAAAGTTAATTTGGAGGGTTCCATGATAGAAATCTTCATCGGAATATCCTATTAAATTCAGGTTAGTATAAGAATCCATACCCCCATTTAAAGTTTTCCAGATTTCACCATCCATAAAACCACTAAGCAAAGCATCTTTTATATAAAAAGAAGAAGCGGCTCCCAAAGTTGTAGTTTCTAAATTTGTGGAAGGAAGGACAATAATGTTTACCGCCGGATCTGCGCCGGTTAAAGGATTTATTGCAGGTACGATAAGTTTTGAAATATCAGTAAAAACAGAACAGGCAACTGCTCTTCGGGAAGCGCCTTCTGCAGGATCATTAAAACCCTGTACATCGGTATCAGAAAAATATAAATGAAAATAACCGGCGATGCAGGTATTTTCTGAAATAAACAATGTGGGGCTTGAATTGGAAATTCTTATTTCATCAAAGGAGTATTTATTTCCAAAGTTGTCAAAAAAATAATTATCAAAAATTTTTGAAGTATCTCCGGTTGAATAAATTGTGTTGCTCTGTTGTGCCTTTAATAAATGGGGTAAAAAAAATAAACAAAAAATCAATGGTAATAAAAATATCAGCCCAATACTGGGTTTATAAGTTAGTAGCATTGCATTGCGATTCGCAGTATAGTTACGTCTATTGGCTTTCATGTTATTAATATTAAAGTTGTTAAGGAACAGCGGGCAACCATTCAATAGGTAAGATGGACTTTCATATAATAATGTTAAAGTTGTTTTGGTAGTGTTAAAATCGTTTTAATTCTCTCCGCAACTCAACGCTTTCACTCTGCGGCCCTCTGCATGAAACTTATTTTTATAAATTTTTAGAAATGCCTTTAATTATAATTTTTAATCCTTAAATCCCACCAACATCACAAGGCACCCCAGCTCAGAACCTTTTGGCAGACAAGCCCTAATAAGTGTGTTTACAGTACCGGTGAAGTGAAAATCCCATTGGTTTGTGTTTGAATGTTTAAGATTTTCAAATAACAAATGTTTTTCAGTATCCCATACACTCCAGTAAATATGATCCAGTACAAGACCTGGACAGGCCTGTATTCTGTAATCGTTATTGGCATAAAAAGTAACAAAGAATTCAACCGTGTCACCTTCTTCTACCAATGCTCTTCTTGATTGTCCGTCTGAAACAAACGGAACAATGTTAGGAGCACAATCGTCAGCAATGAAATTACATTGTGCTTGTGCATTGTACATCATTAGCACCGTGCAGGTGAATGAAATCAGAAGCGAAGAAAACTTTTTCATAGCTTATATTTTATTAATTGGACATTTGGTTACGAATTGATTCAATAGCATTAGCAACTGCTGTTAATTGGTCAGCAGTGGCAATTACTTCACTCTTACTGTTTATCATTGTCATGTGTTTGGAAGTATCGGTCTGAGGAGCCACGTAAGAATATTTTATCTCTATGGACTCATATTTTGTTTGAAGATCTTTCAGTGAATTTACCAAAGCAGGAAATCCGGTTTCATCTCTGTGTTTATTCAGCATGGGAATGAGGTTGCCAAGGGAAATTTTCTGAACGCCGATATGCTCAATTACCTGGGGGTCACCGGCGCCATTTTTCACCATTCTGGTTGCTAAATACAATCCTTCTACCCAGCCACCTGCTAAAACCAATGAAGCTAAACTTTTGCGCTCATTTTCTTTCAGATAGGTCTCTGACTGACGCATGGATTCGGAAATGATATATAATAAAGAATCGGGTTTGTCAAGGTTTGCTTTGAAACGTTCCACCGTTTTCATTTCAAAAGCGGCAAGAATTCCCAGCCCGTCAGCAAGCTCTTTACAGGCATTAAAATAGGATATCATATCCTGGGTTTGGTCATACATTCTTATATATCCTAAATCGGCGGCATAAATACCAAGATTCAATGCCTGACTGAAATTAGTAGTGTATTTAGAAAGATTACCTGTAGAATTTAACAGTGATTGATTATAGCTACCCCCTGCTTTTTTGAAAATGGATGACATCTGAAAAGGGGAGGGTACGCTGTAAACCTCATTATCAAATTTGATGTGAATGTCTTTATTGACATCCTTTTTTTCTTCCTTAGCTTCTTTATTTTCCTCGGCTTCCTGCTTTTTCTCCCCACAGGAAACGGCGAATAGTATGGAAAAGACCATTAAATAGTTAATAGTCCGGCGGTAAAGAGTAGATACCATGATTAGTATGCGTTTAATGAGAATGTTTTAATTAAGGGTGCAATAATATGGAAAAAAAAGCAAATTCATAACTATTTGATAAAAAAATTATTTTTTTTGCTATTTTCTTTCACAAACTAAAGTAAAATAGCATGATAAACAAAAAAATTGGGTATAAGGAGTATAAGGTATAAAGGTATAAGGTATAGAGGAACAACACAATATTCGCTCCTTATACAATATACCCCTATACCCCTATACTCCCTATACCCCTATATTCTAATTCCCATAACCAACACATCATCCAACTGCATTCTTTCCCCTTTCCACTGATAAAAATGTTTTTCAATAGATGTAAACTGTTCATCCATAGTCAACCCTTGCATATCATTAATTAATTTTAGAAAATTTTTATTCATAAGGCGCTTTCCCTTAACTCCGCCGTCCTGGTCAGCATAGCCATCCGAAAAAACATAAAAAGTGTCTCCTTTTTCTACCGGAATTTTGAAAGAGGTAAAATCCTGTTCATCTTCGGTAAAACCCCCGATTGATTTTTTAGTGGGTTTAAATTCTTCGACTTCTTTTTTACCATTACGGACAAACCACAGAGGTCTGTTGGCTCCTGAAAAATGAATGAACCTGTTTGATAAATCAAAAGCACATAGCGCAATATCCATCCCATCTTTAATTGATTCAATGCTATCGGTTTGTTTCAGCGATTGTTTGATATCCTGATTTAATTTTCTCAAAATAGTGGAGGGCTGTTGGCATTGTATCACAGCTTCTTTGAGTTTTTCGGAGGCAATCATGCTCATTAATGCGCCGGGCACCCCATGACCGGTACAATCCACCGCGGCAATAAATATCTGATTTTCTTTTTTCTGGAAAAAATAAAAGTCACCACTGACCATATCACGTGGTTTGAAAAAAATAAATGAGTCAGGAAAAATTTCTTTTATTTCTCCAATCATGGGCAACTTTGCCTGTTGTATCCGTTTGGCGTATTCAATGCTATCGGTTATATCTTTGTTTTTCTCTTCAATAATTTTTTTCTGTTCTGTGATTTCCACATTCGCTTTTTTTCTTGCTTTTGATTTCCGGTAAATGGTTACGGTAAATGCAATCAGGGCAATAAATACAACAATGCAGATAATCTCAATCCACATTTGTTTCATTTTTCGAAGTTCTTCCTCTTTTCTGGCAAGGGCATCTTTCTTTTCCTGTTCATGTGTAAGAAGTACATTTTTTACTTCAGCAGAATTTTGGGAAAGAAGCAGAGAATCGGAATAAATTTTATGTTTTGCAAAAAGGGTATAAGCCGTTTCAAAGTCATTTTTTTCTGCAGAAACGGTTGCTAATAAACGAGTGGTATTTGATAATAAATTATAATCATTTAATGAATCAGCTATATTCAATGATTTTTGAAGATACAACACGGCATTGGAAAAATCTTTTTTATTTATAAATACTTCACCCATATCATAAAAGGTCCATCCTAAATTAAGTTTGCTGGAAATGCGTTCCAGTAGCAATGCTGATTTTTGATAAAATTCCAGGGCTTTTTCATAGTTTCTTGTTATTGCATAAATGGAAGCGATTTTTGGTAATGAATTGCACATACCGTAATAATCTCCGATTTCTTCACTGGCGCTTAGTGCCTTGAAATATAATTCCAGTGCGATGGAATATTTTTTTTCAATCATTGAGTCATAAGCAATTCCCGATAAAGCATGTCCTATTTCCTGTTTATCGTTCCATCGGTAGGCAAATTCACGGAATTTATTTCTGAATTCAATTCCTTTAGCTGTGTCGCCAACGAAAAAAAACAAATGTGCCGCGCCCATCTGTGCACGTAAATAATATTTCTGATTAGCTTCCTCCGAAGGAATGTCCAACGCGTTATAAAAAAATTTAAGCGATTTATCTAATTGTTGTTTTCCAAGATATCCCCAACCCAATAAGCACAGTGCAGAGCTTTTTATCTGCTGGTTTTTTAATTTTTGCCCGATAGAATAAGCAGATTGTGCTTCAGAAATCGTTTTATCATATAAGGTTTTATACCAATAAGATTGGCTTAACCATACATTAGAAAAAGCAATTCCTTTTTCAAAATTTAATTTCTCCGATAATTTTTTTGCGCTCTTTGCATATATTTCCATAGAATCCTGTGCGCACATTTCAGCGTTTTCGGTAATCTTTAACAGCAGATTAACAGTTTGGGTATCTTCTTTTGTTCCTTTCAGCAAAAGCTTAAGCGAATCCATCAATAAAGATTGCCCCGATAATTGTAAGGTGGAAAAGAAAATGAAAGGTAGAATAAGATAATATCTTATAAAGTGCTTCATGTAATTTATTATTGCGCTTTCGGGTCATGCTGATATACACCATGTATATTTCCGTCAGGGTCTTTGAAATAAGCAGACCATCCTACGCCGGGAACCGGCATTTTGGGAACAACCACCTTGCCTCCCGAATGTTCAATTTTCCGGATACTTTCATCAATATCAGTGACACTAATTGAGTTTACTATCGGTTGGTTCGGATCTTTTTTTTTCATTATGCCACCATTTATCCCCGGAGATTTTTCATCACCGGTGACAGCCAGCCAGTAAGGATGGCTACCAAATTGCTGAAAGGTCCAACCGAAAACCGATTTAAAAAATTCAACGGTTTTTTCCGGCTGGTCGCAGGGAATTTCGAAATGGACTACGCGGTTGTTCATGGGGAGGAGGGTTAAGGTGGGCAAATTTACGTAAAATTTTATTTTACTTTGCCGTTAATGCAATGAACACACCGTCAATTACTTTTGCCATACGTGTTACGTCAAGGGTTTCCAAAGTGTCGGTCGGCTTATGATAATTTATGTTTCTGTAAAATGATGTATCTGTTATCATTAAAGCACTAAAACCAAATTTCCAATAATACAAGTGGTCAGACCAATTCAATCCTTGTATAAAAGTTGATCCCGTAAATTTTTTTGTTCGGATGGTATTGCTTGATTTAAACTTTTTAGAGGTGCCCTTAAATTATTTTACCTCTTTTTTATTTCCCATTTTCTTTTAGTATGGTCTTGCTTTCTTCAATCATATTATTGATTGTAATTTCCGCTCTGGAAATAACATGTCCTTCCAATAAACGTAACAGAAAGTCCTGATAACTGAGTTTTACTTTCAAGGTTTCTGTAAATTTTTATATCTTTGTGAGGTTAGTTAATCTGATCTTTGTGAGTTCAGTTAATCTGAATTTAGACATCTTTATAATGCCTCTCTCCCCAAAAACTATGAAAAAACCATTCATAATTCCCTGTACTTCCTCAGCCATTCGTTCTTCCGTAGGAAAACGAAGTGTATCATTCCTCGCAACTATCTTCATATTGCTGCTTACACAAGAACAGGCATACTCGCAATACCCTAATTACGAGTGGGCAAAAAGCGCAGGAGGAAAAGAGCATGATTTAGGAAATAGTTGCTCCACCGATGCCAACGCTAATATCATCGTAACGGGTAATTTTTCTAGTTTTTCTATTTCTTTTGGAACAACTACTTTAACTAATACAGGAAGCTGGGATGATATGTTTATTGTAAAATATGACACAAACGGAAATGTTCTCTGGGCAAAAAGTGCTGGCGGAAATTATTCTGATTATGGTAATAGTTGCTCTACAGATCTCAGTGGAAATATAATAGTAACAGGGTCTTTTAATAGTTCAACCATCACCTTTGGAACAACTACATTAGCCCTTGCAAGCACTGGGGGCGGCGCGAGTGATATGTTTGTAGTAAAATATGACACAAACGGAAATGTTCTTTGGGCTAAAAGTGCAGGCGGAAATTCTTCTGATTATGGTAATAGTTGCTCTACCGATGCCAATGGTAATATCATTGTAACAGGCAATTTTCAGAGTTCTTCTATTTCCTTTGAATCAACTATTTTAACCAATACAAATGTCAGTGGAAATTCTTCTGATATGTTTATTGTAAAATATGATGCAAACGGAAATGTTCTTTGGGCTAAAAGCGCTGGCGGAACTACAGATGATATTATTCGTAGTTGCTCCAATGATGCCATGGGTAATATTTTAACAACAGGTCGGTTTTCTAGTGCTTCTATCGTCTTCGATACTACAACTTTAACTAATGCATCCAACTTAGGCAATACAAGTGATATATTCATTGTGAAATATGATACAAACGGAAGTGTCCTTTGGGCAAAAAGTGCAGGTAGTACTTCTCCTGATTATTGCACAAGTTGCGTAACTGATACCAAAGGCAATATTATTGCCACTGGTTATTTTCAGGGTTCTACTATCACCTTCGGAACAACTTCTTTGGCAAGTATAGGTTATTACAATATTTTTATTGTGAAATATGACCAGAACGGAAATGCCCTCTGGGCAAAAAGTGCAGGTGGGTACGAAGCTGACGAGAGCAATAGTTGCTCAACTGATGCTAACGACAATATCATCATAACAGGTCATTTTAGAAGTCCTTCCATCACTTTCGGAGCATCTACTTTAATAAATAATTCATATACAGGTTATATAACTAGTGATGTGTTTATTGCGAAATATGATAAAAATGGAAATGTCCTTTGGGCAAAAAGTGCAGGAGGAAAAGAATCTGATTTGGGAAGTAGTTGTTCTGCCGATGGGGAAGGTAATATCATCGTTATAGGAAACTTTTATAATTCTTCCATCACCTTTGGAACAACTATTTTAACCAATGTAAGCAAATATGGGGATATATTTATTGCCAAACTAAAAGAAGAAAATATTTACGGCACCGTCTTTAACGACCTCGGCAATAATTGCATCAAAGACACAAACGAAATCGGCCTTCTCAACAGAAACTTAATCATCAACCCCGGCAATATAATCGTCCAAACCAATTCTGAGGGATATTGGTATAAAGACAATCTCTCACCAGGAAATTACACCATCACCACCGATACTTCCGGCAAATGGAAACCCACCTGTCCAGTGACACAAAATTTCACTGTTATCCATCCCGACTCTGTCACTGAAGTTCCTCCCTTTGGTTTTATTTCTACGGAGCCATGTCCCCAACCGGATGTTTCTATCAACATGCCTTTCATGCGCCGATGTTTCAGTAATCAAAATGTATATGTAAAATGCTGTAATGAAAATTCCGCAACCGGTGTCTTGAATAATGCTTATGTGCTTGTTCATCTGGATTCCTTGCTATCATTGCAATCTGCAACCGTCGCCTATGTTGACTCAGGCAACAATACTTTTCGTTTTGATGTTGGTAATTTGAATCCAGGTCAATGCAATAATTTTTCAATCGCCTGCTCATTAAGCTGTAATGCAGTTCAAAGCCAAACACTATGTATGGAAGCAAATTTATTTCCAGCCGATTCCTGCGTTTTTGATACCATTCCCGAATTCCCTAAGGATATAATTCCCTGCACCCTTCCCTGGGATAAATCCTCCCTGAAAGTGGAAAGTGCCTGCGTCAGTGACACTACCGAAGGTAAAGCAGTCCGCTTTGTAATTTATAATACAGGTGAACCCGGCGGCGGTGACATGAAGTGTCACAGCCCTGTTCGTATATATATAGATGGTGTTCTTACCAAGTTGGACTCGGTAAAATTAAACGGTGGCGACAGCATGATTTATGTTTATTCCGGTGACGGAAGAACTTACCGTCTGGAAGCCGACCAGCATCCTAAACATCCCGGGAATTCTCACCCTAATGCTTCCATAGAATTATGTGGCGAAACTTTTAACTGGAAGCCGGGTTTGATGACAGCATTACCCGAAAATGATGCAGACCCGGTTGTAGATATTTATTGTGGAATGGTGACAGGAAGTTACGACCCCAACGACAAAATGGGTTATCCCACGGGAGTTGATTCTCTGCACAATGTTTATCCTAACCAATCGTTGGAATATGTAATACGGTTCCAGAACACCGGCAACGATACAGCATTTACAGTGGTGATCCGCGATACATTGGATACGGATTTAGATATTTTTACCGTTCAACCCGGTGCTTCCAGTCATATTTATTCATTCCGGCTTTACGGGCAAAGAATTCTGGAGTGGACTTTTAATAATATTCTTTTACCCGACAGCAACAGGAATGAACCCGGCAGTCATGGATTTGTTTCTTTTAAAGTGGAGCAAAATAAAAATTTACCCAACGGAACAAAAATAGAAAACTCAGCGGGGATTTATTTTGATTTTAACGCACCGGTCTTTACCAATACTACCTTGCAAACGATTGATGACGGAGTAAAAAAAATAACTACCGACAGCAAAGAAAAAATTCTTCAACAAGGCAAAAAAAATATGGAAATAAAAATTTATCCAAATCCTTTTCATGGCACGACTGTAATAAAAATATCCGGTCTGTCCGGTGCTTTCGGTACAAAAATTACGTGTAAGATTTATAATCTATTAGGAAAGGAGGTTACTCAACAATGCAACTTAAATAGGAAGGGAGATGAATATATCATTGAACGTGGCAGTTTGAAAAGTGGTGTTTATTTTTACCGGCTCAGCGGAACCAATAATTTTTCTGCAAATGGGATGATGGTGGTGGAGTAGGAATGGCTAAATTGGTAATATGCTTATATACAGTATCAATATGCGAATGGCTACAAGAAAACACCCCATATCCATAGTTTTATTTTCTTTATAATCCGTTCCTACGGAACTCAATTGTATAAACTCAGCATTACCTCAACGGACGGAAGTCCGTTGTTACAAAATGATTGGTTCCTACAGAATTTAAATGCAAAGATATTGCCTTTCTTACATTACATGTAACACTTGAAAAAAGGAATTTGCCGAAAACGAAATATACAAAATGTTACCGTAAACATAGAAAAATATTTCTCTCGCAGATTTACTCACTACAAATTTATTTTTTAAAGTGTTCCCGCGATAGCTTCGCTAAGTTCGCTGATGTACGCAGAAAAAAATTGTATCTGCAATGAAATTGTCAAACAGAAAATACTTTTTATTTTTTTTGGAGATCACCGTAGTAATGGTTGTTCATTGTCTGAATATAGTCCTCAATAGAAGGAAGTCCGACTGATTTTCTTCTTTCATTTAATTTCTCCGGATCAACTGTGGGCATAGATATAAATGAAGTTTTTGTCGAATTAAGAATCATCTGCGTTCCATAAATTTGTAGTTGTCCGGTGTTGATTTTAACTCTGTCCACAAGATAAGCGTAGTAAGTAAGCGAAGCATTTCCTTTTTCTGCTTCAATTTTCATTTTTGATAGCACGCTATCCTGAAAGGATGGATGTCTGTCTGCATGCTGAGCCAATAACCAGAAATTAGTTGAACTCACTTGCCCAACTTTATCGTAACCCAAGTAGCCGTATTGGTCGAATAGTTTTTTTAGTTGAATAAAATTTAAACTGTCGGTGAGACGAATTTGATTTCCGATTTTATCGGGACTAACCGAGTCAACTTCATTGTTTTTTGCTTTGGTCATAAGGTTTCTCCATTTTTGGTCTTCGTCTCGGAGGGAATCCACCTGCCGTGATAGATTGCTGTCTATTTGACCAACTGCAAAATTTGTCAAAAAGATAAGAAATGTTGAGATGAGTAACCGCGTCAAGGTATGTTGGGTTTTGAAATTGGAGATATCGGTTGTTTAGGAAAAAATTATCTTAGGCGCGGATAAAATTACTAAATTAATATCAAATTCTAATAGTTTGAATAGTTACTTTAACCCCAAAAATGACAAAAAACATATTTTGTTTCTGAAATACGCAATAAGTTTGCAAACTAATGGCAATACGTATTCAATCAACCATCGCTTTATAATTCGTCCCTATGGCAAATAATGTAGTTCTTAAAACCGAATGTTTACGAAAGGAGTTTGATAATTTAGTTGCTGTGAATGATTTGTCATTGGAAGTGCAAGAGGGAGAGATATTCGGATTTTTAGGACCCAATGGAGCAGGAAAAAGCACTTCTATAAACATGATGTGCGGTTTATTGAAACCCACCTCAGGTAATTTATTTCTAAAAAACCAAAAAGTTGCCGGTGGCGATAAATCACTGAGAATAAAAGTGGGTGTATGCCCCCAGCATTTGGTTCTTTGGACAAAACTTACCTGTAAAGAGCAATTGATACATATAGCAGAAATGTATGGCATTAAATCAAACCTGGCGAGGGAAAGAGCGGATAAACTTTTGAAGGAAATGGGTCTGGAAGAGAAAAAGAATAAACTCGCCGGAACGCTTTCGGGTGGAATGCAACGTAGAATGAATATTATTTTAGCGCTCATGCACGACCCTGAAATAATTGTTCTCGATGAACCGGAGGCAGGATTGGATCCTCAAAGCCGCATTTTAGTCAGGGACTATATAAAATCATTGGCAAAAAACAAAACCGTAATTCTCACCACACACAACATGGACGAAGCAGAGCGGGTGTGCAACCACGTTGCTATTATTGACCATGGAACATTATTAGTAGCGGATACTATTGAAAATTTAAAAAAGAAAAACAGGGAGGAAAGCGTCCTGGAAATAGAATTAGAAAATAATGATTTGGTTTTAAAGGCACAAAATACCCTAAGCCGGTTTGAAATTAAAATAACAACCGTAAATAATCATTTGATTATTTCTGATAAATACATTTTTGAAAAATTACCAGAAATTCTTAAAACATTAAAAGATAATTCGATTAAAGTGTGTGAAATGAAATTAAGAGAAAATTCATTGGAAGACATTTTTATAAATTTAACAGGAAGGAGGTTAAGAGAATGAAAATTTTAAGTTTATTTAAAAATTAAACACTAAGACACAAAGAAACAAGGTTACGAGAATGAAAATTTTAAGTTTATTTAAAAAGAACATTATTTTACAACTAAGGGACTACTGGGCTTTATTGATAACCGTCTCTTTAGGTCCTTTTTTTGTTGTAATTTATTGGTTGATTACTGCCGGTTTCCCCTCTTATTATAATGTTCTGGTGGTAAATAATGACAAGGGAATCAGTGAAAGCGGAACCTACTATGGAAAAGCATTTATAGATATGTGCAATACCGAAAAAAGAATATTGGAAACGATGCATATTAAATTAATCACTTCGGTGGATAGCGGTAAAACCATTCTCAAAAAAAGAGATGCAGACGCCATGCTCATGCTGTCGGAAGATTTCAGCCGGTCCATCCAAAATTCCATAGACACGTTGGCAAAAGAAAAATCTATTCCCGAAGTATATTTTTTTGGAGAAAAAAGCAACACACGTTATCTCGTGGGGGTGATTACATCTTTTACAGCAATGGATGGGTTTATAAAATATTTAACGAAAGCCAAAGAACCCTGGAAAATGACGGAGACATTCATTGACGAAGAAAAAATCAAACGCAGTGATTTTGAAATGCAAATACCGGGAATATTTATTTTATCCGTGATCATGTTACTTTTTTCAGCAGGGATGTTAATCATCAGGGACGTAGAAGATAAATCAATAAACCGGCTAAAACTCACTAAAATGACTGTGTTTGATTATGTGAGCGGAGTGACACTAACACAAATATTGGTAGGAATTGTTTCTGTCATTTCAACTTATATATTAGCCACAGTTTTTGGTTTCAGAAGTTTGGGTTCAGTTATATCTGTAGTGCTTGTTTGCATTACAGCGTTTCTTGGAATTATTGGAATTACATTTATCGTGGTAAGCTATTGTAAAAATGCAACCATTTTTGTGATTGCAGGACAGATACCGTTGTTTATTCTGATTTTTTTCAGTGGAGCCATGCTTCCAATTCCAAGAAATGCAATGTTAACTATTTCCGGCAATGGTATATGCTGGAACGATTTTTTACCGGTTGGAATGTCGGTCACTTCGTTGAATGGTATTTTTAACGATGGGAAGTCAGTTTTTGAACTTCAATTTCAACTTTTTTGGTCAATATTGATTTCTGCAATATATTTATTTATCGGGCTTTATTTGTTCAACAAAAAACATTTACGGCTTAATTCGTAGATAGCTATTTTATCTTTATGATTTTAGTTGTTTCCTTTTGATGGCTAAACGAAAGTTATCGGCTATGGGGTCTGAAGTAAGTCCATATAGAAATCAAAATTTTCCTGTAAGTTTGCCCTAATGAAAAACCTTTAACTATTTCTTGTTTTACATTTTCACAATTTATATTTTGCGTTTTACATTCTACATTTCCTGTTTCCTGTTTTGCGTTTTACATTCTTCCGCGCAGCAATCCAACAATTCCGGCGAGCACAACCGCTCCATTGATTCTCTGCTTACCTTACTCAAATCCGACCGCAATGATACTAATAAAGTAAATCATCTTTGTCAGTTAATTCGTGAATGTGAATTAACCGGCAAATTTGATGAGGGGCTGAAGTATGGTTACGATGCACTGAAATTGGCGGTACAACTTAATTTTAAAAAAGGAATCGCTGTTTCATACAACAGCATCGGCATGATGCACGATGATAAAGGCGATTATGAGAAAGCATTGGAATTTTATTTGAAATCATTAAAAATAAAAGAAAAAATAGGAGATAAAAAAGGAATGGCTGTTTCTTTCAACAACATCGGGCTTGTTCACTCAAATAAAAATGATTATGAGAAAACATTAGAATTTTATATGAAATCCGTGAAAATATTGGAAGAACTCGAAGACCAAAAGGGAATGTCCACTTCTTACAACAACATTGGCCTTATTCACAATAATAAAGGCGATTATAATAAGGCATTGAAATTTTATTTGAAGGCGATAAAAATAAGTGAAGAATTCGGATACAAAAAGGGAATGGCTAATTCTTACAACAACATCGGCATGATGCACGATGATAAAGGCGATTATGTGAAAGCATTGGTATTTTATTTGAAATCAGTTAAAATATTGGAAGAACTCGGGGACAAAAAAGGAATGGCTGGTTCTTACAACAATATCGGCCTTTTTCACTGGAATAAAGGCAATTATGATAAGGCATTGGAATTTTATTTTAAAGCATTAAAAATCAATGAGGAAATTGGTAATAAAAATTGGGTTGCTAATAATTACAACAACATCGGCATTATATTTAAAAATAAAGGGGATGATGAGAAAGCATTGGAATTTTATCTGAAGGTGCTAAAAATAAAAGAAGAACTGGGGAGCAAAAAAGGAATGGCTGCTTCTTATAACAACATCGGAAGTATTCACGCAGATAAAGGCGATTATGAAAAGGCGTTAGAGTTTTATTTGAAGGCGTTAAAAATAACAGAAGCTATCGGAGATAAAAATATAATGGCTTCTTCTTTTTGCAATATCGGCTTCTTAAACATTGACATGAAAAATTTTGCGCAGGCAAGAATATATTTGAACAAGGGTTTGCAACTCTCCAAAGAAATCGGTACAAAAGATTTGACAAGAGATGCTTATTCATTCTTATCCCGTTTAGATAACGCGCTCGGCAACTGGAAAGCCGCATACCATTACCATCAATTGTATTCACTTTACAGTGACAGCTTATTCAACGAAAAAACCACCAAGCAAATCGCCGATATGCAAACAAAATACGAAGCAGATAAAAAAGAAAAAGAGAACAGCATTTTACGAAAGAACAAGGAAATACGCATCCTGGAAGAAAAGCAAAAAGAGGAACAGCAACGGCTCTTAGAGGAAAAAATAGAAAGACGAAACCGCTTGCAATATTCCGCCATCGTTCTCGGGTTGTTTGTGTTGTTTCTTGGGATTTTTCTTTTTGCAAAACGATTTGGAAAATTTACAGAACACCGGCACTACCGGAAGTTCATGAAAATCACGGAAGTGTCACTGTTTATATCGTTCCTGATTTTTTTTGAATTTATCACTGTTCTTATAGACCCGTTCATAGAAAAATATACCGGGGGCGAACCCCTATTCAAATTCATTCTCAACGCCGTGCTCGCAACTATCATTTTTCCCATTCACCACTACCTTGAAAAGAAACTCTCCGGTGCGTTTATTCCTGGCGGTGGACATAATAGTGGTGTCGGGAAATATCTTGGGGCGTTTGTTTTGGTGTATTTCATAAATTCTTTCTATCCCATAGTGAAGAATTTCCCGCAGATTGCGCAGATTAACGCAGATAAAAAAATAATTAATCTGCGTCTATCTGCGTTATCTGCGGGACAAAATTTCTTTTCTGCATCTTGTTTCGCTCAAACCACAACCGTTGACTCCCTTGCCCTTTTGCTGAACACAACACAAACAAGCCGGAGTGACACTGCCCGCATCAACACCCTGAACGCCCTTGCCTCGGAACTACAATCCACCAACCCCGATACCGCCCTTTTCCTCAATAATCAGGCATTGGAAATTGCACAAAGTATAGCTACTCCATCTAGCAGATTAAAATTTACCGCTAACGCTTACACCAACATCGGTCGTGTTCATAAAAATATAGGCGATTATGAAAAAGCATTAGAATTATACACGAAATCATTAAAGATAAGAGAAGAACTCGGGGATAAAAAAGGAATGGCTGATTCTTACAATAACATCGGCATCGCTCACCTGAAAAAAGGCGATTATGATAAAGCAATGGAATTTTATTTGAAGTCATTGAAAATGTCAGAAGAAACCGGAGACAAAAATGGAATGGCTGATTCTTACAACAACGTCGGTCTTATTCATGAAGGTAATGGCGATTATGAGAAAGCATTGGAATTTCATTTGAAAGCGATATCAATAAGAGAAGGAATAGGGGACAAAAAGAGAATGGCTATGTCTTACAACAACATCGGTATAATTAACTATAATAAAGGAGATTATGAGAAAGCATTGGTATTTTTTTTAAAAGCGTTATCAATAAAAGAAGAACTCGGGGATAAAAACGGAATGGCTACTTCTTACATCGGCATCGGCGCTATTCACAAAAATAAAGGAGATTATGAGAAAGCATTGGAATTTTTTTTTAAGGCGATAAAAATAAATGAAGAACTCGGGGATAAAAACGGAATGGCATATTCTTACAACAACATCGGTATAATTAACTATAATAAAGGAGATTATGAGAAAGCATTGGTATTTTATTTTAAGGCGTTAAAAATAAATGAAGAATTCGGGAACAAAAAAAGTATAGCTACTTCTTACATCAACATCGGAAGTATTCACACTGAAAAAGGCGATTATGAGAAAACATTGGAATTTTTTTTGAAGTCAATGAAAATATTTGAAGAAATCGGGGACAAAAACGGAATGGCTAATTCCTACATCAACGTTGGTATCTTAAATACTGACTTAAAAAAACTTGCGAAGGCAAGAATATATTTAAACAAGGGCTTGCAACTTTCTAAGGAAATCGGAACAAAAGAATGGACAAAAAATGCTTATTCGGGCTTATCACAATTAGACAGCACCCTCGGCAACTGGAAATCCGCTTACCAATACCATAAATTATATTCCGTTTATAACGATAGCATATTAAACGAAGAAACCACCAAACAAATTGCCGATATGCAAACACGATACGAAACCGATAAGAAAGAAAAAGAAAATCAATTATTGAGAAAGGAAGCGCTGTTGATTGAATTACAAAAAAAGCGCGCCGCCGAAGAAGAAAAAATACAAGCGGAGAAAATCAGCAAACGTAACCTGTTGCAATATACTTTTATTGCCATCGTCCTGTTCATACTCGGCATGTCGCTCGGTGTTTTCAAACGCATTAAAGTTCCTGCAAAGGTGATGGAAGTGGCGATATTTGTAGTATTCATGTTATTTTTTGAATTTACCTTAGTGCTCACCGACCCCGTAATTGATTACGTGACGGGCGGCGCTCCGCTTTTGAAATTGATGTTTAATTCCGTGATTGCGGCGGTGTTGTTTTTTCTGCATAGAAAGAGTGAGCGGTGGGTGTTGAGGAAGGGAGGGGAAAGATAGAAAATAGAAGATAGAAAATAGAAAATGCGATACCGTTTTAACAGCTTCAAAAAACCATAACTACTCAGCATAAAAAAATGTTGTCACGCAAAGGCGCAAAAAACGCAAGGTAAAAAAATCATAAATGATTTTTTTCTCTGCGTCCTTAATACTTTGCGCACTTTGCGCCTTTGCGTGACATATTTTAAAAAAATACTATTGGGGTAAATGATTTTTTTTCTCTGCGTACTTTATTCTTTGCGCACTTTGCGCCTTTGCGTGAAATATTAATTACCCAGTATCCTCCCCTTCACCAAATTCTCCATCAACGCATGCAATGGAAAAATCAACCCTGCTATAGTGGCATTGACCAGCAACTTTAAGCCCGGCGCACCCCCTGTTATGGAATCCAGAAATGGATCCGATAAAACCAGAATAAATTCAAAGAATATTAAAAAATTAATAAATATCAACCCTTCTGTTATTTTGGGATTTATCTTCATTCTACCCACGAAAATCAAGGAGATGAAAAGCAGTATCAATCCAAACGCTATCACAGAATATTGCAGATGATCCCTTCGTTCACGCATTTCTTTTTCAATTCTTACTGCTTCTTTCTCATTCTGCTCTTTCCGGATCCGTGCTTTTTCAAATTCATATTTTGCCTCAGTGCGGGTTTGTTTTTTCTCGTTTTCCTCATTATAAATTATATCTCTGGCGTTAATATATTTTTTGTAATGTTCCAGGGAACCTTTGAAATTGCCACGGGCGCTGTCTAATTCACTGTAACTCTTTTCATACTCACTCTTAATAGTTACGGCGCCGATGCTGTCACCGATAAAAATTGCTTTCTGAATAAATTTTTCCGCCAACGCATATCCTTTTTTCTTTTCACCGGGCGGGGAAGGTAAGGAGGGTGAATGGACATAAAGCATACCTAAATTTCCAAAATTTATAGCCATTCCGTATTTATCTCCTAACTCTTCTTTAATTTTCAACGCTTTTAATAAGTAATTCAACGCATTTGGGTAATCGGATTTTTGATAGTAAACAAGCCCGATGTTTCCAAGAATTCTTGCAAGCCCTGCTTTATCTTTATGCGATTCTTTTATATTTTGTACCCGGAAAAAATACTTCAATGCTTCGGCGTACTCTCTTTTTGCAGTATAGATATTTCCGATATTTATCAGGTTATTTGAAATTTTGGCGTTATCGCCGGTTTCTTCTGCTGTCTTCAATGCCATTAAAAAATAATCCAATGCTTTAGAATAATCTTTTTGGGAAGCATAAACAATCCCGATGTTTCCTGAACAAGTGGTTATTCCTTTTTTATCATTAAATTCTTCGCTTATTTTCAGAGACATGAAATAAATTTCCAATGCTTTAGGAAAATCGGATTGGGCTAAATAAACATTTCCCATATTACTCAAAGCGTTTGCTTTTTTTAATTTTACATCCATGATAATGAGGTTGCCAGATTTTTGAGCATCTTGGTTTACGTTCTTTTCTAATTTTTCCCAGGCATGAATTCCGTTTTCAAAATATTCAAGGGCAAGGGTGTAGTTGGATATAAGGCGATTAAATGCACCAAGGTTTTGATTTGAAACACCAATCCCAAGAGTATAGTTAAATTTTTCCGCAAGTTTCAAAGCCATTGTGGAGAGGAGAATGGCAGTATCCGGATTGTTCTTGCTTAGTTTCCATGCGAGGGAATTAAGTTTAAATATATAGGAAGTATCCATGACATTCATTTCATTCGTGGAATTCAATATTGAGTTAAGCGAGTCATAGTATAATGTGGATGTACTGTTTTTTTCTTCTGTTTTATTATTTCCGGCGTTAATGAAAAAAATCATCATTAATCCCATAAAAAATATAAATTTCATAGTAGGATTTCCTGTTACGGAGGAATTTCCAATTAAATTTTCAGTGTCACTGGCGTTAGTGACATTTATAGATTTTTCATTTTTAGCTATTAATAATTTTCTTTTTATAAAATTTTCAAATAGCGTATGAACCGGATAAATGATTGCGGCAATCACCGCATTAATAGAGAGTTTCCATCCCGGAGCGCCCCCTGTCCATGTATCTATAAAAGGATCTATAAAAACTAAAATAAATTCAAAAAAGATGAGGAATACGATGAAAATCAATCCCGCTACTATTCTGTAATTAACCTTTAATCTTCCAAGTAAAAGAAGCATCGTAATTAAAACGAACATGCCTATTAAAATCAAGGAATATTGCAAATTGTCTCTGCGATGTCTTGTTTCTGTTGACTTTCTTGCTTTTTCCTTTTCATTCTGCTCTTTCAGGATTTGTTCTTTTTCAAATTCATATTTTACCTCAAGGCGGGTTTGTTTTTTCTCGTTTTCTTCGTTAAAAATGGAATCTCTTGCCGCTATATATTTCTTGTAATGTTCAAGGGAACCTTTGAAGTTGCCGCGAAAACCATCTAAATTACTGTATGAATTTTCTATCTGTTCATTGATACGCAAAGCACCAATACTATCACAAAGCAACTTGGCTTTTTGCAGATATTCTTCCGCTTTTTCATACTCTCCTTTAATGGAATAAATGGTACCAATATTTCCGAGCGTAGCCGCCATTCCTTTTTCATCCCCGATTTCTTCTTTAATTTTCAACGCTCTGAAATAATATTCCAATGCTTTAGAGTACTCTTTCAAGCTTGAATAGATGATACCCATATTGCCAAGGTTTGATGCAACACCATAACCATCTCCTAAGTATTCTTTTATTTTCAGTTCCTTTAAAAGATACTCCAGCGCTTTTTGATATTCATGTTGAATGGAATAAACAAGCCCGATATTTCCAAGATTGTTTGCTATTCCATATTTGTCTCCCAATTCTTCCTTAATTTTTAATGCACTGAAATAATATTCCAATGCTTTAGGGCAATCAGATTTGTTGTGATAAATGTTCCCAATATTGCTGAGATAATCAGCAATTCCGTTTTTATCACCCGATTGTTCTGCTATTTTTAACGCTTTAAAATAACATTCTAATGCTTTTGTATAGATTGCCTGGTCGGTATAGATTACTCCAATATTATTAAGCCAGAGTGCTTCGCGTTTTTTATTCCCAAGTTCCTCATCAATTTTCAATGCCTTAAAATAATAATCTAATGCTTTGATATTTTGGGACTGGTTTCTAAAGACGCTTCCAAGGTTACCAAAAGTGGATGCTCTTTTTTGGAGTATAATTGATTTATCTTTAACCTCCGGATTTTTTTCCATTTTTTCCCATACGGAAAGGGCAATTTTGTAATGTGCGAGTGCCTTTGTAAAATTTGTCTTGAGATAATTAAACCAGCCAAGATTCAGATTTGCCTGCCCAATACCCAAGTCATAGTTGATATTTTCTGCTTTTAATTTAGCACGAGTAGAAAGAATAATGGATGTATCAGGATTTCTATTTCGGAGTTCCCACGCAAGCAAATTTAAACTATTGACTAATGTAGTGTCAAGAGTATAAGTACGTTGAGATTTTTTCTGCAGGGTTTGTACAATTTTTAGCAGGGAATCGGTCTTAGAAGACAGTGAGTAGGCGCTGTAAGAAGTGTGAAGTAGAAAGTAGGATGTATTTAATAAAAAGAGAATTAAGAAGATACTTTTTTTTATACAAACCATTTTCAAGTTTCAAGTTTTAAGTTTTGAGTTTCAAGTTTTGAAAATCTATATCGGTTTGGTGTTTGAATTGCGCTAAACGTATGTTTCCCTTAAAGATATTTTTTTACAAATGTAGTCATTTTTATCCGTTTAATTTATAGCGATACTGGTTACTCCGACACTCCTACTTCACCCCAGCCCGTCTCAAAAAAAATGGTCTTCACTTAACGAATCTCTCCCCCCGCTCCATTTTTTCGGAGAGGGGCTGGGATGAGGTCTTTCAGAAACCGAAATTTCCCCGTAAGTTTGCCTAATGGAAAATTCTTTAATTATTTCTTGTTTTTCATTTTTGCGTTTTACATTTATACTTTTACATTTTTTCATTTTGCGCTTTACATTCTACATTTTTTGTTTCCTGTTTTGTGTTTTACATTCTTCCGCGCAACAATCCAACAATTCCGGTGAACACAACCGCTCCATTGACTCCCTACTTACTTTACTCAAATCTGACCACAACGATACCAATAAAGTAAATCACCTTAACCAGTTAAGTAATGAATTCAGATTAATGGGTAAATATGATGAGGGATTGCGTTTTTGTAATAATGCCTTGAAACTGGCGCTCCAACTGAATTTTAAAAAAGGAATGGCTACTTCTTACATCAACATCGGCTTTATTCACCATAATAAAGGCGATTATGAGAAAGCATTGGGATTTTATTTGAAGGCGTTAATTATAAGAGAAGAAATCGGTGACAAAAACGGAATGGCAAATTCTTATAACAACATCGGCAAATTAAATACTACGCTCAATAAATTTGCGCAGGCGAGAATATATTTGAACAAGAGCTTGCAAATCTCCACTGAAATCGGAACAAAAGAGTGGACAAAACTTTCTTATCAGGGCTTATCCCAATTAGACAGCACCCTCGGCAACTGGAAATCCGCTCACCAATACCATAAATTATATTCCATTTATAACGACAGCATACTGAACGAAGAAACCACCAAACAAATAGCAGATATGTAAACACGATACGAAACCGATAAGAAAGAAAAAGAAAATCAATTATTGAGAAAGGAAGAGCAATTGATTGAACTGCAAAAAAAGCGTTCCGCAGAAGAAGCAAAAATACAAGCAGAGAAAATTAGCAAACGTAACCTGTTGCAATATACCAGTATTGCCATCGTACTTTTCATACTCGGTATGGGGCTCGGTATTTTCAAACGCATTAAAGTTCCCGCCAGGGTGATGGAAGTGGCGGTATTTGTAGTATTCATGTTATTCTTTGAATTTACCTTAGTGCTCACCGACCCGGTAATTGATTATGTGACGGGCGGGGCACCGCTGTTGAAATTGATGTTCAACTCTGTGATTGCGGCTGTGTTGTTTTTTCTGCATAGAAAGAGTGAGAGATGGGTGTTGAGGAAGGGAGGGGAAAAATAGAAAATAGAAAATAGAAAATGCGATCCCGTTTTAACAATCTTCAAAAAACCATAACTACTCAGCATAAAAAAATGTTGTCACGCAAAGGCGCAAAGAACGCAAAGTAAAAAAATCATAAATGATTTTTTTCTCTGCGTCCTTAATACTTTGCGCACTTTGCGCCTTTGCGTGACATATTTAAAACGAAAATTAAAATATACCTGATCAGTGTGGTATGAATGTAGAAATTAGAAAATGGTAATGGAAATTAGGTATTGGATATTTGATATTAGATATTGTGATCCTACTATAACGATTTAAAAACCTTCAAACAACCGTAGTAGAAAAAAAAAGGGGATTCTATCACCAACCTTATTCCCTTATGGATAGAGGGAAACATGCCGGAATAATAAAACTCTTGCGTAATAAAAAAAAATAAAAGAAAATTTCAACACAAAGACACTAAGAAGCAATAAGTAAACTCTTTGTGTAGCTTTGCTTCTCAGCGTCTTTGTGTTGAAAAAAACTGCATTATGAAAGATGTTTATTACTCGATTTACAAATTACGAAGTGTTAAATAATCTTAAAGCTGTTTTACTAACAATAAAAGACGCGCTATCGGGTATAAAAAGTAAATAATATTATTCACTTGGCAAATTTCTTGCCCCTACCGTACAATCTCGCTCAATCCGCCACTGGCGGATTACCGTATTTTTTTAGAGAGGGGTTGGGGTGAGGTCTTTTTGAAACCAGATTTTATATATTTAGCAATTATTACTTTCAATTTATAGTTTTCACTTGGCAAATTTCTCCCCCCCTCTCCATTTTTTTGGAGAGGGGCAGGGGTGAGGTCTTTTAGAAAGGGTAAGATTTATCTTTAAGTTGACGGCTATGAAGAGTGAGAGATGGTTGGCTTTATTTATTAGCTCAAATATACTAAATACTCAATATATTGAGTAATAATACTCAGTATATTGAGTATTAATTAGAACGACTTTGTCCAATAATTAACTATCATTGGCTCAATGCAATTTTTAAGGATTCTACACCCTGTCGCACAACTCCACGCGTCGTTCAGAATGACAGTGTCATTTGTATGGAGGGGGTCGGGGAGGAAAGAAAAGATATTGCACCAAACCTATAGGCGCCCAAATTGGACGTCTCTGGGATGGAATATAGGTAAAAGGGAGAAAAATTTAACTTTGCAATTAGGGCTGATTATTGTCATTCGGTATTTCAATATTTTATGCTATGTTTGCATAATGTACATTTTTTACAATATTTATTTTATCCCTCACAAATCTTAAAATCAGTGTCATCAGTACTCGAAATAATCACAACCAACCCATGCACAAAACCTCCCTCTTTCTCACGCTCCTTCTCTCTGCAACGGCTTTTGCAAATACCGATACCCTGCAAACCAAATCAAAAATTACAGACGTAACGGTGTTTTTCAGCGGCGCTCAGATTACCCGCAATGCTCACTTACAAACTACAAAAGGAAAACATCTTCTGATTCTCAATCAACTGCCTAGTGAAATAAATCCCCAAAGCATTCAAGTGGCTGGAATTGAAAATTGTGTCATTCTTTCCGTTAAACACCAGCTCGAATATCCTAACCAAAATAAAAAAGAAGTGGAAGAAACCGAAATACAAAAACAAATTGATGCGCAGGAATTAAAAATCAAAGAAATAAAAAACAAACAAAATGTTTTTGAGTTGGAAGAAAAAATACTCCTCGACAATAGCTCTCTAAAGAAAAAAGATGATGGCACTGCAATAGCGGATATAAAATTAGCGGCTGACTTCTATAGAGTGCGTCTTAATGAAATAAAACAAGGAAAGTTAAATCTTTCCACCGAATTAGAATCGGCTAACAAAAAAATTCAGGAATTCTACACGAAGTTAAATGAACTGACTTCAAAAAAACACAGGACTTACAGTAAAATATTAATCACTCTCGAATGTGAAAAAGATATAAATGCCATCATTCAAATAAGTTATTATATCTCCTCTGCCGGATGGACTCCTTATTACGATTTCAGAGTGGAAGAAATTACGCTTCCGCTCGTAATTGTGTATAATGCCAACGTATATCAATCTTCCGGTGAAAGCTGGAATAATATTAAAATGAAACTTTCCACTCAAAATCCTTCCTTAACCGGCACTAAACCGGAATTAAATGCCTGGTACCTCGAACGAAAAAATTTCAACGACAATATGCCATCGAATCATGAACCAGGCGCATTAAAAGGTAAAGTGTATGACTTCAAAACCAATGAAGGACTACCTTTCGCAAATGTGTCGGTTTATAAAGGAGATGAATTAGTGGCAAGTGGCGCCACTGATGTGGATGGTTTATATACTATAAAACCCATTAAACCTGGAAAATACTCCGTAAAAACATCTTACGTGGGGTATCAATCTACTAAAATAAACAATACCCAAATCTCTCCTGCTCAAATTACTTTTCTGGATATAAAAATGAATTCCCAGGATGTTCGCTTGGATGAGGTCCTGATATTGGATTATAAAACTCCGTTAGTTTACCCGAGTAGCGAAGGAAGGTCTATAAATCAAAATGCCATCAAAGGAGCCCACGCCGAAGATACTCAATATTATATAGATGGAATAAAAATCAGAAGTGATGTAAACGGCGGTACTGATAAGGATGAATCACGTTCGGGTATTGAAATTTCCAATTTCATTTCCAATTCTATTAAAACCAGTGTTACTAATCTGGAATATGTGATCGAAATTCCTTATACCATACCCTCTGATGGTGAGGATTACAGCATAAAAATAAAAGAGGCAAGCGTGCCCGTAAACTATGTGTATCATGCCGTTCCAAAATTGGAAACCGATGTATTTCTAACCGCTGAAATCACAAATTGGGCATCCCTTAATTTTTTACAGGGAAAATCAAATATTTATTACCAGGGAACCTATACCGGCGAATCCATTTTAAACCCAAATCAGGCAACCGATACCCTAACCGTTTCGTTGGGGAGAGAT
Organism: Bacteroidetes bacterium RIFCSPLOWO2_12_FULL_37_12; assembly: GCA_001769655.1. Classification (GTDB taxonomy): domain Bacteria; phylum Bacteroidota; class Bacteroidia; order 2-12-FULL-37-12; family 2-12-FULL-37-12; genus 2-12-FULL-37-12. The sequence goes on along the minus strand of MEPC01000019.1, from coordinate 118,759 downwards.
AGAAATATTATCGTTAAGCGGGAAGGAAAAAAAGAAGTGAACGATAAAATATTTTTAGGTAATAATATTAAAGAAGTGGTGGGCTGGAATATTATTATTAAAAATAATAAAAATACTAAAATCAGAATCATGGTGGAAGATCAGTTTCCTATAACTGAAAAAAAATCCATTGAAATTTTCCATCTCGAATATTCAAACGCTAAATTAGATGATAAAACAGGCAAATTAACATGGGATTTGTCCATGGAACCAAATGAAAAAAAAGAAATTGGTTACAAATATTTTGTAAAATATCCAAGAAATATGAATTTGATGATGGAGTGACGTTTTGATGCAAGAAAGAAGTCAGAAGTCCCAATCCGAAAGCACCAAAACTGACTTTTGTCAGTTTTCATTAAATTACTTTGTAATCTAATTCCTTTTTCCTACCTTTACTCTCCTTTTTTAAACCCCTTATTCATGAAAATAACAAACACCCTTTTTCTGGTTAGCATATTTCTGCTTTCTTCAAACCTGAAGGCACAATATTGCACCTCCAGCGGTCATAACAATGCCACCGAATGGATTGAAAGTGTTTCGTTGAATTCCCTCAACAACAAATCGGGAATTGACGCAAACGGATACGGCGACTTCACACTCATGTACGATTCACTTTCCCTCGCTACATTTTATACCCTTTCAGTGGAAATAGGTGGCACTTATTCCGAATATGTGGATGCATGGATTGACTATAATCAGGATAATGCGTTTGATTCTACCGAAAAAATAATGGATTTGAATGGCACCGATACACTTGTTTCGCTTTTTAAAGTTCCTGCTACCGCTCTGAATGGTGCCACGCGGCTAAGAATTATTTTAAATTATTATGGTCCCAACAACGACCCTTGTGCGATGGACCTTCAATATGGAGAAGCAGAGGACTATGGAATTTATATTTCTACAAACCCGGTGCCACCTGTACCGGATTTTTTTTATGACAAGACCCTTAGTTGTGACGGTGTCATTCAGTTCTGGGATTTAACTTCTGGCATAGTGGATAACGTATTGTGGGATTTCGGAGATGGAACTACCAGCGTTCTGCAAAATCCTGTTCATACCTACATGCAAAATGGAACCTTTACGGTAAAACTAACTGCAACCAATGCCTATGGCTCTAACACAATGACCAAATCAAATCTTATTTCCATTGTTGCCGGTTCTTTTTATTGTGACACTACAGTAGTTCCCGATTCCGGTGACGGCGGAACCATCACCGCTTGTCAGGGTCTGATCATAGATGCTGGAAAAAACGGTGACTATCCATCTGACTGTAACGGATACATTACCATTAATCCAACCGGTTTTTCAATGATAAAATTGACTATAAACTATTTTGAATCGGAAACAAATTATGATTACCTCTATATTTACGATGGGAGGGATACAGCGGCGCCACTCTTAGCTGTTCTAAATGGTTCATCAGTGCCCGATGACACCGTTTTTAATTCCTCCTCCGAATCACTGACTTTACGTTTTACTTCGGATGGAGGAGTTAACAAAGCCGGTTTTATGGCAACCTGGGAATGTATTACAATTTCAGATAAGCCCAACGCTGAGTTTTCTGCAAACACCCTCAATACCTGCAGTTCTGTTTATTTCAAAGATCTTTCTGAAAATCTTCCAAATGACTGGCTGTGGGATTTCGGCGATGGTACTACTTCCATTGAGAAAAACCCATTTCATCAATATACTCAGAATGGTTCATACACCATCAAACTGAGAGTAAGTAATTCATTCGGCAGTGACTCTTTAACCAAGCCGTCCTATATAAACGTTGACAATACCTTGTTCTTTTGTGACACTCTTGTTATTCCTGACTCCGGTTCTGGTGGCACATTTACAACTTGCAAAGGGTTATTGATGGATGCAGGTAAAAACCAATCCTATCATCCTAACGCAAACGGGTTTGTTACGATTGACCCAGCCGGACTCTCCTACATTTCACTTATAGTTAAATTTTTTGATGTTTATAATTACAGCGACACCTTGTTTGTTTATGACGGTCCCGATGCATCTTACCCGTTAATAGGCGCATTTAATGGCACTCTTCTGGGAATAAATGATACTATTCAATCTACCGGGGAAACGCTTACCCTGAAGTTTATATCTAATTCCTGGACTGAAAACGATGGTTTTGAATTCTGGTGGGATTGTGTGCCCGTTACAACACCTCCTATAGCTAAATTTACTCCTGACAAATTGATTTCTTGTGGCACAGTGACATTCAAAGATGAATCAACCGGCATTCCGGATACCTGGCTCTGGAATTTTGGAGATGGAAATACCAGCACCGAAAGAAATCCTACACACACCTATCTTTCCAATGGAAATTATTTTGTCACCCTGACCGTTTCAAATCCCTTTGGGAATAACTCTTACGCTTTCCCAAATTCTATTTTAGTGGATGCATCCTCCTATTTATGTGACACTTTATTATTTGTTGATTCAGCCACAGTGACATTCAATCAATGTAATGGATTACTGATGGATGATGGAGGAAAAAACTATTATTCAAACAGCCAGCAAAGTATCGTCACCATTGCTCCGACCGGAACGGATTTGGTGAAACTTATATTCCAATCCTTCAACACCGAAAGTGGGTATGATTATCTGTACATTTATGATGGTACTGATACATCTTCTGCACTTATCGGAAAATATGCCGGAACCGCTTTACCGGAAGGTGGAACTATTTTATCTTCGGGTACATCACTGACCTTGTATTTTACAGCTGATGGGGTTGCTAATCGGGAGGGTTTTGTTATTATCTGGGAATGTATTACTGTCACACAACCTCCCGTGGCAAATTTTACAGCCGATAATCTTTTTAGTTGCGGTAAAGTTTCTTTTAGTGACACTTCATCAAATTATCCTAATTCCTGGGTATGGGATTTTGGAGATGGAACTAATTCAGTTGAACAAAATCCTGTTCATTATTATTCTAACAATGGCACTTATACTGTGAGTTTAATCGCAGGAAATAATCTGGGTAACGACACACTTGTTAAGACCAATTATATAACCGTAGATAAGTATTTGGTTTATTGCGATACCATTCTGTTACCTGATTCAGGAGTGGGAATTTTGCAGACAAATTGCGAAGGGGTTCTTGCAGATGATGGTGGCGGTGATAGTGCCTATTCTGCTGATGCAAATGGTTACATCACTATCAGCACAGGTTCAGCCAGCTCCATTAAATTGACTTTTTCGGAATTTGAATCTGAACTTAATTACGATTATTTATATATATATGCCGATACCGATACAGTAAGTAATCTGGTTGGAAAATATTCCGGAACATTGTTACCGGGTGGAGGGGTTGTGATTGTTCCTGGAAATAGTGTCACTGTAAAATTTACATCCGATTATGGAGCCCAGAAAAAAGGTTTTATATTAAACTGGAAATGCCAGTACGATACCGTGCCTCCTGTTGCGGATTTCGAAATTAACCAGCAAACACCCTGTGGAATGGTTGAATTCATAGATCGTTCCGTCTATACTATTAATTCATGGAACTGGGATTTCGGTGACGGACAATTTAGCAGTGACATTAATCCCGTTCATTTTTATTCCGCTTCCGGTCTTTATTCAGTGACACTGATTGTTGCGGGTCCGTGGGGAGCTGACACCCTTTCCATGCCGGATGCCGTTACCGTAGATAAAAATTCTTCTTTTTGCGATTCAGTATTTATACCGGTAACGGGTGCAGGTACTACGCAGACACAATGTTCCGGGCAAATTTTCGACAGCGGCGGTGCGGGTAATTATCAATCAAATACCGATGGGTCATTAACAATTACAACTTCTTCTGACAAAATCATTCAACTGACTTTCTTTTCTTTCAGCTTTGAAAACAATGCGGATTATCTGTATATCCATGACGGAGCCGATGTTATGCAACCTTTGATTGGTTCATTCACCGGAGATGTGCTCCCGGGCGGTGGCACTGTTTTTTCCACCGGCGATGCTGTCACCCTGCGTCAGAAAACAGACGGTGGAATAAATAAAAGCGGGTTTTCCGCCAGTTGGGAATGTAAATTGAAAACAATTCGCGAACAGGATTTATCCGGAAATTTTTCCTTTGACATTTATCCAAACCCAGCCAATGGAAATGTGTATTTGATTACAAATGCTGTACAACCCGGAATTCAATTGTGTGTCACTGATATTTCAGGCAGAAAGGTTTTTGAAAAAGAAATTAATTCATTTTCCGGAAATGTATATGCTTTTATGAATGTTTCCGAATTAAAATCCGGTGCATACATTATTTCAATCAGAAACCGGAATGGGATGGTGTCGCGCCGGTTGTTGATGGTGGAATAATTTCAATTCGGTTGAAAAATTCACAAACCATGTTACAAAAAACAATTGCCAAAATTCATAAAAATTGGATGTTCCGTGTCTTTTGCGTAACAAACATTCTCTTCCTTTTCAATCTCCTCAATATTCCAACCTACGCCCAATATTGCACCTCCTCCGGACACGATAACACAAGCGAATGGATTTCGGAAGTGACACTGAATACCCTGAACAACCTCAGCGGAAAAAACAGTAATGCGTATGGAGATTACACAGCTAAATCCACTGCTCTTTTTATCGGATATAATTACACCATCTATGTGAATTTAGGTGGTGGTTACAATGAATACATTACGGGCTGGATTGATTTTAACAACAACCTGACATTTGATCCTGAGGAACAAATATTACGTGCCAGTGGTATGGATTCGGTAAGTGGAACTTTTAAAATCCCTTCCAACACTGTTCAGGATACGGTGCGAATGAGAGTCCTCATGCATTATGGGTCTTTTACCGATGACCCCTGTGCCATGAATCTTAATTATGGTGAAACAGAGGATTACACAGTAATGCTCGTTGACAATGGGATGACCCCCATTTCCGATTTTTCCGCTATCAATACATTCGATTGCGATGGAATAGTTTCATTCGTGAATAACACCAACGGCATTGTTATTTCTTCCTTATGGGATTTCGGAGATGGCAATAATTCTACTGATTTTTCTCCGGTTCATACATATATCTCATCCGGCACCTTTACGATTTCTCTCATTTCAACCAATGCAAACGGCAGTGACACCTTGATAAAAAACAATTACGTGACAACCATTGTTGATTCTATCATTTATTGTGACACCCTATTAATTCCATCTGACCAGGAGGGTCCGGTTCAAACTTCCTGTCGCGGTGTCCTGTATGATGCAGGAGGCGAATTCGATTATCCTTCCGGCATGGACGGAAGCATTGTGATTATTCCATCCGGAGCTGATGCCGTAAAACTTACGTTTGCAACGTTTGATTTTGAAGATACTTATGATTTTTTATATGTTTATGATGGACCCGGTGTCTCAAGTCCGTTGATTGGAAAATACACAGGCAATTCGTTGCCGGAAGGTGGCATTATTACTTCTTCCGGAAATTCCCTCACCCTGCGCCAGACGAGCGATGGAGGTGTGGAAAATTCAGGATTTAAACTAACCTGGGATTGCATTACTGTTACCGATAAGCCAACTGCAGATTTTAAAACCAATAAAACATTTTCTTGCGGCAACATCACTTTTAGTGATTTGTCAACTAATCTTCCCTCTTCCTGGTTATGGGATTTTGGAGACGGAGATACTTCCACGCTGAAAAATCCAGCGCATAGTTATGATTCATCCGGCTCGTATTCTGTAAAACTTATCGCTACGAATTCACAGGGCTCAGATACTGTTTTAAAATCCGGTTATATCTTAATTCTTACGGATACATCTGCCTGTGACACTGTGATAATCCCTACAACCGGAATTGGTGTCACTCAGACAAACTGCACCGGTAACCTGCTCGACAATGGTTCAGAAAATGATTATTCAAACAATTCAAACGGGTTTATTACCTTAGCTCCAACATCTGCTACAATTGTAAAACTAACTTTCAGTGAATTTGAACTCGAAAATAATTACGATTATCTTTACATCTACGATGGTGCTGATACTTCGAAGCCACTCATTGGGAAATTCACCGGCACTTCTTTTCCTGGCAATGGAACAATTTATTCTACCGGAAACTCTGTCACTCTAAGATTCACCAGCGATGGAGGAGTTGCCAAAAAGGGATTTTCTGTCTATTGGGAATGTATCATGGTGGACAGCGCTCCGGTTGCTGACTTCACTTCTGACACTGATTCAACTTGCGGACCCGTTTATTTCACCGACCTTTCTACCGATTGGCCCGACTCCTGGCTTTGGGATTTTGGTGATGATTCCACTAGTTCTCTAAAAAATCCCATGCACCGTTACACGACCCCCGGAATTTACACCGTTTCATTAATTGCCGGAAATTCCTTCGGTACTGATACCTTGATTAAATCAAATTTTATTACAATTGTTTTTGACTCAACCACGATTTGCGACACCACGATTTTTCCTGCTCAAGGAATCGGTGTCACTCAAACAAGCTGTTCAGGTTTAATCATGGATGATGGTCTTACCGGTAATTATTCAGACAAATCAAGCGGTCTGATAACTATTTCTCCTTCCAATGTTGATTATATTACACTTACATTTTCATCTTTCAACACCGAATCCAACTATGACATGCTTTCTATTTTTGATGGTGCAGATACATCCTCATCCCTCATAGGAAGTTTTTCAGGCAATTCTCTCCCCAACACTGACGGCATTATTACTTCTTCGGGCTCTTCAATCACTTTACTTTTTACATCCGACAACGGCACTTCATTTTCGGGCTTTCAGGCAACATGGAGATGTGGTATGGCTACCAACCCTCCTGTAACTGATTTTTCTGCTGACGATTCCACTGATTTATGTGGGGTAGCTACTTTCCGTGATCAGTCAAATGAATATCCTAACCGCTGGTTATGGGATTTTGGAGACGGAACAACCGATACGGTAAAAAATCCAACCCATTACTATCAAACCGGAGGTAAATACACCGTTCAATTAATTTGTTCAAACCGGATAGGGAGTGACACTATTATTAAACCAGATTTTGTTACGGTTAAACCTGATTCTCTAGTGCCATCTCCTTCAACTTGCGACCCGGTATTGACTGCCCATTGTTGCGGTTATGGTATTCAGAAAGTGTTAATTGATACATCCGCTATTGTTAGTTTTGGGTTACCCAATGAAAATAAATTCCAGGACTTTTCGTGTGAAAAATTTTTTACAGTGAAAGAAGGAATTAAATATCTTTTTACAGTTTTTACAAGCATGGATCAACAGGAAAATGTGAGAATCTGGATTGATTATAACGATAATGGATCTTTTGAAGAACCGGATGAGTTGGTTCTTGCCGTTGATAATTTAACAGAAGAACATAGTGACAGTGTCAAAATTTCCGGACGGTCTGTGTTAAATAAAATGCTACGCATGCGTGTCATTTCTGATGCCGCTGATAAACCGTTTCCAGTTGCTTGCGGACCTGTCATCAATGGAGAAATTGAGGACTATAGCATCTTTATAAAACCAAATCCACTGCCACCGGTAACAGATTTTTTGTCTAATAAAACCACTGCTTGCATTTCAACCATTCGTTTTACCGACCTGACAAAAAATGCTGTCAGATCCTGGCTATGGGATTTTGGGGATGGCACTACCGATACCACTCAAAATCCATCTCACGCATATCTGAATCCCGGTCAATACACTGTTAAGTTAACAACTGCAAATAGTGTTGATACGGTTACAAACACTAAAACAAATTTTATAAACATTCTTTCAGGTGGTCCCAAACCGATTTCCTGTAGTCCGCCAACAATGGCATACTGCTGTCAGGCGGGAATCAACATGGTGCGTTTCAACAACATTGATGTTTCAACGTTCGATAGCTCTAAGGAATATCACGATTACAGCTGCATGATTAATACAGATGTTTTATCCGGCAGTGACAATTTTGTTTTAATTAAAACAAATCCTGAATTACAGGAAAATGTAAGAATGTGGATTGATTATAATAATGATGCCCTATTTGATCCTTCATCTGAATTGGTTTTTTCCTCCGATAAAAAATTAAAAGACCATCTGGGTTTAGTTCAAATTTCTCCTATGGCTATAAAAAATACCATGCTACGCCTGAGAGTATCTTCTGAAGTTTTTGGAATTGATCCTCCTTCTCCTTGTGGCACACTTAAATTAGGACATGCCGAAGATTATGGAATTATCATATATGATAATTTTGATCCTCCCCTGCCAAAATTTACAACCGATGACACTATTACTTGTAGTGGGATTGTTCGCTTTACCGATAAAACAGCCAATATTCCTACCTCGTGGTTATGGAACTTTGGAGATGGCAAAACATCCACGGAAAAAAATCCTTTACATGTGTATGCTCAAGATGGTTATTATAGAATAAAGCTGAAAACAAGCAATGCTTTTGGGTCCGATTCCATTGAAATTGACAGTATGATTCATGTGACACTTAATAATATTCCCAAAGAGCCAACCTGTGCCCCTCAAACTATTGATAATTGTTGTGGTTACGGCATCACCGGTTTCACCTTAAATACCATTACCAATTTCTCTGCTGATGGCTCTGAAGGGTATCAGGATTTTTCATGTAAATACCAGTCAGAACTTCTGTCCGGAAGAATTTATACCGTTACCATTGAAACCGGTACCAACAATTACCAGGATGTGCGTGTATGGATTGATTATAATAATGACGGTGACTTTGAAGATACTCTCGAACAAGTATTTTCGGTTGATAAATCAAAAATATTTTCTGATAACTTTATCGTACCTGTTTCGGCAGTAGCCGATACGTTAGTGCGCCTCAGGGTTTCATGCGACTATGAAAAAAGCAATCAGGGACCCTGTACCTCTCCACAACTCGGTCAGGTGGAGGACTACGGAATAATCATAAAGAGCAATACGAACCCTCCTGTTCCTGATTTTATTGTTGACAGTGACACAACCTGCAATGGCACTGTTCAGTTTACAGACGTTTCTCTGAATGGTCCTACCCGTTGGAAATGGTTTTTCGGGGATGGAAAAAGTGATACTATTCCCAATCCGCTTCATGTGTATGCCGATACAGGAATTTATACCGTAACCCTTATAGCAATTAATAAATTCGGGACAGATACTATTGAAAAATCCGGTTTCATTGTATATCGCTGTAACGTGGCTATGTTGTATGATAGTACAATGATGATAACACAGTGTAGTGGCACTCTGACAGATAATGGAGGCGGTTCGAATTATCAGAATATAGCTGATGATATAGTCATTATTAAACCTCTTTCAGCCATTCGTGTAAAACTAACTTTTTCAACCTTTAATACCGAATCCGGTTATGATTTTCTTTACATTTATGACGGTCCCGATACTACCGGTCCTCTTATAGGAAAATACAGTGGCGCATCCTTGCCAAATGGTGGAATTATTAACTCAACCGGAAGTTCTGTTACGTTGCATTTTACTTCCGATAATTTTTCTTCATACAGTGGGTTTATGTTAAAATGGGAATGTGCCTATCCTGTTCCGATTCCCGATTTTTCTGTTAATACAAACGCTCCTTGCGATGGAAAAGTACGATTCACAGACCTTTCCCAGTTAAGTCCTGACAGTTGGTTATGGAATTTCGGGGATGGAACTTTTTCAACATTGCAAAATCCTGAGCATGTCTATTCATTCGATAGTGTGTATTCAGTGTCACTGAAATGCTCAAATTCTTTTGGTTATGATACACTAATTAAAAACAATTTTATCACGGTAAAAAAAGACACAACTCTCCGTACCGCATGCACGGTAAATACACTGACAACTTGCTGTGGTTTTGGAATTAATTCATTTAAACTCGATGTCATTGACAATGTTTCTGAAAATGCCACTGAGGGCTACCGTGATTTTACCTGTAACAGTACACCCGCATTAGTAGTGGGAAAAAATTACCCGTTTGAAATAAAATTAAATCCGGATAGCATTTACAAAGAGAATGTAAAGATCTGGTGCGACCTGAATAATGATGGAATGTTTTCAGAACCCGACGAATTATTGTTTTCAAAAACGGAGTTAAACGGAACTGTGACCGGCAGTATTGTTATTCCTGACCTGAATACAATTGTTTATAGAAAAAAAATACGCTTACGGGTGGCTACTGCTTCGTCCTCTGTTTTTTTACTTGCATGTAAAGATATAAATTACGGACAAGCGGAGGATTATTCGGTCATTCTCGAAAATCCCGCTGTTTCTCCGGTTGCTGATTTTTCAGCAAGCACGCTTACTCCCTATTGCAGTGACACTGTTTATTTTACCAATCAATCTTCCTCCGCCACAGAATTTTTATGGGATTTCGGAGATGGAACCACGGATACTACCAAACACACGTATCATGTTTATTCATTGGAAGGAACCTACACTGTAAAATTAATTGCTCTGAATCAATCCGGCTCCGATACGATGAAAAAAATTAATTACCTCAGTGTTTCCTGCGTTATGAAAATGCCAAAAACCGGTAATACCATGCTTTCATCTTGTACCGGAAAATTGTTTGATGATAATGGTTCCGGAAATTATTCAAGCAACACCGATGGATCTGTTACCATCTCACCACCAGGAGCCGTGACTATTAAGCTTTCGTTTACTTCTTTTAATTATGAAAACACAAAGGATTTTCTTTACATTTACGATGGTCCTGATAAATCTTCCCCATTAATCGGGAAATATGATGGCACTTCATTACCCGGCGGCGGGATTATTCAATCCACCGGATCTTCTGTTACTATCAGGCAGACAACCAATGTCACTGTTACTAAACCGGGATTTGAATTAGATTGGTTCTGCACAGGTCCAAGACCGGTGGTTGATTTTACTTCCATTGATACATTGACTTGCAATGGTCTGGTGTCATTTACCGATCTTTCTACCAATACTCCAACTCAATGGCTATGGAATTTTGGAGATGGTACAACTTCAGAGGAGCAAAATCCCGTACATGCGTATCAGATAGAAGGAAACTATACAGTTATTTTAACAGCCACAAATAATTTCGGAAACAACTCTGTCACTAAGACAAATTTCATTGAAGTACGGAAATTCAGCAATCCAGTGAAAGCGCAATGCAAACCTGCTACGTTAAGTCCCTGTTGTAATATGGGAATTACTAAGTTTAATTTAGCTGGAATTAATAACGTGAGTTCAACTTCTGTTGAGAATTACAGGGATTTTACATGCTCTCAAATTGCAGAGTTAAACACATACACCTACTATACAATGTCGGTATCTGCCAGCGATTCTGCTCCGGCTCAGAATCTCATGGTGCTCATTGATTATAATAATGATGGCGTATTTGATTTCTCAAAAGAAATTATTTTCTCAAGCGGAAATTTTCTGAAAACAGTTACCACACAAATTAAAATAACACCCGACAGTTCCATGGTATTTGACAAGCTGATTCGCATGAGAGTCATGACGGACCGGAAGGAGAATCCTTTATTCAGTTGTAAAAACCTGCAATCCGGGCAAGCGGAGGATTATGGAATCATCATTCGCAGAAATGATTTACCTCCCGTTTCAGAATTTATATACAGTTACTTAGATACTTGCAACGGCATTCTTAAATTTACCGGACTAACACAAAGTGCAGATCAGTGGACATGGGATTTTGGTGACGGTGGTGTTTCATCACAAAAAGCAGTAACACATGCGTTCCGTTATGCACCCAGCTATAATGTAAAATGTATTACTAAAAATCTCTTCGGCGCAGATACACTTTTAATGCAGATTCCTTCTTATCGTGTATTTGCAGGATTTTCTTTTTCTCCTGCATTTCCAACCATGACGCCAGCTAAACCCGCATTAGTGTCATTTTTGGATTTGAGCAATGGCTCAACAGAATGGTTATGGGATTTTGGTGATGGAAACAGTTCTATGCAACAGAATCCATCCAATTCCTACAGCCAACCAGGTGTTTTTACAGTGACACAAACTATTTCTAACGGTCCTTGCAGTTCCGAATCACAACAAAAAGTTGTGATTACCATGAAGTCCGGAATAGTTGAGGACTTTGGAGATGGAAATTATCTGGCGATTTATCCTAACCCTTCTTCTACAGGTGACTTGTGGTTGAATTATACAAATTTGAAAGAAGAAAAAGTTTCGTTGGAAATTTCAGATAATTCCGGAAGGCAACTTTTCAAAAAAGAATTAACAGGAGATAGAAATGTCACCGAACAGATTTCGCTTTCCGGTTTTAACGCGGGTGTTTATATTTTGAAAATTTATGAAAATGGAAGGGTGATGTATAGGAAGTTGGTGTTGTTGTGAGCCACGAATTAACACGAATTAACACTAATTGATTTCAGATGAACAAGCGTTTACTTTTTACCTTTTTATTATCTGTATTATTTACCTTTCATTCCCACGCCTCCCACATAGTCGGCGGAGAATTTTATTATAAATTTCTGGGCTACAATCCGGCTACGGGCTTAAATAAATATCAGGTGACATTAGTTATATACAGGGATGCTGGAGGTATTGAATGTGATGCAAACGCTGATATTGTTTTGTTTAATGACGATTCTTTAATGAGTCATTATAAAGATGTGACGCTTCCCTCAACCATCAAGGAGATGATTGAAATTCCAAATGCCACCGGTTGTAATTTCGATCCCGGATTTAATGTTCAAATGTGTTTTTATACAGGCACCTTGGAAATACCCAACAGTTTAACCGGTTTTCATTTACTCTGGGATCAATGTTGCAGAAATGATGAAATTGTTAATTTAAGCAATCCGGATAATGCCACTTTTTATACGTTCATTTCTCCCACGTATTTTCAAAATTCTTCCCCTGTTTTTGCGGATGTGCCGGTTCCTTATTTTTGCATTAATGACACAACAAGTTTTGTAAATACCGCCACAGATCCGGATGGCGACATTCTTGTTTTTTCAATTATTCCTACAATAGAAGATTATTCAACCACAAATAACAATCTTAATTTGCCTTTAACAGAATGTGGATATGTCAGCGGATACAGCGGGGAACAACCCTTTGGTCCGGGTGGATACGCAAACATTAACCCTGCTACCGGTTTAACTACTTTTTACAGCGATAAAACCGGTTTTTTTGTAGTTACTGTTGAGATTAAAGAATACCGTAACAACAATCTTATCAATACTTCCCAGCGAGTCATGCAGTTGATTGTTTTGGATTGTCCTCCCAATAAAACCCCTGCTTTTTCCGACCAGGGTGGTTCCGGTCAGGTGATTTACGACATTGAATCGGGCGACTCACTTTGTTTTTCTTCGTCTTTTGTGGATATGGATGGTGACAGTATTTTCATTACCGCAGAAGGAGAAGTATTTGATAGTTCAAAAGTACTGCCTGTTGCATTAGCCACTGTAACAAAAAATGACAGTATTGCTACCATGCCTTTCTGTTGGTACACCGATTGTGACCAGGCAGATCAGGGTAACTATGCCTTTTTTGTAAAAGCAGTTGATAATAACTGTCCTCCTAAAACAAAACACATTGTATATTCCATTTCTATTACCGCATTTAAAAACCCCAATATTACCGGTGAACCTCTCGCCTGTTTGGGACAGACATTTACCTATTCCATTGAACCGACTCTCGCTCAATTGCAATGGGAAGTAGCAGGAGGTGATATTCAGTCAGGGCAGGGAACCAATGAAATTTCTGTACTTTGGAATGACCCAAGCGCACCTTATGTGAAAGTAATTAAAACCAATAATTGTGGCACTGATTCTGCAAAAACAGAAATTACCATATACAGTCCATCTGTGGCACAGGCAGGACCCGATACTACTATTTGCTTTGGTGATAGTGTAAAAATAGGTGTTCCGGATGTTCCCGGTTATTCTTACAAATGGTCTCCGGTTGAAAATCTTTCCTTAAATACTGTATCTGACCCATACACAAAACCGGAAAAATCTACATCCTACATTCTTTTTGTGGCACAGGGTCCTCAATGCACTTACTCTTATGATACCGTAAACGTAACCGTATTGTTATCCCAGGTTGAAACCGGAGATGATATAGCGCTTTGTAAAGGAGATACCTTTCAGCTTTCCGGTGTAGAAAAATTATCCGGTGTCACTTATTTATGGTCTCCCGCGGTGAATATATCTTCAGCCGACTCCGCCAATCCTTATTTTTTTCCTTCCGATTCCATTCAGTATAAATTAAAATTAACGGAATCTTCAAAGGGATGTACGTTTAGTGATTCTTTCCGGATAAATGTTTCTCAGCCACCTCTTGCGAAAATAAGTGCCACCGACAGTTTAATCTGTAAGGGTGACACAGTGACACTTACTGCCTCCGGAGGATTATCATACAATTGGTTTCCTATTTCTGGTTTATCATCTGATGACACTGCGCAGGTATTTGCCTTTCCATTGGGAAACATTACGTATGGACTTGCATCCTTCAGCGGTGTCTGCGAACCGGATACAAGTTATTTCAGCATCGAGGTGGGGAATTATCCTCAGGCAGATGCAGGCATGGACAAAGATATTTGCAAGGGAGATAGTGTCACTATTGGCGCACTGTGGGAACCCGGAAATAAATATTCGTGGAATCCCTCCCTTGATCTGACAAATTCCGATTCCGCTTTTACGTATTCAAAAGCTCTTGACTCCACAAAGTATGTTTTAACCGTAATCAGAGACAGTATTTGCAGTGCCACAGATACCGTTTGGGTAAATTCTACACCATTGCAACTAATTGCCAATGCAGGACCTGATAAAATTATTTGTCCGGGTGATACAGTGACACTTATTGCCAGCGGAGGAAAAAATTTTCAATGGTCACCGGATTATAATATATTGAACACCGGTATAAATCCTGCCACCGTTTTTCCGGATTCTTCTGTGAATTACATAGTAAAGGTTACGACCGGTTCCTGTCTTGAAGATACTGACACCGTGAGGGTGTTTATTGATAGCACTAAGTTTTTTTCAGCAGGTTTTGATGTTTCTGTTTGTGTGAGAGGTATGGTCCAATTGAATGCCACAAATATAAACGGGTATTCCTATTACTGGACTCCCGAAAATTTTATAGATAATGTATTTGTTTACAACCCCTTTGTGTCACCGGACTCTTCCACCCAGTTTCATGTCACCGGCACAAGTCCCGCAGGATGTACTGTGAATGATTCGGTATTTGTGACTGTGATTACCCCGTTTGTTGACGCGGGTCCTGATTTAATTACCTGCATGAACCAACCCATAAAACTTCTGGGAGTGGGCGATACAGTGCTAGAATTGAATTACTGGTGGGAGCCGGCAATCGGACTTTCAAATCCAAATTTGATTCAGCCCTTTTCCACTGTGTCGGATGATGCCGAATATGTATTAAATGTACTCGAATGGTTCAGCGGGTGTGCTAATTCCGACACCATGCAATTAAAAGTAATTCAAAAAGTAATGGGTGCCGATGCAGGCGCAGATAAATCAGCGTGTTCTGGTGACACAGTGGCACTGAAAGCATTTTCAGGGGTTAATTGCTGGTGGGAAGATGTCAAGAAACCTGCCGACACTTTGTTTTTTGGAGAAAACTTCGAGATGACTGCGGATTCCTCGATGAAAATTGTACTTCATGTATTTGATGACCAATGTCCTGAATCAACAGACACCCTTTCTGTTATTGTGGATACCTCTCGGGTGATGGCAAGCAGTGACACTGCCGGGTGCAAGGGTAACGAGTTGCAGATTTCCGCAGACGGTGTGTTGGGATATTTATGGACTCCCGGAAATATTGTGGATGATTCATTGTCTCAGAATCCGATTTTTAAAATTAACAGTGACACGATAATTTATGTGAAAGGACTCAGCGCGCTGGGCTGTTATACATGGGATAGCATTAAAGTAAAAATTTATGAGTTGCCGGTGGTTTCAGCAGGGGCGGATACAACTATAAATAAAGGGGAAACCGCAACACTGAAAGCGAGTGGCGCTACTACTTATATTTGGCGTGCATCTTCGGGAACATTAAATGACCCGGAAAATGTTTTACAATTAGTGTCACCGGTGGAAAATAGCAATTATTTTTTAACAGGAACAGATGAAAACGGTTGTATGAATAAAGACACCGTACATGTGGAAGTGATTACTATTTTGGATATTCCAAACACGTTCAGTCCTGATGGAGATGGGGTGAATGAAGAGTTTGTAATCAAGGGATTAGAGCCCGGTGGCACAATAAAGATTTTCAACCGATGGGGCGTATTGATTTATGAAAATAGTTTTTACATGAACAACTGGAACGGAAAAAACATAGCGGGAGAAATAGTATCTACGGGAACCTATTTTTACGTAGGAAAAATGGCGAGTACGCGGAAGGAATATTCGGGTTGGATATTAGTGATGAAGAGGTGATTGGAGGATGATTATTTATAATTTTATATTTTTATGGTAACTAATTTAATTAAAACTGAATTTAAGAAAAGAAGAACTCGACAATATATTGTCGCAGTATTCGCCATCCCAATAATTGTTTTAATGGCATTTATCAGTAAGAACCCTGACAGTAGTGTTTTGGGAGAATATCAAAGTTTGGTTGTTTATTCTTCCTTGGGATTGATAGTTTGTATTATTGGATTCACTGTTTGGAATTGGAGATGTCCAAATTGCAATAAGTATTTTGGTAAGAGCATGAATCCGAAATTTTGCCAACATTGTGGGAGTGAATTGAAGTAGAAAAAAGTACCAGAAAGTGATTTTACAAAAGTAACCTCCCCCTGAGCACTGGAGAGATTTTGCTTAGCCCTGAAAGGGCAAGTTGGGCTGATTGCTTATTTTATGGTACAATATGAAAAAATTTCAGGGCGTTGAAACGCTAAAGCAGGTGAAATTATTTAATCTGTTTTGTGTCCCAATGTCGAAATCAGGAACAGTAACAATTATTCCATCTATTTTACTAAATTTGTCTTTACAACAACCGTACAGTAGTGAAAAAATATCTATTTATAACGGCGCTAATTTTCAGTTCTCATCCCACCTTCCCCCAAAAGGTGTATGAAGTAAAATATTCATCCCAGGCGGACTTAAAGATAATTGCCGTCAACTATGAATCGCAAGCCGATTTGAAAGTATATTGTGTATCATATTCTTCTCAGGCAAACAAAGATGGGCTATGGTTTCCGGTAAAATACGAAAGCCAGGCGGATATTAAAATTTATTTTGTGGAATATGAATCACAAGCCGACTTGAAAATTTATTATGTAAAATATGAATCGCAGGCGGGATGGAGAAATGAAAAGAAAGTGCATTTGTTAAAACGGTTTGGCGCCTCTAAATACTAATACTCATCTTGCATAATGCAGTTTTTTCAACACAAAGACACTAAGAAATAAAGTTATACAAAGAGTTTACTTAATGCTTCTTCGTGTCTTTGTGTTGAAATTTTTTTTCTTTACGTATCCTAACCAATCTCACCTTCCACAAAATACATTTTTACCATTCCTTTGTTTTTGGCTTGAATCTCTCCTCGAGAAACGCAATTAAATTTACCTTTTATTAACAGATAAGTAGCATGAGAAATATTTATCTTGCCGGGTGCGCCACTGCTCTCCATTCTGCTTGCCATATTTACAGTATCCCCCCAAATATCATAAACAAATTTAGCATCTCCAACCACTCCCGCGGTAACGGGTCCTGTATGAATTCCAATTCGTAATTGCCAGGGCGCCAGCGGTTGTTTTTTCTCTCCGTTAATGGCTATGAAATTACCGGAAGTAAAACACTTCATAAATTCATTTATTTCAATAGCGGCACGAACTACATCATAGGGATGGGTTTCGTTAACCAATGGTAATCCCCCGGCACACATGTAACTGTCGCCAATGGTTTTAATTTTTTCGATGGAACCATTTACTGCGTTACCTCTCGTTGAATTGGAAACGGGCATCTCTAAAAACTGATTTTTTTCCTCTCCCTGCCCTCTCCGAGAGAGGGACACTAATGGTGTTTTTAGAGATGCCCTATCTTGTTTTCCATAAAAAGAAATAATTCTGTCAAATTCCTTAAAAATAAAATCAAGTTCTTTCACTAATTCGCCGGCGCTTAACGTTTCGGCTATTTGCGTAAACCCTTTAAAGTCGGTGAACAAAACGGTCACCGATTCAAAATGTTTTGGCTCCACACAATTGTTTTTTTTCAACTCTTCAGCCGTTTGAGCAGGGAGTATATTCAGAAGAAGTTTATCGGATAATTTTTTTTCCGATTCAATAATTTTTTTCTGTTTTCGTGTAATAGTGAGTGTTCTAAAAATAATGACGGAAATAATCAGAATGACAGTGAGACCAGCAAAGGCGCTGTAATTAATCATTTTTTGACGTTCCATCGCCATTTTTGCCAACGCATCTTTTTTTTCCTGCTCGAGTTTTTCTTCCGACTGTTTTTTTTCGAATTGAAAATTCATTTCACGGGTAAGGGTTGCTTTTGTGGTTTCTTCATTGTACAAACTATCGCGGTAGGAAATAAATTGCCTGTAATGTTGTAAGGATTGCTGATAATTTCCTAAGTAATTTTCTGTTTCATACAATCCCCTGTGACAAATTTTCAATAAGTCCTTATTGTGGGTTTTTTCAACCAACCGGAGGGCTTTTTTCAAATAAAACCGGGACGAATCCGGGTTCAGGGAACGTAAATTTGCAATGCCGATATTTATATAAACAGATGCTAAACGGTCTTGATCCCCGGAATTGTAAATAGTAGGAAGTATGGAATGATAGGTTTGTAATGCCTGTTTGTAATATTCCAAAGAAACTTTATTATTTCCTGCACGAAATGCTGAATCTCCCATCTGATCATAAAGATTTCCGATATTGTTATGCGCATAATAAATTCCGGAAATGTCACCCGATTCTTCTTTCAGTTTTAATGATTTCAATTGCAACTCCAATGATTTTGAATATTCCTTCTTATCATAATAAATCAAAGCTATATTGTTGTAAATAGTGGCAATGTTGCGTTTGTTTCGCTCAGGTTGATTGGTAGAATCCTGATAAATATTCAACGCGGTGTTAAAATGCAGGAGCGCTTTATCATATTCCTTCCTGAAATTAAAAAAGTTACCTAAATTATTATGGGAAGAACCCATGCCTTTAAGGTATTTAATTTCTTCGGAAATTTTCAACGATTTGTAATAATTTTCCATAGCAAGATCCAGATTACCTGTTGCCTGCTCGAGGTTGCCCAGACAACCTAAGGTACGCGCCATTCCTTTAAAATCAGTATGAGGCGTCTGATAATTTAATGCTTTGGTATAAAATTTTTTAGCCGTGGGATTTATACCCTTATAATAACAGGTGATACCCATGTTAAAAAAAGCTGCACCCATTCCCTTCTCCCATCCTCTTTTATTTTCCGAAGGAAACCGAATATTCTCAGCTAATATTTCCGCCTGACGAGCATAAATGAATCCTTTTTCATAGTTACCGTTTCTCCAATAATTTTCTGAAACAGTGATGAGGAGATTCACCCGTTGGGTATCTGCCGGGCATCCGTTACATGAATATACCGGGTTATTTACAATACTTAGAAGGGAATCATTTTGTTGGCAATAGATGGAAAATAAAAAAGAAAAATACGCAAGTAGCAGAAGAAAAAATTTAATTTTACCGGCTTGCATTTTATATAAATAAGATATTCAAGATAGCTTAAAAATTCAGCTTTGCAGAATCCATCTTTACCGTTCTCACAGGAAACGGAATCACAATTCCTTCTTGTTGATATCTTTTTTGAAGACGTTTGATGAATTCATGCTTAAGAAGGTATTGGTCAGAGAAATTTTTTGCTCTGAGTGCGACTTTTAATTGAATGCTGGAATCGCCAAAGGAATGGAAGCGCACAGCAGGTTCAAATTCCGGCACTCCTCCGGGAACTTCTTTCATCACTTCCTGAGCCACCGATTGTGTCACTCTCTCCACTTTTTCAAGGTCACTGTCGAAGCAAACCCCGACTTCCACCGGCACCGATAAATCCAAATCAGGCAGGTTATAATTTTTTATAGTGGCACGGGCAAGACGTAAATTCGGCACGATAATCTGGTTATCGGAAAGTTCCCGCAAAGTAGTGTCACGCCAGGTAATGTCCACAATATACCCTTCTTCGCCTGAATCGAGACGGACATAATTTCCGGGTTTTATTTTTTTGGAAAGAATGATATGAATGCCTGAAAAAAGGTTGGAAAGAACATCCTGCAGTGCCAGCGCCACTGCTAAACCACCCACTCCTAACGTAGCGAGAATAGGAGCTATGGAAATTCCCAAAGAACGAAGCATTACAAGGGAACCAATCAGAAAAACAATCAGTTTAGTCAGGTTTGTGAAAAGAGTGGTTGATGGAATCACATCCTTAATGCTTTCCTGATAAGTTCTTACAAATCCTCCGGCTATTCTGGCAATCACCGTAGTGGCCGAAATGATGGTGAGTATCAGCAATATTTTGTTGAATATTTTTAGATGGTCGGCAGAAAACGAGAGAGAATGAATGGCGCCGTAAATTCCTGCAAGGATAAACCAGAATACTATCCAATGCTGTAAGGCATTTATTACGACATCGCCGTGCCAGTTAATTACACGGGTTGATTTTTTTAATTTCCGGAGAATAATTTTTTGAAAAATCATTCCTAGAATAATTCCGGAGATGACAAAGCCGGCAGGGATAGCCCAGAAGAGAAAAGATGGGTTCATGGTGAGACAAAGATAGAATAATTTGTGGAAATGGAAATGTTTAAAGAAAAGGTATACATTTGCAAAAGAGATGATTTATTAAAAGGTATATTTGGTTTTTCATAAAAATTAATCTTAAAATTTTCATAAAGCTGAACATATTTTTCAACTTTTATACAATACTATGCCAGTACAACTGTGAAAAAAGAACCAATTATCTTTTTTACTCTTTATCTATTCATAAGTTTGCTTTTCAATGCAACTGTTCATTCAACTTTTTCGCAAATCACCAAAAACGACTCACTGCTCTTTCTTCTCCGGAAGGATAAAGAGGATACAAACAAAATCATTCATCTGAACACACTTGCTTGGGAATTAAAGTATTCCAATCCTGATACCTCAATCATTCTTGGAAAAAAAGCTCTTGCTATTTCCAAAAAAATTGGATGGAACGACGGAATGTCGAATTTGTATGGAAATCTTGGTACATATTACCGGCTTAAAGCCGATTATAATAACGCATTGTATAATTATAGAAAAGCTTTGAAGATTAATGTAAGTATTATGAAGGGAGCTAAGAATTATATTGAAAAACAAAAAGCGAAAAATGGAATTGCACGAACTCTCGGCGGTATAGGAAATGTTTTTAATTTTCAGGGGGACTATCCGAAAGCGCTCACTTGTTATTTTAAAGCATTAAAAGTCAGTGAAGAAACCGGTGACAAGGATATGGTAGCAGGACAGACAGGCAATATTGGAAATGTTTACAATGCTCAGTCTGATGACCCACAAGCCAGTCCTTCAGAAAAAAAACAATCGAGGTTACAAGCGCTCCAATATTATTATAGAGCAATGAAATTAGGAGAAGAGTTGGGAGATAAAAAGCGGATAGCTATCCAATTAGGCAATATCGGAATTGTTTATTGGAAGCTACGAGATTATTCCAAAGCATTGAAATATTATTTTGATGCGTTAAAAATTGATGAAGAACTTAAAAACAAAGCAGGAGTAGCAAGGCATATTGGCAATATTGGAATTGTCTTTTTGGAACTGGGAGAAAAACAAAAAAACAATATCAAAAAAGATTCATTATTTAATAAAGCGTTGGAATATTATTTTAAAGCATTAAAAGTTGCGGAAGAACAGGGCAATAAGAATGGAATGTCCATTGTGCTCGGTGACATTGGTACTTTTTATATGAAAATTGGAAAATTTCCGGAAGCAGAAAAATACCTTATAAATGCTCTTGTTATTTCTGATTCAATTGGAATTATCAATGAGACGCAAACATTTGAGTTTTCACTCAGCCATCTTTATGATACACTGGCTTTACTAAAAGAGAATAACCCTGCTCTGAACGGGTTCGGAACGCTATCGGAAATATATAAAAAAGCTCTTACGCATTACAAAAAATATTGTATGGCAAGAGATTCTATTTTCAACGAAGAAAAATCCAAAGAAATCGGTAGATTAGAACAAAAACACGAGTACGAGATGGCAGAATTGAAACATCAACAGGAAGAAAAAGAAAAGAGCAGGAAGTTGGCAGTGAAACTCAACAGGCGCAATAACCTTCAATATTCGGCAATACTTTTAGGAATATTTGCATTGTTTGTAATTGTATTTTTTGTGGTACGGTTTAAACTTCCTCACTGGACAACGGAATTGGTGGTATTTATACCCTTTTTGATTTTATTTGAATTTGTGCTGGTACTCTTAGACCCATATATAGAGCAGATTACCAAAGGAGAACCACTGTGGAAGTTGTTGGCAAATGCATCGTTAGCGGCAGTGATTTTTCCTTTGCACCAGTTTTTTGAGAAAATGCTGAAAAAGAGAATAAGTTGATACAATTAATTACGAATAATATGTAATAACACAGCATTCATCAATTCGTAATTCGTAATTATCTCATAGAAGTATGAAGAAATAAATGATAACTTATCAATCATTCTAAAACAACCTGTGCCCCAGCAGATACCCACTCTCCGTCAGCAAAATAAAAATAAACCAGATAAGAAAAAAAACTGGAAGAACAAGGGTCCAGATAAATTGTTTGGTTTCATCTTTCAGGTGCATGAAAGTGCCGGCAATGTAAATGGCTTTCACTATTGTGAAAAACATAAACAAAACCGCCATGGTCATTTTAGATAACGAAGAATACGCAATTCCAACTTCAATAAGTGTCACTACCAACAGTATCCAGAAAACTTTTACGAATTTTTTAACTGGGCTTTCGTGATGCTCAAGATGATGATTTATGCTTTGAACGATGTACCTGTCTTCATCGCCGGGCACATATTCGTGAGAATGACTTTCGTTCGAATGTGAGAATGTCAGTAACTGTTTTCCTGAAAGCAAACGGGAAACGACGTAATAAGCAGGAATTAACAAGTAAATCCACAAAGCCGCAATGGTTCCTCCGGGAACATTTTTTGCAGAAAGGGTTACAGTGATCAGCACTAACGTTAGTACCGGAATCAGCGCGGAGAAAATTGATTTTACATAAACGGGGATGGGTTTATGCGCGAGAGTTTGTGTTTCCATGATTAATTTATATAATTTTGCTATATTGTTAAATGGTTATATAATTATATGGTTAGTGTGAACTTTGGTAACCATATAACCATTTAACAATATAACAATCATCCCAAATACACGAAATTTATACCGATTGCAGTATAATAACTAAATTCACTTCAACAAATAAAAAAACGTAAATACAAAAACCCATACCAAGTCCACAAAGTGCCAGTACAATCCGGCTTTCTCCACCATTTCATAATGCCCGCGCGATTCGTAACGTTTGTTATAAACATTGAAAGCAATGATTACCAGAATCACCAACCCACTGAAAACGTGAAAGCCATGAAATCCTGTTACTAAAAAAAACAAGGAAGAAAAAAGCGGTTGCCCGAAAGGATTATGCGTGAGCGTTGAACCAAACGTCATGCCCTCATTAAAAAATTCCATCCATGCTGATGGTTTATTATTACCGATGGGCGTTAATGTAATGTCAGTGGCATTGGTGGAAACGGTAAACGCTTTACCGGCTTCTTCTGTGATTTTTTCGCCTAAGGGCTTAACTAAAATTGCCGTATGCGGTGTGACCGTGATTATTCCATCCGTTAATTTAACCATTGCATAAGGAACTTCCTTGCGTAGCATGTTCCCATTAGTATCTTTAATCATTTTAACGGTTGTGTCACTGAGTTTCACGCCATGTATCAGGTGAGACCATTCCCACGCCTGGCAACTTAAAAAAACAGCGCCACCGAGAATAGTTAGGATCATGTATTTTACCGTTTTCTTATAGTCGCGCCTGTGTCCTGCGTCAACCGCAATGACCATGGTAAAACTGCTTACAATGAGAATGAATGTCATGGTTCCTACAAACAAGAGCGGCGCATTGAAATGATGACCCATTAACGGAAATCCTTTGAATACATAATCCGGGTTGGGCCAATCGGGGTGGGATGACTTCAATGCCGTATAGGCAAATAAAAATCCCATAAAGGTGAAGAAGTCCGATAAGATGAAGAACCACATCATCATCTTTCCGTAGCTGATGTTAAAAGGGCGAACACCACCGGACCAAACGGAGGTCTTTGCGGGCGCGTGTGATGTTGAAAGGGTTGTGTCCATGGTTTATTGGGAGAAGAAAGGTCTTAGAAAAAAAACATATAACATATAACAAAAAATGAATAATGATTAAGGAAAAACCGCCTTTGACATTAACAATTTTTTGTAATATGTTAATAATTTTTTTGGAATTTTATGAATCACGCTGCACAATAATATTTCAAAAACAAAAATAAATACACCCACAATGCAGTCAGGAAGTGCCAGATTACCGTGCAGGAGTAAATAGTAATTTTATCTGAAAAAGATGGAGTGACACTAAAGCGCACGATAAAAAAAATCAATAACACCACTCCTCCAATAAGATGTAAAAGATGTGCCCCTGAAATCAAAAACAGAAAGGAATGGGAAGCATTGCCCGATAATTTTATTCCAGAATCGTAAAGCGTGTTCCATCCTGAAATCTGAGAAAATGCAAACACCAACCCTGCGAATAATGTAATTCCCGCCGCCATCCATACTTCTTTTGTTTTTTGCTTTTGGAAAGAAAGATACGCCCATTGCATAGTGACACTTGAAAAAACAATAAAAATCGTTGAGAAATTGAATATTGCCGGGAAACGAAACAAATCCCAGTTTCCTTGTCCTTGCCGTACAATCAGTGCGCTCGTAAAAGCCGCGAACAGCATGGTGACGGTAGCCATGAAAATCCAGATAGAAAAACGGATGGCGGATTTGCGCTGGGAGGTTTGTGCTAAGGTAAAACCGTTATTGTTGAAAAGAGATAAATTCATTGTAGTTCATTAATCGTAAATTGTCAATCTAAAATCGTAAATCAATAATCCCCTTTCCTGTTCGAAGACCCCGTTTCGGAATACGGAATATGTTGCGGAATATAATCCTCCTCATGCCCCGGCTTGCTGTAATCGTAGGGCCAGCGGTGAACTTCAGGAATTTCTCCGGGCCAATTTCCGTGAACGGGTTTTATGGGTGTGGTCCATTCCAACGTATTTGCTTTCCATGGATTTGCTGTTGCAGGTTTTCCTTTAAACATACTCCAGAAGAAATTGAAAATCAACAATACTTGCGCGGCACCGCCTATCAAAGCCCAGATGCTTATAAACCGGTTTAAATCCGTAAACATACTGGTCCACTCATACTCAGTAAAAGCATAATATCTTCTCGGTACACCAGCCATTCCCATATAATGCATTGGAAAGAAAACACAGTAAAGTGAAATAATGGTTAACCAGAAGTGCCACTTTCCTAATGTATTATTCATCATCTTGCTAAACATTTTGGGAAACCAGTGATATACACCGGCAAATAATCCAAAGAAAGAAGCCGCTCCCATGACAAGGTGAAAGTGTGCCACTACAAAATAGGTATCGTGCAGTTGAATATCCACAGCTGCATTTCCCAGAAATATTCCGGTGATACCTCCAGTGATAAAGAGTGACACAAACCCCAGCGCATACAACATGGCGGGCGTAAAAATAATATTGGATCTATACAATGTAGTGAGCCAATTAAAAGTTTTTACAGCAGAAGGAATGGCAATTAATAAAGTTGTAAAAACAAAAACAGAACCCAGGAAAGGATTCATTCCACTCTGAAACATGTGATGTGCCCAGACGATAAACGATAAAAACCCTATAGCCATAATGGCATATACCATGGCTTTGTAACCAAAAATGGGTTTACGCGCATTTACTGAAAGGATTTCTGAAACCATTCCCATGGCGGGAAGGAGTACTATGTAAACTTCCGGATGTCCCAGAAACCAGAATAAATGTTGCCATAAAATAGGGCTCCCACCGGAATGGTTCAGTAGTTTGTCCGCTACTACCAAACCATCCGGCAGGAAAAAACTGGTGCCAAAGCTTCTGTCAAACACAAGCATGATAGCACCGGAGAAGAGGACAGGAAAAGATAAAACACCAAGGATTGCCGTAATAAAAAATGACCACACCGTCAGTGGCATTTTCCAAAGTGACATTCCTTTGGTTCTCATGTTAATTACCGTGCTTATATAATTGATGCCTCCCATCAAACCCGAAGCAATAAATAAACTCATGCTTACCAACCAGAGTGTCATTCCGGTGCCTGAACCCGGGGTTGCTTCCGGCAATGCGCTAAGAGGAGGGTAAATGGTCCAACCGCCTGAGGCAGGACCTGCCATAACGAAAAAGGAGGAAAGCATTACACAGGAAGACGCGAAGAAAAACCAGTAAGAAAGTGCATTTAAGAGAGGAGATGCCATGTCACGTGTGCCAATCTGCAATGGAATCAGAAGATTAAAAAAAGTGCCGCTTAATCCGCCTGTCAAAACAAAAAAAACCATGATAGTTCCATGCAGAGTAACTAATGCATAATAATATTCCGGTTTGATGATTCCTCCCTCTGCAAATTTACCAAGTAGTTTACCGATAAAAGAGAATTGTTCGCCTGGCCACCCAAGTTGTGCACGCATCAAAAGGGATAGTGACATTCCGACAATCGCCATGAAAATAGCCGTAATCAAATACTGTTTACCAATGGTTTTATGATCTAAACTAAAAATGTATTTTGAAATAAAACTCTGATGGTGGTGATGTTCGTGTTCATGTATATGAACATCATTAGTGTGTGAATGCACAGCAGTTGATTGGGTTTGTGTTGATGTTTCCATATTATTGATATTCAAAATCCGGGGTTTGCTCGCTCATCCATTTATCATATTCCTGTTGTGTCACTACGGTAATTGCCGCTCTCATTTTATAATGTCCTAATCCGCATAATTCCGCACAGGCAAGCACATAATTAAAATCATGATACGCCATAATTTTTTTAATTCCGGCTTTGCTTAACCGCAAAACCACGTCAGTAGATTTGACTAAATTTCCATTTTGGTCACGCTCCGCTCTTTTGATGATACCACCTTTTTCAACAATCACATTTCCATTTGCGTCTTTATAAGTTTCATCTGAAACCTGTCCATACAGTCGTTCATCAACTTCTTTCAATCCCTTGGTGGTTCGTTTCACGTCTTCTTTTTTATCTGCAGAGGTCATGGTAGGATTCATCCAAAAATTAGTACGCATTCCCGGAACCGCGTCCATTTTTACCCTGAAATGAGGAAGATAAAAACTATGTATTACATCCTTTGCCTGAATGTTGAACAAGACCGTTTTTCCTACAGGTATAAAAATTTCTTTGGATGTAATATCATCATGAGATAAAGAGTCGTCAAAGTCGATCCCGATAGGATTGGTTGATGCTTTCATCAATTCGGGTTTGTTTCTACCGAATTTCCCATCTTTTCCCGACCAGCGGAAGTTCCATGCAAATTGTTCGGCGGTAACTTCAATTACTTCAGCATCAGCCGGAGCCGGACTTTTTATATTTGCCCAGGTTTGAAGTCCCTGAACGATAAGCCAGGTAAGCACTATGGCGGGGACAATGGTCCATATAAGTTCTAATTTGTGATTGTTGGGATAGTAGTCGGCTTTTTTATCGTCTCTGTGAGGATACAGAAAGACGAAAAGAAACAATAACCCTTGGGTAATTACAAAAACCGGCAAGGTTATCCACATAGTAATGTCAAACAGGTGATCAGTTACTAATCCATGGACAGAAGTTGCGGCAGGTAGATACCATTGGGGGTTTTGAAAATGAGCGTAGAAAACGAGTATTAGAAATGCTATCCCGGCAACAAAAAACAGGGTAGCATTCAGGCGGGAGTTTTTCATTGAATTTTTAAACAAACCGCAAATATATGTCAAAAATGATAAAAATCAATGAATAATATGATAAAAGTCAATAAAACACAAAAAGAGCGTTGTGTTTCGGCAAAAAAAGGGGTTACAATAAATTTATAGATATGTATAAAAACAAATGTTAAAGGTCAGTCCAATAGAGATGTATAGCTACGATTTACACCAATAAAAAAAAGCAGAGAAATTTGTTGCAATTAAACTTTTTTTCTGCACAGAATAGTAAAATACAATATAGAATTTTTAGGTAATTAACGATAGAAAAAAGAAGGAAATACAAATTTTGCAAACTCAATATCGCCTAAACGAAAATTCAACGCCAGCATTTACCATCTCTCCGTTTATTTCCAATACAGGATATGCCAAAAAATTAATAGGTCCTGCTTGGGGACCCATTCCTTTTTCACTTACAAGGTCGCGACCGCGGCTGAATTCAAAACGATTTGCCGGATTATGACCAAAATAGTAAGTTGAAAGCGCTGTGTATTTATCCGCTTCAGAAATATCTATGGGCCACCATTTCCCTTCCGCAAAAAACTCTGCCCAGCAATGATAACCGTCTATTCCACCCTCATTCCTATCAGAAGGAATTGCCGCTCCTATGGCAAAACGGGCAGGGATTCCTGCAGATCTTGCTAAAGAAATAAAATAAGCGTGGTAATCACTGCAATTACCACTACCGGCACTGCAAGCATAAACAGCATCCGCTTTACCCCAGCCAGCGCCGTATTTCATGTATTTCATTCTATCAATCACATAATCATACATTGCTCTTGCCTGCATGATCACATTCTTTTTTCCATTGATTAGTTTTTCTGCTTCTTTTTTGAATGATTCGTTAACCGGAGTAAAAAGATCTGATTTTAAATACTGAGCCAAATCCGTATCCGGGTCTGAATAGGATGATTTTTCAGTACGCTGAACATGATACAGAATATCAATTGTTTTTCCGCTGTCTTCGGGACCAAGTTCAAAGAATAACATCTTGTTATTGTATTGGGTTTCGCCAAGTATTTGGTAATTCTTTGACGAGCTGATATTTTTTATCTGAACTTCCTGGAATTTGTCCGTTTGAGGAAATGGTAGCCATATTCTGGCAGTGCCACTGATAGCCGGCAATTTTACGCTATATAAAAAATCAAATTCATCTTTTTGGTGGATTATTCCGAGTAGTTCAGGCGGTGCTCCCTCTATCCGCGTTCTTTCCCATGTACCGCTTGCGTTTTGCTCCCATAAATAAAATGGAATGCCATTCAATTTGTGCAAAGAGGTTTCAGTGACACTCATGTCATTGGTGTCACCGGCAAGAAAAAAATCAACATCATATACATCACCCACCGTATCAACAAGGTCAACACAGGCAAAGTATTTACCTTCATCTAATTTCGCTAAATACTCTTTATGAACCCGCACCAATCTAAATTTAAATTCTTTGCCATCTGAAATAAACTTGAAATAACCTTTTCCATTTTCGGTTTCCTTTTCAATATATTTTTCAATGCCGGCGGCTATTTCTGCAGTTACCTTGTTATCGTTATCCGACACCCCTTCAGTATTTTGTTTATTTGTATCGTTACGTACACATGCTGTTATTTCTATATAGACAAACTCATCGCGGAGATGTTTTTCCAATGAAAAACACGTAGTTGTAGCGCCCACTAGTAAAAGTAGTGCGGTTATAGCATATAGCTTTTTCTTCATCTTTAAAAATTTGTTACTACTCACCACAGAGGCACAGAGAACACTAAGTTGCATAGAGAAATTAGTAATAAAACATTTTGAATTATCATCTCCGTGTTTCTTTGTGCCCTTTGTGTCTCTGTGGTATAGTATTTTTTTACTCTCCCGAGTAGGCACAAAAATTTTAATTATGGGGATGCTCCGGGTGTTCTGCTTTTTTAGGATGTTCGGATTTTTTACAATCTGTTCCGCAAACATGCCCTTTTTCTCCGCAAGCATAAACATGCTTTCCATCTTTGCACGCTGTAGCACAAACATGGTCTTTCATTGACATTTTTGTACATTCTGCTGAGCAGGTGTGTCCTTTCTCCCCATGGATGCAAACATGATTTCCATCTTTACATGCAGGACTGCAAGCATGGTCTTTCATTGCCATCTGTTCTGTTTTTGATTTTTCTTGATTGCTCTCCTTTTTTGCCTGTCCCGATGTGTCGGTGGTGGTTTGAGCATTGACTGCAAAAGCAAATCCTGCAATTGCAATGATTAACATTAATTTTCTCATACTGATTTTGATTTTAGTTGTTCCTTTCTGCACAGCGAAAGGATGATTATTTTCAGCAAACTGTGCTTTGCTGTTTTGTAACTACTCAGAGTAAAAAAAGTTCTCACGCAAAGTCGCAGAGAACGCAAAGAAAAAATCATAAATGATTTTTTTCTCTGCGTACTTAATACTTTGCGTACTTTGCGCCTTTGCGTGACGTATTATTTAAGAGAAATAATACCCGCCAGAGCAGTACGTTGTTTTTAATAACACAAAAATATGAAATGTTTACTACATAAATGATTTTGTGTCAATATTTTATACATCAGCAACATTGTTTTTTCCTTCCGCCTCCTTGAATGGGAGGACATGGGATTGAACCATAAGAACAAAATACACAGCAGTCGCCTTCCCTGGGTTTCAAAAGTGTTTTGCAGTTTTCACAGTGATAAAAAAACTGACATGCATCTGTTGGCATTGTTTCTTCTTTATTATGTCCACAATTCGGACAAGTAATGACGGATTGTAAAATAATTATTTTGTTCATGGTTTAATTCTTATTAATGATTGGTTTTAAGGGGTTATGATTATAAATTTACCCCTTCCTGTTTTATTACTTTATATCCCGTTTCATTGATTGCAGTTACAATTTGCTCTGTTGTTGTTTTTGATTTATCAAATTTTACCGTTGCTTTTCCCTTTTCATGATTGGCTTCTGCTGAAATAAATCCTGGTAATTGTGCCACTGCATTTTTGATGTGTTCCTCACAGCCCTGGCAGGTCATTCCTTCAATTTCAAAATTTGTCTCAGCAACATTGCCTGATTCAATCCAGACAGTTGTCGGGACTTTGCTTTCTGTTTTGGGATAAAAGACGTGAGAGTAATTGGGAAAGGCAAGCATAAGAACCGCAAATACGGTAACGATTCCGAGAAATGATTTTGTCTGTAAGAAGGATGGTTTTTCATCCACTTCGCAGGCACAATTAATTTTCGCTTTTTTCGGTTTTAGTTTCTGATACCAAGCAAAACCCAAAACCAGAACGGTTACTCCCATTAAATAAGGTCTTGCCGGTTCAAGCCAGGAAAATGCTGATGCAAATCCGCTAGTTCCTGCTATCAATGCTAATAGGGGTGTGATACAGCAAAGTGATGCGGCAAGGGCGGAGAGGATTCCTGCTCCTACTAATCCCTTGGATGTTTTTTGTGTGTTCATGTGGCTATAAATTTAATGAACATAACAGTAACTAAATCTGTTTAGTTACTCCATCAATTTTTAATGTATAATTTCATGACTTTGTTATTTGAACAACTTGTACCCTTCAATCATTTCTCTTCTTACGACGTAAGCCAGCATGCTCTCTCTCCATGATTTGAGTGAAGCGGCATGTAGATGGTCCAGCATAGGTTGATTGTCAGTAAACACCCGTGCGTTATCCAATTCATTTTTCCATGGGTTGAAAGGATGTTCAATGAGTGCAGGAACCCAGGGTTGCATGGCACAGCAACCGGTCATGTTCTCTTTTTTCAGATTTGCAAAATCAATGGGTTGGGGAGAGGCAAGTATCATTACATCATTTAATCCATTGGGAGAATCCAGGTGGTAATAGGGTTCATATCCGGTTGATTTTAAGGTTTTACATATAGAAGGAAATACAAGTTCACGGTCCGGAACCATTAATTCCTGGAATTCAAATAATATCAGACCATTTTCATTGAGCATATTTTTTACTTCCGTAAAACATTCTTTAGTATATACGTAGGATGGTTGAACTTCTCCATTGGCAATATCAAAAATGATAAGGTCGTATTTTTTCTTTTCGGTGCGGATAAAATGCCGGGCATCGTCCACCACAAAGCGAGTGGCAGTATCTGAAAAATAAAAGTATTTCTTGGCGAGTCCCATCATACGCTCATCTATTTCCACTGCGTCCACATGCATTCCCAGCCGGTTCAATTCGTTCGACATGCTTCCGGCGCCAAAACCAAATAACAATGCTTCCTTTTTTCCTTTTTGAAGGGAAGAATAAACGGAAAGAAGGTGGATGTATTTCCAAAAAGAAATAGCCGTGGGATTATTAATTATTCGCGTCTGTCCGATTCCGTTGATTAACAGATGCCGGAGCGGGTTTTTTGAGTTTGGGTCTTCAAAATCAACCACTTTCAGTTGACCGAGCAGTCCTTCACTGCTGTAAGGGATGGAAACCTTGGTGGAACGTTTCGGCTTATCCCAATTAGAAAGATTATTAAACTGAAAAAGGAGAATTAAAAAAACCGGAAGAGAGTAAATTAATCGTCTGGAAGTGTAAAGAATTCCCAGCGTGGTGATCAGAAGTATTAAGGCACAAAATAACAAAGGGATGCTGATTCCAAAGAGTGGCACTAATAGAAATCCCTGGAGAAAAGTCATTAGGATTCCCCCCACAGTGGATATGGCATACAAGGTGCCCGCCAGCCGGCCTGACTCAGTGACACTTTGTGTCATTACTTGAATTAAAATGGGGGAAGTGGTGCCCAGTAGGAAAAGGGGAGGACCCAGTAAAAGCAATGCACTGAAAAAACTTCCGGTATAAATACTCCATTCGCTAAAGGATCCAATATAGGAATAAGCAAGGGTTGGCATTAGAACGATGGTAAAGGTTGCCAATAGCAGAACAGTGAAAAGTATTGTCGCAGGATTTTGCTTTTTGCTCAAGTATCCGCCAAAATAATAACCGGCTGTCAAAGAGGTCAACGTAATTCCAATGACAGAGGACCATACAATCAGAGAGGTGCCGAAAAACGGAGCAAGCATCTTGGCGCCGAGTATTTCTACGGAAAGCACCATGGCTCCCTCCAGAAACGCAATGGCGAAGAGGGAAGTTTTTTCGGGGAGGGCGGGGCGAGGGAGGGGTTTGGACATTAGTTCGGCTTTATAATTATATATTGAAAAAAATTCAATTTATCTGCATAATTCAATATTTATTTTTTCTGATAAATTCACAAATAGCATGTATTATTTTAGTATAAAGTTCTTCATTTACTTGTGCAATTTTCCGTATTAAAAGTGCGGAAGAAATAACGCTTATTTTTTCTATAATTGCTACTGTCTTTTTAAGCAATGAACCTTTCTCTATTCCTTCATCAACTATCAAGATTCCTTTTGCTTTAAGATTTGTAGATAATGGGATGAAAATATAATCTCCGTACGTATTTTTTTGAATAAGTAAAATAGGACGAATTTTGGACCCAGTTCCGTCTGTAAAATCAATTTTTGCAAGATAAATGTCTCTTACCATTTCGAGTAATCTTCGTTTTCTTTTAAAGGAGTACTCAACGCTATTGTACTTAGTTTATCCAATTCTTCATCACTCCAAAATTCATAATCATCATTAGATTTTTTTTTGGGCGTTGTAAGAATAATAACCTCTAACTCACGGTTTATAAGAGCATCGGGTATTCTGATTCTAAGATTATTATTTCTCGTTTTTGTTATGGTTCTTATCCCTAGCATGATTATTTTTACAAAAATACTAAAAAATGAAGTAGTTTCCAACCTCCTTAAAACCCCTCACCGCACCAAACTCCACTCCTTATCTTTAATCTCTACGGAAAATTTCCCGATAGTTTTTTTCACAAGCAGGTTTTGGTAAAATGTTCTGATTTTTTTAAAATCATTATGAATAGGGCAAGGATGTGTATCCGAACATTCCTCAAGCCCCAATCCGCAGGTTTCAAAAAAAGATAAACCATCTATGGCTTCCACAATAGTGATTAGCGGTGTCTTAAGATTCTTTTCGGTCATGAAGAACCCTCCGTTTGGACCTTTAATAGAAGAGATGATGTTTTTAGGTACAAGCCCCTGAAGGATTTTGCCGAGATAGGGAGTAGGTATTTTTAACTCACCGGCAAGTACTTTAATGTTTTTCTTTTCATTCGTACCGGTATGGGTTGCTAAATGAAGAATAGCACGGATAGCA
Source organism: Bacteroidetes bacterium RIFCSPLOWO2_12_FULL_37_12 (assembly GCA_001769655.1). GTDB lineage: Bacteria > Bacteroidota > Bacteroidia > 2-12-FULL-37-12 > 2-12-FULL-37-12 > 2-12-FULL-37-12. The sequence goes on along the minus strand of MEPC01000019.1, from coordinate 84,547 downwards.
TATTTGCATTTCTGGGAAAGCATGGAGGAATTGCGATTTACGATTTACGAATAACCAATAACCAATAACCAATACCCAACGATTAACGCCCAAACCCCTCTAATTCTTTTTTGAGCGTTTGACCATATTCAGTATCAAAATCTATAAACCTGAAATACATTCGTTCAAGCTCGTTTTCTGTAAACAAGGTCTTTGCCATCATAAAAATTTCATCGTTTTCTGCCGCAATATGATCCTGAAGCTCATCAAAATAGTGCAACAACTTTTTATGGGCACTTTCCCATTTTTCATTTGCCAGGTATTCTTCAATCTCTTTCAGATAAGTCCTGAATGTTTCGTGTTGTTCTTCTATTTCATTTATCAAATCCTGATGAAGAAATTCAGGATGTTTATTCATTTCAGGAAACAAGACGTCTTCTTCCTTGAAATGGTGAAATTTGTCGGCATAATCCCTGAAGAACCGGATTAACCGGGTGACAAATTTTTTATAATCATCCGGAGAATTTTGCCAGGTGTTTTCAGATTCATTTATTTTGTGTTTCACCGAAACAATAACATCGTGTTCGGAGATTAATAACTGAATGGGGTCGTGATTCATATATTTTCTTCCTCCATTTTTATGGCTTTTGGAAATAAAATATTATTTTCAAGATGAATATGCTGATGTAAATCCAATTCAAAATTTTTCAACTCAGCATATAAAACCCGGAAAGTGTTGCAGGCATCTTCGGGAGGAGTATATCCATTACTTAATTGATTTATTGCCTCCATTGAGTTTCCCGCAAATTCATGCTCATTTTCCATCATCGCGATAGGATTGCGGATAGTGCCAAAAGGTGGAGGAAGTAGGGGCTGATAATTTCGTTTTGCCTCTGCCATTTTTTTTATAAAAGGAAAAAGAATAAACTCTTCTTTGTGCATGTGCATTTGCAATTCGTTGCTTACCGCCCGGAAATGATTGTAAATTTCCACTACTTCCTTATGAGTACTTCCATGCACGCTTGCTACTTTAGATGCATACCCTTCCAATAAGGGCAATGCTGACCGTACATACGAATGGTGTTTCTCCACAATGTAATCAGCAAGGCGGTCTAATTCCCATTCGTTAAAATTCTCATCTTTTGGCGAGGAGTGTTTCGTACATTCTTGTAGTGATGTCTCCAGCTCTGTTATATTTACCCCTTTTTTGAGGCATGCCTCTTCAAGAGTTTGTTTTCCCCCACAGCAGAAATCTAACCCATACCGGGTAAAAATTTTTGCTGTACGGATATCGTTAGTAACGATTTCACCGATGGTGATGGTTTTAGTTATTGATGGTGTTTCCATGATTTTTTGTTGGTTATCTGGTTGCAAATATACAACTTTTTAATAAAAAAAGAAAAAAAGGTCTTTTTTTCTAAAATAAAAAAAACTTCCTACGAAACCTTCCAGGTTTGGCTCAGCTTTAGCGTGGCAAAACCTGGAAGGTTTAGCCCAGGAAGATTTACCAGAAAAACTTCACTACTACATCCCCGATCTCGAGCGTATTTACCACCTCCATCCCTTCTATCACTTTGCCAAAAATTGTATAATTACCATCCAGATGGGTCGTAGGAGAATGAGTGATAAACCACTGACTCCCCTCGGTATCTTTTCCTGCCGATGCCATTCCTAAAAATCCTTCGCTGTAATGCGCTGGAAAAAACTCGGAACGGATTGTCTGCTCCGAACCACCCCAACCATCTCCTCGAGGACACCCTGCCTGTACTACAAAATTAGGAACCACTCTGTGAAATATAGTGCCGGAGATTTCATTTCCCAAAGAATCCGGGTGAATAGGAGAGCGTTTGTAAAAATTATTTTCCACCAACTCCAGAAAATTGGCTACCGATCCCGGTGCCTCATTTACCATTAGCCGGATTTTAATGTTTCCTTTGTTCGTAATAAGTGTCACCGTTTGGTCTGATGGGATTGTTTTTACAAAGTCCCAGTTTATGGGATGATTAAAAACGGCAGGGTTTTGTTTTACAACTTTTTTCCCTTCCAGAAAATCAATCGTTTGTTGTAATTCATTATACGTTTCAATGTCTCTTGGTAATTTTAAAGATGATTGTGCATTTTTAATAAATGTGGTTTCAGAAAATTTTTTTCTATAATCATATAGTTCATCTCGTAACACTCCTGCCGCCAGCGCCGCCAGTGCAACATCACCCGAAATAATGGCTTTTCTGAAATATTCTGCAAACTGATTTTGATCTTCTTTACTAAGAGAGTTTGAAAAATTTTTGTTTGCACGGATGGCAATTAATGCATCCATGCCATAACTTTTAATCACAGGGGCATTTTTGGAATTAAAACATTCGTTCGCTATAAAAGCATGATTGGGAATAAATTCACTCAGGGCAGAAAGGAGAAATGCTTTTTCGTAGTTACTTGATGATGTATGATACCGGGCGATAATAATTTTATTTATCGAATCAGTAGTGGCACTGTCAGGTGCAAACTTCAGAGAGGCGGCATATAAATTCCCTTTTGCAAAAACAGAAATATTCCTGTTGCAGGTAGCAAGATATAAAAGGGCGTCTTCTGCGGACCCGTTATTTCTGAAATAAGTTGAGGCGACTGCTTGCACATTTGGGTTGCCATGGAATAATTTTTCATAAATTATTTTTTTTCCTATTTCATATGGACAGCGCTCTAACCCGCGTATAGTATTTACAAGCACCCTGTAGTCAGCATCGTTTCTTAAAATGTATGCTAATATTTTTTCCTTTTCCGGATTTTTACATCGCGAAAGCGCGGTGGCAATGTTCATCCTGACAAACCCATTCGAGTCATTTTGCTCTGATTTTTGAAACGCATCATAAAAAGAATCAAACTGCAAAAACGATGCTCTTGCAAAATAAGCGGAAGCAACAAACCGCAGGTCTTCGGCTGTTTTAAAATATCCTAAAAAAGATGCCATTTTCTCAGAACCGGCAGTATTCACCATCTGCCTGAGCGCAAACCGGTAAATTCCCCATGCCTGTCCGGTAATCTCAAAAGTGTCACTTATTAAATAATTTAATTGGGTTATAAAATTAAGTCCATCCGGGGAACCGCATTTTCCGAGTGCTTCAAGTATGTGATGTTTAACATCAGAAAATTTTTCTTTCTTAAAGGCGTTGATAAGGTGCTTTTCTGCTGTCGGATGACGGGTTTGACCTAATGAATATGTAGCGGCAAACCGTACATCCGCCGAAGTATCGGAAAGTAAACCGGTTAGTGGCAAGATGGCATTGGTATCCTGAATACTTCCAAAAGCCAGCGCCGATGCATAGCGGTATGCTGGATTTTTATGATGAAAAAACGGGATTAATTGGCTGGTATTTCGTTGATCCTGGTAATTATATATAGTAATTAAAACAGGGTCAGAGAACTGGTTAGGTGCGTGCGGGGAGGATTGTTGCGATAAGGGGTTACAGTTGCAAAAAAATATTACAAAGCAGATGATACATAGACAATAACAAAGTCGTTTAGCCGCCATTTCCGCAACGATGAATGAATTTTTTCACATCACTGAGTGCTTGCAACCACCTCTGGCTCACTCTCTTTCACCTCCACGGTTTCCTTTACAGCCGCTTTCTTAGCATAGCGCTTCTTGAATTTATCTACCCTGCCGGCGGTATCCACCAGCATTTTTTTACCGGTATAAAAAGGATGTGATTTGGAAGAAATTTCTACTTTAATTAAAGGATAAGTATTCCCGTCTTCCCAAACAATCGTATCCTGGGAAGTCATAGTAGAACGACTGAGAAATTTATAGTTGCTGGAGAGGTCCTCAAAAACAATAGGATGATACTCCGGATGAATGCCCTTTTTCATGACGTTTTAAGTTTAAAGGGGGCAAAGGTAAGGAATTTAGTTTTAAGTTGCAACGTTTGTAGAAACACGGTGCACTGTGTCTCCGCAAAAATGCAATATTTATGATGTTATGCATTATTTTATGAAATTTACCGGATTATGGACAAATCACAAAAAATTTTCGAAAACATTCCCATCACCAGCATCGGCTCTGAAGGATATGCCATTGCAAAAATTGACAACAAAGTTATTTTTGTGGAGAATGCCATTCCCGGTGACACCTGTGACATCCGTATTTATAAAAACAAAAAAAAATTCGCTTTCGCAGAAATTAAGCAATTGAATTCCCCTTCCCCGGATCGTGTCACTCCCGTATGTGAGCATTTCGGACCCTGCGGTGGTTGCCGGTGGCAGAATTTATCATATCAAAAACAATTATATTATAAACAGAATCAGGTTCAGGAACAATTTGAACATATCGGCGGGTTTTCATTTCCACCGATTTTACCCATCTTACCTTCTCCGTCTCAGACATTCTACCGTAACAAAATGGAATATACATTTAGCCACCGTAGCTGGCTGACGGAGGCGGAATGGAACAAACCTTTCAGGTTTTGCTCAGCATGTAGCGTAGCAAAACCTGAAAGGTTTGTCGCTGAAAACCAACCTACGCTTCCCCCTGCCCTTGGATTTCACCTCCCAGGCCGTTTTGATCAGGTTCTTGATATCAATACCTGCCACCTGCAGGCAGACCCTTCCAATCAGATTCGAAATGCGGTAAAAAAATTCGCAATTGAAAATCATTATTCTTTTTATGACTTGCGCCAACAAACCGGCTTTTTGCGTAATCTTATAATACGTATTTCCGGATTGGGAAATATCATGGTTATCATTCAATTTTATCATGATGATGAAGAAAAAAGAGTGGCGCTGCTCGAATTTCTGAAAAATAAATTTCCGGAAATAAACTCACTCCAGTACATCATAAATCCAAAACCAAATGAGACCTTTCTTGATCAGGAGGTGGTTGTATTTTCAGGTAGTGATTGCATTTATGAAATGCTCCACGGAATCAAGTTTAAAATAAAACCCAAAACATTTTTTCAGACAAATAGCTATCAGGCGCAAAATCTGGTTCGAACAGCGATAGATTTTTGTGAATTTCAGGGGGATGAAATCCTTTACGATTTATACACGGGTACCGGTGCCATTGCCTTAACGGCATCTTCCCACGTTAAAAAAGTGATAGGGATAGAATCCGTAGATGACTCCGTAAAAAGCGCGATTGATAATGCTGATTTAAATCAGATAAGCAACGTAAAATTTGTAGCGGGAACCATGGAAAATATTTTTACAAAGTCATTTCTGGAGGAAAACGGAAGACCTGATGTTATCATTACGGATCCTCCAAGAACCGGAATGAGCCCGGGGGTGGTAGAACAATTGATGGATGTAGCCCCCGCAAAAATTGTTTATGTAAGTTGTAATCCTGCCACACAGGCAAGAGATTTGAAGATCTTATGCACTTCCTTTACAATAAAAAAAATACAACCTGTTGACATGTTTCCACAGACACATCATGTAGAAAATGTTGTGTTGCTTGACAAGTAATTTCTCGCCCCTACCGCACATTCTCGCTCAATCCGCCACTGGCGGATTGCCGTACCTTGGAGAGGGGGTTGGAGTGAGGTCTTTTTGTAAGAGTTACTTTTCTACTCTTACTCATATCGGGCATTTTTTTCCCCACGTTTTCTACTCCTATTTTATTTATTTTCCATAACCACTTCAAAGTCAGAAGAAAAACCAATGAATTTCTTTCTGGCATAATTCTCTATACTATCTACGCAAGTATCCATTAAAATTTTGATGACTACTAAGCGGTAAATTAGAGAATAAATGAACAATTTCAAATGTTCAATTAACAATGAACAAATAATAAAAAGAAAAAATGACAAACAAAAAAGAAAGTTCGACCTTAAAGAGATGCTTACTTGTATATTGTTAGTTGTTCGTTTGGCATTGAACATTTTTTAAATTTCTTATATAATACTGAATTATACATGCTATTTAACAGTAACGAATTTTGATTCCCAAATAAACAGATTAAAAATTCAACTAATTTCTCACCCCTCCCCACCATGTACTCCTACTTGCCACCAAAACCCATTGATAAGTATTTTGAACATGTATATTTTAATATAATCAGATCCGTACTGATTTTACTTTTCGTTGCGTTTTTGACGGATATTTTGAAAGCGCAACCCCCTACGTTAAAAACAAACGGCTCTTTTTACAAAAAAATTAATATTGATAAAATTCCTCCCGAACAAACCCTTCTTGTTCATCTGAATTTCAATAAAGGATTATTGGAAATTACATGGGTTGTTAATTCAAATGGATTAGTTTCCTCTTTTTTTTCAATAGTCGAAGGAAACATGGAATCGAATAGCATAGTGCTTGATGCCACTTTTCAAAACAATAAATACGAACGTGTAGGATTCATTCATTGCAGAAATCTTGCAAATACTAATTTTTTAAAAAGAATTCCAACAGGTCGTTTGGATTCGGTTATCACCTACCACATTTATTTTCTCGGCAATGAAAATAAGATTTTAAATACCATTGATATTCCCATTCAATTTTTCAACAAATCACATTACCCGGAATTTTCTAACAATTAAACATAAAGTTAAGTAAGAATATTGTTTAGCAACAGATTACACGGATTAAAAAAAAGGAAAAGAGTAGTATTATAAAAATTAATCTGTGTAATCAGTGGCTTAATTTCCCGCACTAATGAATACCAACAATTAAACATAAAACCCTTACGAACATGAAAACCAATCTTTATTACCCGAAGTCACCTCTACTGCTGAATGAAAATAATCCAATCCTCAGGATGTTGGGATTCCTGAAAATACTTATTTTAATTTTTTTATTTTTGATGACCACCCTGTTGGTGACACAAGCCCGTTCGTTACATAAACAAAAACAGTTAACGCTCCACGCACCCCTTCTCTTACTCGAAACATACATGTATAAAAACAAAGTATATCTGAACTGGTCAATGGAATCAGATAAGGGGATAGAATACCGGAATATGATTTACGTACTGGAATCAGCCCCTGAAAGGATAAAAATAGAATATAAAACCGGTGAAGAGGGCGTATTAAAATTTCTGGGTATTATGGAACGAAGTCAATCTGTAAAAGAGTATGATTTTTCCATAGAGTCATCTGAATTGACGGAAAATGATGAAGAAAATATCATTGTTTTTTTCCGGCTCACCACAATAGATTCTGAAAATGTGGAACTACGTTCTGTTGTAATCCCTTTTCCATTAAAAAATCAGGAATTTATAACTAATATGTTCGAGTTAAAATCAGAAAACGGATTGGCGGATGTATGGTATTCTGAAAAGAAATAGGTGATAACCTGATTTTTCAAAAATTTCCACTACTTTTGGCGTAAATGACAGACGCCCTCGTTAAATATTTAACTCAAAAAATTCCTCGTCACCATCTTCAGAAATTAGCTCATTTTGGTCTGAGATTAATTTCTCCATTCTACAGAGGTAACCGCTTCGAAGACCCTATATCCGGCATTACGTACCGGAAACTTTTACCTTATGGAAGGATTATCAGCCGCAAAAACGCCTTAGCGCCCGATACGCTCTCATTGGAACGGCACCGTCTGTTGTGGTTGTTTCTGAAAAAGAAAACCAATCTTTTCACCGCAAAATTGAAGTTTCTTCACGTAGCTCCCGAATTTTGTTATTTGAAAATTTTTAGAAATGCCAAAAACCTGCAATACGTTACAGGTGATCTGAATTCGCCATGGGCTGATGTCAAAATGGATGTTCACAAAATACCATTTGAGAACAACACGTTTGATGTGGTAATGGCGAATCATCTTTTAGAACATGTGGAAAATGATATTAAAGTGATGGCTGAATTTTTTAGAATATTGAAACCCGGTGGATGGGCTATCTTTATGGTTCCCATTGACATGACCAAAGAAACAACGTTTGAGGATTCCAGCATCAAAGATCCTAAAGAGAGAGAAAAACTTTTCTGGCAAAGTGATCATATCCGGCTATATGGTTTGGATTTTCCAAAAAGAGCCGCATCTGTTGGGTTTAGTGTCACTGTTGAAAAATTTGCAGAAACGTTGAGTGAGGAAGAAATTATTCGGTATGCTGTGAATAAGGATGAAATTATTTATTATTGTACAAAATCGTAACCAATAACGCATTTCAATTTATCCAACGATTTAACCATTTTAACCATTTAACCATCTAACCATTTAACCATTTTAACCATATAACCATTTAACCATTTAATCATATTTCATTCTAACATTCGGAAACCTGAACCCCTTTGATATATGTTATCCTTTCTTATTTATCTTCTGCTTTTTTCATCCCCCCTCACGGCTCAGGATTATCCCATTACCCTTCAAACCGACTTCTATCGTATTATTGATAGAAACCTTGTTATAAAAGGAAAACAAAAAAACGTTCATACCACATTTAAGCCCTACAATGCCGCCAAAATTGCAGGTTGGTTAGATGAACTTGATTCTTCTTCCTTCTCAGACCTTGAGTTAAAATATCTGGCAAGAGAATTAGTTACGTTTGAAACCAAAGCACGAAATTATGTGGAGCCATCTGAACGGAAATATTTTTTTAAAGAAGACAATGCGTTGTTCAAATGGAAAGCCCCGGTTAGTGAAAATGAAAAATATTCTTTTTCCGCTAATCCGGTTTTGAATTTTAATTTTGGATTGAGTTCATCCACAGAGCCAACAAAAAAAATAAATGATACCCTATTCTTAAATTCAAGAGGGGCAGAAGTTTTTGGATTTTTAGGAAATAAGGTTGGGCTATATACCTATTTTGCAGACAATCAAACCGTAGTACCTGTTTATGCGGATAGAAAAATTCAAAAAAATGGTGCTGTTCCGGGCGAAGGGCAGTGGGTGTTATTTAAAAACAAGGGATACGATTTCTATAGTGCAAGGGGCTTTGCAACGTTTGATGTTTTCAAGCCATACATCAATTTTCAATTCGGGCATGGACGGCATTTTATCGGAAATGGATTCCGTTCGGTAGTACTTTCCGATTATGCTACCGATTATCCCTATTTTAAATTAACAACCCGCGTAGGAAAAATTCAATATACAAATCTTTTTGCCCAACTGACGGATTTTATAATCAATAAGGACGATGGCGCCGGAGTTTATCCAAAAAAATATTTTGCCCTTCATCATCTTTCCATCAATCTTACCGATCGTTTTAATATTGGTTTTTTTGAATCAGTGGTGAATGGTCTCCCTGATAGTTTGAATGGTGGTTTTGAAATCAGTTATCTGAATCCGCTTATTTTCTATCGTTCAGCCGAAAGAAATCTCGGTTCTCCGCATAATGGAAATCTGGGAATGGATTTATCGTATGATTTTTACCATTCCGTTCAATTATACGCTCAGTTTTTGCTCGATGATTTCAACTTTGCTGAAAGAAAAAATGGAAAAGGATATTGGGGAAACAAGTATGGATTACAGAGTGGCATTAAGTATTTCAACTTCGCCGGAGTTGATCATCTGGATTTCCAATATGAATGGAATTCAGCCCAACCCTATACGTATTCTCACTGGTTATCGAAAGGGCAGAATTATTCTCACTTCGGTCAGGAACTGGCACATCCTACAGGTGCAAATTTTATGGAAAATATTTTTGCGCTTAATTATTGTTTCCGTTCAAGATACACTATAAATGTCAGGTATTTTTACATTCAACAGGGGCTGGATAGTATTGGAGTGGAATGGGGAGGAAATATTTTTGGAACAGGAAACCCTCATCAGATTTACGAAAACCGCGTTTTGCAAGGTATTCCTTCCACTACAGAATTGCTTTATGGCGTGTTCACCTGGAGATGGAATTATAATGTTTTCATTGATTTCACTTTTTTCCGTAGAAACCAGATTATCGGCGATGATGAATTTTTATCTACGGGTTGGATGGCTGGGTTAAGGATGAATATTGGCAGGAAGGAGTATTTGTTTTAATTTTTTTATACCACAGCTTTTCCTGACTTTCTTGTAAATTATACCTATTTTTGCCTGTTTTTAGCACAACGATGTACCAAACCAACGCAGGTTTTCGAAATTTATTTGAAAGTTCTGGCTTAAAGGAGACGATTTCCCTATACCCCTATACCCCTATATCCCTATACCCCTATACCCCCATACCCTCATACCCCACACTTTTCGGAAAACCACTTAATATCAGAATATCATCTCCAAAACGATATTCACTCTATTTTCTATTTTCTATTTTCTATTTTCTATTTTCTTTCACTCAACTCGCCGCCCAATCCCCCTATTCCCGTTTTTTATTAGGCGATAAAATTTACAACGGCTCTGTCCGCCAGGCAGGAATGGGAAGAACAGGGAGTTCATTATTTTCTCCTACCGATATAAATTTCAAAAACCCTGCTTGCTTGCAGGCATTAAACCTAACTACCCTTGAAACGGGTGCCTATGTCGGGGAAAACATAGTATCCAATCTGGAAAAAAGTCAACCCTATTACATAGGGGGAATTAGTTATTTTAGTATGGCATTTCCAATCAATGATTCCTGGGTTTCCGGAATCTCCATGTTACCATATACTACCGTTAAATACAAAGATATCAGTCAGGAAAAATTAACTATTGACTCTATGTTTGTTGACTACGAATACTCAGGAAACGGGGGTGTTTCCATGCTCGGTTGGGCAAATGCTTTTAAGATTGCAAAATACTTATCGGTAGGATTAAATTCAAATTTTATTTTTGGAAGCATCATCAACGAAACTATTTCTTCTCTGCGCGATAGTACCGGCGCAGAAACCGGATATTTTACATCAGCCATTTCACGCAGAATCAATATCCGCGATTTTACATTTGATGCGGGTTTGAATTTTCATAAAGAAACTAACCACGATAAATTAATAAGTGTTGGGTTATCGTATCATTTTGAAAGTGGAATAAATGCACGCAAAAACCTAACGTATGATCTTCGTAATTACGGCGGTGGAATTTTTAGCAGAGACACCGCACAGAAAGAATTGGCTGGAACCATTAACCTCCCAGCTTCCATCAATGGTGGCTTTGCTTTTAGTAGAAAAAACAAATATACCATAGCCATTGAATACACGCAGGAGTCATGGTCCCGGTTTAAAAATTTTGGAGTCAAAGATTCAGCCGCAGACAGCAAAACAGGGTCTTTCGGAATTGAGTGGACTCCCGATTTCACGAATGTTGGAAATTATCTTTACAGAATGAGTTACCGCACAGGCGCATGGTTCGGAAAAAGCCCTTTATTACTGAATGGAACCCAATTACCTGAATTTGGTATGAATGTTGGTCTGCATTTTCCGATGGTAAGAAGTATATCGGGCATTCAGGTAGGATTTGAATACGCCCGCCGGGGAACCACCGAAAAAAATTTAATCCTCGAACAAACATACCGGATTTATCTGGGTTTTTCATTTTCTGAAAAATGGTTTATGAGACCGAAGGTTGATTAGTAGTGGCAAACCTCGCGGTTGCCCATTAGTCATTGTTTATTCATCACCTTCGTTTGTGTCCTCACAAACGAAGGAAATTTCAAAAAACAAAAAATCAAATGCAAAAAACACTTTTAACCCTCTGCATCCTATCATTCCCCTTCCTGCTTAATGCACAAGCCGGTACCCAATGGAATTGGCCCGAAAACAAAATGGAAGCACAAAAACAATGGTCTTTGTTTTCGGAATATTTAAAACAAGGCGAAAGTAATACATCTAATCCTGATGCAAAGTGCACCGCTTTTCGTGATGCCGCTACTTCTTTTCGCTGGCTCCTGGTAAATTGCCCCAATCTTGAGAATGCGTTGTATGTAAGGGGGGTCGCCCTTTACAAAGGACTTGCCGATTGTTCCAACGATGCAAAAATGAAAACTGCTTTGCAGGACTCAGCCCTTTTACTTTATGACATGAGAATTAATTATTTCGGTGACACAGCCAATATATTGAATCGCAAAGCTGTAGATGCAATGAAATGGAAAAGCGCTAATACAAACGATATGTATGAACTTTTGAAAAAAACAATCCATCTCAACGGAAATAGTACGTTTTTTAATAATCTTAGTCCGTTTATGGAGGTCTTGTGTAAATTGAAAAAAGATAATAAAATTACAGAAGAAGAAGTGCTCGAAGAATATGAAAAAATGGCACAAATCATTGAATTCAATATTTCAAAAGGAGAAAAAGTCAGCAACTGGGAATCCACTAAGGAAAATTTGGACCGTATTTTATTTTCTTGTGTTAACATTGATTGTGATAGAGTGAAAACTACGCTGGGTCCCAAGTTCCATCAAAATCCGGAAGACCTACTTCTCGCAAAAAAGGTTTTTCATTTTATGAAAACCGGAAAATGCACAGAGGACCCTTTGTTTCTTGAGGCATCGAAATCAATTTATAAATCAGAACCCAGCCCCGACCTTGCGGCTATTATCGGCTTGTTTTCCATGTTGCAAAAAGATTTTACAACCGCCATTGAATATTTTAATAAAGCCATAGAAACTGCAACCGATGAAAAAAAGAAAGCGGACTATTATTATCGTCTGGCTGAATCCTACAAATCGCAAGGGAATAAGTCAACAGCACGTACCATGGCACGTAAAGCGCTTTCTATTGACCCGGATAAGAAAGATGTATTCACTTTGATTGGATTTCTCTATATGACCAGCGGGGATGAATGTAAAACAGATAACGGTATAAAGGATAAAGCAATTTTCTGGGTGGCTTATGATATGTTCGAAAAAGCCGGAAATTTTACGGAGATGAGTAATGTGAAAAAATATTTCCCGTTAAAAGAAGAACTCTTTTTCTCAGAATCTGCCCTCGGTGCAAAACTAGGTGAGAAAATTCAGGTAGGATGTTGGATTAATGAAACTACAACGGTTAGAAGCAAAGATTAAAGGTTCCCCTATACCCCTACCCCTATACCCCTTGCCCCGCCTCTATTTCCATACCGCATGGCTACTAAAACTTTTATACCCGTATTCGGTTTGGAAAAAAAAATCTGAAAAAACAATTTATCTGACATTTGACGACGGACCCACACCCGGCATCACTGAATTTGTACTTGATTGTCTTGCAAAGGTAAACGGAAAAGCAACTTTTTTCTGTGTAGGAAATAATATTTTGAAATACAAAATGGTTTTTGAAAAAATTATAGATGCTGGACATTCCATTGGCAACCATACCTGTACTCATCTGAATGGTTGGAATACACCCACACAGAATTATTTGAATGACGTATATGCGTTTGAAAAAATTTTTTCTACCAGATTATTTCGCCCTCCTTATGGAAAAATAAAACCTAATCAGATTAGCAAAATCCGGAAAACCTACCAGGTTATCTTCTGGGATGTACTAAGCGGTGATTTTGATGAAACCCTGACCAAAGAGGGTTGTCTTGCCAACTGTTTAAAAAAAATAAAAGAAGGAAGTATAATTGTTTTCCATGATAGTTTAAAAGCAAAAGAAAAGTTGGAATATGTGTTGCCTGAATTATTGAATCACTTTTCAAAACAAGGGTTTTTGTTTAGTAGCTTATAATTGTATTTGTTTGATTTTCATATTTTCTTATTAAAAATTAATATCCAAAAAAAATTTATTAAATTTGCTACCCTTTTTCAGACATAACCGTAATAGGCAACCATTCAACCATTTAACCATTTAACCAATTAACCATTTAACATTTAACCACACAAACATGAAACGCATCTTTACATTCCTGTCTCCCTTGTTTTTAGTTACGCAACTGGCAACTGCACAAACCAATGCAGTCATGAATTTTGAAAAATCTACGCATGATTTCGGCAACATTAAAGAAGAAGGCGGACCTTATGAATATACATTCAAATTCGTCAACACAGGCACCGAGCCGGTAGTGATTTCCAATGTGAAAGCATCGTGTGGATGTACAACTCCCTCCTGGTCAAAAGAACCTGTACTTCCCGGCAAATCCGGTTCCATTACCGCATCTTATAACTCCATGGGTCGCCCGGGTAAATTTACCAAAAATATAACGGTAACTTCCAACACCGAGCCGGCAACCACCACTCTCACCATCAACGGAGAAGTCACACCAAGACCGAAAGGACCTGCCGACTGGTATCCAAACAAAATGGGAAACCTTCGCTCTGAATCAAGCACACTTTCCTTTGATGCCGTCAAAAACAATGAATCCAAAACGAAAGAAATGAAAATTTACAACAACGGCAAAGAACCCATCAAATTTTTAGAACCCAAAGATCTTCCCAAATGGTTAACTTTAACTATCGAACCCAAAGAACTCGCACCTGAAAAAGAAGGTAAATTAAAAGGTACCATTGCCGGTGATAAAAAATCAGAATGGGGAGCCGAAACCATTCGCATCGAAATTCCAACCAGCGATTCTGAAGAACCCATAAAAAAGATGTTTATCAGCTCAACGCTGGAAGAATTTTTTCCTCCTATGACCGATGAACAAAAAGCTAAAGCGCCAAAAATCAGTTTCGATAAACAGGAATTTGACTTCGGAAAAATTAAAGCAGGAGATAAAGTTAAAACCGAATTTACCTTAACCAATGCAGGTAAAAGCGAGTTGATAATTCGACATACAAAAGCAAGCTGTGGCTGTACAGCCGGAACACCTCAAAAGAATAATCTTAAACCCGGTCAATCTACAAAAGTGGATGTTACCTTTGATTCTACAGGTAAAAAAGGAAAAACCTCCAACACTGTAACTGTGATTGCTAATGACCCATCAACTCCTTCCACCGTATTAAAAATCTCGGCGGAAGTTGAAGAGGTTGCTCCCACCACAGGAGCTAAATAATGCAAAGTGATTTTCTGATTACCAACATCTTAGCGTCTAAAAAGTTAATTCTTTGCACTTTTTAGCAAAATATTTTTCAAAATATCGAATATTGAACACGGCAAAATTCCAGTGGACTTTTGAGCGAGATAGTGTGGTTGAAGGCATGAAATAATGAATTTCGAAGTACTTCAACATTCGAAATTCCTTGTTCAATATTCATTATTCCTTTTTTATTTTGGCTCGTCAAGCGTAGGAAGAATATAAATCCCTGCCCCCCCAAATTTTTTTTACCTAAAATTTGTTTTTCTCATTTCTTTGTTCTACCTTCGTGTCTCTTTTTGGAAAAAACAATCCCTTTTTAACCAAATTTTACCAATTAATCAGTTAACCCTAAATCACAAAAACCATGATTACTCCATGTCGTTTTATCCGTACTCTTTTTGTTTTCTGTCTCCTGAATCTTGCAGTTGCAGGTTCAGTGACACTACTCGCCCAAGACCTTGATGGGGATGGGTATGATATGTCCGTTGATTGCAACGACAATGATTCGTTGATCAATCCCGGGGCGTCTGAGATTTGCGATGCCTTGGATAATAACTGCGATGGTGAAAATAATGAAGGGTTAACTTTTACAACGTATTATCATGACAACGACTTGGATGGTTATGGAGACGATATGTGGACGGAAAGTTATTGTTTCGTCCCGGATTCTCTGTGGGTGCTTGATGGTGGTGACTGTAATGATTGGGATCCCATGATGAACCCAGGTGCCTCTGAAATTTGCGATGCATTGGATAATAACTGTGATGGCTCAATAGATGAGGGCTTACCTATTACAACTTATTTTCGCGATTGGGATTATGATGGTTACGGAAGAGATTGGGATTTTATCTCAAGTTGCTCAACACTGGATTCTACATGGTCAACATTGGCTAATGACTGTGATGACTGGAACGCAATGATAAACCCCAGTGCGATGGAAATCTGTGATTGGATCGACAATAACTGCACCGGTTCCGCCGATGAGGGGTTGCCGATGACTACTTATTATCGCGACTATGATTATGACGGATACGGAGATGACGGGGAAAATACAGAAAGCTGTTTCACATTAGATTCTTCTTGGTCAACCTTAGGAGGTGATTGTGATAACTGGAAATCAACGGTTCATCCCGGTGCGATGGAAATCTGTGACTGGAAAGATAATAACTGCAACGATTCCACCGATGAAGGATTACTTATGATTACCTACTATCGCGACTGGGATTATGATGGCTATGGTGTTGATTGGGATTACAAGCAAAGTTGTGCTGTAGAGGATTCCAGTTGGTCTGTTGTAAATGGTGACTGCAATTATTGGGATCCTATGGTGCATCCCGGTGCAACGGAAATATGTGATTTCATGGATAATGACTGCGATAGCTTGGTTGACGAGGGAGTTATTACTACTTATTACAAAGATGGAGATAACGACGGTTATGGAACTGATTGGTGGTGGCAAAATTATTGTACCACTCCAGCCGATTCGTCATGGATTTTAAACGGTGGCGATTGTAATGACTACGAACCTATGATAAACCCATCTGCTGAAGAAGTTTGTGATAATTTCGATAATAACTGTAACGGCGAATTTAACGAGGGCTTCCCCGACTCAAAAACTTATTTTTATGACGGTGATCAAGATGGATACGGAAGTATGTGGGATTCTGTACGGTCTTGTGTACCACTAGGGCAAGGTTGGATATTATATGGAGGCGATTGCCGCGACTGGGATTCATGGTCATACCCAGGTGCTGATGAAGTATGCGACGGGCAAGATAACGATTGCGATATGATGATAGATGAAGGTTTTTCTCAATCCATGACCTATTATTATGATTGGGATAAAGATGGATATGGACAGGATTGGAATTCTATTCAATCATGTAACCCCCCAGATTCTAATTATGTCCTTATGGGTGGCGACTGTAATGATTGGAATATGGATGTTCATCCGGGAGCTATTGAAATTTGCGATGATTTTGATAACGATTGCGATGGAATGTGGAATGACTCCCTTGCAATGGAAACATATTATAGGGATAAAGATTGGGATGGTTACGGTTCTGATTGGGATTCACAAACTTCTTGCATGCCCCCCACGGACACTACTTATAACTATGTGCTAATAAAAGGCGATTGCGATGATTGGAACTTTTTAAGAAACCCAGGTATGGCTGAAATATGTGATGGATTGGATAATAACTGCGATTCACTATGGAAGGCAGACGAAGGACTCGCTTTCACTACTTATTTCAGAGATGAAGATAATGACGGATATGGCTCTGATTGGTGGACTCAAAATTCATGTAATCCTCTTGATTCAACTTGGGTAGTAATGGGAGGGGATTGTGAAGATTGGAACCCCGCAAGACACCCAGGCGCCCCTGAAATCTGTGACGGCATGGATAACAATTGTGATTCTCTAATGCAAATAGACGAAGGACTTGTATTTACAACTTATTATTATGATTGGGACAACGATGGTTACGGAGTTGATTGGTGGACACAGAATTCCTGCAACCCCCTCGATTCCGGTTGGGCATTGGCAGGTGGCGATTGCAACGATAATAACCTTTGGACAAATCCCGGTGCCACCGAAGTTTGTGATGGATACGATAATGATTGCGACACACTTGTAAATGAGGGCTTCCCTGTTATACCAAGCGAATTTTATTATCGTGATTTTGACAGCGACTCCTTTGGTGGAATGGATTATTTTGCATCTTTAACCTGTGACCCAGGACCCGGTTTTGCGAATAATTCTGATGACTGCAACGATATGGATTCTACCATCCATCCT
This sequence comes from Bacteroidetes bacterium RIFCSPLOWO2_12_FULL_37_12, assembly GCA_001769655.1. GTDB lineage: Bacteria > Bacteroidota > Bacteroidia > 2-12-FULL-37-12 > 2-12-FULL-37-12 > 2-12-FULL-37-12. The sequence continues at coordinate 66,993 of MEPC01000019.1, read as the reverse complement.
GGCGCTGTCGAAGTGCTTTGTGACAGCATTGATAACAATTGTAATAATATGAAAGATGAAGGCGCCGCATTTACATACTTTTATGATGAAGACGGCGATGGTTTTGGTAATGTATTCTATAGAGGTTATTTCTGCTCCATCCCTCCTTCCCCATGGGTGGCAGACAGTACCGACTGTTACGATATGGCTAACAACATTTATCCTGGTGCTACTGAACTTTGTGATGGTAAAGACAACAACTGCGAAGGAACTGCTGATGAAGGAACCATCCCAATGCCCGGTGCCGACTATTATTATGATAAAGATGGAGATACTTACGGAGGCGAATATGCAGGATTTCTTACTTGTCTTACCGGATCCGGATTTCTTACTACTGCCGGTGACTGCGATGATATGGACCCAATGACTTACCCAGGTGCTTTAGATTCATGCGATATGAAAGATAATGACTGCGATGGGGATGTGGATGAAGACGCTGTTTTTACTACTTATTATTATGACTGGGATGGAGATGGGTATGGTGATGATGGGTGGTCACAAGATTTCTGCGGTATGCCGGATTCTCTTTGGGCACCAATGGGTGGTGACTGTAATAGCGGAAATTTTGATATACATCCTGGAGCCATGGAACTATGCGACTATCTTGATAACGATTGTAACGGTATGGATGATGATGGGCTTACTTTTACTACTTATTACAAAGATTATGACATGGATGGATACGGTCAGGATTGGTGGACTGAAGTTTGGTGTATGGCGCCTGTTGACTCAAACTGGGCAGTTTTAGGTGGCGATTGCGATGATTGGAAACCCGAAATAAATCCTTCATCCCTTGAAATATGTGACGATATGGATAATGATTGCAATGGAATGGTTGATGATGGACTTACTTTTGAAAATTATTATAAGGACAACGACGGGGACGGTTACGGACAAGATTGGGGGTCTAACTCATGGTGTAATCCACCGGTTGATTCCAATTGGGTTTCTTTAGCTGGTGATTGCAATGACTGGGATATGAATATTAACCCAGGTGCGGCTGAAATTTGCGATGGCATGGATAATAACTGCGATAGTTTATTTGACGAAGGGATAGCTTTTATTACCTATTACAGAGATTGGGATATGGACGGTTATGGTCAAGATGCATGGTCCGAAAATTTATGTATGGCACCTCTTGACTCCGGTTGGGCTATGGATGGTGGTGATTGCGATGATAGCAACCCTTCCGTAAATCCCGGTATGATGGAATTGTGTAATGGCTGGGATGATAACTGTAATAGCGAAGTGGATGAGGGATTACCTATGGATTCATTAGTATCCTATTTCAGAGATGAAGATATGGATGGTTTTGGAGGACCTTTCTATGGTAACTACTTCTGTAATCCCGGTTTAGGATTTTCCACAATGGGTGGTGACTGCAAAGATTGGGATGCTACTACATATCCAGGTGCTACTGAGGTTTGCGATGGTATGGATAACGATTGCAACGGAATGATTGACGATGGATTTACCGACTCAAAACCCTACTATTTTGATGGCGATAACGATGGATTTGGAAATGACGGGTATGTAATTTACTCTTGTTCTGATCCCGATTCAGGTTTTATTGCCGATGGAGGTGATTGTGATGACATGAACCCGATGATTTATCCCGGCGCTCCTGAAATTTGCGATGGAATGGATAATAATTGCGATGGTAAAATGGATGACAGTACCTGTAGTGTCACTACTTATTATAGAGATAATGACGGAGATGGGTTCGGCAATTGGCCCGAAAACTTTTCGTTTGATCCCGGAGCCGGTTGGTCCTTAATCGGTGGTGATTGCGAAGATTGGAAGCCAAATGTTCATCCAGGTGCCACTGAAATTTGTAATGGCTATGATGATAACTGCGATGGAGATGTGGATGAAGGATTCCTTAATTCTACCGTCTATTACTATGATGGTGACATGGATGGTTTTGGGGATGATAATAATATGAAACAAACTTGTTCTTCTGTTAGCCCTATATGGGTATTAGCAGGAGGTGACTGCCAACCATGGAACCCAATGGCATATCCGGGCACTGTTGAGGTCTGTAATGAAATGGACGACAACTGCGATGGAAACGTTGACGAAGGATTTACTAAACTTGCTTACTACTATGATAACGACATGGATGGTTATGGCGGCAATTGGATTAACTGGTTCTGCGAAGCACCTTTAGATTCTAATTGGACAACAACTACGGGCGACTGTGAAGATTGGGATTGGATGACTCATCCGGGTGCTATGGAAGTTTGTGATGGCAGAGACAACAACTGTAACGGATTTGTTGATGAAGGTCTTGCCGGTGGAAGTCCTGAAGAATATTATCGTGATTGGGACGGTGACGGATTTGGTGGAGAGTGGGTTGGTACGTTGAATTGTAGCCCGGATACTTCACTTATTACGATAGGAGGTGACTGTAATGATTGGAACATGGATATAAATCCTAATGCCATGGAAATTCCATGTAACAATATGGATGAAAATTGTGATGGAATGGTGGATGAAGGTTCTTCATTCGTGTTCTATTCCGATTATGACCATGATGGTTTCGGTGGTGCTGTTGGTTATTTCTGTGACCCAAATCCAGGCGATCCATGGATATTAAATGGTGGCGACTGTGCCGATTGGAATCCTATGGTTAATCCTGCCGCAATGGAAATTTGCGATGGAATGGATAATAATTGCGATAGTTTGATGGACGATAACTGTACTATTTTGACTTATTACTATGATGGTGATAACGACGGATTCGGCGGATGGGCTCAGGATTTTTCCTTTGATCCGGGTATGCCTTGGATTTTAACCGGCGGCGATTGCAATGACATGGATTGGATGGTTTATCCAGGCAATGTTGAAATTTGCGATGGAAAAGACAATAACTGCGATGGCGAAACAGATGAGGGTTTCACAGGCGCAACTCCAACCGCATATTATTACGATTGGGATATGGACGGTTACGGACGTGACTTTGCAGGTGTTTTCTTCTGCACACCCGGTAGCAATTATACGGAAGTATTCGGTGACTGCGATGACATGAATCCTATGGTTCATCCTGATGGTACTGAAATCTGTAATGAATTGGATGATAACTGTAACGGCGAAGTAAATGAAGGACTAACTGGTTCACTCGTCTATTATAAAGATAACGACAATGATGGTTACGGTAGTATGTGGGATATGATGTATTCCTGTGACTCACTTGGCTGGCCCTGGACGCTTGATGGTGGCGATTGTGAGGACTGGAATCCAAATGTACATCCCGGTGCCACTGAAATTTGCGATAACATGAATAACAACTGTGACTCATTAGTGGATGAGGGCTTTACAAAAACAACTTATTTTGAGGACTATGACCGCGATGGTTACGGTGCTATGGTAGGTATGGATTTCTGCGAAGACCCCGGTTTGGGTTGGTCACTGATTGATGGTGACTGCAATAATTGGGATTTAAACATTTATCCCGGTGCCACTGAAATTTGCAATGGCATGGACGATAACTGTGATGGTACTGTTGACGAAGGGTTCTCAGAATCAGTAATGTATTATTTAGATAACGATGCAGACGGATTTGGAAATGATAGTACTATGATGCGTTTCTGTACAGATCCCGGATTACCTTGGGTGATAGACGGCGGAGATTGTTATGATTGGGATCCTTCCATGCATCCAGGCGCTACGGAAGTTTGTAATATGATGGATGATAACTGCGATGGATCCATTGACGAAGGTTTTACCACAACCACTTACTATTATGACAACGATGGTGACAGCTTTGGTAACGATTGGAGTGCTTATGCAAGTTGCGCACTGCCAGGTGCAACCGGCTGGGTAACGATTGGCGGTGATTGTAATGACGACAATGGAGAAGTACATCCAGGCGCCATTGAAATTTGCAACGAAATGGATGATAACTGCGACGGAGATGTGGATGAAGGATTCTCTAAAACATCCTACTATCGTGACTACGATATGGATGGATTTGGCGACGACATGTATAAAATGGACTTCTGCTCAGCGCCCGATTCCGGATGGGTTTTAACGGGAGGTGACTGCTACGATTGGAGTAATGGAATCAATCCAGCCGCTCCCGAAATTTGTAATGGTATGGATGATAACTGTAACGGAGAAACCGACGAAGGATTGACCGGCGGTACAGGCGACTTTTATTATTATGATTGGGATGGAGACGGTTTTGGAGGTGACTCAGCCGGAGTATTAGCATGTAATTCTGGTTCCGGATTTTCATTGTTAGGCGGCGATTGCGACGATAGTAACCCGTTTGCCAATCCAGGAATGTCAGAAATTACGTGTAACAATTCAGACGACAACTGCGATGGAATGGTGGACGAGGGCTCTCCGTTTACTTATTATGCTGACTGGGATGGGGATGGATTTGCAGGTTCTACTCCTTACTATTTCTGCTTCGACCCAGGTGCTCCTTACACCATGAATGTGGTTGACTTTGATTGTAACGATGCTCAAAACCAGGAAAACCCCGGATTGATGGAAATTTGCGACGGGTTAGATAACAACTGCGATGGAGTAACCGACGAAGGATTCAACCCTACTACGTATTTTGCCGACTGGGATGGAGATGGTTTTGGTAAAGATGTATTAATCGCTTGCACCGACCCGGGAGCAAATTATACGACGGTAGGTGGTGACTGCATTGACAGCGATTCTAACATCAATCCTTCTGCAACGGAAATCTGTAATGACATGGATGACGATTGCAACGGCATGATTGATGACGGTCTCACATTTACTGATTGGTTCTATGATGGTGACGGAGATGGTTATGGTAACGACCTCGCTACAATATGCTATGATCCAGGAGCTCCTTATATATTAACCGGTGGTGACTGCGCCGATTCCGATTCTGCTATTCATCCTAGTGCCACTGAAGTATGTGACGGGGCAGATAATAACTGCGACACGCTGGTTGATGAAGGCGTTTCCATGATATTCTTTGCAGATAACGATGCGGACACTTACGGAGATCCCGCAAATTCGCTTAATGATTGTTCTCAACCGGTTGGTTATATTTCAGACAGCACCGATTGCGATGACGCAAACCCAGCCATTAATCCTGCCGCCGAAGAAGTGGTGGACAGTGTTGACAACAACTGCGATGGATTTATTGACAATGTGTCCATAGCGGAGAATTTATTCAACGCATCAAATCAGGCATTTGAAGTTTATCCGACTCCTGCAAATTCCATTGTTTATATGAAATTCAATGGAGAAACTGTAAATGAAAGATTGACATTGAAAGTACTCGATGTAAAAGGAAAATTAGTTTATTCAAACTCGCTTTCTTCATTGAGGAAAAACGATGTGATTACGCTCAACCTGAAAGAACTTCATCATGGCGTTTATCAGGTGAAGATTGAGGGTTCGAACTTCAAAAATGTGAGCAGGATATTGGTGGCTGAATAATTGAATATTATTTATCCTGTCAGGATTTAAAACCCTGACATGGTATTGCAAAAAACCCCCTTCGGTGATAAATCGGAGGGGGTTTTTGCTTTTGTTTACTTCCCTAATAATACACTGGACAAGTTGTCTGTGGCACTGCCGCCGCGTGTGGTTTTCGGAAGATGTAAATCAAGGTAATTTCCGGTCCTCCCTGATAATTGCTTACCGTGTTTAGGTCTGAAAAATTAATGTCGTAGCTGAAGGTAACTTTTAATTTTTTATATTGAATGCCGCAATCCAGAATAATGGCATCTTTGATTCTCACCCAAACGCCGGAAATAAAATGAAAGGTGGAAGAACCAATTTGTGCGTTAATATCAGCGCCTGCTAAAATTTCCCTGTGATTTGATTGCGATTGAAAATAGATTCCCGTAAAAAGATTTGTTTTGTCTGAAATGTTTATCTCAGGAGCAATGTAAAATGAAAATCGTGAAGGATTGCTCCAGGGTTTCAATGTATAAAAACCAGAAGGCGATAAAAAAATGTGATACCAGCAAAGTCCCGTTTCGATGTGAGATTTTTTTCCGGTCTTCATTTTCCACCGTAAACCCAATGAACGGTCAAAACCATTTTTTATAGTGGAATTGAATGTTTCACCCGAAAAGGATTCAGGCACATACTGGTCTCCGGAAAATTGTCTGTCAAAATAAAATTTAGTGGCATCAAATCCCATCTGATTCACTCCAGTCATAAACGCAATGGAAACTTCGGAATTTCCGAATTGGTTGATAGTTCTTGTGTAATTGAGTGCCAGTTGAATGCCACTGATTCCAAAATTTCCATCACCGGCTTTATCAGCATATCCGATAATTCCCGTTCCAATATAATACGGTTTTTTTCTCTTTGCTGGAACTTTTAAATCAAATCCGGCAAGATAGGTTGTGTAGGGTACGGTAATGGAAGCCCACTGAGAACGATTTGCCACATTTAATCGGTAATCACCATCCATGACACCCGCAGTAGCCGGGTTTATAAACAGTGGCACATTCCCGGATTGGGAAAAATGCATGTCCTGTGAATACGTCCGGAATTCAACTAATCCTGCGAAAATAAGAAATGGAAGAAATATATATTTGATATAATACATTGTGTATTCCTGTTATTCATCTCAACAGTGTCACATTCCCCTTCTTTGTAAACTTCTCCCCATTCACACAACCCGCCCGCATATAATAAACATAAACCCCCGAGGTTGCTGTTGAACCATTTATCTTCCCATCCCATCCATTTAATTTATCCGTGGTGTCAAAAACTTTAGTTCCCCAACGGTCAAAGACAGCAAAATACAACTCATTTATGGTATTACCCCGTACATATAAAATGTCATTCTTATTATCGTTGTTCGGACTAAAAGCATTCGGGATATAAATATACGGCTCCGCGCAGATTACTTCTTTAACATAAATAAATAATGAATCAAAATTTAAACAACCGGCTTCATCAGTTACTGTCAACCGGATGATGGATGATTTAGGAGGAGTGGCACTTGCATAAGGACTGTTTGCATCGTTAATCCATTCAGAAGGTTCCCAATGATAACTGTATCCCGGGCGAAGTGTGGCTTGAAGTTTAATGGATTCGGTCTGAAATATAGAATCTCTGTCTGTCTTTATTTCTGCTACCGGAAGTGTTTTCTTGTTCTTAATGGAATCCAACCCATTTTTATTACACCCGTTTGCATCAGTGACAGTAAAAAAATAAACTCCCGGACAAAGTGAGATTTGCAGTGAATCGGGAGAAAGATTAGTGTCACTCCATGAATAACTATAGGGAGTAGTTCCGCCTGTAACAGATAATTCTATAATTCCATTGCAATCGCCGAGACAAACAGCATCGGAACGTTGGTTTGTTACTTCAAGTAATGATGGCTCGGTGATATTAAAATTCATGAGTGACCGGCATTGATTGTCATCAGTTACTACGATACTTTGCAACCCCGGGCATAACCCTGTTAATTGACTAACACTTTGTCCGCCTTGCCATGAGTATGAATAAGGAGATTTCCCGTTGATGGGAATTACCGTAATTTTCCCATTGCAATTTCCAAAACAAGTAATATTTTCCTGTACAGAACCGGTTAGGTCAGGCAGGGGAAATAATTCAATTTTGTTTTTTATGGTATCCGTGCAGGATTTATCTGAGACAACTACTAACATAATTGTGTCACTCTCCCCTTTTTTAAAAATATGAGTTGGGTTTTGAGTAAGAGAACTATCCCCATCTCCAAAAAACCATTTTCGCTGAACAATCGTTCCTGAGGAGATGGTGCTGTTTTCTGATAATTGCATGGTATCAAGCAAGCAAACCGGCGAAGAAGTAAAACTTGCGACCGGTCCAGCGTTGATAGTGACACTCATCGAATCCTTTACGGAGCATTTATTAGAACTGACTGTTACCACATATTTCGTTGCTGTTTTTGGCGATGCCACAGGATTTTGAATATTTTTAATAGAAAGTGTACTATCCGGATTCCAGAGTATAGTGACACCATCGGGGGCAGTAGGGTTTCCTCCGATAATAGTACTAAAGCCGGAACAAACAGTTTTATCGGTGCCGGCATCCACAGGAATTATGGAATCAATAAACACCCACACCGAATCAGTGTCACTACACCCATTGTTGTTGATGCCTGTGACTAAGTACAATGTACTCTTCGCGGGCAAGGCGGAAGGATTATTCACATTTGTTTTACTTAATCCTGTTGCAGGTAACCAGTTATATTTTTCAGCGCCCTGTGCCACTAATTTTACACTGTCTATACTGCATATCCATTGATCAAATCCGGTGAAAACATCGGGATTTGCCATTACAGAAATATTCAACGTACCTGTTGTACTGCAACCGGAATCATTAATTGATTTTAATATATAGCTGATGTTTGTATCCGGAAAAACAACAGGATTGGGAATCGTGGAGTCGCTCAGAAACTTTCCAGGCGACCAACTAATCACTCCATTGGTTTGAACAGAAAGTTGTATTGTATCTGCATTGCAAATAGCGGTATCTTTTGGGATAGTGAGATTGGGAACAGGATTTACATTGATTTTTATCGTATCTGTTCTCGTACAGCTTCCAGGCGACGTAGCCGAAACAATAATGAACCGGCTGGTATCTGCTGTCCATTCAGGGTTTGCGAGAGTGGAATCGTTGAAAATTTTTCCGGGTTTCCATAAATAATTACTGGCACCCGATGCAGAAAGTTTCAGCACTGTGCCCTTACAAATAGTAGTGTCATTATTTATGAGCAGAGTTACATCCGGTAAAACAGATAACAAAACAGTGTCACTGGCAGAACAATTATTATTGTAAGCCCACAATATATAGTTAGTGGTATTGGAAGGATATGCATTGGTAACAGGGAGTGTATTGTCTGAGATGAAATTATTTGGTGACCATTGATATTTAGTGGCATCAGTTGCACTTCCGTTCAGGAGTACAGTGTCACCCTGACAAATAGCAGTATCTTTACCTGCATTGGGAACAGGGGTTTTATAAACCTGAATGTTGGCTGTTGCGGTGTCTGAAAATGAACAGGCGGCAGTGTCAGTGACTACCAGCACGATTTCATAATTCCCATCCTTAGTGTATGTGTGAGTGACACTAAATGTAGAATCGCTTGTATTATCACCCAAATCCCATTTATAGATGAGTCCCTGAGGAGCATTGTTGGAAAGTTGTACGTTGAATGGAGCGCATCCTGTAGGCAAGGGAGAAATGATAATATTTGCCGACAAATAATATAAATCAAATTTTATCGCCCCAAGATTACAATTGTTACTTTCATTGGTATTAGACCATACCCCCGGAGTAGTCGGAAATAAATCGGTGTTGCCACAACCCGCACACACTGCCTGGTATATCAATCCTTTTGGGTCAAAGCGGCTGGTTCCTCCGTCAACGTGTTCTCCTCTGGGTGAAGGACCGCCAAAATAAGTGGCATAATATAAATTTTCTGCATTTTCAGATAAAACCATAAAATAAAAATCACTGCCATCGGTTGTACTCTGAAATGCATTACCGGTAACCGACATTCCGGTGGTAGTGCCACGAGTATTAACATTCCCACCCCAACCTGATAAATAAATATTTTTGCATTGGTCAACCATAAAAGCCGATGGGCTTATATTTATTTCTGAGCCACCAGAACCAAACACGGTTGAGAAAATTGTGTTTTTCAAATCTGCAGAAATTTTATGAACAAAATGCCTTCCATTGGTATTTGAATAAACGCCGCTTGATACAGGGTAACTTCCCACAGTTTGACCAAAAGTATAAACAAACCCATCTTCATCCAAATCCACAAAAAATGACTGATCGTAAACAGCAGTGCCCAGATAGGTTGATTGGATTAAAGAAGTAAAATCAGGATTTATTTTAGAAATGAATCCGTCTGCTTGACCTCCGAGGTAAGAACCATTTAATCCGCCGGTGACACCGGGAAAAGAAGAACTGTTTGTACCGCCGCTCACAAATAAATTTCCTAATGTGTCTAATCGCAATCCATACGCGGCATCATCAGCGCCACCACCGAGATAGGAACAATAAACCAAGGAACTTAAATTTTGATTCAGACAAAAAACCAACGCATCCAGGTTATTTCCATTTTTAGCAGGCTGAAAAGTACCTGCGGTGCCAGGTATGTTTGAAGAATAGGTGCAAGTTGCAATGTAGCTGTTTCCAAGATTATCGGCAATAATTTCTCCACGGGCATTATCCCCGTAGTTATATTCTAAAGAACCGGATATATTCAAGCCATCATTATGCGAGCCGCCAAAATAAGTGGAACCAACCAATGATTTTCCATCTGTAGAAAATTTTGTAACAAACAAATCGGAGCCGGAGGAAAAAACCAATGAGCTGGAAGTACTGGTGTTAAAGCCGCCATTAAATACTCCCTGAAAAGCGCTGGGTGACACTGGAAAATTATTGGAGCCGGTTGTTCCAAAAAGAGTTAATTCCCCGCTAGAAGTCACAAACATGCTATGGGGCTGATCAGTGTCACTACCGCCGAGATAGGTGGAATAAACAAGATTTTTTCCATCCGGTGTAAATTTTGTGATGCTGATATCGCATCCGCCGCCTCCGAATGTTGTCTGAAATGCGCCAAGAGTGACATCATACCCTTGTGCAAATGCAATTCCTCCCGCGTATAAACTTCCGTTGTTATCATACGTGGCTGTATATCCCCAATTATCTGCTGTTGAACCGCTGTAAGTGGAAAAAACAATCACCGGATCAATCACCAATGTTTCTGTACTATTAAATCCTCCGGGAAATTTAAATGAAAGCAGTGAGTCATTTAAAAAATAATTGCAAGCAATGGAAGTGATTTTTTCACCTGACAATGTGTAGGCGAAAGGTTTTTTTTCTGTCACTTCATTTACACTGGTTATAATTTTCAACTCATTATTTTCAAGATAAATTTTACCGGGAAAATTGTAAAGAAACTTAATATTACCGGGATTGCCGCCCGATTTTACAATAAATTCATACTTCAGTGTATTATCCTTTTCTGTAAAAATCAAATCAATACCCGGATACAACTCGTGATAAATTATCTTACCGTAACTTTTTACATCACTAGCCCAGTGCGAAGAATCATTTCCAATAAAATAATTACTGAATTCAGAACAGGCATCGTATCCTTTGGGTTTAATATTTTCTAAAGCACCGACAAATTTTACAAAATAGGAGTGTTTGGGTAACATGAAATCGGAGGGCTGTGTCTGTGATTTTGCAGAATGCATAAGGTCATGAATCTGTTCATGTTTTTGTTGGTCATAAAAAACATAGCGCACGCCATTTCTTTCAAAAAACGCAGTGCCACCTGGGAGTTCAAGTTTAAAATAAATTTTTTTGTTCCATTGGTTTTTGTTTTCAATAAAACGGAGGGAAGTTGGCTGACGGGTGGGAGATAAAGGGAATTGAGGAACAGGATTATTTGTAAAACCGGAAAAGGGTATTCCTGTGAAAAAAAACAAGAATGAAAAAAACAATAACACTGATATACGCATGATTTGATTAGTGTAAAAATACAAAATCCATTTCACATTTTACCGATACGTTTCTTTAGCAACTTTTCAAAAAACCCATGTAGGGGAAAAATGATTGCCGCCAGAATTGCATTAGCAATTAATTTCCATACCGGTTCATCTTTTGTAATTTGAACGATGTAAGGGTCTAATAAAACTAACGCAAATTCAAATAATATCAAAAATGGAATAAATACCGATAATTCCACTGCCCAGGGTGGTAAATTAAACCGGGCAATGAAAAATACAATAATAAAGAGAATAAAAATTCCAAGAAATATTGCAGAATATTCCAGGGTGTTTCGCCTGCTGACAGCGAGCGTCAACTGTCGTTTCCTTTCATTTTCTTCCTGAAGACGCTTCATTTCATCCATTTCATATTCATGTTTCTGCTCAATTCGTCCTATGTCTTTTGCTTTATCTTCGTTGTATATGGAGTCCTTGGCGGCACTGTAATTTTTGTAATGTATGTATGCAAGTTTCCAAAATTCTGTAGAGGTTTCAAATCCCGAAAGTTTTTTTCCACGCTCTTTCAAATGGGCAAGCGTATCGTATAGTTGGCTGAGTATTTGTTCAAATTGCTTGGAATAATCCAATGCATTAATGCTATCACAAAGAGTAATTGCTTTGTTAAGATATATTTCTGCAGATTTAAATTTACCAGCTGTATTATAAAGAGACCCGATGTTGCCGAGGATATTGGCAATTCCATTTTTATCTCCCAGTTCTTCATTCATCTTTAATGCCTTGAAATAATATTCTATCGCCCTGTTCCGCAGAGAATCTTTTCTGTGTTCATAATTTAGTTTCATTTTTTCTGGAATCATAAAAGGTAAAGCGGCTCTTTCGGAACTGACATTGCCCAGGTTACTCAGAACGGTTGCAATGGCGCTCTTATTGGCAAGTTCTTCTGCAAGTATTAATGCCTGCAAATAATACTGCTGGGCTTTATTCAACAATGAATCACTTTTTTCAGGGAATGACTTAATGTCTTCCGCCTGATACAAATAAACATTTCCAATATTATTCAACCAGTTTTCGGTCAAGCTTTTGTTTTCAAGTTCTTTGGAAAGCTTCAGTGCTCTGACAAAATAATGGAGTGCTTTTTGAAAATTACCTTGAAAATAATAAATGTTGCCAATATTGCCAAGGCAACTGGCAATCAGATTTTTTGCACCTAATTCTTCCCTTATTTTCAATGACCTGAAATAGTAGTTTAGTGCTTTAGGATAATCAGATTGGCTGGAGTAAACGATAGCAATGTTACCCAAGCGGATAGCCAGCCCCCTCTTACCTGAAGTTGCTACGACTGCATTTGAAGATTTTTCCAATTCCTGATCTATTTTTAATGCTGAGAAATAATGCGAAAGTGCATCGGCATAGTCGCCTTTTATGTAATAAAAATAACCCAGGTTACCAAGGGAATTTGCGCTTCCTCTTTTCCATTGGCATTTCTTGGAAAGTGACACTGTCTCTTTTCCGAGGAGGATGGCTGTGTCGGGGTTGTCATACATTATTCTCCAACCTAAGGTATTTAAGGAATTAATAAGGTTTGTATCGCGGGTAAAAGACGGTGATTCATTGCGAAGTGAATTGATTTGTTGTGTCAGTGAACCATCTTTGGTTTGAGCATCCAAAAAAAATACAGGATGGCATATAAAAATGAATAAAAGAGTTATGCGGATTAACATGGGTTGAAAATTAATTTATTTTAGCTGTACTCCATTTTCAAAAACTTTTACTTGTGTCACATTTCCCTGCTCATCAAATTCTTTACATTCCCCGTGGAGTTTAAATTTTTTATTAAATAATATTTCGGATTTTATTTTTCCTGATTCAAAATACTCTATGGTTTTATTGCAATAATCTGCTTTCCATAAAGTTTCTGTTTTTTTATTTCCATTATCATGGTATTCGGTGGTTCTTGTTCCGGTAAAAACATTTTTAACATAAACCCCTTCCTGAATCAATTGATTTTTAGAATTATAATTTTTCCATTTACCCTGAAAATAGCCCATGTTATCCACAAAGTTGAGAGTGTCACCGTCTAAGATGTCAAATTTTACGCGAAACTTCTTATAATAAATATTTGATTCAGAGATTTCTTTCCCATTCAGCAAAAAATAATAATTTTCAGCTCTTGTATTAGCCAATCTGAAATAAAACTGGTAACAGCAAACGCAGCGGCAAGGCGATCCCTTTTCGTCAAGCACAAAATTTATAATTTGATTTCGTACATCCACAGACCCTTCAAAATCAAGGCAACAAGCCGCCGCCATCTGTATGGAAACCGAGAGCGTATCTTTTATTTTCTTTTTGGATAATATCTTGTTTTTCTGCCGGTAAGCGTTGTAATTTTCATCACAGTCGGAGGAACTAAAATGGAAAAGACGAATGGGGGAGGTTTCCTGGGCGGGTACCGGAATCACAGCGGAAAATAACAAAATTAAAACGGGGAGTTGACGATTAGTTAATTGCCGGATAAAATGAGTGCATTTCATACCTCAAAGATAGGTTAGATTTGGAAGAAAAGTAAATATGCTGTAAAATATCAACTTTGTCAGCAACGTTTACAATTAATAATTTAATTCATATTATTGCAATAAAACACGTCATCATGGGATTTTGCTATTAACGAAAATCACCAAAACAACTTAAAAATAATATACGACAAATGTCTTTCTTTTTAAATATTATTTATTTTCTTCCGATATTAGTCTCCTTTTCCTCCTTTTCACAAACCTATCTCAACGATTCCCTGCTGGCAAAAAAATTTCAGATAAAAGCAGATTCTTTTTCAGGAGTGTCACAATTTGATTCTTCCATTATTTATTTTGAAAAAGCATCTGTGATTTATGAAAAATATAAAAAAACCGCTTCCTATTTAAACTGCATAAACCGGATCGCCTGGCGTTTTTTTATGAAAGGGGACTGGAATAAAAGCATGCAAATTTATGAGCAGGCGTTAACTATAGGAAAAACGGACACAAATCTTTATGTAAAAGCTATATGTCAGACAGCTAACGGTATAGGTGTCTTATACAGCGAAAGGGGAGAAGTTGATTCCGCATTGTACTATCTGAGATTTTCTGTCCGTTTCAAACAAAAATTTCTTGATCCGGGAGATTTATCCTTGGCGGCTACCTTTAACAACATGGGTAATTTACTCAGAATCTCAGGAAGATTCGATAGAGCTTTGTATTACCTGAATGAGGCATTAAAAATTTATTTAACCAATCCTAAAATTTCGTATGACCTTTCAAATACCTATTCTAATATTGGTATTATTTACCTCGGACAACAGGATTACGAAAGTGCGTTGGATTATTATCAGAAGGCATTGAAAATACTGAACGAAAGTTCCGGAGAAAAATTTATACAAACAGCTTCAGTTTTAAATAATATGGGTGTCGTTTATGAGCAAACCGGTCGTTATAAACAGGCGAAAGAATATTATTCTAAGTCCCTTTTATTGCGTTTAAAAATTCTCCCTGAAGACCACTACGATATAGCTGATTCGTATAATAATCTTGGAGTTATTTATGAAAGATTTAACCTTTTTGATTCTGCTTTAATTTATTATACAAGGTCACTCATCATCCGGAAAAAGAATTTTGGGGAATGGTTTCCTGATGTAGGGTTAAATTATCTGAACATCTCAACCTTGTATCTGAATCACAAAAAAATTGACTCAGCGATGCATTATTCTTTTCTTGGGTTGGAAGTTTACCGTCATGCATTTTCCAATCATCATCCGATGGTTGCTTATTGTTATCTTGAGTTGGCAAGATGTCAAATTTCTCTGAAAAATTATTACGACGCACTTCATGCTATCCGGTCCGGGATTTCTTCCCTTATTCCGGAATACACTATGGAAAATATTTATGCAAATCCTATGTTAAATAAAATTTTATCAGCTCCGCCTTTGCTGGAGCTGTTGGAATTAAAAGCAGATATATTAAGTAGATAGAAGAGTAACCCTAGCAGATACCTCGTGGCACGAAGGAAAAACAATATATACCAAAGGTAAACAGGTTTCCGAAAAATAATGAATAACATATAACACTTAACGATAAATGATTAAGTGGGGTCACTATTTCAATTTTTGTGATTGTTTTTTGTATTGAGTTCATACTTTTACATTTTTCATTTTTTGTTTAGTGTTATGTGTTTTTTTTTCTAAAACCTGAGTTGGTTTGGTACAAATCCTTTCCCCCCCCTCACCGCACCACCACCTTCTGCAAATATATCTTCCCATTCGCTTCTATTTTAACCAGATGCAGACCAGGTGACACTCCGGAAAATGACACTTCATCCTGGCTTTCTTCTTTTGCCGGAATAGTTGATTTCTGATAGATTTTTCTGCCATACACATCATAGACCGTAATTTTCAATTTCTCAGTGACACTGTTTTTAAAAACTATATTCAGTTTGCTGTGATTCACCGGATTAGGATAAACAAAAAACCGGTCATCAATTCCTTCTTCAATTCCAGTGACACAATCAATGATAACAGTGCCATCAAAAACTGAAACAACGCCCGTTGAATCTTCTACGGATAAGGAATAATTATAAACACCCATGGCAGAATAAACGTGCGAAATTACTTCCCCTCCTCCGCCAAGCCCTGCATCTCCTTCCCAGATGTATTGGAAAGGTCCTATACCGCCGCTAACAGAAGATTGAAAATGAATAGTGTCACCCGCACACGCAGAATCGGTGGTGACACTTGCAGAAAAAACTGGCATTATGTCTGTACCTGCTCCTACAATAAAATGTCCACGCGCACTTGCATTTTTCACAATCAAGACCTCTTTCATTCCCCTTCTTACACGATAGGTTGGGATTTCAACCCAGTCGGTAAGCGCATCGGGACGGTGAAGAATTCGGTATTCTCCGGAATCGGAATCAGTATATCCTTTAACATTCTTAACGTCTATCCATATATCTGTACTGTCAATTAAAGTTCTATTTACTTCCCAAAACGTTTCTGTAAGTTTATTAATTCCCAAAGGCAAATCACCCCCCGGATTCATATCATACCTTCTCAGAATGACACTGTCGGTCTCTCCCGGTTGAAGTTCAAATTGCATTGTGAGATCGGCATCAGGAGCTGTTTTAGTAATTAACATAGTTTGACCTGTTGCATTAAATAAGATGGTATCTTTTTTTACCCGGGCATCTGACTTGGTGATGGCAAGCGACCAATTGGAAAAATGGTCGGTGATAAAACAGATTTTATTGGAATCAATTTCAGGGACCGCATTAATTAAATTCCAGGGTTCTTCGCTGAATTCCTGATACAGGCAGGATAAATATTGCAGATAAGTTGTATTAAAATCAGCAGGATTAAAATAAAAACAAACATTCGCGGAAAAACTATCTACATTGACAGCAATTGCTTGCCAATAGGAATTATTAAATATAGTAGCGATAGAATCATTATAGGATGAAACAGGAATTTCTTCCGGGAAATAATGGACCGACAGTGACACTGAATCTAAAGGCAAAGTGGAGTAGAGATTATTAAATACCAATCGTACACCTGCTGTATCAAGGTGTATGGTGTCGCCAACTACTGGAGCGATAACGGTTTCTGTTTGCAAACCCTTGAGTGTTTTCAATACCACCCCGTTTTCACCTACGGCATATCCTTCGTTTTCATTTATAAAATAAATGAAACGTAGTGGAGGGGTCGGTAATGGAGTTTCGTCATATTGCCAGGTTATGCCTCCGTCATCAGTGTGCATGATGATGCCTTCATTGGAGGGGGAGTTGCCGGCAATCCAACCATTCAGCGTGTCTGGAAAATGAACCGAATTAAAACCAAAATTTGATTGATAGGAAATATCTGACCAGGAATTTCCACCATTCACGGTTTTTAAAATAGTGCCATTGTAACCAACCGCCCACCCTTTGTTTTCATCTGCAAAGAATACATTACTGACACCGAGTGAAGCGGGTACAAAATGAGTGGTTGTCCATGTTTCTCCGCCATTGGCAGTTTTTAATACCGTCTGCTGGTCTCCCACAGCAAATCCGGTGGTTTCGTTTATAAAATAAACAGAAAATAACCAGTCGGTAGTGCCACTTGTTTTACTTGACCAGCTTAAACCCGCATCCGTTGTTTTTAAAATGATACCGTTTTCTCCCACAGCAAAACCGGTCAGGTCATTAATAAACTGTATGGAGAAAAGTGAATTGGTAAATCCGGTACCAGCGGAAACCCAGGTAGTGCCGCCATCGTTTGTTTTAAAGACATCTCCATTCACCCCGCAAGCCCAGCCGATATCCGGTTTTACAAAACTGACGGAGAGCAGATGATCGGTAGTGACGCCGCTAATAGTTTTCCAATTGTGACCCGCATCATCGGTTTTTATAATCGTACCGAAGTCACCGACTGCCACCCCATGCAGATGGTCGGTGAAATAAACAGAGCGGAGGATTATATTCGTTCCGGAGTTCATTTTTGTCCATGAATTTTTTGGGAAGCTATCGGGTGGGGGAACTGAAGAAAGATGGGCAATAAACATATTCGCAGTGCCTGTTTTGTTTAAAGTATTGTTCCCGAAAGTGATGGAAGAACTATAAAAAAGACCTGTAACACTGATGTTACCATTGGCATCGGAGGAGCAACCCATACCATTATCATAAGAAGTTCCACCTGCGCTTTTCGCCCAGAGTATATTTCCATTTTCGTCGTACTTCACAACAAAAACATCACTATACATTTCGGAATTTTCTGCATTGGTTAAAATCGTTGTTCCAAAAGCAATAGAAGAACTACTAAAATCACCTGTAACGATAATGTTCCCACTGGCTTCGATGGAACAACTATTGCCAACATCAACGGAAGTTCCTCCCGGACTTTTAGCCCAAAGTACATTTCCATTACCGTCATATTTAACAATAAAAATATCAGCAGTGTTTCCGATTGAATCAACATTGAATAAGGAATTTGTTCCGAAGTTGATGTAGAAGCTCTCAAATGAACCAATTACAATGATATTACCGTTTAAATCAACGGTGCAATTATTACCATAATCGTATGAAGTTCCTCCTGCACTTTTAGCCCAAAGGACATTTCCGTTCTCGTCGTATTTCACAATAAATATATCACTAGTACCTTCAGTGCTGTCAACGTTGGTTAAAAGATTTGTTCCGAAGGTGATGGATGGACTACTATAAGTACCCAAGACGAGGATGTTCCCACTAGCATCAGTGGAGCAACTATTACCTTTTTCCTCACCTGTTCCTCCTGCGCTTTTTGCCCAAAGCACATTTCCATTCTCGTCGCATTTCACAATAAACATATCAGAAACACCTGCACAATTTAAAGTAGCAGTTCCGAAAATGATGGAAGAACTCTGAAAAGAACCTGACACAAAAATAAATCCATTTGCGTCGGTGCTACAACTAAATCCGAAATCATCCCCAGCTCCTCCTTTGTTTTTAGCCCAGAGGACATTTCCATCCGGGTCATATTTCGTAATAAATATGTCTTTACCTCCTGAATTGTACATTGTAGTTGTTCCGAAAACGATGGAAAAACTCTGAAAATAACCAGTAACGATGATGTTACCATTGGCATCGGTAGAGCAACTATTGCCCTGATCAGGATCAGGTCCTCCTGCACTTTTAGCCCAGAGTACTGTACCATTCTTGTCGTATTTTACAATAAACATATCTTCACCACCTGCATTGCTTAAAGTAATTGTTCCGAATGTGATAGAAGTGCTATTAAAAGTACCCGTAACGAAAATATTTCCGTTGGCATCGGTAGCGCAACTCTTGCCATAATCATAAGAAGTTCCTCCCACGCTTTTCGCCCAATTCCAATCGGGGGTTTGGGCGTTTGCGAAAAAGGTAAATGTGATGGCGATTAACAGTGTTAGTTTTTTCATGTTGTTGAAGATTAGTTGTGTTGTTTTTTCTTTTTGATAATATGTTGGTCTTATGCAGATCGGAGAAAAATACCGAAACTATTGCGCTTGATTTTTTTTTCTTTTTCCCGCCCTCATCCTCCTATAAACAACCGCATCCTCATTTACCCTTCCTGGAAACGGGTTCGTCCCCCTTTTATTCATAAACAGAGACATCAATTCAATAATTTTCTTAACGTTTTCAAAGCCCTCTTTTACCATTAAAATAGCGGTCCCTCCTCTATAATATGCTAAAATGTGTAAATTTTCATACGCGATATTCATGGCGGCGTATAATTTACCGTTAAGTGGAATATATTTCCGTATAAAATCAAAATAACCTTCAATTGATTTTGGTAATTTTGTTTTATCAATCCCTTTTGAAACAAAATAAACATCAAGTGCTTTTAATGCCGCAAGATACCCGATACCTGCGGCTTCTCTCACATATTTAGAATCAGAATAACGTCCATATTCAATAGGACTTTTTAAAAGGGTTTCTTTGGCATTGGCAAAATAACGCCAGGCCTCTTCCAGCGTGTATTCGTTTTTGAAATTTATATTCTGCATTTTTTCAGGTTTCTTTTCTTCAGATTTATTACAAACTTATAAAATTTCAGGTTCTCCCACAACCACGAGCCACTTTTTTATTCTGTCTTCCAACAATCTGTGTACAGGCACAAGGAATAAGGCAAGTATAGCATTAACCATCAAACGCAATAAAGGAGCATCGCCGGTAAATAAATTGGAATAGGGTTCAAGAACTACTAGCACGGACTCGAACAAAATCAGAAAGCTGAAAAATATCATGCCGTTGATAAAAGCAGGACGGATATTTAACTTTCCTATTACAAAAACCAAAATGAACAAACATAAAAGTCCAAGCACTATCGCCGAGTATTGAATGTTATCCCTCCGCTGTTTTTTGATTTTTAAATCCATTAGTATTGCATCTTGTATCCTTTTTTCATCTTCTAATTTTTTTTCGATTTCGTATTTCGATTCTATTTTACCTATTTCCCTGGCTTTATTTTCATTGAACATACTGTCATTTGCCATTTTGGATTTTTCCAGATAAAATAGAGAACTTTTGTAGTCCTTTTCTTTTTTGAATTGTTCATAAAGCATTTGTGAAGAAACCAACACCAGATTGGTTGCTCCGGTTTCCTGTGAAATTTCAAATGCCCGTTGTAAATATCCTTTCCCTTCTTTTGTTTTTCCGGTTTTAAGATAAAGTTCGCCTATATTATTTAAACTCATGGCTATTCCGTCTTTATTACCAAGCTCTTCCTGTAGTTTCAGTGACTTGAAATTATAAACCAACGCATTAGGATAATCTTTAAGATCATAATAAATTCCTCCTATGTTATTAATACAAGTTGCAATGCCGTATTTATCTTTCAACTCCTCTCTCAAAGCCAATGACTGTTGGTAATAAACCAAAGCGGGAGAATAATTCTGAAGTGAATAATACACAGTGCCAATATTGTTCAAGCTGAATGCAACACCCTTTTTATTTTTTAACTTCTCCATAATTTTAAGTGACATCTGGTAATATTCCAACGCCTTGTCATATTCCGCTTTTGAATAATAAACCAAACCAAGGTTATTCAAACTATTTGCTTGTGAGGAACTATCGCTGATTTTCTCCTGAAGGGAAAATGCTTTGTGAAAATATTTTAAAGAGGATGCATAGTCCCCCTGATAATAATATCCAAGTCCGATATTGCTGAATGTCTTAGAAAGAATACCCGGATCTACTGGTTTTGTGAGTGATTTTAAGGAATGTTGATAATTCAAAAGGGCATTTGTAAAATCGCCGAGCCGGAAATAAATAGTACCAACGGCATTATAACTTTTTGCAAGTCCATTTTGATTCCTGCATTGTTTTGAAATGTTGATTGCCTGTTGAAAATACAGTAACGCTGAGTCCGGGTTACTGGGCTTATAAAATTCACCAAGTTGAATAAAGGAGTTTAATTTAACGGTATCCTCGCTGGCGTTCTTAACAAGAGCGAGCAAAGAATCACGGGTTGTGTTTTTGGCTGTAATGGAAAGGCAGACAAGAATACCAAACAGGGGAGCCAGTTTTTTTAGGTTCGAGAAAATTGTGTGCATGGGAGTATTTTGCGTGTGAAAATTGGATTTGCAAATATACAACCCGTAACAATCTTTATCTCAGTCCCTCCTCCTTCCCATAAAGATGGAAATATAGTATAACAATGTAGCAATGGAAGCAAGCGCCGCAACTACATACGTTCTTGCCGCCCACTTCAACGCATCTTTCGACATCTCATGTTCACGGGCAGTAACAATTCCTTTGCGATCAATCCATGCGAGCGCGCGATTACTGGCATCGTATTCCACAGGTAAGGTGATAATTGAAAACAAAGTAGTGAGAGAAAAAATGCCAATGCCTACCAATAGCAAACTTGGAAATGCATTGATCATTAATACACCAAGTAACAAAATCCACATAACGAAACGCGAGCTTACGCTGACCACCGGAACCAAAGCGGAGCGAAGTCCAAGCCAATAGTATGCAACAGCATGTTGCACGGCATGACCACATTCGTGTGCGGCAACTGCGGCGGCGGCGGCGTTTCTACCCTGATAAACTTCCGCACTGAGATTTACGGTTTTATTCAAAGGGTTATAATGGTCGGTGAGTTGTCCGTCCACGGAAGTCACTTTCACATCATGAATCCCATGGTCGTATAGCATTTTTTCTGCAATTTCTCTTCCGCTCATGCCCGAGGCGAGGGGAATTTGAGAATATTCGGCAAATTTTCTTTTTAGTGTGTTTCCTACCCACCAGCTTAAGCCGGCGAATAGAAGCATGATTACAATGTAGTTCATGTGTTTTTTATTTTATTAATAATTTTTGTAGTTGAATATCCCTTGATGAATGGAATCACTATCACTTTTCCTCCATTATTTTTCACTGATTCAGCACCCGCTATATCTTTAATTTTATAATCACCGCCTTTTACGAGGACATCGGGTTTGAGTTCTTCAATCAGCTTCAAGGGTGTCAAATCATGGAACAAAATTACGAAATCTACAAAGAAAAAAGAAGCGAGTAGCCCTGCCCGGCATTTTTCGTCTAAAATAGGACGGGTTTTTCCTTTTAGTTTCTTTACCGACTTGTCGGAATTTAATCCTATTACTAAAATATCTCCTAATGATTTCGCTTTTTCAAGGTATTTCACATGCCCCAGGTGAAGGAGGTCGAAACAGCCGTTTGTGAAGACCAACGTTTTGCCTTCTCTTAGCCAAAGTTTTCTCTGGTGAAGTAGTTGAGATAAGGAAGTGATTTTTTTCATCGGGCTAAAGTTAGTAAAAAAACTCAAATTTTGGTAATCCTGATTTTTTATATTGTTATTCTGAATTAAATGCAGTATCTTCGGCTTTTCTTTTAACAAAATAATCATGAAAAAATTACTGCTCATCCCTGTATTGTGTTTTGGTCTGTATAAATCACAGGCGCAAATAACACTGAAATCAAATCTTATTCCTCCGCAAGGCACGGATTTTTATGAAGTAGAAGATACCATGCTCACCAATCTCAATGTTTTTGGAAGCGGACCTAATCAATTCTGGGATTACTCGGGAAGTTTTATCCCGGCTGATACAAGTTATACTAATATCATCTCCGCCAAATTAACACCCTACACCGATTCTTTTCCAACATCCAATCTTTCCATACATTTTGAAAAAGACAGTATGTGGGCATATTACAAAAGTGATTCCACTGGAATTTATTTCATGGGGGTATATTTTGAAAAACCAGGTTATATCCGCGCCACGCGAAACGACCCTCCCGATTTGTTTTTCCCATATAATTTTACCTATAATGATTTTAAAAACAATAACAGCATTCTCCATTTATATGCAGGAAACATGTATCAGAAATCCTATTCTATGAAAAAAATAACAGCCGATGCGTATGGTACGGTTAAAACACCGGTAGGTACTTTTTCAAATGTACTTCGTCTCAGAAGCGAAAAAATCCAATACGACTCATTATTTATGTGGAATGACACCCTATTGTCCTATCAGTATATTCAAGACACAACGTTTAGCGAGTATGAGTTTCACTGGATTCAAAACCATTCGCTCTATGGTGATTTTGTGGTGATGCAAATAAAAACCGACTCTACGTTAACAGATTTTAAAGAAGCAAAATTTACACTCCCAACACGATGTCCGCTGGGTGCATTCTTAGCCAGTGACACGTTGATTTGTGCAGGAAAAAAAGTGTATTTCAGGCGAATAAACAATTTTCTGAATGCTACTATCAATTGGTCCTTATTGGGAATACCCATTGATACTGCCGAATTTTTCGGAAGAGAATTTAATGTTCCGGGCGTGTACCCGATGGAACTCGTTGCATCAAATGATATTTGCACAGATACCGTCAAGCGATTATTATATGTAAGACCAGCCCCCGCCGCATCAGCAGGGGATGATACAACCATCAATGCAGGTCAATCAGTGACACTCACCGCAAGTGGCGGTGATAAATTTTATTGGAACACAGGGGATTCCTCAAAAAGTATAACTGTTAATCCTCCTATAAGCACGACCTATTCTGTATTGGTAGCGGCAAATGGTTGTGGTAACATGGCGCATGTTGCCGTAAAAGTTATAAATTCATTACTCCCTTCACTATCGTTCCGGCAAACCCTCTATGGAGTTGACCCACTTAAAAAGCCCGACCAACAACTTTGTGAGGATACTATTTTTAAACGATTAATATTTAAACGACCGGTTGATTCGGTGGAAGCAATGGGTGCTTGCTTTGACCAGCACACTTCCTTGTTTGATTCCATTCCTCCCGATAGATTCCGGTTAAAACTGAGTCCAGTGACACTTGGGTTTCTTGATTTTTCAACCCCTCCGGGACACAGACGAATTTATACCGGAGGCAGTGGAGTGATTGAAAGAAGATTAATTAACGATACCTATATTCCGGTTTTGAGTTTAACAGATATCAGCATTGTAGGGAACTTTACCTGCGGAGAAGCCCATGCAGGCAGAATGGTGGGAAGATTTAAAAAATTACCAGGAGACCTTTCCGATGAATTTTCTGCGTTGGGAAATGATTTCTTTATTGGAATTTTTTCGAATTTTGATACACTGCAAAGAGGGGGCTACCATGAATATGCCACCGATATGGAAATAGTTCCTATCAAAAGACCTTTTGTGGCACAGGGAAAACCTATAACGGGTCTTAATACTCCCATCCGCTTCGATAGTACCGGAGTGACACTAAATTTTAGTTCTTTTATTTCACAGACCTCTCCGGATTCAACGAACGCCACCGTTGTGCAATACTTTGAAAACATTTCGGATATTGTCAACGATGACAGTGTCGCCACTATCTTCAACAACGAATTCTGGGAGCTGGGTTCTACGCTCGACAGTTTGTCAGCCGAAGTTTGTTTTACGTTTGATTCCACAAAATTCAATACCCGCAGAATTGAAAAGTTAAGTTTGGTATTTCAAAAGCATAGCGGTGCCGGTTGGGATTTAATAGGCGAAAAACCTTCCATCAATGGAAACCAGATATGTTTTCGAACCGACCATTTCAGCAATTGGGCATTGGCGATTACTAAACCTGATGCCAAAGTGGCAATTGATACCGTGTTGGGAAATATGACCGGCGGCATTGATACCGTCTATCAGGAGTATAAAGAAAGTGGCATTAACGTTTTTTCTCTACTTGATGCCGGTAAAACGGATACAATTCAATCCATTCGTTATGATATGAATCCGGGCGGGGATATGCCACAAAGTGTCACTGAAATTCTTGAAGTGTTCTGGGAATTTTATGGAGAAAACCGCAATGATATTATATTGGACTTTGATGATTCAACAGCAGTAGGATTTGAAAACTACGGATATCAACGGGTTTTATACCGTCCAAATTCGGCAGGTGACTGGGGAATACTTCCTTCTACGAGAGTCAGAAGGGGCATGAAGGAGGTTTTACAAGTTAAAATTCCTGCATCCAGTTCGAGACAAGGACAATATTCATTCGGGAAAACATCCGAAGTTCAACCCTATTTTGAAGTAACTGTCACTACGGATACTGCGTGTGCCGGAGAAGGGATTCAATTTTATCCGGTAGCAACTGGTGGCACTGAACCATACACTTACGAGTGGACTGTGGATAAAGGAATTCTATTATCAACCGAGCCAATTTATTTATTTGATACCGTTGGGGTTTATGCTTATTCAGTGAAAGCAACTGATGGAAATGGCGCCACTACGGTTTATTCAGATTCATTGCACATTGATTGTCTGGTTGGGATGAATGAAAACCTGTCGGAGCGCTCATTGATGGTTTATCCTAATCCGGTGAATGGAGATCTGTTGCGTGTTTTTATTTTAAATTATGAAAATGTAAAACCACACACGCTACTGATGCTTGATAATACCGGAAGACCGGTTTATCGTAAAGCATTAAATTCTGCTACATACAAACGGTCCATTGATGTTGACATAAAGAACCTTAGTAGCGGAATATATTATTTATTAGTGAAAGGGGAGACGGGGAATTACGGGAAGAGGGTGATGAAAATTGGGAGGTAGGAATAGTACAGCGGTTGTAAATATTTTTATTTGGAAATTCAAAATATTGTTTACATTCGCATTGAATTCGCATTTTTAACCCGTTATGAAAATGCCTTTAAAACCTCACTACATCACTTCTGTTGCAACATCTACAAAGAGTTATCTTTACCCCTCCCCACACGATTTCCCCTCTGTAAAAGAAAATAATTCCTCAAGATTTTTTTTCAATATTTTTCAAGCCGGCACGGATGTGATCGGCTTTTTTTTTAAACTCAAATTTATACCAAAGGTATTTAGGTTTCCCAAAAATAAATAACATATAACAAAAAATTATTAATATCAAAAGTGGTATAAATTCTTAGATTTTTGAGTGGGTTTTTGCGGAAGGGCAACACTTAATCATTATTCATTTCTTGTTGTATGTTATATGTTTTTTTTCTAAAATCTGAGTTGTTTTTAATATAAGCTGGAGTCCAGAACCCACTTAAAAAAACGGGCGTAACCGAAAAGCTTTGTGAGAAGGTCAAAATTTTTAATGCATAATTATTACAATTTATTTTATCACAACTAAAGTCAAATAAATCATGAAACAACTATTTAAATATTTGAAAACATCAACCACAATGTTGATATTTGTTTTCATTCTTTTTGGTTCACAAGCCCAAGGCCAAGATCAAGTAAGCTATAAAAATATATGGGACAACCCCTATACATGGAAGAGTTTAATAGTGAATGTGCATTGGTTTGATGTTGGCATGCCGATAGGTTTGCCGGAGCTTATGGTTGGAGTCGGAGCAGATTATCAATTGAATAAAAGAGTTTTATTCAGTTTTGATTACAGTAAAGAATGGCTGAGCCATGCGATAGGTGCTGACGATATTCCAAGTCCCGCTTATTTAGAAGCAGGAGGCACATTTTGTTTTGCATCCTGGTTAAGAAATGGCAAGGTAAAGTTTAGTTGGACGGATGCTAGTATGCGTTATACGGTGAAAGTTCCATGTAAAGTTTTAAAACAATATGGAGTAAGAGGTGGGGTACTTGATTATAACAATTACGAGATATATAACACGAAAGGTATTTACACTGGTGTTTCTATTATTACCACTAGGAACAGAATGATTGATATTAGTGGAATTAGGAGCGATTTAACAGATTGTGAAACAAGGAAGAATTTTTATATTGACGTAATGTATGGCGCCGTAGTTACTATTGGTGATTTCAATGTGAATGATTCTTCTTTTACAAATCGTTTTGGATATCGAATGGGATGTATGTGGACAGGCGCAAGTATCTGGGGGTTATACACTAAAAGTGGGATTGAATTTGGCTTGAAGCCTGGTATATTCAATAATTATTTCTTACTGTTTAGATTCGCAATTAGTTTGGGATTTGAGGTACCCAGTTTATCCAACAAAGAGGAAAAACAAAAAGACGGTCTGTCAGGTGAATAGTTAACAACAAACAAAAGTGGAGTCAGAGCCCAATTAAAAAAACGACACAGTATACGCAGACAAACAAGAGAACCATCATTATTGCGGTTTGACTCTACAATAACAGGATTCCCTTATTAGCTCTCAATAACAAAGTTAATATTTATCCACATCCATCCAATGGAAAACTTAACATTGAGTTTCAAAACAGTCATCACTCAATGAGTATTGAAATTTACGATTTGATGGGAGAAAAAATTTTGCTACAAAAAAGCAATGTTGGAATAGACATTTCCAACATTCCAAAAGGAATTTATTTTATTAAAATATCTGACGGTACAAAAATTTATAATCAGAAAATTGTTGTTCAGCAATATACATTAATTGGTTGTCAGGAAAGATAAAAATGAGCGGACTAATTTGATAGTTCGCTTATTTGTTTAAAAACTTATTATCGTAGGACAGATAAGTAAACCTGCAATCCGTTAGAAATTATTGTTTTTTATTGTTCATAGTTGCGTTTTTGGAAAATCAATTGTTCAAAAATTAATATTCCAAAACTTGTTTATCCGTAAGAAACTTTTTCATACGGCTACAAAGTGTTATATTTGTCCCAAATCTTATTTACTTTACACAAAAATAGTATCAACAAAAAAATGTAAATAGCCCATTACTTTTAACAATGGGGCTACAAATGTTTTTTACGACAAGCCTATTTCGTATAAGTATAATTGAGATGAATCCAAAAACACTCCATCGTGCATATCCGTTCCGCAGATTTTTCCGATTTACCTGCCATTAACCGCATTTACAACGATGCAGTATTAAATTCAACCGCTACTTTCGATACTGAATTCCGTACAGAAGAACAATGTGTTGAATGGTGGCACAGTCATGGAGTTCGATACCCTGTTTTTGTTTGTATGTTGGAAAATGAAGTGATTGCCTGGGCATCTTTATCCCGTTGGTCAGACCGGTGTGCCTACGAAAGCACAGTGGAATTTTCAGTGTATGTAGATAAATCTTTCCGGGGCAAAGGAGCCGGAAAAAAATTGATGGAGGCATTATTGGAAGAAGGAAAAAAGCGCAAATTTCACACGGTAATCTCCCGTATCACACAAGATAACGAGGTTAGCTTTCACCTACACAAGCAAGCAGGTTTCGAAAAAACCGGTGTGATGAAAGAAGTGGGATTCAAATTCGGAAAATGGCTTGACGTAGAAATCTGGCAGATAATTTTTTAACTAACCATTTAACCATCCAACCATCCAACCATCTAACCATTTAACTATCTAACCATTTACCTGCATGCCCTTTTTCTCTTCAACACCCTGCTCCTCCGCCTTTTGTTTCAACCACTCATCAAAACGTATGTATTCGTATCCGATGGGATTCCACTCATAATCATCTTGTCCATTTTTAAGAAGATTAAAAAATTGATTACGTTCTTCCAGAGTTCTTATGAAATCATAATGTGATTTGAGCTGTAAAGCATTATAATTTTTATTAATCAGAAATTTCAACAAATTAAAAATAACAATTATTCTTTTTAAATCCGGATTATAGCCGTTTTGTATGATTTTATTCATGGGAATGTCGCTTTGGCGCAAGAGAATTTTTTCGAGAGCAAACAGTTTGTCGTCTATCTGATTAAATTCTTTCCGTTCGATGAATGACATGATTTCTAAGATTTTACATCCAGGGTAAAATCCTGATTTATCTTTCATTAATTCGTCAATCGTAGGACGGTCAAAATTCATTTCTTCATATCGCCGTGTGGCAAAGAGTAAATTGTTACGATAGAAATTCCATTTTTTTTCACTGAATCGTGAATAATTATACCGGGAATGTTTTTGTGCAGCTTGAATCAGTCGTTCTGCTTCTCCGTATTGTTTGGCATGAAACAGGGCTTCAAATAAAATTTCCATCGCCCTCAGCTCATTAAACGAATCTTTATTAAAGAGGGAAATACCTTCCTTGGAAAGTTCAACAGCCCTTGTGTATTCCTTGAGATGAATGGCGATAGTGCTTTTTTGCAACAGCAACATGCCCATTCTTATTTCAGAGTATATTGCCTTCTCTTTTTGCAGAAGTGCAAAAAGCAATTCAGCGGCTGATTTTGCTTTCAGATATTCTTTGCATAAACGATACCCGACGATGGAAGTGTAATAAAAATAATAGCCCACATTCGGGGAACGGGTTAATAGATAAAATGTGTTTAGCTCGCCGATAGAGTCATATATCTTTTTACAAAAACGGTTTCTTACGTTGGAATGAAAAGCATTCTGGCTATCAATTTCAGCCAGGTATTCCTGCGCCAGAAAAATACATCTTGCTTTTTCCAGCGAATCTTTAATTTTAATAAAATAATCCTTCAGATGCGATTCACCATCGCGTGCCAGCTTATGGTTAAATAAAATCTCATCGGCTTGAAGCTGAAGTAAAGGGATATCGAACTCTTGCGCTTTGAGTGATGCTTTTTCCATAAATTCCAATCCCAAAGTTAGAAAACCTCTTTTTAACAGGATATCTCCTTGCAGGATTAGTTTTCTACATTCAGCAGATGCCTGTAAATACGGTGTTTTATACTTAGAAGATGAATAGTTGATAAGAAGTGTATCTAATACGTCATGTATTAATTGATATTTTAATACATCCAGCCGGGTGTCATGAATTGCTCCAAAAAAAACTTTTGAGATTTTTTCTTCATTTGCCTGTGGGTTTTTTCTAAGCAAATTAAAAAGTTTTAACCGTTTGGCAACTTTTTTCCTTGTTTTCTTAACGTAAAAATGGCGTAAAGCAGACACTTCAACCCGGTTAAGGGATTTTATCAGTTTGGCAAGATCCTTCATTGAATATTTTTTTTTGAAAAACTATTTCAGATTGAAAAAGTAATTTTCATTCTTAAAATAAAGAAAAAAATGCATTTATAAGATAGTTTTAGGGGCTTTACTGTCTTTTTCTACCTCATAACGGGTGACCATCTTTAGGGTAATATTTTAACTAAACCCTAAAACCATGTCATCAATCATCATTTCGATGCTCCTGGCGCTGAATATATTTCAGATGCCGGGATTTTCGGGCTTGGGCCTGACCGAAAAAGAATTATTTGAAAAACTTTCGGGTCCCGATGCGACGAGGTTTCTTGAATCAAATCCACAGTTCAAAGAAACTTTTGACCTCATGCAAAGTAAACCTTCTACCATGTTTGACCAAACGGATGGAGTAAGGGCAAAACCCTCAACCATGTTTGACCAAACGGATGGCGTGAGAGCAAATCCTTCAACCATGTTTGATCAGACGGATGGAGTGAGAGCAAAACCTTCCACCATGTTTGACCAAACGGATGGCGTAAGGGCAAAACCCTCTACCGTGTTTGACCAAACCGACGGAATATAATAGCAACCGCCTGGTTGAAAAAATTCCTTGCACATAAACAGGAGCAAATACTTTGTAAATAACGAAGTATTGCTTCTTGTTATGTGTGCAAAAAGCAAAGATAGTGAATAGATAAATGATTTTTCATGAGGATGGGATTATTACGTCTTTGTGTAAAATTAAATTCTACAAGTGTAAAATAAAAGTTTACAGAAAAACAGATTTTTTGTCATTTTTCAATGTATCAACTTTAGGTGAAAGTTATTTATCCTTATGATTATCTGGCTACCGAATTATAGCAAAGGAGTTAAAAAGCAGGCATGGAGCATAAGAATTTTTTATTTTTTTTATCGAAAAATAAATCCCATTTTTGTTCTTTGAAAGAATTTTTTATACAAACCGAAACTATGAAACATAATAATAGATGGGGACAAATAAAAAAAATTACAACAACCCTGTCCTTATATATATTTACACTCGCCGTATTCGGACAAACAACCTATAATGGATTTCCACTGATTAATGCAAATTCTGCAAAATCCGATTATAGAATAGGTAATGACTGGGTAAAAGGTAGTTGGACAATTTCCCCTCAAATTGAATTTGACAGCTTACTTATTTCGTGTCATTCCAACAGCGAAGAATTTGCTTTTTATACCGGCAAAGATAGCATTGTTTTTAAACTGGCACCGGAACTGACTCATAAATTCTACGTTTGCCTTAACGATACGGCTTACGCTCTGACAGTAGTAAAAGGTATTAAACCAAATTTTTCGGTTTTACAGTTTGACACAAAATCAAAAGATGAGAAACTGCAATTTTGGCATGAACACAACAACCCTAATGAATACTTAAACCTTCTCCGTTCAAAATATCCAATTGACAGTTTGATTATAGATACAAAAACAGATACGGAAAAAGCATTGAAAATACTTCAATGGGTGCATAACCGGTGGCAACATAACGGTAATAATGAGCCAAAAAAAAATGACGCTATTTCCATTCTTGAAGAAGTTAAGGAAGGAAAAAATTTTCGTTGTGTTGAATATGGAATTGTAGGCACTGCTTGTTTAAATGCCATTGGGTTAAAAGCAAGGACGTTGGGATTACAAACGAAAGATGTTGAAACAAGGCAATATGGAGCCGGTCATGTTTTATTAGAAGTTTTTCTGAACGATTTAAAAAAATGGGTTTTACTTGACGGACAATGGGATGCTATGCCGGTGCTGAATAACATTCCGCTCAATGCAGTGGAATTTCAAAAAGCAATTGCAGAGAATTACAACGAACTTGAAATAAGAACCTCATCCAATTTATCAAAAAAACATTATATTGACTGGATTAATCCCTATCTATACCATTTTGTGATTTCATTTGACAACAGGGAAGGAACAAATAACGATTCAAAAAAAATAAATGGAAAAAGTCATTTAATGTTACTTCCTATTGGAGTAACCCAGCCGACAATTTTTCAAATTATACATAAAAGGGACTATTACATTTATACAAATTCAGTAAACGATTTTTATGCATCTCCGGGAATTCAGGGGAAATAGGGTTACGGTCATAAAAAGAGTTTTAAGGAAATCAAGGGGTTTTGTTTTTATTTAGTAATTTTATACACATTTGGGGGGCGGATTTTGCACAAACTGAAGTTATTTCTCATTTATGAAACACTCTACATTATCGATTTTGGTTTTAATAATTTTTTCTTGTAGAAATTCAAATAAACCTTCGATGAATGGCACCAAGCTGGCAATCAAACCATTTGAAATTAAAGTGTATGACAGCGATTATTCAATGGCTTACTCAAAAATTTTCAAACTTACTGAAAAAGAATTATGCATAGTATTTCACGGAGATCTTGTTGGCGAAAAAGATTCAGTTATTTTTAAAAAGGAATTATCAACTTCCGATACACTTTTACAATTAAGTAACATTGATATTAGAAATCTAAAAGAACATTATGAGAATCCTTGTATCGAGGACGGTTCACAAATATATGTTTCAGTTAAAATGGACAGTGTTATTAAAAACGTGCAATTAAGTAACTATTATGAAGAAAATATTGGAAAAGCTATTGAATTGGTCAACAGCTTGACACCAAAAGAACATACAATTTGGTATGATAAAAAAATTTTGCTTGCACAAATGGAACAATGTGGACACGATACAATCGAATGAGCGAGTTTAAAAAACAACAAAATGATACCAAACATTAAGGAAAACCAATAAAATAAACTCAATAAAATTGAAAATCAGTATCCATTATAACGTAGCGAAACCGAAAACAAAAAAAGTAGGAAATTAATGATTCAATAAAACCGGCTCATAAATTTATAGAACTCTTGCGTAAGTCAAAAAAAAATAAAATTTAAACACTAAGACACTAAGAAATTAAGAATAGCTCGGATAAAACTTTGTGTCTTTTTGTTTAATAAGCGAATTACGGTAACTACTCAAGTAGGTGTTATTTCTCACAAATATTATGTCACGCAAAGGCGCAAAGTACGCAAAGCATTAAGTACGAAGAGAAAAAAATCATTTATAATTTTTTTCTCAGCGCTCTTTGCAACTTTGCGTGAGAACTTTTTTTATGCTGAGTAGTTACGAATTGCGTTAAATATTTAATAAATTTATGGAAACACAACTTGTAACAGGAGCATTTGGATTTTCCGGAAAATACATTGCTCAACGATTGTTAGCTAAAAATATTTTGGTTAAAACCCTCACAAATTCCATCAACCGGAAGAACGAATTTCAAAATAAAATAATTGTTTCGCCGTATCATTTTGATAATCCCAAAAAAATGATAACGGAATTAGAAGGGGTATCGGTACTATATAATACTTACTGGGTTCGCTTTAATTATAAGACATTTCAACACTCGGAAGCCGTTGACAATACGCTTAAACTTTTTGAAGCGGCAATAAAAGCGGGTGTAAAAAGAATAGTGCATACCAGCATAACCAATCCTGATAAAAATTCAAAGTTGGAATACTTTGCAGGAAAAGGTATTCTTGAATCAGCGCTCATTAATTCAGGCATTTCATACACCATTTTGCGTCCTGCTATAATTTTCGGACAGGAAGATATTTTGATTAATAATATTGCGTGGATGATTCGTAAGTTTCCAATTTTTGGTATCTTTGGTGATGGACAATATCGCCTGCAACCTATTTTTGTTGAGGACTATGCCGATCTGGCAATTGCACAAGGAGAAAAAAACGAAAATGCCGTCATTGATGCTATAGGACCTGAGACATTTTCATACAAAGAATTAGTGAAAACGATATCAAAAATAATATTAGGGAAAGAACGCAAAACCATTTCAATATCAGATGAAATAGGTTATTGGCTTTCGAAAATTGTCGGAACCATTCAAGGTGATTTTTTAGTAACCCGTGAAGAAATAAAAGGATTAAAAGCAGATTTGCTTTATACCGATTCACCGCCAGCAGGTAAAACCAAACTAACAGATTGGCTGAAAGCAAACAAGAACACCGTTGGAATGGAATACGCAAATGAATTAAAGCGAAGAAATGACAGGACGATGGCTTATAAGGGGATGGGGGTATAGGGGAATAGAGGTATAGGGGCATAAGGTATAGGGATATAGGGGTATAGAGGTATTACGGTATAGAAGTATGAAGAATAAATGCAAT
Organism: Bacteroidetes bacterium RIFCSPLOWO2_12_FULL_37_12; assembly: GCA_001769655.1. GTDB lineage: Bacteria > Bacteroidota > Bacteroidia > 2-12-FULL-37-12 > 2-12-FULL-37-12 > 2-12-FULL-37-12. The sequence continues at coordinate 32,473 of MEPC01000019.1, read as the reverse complement.
ATCAGATAACAATAAACCGTTATGAAACAAATTGTAGTCAACTTATTAATTTTACTATCCTTTCAAACTCTTTTTGGGCAGATTATTAATAACGAAAAGGACTCAAAACCAAAAGATGACGAAATTTTTATTATTGTGGAAAAACTTCCTGAATTTCCAGGGGGAATGGATTCATTATCTTCTTTCATTAGAAACAATTTAGAATATCCTGAAACCGCCAAAAAAGACAGTATAGAAGGCAGGGTTATTATAACGTATGTTATTGATACTAATGGAAGAATTACAAATCCTATTGTTGCAAAAGGCGTGAGAGAAGATTTAGATCAGGCGGCATTAGAATTAGTAAAAAAAATTCCTGCTTGGTCTCCGGGTGTTCAAAAAGGAAAAAATGTGGCAGTTAAACAAGCATTGCCCATACGGTTTAGGTTAAAATAACTAGATATAAAAATGAAAATACAGATCATCATCCTGATAATTTTGATTTTTAATCCTTATATTTATTTTTACTATAACAAATAACTACAAATATGAACCCAACCAATAAAATTAAACTTGCCAATCTGACGACATGGATAATGTTAATTACAATCTGTATTATTTCGTTGTTCTTTATTGGGTTCGTTACTACATTAACATTTGACCTGAATGTGTTTACTAAACAGACATCGGAATTCATTTATTCCTTTATAGGTTTTTCAGCAGTATTAGTAATTTGTTCTGCCATTCTCAATATCAGCTTAAATATTGGACTAATTGCGGATAGCAGAGTCCAAGTCATTAAAGACAGTGGACAAAGTTTTATTACAAAAAGATTTTTCATCGTAGTTGCAGGGCTTGTTATTGCTCTGGTGACATTTCTTTTTCTTGGAGATTTCTTTACGAGACAGAATGAAAAGAACAAACTTGTTAATGAAGCGAATGATATCATTATCCGTTATTCAGAAAGCATCAATAAAATTTCGATAGGACTCTCCGATACAGCTAAAGTTAACGACATTCCTGAGATTTTGAAGTTTCTTTCAAACCAAAAGGAGAAATTTCCATCTGTTCATCTTATCGTAAGCGATAAGTATGATGGACAACTTACCTATCTTGAAATCACACAATGGGAGAATAACGAATCATTAAAAAAACCTTTTTACGGAAATTCATTTTATAAATGCGAAATCCAAGATTGCAATTATTTAGAGAAGTTTTTCACTAACAAAACCAAAGACACGCACTTTTGGACAAAAGAAAGTGATTACAAACTTTATTTTCCATTTGACAAAAGCTCAAAAAAATTCATTTTAGTATTTTCAAAATATGAACGACATGGGAAATATGGTTCTTCGTGATTAGATTCCTGTTGTCTGTTTCAAGTTTATACACAATGAACAAGAAGAATGGGTAATTTCTCCTGCAAGTATATTTGAAAGCGATCTTTTAATAACTCTAAAATAAAATTTATTTTCTGCAAAAGAGTATGGTTTTGAAGAATTTTATGGGTCTGAGGTATCTGAATTAATTAAGAAGTATTGTAAAGATTAAACAAAAATAAAATTCGTGTTACCAATCTGCAGTTATGTTAATCGTGTACATTTTAATCGCAGTTTTTATTGCATGGATATGGGTTGACTACTACCGGCTAATTGACATCTACGAAAGCGAAAAACTTATATATTTTATCCTACATCCATTGTCACAAAGAAAAACATATCTTGGACATTCCCGGCTAAGCTATATCGAGAGAAAACACTTCTTAAAAAAATAGAGAATTAGATAATTGAGAAGTTTATTTAATTTATCTATTTTTGCAACGCAATCATTGTTCTATTGTTTTATTATTGTATTATTAAAAGGTCATAATAATCCACTTTGACAATGTAACCATGTAACCATATAACCATATAACAATGAAAAATCTCCTCGCACTCTCTCTATTCCTATCCACTTCAATTTTCTGTAATTCACAAACCACCTTTCACCGGTACTATGGTGGTAGTGAAGGCGACAATATAAAAGCCGCTATTCAAACCCAAAACGGGGGCTTTATGATGGTGGGAGAGTCCTGGAGCGGCGGCTACGGCTCCGAAGACATTATGATTGTAAATACTGACGCTGACGGTAAAATTTTGTGGGATTTATTTATGGGAAGTTCCAGTTCAGAAAAAGCAATGTCTGTTGCACAAACTGCTGACGGGGGATATATTGTAGGCGGAAACATTTCAACAACTATCCAGGATGCATTTTTGGTAAAATTAACAGCAACCGGCACAGTATCCTGGGCTAACACCTACGGTGGAACTGATATTGATAATCTTCATTCGGTAAAACAAACTAGTGACGGAGGGTATATTTTTGCGGGTTACTCGTACAGTTTTAATTCAGGGAAAAAGGATAACTATATCGTAAAAACCGACGCAAACGGCACTGTCGTCTGGTCAAACTTGAATGGTACTTCTTCGGATGATAAAGTATGGAGTATTTTAGAAACTAACGATAAAGGGTTTATTTTAGCAGGAGAATCTAAAGGGGGTAGTTTCGGAGGAATGGATCTGGTAGTTCAAAAATTAAATGCAGATGGAACTGTTTCCTGGAAAAAATACTGGGGAACTTCAAACACAGAAGCAGGTAATTCTATCCTGGAATTATCTAACGGGGATATTCTTGTGGCTGGAGAAACCGGAGGATTCAGTGGTGATGGAAATCTTGATGTTTTCATGCTTCTTCTTGCATCAGATGGTTCTTTAAAATGGGGAAAAGTGTACGGCAGTAATTCTCCTGACGAAGACCCGGTCCTTACCTATAATTCTGCGTCAAACCAAATTTTGATAACCGCTAAAACATTATTCCCTACACCAGGAAATGGAGATATTCTTATTATTAAAACCGACATGAACGGTGATACACTACTGACGAAGATTTACGGCAGAACGAGCAATGATTATGGGGTTTGGGGTAAGATACTTGATAACGGTATGATGGCATTTGCCGGAGTATGTCAGAATTATACTCCTCTTTTAAATAACGAATTTTATTTGTTTACCACAAATTCTACGGGTAACTCCAACTGCAATGAATATAATACAACATTAACGGTAACTACGGCAACTAATCAATTAAGTTCATCTTCAACAAGTACGCATACCGGTACGAATGTAACAGTGGTGAATTTCCAAACAAAAACAGGAGTTAGCAGTGAATATCTCTGTCCAAATGGCGCTGGTGTGAATGAGAAAGTGTCACCGGATCTTCTTTTTTCGGTTATTCCTAATCCTTCCTCAACTAGTTTTTTCCTGAAAATTTCAACTGAAAGTTTTAATAATTTACATTCCCCTGAAATTATTATTACAGATGTTCTTCATAGAAAAATTCGCTCTGAAAAAATTATTTCTCCCGTTCATGAGATTCAAACCTCTTCACTGAATCCGGGGATATACTTTTTGAACATTCCCTCAAATGAAAAAAAACTTAGTGTGAGAAAATTTATAGTGAATTAAGTGTTGGTGATTTTTTTACTTCAACTTCAATCTTCAGATGGAACAAGGTTCATTAAGTTGATGAAGATATAAAGGGGGGGTAGCATATTTATGATATCTCTAAGAAACGCCAACCAATCCTTATTATTTTTACTAATTGCATTGGTAGGGTTTGCAATTTTATCCGAAAGTTTCGTGCAAGAAACAGACATTTTTTGACTATCTTTGAAACGGCTTTTACACGATTTGAAAATGGAAATATTCGGTAACGACAGGCATAAAATCATTCATGGCGAAGCTTTGCAAGCATTGACAACTCTTGCAAACAATTCCGTTGATTTAATTTTTGCCGACCCACCATATAATATAGGGAAAAATTTCAATGGGCACAAGGACAGATGGGCAACCGAAGAAGATTATTTGGAGTGGTGTTACAAGTGGTTGGACTTGTGCGTTCAGAAGCTCAAATCCAACGGCAGCTTTTATGTAATGACTGCAACACAATTCATGCCCTTCTTTGACATCTACCTTCGCAAAAGATTGAACATACTTTCACGATTGGTTTGGTATTACGACAGTTCTGGAGTGCAGGCAAAAAAATATTACGGTTCTATGTATGAACCTATTTTGTTTTGCGTAAAAGACAAAGACAAATACACTTTTAATACAGAAGATATTTTAGTTGAAGCAAAAACAGGAGCAAAGCGAAAACTTATTGACTACCGAAAAACAATCCCGACAGTTTACAATTCAGAAAAAGTTCCAGGAAATGTTTGGGAGTATGCAAGAGTGCGTTATCGCATGGACGAATACGAAAACCATCCGACACAAAAACCAATTGCATTACTTGAAAGAATTATTAAAGCAAGTTCCAATGTTGGTGATTTGGTTGTTGATCCTTTTTCGGGAACATTTACAACTTGTTTTGTTGCAAAAGAACTTGGTAGAAATTCCATTGGCATAGAGTTACAAGACGAGTATGTGAAAATCGGATTACGCAGATTGCAATTAGCCAAAGAATTCAAAGGTGAAAAATTGCAAAAGGAAATCCGCACGTTTGAAACTGTAAAATTGGCTACTGCCAACAATTTAAAATTATTTGAAGAGACACATGGAAAATATATTCACAACAAACATTAAATCTGTTTTAGGAAAACACTTTGGAAAAGGCGCTGATGATATTTTTGAAAAGAGCCAACTCATTCAATATATCAATGAGAAAACCCGTTCTGCAAATAAGGGATCAAAAGCCCGTTCCAGTTTCGCCAACCTTTACGCCATCTATGTAATTATTGAAGATTACATCGCTAACAGCTTTGACAAGAAAGGAGATTACTCAAAGTATAAAGGAGCTTTATTCAACAAACTTTTCGCAAGACAAAGGGAATTACCTTTTGGAAGTAAATTACAAAACCATGCGTTGAATAACAGAATGAATTCTGAGTTTCAAAAATATTTTCCAAGTTCAGAATTCATTCCTATTCTTCGGAACATGGAAACCAATCGCTATTGGATAAATGAAAATCTTTTGAAAATTAAAGTTGGTAAAGCAAACTTTAATATCGCAAAAGTTATCATTGAAATCATTGATGAGTATGCAAAAACAAAGCAGGATGCTTTTCAGCGTTTCGTAAAATCTTGCGAAAAACTTCAGAAGATTGGTAAAACAACTCCCAAGAAAATTGAGGAGTATGTAATTGGTTTACTTGCACCAAATGTTGATGCACGACTTTTTGAAATCGTGAGTTATTCCATTCTCAAATTTTATTATCACGACCAGCAAATTATTTGGGGATTTGAAATGGATAAACTCAACAAAGAGAATCTGAAACTTTACAAGACAGGCAGAACAAATGCAAATGACGGAGGAATTGATTTTGTTATGAAACCACTTGGCAGATTTTTTCAAGTAACAGAAACTTTGGATTTCAAAAAATATTTTCTTGACATTGATAAGATTCAGAAATATCCAATAACATTTGTAATCAAATCAGACGAACCGACAAAAGACCTTCTGAATAAAATCAGAGTTAACGCCAGCAAAACGTATTCAATCAAAGCCATCGTTGACAAATATATGAACTGCATCGAGGAAGTGATAAACATTCCAACTCTTCATGACAGGTTTAATGATGCAGTCAAACAAGGTTATCGCACCAAAATTCTTGATGAGATTGTAACACAAAGCAAAGTGGAGTTCAACTACGAAGAAACTGATGAGGAAGATTGAAAAGATTGTCAGAATCCCTAAAGCTACAATATCCAAATTAACTAACACTCAAAAACAAATAAAACAATCCCTTTATGAATCATGAAAAAGAAAATAACAGCTGAATTAATCATTGCTATCCTAACGACTATTTTAGGAGTATTAATTGGATGGTTTGCGAACTTGGACAATCTCCGTGACACACTATTAATAATTTTTGGCGTTGTCACAATTATTATTTTTCTATATAATTTTTATTTGAATAACAAGGAGTCTTCTAATATAGCTGAATCACTTACTGTAATTAACAATACAATTCAAGGAAAAAATTGCATTTACTACGACAATAAAGATGATTATTATACTTCCGCAACAGAATTAGTAAAGCTGGCTAAATATGAAATATTGACTTTTAATGATTATTTTACTTCATCAAACCCAATACTTGGCACAAATACTCCCACCTCATATTATGAAGCGCTGGAAAAAAAAATATATGATGAACGGAATAACATAAATTTTAAACATTCAACTATTTACCATTTAGATCAAATCACTAAATCGGGCATATCAGATAACTTAACAATTCATTTGAAAAAATTATTTGAAATAAGCAAAGATTTCAATGGTAAGTTAACCCCTCTGAGGATTACAAAGACACGATATCAAATATATATGTCATTTACGATTATAGACAAGGCATTTTTAAGAATTACATTTCATGGGATTTCAAATGAAAAGACTAATCAACCAGATGCCTCTGGAGGACTAATTTTTTATGAAAACAATAACGGAATAATTAATAAGCTTGACGCATGGTTTTTATTTATTGAAAAAAATTCAATGATAGAGAATATTGAAAAATTGATAGAGTAAGGGAAACAGATGCACATAATTGCAATATTTTTTAATAAGTCAAGAAAAAGGGCTTTATTCTGTAATCGATTACTAGCGCTTCTAACAAACAGCGTATCTTGATTATATATGAGTATATTTAATTCTTTATTTTTATAATTTTTTGATCCTTTCTTCGTTAACAGCAAATATTTTTACAACATTACAACAATATACATATGTACAATATTAATAAGGAACTTACAACTAAACAATTACTCCAAATAATTGTATCTTTCATAGGACTATTTAGTGCTGTAATTGGAATTTATGTTTTCTTTTTTCAAGATAAAAAAGTATTTGTTGAGTATGAAATTTTAACTGATACAAATGTTCTAGACATTAACGCTAATATTACAAAGCTTGATATAAGTTATGATGGAACAAGTTTGAAAAACAAAAATGAAAATTTGAGAATCATAAATCTATGCATAAGAAATAGCGGAAGTGAAAGTATACTTAAAAATTATTACGATAACAATGATCCTTTGGGGTTAAGTATAACCAACGGAAGGATTATTGAACAACCAGAACTTATAAACACAAGTAATAATTATTTAAAAAATAATTTGCAAATAAAATTTGATAGCTCTGGTCGATTAACTTTCAATGATGTTATTTTAGATGCAAATCAATATTTTACAATTAAAATATTAGTTCTTCATCCTTCCCGCATAAACCCTACTCTAAATTCATTTGGTAAAATCGCTGGTCAAAATAACATTCCTTTGATTTCTCATGTTAAACAGACAAAAGATCAAATATCGTTTTGGTTAGAACCCTTTGTTATAATTTCTTTTGCACAAATAGCAAGAGATATATTATACTCATTTGTAATCATACTAATTTTAATAGGAATTTCAATCGTAATATCTAAAATTTCCGATTATGTAGAAAAACGTAAAAGAATTAAAATTGTCATGAACTTTAAGAATCTAAAGACATATGAGTACAGCCGAATGGATGACGCTATATTTTCAAGATTTAAAAATCAAGATAGTGGTTTATTATTTTTCATTTTAGATTTACTTAATAACGAAAATTTATTAGACAAAGAGTTTTTCAGACCCAAATATTTTGATAAAGACCGTAAAGGAAGTTATATTATTGACGAAATGATAAATGATGGTTATGCTATTAAGGATAAAGAAGCTTTGATAATTAATCTACAAATGAAAAAAAGCTTAACGCAATTCATTAGTTATTTAAATGAAATTAAAAATAATAAAAATAATTAGAATGAAACAATCCCGAATATTATAATAGAAAGGGTAAAGCTTAACTATAATGAAATTAATTTACACATTTTGAGAAAACACTTTTTCATATTAATATTAATCTTTTTCAGCATTAGGGTTAACGCGCAAACCAAAGAATGTATTGACGGGATGGACAATGCAAACGCTGACTTCCAGAAAGGAATCTACAAAATCTATATTTCCGGCTTACAAAGTTCAACGACATTTGGACAAATTTTAAAAGAAGAATATGGGATTGACGCTATTTATTCGGGGTGCCTGTTTGACGAGAAACTGGACTGCTATTCCAAATTTATGCACACTAAAATAAAGGAAAAATTTGGGCAAGACATTTTTGAAAAAATAACCAAAAAAGCTGAACTTGTTGATATCTGTGGTGGTTGTGACAAGCAAGCAGTATTTTCGGGTGGAGAAAAAGAGTTGATGAAATTTATATATTGCAACCTGGATTTAAAAAAAGCTAATTATTCAGAAAACAATACAGGGGTAATTTTTTTAAGTTTTGTGATTGATACTACCGGAGTAGTTACCGGAATAAAAATTATAAAGGGACTAATTCCTCCCTATGACAAAGAAGTAATCAGGGTTGCCGGTTTAATTCCAAAATGGACACCTGCAATAAAGAATGAAAAATCAATAATTCAACAGAAAATATTGCAAATAAAATTCGACAGTAAAACAAAAGAAATTCACTGCCGGTAACTTGTTGTCTTAAAGTAATTTATTTTTGTAAAATAGAGATTTTCGCACCTTTTTGAATATATTTGGTGGAAAATATGGAAAGAGTTATAGAAAATTTATAAAATGACATCAATCAGGACAAAAAGTATTACTCATCAAGACGGACTGAAATTATTGGGGTTTTTGAAAAATGCTTATGACGATTATCTTGCTTCAAGGGCTCTTCTTAATCATAATTTAATTCTTCAAGGAGCTATTTTAGCAAATACATCTATTGAAAAATATTTTAAAGCTATTTTGATGTTTAAGGGAGACACGATTAAACATACTCATAGTATTAAAAATTTTCTTCCTTCAATAAAAAATTTTGACATATCACTTTATAAAAAACTTAACAAAGAATTTATTCATCGTCTGGACGCTTGTTATTCCCTTCGTTACATAGACACAGTACCAGAAAATTTTAAAATTACTTTGCTCAAAAAACAAACACTCGCAGAACTTGACTTTACCATTTCCCTCGTGTTTGACAAAATAAAAATTAAACAAAAAAATAGAGATGAAAATAAAAATCAGTATCAAAAGGACAAGGAATCCAACCGAAATGAACTTTGTGAAAATAATTATCTTTTCGGAGCGTTAACTAAAGACACATTTTTGACAGGTATAGACGATGTTTATCAGTTTTATGTTGACAATTACAAAAACTTTATTGAAATAAAATATCAGACAGATATAAAGTCCAAACAAACTACCACTAACATTTAAGAATTAAACGCAGCTTCGCTTTTCGTAAAAGTACGATTTAAACCTGTATTGAACCCCAAACCGCTTCGCTACGGAGCAGGTTGACTGTAGGTAGTCAGACCAAATTTTTTTACTATGGAGTTTTAATCCAACTTATTCTACCCTTTTAGGAAAAATATCGGATAATTTTTTTAATCTCTCACACAAAAAAAGATTTAATTAATTTTTTTCATTATCTCCTTTGATTTTATTCTGAAACGGGAAAAAATATCCATAAGTATTTGGAATATGGTAATTAAAAAGGTTCCTTATTTAAAGCTGGTTAACTGTATCTTCAAATGACACGCTCGGAATATTTATACCACCACAGCGGGACAACCTTCAAACAACCCCAAAATTACTTGTCCATTTTTCGGTTGTTAGTTTCTTACAATCCATTTAGATTTGCATCCTAAATACAAAAACCAATGTTGTCAGAAAATCTAATGTATAAAGCGCATATCAATAAAGATTCTTCTTATGAAGGTCTGTTTGTAGTTGCTGTTAAAACAACAGGTATTTTTTGCCGTCCAACCTGCACAGCAAGAAAACCCAAAAAAGAAAATGTGGAATTTTTCAAAACATCAACCGAAGCAATCACTCACGGGTATAGACCATGCAAGGTATGTTTTCCCCTGGAAAAATTGGGAGAAACACCTGACTACATTAAAAAAATATTGAATGAACTTAACGATAACCCTGCGAAAAAATTCAAAGATTATGATTTGCGTTGCCAAGGGATTGAACCGGCTAATATCCGCCGGTGGTTCAAAAAAAATCATGGAATTACATTTCAATCTTATCAACGAATGCTACGCATTAACACAGCATTTGGAAAAATACAAAACGGGGAATCTGCAACTTCCGTTGCTTTTGATACAGGATACGCATCGTTAAGTGGATTTAACGACTCTTTCAAATCTCTTATAGGAGTTTCGCCCCCCAACAGTAAAAGCAAAGCTGTAATAAACTTAACCCGGCTGGAGACACCCATAGGACCCATGATTGCTTGCGCAGTAGAGCAAGGTGTATGTCTTTTGGAATACAGTGACAGGAGAATGCTAGAAACAGAATTTAAAGCCCTGTCTAAACTTTTAAATGCCAACATCATTCAAGGAGAAAACAAACACTTCGGAATATTGCGATTGCAACTCAATGAATATTTTGAGGGCAAACGAAAAGAATTTGAACTTCCTTTATTTACACCGGGGACAGAATTTCAAAAAATGGCTTGGAATGAATTGAAAAAAATTCCTTACGGTTCAACCCGTTCTTATCAGCAGCAAGCTTTGGCAATTAAAAAACCTAAAGCGGTTCGTGCAGTTGCCGGCGCCAATGGGATAAACCGGATTGCGATAATTATTCCCTGTCACAGGGTAATTGGTTCCAATGGGAATTTGACAGGATATGGTGGCGGTGTATGGAGAAAAAAATGGTTGCTTGAACATGAACAGCAAAACAAACAATAAAAATTCCATTTTTTTTCCTACCTTGCACCTTCAAATTAATAAAAACATGAAAAATATCAAACTTATTACCCGTTTGCTTTTACTGCTTTTTGTCTGTTCAGAGACAAGCGCACAGGAAAAAATTAATTCTGTGACACTAACTAAGAACAGAACCTCTGCAATTTATAACAATGCAACAGGTTCACGTTTAATAAAATCAAAGGACTTCGTTTCCTCTTCAAAAGTGGAGGCGACACTTTTTTCTGAAGATTTTAGTGGGGGAAGTATTCCTGGAACGTGGCAAAATATTGATATAAAAGGCACCGGAAAAGTTTGGGAATGGAACACCGGACCCAGTAAAGGAAGTGCTCCGGGAGAATTAGATCCGGGTTCAACAAACTCAACTTCCGGAAACGGGTACGTTATGTTTGATAGTGACGGAAGCAACGCATCTATTGGTGGGGAAGAAGCAGAACTCATAACTCCCTCCATCAATTGTTCCGCTTCCAGTTTTGTGCGTCTCAAATTCAATGAATATTTTAGACAATATGCCGCTAGTACAGGAAGAGTTTACGTAAGTAATGATGGCACAAACTGGACTTTGTATCATGAAGTGCATACGGGGTTAGGACAAAATGAGGGTACGCTTAATCCCTTGTCACAGGATTTTGATATTTCAGCATCAGCAGGAAATCAATCAACCGTTTATATAAAATTTTCATGGACAGGTGACTATGATTATTATTGGTTTGTGGATGATGTGGAAGTGGTGGAAAGTTCAACGTTAGATGCTACGGTTGTGTCTGTAGATTCTCCTGTTAGTGGTTGTAATTTATCAAGTTCAGAAACCGTAAGCATAACGATTTCAAATCTCGGTACTCAATCAATTACCGGTTTTGAGGTTGCATATTCCATAAATGGAAATACACCGGTTGTGGAAAATGTTGGTGGCTTTACCGTATTACCTAACATTCCCAATAGTTACAGTTTTTCTACAAAAGCGAACTTAAGCACTCTGTCTCAATATACAATTACTGCTTTCAGCAAGTTAACAGGGGATGGAAACGCATCTAATGACACTGCAGAAATAGTTGTAAAAGATTATCTTACCGATTCGGGTGACACTTTATTCAATGACTTTACAAGTGTCTCTGCGTTGGATGGTTGGTACATTGAGGACACTGATGGTGACACCAGAACATGGTTCCGGGGTGATTTAGGAGGTAATTCTATGCTGGGAATTCTGGGAAGTAATACAGCAACAACTGATGATTGGATCTTTTCTAATTGCATTAATCTAACCGGCGGGACAAAATATAATTTTAATTTTATATATCAGGAATCTGCGGCAGGCAACTTTTCCTTAGACGTGTATTTTGGCAACGCACAAAATCCATCTGCCATGACAACCTATATTGCTGTTATTTCTCCGCTGAATGCCAATTCCGGACCTGTTACCGGAAGTTATGAGATTACGCCCACAGCCACCGGAATTTATTATTTTGGATTTCATGGATATGGCGGCACGCAAAGCAGTGCCACGGAATATATGGTTGTAGATGATGTTCAATGTTATGAAGGAAATCTCCCTCCACCGCCGGTTGCGGACTTCACATCGTCAAATACTAAAATATGTACGGGAGATGATGTGACATTTACAAATACGTCATCCAATAATCCCACCTCTTACAAATGGACGTTCCCCGGCGGAAGTCCTTCAACGTCCACATTAAAAGATCCGGTAGTAACTTACGCTACAGCCGGTATGTACAACGTTACATTGATTGCAATCAATGCAAATGGTTCCGACACACTTATTCAAACAAATTACATAGAGGTTACTGCAGTGACAGTAAACGGAAGTGTCACCGTCCCAACTTGCTCCGGTGCAAACGATGGGCAGATTACCGTCTTAGGTTCCGGTGGCGTAACTCCTTATTCCTACTCGTGGAATAATGGTTCTTTAACAGCCACCATAACAAATCTTTTATCAGGAAACTATACAGTTACTGTCACAGAATCCAATGGTTGTAAAAATCAAAAGACATTTACTGTCACTAATCCGTCTTCGATAACACTCACTGTTTCTTCTACAAATGTATTATGCAACGGAGATATGAATGGCAATGCAACGGTTACCGCAATTGGTGGCACGTTGCCCTATTCATACAACTGGTCAAACGGTGTCACTACAGCAACTAACGCAAATCTGGTTGCCGGTTCTTATGATGTCACAGTAACTGATAATAAATCCTGCAACACTACCGGCTCAGTAACCATTACACAACCTCTTCCCATTTCTCTTTCTTTAACACCTGTTAACCCATCATGTCCTGGCTTAAACGATGGATCAGTTCAGGCAACAGTTTCCGGTGGAAACCCTCCTTACAGTTATCAATGGTCTAATGGAGGAAATACTCAGCAAATAAATGCACTTGCAGATGGTACTTATCAGTTAACGGTTACAGATAGTAAAAATTGCTCTTCCACAAGTTCTTCAGATATTCAGGGAACCAATTCCATAAGCACACAAATTATTACCATAGATATTTTTTGTGCGGGCAATGCTACAGGAGCGATAGATCTTTCTGTGAACGGGGGCAACGCTCCTTATAATTATCAATGGTCAGGCGGACAAATTAATGAAGATATAAATAATCTTTCGGCAGGATTATACACCTGTACAATCACTGATTCAAAAGGATGCACCGTTGTTTCAGAAGGCAATATAGCTGAACCCCCTGCGTTGGTTTTAGCGATTACACAATTTAATACATCATCCTGCGGCACTTCAGACGGACTCGCTTCAGTAAATGTCACCGGTGGAATACCTCCTTACACTTATTTATGGAATACGGGAGCAGTTTCCAAATCTATTACTGGATTATCATCAGGCGCTTATGTCGTAACTGTTACGGATGTGAACGCATGCACCAAAACAGCCAACGCTTCCATTTCCGATCCAGGAGCACAAACCGTTACTCTTTCCACTATCAATGTATCGTGTTTCGGAAGTACCGATGGCGCTATTTCCACAACCACAACAGGAGGAACTCCTCCCTATTCATACTCATGGTCAACTGGTTTATTAACGCAAAACCTGACAGGGATTACAGGAGGTAATTACTTATTAACTGTCACTGATGCCGGAGGATGCAAAGTAGTAAAAAGCGTAGATGTGGTTTCGCCAGCACAGATTGTAATTACGTTAGAAAAAACTGAGACAAAATGTGCAGGAGAAAATAAAGGAGAAATAGTAGCCATAATTACCGGTGGCACTGCTTCTTACTCATTCCTTTGGTCTAATGGAGCTAATGCCGTAAAAATTATCAATCTGACTCCCGGAACCTATAGTGTTACTGTCAATGATGCCAATGGATGTAATCAATCAAATTCAACCATTCTTACTGAGCCGGACTTATTGACGGTTAATTTGAATAGTTCCGATATTACATGTTCGGGAACCAATTCAGGAACCATCACAGCCGAAGTAATTGGTGGAAACATGCCCTATTCATATCTTTGGTCAAATAGCAGTTCAAGTGTCACTATCGGAACATTATCTTCTGGAAATTATACAGTCACTGTCACTGATTCAAAAGGATGTACAAATACAAAAACTGCCGTGATAACAGAGCCCGCAAAAGTCATGGCAACAGTTAATACCGTAAATATCGCATGCTTCGGAACAAATTCCGGAACTGCAAATTTAACGGTGACCGGCGGAGTTACTCCCTACAGTTATTCATGGTCAAACGGTGTCACTGATGATTTTATAAATAATCTTTCAGCAGGAAATTATCAATGCACTGTCACCGATTTTAACGGATGTTCTGAGACAGCAACAGCAACTATTACAGAGCCAATATCACTCGTACTAAATGCTGTTGGAACAAATCCTTCTTCCTGTGGAGTAAGCGACGGCAGTGCCACTGCAACTATTTCCGGTGGAAATCCTGCATATCAGATTGCTTGGAGCAATGGTGCAAACACACTAACCATTTCTTCTTTATCAGCCGGAGCATATATGGTGACAGTGACAGACGCAAACTCTTGCAGTAAAGTCGCAACCGTTTCCATTTCGGATCCCGGTTCGCCGACCGTAGCTCTTTCTGTAACTAATGTTTCTTGTCCCGGATTATCCGATGGAGGTATAAATGCTACTGTATCCGGTGGTACACCTCCATTTACATTTTTATGGACAGGAGGATCTACGGTTCAAAATCTCGGAAACATCAGTACCGGAGGAAATTACAACCTTGTAGTAACTGATTCTAAAGGATGTAAGGCAAGCGTCAACGCAAATGTATCAGCGCCGGCAACGTTTGTTTTTGATTTTACAACAGTGTCACTTGCTTGCAATGGAGATAATAGCGGCAGTATAAGTACAATAATTACGGGAGGAAATGCACCCTACGGATATAAATGGTCCAATGGAAACACGGGTACAAGCCAAACAAATATTTCAGGAGGTGTTTATGCATTAACCATTACCGATTCAAAAGGATGCAAGGGAATGGACTCCGCACTTGTTTCTGAGCCCACTACTTTAGCACTTTCATTCTCTTCCTCGAATGTATTGTGCAACGGTGGTTCCACAGGCAGTGCCACTGCTGTCTTGTCTGGTGGCACATCGCCGTATTCTTATAATTGGAACACCGGGATTACATTAAATACACTATCGGATCTTGTGGCGGGTACATATCAGATGACTGTCACTGATGCAAATGCTTGTACTGCATCCTCTTCCATTACTATAACTGAACCGGCTATTTTAACGCTATCCAATAGTTCAGCAAATGTATTGTGCAACGGGTCAGCTACAGGAAGTGCCACTGCAACTATCACCGGTGGCTCCGTACCCTATTCCTATAATTGGTCAAATGGTATTACAACATCAGTCAATAACAATCTTGTTTCCGGTTCTTATGATGTAACGGTAACCGATGCAAACGCTTGCACGGTAACATCCTCCATTACTGTCACTGAACCTGAAAAGTTATTAGTGACACTAACTCCTGCGAATCCTACTGCCTGTGGTGTAAGTGATGGTACAGTGACTTCGCTGGTTTCGGGAGGAGTTTCTCCTTACACTTATTCCTGGAATACAGGTGCAATTACAAATAGTTTGAGTGGATTGACCACGGGCATTTTTTCTATGACTGTCACTGATGTGAATGGATGTGAGAAAACGGAGAGCACAGCCCTTTCGGATCCGGGAGCGGCAACGGTAAGCATAACCACTACATCAACCAATTGCTCTTACTCTTCGGATGGGAAAGCGTCAGCAATTGCAACCGGAGGAGTGCTTCCTTACACTTATTCATGGTCTAATGGAACAACAGCATCATCCATAACTGGTGTATCTGCCGGTTCGTATTTTCTAACGGTAACGGATGCCAAAGGATGTAAGACGGCAAAAATTGCTGAGGTAGATTCACCGGAGCCAATGGTAATTAGTTTTGTGGTGGATTCTGTAAAACAAAGTGGGGATGGAGCAATTAATGTCACCGTAACCGGTGGCACTGCGCCCTATACCTATAGCTGGTCTAACGGGGCTGTTACTGAAGATATTTCGGGATTAAATTCAGGTAATTACACTCTTACCGTAAAAGACAGCAAGAACTGCAGCGAGAGTGACACTATTAATGTTCCGAAAATATTATCCATTAATTTTAGTGACACATCCCCTTCTGTATTGGTTTTTCCAAATCCATTCAGCAGTGAATTAATGGTTAAATTTTCTGAAGGATATTCCGGTAGTTTTACTGACTTGAAAATTTACAACAGTCAGGGCTTGCAGGTACAGAACATCCATATAACCAACTTCACTGAAAGAATTGATTGTCGAAAACTTCTTCCTGGGATTTACTATTTTGAGATGAAAGGGAAAGGGAATAAGACGGTCAGGTGGAAGGCGATAAAGGTGGAGTAGGGGGTGGATTAGGACGTCGAGATGTTTGGAATTTCACCGAAAAAAAATATATCTCCATTTTTTGATAAAAGTCATTGTTTTTAAAAAAACATTAACTATCTTTACTTTTCTTTTTTTTTGTTACTGTTCAGTACCAACGCCAATAAACCACAAATTGGATAATAAAAAAATTTAGCCACTGATTACACGGATTAAAAATTGTTTTAAGTTTTTTTTAACATTAATCCTTGCAATCTGTGGCTAAATTGTATTTTTTCATCTTTGGCTGAACAGTAACCATTTTTCCTTTATTTTCTTTTGATTTCACAAGTTTCAAATTAAGTTTCAACTTTAACAACTAACTATCATGAGCAACAAAAATCTATCAGGAATTATAAAAACTATATTCCTGACATGTGTTTTAAACATGACCGTAACTTTCAGCTTTTCACAAATTATTAGTGGAAATGCTTTTCTCAAAGGAAATTTTGTTCAGGGTGGACTCAGTCCTTGTGGTACTTTTGGAACATCAGTGGATGCTCCTTCAGGGTACTATCCGAGAGGAGGTAGTAGTACACCAAATCAATTAGGATTTATCTCCGATGCAACTAAAGATGGGTGGACTGTTGGTTCTCCAGATTATTGCGGAGATTATTTTCTGCCAGGTACTCCTGAAGAAGGTTGGGGGGTTCAAATCGACGGAACTAACTACAATAACAACCAAATTTGTGTGTTTAACGAAATTTCAGGTTCAATTATCTCCTATTCTAATTCAGGAGCTGAAATAGCAACTACCTGGGAAGGCACAGTTGCCGGTTTAACTATAAGTGCCAGAACTTATTTTTCAATTAATTCTCTTTACATCACTACAGAGGTTGTAGTAAAAAATACAACAGGTTCTACATTAAATAATGTTTATTATATGCGTAGTTTAGACCCGGATAATGAAGCAACATTAGCTGGAGGTGAGTATATTACAACTAATACTATAGATCAACAGAATCCTAATGCTCAAAATACTGCATTGGTAAGTGCTGTGGGTGGTTCTTTTGGCTGTTATTTAGGATTAGGTTCTAAAGATTGCAGAGCAAGAGTCACTCACGGTGGCTTTGACAATAGAAACGCATCTGATATATGGAATGGCACCGGCGGACTTTCTTCAAGTGGTAGTGCGTTCGATGATAAAGCAATATCCATTTCATTTTATTTCGGAAATCTTGCTCCAGGGGAAACAGCTACTTTCGCTTATTCATACATTTTTGATCCTGCTGAATTAAATAATGCACTTGAATCTACATCTGCTCTTATTTCAAGCCAACCAATTTCTCAAAGCGTATGCTTGGGACAACCCGTCACATTTTCTGTAAGTGCAACAGGAACAGGATTAACTTATCAATGGAGAAAGAACGGTGTAGATATTACAGGAGCAACGGATTCTTCTTACACTATTGATACCGTAGCAATAAGTGATACGGGTAATTATGATGTATCCGTCATCGGAATATGTAATCCTATAGCTACTTCTGACATTGCAGTTTTAAAGATTGGCGCTCCTAAACCGGCTGACTTTACTACATACAGTCCTGCTGTTTGTCAAGGGCAAAGTGGGGTGAGCTATATAATTCCAAACGATTCCACGGTAACCTATAATTGGGCTTATTCGGGAACAGGTGCAACCATTATCGGAACTTCTGACTCAGTGACAGTTGATTTTGATTCTTCAGCTACAAGCGGTGACTTAAGTGTTTCTGCATCCAATACATGCGGCACAGGTATAGCAAGGACTATTGGGATAACAGTAAATTCTACTCCTAACCAACCATTAAATTTTACAACAAGTTCTTCAACTGTTTGTGCAGGACAAACAGGAATAAGCTATATTGTTCCATTTGACCCATTTGTAACATATAATTGGTCTTATTCAGGCAACGATGTTACTATTACCAACGGAAACACTAATGATGTAATTGTTGATTTCAGTGTATCGGCTACAAGCGGTGATTTAAGCGTTATGGCTTCCAATGCATGCGGTGCAAGTGCACTAAGGACTCTTTCTGTTATAGTAAGCGGTAGTGTTCCAAGCATCCTATCTCAACCTTCAGATAGCAGTATTTTTATCGGCACTAATGCAAGTTTCAGTGTCACAGCAACCGGCGCAGGACTTTCTTATCAATGGCAAATGAATCAAGGTTTTGGATTTAATAATTTATTTGATGGAGGCGTTTATAGCAATGTTACAACTACTACTATGAATATTACCGGCGCCACTCTTTCTATGAATGGGTATCAATACAGATGTAGTATTACAGGAACCTGTCCACCCGTTGCCATTTCCAATTCGGCAATTCTGTCTGTATCCTATCCACCTTGCACAGGGACACCTGTTGCAGGAGCCACTATATCTACTGCAAACCCTGCCTGTAGTGGACAAAATTTCTCATTAAGTTTATCCGGATCCACCGTTGCAAGTGGAATAACCCATCAATGGCAATCATCGTCCGATAATATAAGTTACACAAATATTTCCGGAGCAACGGATTCCTTCTATGTCACAAGCCAATCAGTTGCAACTTATTATCGTTGTGTCGTTACTTGCACGGTCAGTGGATTGTCTGATAATTCTACTCCTTTAAATGTCACCATGGGAACTTTATTCAACTGTTATTGCGCTTCAACGGCTAATACATCAGGTGACGAGGAAATATTTAATGTAACGGTTGGTTCATTAAATAATACATCCAATTGCACTACTACGGGAGGTGGTAATTCAATTTTAAGCAGATATTCTGATTACACTTCTATGGTGGCGGTGCCCGATATTATGCAAGGGGTAACAGTTTCTTTTTCTGTTGAAATAGGTACCTGCGGAGGAAATTACAACAGTGGCACTGCAATTTTTATTGATTATAATCAAAATGGTTTATTTACTGACGCAGGAGAACTGGCTTATGGAACAACAGGTACTACAGACGGTCCTCATTTCGTTACAGGAAATTTCACGATTCCTATTAATGCAACTGTGGGAAATACTCTGATGCGGGTTATTAACGCTGAGGGGTATGATGGAACTAACATTACCCCTTGTTTAACTTATGGTTACGGGGAAACTGAGGACTATAAAATTAATATTTTAGCCGCTGTTCCATGCTCAGTGATTCCATCTCCGGGAAATACCCTCGCCTCAGAATCAACTGTATGTGCTGGAATTGACTTTTCACTAAGCATCCAAAATATAGTAATTGAATCAGGTTTATCCTATCAGTGGCAATCCTCACCCGATGGTATTTCGTGGATAAATATTGACAGTGCCACTTCTTCAACTTTTGTTACAAGTTTATCTACAAGCACTTATTATCAGTGTATAGTTACTTGCTCAGGGTTTGGGTCTGCTACCTCGGTTCCGGTTCTTGTAAGCCAAAATACAAATATGTTAGAATGTTATTGCATCCCACCTTCATCCATTTATTCTTGCACTTATTATATCAGCAACGTAACCATTGATTCTATAAATGTAACAAGTACATGCTCTACTTCTTATGAAAATTATTCCTCAACCCAAAGTACTTCCATCATGCAGGGTTCGGTTATTCCGGTTTCACTTTCTTCTTACGTTAATGGTTTTGCATACAATTTCTGGTTGGATTTGAATGATAATGGTGTCTTTGAATTAAGTGAAATCATTCTTACTATAATTAATAGCACAGGTTTATCTACTGTGACTGATAATCTTATAATTCCCATAAATGCTCCAACAGGACAGCACCGGTTGAGAATCAGAGGTGAGCGTTATTGGTATGGGGTTCCAACAGATCCCTGCAATCAATTACAGTATGGGGAAACTGAAGATTATATATTGAACATTACTGCCGCACCAATCTGTTCGGCAATTCCATCTCCCGGAAACACGTTATCTTCCGTCACATCCGCTTGTTCCGGTATTGACTTTACATTAGGCATCCAAAATGATCCAATAGAAGTAGGTTTATCCTATCAGTGGCAATTCTCTACCGATGGAGTTACATGGATGGACATTATCAGTGCAAGTTCAGCTACCTTGGTTACTAATCAAACTGATGCTAACTATTATCAGTGTGTTGTTACCTGCGCAGGTTTTGGTTCAATTGCTTCTACTCCTATTTTCATAAGCATGGCAGGTATAACTCAATGTTATTGCATCCCACCGGTTTCGTCTAACCCTTGTGTTGATTATATTTCTAATGTAACCATTGATTCCATTAATGTAACAAGTGCATGTTCAACCGGTACTACATACGAGGACTATTCCTCTTCGCAAAGTACTTCTATCATGCAGGGATCTGTAATTCCCATTTCTCTTTCTTCTTATAATTATGGACTTGCATATACACTCTGGCTGGATACAAATGATAATGGTGTCTTTGAATCAAATGAAATTTTGCTCACCATAAATAATGGATCCAATTTATTAACCATTACAGATAATCTTTCAATTCCAATAAATGCAACGGTTGGCTCACACCGTTTGAGAATCAGGGGACAACGTTATTATAACGGTGCACCAACTGACCCTTGCAGTCAATTAAATCGTGTTGAAACAGAAGATTATACATTAAACATTATTGCCGCTCCTTCGTGTTCCGCTCTTCCATCCCCGGGAAACACTCTCGCATCCGATTCAACCGGATGTCCTGGAACTAACTTTACCTTAACTATTCAAAATAATCCAATCGAAGCAGGTTTGTCTTATCAGTGGCAGTCATCTCCTGATGGGGCTACCTGGACAGATATAAGCGGTGACACAATTTCTTCATTGGTAACAAACCAAATGGCTAGTACTTATTACCAGTGCATTGTAACTTGCACCGGTTACGGTTCCACAGCATCAAACCCCACACTTATCAGTAATGCACCCCCTACACAATGTTATTGTACTCCCATAACAAGTGGAAGTAATCCTTGTATTACCAATGTCACTATTGACTTATTAAATAACACCACAAGTGGGTGTGGAGTCGGTGATTACAAACAATCCGCCACCACTACCCTGTTATCAGGAATGACTTATCCACTGAGTGTCACTACAGATGGTGACGCAATAATTTCTGTATGGATTGACTTCAACCATAGTGGTACGTATGATACCTGGGAATGGCAACAAGTTAGTTTATCTTCCACTCCTGGCGTACCTACCACGATTGATATTCTCATCCCCGACTCAGCCCTTTCAGGTATTACAGGAATGCGTGTTTTCTCAAGAGCAACGGGTAATCAAAATGGCGCCGGGGATGCCTGCCGTACCGGCGGTTCGGGCGAAGCAGAAGAATATATGATTACCATTGTGTATCCTGTTGCTTGTTCGGCTTTGCCTTCACCGGGTAATACCTTATCTTCCGATGCGTTAGTTTGTCCGGGAAAAAGTTTTTCACTAAGTATTCAAAACGTAATATATGAATCAGGATTGTCTTATCAGTGGCAGTCATCTCCGGATGGAATAACATGGACAACTATTAGTAGTGCCACTAATTCTTCACTCGTAACAAGTCAAACTGCAAACACCTATTATCAATGTATTGTTACTTGCTCGGGTATTGGCTCTACTGCTTCCGCTCCGGTTCTTGTAAATATAAATACAAATATTTTGGAATGTTACTGCATCCCACCGACATCAACAAGTCCATGTGCATATACCCCAATCAGTAACGTAACTATTGATTCCATAAACGTAACCACCGCCTGTTCTAGCGGCACTTCTTATGAGAATTTCTCCTCTTCCCAAATCATTTCAGCTTCACCGGGTTCCTCATTACCCATTTCATTGTCTTCATCAGGAGGAGCCGGTTCCGCCTATACTATTTGGGCGGATTTGAATGATAATGGGATATTTGAAACAACTGAAATTTTGCTTACAATAACCAACAGTTCCAATTTATCAACGGTAACAGATAGTATTGTTATTCCGCTTACAGCAATAACAGGA
Source organism: Bacteroidetes bacterium RIFCSPLOWO2_12_FULL_37_12 (assembly GCA_001769655.1). GTDB lineage: Bacteria > Bacteroidota > Bacteroidia > 2-12-FULL-37-12 > 2-12-FULL-37-12 > 2-12-FULL-37-12. The sequence continues at coordinate 9,865 of MEPC01000019.1, read as the reverse complement.
CAACATCGCCTGAGAATCAGGGCGGAATATTATCAAAATGGAGCTCCCGCCGATCCTTGTAATCAATTACAATATGGAGAAACAGAAGATTATTCGCTAAATATTATTACTTCCTGCTCCGGATTAAATGTTGCTTTATCTCCTGTATCTCCAAAATGCAATGGAGGAACAGATGGTGAAATTAATTCCATCGTAACCGGAGGTATTTCACCTTATACTTTTAGTTGGTCAAATTCTCAGACATCACCGAATCTTTCCGGTATAAATGGTGACACTTATTCAGTGACAGTCACCGATTCCAAGACATGCACGGTATCAGCGAGTATTTTATTAAATGATCCGGTATCGCTTACGTTAACTATGACAGGAATTAACCCAGCTTGTAGTGGCTCTTCTGATGGTACCGCTTTAACTACAGCAACCGGAGGGACAGGTGTATATAATTATTTCTGGTCAACCGGTTCCACTTTGGCAACCCTCTCCGGTTTATCTCCCGGAACATATTCGGTGACTGTCACAGATCAAAATTTATGTACGCAGACCGGCTCAGTAATTATATCGAACACGTCTGCATTAACGCTTTCAATCAATGGCACTAATCCTGGTTGTAACGGAGAAAGCAACGGTTCCGCCTCAGCCATACCTGCAGGAGGAACATCGGGTTATTCTTATTTATGGAGTACCGGAGATAACACTCCTTCCATCAATGCGTTAATTTTTGGAAACTATTCCGTTACTGTCACTGATGCAAATTCATGTACATCATCCGGTTCTGTAATCCTGACAAATCCTTCTCTACTTACCGTAAACGCAACTGGAAATGATCTTTCCTGCAGTGGTAGTGCAGATGGTTCAGCTCTTGCGGCAGGAAACGGCGGCAGTGGCACACTTTCTTACGTATGGTCTTCAGGAGAAAATACTGCTTTGTCTTCCTCCTTAGTAGCAGGAACCTATACAGTAACAGTTTCAGATGAAAATTTCTGTACAAAATCAACTTCGGTTTCATTATCAGCTCCTAATGCCCTGCTCTCATCTACTAATGGCACTTCTCCGGCTTGTAGTGGTGGTACGGATGGTTCTGCATCTGTGACTGCATCCGGTGGTTTTGGTGCGCTGAGTTATTCATGGAGTAGCGGACAAACATCGGCGGTTATAAACGGATTATCCATTGGCACATACACTACAACTATTACCGATGCTAATTCATGCACTCAGACAAATTCCATTACTTTAAATCAACCCACACTAATTTCTGTTACCATAAACGGTACAGATCCTTCCTGTAATGGAGTTCCAAATGGCACTGCCTCAGCATCGGTTAGCGGTGGCACTAGTCCTTTATTTTACGATTGGTCAAACGGCGCAACCGGACCCCAGGCAAACAATTTATCTTCAGGTGTGTCGTACAATGTAACAGTAACGGATGCTAATTCTTGCAGTCAAACCGGTTCAGTGACACTTTCACAGCCATCAATAATCACTACTACTCTGAATGGAACGGATCCATCCTGCAATGGGAGTTCTGATGGTTCTGCGACTGCTACTGCTTCTGGTGGCACAGGTGCGTTTAACTATTCGTGGTCTAATGCTTCCTCTATAAACATTATTTCAAATCTTTCTGCCGGTAATTTCACAGTAACAGTAACCGATGCAAACTCATGTAAAGAAATCAAGACAATTACGCTCAGTGATCCTGCCGGCATAATCATTTCCGCCAGTGTTGTAAATGCGGCTTGTGTAACTTCAAATGGCTCAGCCACTATATCCTCGGGAGGCGCGGCACCCTTCTCTTATAGTTGGTCTAACGGAGTGACGGATTCCGTTAATACAGCGCTTATTGCCGGAAGCTATACTGTAACTGTCACTGATGTAAATTTATGCACTGCTTCACAGGCAATTTTTGTAGATAATATAACGGGTCCTACAGTTACTCTCAATGCAACACCTCCGAACTGTAATGGGGGTAGCGATGGTGTAATTATCGTAAATCTTGCAGGGGGTACAGCTCCTTATGCATATTCATGGTCTTCAGGAGCAACTACCTCATTCATTTCCGGTTTAAGTGGAAATGTTGAATACCAGGTAACAGTTACGGATGTAAATAATTGTCTGGGAGTTGCCGGTGTCATTTTATCTGATCCAGAGCCAATTTCTCTTTCCATTGTTGGAACAGATTTAATATGTAATGGAGGCACTTCCGGTTCTGCTACGGTAACAGCTACCGGAGGAACCGGTTCTTTCTCCTATTCCTGGAATAACGGAGACAATACTTCTTCCAGTACAGGATTATCGTCTGCCAATTACACTGTCAATGTCACTGATGGAAATTCATGTACAAAGTCCGGTTCTGTTTCACTACTTGAACCGACCGCACTTACAAGTAATGTAAGCGGTACATCCCCCGCTTGTAATGGAGGTGCTAATGGTTCAACGTCAGTCACTGTTAGCGGCGGCATTCAACCTTATAGCTATATGTGGAGTAGCGGGCAAACGACTTCCGCTATAAGCGGGTTGTCAGCCGGAACTTATACAGTAACCATCACCGATGCCAATTCCTGCACACTTACCAATTCATTTATTGTTGCAGACCCTCCTGCATTATCATTAACGGTAAGTGGCACTAACCCTGCTTGTAATGGAAAATCTAACGGTTCAGCTACTGGCACAGCATCGGGTGGAACCGGAGCATACTTTTATAATTGGTCAACGGGTGTCACTAACGCTACAGCCGCTAACTTATCAGCAGGAGTTCTGTATGAAGTTACCGTTACCGATGGGAAATCCTGTTCACAAACCGGTTCTGTATTGCTAACTGAGCCGGCAATCATAATTACTTCTATCAGCAGTTCAAACCCTGCCTGTAATGGTCAATCCAATGGAATGACTGATTTAACCGTTTCCGGTGGCACAGGAACCTATACCTATTTATGGAGCGAAGGACAAACCACAGAAGACCTATCCGGATTAACTGCAGGGACTTATTTTGTAACGGTAACTGATGCCAATGCCTGTACACGTACTAATTCTGTTTCCCTTATGGAACCCTCTCTGTTAACATTAACCGTAAGCGGAACCAATCCAAGCTGTAATGGAGGTGCAAATGGTACGGTGATATCAACACCTGGAGGTGGAACCGGCGGCTATACTTATACATGGAGCGCAGGAGCAACAACTCAAAACCTTTCAGGTTTATTGGCGGGAACTTATACGGTAACCGTTACCGATGCCGGCAACTGCACAATCAACGGAAGTGTCACTCTTTCAAATCCTACGGCTGTAATAGTAAGTGTCACCGGAACTAATCCGGAATGTAATGGTCAGACCAACGGAAGTGCCACTGTTAACGGAATCGGCGGAACGGGTTCCTACACGTACTTATGGTCAAATGCTGAAACCGGTAATTCAACATCCGGTTTAGCGGGAGGAAATTATATGGTAACCATAACGGATGGAAAAAGTTGTTCTGCCTCCGGAAATATAACTCTGACAAATCCCGCCGCCATAACATTATCTTTTACTATCACTAACCCTACCTGCAACGGGAATAGTAATGGAAGCGCTATAATTACAGCAGGGGGCGGAACACCTGGTTACACTTATCAGTGGAGCAGTGGGCAAACTACGGCTACCATAAGCAGTATGCCGTCAAGCACCTATACCGTAACTGTTACGGATGCAAAAAATTGCACTCTTTTTGGAAGTGCGACACTTAATGAACCGGTTGCGGTAACAGTGACACTTACCGGCACTGATCCTGTTTGTGGAGGAGGAAATAATGGAAGTGTTACCGCGACAGGCGCCGGGGGTACGGGGGCATTTACTTATTTATGGTCTAATGCAATGACTACTATTTCCATATCGGCATTAACAGCCGGTACCTATACCATTACTGCCACCGATGGAAACAATTGTACAGCTACGTCAAACATAACGCTAACAGCTCCTCCTGTTTTAACGGTAAGTGTCACAGGAACCAATGTTAATTGCAATACCGGAACGAAAGGTACAGCAAGCGCTACTGCCGGTGGTGGCACAGCCGGTTACACGAATAGCTGGTCAACAGGAGAAACATCATCCTCTGTTACAAATTTGTCAAATGGTAGTTATACAGTTACTGTCACTGATGCAAAGGGGTGCACGGTTTCCGGCTCTGCAACGGTATCTGTTCCATCGGCATTAATTGTCACGGTCACCGGCAGTAGCCCCGGATGCAATGGAGGATCCAATGGAACGGCTTCACTTACAACAAGCGGTGGAACTCCGGGATACACGTATGCATGGAGCGCAGGAGCAACAAGTCAAAATCTTTCCAGTTTATCAGCAGGGACTTTCACCGTAACGGTTACGGATTCTAAAACCTGCTCTGTTTCGGGAAGTGTCACTCTCACAAATCCCACGGTTGTTACTGCAAGTGTCACTGGAACCAGCCCAATTTGCAATGGAGGAAATAACGGAACGGCAACTGTAGCAGGAACCGGAGGAACAGGTACATTTACCTATTTATGGTCAACCTCAGCGACTACCTCCACTCTTTCAACCTTAGCAGTAGGAACATATACTGTTACTGTAACCGACGGGAACAGTTGTACGGCTACCGGGGATGTAACTTTAACCGAGCCACTTGCAATTGCTCTATCCTTATCTGGAACCAACCCTAACTGTAACGGCGGCACGGAAGGTAGTATAAGCACGACACCAAGCGGAGGTGCTGGTTTTTACACGTATAAATGGAATGGAGGATCAACCACTCAAAACCGTTCCGGGTTACCCGCAGGAACTTACACAGTAACCGTAAGCGATGCAAAAAATTGCACTCAGTCAGCGGATATTATTTTAGTGGAACCCTCAGCCATTATTATTTCGATAACGAAAACGGATGCAACCGGTTCCACTGCGTCAGATGGAACAGCGAGTGTCACTCCAACCGGTGGCACTTCGCCTTATTCGTATTCATGGAGTACCATACCGCCTCAAACCACTTCCACAGCGATTAATCTGAAAACCGGAACATACACAGTGACACTAACTGATTCCAAAGGATGTATGGTGACGGATACCGTCTTTATTGATTTTCCAGATATTTTAACAGAGAATAAGTTCTCAAAGAATATTTCGGTATATCCGAATCCTACGCAGGGAATTCTGAATATTGAATTTGGAAAAATACCGGATGATAAAGTTGAAATTCAATTGATAGATTTAACGGGACGTCTGGTGCATCGTGAGACCTATAAAATTGCAAATGCCACTAGTTTACGTTCTATAAATATTAATCAGGTTTCAAATGGCAGTTATTTTCTTATTATAACGGGGGAAGAGGATGTTTATAGGATGATGGTGAAGGTGGAGTGATTAGCACTCTGTTACCAACTCTGTATATCTTATTTCGTTTCAAATTCTTAATTCGAAAATTTAGTGTAAGTTTGTGCCGACATTTAACCTATTCACCTATGATTACCGTTGAAAAAATCCATCACAAGGGGGAATACCGCATTGCGGTTCATTTTCCAAGGGAACAAAATCTTATAGATAAGTTAAGAGCGATTCCGGGTACATTGTGGAGCCAGAGCAAGTCCACATGGCATATACCGTATTCTAAAGATGCATATAATAATCTTTTGGTTTTATTTCCGGGAATAAGACCGGTTCCTACGGAAACAAAACCTAAACCTGCCCAGCTTGAGCAGGAGAAAAGTAATGGTAATTCATATAAAAATTTATATCCGGCGGAAACAAAACCTAAACCTACCCAGATTGAGCAGGAGAAAAGTAATGGTAATTCATACAAAGATTTATATCCGAAAGGGGATGAATGTAATATATTTTTTTATGGGAGCAGGATTTTGATATTTATCAGGAAGGAGTTGAAGAACACCAATTTTTTAAAGGGCTTAAAAGGAATATTTTTTGATAAAGAAAAAAAATGCTGGTCATTAGCCAATGAGGGTAACAATCTACTTCTTCTGGAAAAACATTTTGAAACAAGATTGAAAAGAAAAAATTATCCACCGGAACGGCTGATTTCACCTGCTGTCAAGCGGTTAATGGTTAGAGATGAAGGAGTAATTCGAATCATTTCTAATGGAAACCGACAAATAAAATTGTATTTCAACTACAATAAAGAAGTAGTAAAATTTGTAAAGAGCATACCTTATGCGGGGTGGAATGAATCTCTGATGTGTTGGATGATACCTCATACGGAAGTGATTTTAAAGGAAATAAAAATGTATTTTGAAGGATTAAAATTTCGTATTGAATACAGAGAAGAAAAAGAAAAAAAGAGGGAGCCATTAGTTTTCAAACCTAAATTTAGAGATTGTCCAAAGGAGTATCTTGATAAACTTGAGTTAAAGAGATATAGTACCAACACCATACGCGTATACATGGGTTCATTTAAAGAATTCATAAATTTTTATCCGGACAAGTCATTGAATGAAATTACTGAATCTGAAATAAAAGAATATATGTTACACTTAGTACAAGAACGCAAAGTTGTCTCGTCCTGATATAGGTTTACAATAAATTTGTAGACAAATGGACAGACAAACAATAACAAAAGAGGCAATAATAGCCGAGTATCTGGCGGGAGAAATAACCTACCGGAAACTATCAGCCAAGTATGGCGTCAGCTTTCAAACCATTCACCAATGGGTTCAGATGTTTCAAGGGAAGAAACGAGTAAAAAAGGTGAAGGTGAAAATTTCACCCGCATCTCTTGTATCTGAAGAAGAATCCATTCCTGTTGAGGTGAAACACTTGCAGGCAGAACTTCGCAAAGAACGGCTGCACAATAAACTGCTCAATGCCATGATAGATATAGCGGAGGAGCAGTTGAAAGTAAGTATCAGAAAAAAGTATGGAGCCAAGCAGTTGTAAGTGTAGAGCAAAGCGAAAAGAGATGCTTGTCATCGCTTTGCACACTGCTTGGCTATTCCCGGCAAGCCCATTATCAGCATCAGCGGTACAGAGAAAAAGAAGCTTTGCAAAGCGAACTGTTAGTGCAGGGAGTGTTGCGTATCCGAAAAAATCAGAAACGGCTCGGAACAAGAAAAGTTTTTTTTCTGTTAGGTGGATTTATGCAGAAGCACCGCATACGTATTGGAAGGGATGCGTTCTTTGAGTTATTAAGGGAACAAAATTTATTAGTACGGGAAAGAAAATGCAGAAAACCGAGAACCACCTTTTCGTGCTTTTGGATGTATCGGTACCCCAATCTGGCAAAGGGCTTTATTCCTACCAGTCCCAATCAACTATGGGTAAGCGATATTACTTACATTCATATCGGAGAGGGTTTTGGTTATCTGAGTTTAATTACCGATGGTTACTCAAGAAAGATTGTCGGATTTTTTCTTTGTAATGACTTATCAGCGAAGGGCTGTATCGTTGCACTGAAAATGGCATTAAAAAATAATCCTGAACGGGAAAATCTCATTCACCATTCCGATAGAGGTTTGCAATATTACAGTGCGGATTATGTGAAATTGTTAGAGCCCGTGTGCAGGATCAGTATGACAGAACACAGCGATCCGTTGGAAAATGCTATAGCAGAAAGAGTGAACGGGATTTTAAAAGATGAATTGCTGGAACAAAGATTTAAAACATTTGCGGTGGCACAGATGGGGGTGGCAACCGCCATCAGTATTTATAATCATCAACGACCGCATAGCAGTATAGATATGCTCACTCCGGCAGTGGCGCACACCCAAAGTGGGTTGTTGAAGAAACATTGGAAGAATTATTATTCACTAAAAAAGGAAAAGGAGGTGGCTATGGTTACGTAGGTTTTTTTAGGTAATAGGTGTTCTAAAGTATATATTAAAAAGCCAAGTTGTTACACTTGGCTAAATAAAACGATATACTTCGTCACACACTGGTTTATTTCCTGGCAGGTTGCACCTCTGCAGAGCTTGCTTCTGCTTTCACCAGTAATGCAAAAATAATAAAAAGTGTAAACATTATTCAGGATTAAAAATAAAATGTAAATTTGTATCAGGATTAGTATTTAAAAAGTGTAAACATTTTTTAGGACGGGACATTTGGCGATAGTGCGAATTTGAACCGACAGACCAAAAAAATATATTTACTAATGAATGACAAAGACAACGAACAATCAACAATGGAAGATGAAAGCAAAAACATAAATGACAGTTATAAAACTGCTATTGAAAGAATAGCTGGTATAAATAACAAAGCGAACATTTTGGCTTCACAGACAAGTTTTCTTTCCAAGGGATTTTTGGGAAGTTCCCTTTATAATTCACTCACTGACATCAGCAGACAATTTTCAAAAATGAATTCGCTTTACGGTGGACTTCCCGACATTAGTCGTATGGTGCAAGAATCCTCAGCTTTAGCATCAGCAAGAGAAGCTAACTTATCTATATCAAGACTAGTTGGGACTAATTCAATTTTTGAAATGAGTAAAGCTATGCAAGCAAGCCATTCTATTTTTTCAACTCACAGTTCATTGGCAGCACTTTCAAATCCATTAAGTTCATACCTTAAACATGAAAGTAGCATCGCAAAACTTGCTTCATTGTCAACTATTGATAAATCACTTACATCTTTGTTTGCTGCTTCTTCCAATCTTGGACGAATAGCAGAATATTCTTTGCAAGCAGAAAAAAAACTTTGCAACTTTCAATTTATCTAACCTTGGTTCACGAATAGATATTAGCGAAAAAATCCAACCTCTCCTTTCAAACACTTTAACTGCCTATTCAAAATCTTTTTCTGACTTATGGAAGTCATACGAATCTACACCAAAAACATTTATTGAATTATCACCTACACTCTTACGAATTCCACCAATTGAATATTTCAACACTTCTACTCTTATAGAGAAAATTTCTGTTGACGATAGTGATGACACGGAAGAAGAATTATTGGCAAGCGACTTACTAATTGAAAACGAAGAAACTTTAACTACACTTTTGCCGAAATTAAATCCCGACTTATTGAATATGTGGTTAGGTGCTAAACAATCTCTGGAATCTGATAATGCCGACAAGGTTAGACATTTTACAACATCCATAAGAGAGTTAGTTACTCAAGTGTTACATAGTTTATCACCAGACCAAGACTTAATTAAATGGACAACTAACCCAACTGAACATATTCAAAATAAAAAACCGACAAGGAAAGCCCGTCTGCTTTACATATACAGAGAAGTAAATAATGAACACTTTACATCATTTATTGAGGCAGACATAAAAGCTACACTACAGTTTATTGACTTGTTTCAAGAAGGAACTCATGCCGTAAAATCCAAATTGACCGACAAACAACTAATGACTATAAAAATGAAAACTGAATCAACTTTGAAATATTTATTGCAGACATATTATGAGACAAAATAGAGCAGCCGCTAACAGGGGATTTAATGAAATTTATTTTTTGGGGGCAGACATCAGTAATCAAATTTTTCTGCTTTTATAATAGGTTTGTGGTTTACGAAAGTATTACGCTTCTAATCCCCCAAAAAATAAACTTCATAAATCCCCGAAACGTCAATCTGTCTAAAAACTATAGATACCCACATTTTTAAGTTTAATACTTCATTCTAACTATTGTTAACTACGGATAATCTTTGTATATGAAATTTATACAAGGAAAAAACAGAACCGATAGCGTAATAATAGCTGAAACGCTTGATCATTTTGTCGAACAAGATAATGATGTTCGCATGATAGATCTTTTTGCAGAAAGCATAAATCTTTCTGATTTTAAGTTTATCATCAAAACAACTCTCGAAGGCCGACCTGCCTACCACCCTAAGGAGTTGTTGAAACTTTATGTGTATGGTTATCTTAATCACATTCGTTCTTCACGGCATTTGGAAAAAGAATGTAAGCGAAACATAGAG
>MEPC01000018.1 GCA_001769655.1 Bacteroidetes bacterium RIFCSPLOWO2_12_FULL_37_12 | reverse complement strand
TAACTGCACCTGCAGTTGTTACTGCCTCTATTTCCGGAAATAATCCTAATTGCAACGGTGGCACCGATGGTTCTGCTACTGTCACCGCCGGTGGAGGAACTTCACCTTATACCTATTTATGGTCAGATGCTCAAACTACTTCTACTGCTACCGGTTTAGGTGCTAGAATTTATAATGTCACTGTCACGGGAGCAAACGGTTGTACCGGAACTGCTACCATTGATATTTCAGAGCCATCTCCTCTAAATTTAATATTAAACGCAACAAACATTACTTGCAACAATTTAAATAATGGATCTGTTGCTCTCACTATATCAGGTGGAGTATTTGGTTATTCTTATTTATGGTCAAACGGTGTTAATATGGAAGATATTTCTAATTTGAATGCAGGAAACTACACAGTTACAGTCACGGATGCAAATGGATGTTCAACATCGTCAAATGCAGTAATTACCGAGCCATTAGCATTACAAGTTACCGTTTCATCAACTCCATCCACTTGTGGAAATACGGATGGTTCTGCTACAGCATCAGTGGCAGGAGGAACCAGTCCATTTAATTATTCCTGGAATAATGGTCAGGTTTCTAACCCTTCAGTAAATTTAACTGCCGGAATGTATTCAGTTACTGTCACGGATGGAAATCTTTGCAGTGCCACTGCAAGCGTGATTGTAAATGATATCAGTGGACCGATTGTAGATCTTGGAAATGATAAAATCATTTGTTCCGGTTCAAATACAACATTAGATGCCGGTTCCGGTGGAGTATCTTATTTATGGTCTCCAGGAAATGAAACTACTCAAACCATTTCAGCGAGTAATGAGGAAAATTATTCCGTTACGGTTGTTGATATAAACGGATGTATAGCGGTTGACAATATTTTAATTTCATTTTATCCTGCAATGAATGTAACAGTAAGCAGTGACACAACAATTTGTAAAGGAGAAACAGTGTCACTATCGGCAAATGGGGGAAGCAGTTATTCGTGGAATCCCTCTATCGGATTAGATAATAATTCTATTCCAAACCCCAACGCTTCACCGGCTTCGACAACTAATTATACAGTGATAGTGACAGATATAAACGGTTGTACATCCTCCGGTAATATTACAATTAACGTAAATTCTGTGTCTCCCAATGCCGGAAATGATATATCAATTTGTTCAGGTCAAAGCATATTATTAAATGCCACGGGTGGAGTAACTTATCAATGGACTCCTTCATCCGGTTTATCCAATGACACTATTTCTAGTCCGGTTGCTTCTACTTTAAATACAACTATTTATATTGCAAGTGTCACAGGAGCTAATGGCTGTACTGCTTCTGATACAGTAACAGTATTTGTAAAACCACTTCCTAATGCTAATGCCGGTACAGATGTTTCAATTCAAGCAGGAGATTCAACAGCTTTGACAGCATCAGGTGGTGATAGTTATGCATGGTCAACAGGAGAAAATGCAAATCCTATTTTTGTATCTCCGGTTTTCACGACCACCTACTCCGTACTTGTAATAAAAGATGGTTGTGCAACTTCAGACCTGATTAAAGTAAATGTTATGAATAGCCCATTACCCACATTTTCATTTTCTAATACATTGTTTGGCGTGAATCCTGTTCATACAGCACAAACCAATCAGTGTGAATCGGTTTATAATACATTGACTCCAGTTGACCCGCAAGATTCAGTGGCTGAAAATAGCGCCTGCTTATCGCAGACATCCAGCACTTTTCTGGGTGTTCCTGCAGAGCAATTCAGGATTGTATTCACGGATTTCACACTGACTTATGATGAGACCCCCAACGCATTTCATACCAAAAGAATATTTACAGATGGCATAATGAAAGTGCAAAGAGATGAATTAAATAATGGTAATTGGATAGATGTTCTTATTGGAACTAATGCCAATATTGCCTTTGAGTTAAGTTGTCCTAATGAAATTACGGGTAGGATTCGTGGTGAATTCACCGGCGGTCATGCAGGACTATTAGCAGAATTTTCTCAGACAGGTAATAATCAATTTGTTGGAGAATTTTCGAGTTTTACATCGCTTATTAATGGTGACTACTCTATTTATAATTTTAATTTGGATTTATTACCGGTAAAAGATCCGATTGTAATTCAGTCGCAACCGGTTCCTGCTCCTGGCTTACCTGTAACATTTGACAGTGCAGGTGTTACAATGAATTTTGCATCTTATACTACTTCCGGTTCTGCTGATTCAACTAATGCCACAGCCATTTTTTATCCTTCTGAGCCACCACATACACCGATCGCAGATACAGTGGCAACCGTATTTAATAATTTCTATTGGGAATTAGGTTCCACATTAGATAGTCATGTTGTAGAAATATGTTTTGCTATTGACACAGGAAAATTTAATACAAAGGACTACAAGGATTATTTATCAGTAGTTTTCCAATCTTACCTGGGAGGAGAATGGGAGGTAACAAAAGCAAAACCGGTTATTTCAGCCGATGAAAAGAAAATCTGTTTTACGGTAGAACATTTTAGTAACTGGTCTCTGGCAATAACTAAACCTGATGCAAAAGTTAGAATTGACACGTTATTTGAAAACTCTGGCGCAGAATCAACTTATATGTCGAAAGAATTTTCTCAAAGCGGTTCTGAGGCATCTATTAAACTAGCACCTGGCGAAAATGACCGGCTTATGACATGTAGGTATGATATAAATCCTGGTGGCGATTTACCGGCTAACATTAATTCATTAGCTTCTTCTTTCTGGGAAATCAATGCTGAAGAAACAGGAAAAGAAACTATTTTGGGTTTTGATCCATCAAGTATGCCCGATATTGACACTTCCCTGGGGAATTACAATCTCTTATACAGACCTGACCCATTGACCGATTGGACAACAGTGAGTGCCACTCGTGTTCGAAGGGGGATGAAAGAGGTCTTGATGGCTAAAGTCGCTTCAGGAAGTAATGCTCCCATTTTACGGCAAGGTCATTTTACTTTCGGCTTAACGGATGCATCCAAAGTATTATTTTCTGCTACTGCATCTGCACTAAGCGTTTGTACAGGACTTGAAAGTAAGTTCACTGCACAAGTTACCGGAGGGATAGCCCCATACAGCTATTCATGGATTGGAGACGCTGGTTTTACTTCTGCTGAAGAATCTCCAGTATTCAACTATTCATCCGCGGGTAATTATAATTTTACGGTTTATATAACAGATGAAAATGAGACAGCAATATCTGTATCAGGTGTAGCAAAAGTAAATGCATTGCCGGTAATAAGTGCAGGAAATGACACTACCATCTGCAAAGGAACAACAGTGACACTCAGTGTCACTGGGGCAAATACCTATAGTTGGTTTACTACCGGTGAAACCGGTTCTTCCGTTTCCGTTTCTCCGGATTTGACTACCGAATACACGGTTGTTGGGACTGATAATAATAATTGTTCCGCTCAGGATATAATTACTGTTAATGTTACCACGTCAACAGCAGGATTTTCATTGCCTGATACCGTTGTAACCAACACTTCATTTTCATTGAACGATCAAAGTTCCGGAGCATCTTCGTGGCTTTGGAATTTTGGTGATGGGAATAACTCAACTGACCAAAATCCAACGCACACTTATTCCTTGCAAGGGACTTATACGATTTGTCAGACGGTTGATGGCTGTGCAAGTGATTGTGACACTATTGTAGCGGTTTTAAAAACATTCATAGACGAACTAATTGAAAAGAACGGATTTGCAATTTATCCAAATCCTTCGGTTGGGATATTCAATATAGTCATTCCTTCACGGGGAAAGGGTATTGATAAAATTGAAATTTCTGACCCAACAGGAAAAGTTCTTCATACAGAAGAATTTAAATCGTACAATGGAAAACAAATCCGTAGAATAGAGTTGGAGGATTATCCTTCGGGAACTTATTTCCTTAGGATTGAGCATAATGGGAGGGTGTATAATCAGCAGGTGTTGATTGGGAAGTGAGGGAAGTTTTATGTAATGTCGAGGTTTAAGTCGCACCCACACTGACTGGGCTACAGACTTAAACCAGAGCTTGTAAAAACGATATAATTTTTTATTTATTTTAAATACGTGAAAAAACTCTCGTTTTTAATCTTTATTTTCTTCCTTTTCATACTTCATGAGAATATTTTTTCTCAATGCACGCCCATCCAGAATCTTCCAGCAACAGGCATATACCCATCTTTGAAAAATTTTCAATTTCTACCGGAAGCCATTGTTGATTCAAATTATTCAACTATTGCCTATTTCTGGCTTGATTCAATTTACAAAGTGGGTACAGACACTTGTCCGGATGGAAAGTTTGAAATTGATTCTGCAACTATTCAAAAAGTTTTCGGGTTACCTATTGGATTTACTTTCCAATTTGATAAACCGGGAAAGACATATAAAGGGGGTGGCAAGGGATGCATGGTTATCAGCGGGGTTCCCAATGATAGCATGATAGGGGTATATCCTTTGGGAACCACAATCATGTACCATTTATTTTGCGTAGCGGCTCTTTTTCCAGTTTCTATTCCAAAAACCGACAGTGTTGTTCAATATTTGTCAATTAGAAAATTTGCCGGTATTTCCGAATCAGAAAATTTTCAGAAAAATATAATTATAGCCCCGAACCCAACCTCTCAAAATCCAAACCTCCAATTTATTTCAGAAATTGAACATGCTGTAGTGATTTCGATTTATAACCATACGGGACAGCTTATACATTATGAAAAAATAATTTTTAATCAGGGAAATAATTTATTAACTTTGCCGGTTCTCAAATACAGAAAAGGAATTTATACCATAATGATTACAGGGAAGCGCGGGAACTATATTGGGAAAGTGGTTAAACTTTAATTATTAAAATCATGGGAAACCTTCGTGAAATCAGAGACCGTATGAAATCGGTTACTTCTACACAACAGATCACCAAAGCCATGAAAATGGTATCAGCGGCAAAACTAAAAAAGGCACAGGATAATATATGGATGATGAGACCGTATTTTTCCAAGTTAAACCAGCTATTGGAAAATCTTACCGCAGGTTTAGAAATTCCTGTAACCACTCCATTGCACCAATCCCGGGAACTTAATAATGTTCTGATTGTATTAATTACATCTGACAGGGGTTTATGCGGGGCATTTAATTCAAATATTATAAAACGGGTTTCCCGCTTAATACATGAAAAATATTCCGAACATTTTCAAAATGGGAAATTACATTTGATTTGTCTGGGTAAAAAGGGCTACGAACATTTTTTAAAACGCAAATTTACCATTGATATGGGATACACTGATTTTTTTACCGGTATTTCTTATCAAAAGTGTATGAAAATAAGTCAAACTGTAGTAGATGGATTTATATCAGGTAAATATGATGTGGTTGAAATGGTTTACAACGAATTTAAAAATGTAGCCACTCAGATACAAAAAGCGGAAGTTTTATTGCCAATAAGTCCTGAAAAAACAGGAGATAAAAAACCCACGCTAAAGAAGACCTCTTACTTGACCGAACCAACGCCGGAACATTTAGTTAAAGAATTAATACCTAAAATGCTTAAAGTAAAATTCTACAAAGCCATTCTCGAATCGGTTGCTTCTGAACAAGGGGCACGGATGACTGCTATGAGTCAAGCGACTGACAATGCACAGGAATTATTAAAAAATTTACGATTGGTTTATAACCGTGAGCGACAAGCGAAGATTACGAAGGAAATTATTGAAATTGTTAGCGGGGCTGAAGCGTTGTCGGCGGGGTAGTTGATTAAAAGAGGGGTGAGAGAGATGTTTTCATTACTATAAGACCTCACCCCAGCCCCTCTCCAAAATGGAGAGGGGTGAGAGAGATGTTGGTTTGAATTTACTTAACCGGCTTCTCTCCTATTCTCCAATTAAAATCTTTGAATCGTGTGTCTTCTTCCTTAATTTCATGCAAAGGAATAAAACGGGCTTCCGGCTTAGTTAAAAATGAGATGTTTTTTACTTTATTCTTTTTATAATATAAAACCATATCGCTGGACAAGGAATAATTAATTCCTTTATTTTTTTTTCTTTTTTTACTGTCATCAATAATGTAGTAGATAGATTGCGCATTACCGTTAACAAGCATTTTTTCTATTTTTCCTTCTTTAAAAACAGCATGCACCGATTTCCCCTTTACCTGGTTGAAATTGTTTAACTCATCCTGTGAAATCATATAGGAATTATCTTTTATGTCCACGTAATCAAGTTTATTGTTAACGATGTGTGCCTGAATAAATTTACCCGACATCTGACTACTTTGCGCCCACATAACGGGATCTGAAAACATCTTCATTAATGAATCCCGTGAAATATAAACGAGAGAATCGCATTTACCCTGCAAATCGGGTTTAAATATAGTGGCATGTTTAAAGGCAATAACTATTTTATAATTCAAACTATCCTGTAATGAAAGAAGGGTATCCGCGCGTATGCAAACAGTGTCACTATCCAGCAATTGTTTGATAACGGCATCTCCCCAAACCTTGGAACTTTTCTGAATACGATTATAAATTCCTCTTTGTCCGTCAACGGTTATGTCCTCATTTTTGGAGGTTAACTGGATATTCCCAAAAGCTTTACCTGTTTCAGTTGATTTATCCCAGTAGAGTGTGTCCCCGGTAAGTTTATAATCAGAGTCCTCAATAGTAGTTCTTTTTTCAAAACGGGTATTTTCGGTTTCAGTGGAATAATTTCCTGAAGTAGTATGTATGATTATATCGTCCTGATATATTTTTGTTGGTCCTGTGAAAAACAACGTTTTTGTCTGATAATTGTACTTCAAGGAATCAGCAGTTAATCGTTTGTTTTCTGACTGCAACAAAACCTCTTTTTTAAAAGTAATTATTTTTATGCCGGCATTATAAAATCCGGAAATGCTTGTGAGTGTATTTTTATCATCTACCATTTTGCCATTATTATAGTAATAGGAATCGCCAGTTTCCATGCTATAATCGAGAAAATTGGTTTTCAGTGACATTTTGTTATCAGTTGCCACAACATTTTTTCTTAACCGTGCAATTTTTGTGTTGTTGTCATAAAATAAACTATCACTTTCAACAGTAGATTTATTTTCTTCTACAATTCTGACTCTTCCGAACATTTCCATGCGGGTAGGATTTGTGAATTGAAAAGCACGATGGCAATAAATAAGGGTAGTTCCATTCCGGAAAATTACATTTCCGTTCAGAATTCTTACGGGTTCTCCTTTAATGACATCTCCCTGTAATTCATCTGCTTGCACGAGTTCCATTTGCTTTTGTGCGTTGGAGGTATTGGAAAGAAGTAGGAAAAGTATTATTATCGTTATTTTGAACAAAGTATTTATAAATATATCTTAGAGGTTAAATGGTTAAATGGTTATATGGTTAAATGGCTATATGGTTAAATGATTAAATGGTTAGATGGTTAGATGGTTGGATGGTTAAAATGGGGCTAATACTAACTATCATTCCATTCATTTTATTCACGAAGATACAAAATGTTTGTAATTTAGGACATTTTTATCATGGTACTAAAGTTTAAAGAGCATTTAAACCGGCTAGTTCCGGGTGTTTTCACAAAGAAAATACTTTTAGCTGTAAGCGGTGGTATTGATTCTGTAACTATGTGTGAACTTTTCCATAAATCGGGTATAGATTTTGGCATTGCACATTGTAATTTTAGATTGAGAGGAAAACAATCGGAATCGGATGCACTTTTTGTAAAGAATCTCAGTGAGAAATACAAAGTACCATTCTACTATCAATCTTTCAATACCAAAAACCACGCAAAAGAAAATAAATTATCCGTTCAGATGTCAGCGAGGGAGCTCCGGTACAAATGGCTTGGTGAAATGAAAGAAAAAAATCATTTTGATTATTTCTCCACTGCCCATCATAAAAATGACCTGGCTGAAACATTTCTCCTGAATTTAATCAGAGGTACCGGCATTAAAGGGCTGATGGGAATTCCGGAAATCAAAAATGGCATCCTGAGACCCTTATTAATTTTTACCAAAGAAGAATTGAAAAAATTCGCCGTGAAAGAAAAATTAAAATGGAGAGAAGATTCATCCAACCAACAAACCTATTATAAAAGAAATTTTATAAGACATAACCTGATTCCACTTTTAGAAAAAATTAATCCATCTATCACTGAAACGTTATATGAGACCATTGAAAAATTACGTATCCCTGCCCGGTTATATGAAAAAGAATTAAACCGGCTAAAAAAGTTGATTAAATATCCTGAATCGTTTCCATTTACAATCCCTTTTAGATTCATACAAAAAAACTTTTCTACCCCTCCCCTGCTTTGGGAATTTTTATCTCCGTACGGATTTTCATATTCTCAGTGCAAGGAAATTATCAGTTCACTAACTAAGCAATCCGGAAAACAATTTTACAATGAGTCACATCGGATTATAATTGACAGAAATCAATTACTGATGGATTGTTGTAACGAAAAAAGTGTGCAAGATTATATTATAAAAAAAAATGAAACAGGAATTCACACACCGGATTTTAACCTCATTTTCACTGAAAAAAAGAAAGGAACATTCAAAATAAATCCCTCTAACCGTTTTGCTTTTTTAAGCGTTGAAAAATTAAAATTTCCATTGCTTCTCAGAAAGTGGAAAGCCGGAGATTGGTTTATTCCCTTTGGCATGAAAGGACGAAAAAAAATAAGCGATTTTCTGATTGATTTGAAATTATCAAGAATTGATAAGGAAAATACTTGGGTTCTCTCCAGTAATGGTGCTATTTGCTGGATAGTTGGCTATAGGATTGATGAGCGATTCAAGATAGACGACACTACGCAAGTCATTTGGGTTGGAAAAATGAGGGAAAGATAGTGGTTGTTTAATTTGTAATTAGAAAAATTTATGTATATTTGTAAAACGCAAATTTTTCATCCCAATGCTTTCTAAACATTTATCAATCGTTTTTTCTATCATTCTTTTGACTACTGCCTTATTATTGGGTCAGGATAAAGCAACAAAAAAAATTTATATTTCCTGGTTTGAAGCCATAAACATGAACAAAGGTTTTTCGGAATCAACTACTCGTTTGTTTAAGAATTATGTGAATGACGAAGGGAAATTCGAAGCAGTCATTTCCGAAAGAATGGATTCCATACCATTAACCCAGGAAGAGATAAAAAGGAAAGCACAATCAAAAGGAGCAGAATTTTTCACTATGGCGGAGATGAACCGAATTGGTGAGCGAGTGATTGTTTCGTTATTTATGTATAAAACACAGGACGGTTCAAAAATATGGAGCGATAAACTTAAAGCAGATACTCCGGAGGATTTGGATCCCATAATACAAAGATTAGCACGAAATCTCGGAACCGAAATCAAAGGAACAAACGACAATGATATTTATAGTGTCACCTCCAATGAATCGAAAGAACTTGCGACCATTACTTCCCATAATTATTTTGGTATCACTATCGGAGGAGCTGTCGGGATTAATTTTAAAAGAAAAGGAATGTTAACAGGACTCGGAATGCTTTATTCCTACGATACCAGAGATTTTATTTATGATATGAAAGGCAGTTTTCATTTTAATCATTACGACCGTAGTATCTGGTCTCTCTCCATCGAAGTATTTAAACCCCTTAATCAATTACAAAAGAAAACATGGTATGCAGGCGGAGGGGTTGCGTGGGTGGGTGTAGGTGTACCCGTAAAAGAAAAGTACCAGGTTTACTCTTATTACTCATCCCCCACTTATGAAGAAAGAACCATCAGTGACATCACGGGAGGGCTAATGCTGTTAGCGGGCGGAGGATATGTTTTCAACAGAAACTCAGATGTGGTTTTAAGAGCGGGAGGAAAAATTTTCGGAACTACGTTCAGGGTGGATGATGCCGATTACGGTAAAAGCGTTGTTTTTGGATTTATGGCAAGCCTGGAATTAATATTTCAAAAGTAGAGACCTCACCCCAGCCCCTCTCCAAATACGACAATCCGCCAGTGGCGGATTGGGCGAGAATGTGCGGTAGGGGTTAGAGATTATTTGTATTACTATTCAGTTATGTGTAAATCAATATTTTCATATAAGGTTGAAAAATATTTTTTTATTTTTTTTACACTGCTTATTCTCAGCTCCTGCGGAAGTACGCAGGTGGTGGTACCTAATAATTCCCAAGCAAAAATATTTCAGAATGGCAAATATATTGGGAAAGGTTCCGCCGAAATAACAAGAAGAGGATTACCAAAAAAAAGTTTATTCACCGCTAAATTTGATGGGAGAGAAATCGGTTCTGTTTTAGCAAAAAGAAGTTTTGACTTATTACCATGTTTGTTGTCGTTTGTTTCATACGGTACCGGGCTATTTTTTACTTGGAAATATCCTGAAACTATCATAATTCCCGTGGAAAATTTTCCTGAAACACCTGCTAAAAGTCCTTGGGATTGATGGAAGAAAAAATGCAATAGCCAAAACAGTTACGATATTCTAAACCAAATACTCTGAAATCCTATCCTCTTGCTCCTTCTGTTCATTACATGAAATTATTTTTTCGGGTAAAAACATCTTGAATAATTTCTCGATGATTGCATTTTTCCCAGAATAAAGAAATAAAAGTTTCTTTTTATACTTTGCTAATCCCTGCATAAAAGCGATTAGGTTATTAGTTTTTCCATTTTCATTAAGTTCAAAAACAATAACCGATTTATCAGCATTATTCACAAGTTCGAGAGCATAATCCACCATAAAAGAATCGGAACGGTTATCAAAGTCATAGGTGACTACATCCACAAAATTACTTTTAACCCAATCTAAAACAGGTTTTGTATATTTGAAGGAAGTTTCTTCGGATACTTCAATGTAAATGACGGAAAACACAGTAGAAAAGTTTTTGAACAAATATACATAACTTTTATTTATGAACAAATTTTTGGAAAAAATTTATACGTATTTTCTTAATTCAACCGGAATAAGTATTGATACCCGAATCCTAAAACCGGGAGCATTGTTTTTCTGCCTTAAGGGTGAAAATTTCGATGGGAATAAATTTGCAAAAGATGCTCTTAAATTAGGGGCGAGTTATGTAATTACAGACGAAAATTCCGAACAGGCAGACGCCCGTTATATAAAAGTAGAAAATTCGTTGACTGTATTACAAAATCTTTCCGAATATCATAGAAATCAATTAAAAATCCCGGTGTTAGCCATCACAGGCACCAACGGAAAAACTACTACAAAAGAGTTGGTAGCGCGGGTATTAAGCAAAAAATTTAATATCCTATACACGCAGGGAAATTTGAATAATCATATCGGAGTTCCTCTAACCTTGCTTTCCATTAACCAAACACATAAGCTGGCAGTCATAGAGATGGGTGCTAATCATATAGGAGAAATAAAGATACTGTGCAAACTTGCTAAGCCAACTCACGGAATTATCACCAATGTAGGAATGGCACATTTAGAAGGATTTGGAAGTCCGGAAGGTGTTTTTCAGGCAAAAACAGAGCTATATGATTGGTTGGCAAATAATGAAGGAACTGCTTTTGTCAACTATTCAATGAAAAATCTTATAGAAATCGCATTTAAAAAAGGGATAAAAAAAATTATTGAATACGGAAAACCGGGTACAGATACCTTTATGGAAAAAGTACCCTCCGATGACGGAAAAATTTGTGTAAAAACGTGTCATCAAAATAAAATAAAAACGAATTTATCCGGAAAATACAACTTAGAAAATTTAACCGCTGTTTATAGTATAGGTAATTATTTTGGAGTCACGGAAGATGATTATAAATCCGCTATAGAAAGTTACCATCCTACAAATAAACGAAGTGAAATAATTAACAAAGATTCGAATACAATTTTAATGGATTTTTATAACGCAAATCCCATCTCAATGAAAGCGGCAGTTGATGAACTGAGTACTCATAATAACGCAACTAAAGTGGCAATACTAGGTGATATGTTCGAATTAGGAAAATACAGTGAATCTGAACATGAAAAAATTGGCAGGTACCTGAGCGAATCCAACATAAAAACAATCCTGCTATGTGGTAAAGAAATGAAACATGCTAAAAAATTGTTACCGTCAGCTTTGTATTTTTCTTCTACTCAGGAAGCTGTCTTATGGCTTGGTTACAATAAATTTAAAGATTCGGTTATTTTAATTAAGGGGTCAAGAGGGATGCAGATGGAGAAAATTGCGGAAGTTATTTAGTTATTTAATATTTTTTTCCAACCTCACACCTACCGACATAACGCCGATCAAATGATCTACCCTCATAAATTGTTCGAGCGAAACCCGGTAATTTCCTTTAATTTTAAATTTATGATTCTGAAATCCCGTAACGGGGCTGGAAAGGTCTATAATATCACCCAAAATTTCTCCCACCCATTTTTCATTTAATACATCAGCCGTTCTGATATTTTCAAGTTTGGTAATTACCTGTCCATCCGGTGCTTTTAATTCATATTGAATATAAATGTTTTGAAATTGATAATGAATGGTATGCCTTATATTGAAAATCAGATTATAGGATAAAGAAGTATCCTCCACGGTAAATTCATGGAGTATTTTATTTCCTTTATTCCATATAAAATCCTCAATATCAGTGTTTTTTTCATATATACGTGAATTATCACACGAAGTAAGGAAAAGCAATAGACCAGTTAGAATAAAACCAAAAATTCTTGTCATAATGGTTAAATGGTTATATGGCTTGATACATCCCGTTGAATCTAAAACAATTCACCTTCTAACTTTTCGTCTATGGTCCATCCGGGTTAAACTCATTTCTTCACCGGTGCCGAATTTAAATTCCTGGGCATTGGCAATTTTTTCATTATCAAAATCAACCTTGGGAAAAACACCCTTTTTATTATTTTCTAAAATAAACTCTACCTTGCTGACTGAAAGCATATACCAATCAGAGTCCTCATTGAGGTAAAACCACATTAAACGTCTGAAAATATCTGTTTTGATAAATTTAAGATCACCCTGCTCAATCTTCAACATACCCTCTATAACCGGTATATCCTTTAATGCCTCAAGATACTGGTCAAGTTCATAATTCAAACAACATTTCAGACGACCGCATTGCCCTTGTAGTTTTGCTTGATTGATGGACAAATTCTGATACCGGGCGGCGTTGGTTGAGACCGTTTTAAATTCACTTAACCAGGTCGAGCAACAAAGCTCCCTGCCACACGAGCCCATGCCTCCTAACCTGCCCGCTTCCTGACGCAAACTAATTTGTTTCATCTCAATTTTAATCCCTAATGACTCATTCAACCTTTTAATTAAATCTCTGAAATCCACCCGATCTTCTGAACTATAATATACGGTAACTTTTCGTTTATCTGCCTGGTATTCAATGTCACTGATTTTCATTTCCAATGCTGACTCCATAGCCATTTTTCTGGCAAGCGATAAAGAAGAACTTTCCAATGCTTTGGCGCTTTCCCATTTTTCAAGGTCATATTTGTTGGCATGACGATAAATTCTTTTTATTGATTCGTTATCTTCGACATGATATTTTTTCATCTGAAGTTTTACCAACTCACCTTTCAAAGTCACAAACCCAAGGTCGTGTCCACCTGATACTTCCACTATTACCGGGTCGCCGTTGGTTAAATCCAAATTATCTGGATTAGAAAAGAAACTTTTCCTCCCACCCTTAAAGCTTACTTCAATGTAAGGATAGTCGAAGCCAAAATCGGGTTTATTTAGATCGTATAACCAGTCATACGTATTCTTTTTATTGCAACCACCGCTACCGCAAACTCCATTATTCTGACATCCGGAAGGTGTTTTGGCAATACCGATGGAACAGGAGGAACAGGACATTTTTGGGTTAATGGTTATTGGTTAATGGTTAAAAGCAGTGGTTAAGGGTTGAGGATGAGGGGGTTTAAAAGTAAAAATAAATTTTTTAATATGTAAACTAATACTTACCTTGCGCCGATTTTTCACCAAAGATACTTATAAAAACTTTTAAATATGAGACAACTAAAAATAAGTAAACAAATCACTACCCGTGATAATGCTTCTCTTGATAAATATCTACAGGATATCAGCAAGTTAAGCATGATTACACCGGATGAGGAGGTTGAACTGGCGCAAAGAATCCGTGAAGGGGATGAAGCGGCACTTGAAAAATTAGTAAAGTCAAATTTACGCTTTGTAGTGTCAGTTTCAAAACAATACCAAAACCAGGGATTATCGCTTAGTGACCTGATAAATGAGGGAAACATAGGGTTGATTAAAGCGGCAAAGAGGTTCGATGAGATGAGAGGGTTTAAGTTTATTTCTTATGCGGTATGGTGGATACGGCAATCAATTTTAAATGCTATTGCTGAAAACGCCAGATTAGTCCGGCTACCCCTTAATAAGGTAGGAATTTCCAATAAAATTTTTAAGGCAATATCAGAATTAGAGCAACAGCATGAAAGGGAACCGTTGCCCCATGAAATAGCCGGTGTTTTAGAAATAAGCGAAGAAGATGTGACTAACTCACTCAAAATCAGCAGTAAACCATTGTCAGTTGATGCACCTTTTGAGCAAGGAGAGGAAGGAAGTTTGATAGATGTGTTAGAAAACTCATCTGAACCACGCCCTGACAGGTCTTTGATACATGAATCACTTAGGGAGGATCTGGAAGAAGCACTTTCCATTTTGAATGAACAACAACGGGATGTCATAAAATTATTCTATGGCATTGGGGTAACCACTTCATTCTCGCTGGAAGAAATTGCCGAAAAATGTGATATTTCAAGGGAGCGGGTACGGCAGATTAAAATTAAGGCGTTGCAGATTTTGAAAATGAATTCAAAGACAAGGGCATTGAAGGCGTATTTATGATAAAAACCATGAATTATGAACCAAACCAAATTGGTGTTAAGACAAAAAACATATAACACTAAACTTAAAATGAAAAATTTGTAAGTATGAACGCATAACAAAAAACTATCTCAAAAATATGAATAATGAACCTCCTTAGTAATTTAATGTTTTGTGTTATATGTTATCCATTATTTTTTTTCGCTGACCTGTTTACCTTTGGAATAAATGTGAATAGAATCTTTTTATCTGCTTTATTCTTTTTTATAAATACCGTCTTTTTATTCTCTCAGGATTTAAACTATTGTCGGAAAACCTTGGATACACTATGTTCTCCTTACATGGAGGGCCGTGGTTATGTAAATTCGGGAGATCTGAAAGCGGCAAACTTCATTGCAAATGAATTTCTTAAACTGCATTTGAAGCCAGTTCTGCCTTCTTCAGGAAATTCAAAGGTTGATTCGTTTAGTTCTTTTCTGCAACCCTTTCCAATTTCAGTTAATACTTTTCCGGGAAAAATAAAATTATCGCTTAATGATTCTGTATTAACTCCCGGAAAAGATTTTCTGGTTTCTTCTTCCAGTCCGTCTGTTACCGGTGAATTTCCTGTCGTAGCCAATTTAGAAAACCCACATTCAACTAAAAATTCATTCTTAATTATAACTAAAGAGTATTGGAAAAAAGAAAGTAAAAATCTATTGGCGAAAAAAGGGTATGCAGGAATTCTTGTTCAAACCGGAAAAATTCCATGGGATGTTTCCGGCGAAACGGATGAATTTCCGGTGATATTTCTATTTGGTGAAGTCACTATTCCAGAAAATGCCAGAATTAGCGTTGAAATTGAGAATAAGTATTACAAAAAATACACTGCTCACAACATTATCGGATTAGTTACCGGAAACAGTAAAAAAGATTCATTGATTGTAGTGACTGCACATTATGATCATCTCGGTAGGATGGGTAGTGACACTTATTTCCCAGGTGCAAATGATAATGCCAGCGGTGTCACCCTATTATTGTGTCTGGCTGATTATTTCAGTAAGAAAAAAGAGTTATTGTCCTATTCAATGCTATTTATTTGTTTCAGCGGCGAAGAAGCCGGATTAGTTGGTTCCACTTATTTTACAGAAAATTCCCCCATTGATTTAAATAAAATCCGCTTGCTTATAAATATTGACTTGGTAGGTTATGGTCAGGAAGGCATGATGATTCAGAATGCTCCCTCCTACCCCAAAGAATTTGCACAAATGGATAGCATAAATAATGTGAATAAATTTTTAGTGACACTAAAAAAACGGGGAAACGCTCCGAATTCCGACCATTATCCATTCACCATGAAGGGTGTTCCGGCATTTTTTATATATACTTTAGGAGGAAATAAAGCATACCACGATGTTTTTGATAAACCGGAAAATATTTCCCTGGAGTATTTTTCGGGGGTATTCAATTTAATGAGAATTTTTATAGAGAGATTGTGAGAAATAATCATTCATTCACCACCATCTTCACTATTTTCATCCCGTCAATATCTGTTACGACCATATAAATACCTGCCGCTTTTTCATTAAGATTGATTTGTAAATTTTTATTCGTGGCTGTTCCATGAAAAATATTTTCAATCTTAATACCCTGATAATTATAAAGTTCAACATTTACCCGTGATTCTTTCATTAAATTAATTTGAAGATTATAAAGTCCCTCAGAAGGATTCGGATATATGTTTATTTCTGTATTAGTTGATGCCACAGGTTGCACTCCAATAATAATTTGTCCATCAACAGTAAAATCGTCCATGTAAAGAAAATTTCCCCATCCAAATTGACTTTCCACTTTAAACATGACATCCGGGTCTCCTTCATAGGCAGTTAAATCAATGGTTTCGGTGCGCCATTGCGAAGTAGTGGGTACAAAATATGACTGAGTTGTGTCTGCAGTAGGCAGTTTCCCTGTACTTTTCAGGTATCCGGTTTTTGAATAAATCTGAGTCCAGGAATCGGAGCAATTGGTGCTTATAAAAACACTGAGTTTATCATAGTATTGTGAGTTGGTTGCGGCGTACGCAACAGAAAATTTCAGGTTGGGTGATTGCACGTTCGATAAATCAAAATGGGGACTTAACAAAAAATCAACCTGACCAATATACGCTTCCGTACCGTCGGCATTATTCATTCTGGCTGAGTAGGAAGAATATCCGAAAGCGCCTTTGGCGTATCGCTCCCATTTATTATTTGAATTCAAATCATATCGTTTCCATCCGGAAGGTGGGAAAGAGGATGACTCGAATGTCTGGATATACGGAATGGCGTAGGTACTATCTGTAAAATCAAATGAAAAAGTCACTGAATTATTGGAACTTAAAACATCGGCTCCTCCATTGGGATTCTGAACTGTGAAATTTATGGTATGTGTAGTTTGAGTAGTGACTGTATCTTGTGTAAATGTTAATTCCTGTGACACTCCTGGAGAAATGGAACCAGTGAAGTTTAGAGTATCAACAATTTTATTATCTAATTTATAAACGACATCGCAATTAGTAATTATTTCACTCCCGTTATTTTTAACTATAAGTTTTGGGGTAAAAATAGAATGGCAGATTCGCGGCGCCGGACCTGTGACAACCAATGCCCATGCATCAACTCCGGTACTGGGAGCAGTGGCGCCGGTGGCTTTAAGGTTTGTGGATGACACAAGAGTTGTTCTATAACCAGAAACTGTAACAACATTCTTCATGACAGTAGTTTGCCCTGCTGTAAACATACTCATACATTCATCGTCAGAGTAATCCATATAATTTTCAATCTGCCTGACATTTCCGCATTGCGTGGGAGCCGTACATAGAGGTGGCGCCGCATAGTATTCAAATTCACAATTTGGAGTGTCAGTGATTCCATCATCATCGCTACAATCGCCGGGATTGGTTCCCCAAGGGTGATATAATCCTAAATAATGGCCAATTTCATGCGTGCCGGTACGGCCGAAGGTAGTTGGGTTAGTGACTGTGCCAGAGGTACCAAAAGCAGTATGTCTTATTACCAAACCATCAGTGGGTGGAAATGCCGGAGGTAAAAAAGCATATCCAAGTACTTCGCTTGGGGTTATGGAACGCACTACATATATGTTCAAATATTTGTGAGGGTCCCAGCGGGACAGGTCTTTTAAATTTCTATCATTTGTTTTGTTATGGGTAGTAAGTGTGGATTTAATTTTTTCTATTCCGGTTGTGTAGTTCCCATACATGTCAATATTGGCTAGTTGAAATTGAATTTCGGTATCCACTCCATCACCGTCACCTCGTGTACCTGCTATTTTACGGTAGTCATCATTGAGCGCTTTAAATTGGCTTTTAACCTGTGATTCATTTATATTTTCGGTGCTGTTGTTATGAATTACATGGACCACTACAGGAATTGTATAAACCGTTCCACGTTGTCTGCTCACATTTCCATTGCGCAATTCATTCGCGGTTTCGGCATATAAACTATCCCGTAATTTTTTCAGGCGAGGGTGTTGTTGGTCGCTCAAATTGGTCATTTCCATGGTAGCACATTTTTCAATTTTTTGTTTAGCAGGAATATCATTCGATTTTTTCTGTGGAAATACGTTAGTGGAAAATAGGATTATGGGCAAAAAGGCGGATGTAAGAATTGAATTGGATTTTTTCATTACTTTTGTTTTTTAAAATGAATGTTTCTATGAAAATTCAGAGTAAAGATAAACAATTTTTCAGAAATCCAAACATTCAACCAAATTTTTTTCAGGATGTTTATGATGTAGTTAAATTAATACCGCGTGGACGGGTATCTACTTATGGGGCAATAGCAAAATATCTGGGTACAGGGAAATCAGCGAGGATGGTAGGATGGGCATTAAATGTGTGCCATTCATTGAAAGAAGTGCCGGCGCACAGGGTTGTGAACCGTTCTGGAATTTTAACAGGCAAAGTTCACTTTTCGCCCCCCGAATTGATGGAAAAAATGTTAATCAAGGAAGGTATAAAAGTGAAAGCTGATACAATTCTTAACTTTGAGAAATTGTTTTGGGATCCGGGTAAAGAGTTGGGAATGTAGGTTCATAGATGTGAGGTTAAGGATAAATGGTTAGATGGTTAGATGGTTAGATGGTTAAATGGCTAAATGGCTATATTGTTAGATGGTTTAAACGACTAATTTCATTTTTGAAAAACCTCTTTTAGTTTATTTTCCAATGCTGGACCTCTCAGGTTTTTCCCTATAATTATTCCATTTTCGTTAATGAGAAAGTTGGTAGGTATGCCGGTAACCCCATAATCCTTAGCCGCTTTATTTTGCCATCCTTTTAGATCAGAAACATGATTTTTCCAAACGAGTTTATCTTTTACAATCGCGCTAAGCCAATTTTCTTTCAGGTTATCGAGGGAAACGCTGAAAATATCAAATTTTTTATTTTTAAATTTTTGATACGCCTGAACAACTACAGGATTTTCTTTCCGGCAAGGACCACACCAGGATGCCCAGAAATCAATTAAAACAACTTTGCCTTTCAATGAGGACAAGGATAAATTCTTACCATCAACACCTTGCATAGTAATCTCAGGCGCTTTTCCTCCCATATCGGTTGGGAGCAAGGGACCCGTAATTTCAACACTTTTTTTTGCCAATTTAGAATTTGGAAATTCTTTAACATGACGGTTTGCCCATTGACGGTTGAATTCCGGGTCTTGATTTCCCAGAAGTTTTAATGAATGATGAAAAACCACCTCGCGGCAACGTGAACCCGGAGGAGTGAGTTCAAGTATTCTCTGTAATTCACGTACTCCTGACACAAAATCGTTTTGATAATAATTTTGCAGGTACATGACTAATTTTTGCTCCAACATCGCTCCATGTGTAAACTCTTCATCCGTAAAAAACTGTGACTGAATAAATGTGGCTTTTGTAAATTCCCTTTGATTAGAGAACACCCGTTGCGCGGCTGTGTCCTGAGATAAATTGGGTACTCCGTAGAAAAAAGCAACCTTCCCGATAAAGGTTCCCGGATATTGACCGGAAAATGTCCGGTAATAATCATATTTTGTCATTTCTAACGAATCAAACTCCTGTTGTATCCTGATTCTTTGCCCGTTTAATTCAGGATCACCCTGTTGCTAGCGTGAAAAAATTTCGTTGGATTTTTTCTTTAGAATTTCAACTTTACTGTTAAACTCCTGGTTAAATGTATTCCATACATAATTCCCATAATTTTCGGTAGAACCTGATAATTTAACCCCTGTTAAAAAGGATTCACAATCGCCGGATAATTCTATATTTTCCTTTCCTAAAATTATATCAATGGATTTTTCGGGAGAGGTGCCCAATTTATAAAATCCACGGGGAATTGGTACTTTATAAGAAAACTCAAATGCACTATTGGTGATATTTGTAGAGTCGAAGGGAAAAATGTTAGACCCTATATATTCATATAAAAAGATTTTTTTACAATTTCCTGAGTTTGCTAGAGTTCCTTTTATGGATTGAGAAATGCAAAGGACAGGACAAATTAATAAGAGTGTTGAAAGAGTCCGTTTGAGGTACATTAGTTGAGAGATGAATGGTTAAATGGTTGAATGGTTGAATGTTTAAATGGTTAAAATAAGCCAAATTCCATACCGGCGGTGTAAACGGGCAAATCGGGGTTTCCGTTTTCATCTTTTATGGAGGGTGAAATCCGTTGTGAAAAATAAAAAACGTAAGCATTTCTTCCAAATTTTATTGTCCACGAATATTCGCCTTGATTAAACATTTTGTTGACCGTTGTATTTACTTCTACCGGATAATCGTTTACTGTATTTTCTGTAATGTGTGTCACTTTCATATAATAATTGTAACCGAGACCCGCTTCAAGATAGGTTCCAATCTGGTTCCCTCTTTTTCCGAAATTAATCCTGTGGAACCAATGGGTAAGTAATCCATGAGTGACAAATCGTTCATGTTTGTTTATGAAATTGCTTGGAAATTTTTTTTCGGCTGTTTGTTTTAATGTATAACGGTTATTAACATAACCAAACGTAAAGCCCGTACTATATGTGTTATTAAATCTTCTTTTATATAGAATGCTGAAATTATGATTCCACGCACCCCAGTAATCTATGGGAATGATTTTTTCAGTGGCACCAAAAATGGAACCAAATCCAAAAATAATATGAGTGTAATGTTTCCGGTTTTTGCCAAACTTCGACTTGATTGAATCAACCCTCGGGTCCATTTCAAGCACAACGGTTTGTGAATACGATGCAAGCGTCAATGACATCATAAAAACCATAAAAAATAATTTCTTTTTCATGTTATTGGGGTATTGGGGTATAGGGGTATAAGGGTATAAAGGTTTAGCCCCTATACCCTTATACCCTATACCCATTTACTTTTAATATATTTCTTCCGTATATCCCTCAAAATGTATCCGCAATTTCTCGCCTTCTGCGGGAAAATAATTTTCCGGAATAATTATTTCTTTCGAATCAAAAATACCTGTTTCAATTTCTGCAATTTGCAAACTATCATTCCCTACTAAATGGTATTTGATTACCATCACTCCATAATTTCTTAAAAATCCGTTATTTTCCTGAATATGAAAATATAAATTAAGCGGATGTTTGCTATTTTTCAGAATGTCTTTCCTGAGAAAAAGTTTGATTTCAGTTGTGTCTTTTACTATTTTAAACGTAGCATCTACTGTTTTTTTATTTCTTTTATTTATAAAATATTCTGCTTGAGGAATTCCGTATCCATGTCCATAATCGAAATAGGGGTATAAATGTCCTGATTTTTCAATTTCGTGAAAGAGTTCCATATTATTCAACTCGGGGTATAATTGTTTTACACAAGCGGCAAACCCTGCAACGAGTGGCGAAGCAAACGAAGTTCCCGGAACCGCCATGATATTTTTTTTCCCCTGCCCGATTGCTATTCCAAAGGCACAAACATTTGGTTTTATTCGAGAATCCTTGGTAGGACCGAAAGAACTGAAGTCCAGCTTGTAATCAGAGTAAGGGTTAGTGCCACCGACTGCCAAAACGCTATCGGCATCAGCAGGTGTATTGATAAAATGCCATTTGGAATCACCGTCATTTCCGGCGGCATTAACAACCAGTATCCCTTTACGCGCCGCCATATTTGCCGCTTTGGCTACCAACGAAGTTTTTCCATCCATGTTTTCGTAAAAATAACGATGGTAGGTGTATCCTAACGAACTATTAATGACATCCGCTCCTTCTTTGTCAGCCCATTCAGCGGCGG
>MEPC01000017.1 GCA_001769655.1 Bacteroidetes bacterium RIFCSPLOWO2_12_FULL_37_12 | reverse complement strand
TACCAGTGTTCTTGTCCTCCCGTTCGTAACTCACCTTTGATACTATGAGCGCAGGATTTTAAAATTTTTTCAGGTTCTCCTCTTCGTATTATGCGGGGAGTAGACAAAAAACTTTTCTTTTTAATGGCATCCTCCAGCGTTAAGATGGGATCCTTTTCTTCAAACCGGATTTTAATTAATTTTTCTGCATCTCTACAAATTTTTTCGCTTTCAGCGGCAATTAACAAAATGGCTTGCCCTATAAAACTTACTTCCTTTTCAGCAAGGCATGGCTCATCCGGAATAACGGGACCCAGTTGGTTATGCCCGGGAATATCTTTATAATTTAAAATGGCGTGAACTCCTTTTAAAGAAAGCGCTTTTCTGAAATCCACTGATAAAATATTCGCTTTTGCGTAAGGACTAAACACAACTTTTCCATAGAGAAGGGTATCCGGCATTGGAATATCATCAATATAAACGGATTCACCGGTTACGTGTTTTATGGCACTTTCGTGATACATGGAGAGAGTGTGTTGTTTGTATAATAAAATTTCAACAATAAGTTCTTAGCAACCATCGTGCGGAATTCAGTGCTGGATCTTGCATCTGAAATGGGAGTAAAATCTTCAGGTAGGAAATCCATCGCCTTTTCGATAGTTTCTTTACTCCAGATTTTACCCTTTAGAAAATTTTCTGTTTTCACTGCCCGTTTTGTCCATGCGGACATGCCACCGTAGAATAGCGCAATCTCTTCAATAACTTTTTTATCATTCAGCAATAAGCGAAATCCTGCATTTACTGTAGCAATATCAAGGTGTTTACGATTAGAGATTTTAATAGCATATAAAGAAAGGTTAGAGGAAGGAATAGGAATTACAATTTTGCTTATTAGCTCTCCGGGTTTAATAGCTGTTTTTCTATAGCCAACTACAAAATGTTCCAGTTTCAGGGTACGTATTTTATTTTTGTTTTGTAGAATTATTTCAGCATTATATGCCATTAAAACTGAAATTAGATCACTGATAGGGGAGGCAGTTCCGATATTTCCTCCCAGAGTGGCAAGATTTCTTATTTGCAAAGAGCCAAAAACACATAGTTGATTATGCAATGCCAAAAACGTATTCTTCCACTCTTCTCCATCATATTTTGGGTGTTTTCTGATTTTTCTATTATTCCTTTTAGGATTATTTTCAATAAAATCTTTCAATGCAGAGAGTGTCACTGCCGCCCCAATTTCAATCCGGTTATTATACTTTTTTATATGTTTTAATTCTTTTACTTCACTGATATCAATGATTTCGGGCAGATTTTCAAATTTTTTTGTTACCTTCAATGCCAGATCAGTGGCACCCGATAAGAGAATAGCTTTGGGAAATTTAGCCCGTAGTTTTAAGGCATCATCAAGGTGGAATACTTTATGGTAAGGAGTGTCACTATTCGGAAAATAAAGCGGTTTTCTGCTTTTATTCAATGAAATTAATTCAGGAATTATTTTCTTCTCCAGAGAATCAAATTTATCTTTGGCGTAAAGAGAACAGGATTGAAAAGCCGCTGTAATGATAGGTCTGTAACCGGTGCAACGGCAAAGATTCCCGGTTAAAGCATCCTCAATGACATTTTTTGCAGGATTTGGCTTATTTTTATACAGTCCGACTAACGACATGACAATTCCCGGCGTACAGAAACCGCATTGTGCACCATGATTTTCTACCATGGATTTCTGAACAGGATGAAGTGTGGATAAGTTTTCATTTTCAGACAATTCGATAGTGTCACTAATAATGTTTTCAATAGCATTATTTGAATCATCTTTCAGGTCTTCTACAGTAATCACCCATTTCCCATTAAGCATCGGCAAAAAAACAAGACAGGAATCAACGGCGGTGTATTTTATTTTCTTATCATTAGTTAATTCGCCAAGAACCACCGTACAGGCGCCGCAATCCCCTTCGGCACAGCCCTCTTTGGTGCCTTTCCTGCTGGGTAATTGGCGGAGGTAGTTGAGCAAAGTAGTAGTAGGGGAGAAGGGCGCCTCTTTCGTAAAAGAGAGGTGAATGGTTTCTTCTCCGAGGATGAATGATATAGAGTTTTTTGCTGACAAAATAGCTGTGCCCTAAAATGGTACATCAAACTTACATGAAAATTTTGATTTTCAAATGAACAGTATAAAAATTCAACAAATTTCTCACCCCTCTCCACTTTTTGGAGAGGAATTGGGGTGAGGTCTTCCGTCTTCCTTTTATAATTCCGCCCTCACCCGTATCATCTTCGCCAGAATACTAATCGCAATTTCTTCGGGTGTTTGTGCTTTTATATCTATCCCCATGGGCATATCTATTCTTTTTAATTCTTCTTCGCCGGCAATATTGCCGCTCAAAAACATTTTTCCAGTCATCTTTACTTTACGCTGGCTCCCTATCATTCCCAGATAAGCAAAAGGGTGTTTCAGGCAATAAGCAAGAATCTCACGGTCATACAAATGTGAATGGGTAATAATAGCAATAAACGTGTTTTTAGCAAACTCAAGTTGTTTGAAAGCAAGATGGTGATTTTTATGAATAATTTTTATGTCCTTATTCTCAATAGGATTAAATGCGTCCTCTCTTTCATCAATAAGTGTGACACTAAAATCAAGTTCCGATGCGAAACGGGCAAGCGTTTTGCCAATATGACCTGCGCCGAAAATATATAAATTCATGATTTTTTGGATGGGTTCAATATAAATTTCTACAGTTCCTCCGCAACACATTCCGTGGTCCTGAAGCAATTCGTGTTTGCAAATTACCGGTTTTTTTGTTTTAATTACTTCAAGCGCCGATTCAATTACCTTTTTTTCCAACTCCCCTCCTCCGATGGTTCCATAAATTTCTCCGCTTTCAAAGACAATCATTTTTGAACCGGTTTTCCGGGGAGTAGATCCATGGGTATTGACAATAATGCAAAGCGCTGAGTTGAAAATGCCTTTTGTACAGAAATTCAGAATTTGAGTAAAATCTTTCATGGTGGAAATATAACAAAATAATTGCTACATTTGCCTTTCCTTAAAAAACACCATGCTCCGTTCAATTTTATTTTTAACGTTTTGCCTCTCTGAAATTTTCTCACTCTCTCACGCCCAAACCAATAACCGCAATGTTGAATTACTTGGACGTCTGTCGTTTCCTTCCGAATTAAGCAATCTCTGGGGATATGCCGATAGCGCCGGTAATGAATATGCAATTGTTGGAACTAACCAAGGTGTTTCAATTGTTAATGTCACCAATCCTGCAAACCCGGTTCAATTATTCTTCTTTCAGGGGCAAGAATCTATCTGGAGGGAACCCAAAATCTGGAAAAAATTTGCATATATCGCCACCGACAATGTTTCCGAGGGCATGCTCATCATTGATTTAAGCCGGTTACCCGACAGTGCCACTGCCAACTATTATACATCCGGTGGGTTGGAAAGTGCACATACCTTGTTTATTGATGAAAAAGGTTTTGCCTATTTGTTCGGAAGTAATAAAGCCAATGGAGGAGCCGTGGTGTTGGATTTAGCAGATCCGGCAAATCCTGTAGAAGTAGGTTCGTATTCGCTGAACTACATTCACGACGGATATGTAAGAAACGATACACTATGGGCAGGCGAAATTTACAGAGGATGGTTTTCCGTTGTTGATTTCAGAAACAAATCAAATCCAGTTTTGCTTGCAACCCAACCAACTCCGGGGAGTTTCACTCATAATTGCTGGCTTTCGGATGACGGCAAGTTTATTTTCACAACCGATGAGGTTGATAATTCTAGTGTCACTGCATATAATATTACTGACTTATCCAATATCACAGAAATCAGCAGGTATCAGTCGAACCCCGGTTCCAATTCAATTGCACATAATACTATCGTACGAAATGGATTTTTAATTACCGCTTATTACCGCGATGGTGTCACTATTGTGGATGCACATGATCCCTCTTTTCTTGTGGAAGTAGGAAATTATGATACATCTCCTTTATCCGGTCCAGGGTACAATGGCTGTTGGGGCGCTTATCCTTTTTTGCCTTCCGGAAATATTATTGCCAATGATATGGAGGAGGGTTTATTCATTTTGAAACCAACGTACCGTTTTGTAACCATGGTTTCCGGAACGGTCACTGATTCTTTGACTGGGCTTCCCATCAACGGAGTGACAGTAACTATAGAAAATGAAAAACATATTTCAGTTACCGGCTTGGATGGGAAATATAAAACCGGTGGTATTATTTCCGGATTAGCAGTTATAATTGTTTCCAGCCCGGGATATGTTCCAAAGAAAATTGAGAATGTGGCACTGAGTGACACTATTCCCAATCAACTTGATATCATACTTTCTCCCAGAAAATCTTTTATGCTTTC
Source organism: Bacteroidetes bacterium RIFCSPLOWO2_12_FULL_37_12 (assembly GCA_001769655.1). Classification (GTDB taxonomy): domain Bacteria; phylum Bacteroidota; class Bacteroidia; order 2-12-FULL-37-12; family 2-12-FULL-37-12; genus 2-12-FULL-37-12. The sequence continues at coordinate 85,802 of MEPC01000017.1, read as the reverse complement.
CGGTAAAGTGACCGACAATCAGGGTAATCCATTACGTTGCATCATTCAAGCCACCAGTATCGAATATAATAACTCGGTCATCTCCGATACCAACGGAGTTTTTGCTTTAAATCCTATTTATGAAGACACGTATGAAATTAATGTGGGTGGTTGGGGTTTTATTACGCAGTGTTTAACAAACAAAATAATCAATTCCAATGAACAGATGAATTTTTCATTGAAAAAAGGAATCGTAGAAGATTTTAATATAAATAATAATTGGGTTGTAACTGGTAATGCCGTTGCCGGTCAGTGGGAGCAAGGCACACCTATAGGAACGTATTATGCCGGTTATACTTCAAATCCGGATTCAGATATTGTTGACGATTGCGGCAATCATTGTTTAATCACCGGAAATGGCGGCACTTCCGTCTCTAAATATGATGTTGATTCCGGCAAAACCATTGTCACCTCACCTCTTTTCGATATAGCTGATTTTACAGTTCCTCAAGTCAGTTTTTACCGCTGGTTTTTTAACGATGGAACTAATGGAACACCCAATGATTTTTTGATTTTTAAAATATCAAATGGTTTACAGGAAGTTATCGTGGATACTTTTTTTAATGATGCCTTCGGAAAAGGCAAATGGATTTATCAAAAGTATGACATTAAAAATTTTATTACACCTACACAAACGATGAATTTAATTTTTGAAACAGAAGATGTTGAACCCGGACATCTGGTAGAATCAGGTATAGATTATATTAAAATAGTGGATGCCGCCGCGCTAAGTGTTGACCCTTCTGCGTTGGAGGCACAGGGTTTCTCAATCAAAGTGCAGAATGTGAATCAAAACGAATATGCACTTTCTCTCTCCGATAATTTTAATAAAAATACTCCCTTTACATTCCGGCTATTTGACATTACCGGAAAAGTGATATCCGTTATTCTCACAGGAAATTATGGAACTGGTTTTCGATTCAGGGTTACCCTGCCCGCCGGTTTGTATATTGCACATATAAATATAATTGGAAAATCAAGTGGATTTACTAAATTTGCGGTATTCTGATTTTAAACGATAATTACTATGTATAAACCAATTCTATTTGTCACGCTTTTTTTAACCTCCGCTTTCAACTCACAAGCACAACGAAGCATTTATCTTGGATTTTTTGGTGGATTCAATAATTCATGGATTATTAATCAAAACATGATGAATTCCGAAGATAAAATTGATTTTGAACCAACTTTCGGCGGAAGTTACGGAGGTGTTTTTGGTTGGAATTTTACAGATTTTCAAGGGATTCAGGTAGAAGGAATCATGGGAAAACTCGGGCAGAAATACACAGGATTGTATATGGACTCAGCTGGTAATTATAGCACGAATATTCTTGATTTTTATGATTCCCAACAAGAATTATGGTATATGCATATTCCTTTATTGTATAAGATTAGAGGTGGGGAACCGGGTGGTATGGGAATAGGTATTTTAGTAGGACCCCAGATTTCAATACGTCAACAGGCACATCAGACAAGAAAAAATAATAATTTAAATGCGGCAAACTCAAAACCCAAAATTGGCGATTTCAACGAACCCAACACCAATGATTTTTCACTTTTATCCTATTCCGCCGTTTTTAGTTTTACTTCCTTCAATCAATTAAGTGATTTTTTTAGTTTGGATTTAAGTTTCAGGTTTAATTACGGTCTCTCGGATATCATTGATAAAAATGCACGCAGTAAATATCATCCCTCCGGGGATCTGGATAAAAATCAAACAGGAGCGCTAACTCCTTATGGCGATAATTCCTACCAATCATCCACAAATGCCTGGGTGGGAATTGAATTGCATTTATATTTTCATATCCCATACTGAGGTATAAAGGTATAAGGGTATAAGGAAATTTTGAAGTTCTATACCCCTATACCCTATACCCTATACCCCTATACCCCTATACCCCTATACTCTTTCACTTTATCTCCTCCCTAACCACCTCATCTTCCTTATAGAAAGTAATTTTCAAAAGTTTCCCGTTGCGTGAATATAATTTCCATTCCCCCTCCTTTTTTCCATTAAAATACATCCCCTCATTTATTTTAAGATTATTAGTATAATAAGATTTATACTTCCCATGATACATTCCTTTTCTTAATGTAAAAACTTCTGAGAGTTCTCCTTTTTCAGTGTATGTTTTCACCTTGCTGGAATTTCCCCAGAATTTAATTCTTTCTGACAATACACCATTTTCAAAATAGGTTTCTGCAATGCCTGTATTTTTTCCGTTTTTATAAAATCCGGAATATTCAAGGATGCCGGTCTTAAAAAAAATATGAATGGGTCCATGCAGTTTTCCGGTTTTATAATTTTGCTCAAGAAGGACTGTCCCATTTTTATAAAACCAACTCCAGGTCCCTTCCTTTTTACCATTACGGTAATAAGATATGCTATTCAGGGAACCATTTGGATAGTAGGTACGGTATTCTCCGTTCACGATTTCGTTTTTTTCACGGCTTTGAAGTACCAGTTTATTGCTTTTATCGTAGGATTTCCAAACCTCATCAATTCCTTTGTCAAGAATACTTTCATCTCGCAAGGGTCTGCCATTCTCATCAAAATAGTGCCAAATTCCGGTTTTATTTCCATCCGCATAATAGCCCTGACTCCTTAGTTTACCATTTTGATGATAAAAAGCACAAGGACCATGAAATACACCGTCTTTGTAATATACTTCACAAAAAACACCTCCGTTAGTATAAAAAATTTTCCATAAATATTGGGACTGACCATATTTGTCAGTATAATTTATAGTGTCACTATTCTTTATTTCAAAGGTTTGAGAAAATAGATGATCAGGGTGGAAAAGATTGAAAAGCTGAATAATACTAAACGCGCGGTAAATAATGTTAAATGAAAAGTACTTATTCATTTTTTACTACATGCTTAATGTTGATTCTTTTGTTTTACCAACCTAAAAAGGTTTGCAAAATTCATGTTAAATCACTAAATTGTTATTTGTTTTAGCTCTACCATTTAACCATTTTAACCATTTAACTATTTTATCAATACTCACCCTAATATTCGGTAACCGGAATCCCATTGGTATAACTTTTTTCAAGGGATGGTAAAATAAAAAGTAGCTCCCTTTTCCACTTCTCCTTCAGCCCAAATTTTTCCTCCATGACGTTCTATAATCCGCTTAACGGTAGCCAGCCCTATTCCGGTTCCTTCAAATTCAGATGCCGGATGCAACCGTTGAAAAGCACAGAATAATCTGTCATATAAATTCATGTCAAATCCGGCTCCGTTATCACTCACAAAACACGCATTTCCAAAATCACCTTTCAATAGACCGAATTTAATAAGGGCGGAGGGCTTCTTCGATGTGAATTTTAGAGCATTGCTTATCAGATTTTCAATGACAATGCTTATTAAATTTTCATCACCGTTTGAATAAATATCATTCTGCACCTGAAGTTGGATAGCACGATCGTAGTGGTTCAGTTTATAATCATTGGCAATTTTTTCAAACATCGAACTTAGGTTGATGCTTGTTTTTATAATATCTGCCCGCGAAACTTTTGATAAATTAATCAAATCGTTAATTAAAACACTCATTTTCCGGCTCGATTGATGAATGTTTTCCAGACAATCTAATCCCAAGCTGTCAAACTTCACAGAATATTCCGCCAGAAGAATATTGCAAAAACCATCAATATTACGCAGGGGTCCCCTCAAGTCATGCGAAACAGAATAACTAAATGATTCCAATTCCTGATTAACTTGTGTCAGTTCGAGCGTTCTTTGCCGCACTCTTTCCTCAAGTTCTTCATTCAATTTTTTAATTTTTTTAAGCGACTCCTTCTTTTCAGTTACATCCCGGAACAATGCCTGAGTGGCAATAACTTTTTGTCCCATATAACGGGGATGAATGTTTCCCTCAGCAATTATGATGGATTTGTTTTTACACATAAACGTGACTTCTACATTTTCATACGATTTTCCCTGTAGAATTTGTGAAAAAATGTCTCCGCAATGAGAGATGGATTCAGGGTGAATGACATCAAAAATAGTCATGGTATTAAGATCTTCTACGGAATAACCTAAGGTATCGAGCCATGACTTGTTTACATATAAAAATTTTCCTTCCGGACTAACGCTTTGTATTAAGTCATGTGCATTTTCAAACAAATTCCGGTATTTTTCTTCATTTTCACGCAAGACAGCTTCCATTTTTTTGGTTTCTGTAATATCTCTTATGCAAACCACTCTCATCTCATTTCCTTTATAAAAAACTTTATCCCCTTTTATTTCTATATTCAAATGAGAACCGTTTTTATGAACTGCCGTTACTTCGTAGGGTCTTGTATTCTGAGTTTTAATATTATGAAATATTATCGCGTGGTATTCGGGTGTAGCCAGTTCTTTGGGTGTCATTCCAATCAATTCACTTTTTGTATAGCCAAATAATTTGCAGGCGGCCGTGTTTGCTAATACAATAATGCCCTGATTATGAATAAATATTGCTTCCGTTGAGGATTCTGATAAAACCCTGAACCGCTCTTCGCTCTCTGCTAATTCTTTGCGTGTTTTAACCTGAGTGGTTATGTCACGGATTGCCGAAACGATTATTTTTTTGTTTTTGTAAGGTAATTCTTTGCCAATCACTTCACAATTAAATGAAGTTCCGTCTTTCCTGATTCCAATCGTTTCAAAAGGTTTGTTATATTTTTCCTTAATATATCTTTTTAGTTCAGATTGTTTTTCCCAGGCAGGTAATATCCAGATGCTTTTTCCTAATACTCCTTCCCTTTCATACCCAAACATGCGGGTAAAGGATAAATTTACGTCAACGATAATTTCATGGTAATGAAAAACCAATGCCTCAAAGGTCGCATTGCTTAAACGGTTAAAACGCTCATTTATTTTTTCTCCTTCAAACACAGAATAAAAAGAGGGGTCAACTTCTTTTTTAGAATAAATTTTTTTTAGTGGCTTTTTATTAGTTTTTTTGGTCATAGATATTTAAAGATTGGTTGTTTGAATTGAAAATTATGGTTATTAATTCTTTGCGTACTTTGCTTCTTTGCGTGACATTTTATTTGTGAGAAATAATACCCGCCTGAATAGTTACAAAAGATAGCTAATTAAATAACAATTGTAACTAAAAGAAACTCAAAGTTACTTTTTTTATTTGAAAATCCGTAATTTAGCGTGCTGATTTAAGTTAATACAATGGTAATACTATAGTAATACAATTGTATTACTATAGTATTACCACCGTATTACCACTGTATTACAATCTTATCACAATCGCATTAATTAATTCCCATGTTTAAAGTATTTATCCTTGACGACGATGAGATGTTTGGAAAATTAGTAGAATACTCACTTCGTTACGAGCCGGAACTGGAAGTCCACAGATACCTCAGTGGAAAAAAAATGCTTGCTGACTTGCATAAAAAACCTTCCATTGTCATTCTCGATTATTCATTAAGCGATATGAATGGGATGGATGTATTTAAACAAGTTAATGCTTTTTCCAATGAAATACCGGTTATCATGTTGTCAGGTCAAAGCAACGTTGAGATTGCAATAAATATGTTAAGAAAAGGAGTTCGTGACTATATTATAAAGAGCGAAGAGTGGGAAAACCGCTTGTTGGTTACCGTTCGAGCTCTAATGAAAACAGCGGCTTTGAAAACGGAAGTAGAAGAACTTAAGGAAGCGCTGGAAGAAAAATATCAATTTCAACATATTATCGGGGTCAGCGAGCCCATGCAGAAGGTTTTCAGCTTAATTAAAAAAGCCGCACAAACAAATATTACAATTTGCATTAGCGGAGCAAGTGGTACCGGTAAAGAACTTGTTGCCAGAGCTGTCCATTTTAATTCTACCCGTAAAAAAAAGGCGCTGGTATCTGTCAATATGGGCGCTATTCCAAAGGACTTAATTGAAAGCGAATTGTTTGGTCATGAAAAGGGCTCATTTACCGGCGCTTTAGCCCGTAGGATGGGTAAATTTGAAGAAGCAACTGGGGGTACGCTCTTCCTCGATGAAATCACCGAACTTGACTTTTCAATGCAAGTGAAACTATTGAGAGTATTACAGGAGCAGGAAATCACACGCGTTGGAGGAACAGGAAGAATTCCGATTGATGCAAGGATTATCGTTGCAACGAATAAACTTCTGGAAGAAGAGGTAAGTAAAGGAAGATTCAGAGAAGACCTGTACTACCGGCTTTACGGATTTCCAATAAATATGCCCTTATTGAAAGAAAGAGGGGATGATTGTCTTCTGCTTGCCAATCATTTCCTTAGAGAGTTTATAAAGTCGAATAAATTAGAGAAAAAGGAATTAAGCCCGGATGTTATAAGGATTATAATGAGCTATGGATGGCCCGGAAATGTCAGAGAATTAAAAGCCGTTGTCGAAAGGTCTGCTATTTTGGCAGAGGGTAAAGAAATTGGCAAAGAACATTTCATTGTTTCAAATATCATTCAACAGGGAGAAATCGAGTTGGATAATTATACCCTTGATGAAATCAAGGTTTTTATGATAAAACGATTGCTTAAAAGGTATAACAATGACATAGAGAAAGTAGCCGACCACCTGCAAATAGGCAGGTCCACTGTTTACAGATTGATGAAACCCGAAGGGGAACCCGCTGATACTCAAAATTAGTTTTCTCAAAATGAAACAATTTGTCCAAAAATTAGAAAATGGTATATAAAAACACGTTTATAAAGCATTATAAAGCACTTTTTTTTCTGGCACAGTATTTGAGCATATGATAATCGTACACGCCAGTGTACTTTTTTTCATAGGTAGATGGGGTCGATCAGGTATCTGATCGACCTTTTTTTTTGTGCCTATACCTATTCTCGTCAACTTAAAAGACCTCACCCCAGCCCCTCTCCAAAATGGAGAGGGGCAAAAAAAACACCAAGTGAAAACTATAAATTAGTTCATAATTTTTTAAATACTAAAGTTTACGGCTATGCCCTATGCCCCTATACCCCTATACCCCTATACCTTCTACCCCTCACAAATTCCACTTCGAACTCACACTGAAATAGGGATAAAAGTTTCTAATCACTGCATTTAATTCTTCTTCTGTATATAGGTGACCGGAGCCCGGTGCAATTCCTTCTTTATAACGGATGTAGTTTTTTGCAAACTGAAACCAGCAGGAAACAGAAAATGAAAATCTTTTTTTTGTAAATAAAAAACCAATGTCGGGACCCTGCTGTAAAACCATGGACTCAGCATAAATCATAACCGGCAATCCATTCAATTTTTGCAGGGTACCTGTCATGGTTTTACTCTGATAAAAAACACGATAACCTGTTTTTAAATTTCCTCTTGAAATTTTCTTTCCTAACGATAAAAAGTGATTCAGTTGAATTTCATCACTAAAGGTGGAATCGAGAGGACTTTCTGAAAATTTTTCCCAATTTAATCTGCTCAGAAAGTTTTCAGTGTGTACAAAAAGTAATTCCGATGAATGATTCTCATTCCAGAGGTATTTAAAATTCTGCGATGATAGAAACTGACGGTTGGAACGGTTTTTTTCCTGCTCAAAAAGTAAATTTTTTACCAGATAAGATACATTCAACCCGTAAAAACCACTCCAATAAAAATTGCCTGGGTTCCATTGAAATCCCGGAGTCAGTAAAAGCCCCTGTTGAACAAAATTAATATTGCTATTTTCGCTTTTAATAAATCGGTGTTCCCTGTAATTACCAGCCAGAGAAATGTTTGTTTTGAATATGGGGTTCCATTGCGAAACAAATCCAAGTTCGGTTTGATAATATACTTCATCGCGGTCCTGATTCTCTTTTTCACTGGGCGTATCAATCCGCAACAGTTGTCCCACACTGTTTAATTGTATTGAATGCTTTGCATTAATTCCATAGTTCGTGAGAATTCTCCATTCTTTTACCTCTTCATCTATATTTTTAATTTTTTCTGCTTCAAGTTCTTTAGTAAATGCCTCCGTAGAATTAAACAATGAATTTTCCAGTTCATAATCCCGGCTTCGGGTCACATCTGAAAAAGTAAACAAAATATTCAGGGTATTCCGGCTAAAACTGAGAGATTGTTTTGTGTTTAAACGTGACTCTTCAAAACGTGAGTTTTGTTTGTTCAAAAGGGAATCGTTAAATCTCCTGTAATTAAAATTCCGTTTAGGAAGTTCAAAACTGTTTTGAGAAGAAAAAGTAAGCCCTTTAAGCATTTCATAGTGGAATCCTAATCCGGTAATCATGGTATCGCTCACTATGCTTTGAATATTATTATTCAGGTAATCTTCTACTCTTCTGCTTTTATAGCCGAGCGAAAGAGAATAATCAGCTTGTGGATTGAGAAGTTGATTAAGATAACCCTCTATGTAATATTTATTATTGGAACGCGGATAAATCTGTGTTTGCAAAATGTTCCCTCTGATTCCAGTTTTAAATGTGCTGTCATTACGGATTTTCATAAGTAGATTGCTTCCATAAACTAACCCTTTGTCCTGCAGGGTGTCACGGGTGTCTTGCTGATACCCTAATTGAAAATCATTGATAAATACCCTCGACGGGGTGGCAATGCTGAAATTATTGATAAATCCACGGATGGATGTTTTACTGCCGTAATATTCATTTAAACTAATCTGCGGAATGTAATGGAAATTTTCATGGATGCGGTTGTAATGAAAAACATTCAAATTCATATCTCGCTTTACAAAAGAGTTCTCAGGAAGGTTTTCGTTGTACAACCAATCATTATCAACCGAGAAAAATGTAAAATCATTGTTTTTATAAGGATAGTATGTTAAAAACCGGTTAGTTAATCCGATGGTGCTGACACCAAGCCGGGAACTTGAAAAATCCCAACTTTTTTTTCTTGACGAATCAGTGTCACTTAAACTCATCTGAGCGTAAGAGGAGTACCCAAAAAATATCAATAAAATGAGGATAATTGAGCGGAGCATAGTTCAAACTTACATGAAAATTTTGATTTACACACGTACGAATGAAAATCCAGGTGCTTTTTAACCCCTCTCCATTTTTTTGGAGAGGGGCTGGGGTGAGGTCGGGTTTAATAGCGTATAAATTAAAAAATTTCATGGACATTTGCATTTGTGAACACCCAAAACAAAAAAACAGAGATTATAGTTGAGGGAATGACCTGCACGAATTGTGCAAAAACCATCAGCCATTTTCTTGAAAAAGAAAAAGCACAGAATATTCAAGTGGATTTTATCACCGGTGAAGCAAGTTTTTATTTGGATGAAAAAATTTCATTCGACAAAATAAGAACCGGAATAAATTCTCTTGGATACAAAGCCAGGGAAAAAAACAGCCGGATTCATTCTGAGCATGATTCAATACATGATTTTGCAAAACAATTAAAAATCAGGTTTTTTATCGCCTTGATTTTTACTCTCCCGCTTTTCTCTACCATGATTTTTCATTTACCGTTTAATTTTACCGGCACTTGGGTTTCCTATTTTCATATATTTCATAATCAGTGGTCGCAACTATTACTTTGTCTGCCGGTTTATTTTATCGGAGCAATTCAATTCGGAAAAAGCGCCTGGCATTCCTTAAAAGAAAAAATTCCAAACATGGATGTGCTCATTATTACCGGTTCTTCAGCGGCATTTATATATAGTGTGCTTGCCATGTTTTGGGGGGGCGATTTGTATTTTGAAACTTCGGCTTCCATTATTACGCTGGTATTGCTGGGTAATCTTCTCGAAAAAACTGCCGTTAAAAAAACCACTCACGCCATAGAGCAATTATCCAAACTTCAACCCAACATTGCAAAACGAATTGTCACAGATGCAAACGGGAATGAAAAAATCGAAGAAACCGGATTTGAGAAAATTGCAGAGAATGATATACTCGTGTTGCATAGCGGCGATGCAGTTCCCGTTGATGGTGTAATAGAAGAAGGCACTGCTGTTTTTGACGAATCCATGATTACAGGAGAAAGCATACCTGTCAGCAAAAAAAACGGAAATAAAGTGTATGCCGGCACCTTGGTTTCTGATGGAAATCTTAAGTATAAGGCAACCGGCAATGCGGATAATTCCATGTTGAGTAAAATTATTGAATTGGTAAAATCGGCTCAGCAATCCAAACCGGAAATCCAGGCAATTGGTGATAAAATTTCCTCCATCTTTGTGCCGGTAGTAATAGGAATTTCCTTTTGTTCTTTGATTACTATGTTCATCTATCACTCTTTTTTTAATGAACAGATGGTAGCTGTTGCCATTAAATTATCAGTCATGTCTGCAATTGCGGTACTCGTAATTTCCTGCCCCTGTGCGATGGGATTAGCAACTCCCACTGCATTGATAGTGGGAATTGGAAGAGCCGCCCGAAACGGAATTCTGATAAAGGGAGGAAAGACCCTCGAAAAATTCGCAAATATTAAAACGATTGTCTTTGATAAAACAGGAACGCTAACTAACGGAGAATTCAGAATCAGAAATATCAAAATGTATCAAAATAATGATACAGATATGAATACCCTTATATATAATATCGAAAAACATTCATCTCATGTAATAGCAAAGTCGCTGGCTAAAAATTTTCATTCGGAAAAAGTATTATCATTTAAAACAATTACAGAGCAAAAGGGAATAGGTATGCTTGCGGTGGATGAAAACAACCGTGAATATAAAATTGGTTCAAAGGAAATCGTAATTGAAAATATAGAATGTCCGCACGATATTTATGTAGTTGAAGATGGTAAAATACTTGCCGGTATTGACATGGAAGATGAATTAAAACCCGATGCTGTAACTATTGTTCAATGGTTTAAATCAAAGGGAATTCAACCTGTGCTTTTAAGCGGGGATAAGAAAGAAAAATGCATAGCGGTAGCAAATCGTTGTGGCATTGAAAAGGTATTTTATGAAAAACTACCTGATGAAAAACTTTCCATTATTGAAAAATTAACTTCAGAAGGATTTACAGCCATGGTAGGAGATGGAATTAATGATGCACCGGCATTATCAAAAGCAACCATCGGAGTGTCACTGAGCAATGCCACTGATATAGCTATTCATTCAGCCGATATTGTTCTTTTGCATGGAAAATTGAATACATTGGTGACGGCTTTTCAGTTATCCCGCAAGACGCTTCAAACCATAAAACAAAATTTATTCTGGGCTTTCTTTTATAATGTAGTAGCCATACCGGTAGCTTTTGTGGGGTTATTACAGCCCATAATAGGAGCCGCCGCCATGGCGCTTTCTGATGTAGTGGTGATTGGAAACTCATTACGCTTACGATATAAATGACCTCACCCCAGCCCCTCTCCAAAATGGAGAGAGGTGAAAGAGACTCTGGATAGATTCAAAATGACCTCACCCCAGCCCCTCTCCAAAATGGAGAGGGGTGATTGGGATCCTGGATTGATTCAAAAATGTCAGCATGCTCATATCCTTTCTAACCCACACGGGTTCCCGCAGTTTACAATATTTTCAGCTCGCAAGGTTTAGTGCTTTATTTTTGATTTCAATTTTACTTGCGCGGCTGTCCGGAGATAAAATTTTAATCAGTCAATATGAACTATTTTTATTGATAGCCGGTACCTTCACTTTCTTTTGGGTGAATGGAATTTTGAAAGCATTTCTACCTTACTATAGTCAGGCAGACATACTAAAAAGAAAAGAGATAGTTTTTCATAATTTTCTATGGCTTTGTCTATGCAGTATTTTTTCATCTACTGCAATATATTTTACGGGCACCTTACTATATCCATCGTTAAATCAGGAATACCTGTTATGGTTGGTTATTTATACTTTTTTTTCCGCTCCTTCTTATTTTACGGAATACCTGCTGTTTGCTGAAAATAAACGGAAAACGCTTGTCCTATTCAGTACAATTACTTTCATCCTAATGGTTTTTGCAGTTATTATTCCTGTTTTTATGGGAAAGCCGTTTGTTTATTCCTTATATGCACTTGTAATTTTTAGCATATTGCGATTTTTTTATTTAGTTATGTTAATCGGCAAATCTGCAAAACCCGCTTTTAATTTCAACTTATTTATGGAGTCGGCAATTTATTTTTTTCCCATTTTGCTCATTACACTTGCCGGAGGATTTGCTGATTATTTTGATAATATATTAGTAAGCAATTTATTTACAAAAACTGATTTTACGCTGTTCAGGTATGGTGCCAGAGAATTCCCCATCATTTTATTACTGGCAAATGCGCTTAGTATATCTTTTTCATCTCAGATAGCAACCGGGCTTAAAAACAATACGCTGAATAAGGAGTTACTAAATCTTAAAAAAGAATCCTTGCAGTTAATGCATATTGCCTTTCCCTTAACCATTCTGCTGATGATTTTTTCAGAGCCATTATTTAATTTATTGTATGGGGAATCGTTCAGGGATGCGGTCTTTATTTTTAGGATTTATCTTTTGCTTGTAATCAGCCGGGTTGTTTTTCCGCAGGCAGTTTCATCCGGTTTATTATTAAACAAGATGATGGCAACGGTTTCAATAATAGAACTATGCGTACACGTTTCACTAAGCGTCCTGTTTATCAACATCTTTGGAATCAAGGGGGTTGCTTATGCCTCATTGATAGCTTTTATGCTTGAAAAAATAGTGTTAGGGTTGTATCTCAAAAGAAGAAATAACATTCATTTTTCGGATTATATTCCAACAGGATGGTTTCTGATATACAGTGGTACATTAATTATTGTTTTTTTAACCGATTTTTTCTAACTTGCGAAAGTTTTTTAGAAATGCCCTTTAATCAAAATCACATGAAAACAAACTTCCTCATTTATTTGCTACTCTTAATCGGAATCCCTTGCACGATTTCCGCGCAAAACAGAGTGTATAGAAATTCTGATATTCCAAAATACAGAAAAGCAGTGTCTGTTGCTTCTCTCCCCCGTATTTCCGGAAGAGAAAAAATTAACATAGATCCCATCAAAAAGACACGCCCTTTAAAACAAACCCATGCCAGAGGCACTCAGGGAATTACCGGCGAAGTGGTGGGAATAACCAAATATGATTTACAGACAAACGCGTCAGTTTGCCGTCGAATTATTCGCCATGAGAATAACAAAATTACTACTACATGGACACGCGGGTTAGATGGTTCACCATCCTTTGATGACCGTGGGACTGGTTATAACTATTTTGATGGTAGCTCATGGGGACCTGATCCTACTGAAAGAATTGAAGCGGCACGATGTGGATGGCCAGAACCCATTTTGACAAGAAATGGCAATGAAATGGTTGTTTCTCATTATGCAGTTTCTTCTGCAAACCCTAACGGGTTAAACATAGCTTCCAGACCAATAGAAGGAGGAGGATCCTGGACTAATAAATGGATTACGCAAGTATCTGATACCGGCGCTACCTGGCCTCGAATGGCAAATACAGGTGATACAATTCACATTATCGCAAGCCGTCTGGGAAGCAGTTATAATAATGTAAATAGCGGCATTGCTTATTTCCGGTCATTCAACGCCGGCTTAAGTTATACTGGTCCTGTTAAATTACCCGGAATGGATACTATTAATTTTAAAGCCGCCGGAAGTATTGGTGGGGACTCTTACGCAATGGATTCACGAGGAAATACAGTTGTTATCGTAGCCGGTGAAGATAAAACAATACTTTTCAAATCCAATGATGCCGGTGTGACATGGGATACTACAACTATTCTTACACATTCTGATACGATATTTTTTTCATCCGGTGACACCGTTCTGAATGCTAATCGATATGCCTCCGATGGTTCATTCTCCGTAGCATTGGATAGTAATAACATAGCGCATGTTTTTTTTGGGGGTAGATTCTCTTTTAACAGAAATGATACATTATACTTTTATTCATGGTCAACACTGGAATTAATGTATTGGAATGAAAACATGGATAAACCGGAAAGTATCAATACAGCACGAATTAAAGATGATAATGGCGATGGTCTTATTACATTAAGGGATGATAGTATTTATCAGAACAATGTGACTAACGAAATTTATTCACCCGCCTTGATTTCAATGCCTTCTGCCGCTGTGGGTCCTGATGGAACTATCTATTGTGTTTATTCCTCCATAGTTGAAAATACAAACAGCACCGGTAATGACGATGGAGAACTTTACAGGAATTTGTTTGCAGTCGCATCTCATGATGGAGGAAATAGCTGGTCTTATCCTGTTCACATCACTAAAGAAGAATTTTCCGGTAATGAGTATCAATCCATTGAAGCAGTGTATGGATCCTTAGCCAAAAAAGTGGATGATAATTTACACATTCTTTATCAAAAAGATGATTTACCGGGAGTTGCTGTAACGAAAGTCGGAGAAACGACACCGAAGGACTACGACCATGATTTTGTAGATAATGAAATCCGTTATGTCACTATTCCAACGTGTCGTTTTAATGCTCGATTTGCAGAGTCAGACACATTTATTTGTGGGCAAGGGTCAGTACAGTTGCATGCGAGTGGTGGCACTACTTATCGTTGGAGCCATCCTGAATTTTTAGATGATTCTACCAGTGCAAGTCCTACCATCACTTTAGGAAAAAATGTGCCGGATGATTATGATAATTATTTTGTAGTGACAGTCAGTGACAGCAACGGTTGTGAAAGTAAAGCGGAAGTGGGGGTTTTTCTTATCAGAGCGAAAGCCGGTCCGGATGTCGCAGTATGCAGTGGTGAAGCGGATACCATTAAAGCCGTTCCAATGCTAATTGGAAATTTTTCATGGACTCCCACTACAGGACTTACTGACACTAGTTCCTTTAGCCCACTTGCTTCACCAGGTTTAACTACTAATTATATTCTAGAAGTAAACGTTGGTAGTTGCACAGATGCAGATACAGTAACTGTCAGAGTTGTAGATCTTCCTGCAGTCAGTTTTACAGCCAGTAAGAATTCAGGGGGAAAAAACGATACCATAACTTTTACAAACACAACTACCGGTAGCCCTTCTGATTATAGTTTTAAATGGACCTTTGGTGATGGTAAAACCGATGTTAAAAATTGGTCAACAAGTCATGCATTTACTAACGTTGCCGCATATAATGTTACACTATCCATAACCGATACCTTGTCAGGTTGTAGCAATTCTTTTACAAAGATCATAAGCATCGGATTGGGTATTAATGAAAACAATTATCCTGAAGGAGTGTCACTGAATCAAAATAAACCAAACCCGTTTGATGAAGAAACTGAATTTTCGTTAAGTGTCACTGAGGAATCTCACGTAAATTTTTATATTACCAATCTTTTGAACCAGAAAATTATAGATATTACGAAGGGAGATTTTTTACCCGGCAGTTATCAATTTAAGATTTCTACAAAAGAACAGGGTTTAAATAAAGGGGTTTATTTATATCATCTCGAAACAGATAATGGAAGGATTTCAGGTAAGATGATGGTGCAGTAAGGGTGGGGTGAAGCGGCACGGTGCTCCGTGCCGCTGAAATGGGTGTGTAGCGGCGCGGTGCTCCAATACGCTGAAAATATCACAAACGTTTACCAAGATTTGTTATAATACTATCTTTCCATACCACAAAATCGCCATTTTCAATGTGTTTACGGGATTCTCTCATCAAACCAAAGTAAAAATTAAGATTATGCAAACTGCCTATTTGCGCTCCTAATAATTCTCCCGTCATAAACAAATGTCTTACAAATGCCTTCGAATAATCCCGGTCAGCAACTAATTCAGATTGTTCATTCAGCGGACTAAAATCATTTTTCCATTTTTCATTTTTAATATTAATGATACCATTGCAGGTGTAAAATAATCCATGCCTTCCGTTTCGGGTAGGAAGCACACAATCAAACATATCCACTCCGTAACTAATACATTCAAGAATATTTTCAGGGGTTCCAACACCCATTAAATATCTTGGTTTATCCTGAGGAAGAATTTCACAAATTAGTTTTGTCATGGAATACATTTCATTTACCGGCTCCCCAACAGACAGGCCTCCTATTGCATTTCCTGGCAAATTTTTTTCAGCCACAAGTTCCGCCGACTTCCTTCTCAATTCTGGATAAATACCCCCCTGAATAATAGGAAACAAATGCTGATCGTATTTATAATGGTTTTCCGTTGTATGAAATGCATTAATATTTCTGTCTAACCAACGATGGGTTAATTCCATTGATTTATTTACCGACTGAAAATCTGTTTGATAAGATGGACACTCATCAAATGCCATTAGGATATCCGCCCCGATTTTTCGTTGAATATCAACGACACTTTCCGGAGAGAAAAAGTGTTTGGATCCATCTATATGCGAGCGGAATTCTGCGCCTTCTTCTGAAATTTTAAATTGTTTTGTGAGGGAAAAAATCTGAAATCCTCCGCTATCTGTCAGAATTGGATTTTTCCAATTTGTAAATGCATGTATTCCTCCTGCTTTTTGCATTACATCGGTACCGGGACGAAGGTAAAGATGATAGGTATTGCAAAGCATGATTTCAGATCGTAATTCATCCTTTAGCTCTTTGAAATGAATGGATTTTACATTGGCGCCAGTTCCTACCGGCATAAATACCGGTGTTTGAATAATACCATGTGCCGTATGAATTTCACCGGTTCTGGCAGAAGAGTGTGGGTCTTTGGATTTATTTTTAAAAAACATGATAGGGAGATATCGAAAGACAAAATTATTAAAAATTTCCAACTTTCTTACTAATAAACCCGTTTTTCCCTACATTTGCAATCTATGGAAAATTCCATTGATAAATACCAACCTGTTATAGGTCTTGAAATTCACGCTCAACTTTCGACAAAGAGCAAGGCATTTTCTTCCGACTCGGCTGAATATGGCGAGCTACCTAATTCACATATCAGTGCCATCACATTAGCGCATCCGGGAACGTTGCCACGATTGAATAAAGAAGTAGTTAATTTCGCTATAAAATTAGGACTTGCGACTCATTCCGAAATCAACAAGTATAATATTTTTGCCAGAAAAAATTATTTTTATCCCGACTTGCCTAAAGGGTATCAGATAAGTCAGCATACAGGCCCTGTTTGTTCGAATGGTTCTGTCACCATTAAGAATAAATCAGGTGTAAAAAAGCAAATTGGACTTATCCGTATTCACATAGAAGAAGATGCAGGAAAATCCATGCACGACCAGGATCCGGAGGACTCATTAGTGGATCTTAATCGCGCGGGAGTGCCACTGCTTGAGATTGTTACAAAGCCGGAAATTTATTCATCGGAAGAGGCACATTTATTTTTATCGGAAATGAGAAAATTGCTCAGATATTTGGAAATATGTGATGGAAATATGGAAGAGGGTTCCATGCGTTGCGATGCCAATATTTCGATTAAGAAAAAAGAAGATGAAAAATTAGGTACTCGAACGGAAGTGAAGAATCTGAATTCTTTTAAAAACATCCGTTCAGCTATTGAATATGAGATTCAACGCCAGATCGAACTCATTGAATCCGGAAACAGGGTAAAACAAGAAACACGCCGTTTTGATGCCCATTCAGGCAAAACGTTTGTGTTGCGTTCCAAAGAACAAGCGGATGACTATCGTTATTTTCCGGAGCCCGATTTATCTCCTGTGGTTATTTCCGCTGAGTGGATAGAGCAGATACAACGGCAAATGCCGGGTCTCCCGGAAGAATTATATGAAAAATATGTAAATCAGTTCGGATTATCTCACTATGATGCGGTAGTGATTACCGAAAC
This sequence comes from Bacteroidetes bacterium RIFCSPLOWO2_12_FULL_37_12, assembly GCA_001769655.1. Taxonomy (GTDB): domain Bacteria; phylum Bacteroidota; class Bacteroidia; order 2-12-FULL-37-12; family 2-12-FULL-37-12; genus 2-12-FULL-37-12. The sequence goes on along the minus strand of MEPC01000017.1, from coordinate 68,130 downwards.
AAAAGAAATAGCTCTTTATTTTGAAGAATTAGTCATGCACACTTCAAATTATAAATCCGCCGCTAACTGGGTTACTGTCACTGTAAAATCTTATTTGAATGAATTAGGAATAGGCATCCATGAATATCCGGTGTCACCCGTTAAGATTGCTGAATTAATCAATATGATAGATAATCAATTAATAAGCAACCATATTGCTGAAAAGCAGATTTATCCGTTGATGTTAACCCATAAAGAAAAGATGCCCGGAGATATTGCGAAGGAAATGAATTTACTTCAAACGAATGACACCGGTTTATTAAATGAACTTGTTGAAAAAGCAATTGAAAAGTATCCGGAAAAAATTCTTGAATATAAAAACGGGAAAAAGGGGTTGCTTGGTCTTTTCGTGGGAGAAGTCATGAAATTAAGCAAAGGAAAAGCGGAACCAAAGGCGGTAAACCGGTTAGTACTTGAGAAATTGGAAGGGAATTGAGGGGAGCATGGACACTAGTAATACAATAGTAATGCAATAGTAATACAATAGTAATGCAATAGTAATACAATAGTAATGCAACAGTAATACAATGGTAATGCAACAGTAATACAATGGTAATGCAATGGTAATACAATCGTATTAAAACTGAATTACAATTGTATTACAATCGTATTACAACTGTATTACAAAAGTATTAACAAATAGAAATATATCAATATTCATACATGAAAAAATCGCTATTCATTTATTTTATTTTCCTGTTTTTATCAGATTCCTGTCAGAACGGAAGTCATAGAAATTCAGGATATTCTATTAAGGGGACTGTTCATGGAGGACCCCGGGAAGAAATTTATCTATGGGAATACCAATGTGGCGCCATTAAAAAAATTGATTCCGCGAGAATCGAAAATTCTCAATTTCATTTATCTTCAAACAAGCCGTTGACTAAAGGATTTTATAGAATTGGCTTCAATTACAGAACGTTTGGGGATATAATTTTATCGGATGAATCCATAAAATTTACAACCGACTATGATCACTTCGGTGAGAATATGGTGATAGAAAATTCCAAGGAGAATGAAATTTATTTTGGGTTCTTAAAAAAGAAAAAAATGATACTCGGCAAAATCAATGATTTAAGGGAAAAAGCCGCTAATCTAACGTTGGGTGGCGGAACTCCGGATCAAAGGGAAATGACACGGCTCGAAAACGAATTTTCTTTGCTTGAAACCGAGCAAATTAATTTATTGCAACAAACCGGCGCAGAAAATCCCGAATCATTTATGGCGATTGTGGCACAAGTGGCAAAGGTTCCCAACCGGATGGCAAATCCAGAAACCGGTAAAAATTATTCGAATGACGCTGACTTTTTACACGACCATTATTTTGATTTAATAGATTTTTCGAAGGAGGAAATAATCCGTGGTCCCATGCTCGAAGAAAAATATTTCACGTATCTGAAACTATATGCCGAGCAAACTAAAGAAGGACACTGGAAAGGGTTAGAATTGATTATGGAAAAGACCTCTGTAAATACAGTGGTTTTTCAGGCAACCATGAATTATCTGTTATCTGCTTTTGAAAATTACCAACCCACCGATTTATTCATTCGACTTGCCGAGAAGTATGTTTCAGCTTTTCCCAACGATAGTAGAACACCCGGTTTGACACTTAGAATTAAAGATGAAAAAAAGTTAGAAACAGGAGGAATGGCACCGGAGCTTGCACTTAATAATCCAAACGGAAAATCCTTAAAATTATCGGCATTACGAGGGAAAATCGTATTAATAGATTTCTGGGCATCCTGGTGCAAGCCATGCAGAGTTGAAAACCCAAATGTTGTGAGATTGTATTCTAAATTCAAAAACCACGGTTTTGAGATTTATTCCATTTCATTAGATGTAGAAAAGGATCGTTGGGTAGCCGCTATCAGCGACGATCAAATGAAATGGGAAAATCATGTCTCTGATTTAAACGGATGGAATTCTCAGGCGGCAGTGCTTTATAATGTAAAAGGCATCCCACATACTATTTTGCTTGACAGGGAAGGAAAAATTATAGAAAAAAATTTACACGGGGAGGAATTAGAGAAGAAATTGGAAGAAATTCTGGGGGTAATGCCTGTCAACTAAACTTTAATCCAAAAAGTCACTTCAAAACGCAGGCATTGTTATCAATTGTCACGACCTAAAAATACTATTCACCTGCTTTTGTCCATTTCATTATTTTAATTTGTGCTTCTATCAAATCTTCCAATTCTTTTAGTACAACCGGTCCATCCCAACGATTTGTGACACTCTTTAATGCGCCGCTACGTGTTCGCAATGTAGTAATGGTGCTGGGAACGTCAGTGATATTGGAATCATATCTGTCATTCATGTCAAAAAATCCTATGCTTTCAGCTTTATTAACAATTTTAATTAATGAATCGTGGGAAAGTGAAGAAGTAAAAGAACCAATATATTCAACAAAATTTCGTCCCTTATAATTTGCAGATCCATTGGCATAAATATCTACTTTATATATGGGACACCTTCCAAAACAGGCAGTTCTTTCAAAACTAAGTACAAGTTGGCTGGCTGGAAATTCGTAATTGAGATTAATTCCTTTGGAATTTGAAAAGCTTGTTTCAGTAGTTTTAGAATCAGTGCTAGGTTTTGAATCTTTACGGCATTTTTCTCCGGTAAATGTAAATACTACGAAAAAATATACTAGTATAAACTTCAATAATAAATTTGAGCTACTCATAAATTTGAAGGAAATCGTATTGTATTGACACGATGCACTGTTTCAATACACAGTAAATAAATTTAAAAAAATAATAAAATATTTAAAATGTTTCTCACTTTCCAACCTCCTTCTCAGAAATCCGTTTTATAAAATCAGCCACTTGTTCAACACCGATTCTTTTGGCAAGAATCTTTTTCTCTTTATCGAGAACATAAACGACCGGTGTGGAATATATATCATATAATTTCCTGAAGTTGGTACGATGGTACATATCGTTCACATTTATCCAATCCGTTAACCCTTTTTCTTCAATAAATTTTTTCCAGCCCTCTTCCTTCTGTTCAATGTTAACTGCAAAAACTTCCAGCCCTAATGCTTTCAGTTCTTTATATTTCTCATGCAATATTGGAATTTCCTTTTTACAATGTCCGCAGTCAGAATCCCAGAAAACCAAACAGGTGTATTTAGCATTTACACTGTAAAGAGAAACGTCCTTTCCACTTAAATTTTTCATCACCAGCCCAGGAGCAAGATTTCCGATGAGTGCATTCTTAACGGTCAATGCCCTATCCGTAATTTTAGCTAAAACGGCAGAATCAACCCAATATGCTCTGTGGGTTATGTAATATTTCTCAACCATGTGCACAAAAACAGCATCCATTCCCATAATGTTGGATGTTTCATACGTATTGGTAATATACCAAACGATATACTTGAATAATTCTTTATCAGCGCTTGCTTTTTCAATAATCATATCAGCTTCTTTTTTAATAGAATCTGGAATTTGAATCACGAGGTTAGAAAAATAAAATTTTAATTTATTGTGAAAAATAGGGGTATAAAGAATTCTTCCGTCTGAAAAATCTATGTTGGCTAAGTAATGACTTTTATAATAATTAAATGACCAGGTGGAGTCCTTTCTCCCATTGGGCAATAAAGGCGCCTCCGGAACATCCGGTTCTGAAGATGCTTTGATCACTTTCGCAATAAAATAACCTTCCTTTTCTTTCATAAAATTTGTTTTGAAATTGTGAACTTCTTTCTCTATTGCTCCTAACTGTTTTTTCAGGAGTGTCACTGAGTCCTTTTGTACCTGAGTTAATTCGACAGGCGTTTTTGACGAATCTTTTTTATCAGTTAACTTTCTATATGCCTTTCTCAATGGCTCATCCTCTTTTTGTTTTTGTCCTACCCATTTCAGATATTCATAGAACACTGAATTTTCCGCGGAATTGTTCACGATAACTTTTTCCTGTAATTCCCGGGAAGTATCGGTTTCCATGTAGAATATCTGAGTACTATCCATTATCAGTTCAAAAAAACGCTTATCGGGCAATACAACGAGGTAAATTCCACCCGGAAGTTTTTTATCACCTTCAAATACCATCAAACCCTCTTTATCTACTTTAGCAGTATCCCTCAGATATTGTTTATCGCCATAATAATTGGCGAGTAAACAGATAGTATCCTTTAATCCTCTTATTTTGACTTTTATTTCGTAACCAGTGTTCCCCGTTGATTTCTTGTCTTTAGATTTTTGCTTTTGCGAAAAAGCAGGTTGTATGAATAAGCAGATTGAAATTAATGTTAATATATTTTTTATCATATACAAATTTAGTTGCATTTATTTTTAATAATAGAGAAAGTTTTTACGAAACAAAAATAATACAGTTTTTTGAATTATCTAGGGCTTAAACCTTGAAGGTTAACTTGCGCCTCTGACCCTTACTAAACCTTGCAGGTTTCCTTTCTCCTTTCTCCTTTCTCCTTTCTCCTTTTACCTTTCCCCTTTCCCTACTTCCCCCACAAACTTCTCCATTTCATTTCAATTACGCCTGTAAACGCTTCAGTAAAAATTCCTTTCGACATTTTGGATTCTCCTCGTGTTCTATCGGTAAAAACTATGGGGACTTCCTTGATTTTAAATCCCAGCTTCCATGCATTAAATTTCATTTCTATCTGAAAAGCATATCCCACAAACTGAATGGTATTAAAGTCAATTTTTTCGAGGACATTTCTTTTATAACAAATAAAACCGGCTGTACTGTCATGAATGGGCATGCTGGTAATTACACGAACATATATGCTTGCAAAATAGGATAAAAGAACCCGCCCTAAGGGCCAATTTACTACATTTACACCTTTAATATACCTCGAACCGATAGCCATGTCATTTCCGTCCCGTTCACAGGCATCCCGTAAGGCAATTAAATCTTTCGGATTATGCGAGAAATCAGCATCCATTTCAAAAATCAAATCAAAATGATGTTGCAACGCCCACTTAAATCCATGTATATAGGCGGTTCCCAATCCTAATTTACCGTTTCTGCTTTCAAGATGTAACTTATCTTTAAATTTCGTCATTAGATTTTTAACAATTTCAGCAGTGCCATCTTTGGAATTATCATCTACAATAAGAACCTCAAACCCCTGTTCTAAGCCGAATACGGCATGAATGATTGCTTCAACATTTTCAGCTTCATTGTAAGTGGGAATTATGACTAAGCAGGAACTCATGAGTATATCAGAATATTGTTTGTTTTTGCAAATATATTTATAATATGACAAAAAATTATGGTTAAATGGTTAAAATGTTATATGGTTAAAATGTTAAATGGTTGAGTAAAAACCATCTAACCATCCAACAATCTAATCATTTAGCCATTTAACCATCAAACCATCAAACCATCCAACTATCCAACCATCTAACCATTTAATCATTTATGTTTGTAAATTTGCCGAATGAAAACCGCCAAAAAAAGAAAATGCATTTTTTTAGACCGCGATGGTGTTATCAATGAAGAGAGCGGTGACTACATCGCTCGCGTGGAAGATTTGAAAATAATCAACGGAGTATCCCAGGCATTACAACTACTAAAATCACACGGATATTTATTGATTGTGATCACCAATCAGGGTGGTATTACTGAAGGTTTGTTCACCAGAGAGCAATTGAAAGTTATTCATGACGAAATTCAAAAAAGATGTGCAAAATCAATTGATGCTTTTTATTACAGTCCCTGTCGTTCACGTTTTAGTGCATCCTTAGTCCACAAACCGGGAACGCTATTGTATGAAAAAGCCATTTCTCAATTTAACATTGACATATCAAAATCCTGGATGATTGGCGATACGGAGAGGGACATTATTGCCGGAAAAAAAATGAATCTTAGAACAATTTTAATTTCAGATAAGGAGGAATCATTTAAGGAAGATTATAAAACTAAAAATTTAATATCTGCGGTGGATTTAATAATTGGGATATCATGAATTTACTATACTGCAATCGGTATAAATTTTCGTGTAACTCTGTTCATTGTTCCATTGCTACATTGTTTCATTGTTGTGCTGAAATCATGGGGTCAATTAACAATGAAACAATAGAGCAATATGTCAATATAGACATTTGCTGAAATTTGTTCCGTTTAAAGTATAAATAAATTTCTTTCTCCCTATCCTTCCGTTTCCGAAAAGATAATCCCATTTTTCTCTAATTCATTCAGAACCGGAAGGTAGATTTCTTTATAAACCGGTATTCGTACCCCCCTTAATGAAATTTTTCCCTGTAAAAAAAGTTTTACCGTGATGGCTAAAGGCAACCCTACGGTTTTTGCCATGGCGGTTAATTGCGAATTTTCACCTTTTACTACCAATGAACTTGAAATATGTTTTTGATTGCCGTTACTGTTTATATATGAAAATTCATGATGCATGACTACCATGTCTTTATCATTAGGATTCATTTTCCATTTTGATTCGAGAAGATTTTGCAAAATCATCGCCGGACTGGCTTTTTCAAGAGGAATTTTTTCATCCGATGCTATTCCTGTCCAGAGAAAATTTTTATATGCTGTGGAGTCAGCAGCAACATTCGCAACAGAACAAATTTTTTCGGAGAGAGTTTTTCCTTGAGAATGTGGTAGCAAACTTTCAATCAATTCCTTATAACTCATGTTTTTTGAATTTTCTATCTGGTAGGAATCATCCGTTAGTCCAAGTTTTATAAAAATATCCCATGAATTGCAAAAATCGGGTGAACGCAATGTTCCCCTGAGCATGGTTGATATATCTTCAATCCCATATATTTTCCTGTATCCTATCGAATCCCTGTTAGGATATGCTTCATAAGTCCCGGCTCCTTCCACCTCGACGATTTCTGAATTTGTAAAAATCCGGTTATAGGGGACATATTTGTACTTTCCATTTAACAAATATTTTGCAGTTCCTTGTCCGGCTAAAATCACATTCCTGGGATTCCAGGTAAATTTATAATTCCATGGATTATCATTACATTCAGGGGCTATCAACCCGCCGCAATAGGATTTAAACGAAATTAATTTTCCATTTTTCGCTTTTATTTTGTGGATTATTTTTATAGCCGAAATGTGGTCAATGCCGGGGTCTAACCCTATTTCATTCATAAACAACAGGTTATTTTTTTCTACCGGCTCATTCAATCTCTGGATTTCGGGCGATATATAGGAAGCTGTAAATAAATGTTTTTTCAATTCCAGGCAATCAGTTGCAACCAGAAAATGAAGATCGGGAGGCAATAATGAAATAACTATGTCAGAATCGGATACTAAATGGTATCTTTGTTCGGGTTTTAGAATATCAACCCCAAGGGCGGTTGAACAGGGGTGATTATTGGTTTTTTCATTGGCAAGTTGAATGGTTTTATCCACTACGGTTACTAACCAATTTTCTTTGTCAGCATTTTCGAGCAGATAATTTATCAGATAAAAGGAAGACCTTCCGGCTCCCAGTATAAGAATTTTTTTTATGTTCATAATTTCCAAAATTAGTAATAAATTTGTAACTTTCACTAAAAAAGATGCCCACTCTCCACGAATGTCCCGTTTGTAATAACCCGGATTTGGATGAATCGCTACGCCACTGCCCTAAGTGCGACAGCGACCTCGAAATATTTGAAAATATTAAGAAGTTTGACGCTGACCGGAAATCTTCCGGTAAATTAAAAAGTATTTTTATCATCTTATCCGGAGTTTTACTGGCTGGAGTGGTGTTTCTCTTATTTAGTCCCAGAAAATCCAGCGATGCAGTTTCAGCGGCGGAAATGGAATTATTTAAAAAAGAAAATGAAGGTCTAAAAAACAAAATCACTCAATTGGAAAAGCAAGCAGATGATTTTTCTAAAAAAGAAGAAGAATGGAAACAAAAAGAAAAGTTGGCTCTTGAATCAAAAGAAAACAACACCGTTGAAAAAAAGGATATACCGGTTGTAGCCGCTACAAAAGAAATTAAAAAAACAGAACCTTCGAAAGAAAAAGTGCCTGAAAAAAAAGAAATTAAAACACCAGACGTAACTAAACCAAAACCTGTTGAACCAAAACTGGTTGAAAAAAATGCAGTAGTTGCGGAGAAAAAAAAGAAATCAAATCAGGAAGAGAAAATCGTCAAACAGCCGGAAAAACAAAAAAATCAGCCGGTGAGTGAAAATATTGTTCCTAAAGAAACTCCCCAGAAAGAAAAAGTTAAACCAGAAAAAATTAAAACAGCAGAAAAATTACCTGTTAAAAATGAAAAGAAGATCACCAATGAAAATAAAACCGACTTGGTTAATAACATTAGTAAACCGTCTTCTCCTGCACCTGGCAAAGGGGATTATAAAAATTATTCTTTAAATGAATTGCAAAATATTATTTCCGAAAAGAAAATACAGCAATCAACCATTATAACGGACACCGCTCTTATTAAAATAGACAGTTTGCAAAAATTGAAGTTAAAAAAAGCACAGGAAATGAAAGATTCCAAAAAGAAAGAATCCGAAAAAGAAACAGAAAAAAAAGAGCCCGAAAAGAAAAATGATTCTGGAAAGAAAGAGGACTCGGGATGGTAATTCAATAGATATCTTGCATAATGCAGTTTTTTCAACGCAAAGACACAAAGAAACAAAGTTAGTTGGAATTAAAACTTTTAAACCATGGCAACAAAAATAAATTACGCAGAAGAAATTACCGGCAAGGTAACTAATCTTTATTCCAATCTGCTTACCATTAAGCTCGAATTGGAAAACCGGAATAAAGAAATCTCAGAGTTGAAAAGCAAAATCGAAAGTTTACAATCAGATATTGAGAACAAGAAAAACGAAGTAGAATTAAAAAATAAGGAAATCACAAATGTAAAATCAGAAGTGACCGTGGTACGGCTTCAAAATTCGAAATTAAATTCAGAAATCATCAAATACACCAATGAAAATAGTGAATTAAAAAGAGAAATACATACCTTAAAAGAAGCAAGCGACAAGTTACAAACCGATAAAAATGCTTTAGAAGAAGCATTAAATGCAATGAACCTGAAAGTTATTGAGTTGGAAAATACCATAAATGATTTGAGAGAAACCCGCGAAGAAGTAGAAGGGGAGGGATTATAACAAATCTCTAACCCCTCTCCACTTTGGAGAGGGGCTGGGGTGAGGTCTTCACCGCTTCATGAATCCTCAACATCTCTTCTGCCTTTTCCACCATTGTTTTCGAACCAATATAAAGCGGAGTGCGTTGATGAAGAGTTGTTGGTTTTATTTCCAACATTCTGTTAATACCATCACTGGCTTTTCCACCTGCTTGCTCTATAATGAATGAGAGAGGAAATGCCTCGTACAACAATCTTAATTTACCGGTTTTGAGCTTTTTAGTAGCAGGATAAATATAAATTCCCCCTTTCAACAGATTCCGGTGAAAATCGGCAACCAGCGAACCGATATATCTGCACGAATAGGGACGATAAGTTTCTTTGTCTGTTTCTTTACAATAATCAAGATATGCTTTTACCCCTTCGGTCATCTCCATCGCAAGCCCCTCATTGATAGAATATATTTTTCCTGCATCTTTAATTTTCATGTTCGGATGCGATAAAAAAAATTCGCCAAGAGAATGTTCATACGTGAAACCGTTTACCCCATGACCGGTGGTGTAAACAAACATGGTGGAAGAACCAAAAATTATGTATCCGGCGGCAACTTGTTGCGTTCCACCCTGCATGAAATCTTCAATGGTACCGGGAGTATTTATGGGAGACATTCGCCGGTATATGGAAAAAATAGTCCCCACCGATACATTTACATCAATATTGGACGAACCGTCTAAAGGGTCTATGGCAACTACGTATCTGCCTTGATACTTTTCAGTATCAATGATGGTGTCGTTTTCTTCAGAGGCAATCACACAGGTTTCACCGCCATTTTTTAATGCACGGATAAAACGGATATTGGCAATCACATCCATTTTCTGTTGTTCTTCCCCTTGCACATTAATGGCTCCATACGTACCGGAAATATTTATCAACCCTGCGCGGTTTATTTCCCGGTTTACAATTTTTGTTGCAAGGGCAATATCTCTCAATAATTGAGATAATTCTCCGGTTGCGTAGAGAAAATCCTGCTGGCGCATCATTATGAAACGGTCCAGGGTGGTTCCTACAGGAGCGGCGAGCTTATCAAAATCAGCCATAGTGTGTTGTAAAGACGCAAATGTAAATATTTTTGGGTTAATTTGTTGGATAACATTCATGAACTTTTCCCAAAAAACGATACTTACTTTTCTACTGATATATTCAGCAAGCTGTCAATCCGACAAAAAATCCTCCATACTTCCTGCTTCTATAGGACGTGAAGGTGAAATTCTGGTTGTATGCGACAGTTTGTTATGGAAATCAAGTGCGGGAATAGCGCTAAAAAACACCTTGAAGGATACTATTCATTATTTTTCAGGATGTGAACCATTTTTCAACATTACCTACATTCCTATGGAAAAATTTTCTGATTTCTGGAAAAGGCATAAAATAATTCTTTTTGCCGGAGTGCTCGATGGCATTAATGCAACAGGAAAATTTATCAATCACCGTTTACCTCAAAAGAAAATAATTAATGGCTTGGATTCGTTATTTTATTTCCGTGAAAAAGATTTGTTTGCCAGTGGACAGCAGATTCATTTTTTAGTGGAAGGAAACCAGGATGCATTAGCAGGAAAAATTCTACAGGAAGGAAAATTTATATTGGAAAATTTACTCGATACGGAAATAAAAAACAAAATGTTGATTTTTAAAAATAAATTTCCGGAAACATTTCCAAAAAGTAACCGGGAATTTTCTCTGCATCTTCCAACTGAATTTTTATTAATCAAAGACACCTCCGGCTTTGTCTGGTGGCGATATGCAGAGAACATTCGCGACCGGAATATTTTTATTTCATGGAAACCGTACCTATCTCAAAAACAGTTTTCCGATTCGGCATTGACGGAGTGGCACTGTGAAACAGGAAAAAAATTTATTTATGGCAATGATTCAAAGAATTCATTTCTTACGCTTCAAGAGGAACTTCCCCTTGTGTCTCGCTGGATTACCTATCAAGGTAATACAGGAAAAGAAATAAGGGGCTTATGGAAAACAAATAACAACACCATGGGGGGACCTTTTATGGCGCTGGTGTTTACGGATAAGAAATTTCAAACTCTTTTCTTCGTGGAAGCATTTTTATATGCGCCCAACGAACCCAAAAGGAATTTGATGCGTGAATTGGAGGGGCTGTTGTGGACGGTGGAAGAGGAGAAATAGAAAATTTTAGGGTGACTCGAAAAACTACCATAACATAAAAAATGCGACCTTGCATATCAGGTTATTAGGCAAAAAAATGAGTATTTTTGTCAATTTATAAAGGTGAAAAAGTCAATAGACATTAAATACGCAATGCGGAAATAATGACGTTAGCACCAATGTTAAAAACGATACTGCATATAGACATGATAATTGCAAATGAACTAACTTTATCACTGTGTAACTGTTACATACGACAAAAAAATTGAAATGTAACTCACTTTAAACATTAGGCTGACATGATCATAAAAATATTATAAACACCCAAAAAAGATAGATATGAAATATTTAATCCTACCAGTTCTATTGATACTTTCGTTAAAAGTTTCTTCTCAGATCACTGTGGACTTTGAAAAATACTATGGAGGAACAAGCGATGATTATTCTGTTGAAGTAAAGCAAACGATCGATGGCGGGTATATATCGGTGGGACAAACAACTTCTAATGGATATGACTTTTATGTAGTAAAAACAGATGCAGTCGGAGATACAAGTTGGACTAAAACTTTGGGAGGCACGGATGAGGATTGGGGGTATTCCGTTGAACAAACAACCGATACCGGTTACGCTGTTTTTGGATGGACAAAAAGTTACGGAGCAGGTGATTTTCCCGATTTTTATCTTATTAAATTAGATGTTTCAGGCAATACGCAATGGGTGAAAACTCCTGCTGATGGCGGAGTCGAATATGGATACACAATTCATCAAACCTCTGATGGTGGTTATGCAATGGTTGGTTCACAGTGTGTATATGGACCCTGTAATTTTAATGGATTCTTTGTTAAAACTGATATTAATGGAGATACCTTATGGACAAAAGTATATGGGGGTAATCAAAATGAATCTGTGCAAGATTTTGTTCAAACTTCTGAAGGTGGCTATGCTTTAGGTGGTTATACAGAAAGTTATGGTTCCGGAGGTAAAGATTTTTATTTTATCAGAACCGATTCTATCGGAGACACGCTTTGGACAAAAACCTACGGAGGTGCAAATGATGACGAGATAGAATCCATCAGGCAAACAGCCGACAGTGGATATATTATTTTTGGTAGAACAAAAAGTTTTGGTGCGGGTAGTGATGACTTTTATTTAATTAAAACTAATCCAAGCGGTGATACCATTTGGACAAAAACTTACGGAGGTTCTGGAAGTGAGAAAGGTAAAACAGTACAACAAACTTCCGATGGAGGTTACATACTCATTGGGCAAACTCAAACTTATGCAACTTTTCTATCTGCTATCTGTTTAATTAAAACAAACTCGTCAGGAGATATTTTGTGGACCAAAGTATTTTCCGGCAAAGAAGCTGCTTACGGAAGATATGTAGAACAAACGGCTGATGGCGGATTTATTTTAAGCGGAAGTACACTTAGCATGGCTTCTTTTCAGAATGAAGTAATCTTGATAAAGCTAACAGATACTTCATGCACAGATACAGGTTCATCTTTTTCTATTACCGAGTGTGGCAGTTATACATGGAACTCCATCACCTACACATCTTCGGGAACTTACACCGATACTATTCCAAACACTGTGGGCTGCGACAGTGTGATGACACTTAATTTAACCATTAACACGGTGGACACTTCTGTAACAACTTCTGCCAATTCACTTACAGCAAATGCTACAGTTGCAACATATCAATGGCTGGACTGCAATAATAATTACGCTACAATCTCGGGTGAAATCAATCAAACCTTTACTACGACAGTTACAGGCAATTTTGCGGTAGCAGTTGAAAAAAGCGGATGCACGGATACTTCTTCCTGCTACAATTCGACCGTTACAGAAATAATTGAGAGTAGCAAATATAATAAGTTTTCGGTTTATACGAATCCTACAAACGGACTCTTCATCATTGAACGTGTGAAAGCAGGAAATAAATCTTTTGAAATAACTGACATTACAGGAAAAGTGGTTAAAAAGGGTAATCTTACGAACAAACAGACAACGATTGACCTGTCAAAGAATGATAACGGTGTGTATCTGTTGAAAGTTGAAGGACAAACCATTCAGCTGGTAAAACAATAACAGAGGACAATTGCACTTGCGGTAACAGGGGGTTTAAAGAAATGGCGGGGTACGTAAAATTTGAAAGTTCGTTATTTTAAATTAACTTTGTGTTTTCTGACGGTAACGTGCATTTAATATCCGCCACTTCTTAAACCCACGAACCGTTAGATGATTTGAAAAAATATTTATAATACCAAACAGACGATTGAGATGATAGAAAGAAAATGGGTATAGGGTTCCCTTCATATCCACACCATCATCAATCCTTCCTGCTTCTCCACCTTAAACTGCTTATGCCGGGTCTTATCTGCTATAAGCATATATCCCTTTTTTACACCTTCTTTTTTCATATAATCTTTCAGCCGTTTAATACCCTGTCTGTGATATTTCATACCTCGCCAGAGCTTCAACTCCACTACAAATTTTTCATCACGGAAGATAATCACCACATCTATCCTCTTTTCCTCTCCCGTCTCTACTTCCTTGAACGCAAAGCCGATGCCGTTCATAATGGGTTGAATAAAACAGAAAAAGCGCATTCGTAATTCCTTTTCCAGAAATTCATCGCTCTTTAATGCTTCGCTTTGGGAATATTTTTCTTTGATTACTTCCTGAAATTTTAAGAGAACTTTTTCAATTTCTAATTTACCGGTTGGTTTAATGTAAGAACTCTGAACGACATCGAAAGAAGAAAAAATACTTTTATTTTCAGTTTTTAATTTTATGACAAAATAATTAGTAAGGTATTCCTCATAAATTTTATTATGAATTTTTGCTTTGCCTTTTTCATTTTTTATGATTCCATGAGTTACAGCATTATAAATTAAAGGAACATTGTATAAAAATGAATATTCGGTGCTTCCTAACAACAGGTTGAGAACAAAATCACCTAAAGCGCTGTCGTTTTCAATATTTTTAATAATACTGTCAAAATTTGTATTGGATTCTTCACCAAGCGTAATGGTTTTCACCGCTCTTTCTACCTCTTTCACACTCCATTCCGTTCTTTCTTTTTCAGGTAAAATATTTTCGTCTATTTCCTTGCAAATCTTGCTCACTAAAAACGGATACCCACTCGTATAATGATAAATCCTTTCAGCGATTTTTGTGATGTCCATCTTTATTTTTTTATCCTTGCTATAATCCACGAGCATGGTAGAAATTTCCTGCGGATTAAAACTCATGTCCACTTTAAAGTCAGTGGCAATATTCCAGGGGCTGTTGTATTTTTGCTCCTCACCGGGGCGCAGTTTTAATTTTAAAGTTTTCACATCGTGAACACCGGCAAGAATGACACTGTGAAAGGTAGAATCTCTTCCTTCATTCCGCAATAAGTATTTATTGCGGAGCATCCCAAGAAAACTCAAAAATAACTGGTTATTACTGCTCTTGTCCACTTCATCAATAAGTAAAACAAATTTCTTTTTAATGGATTCACAAAATTTTGTTATTTCTTTGGATAAGGTGTTTATGCTGGATATATTATGGATAGATTCATAAAGTTTGTTTCGTATTTCTTCTTCTGCTGAAATACGGTCTGCTATAAATTCAATCACTTTCTTTCCAAAAACTTCTTCATTCGCAAAAACGCTGTCTCCCACCCCTTCAAAAGATATTCTCGCAATTAAATAATCCTCTCTCTTTTCCAAGATCTTTTCCAAAAAAAACTGAGTAGTGGTTTTTCCATACTGCCTCGGACGGTTAATCGTAAAGTAGTTTCCTTTCTCAATCAAAACCATAATTTCTTTGAGCTTTCCTGAAATATCTACCATATAATGCTTTTCTGGAATACAGGTGCCGGTAATGTTAAATTCTCTCTGCATATAATAACTTTAATATGCAAATGTAAGTAAATTGTGGCTAATTTTTTTTATCTTATCTTTACGGTTTTCCTGAAAACTAAAATCTGACTCATAACACAAAATCATGGAAGACCAACGCCGCAAACAAGATGCCCTCGATTTTCATTCTATGGATCGCCCTGGAAAAATCGAGGTAGTTCCTACCAAACCACTCACCACCCAACGCGACCTGGCACTTGCCTATTCCCCTGGAGTCGCTGAACCCTGCAAAGAAATTTATAAAGACGTTGAAAACGTTTATAAATATACCGCAAAGGGAAACCTCGTGGCGGTTATCAGTAATGGCACTGCGGTGCTTGGTCTTGGAAACATTGGTCCTGAAGCAGGAAAACCGGTCATGGAAGGTAAAGGAGTACTCTTTAAAAAATTTGCCGGAATTGATGTATTTGATATTGAATTACGCATGGATGATGTGCAAGGATTTATTCAGGTGGTGAAAGCCCTTGAACCCACCTT
This sequence comes from Bacteroidetes bacterium RIFCSPLOWO2_12_FULL_37_12, assembly GCA_001769655.1. Classification (GTDB taxonomy): domain Bacteria; phylum Bacteroidota; class Bacteroidia; order 2-12-FULL-37-12; family 2-12-FULL-37-12; genus 2-12-FULL-37-12. The sequence goes on along the minus strand of MEPC01000017.1, from coordinate 52,482 downwards.
CGGTGGAATTAATCTCGAAGACATCAAAGCCCCGGAAAGTTTTGAAATAGAACAACAATTAAGAGCGGAATTAAAAATCCCGGTGATGCACGATGACCAGCATGGGACAGCGATTATTTCAGGCGCCGCCCTTTTAAACGCATTGGAGGTCGCAAACAAAAAAATCGGACAGGTTAAATTGGTAATCAGCGGCGCAGGTGCGGCGGCTATTTCGTGTGCGAATATTTATATTTCCTTAGGAATGAAAAAATCAAATATCGTTATGTTTGATTCCAAAGGCGTTTTATGTAAGAAGAGAAAAGACCTCAATAAATACAAAGAAAAATTTGCCATTGATGATTTTATTTCTTTAGAACAAGCCATGAAAGGAGCCGATGTGTTTATTGGTCTTTCTACCAAAGATCTTATCTCTCCCAAAATGCTCTTGAGTATGGCAAAAACACCTATCGTATTTGCAATGGCAAATCCGGATCCGGAAATCAAATATGAACTTGCCGTAAAAACCCGCAATGATATCATTATGGCGACCGGCAGGAGTGATTATCCCAATCAGGTGAATAATGTGCTCGGTTTCCCTTACATTTTCAGAGGCGCTCTTGATGTTCGTGCCACTCAAATCAATGAAGCCATGAAATTAGCCGCCGTTAAAGCCCTTGCTCAGCTTGCAAAAGAATCTGTGCCCGACTCGGTTATTAATGCTTACGGTGGGAAAAAATTCTCCTTCGGCAAAGAATACCTCATACCCACTCCGCTCGATCCCAGGTTAATTACGGTAGTCGCTCCCGCTGTTGCAAAAGCCGCAATGGATTCCGGTGTGGCTAAAATAAAAATTAAGGATTGGAAGGTATATGAAACAGAGTTGTTGAAAAGAATGGGCATTGACCAGAAACTTATGTCTAATGTGATTAATCGCGCAAAGATGAATAAGAAAAGAGTGGTTTTTGCGGAAGCCGATAATCTTAAAATTCTTAAAGCCGCTCAGATTATTAAAGACGAAGAGATTGCCATTCCTATTTTGCTGGGGAATATTCAAAAAATAAAACAATTGATTAAAGACAATAAATTGGGTTTGAAAGACACTCAGATAATTGACCCGCATTTTGAAGCGGAAAACAAAAAGGATTACATTGAATTGTTTTATAAAAAAAGACAACGAAAAGGAGTGACACTGCATGATGCAAAAACACACATGAAGGAACGGAATTATTTTGGCGCCATGATGGTGGAAAAAGGGGATGCGGATGCATTGATTTCAGGATTAACTAAAAACTATCGCCGCACCATTTTACCTGCGCTTGAAGTAATTGGAGTTGAAAAAGGAATTCGCAAAGTAGCAGGCATGTATATTTTGATAACTAAGAAAGGCACTTTTTTCCTGGCGGATACTACGGTTAATGTAAATCCTTCAGTGGAAGACCTTGTGGATATAGCCGGACTAACAGCTCGTGCCGTAAAATATTTTAATGTGGAGCCGCACATTGCCATGCTGTCTTATACAAATTTTGGCTCAAGCAACGAGGAACTCCCCGAAAAAGTGAAAGAAGCAACCCGGTTGGCAAAATTACGATACCCTGAATTGGTTATTGACGGTGAAATTCAGGCAAATTTTGCAGTGAATCCTCAACTTCTAAAAGATAATTATCCATTTTGTGATTTGGCAAGCCACAAAACCAATACATTGATTTTTCCTGACCTGGCTTCCGGAAATATGGCTTACAAACTTTTGCAGGAATTAGGCGATGCTGAGGCAATCGGACCTATATTAATGGGAATGGCTAAACCAGTTCATATCCTTCAGCTCGGTAGTTCTGTTCGTGAAATTGTAAATATGGTGGCAATTGCCGCCATTGATGCCCAATTAGTAATGAAATAAAATTCCCCAGCCCCTTTCCAAAAAATAGAGAATATTGTAAATGTAGAGACACGGTGTGCCGTGTCTCTATGAAATGATTTTCACCCTGGTTATTTGTAAATAAAATTTTTCTACCTTTGCAGAAAATTTCTATTCGTTATGCCAGCACAAGACAAAACAACCGTCTTAACCTTACACCCCTCCGAATCCAAACAGGGTTTCCGCATCGAAAAAAAGAAATACAAAATAATCCGTAAAGCCATTCTGGAAGTACTGGAGAAAAAACCAAGGATTTCTTTTTCTGAGATTGTGGATTACGTAAAAATTTATCTTACCGATAACAAAATTGAATTCGAAGGTTCTTTACCCTGGTATGTTGAAGTTGTAAAATTAGACCTCGAAGCCCATAAGCTGATTAAAAGATTTAAAAATCTTAAGCCACAGAAATACGATTTAGAACACCGTTAAACCAACCCATGATTGCCTATCTCAAAGGTCTCCTCATCCATAAATCTCCTTCTGAAGCAATCGTAGATTGTGGTGGGGTGGGTTACCGTTGCATTATTTCTTTATTCACCTATGAAAAATTACCAAACATCGAACAACCTTGTTTGCTTTATACTCATTTTCATATTCGCGAAGATGCCCATCTTCTCTATGGATTTGCCGATGTAAAAGAAAAAAATATTTTTCAAATGCTTATCTCGGTAAATGGAGTAGGTCCTGCCACCGCTATTAATATTTTGTCTGCCTCAAATCCAGCGGAACTACATTCAGCAATTATCCGTAGTAGTATCCAATCATTACAATCCATTAAAGGGATAGGACCAAAAACAGCACAACGTATAATCCTTGAACTGAAGGATAAATTAGGCAAGGATGCTGGTTTTTCTGTGGAAAACAGCGGGTCAAGTATAAAACGGGACGCTATGTCAGCTTTGCAAAATATGGGATTTACACGCATGGCGGCAGAACAAACCATTGAGCAACTTTTCCGGCAGTTTCCACAACCTCTCACCCTTGAAGAAATTATCCGCTTGGCATTAAAAGCAAGATAATTTTTTATATTTACACTGTTTTTAATTTTCCACTTTTTTGAAACTCACATTCTTCATAAAAAAAGTTCTGTACCCACTGAACCGTTTATTTATATTCATTCCGGTTTTTTTTCTCCTTTCCCATTCTCTCCTTTTTTCATCAGCTAAATTTGATATCAAAGACATTAATTTACCATTCCCGGAAAATTCTTTTTATAGGCCACTTCTAAAAATTCAACCAAATGTCTCCCTTTGGAGGGAGATAAAGAGGATAGAAAAAAATTCGTTTTTGGAGTTGCCCTATGATACATCTAAGAAAGATTCAACTAAAAAGGACTCTACACGAAAAACAATTCCCAATCCATGGAACTATCAGTTGAAAGATGACGGCTTTCAGCATGATCCCGGTCTTTCTGAATCAGAATTGTTTCTGAAAAATCCTTCCAACATTAAAACAGAAATTAATGTGGATTCTTCCCTTGAAAATTATTCGGTGGATAAAAAAATCGGAAATAAGATAAATTACCGTTCTCCTTCTACCATGACGTATGATGAATTTTCAAAGTTGCAAATGCGAAACAGCATTAAAAATTATTGGAAAGAAAAAGCAAGATCTGAAGAGGTGGTAAGCCAAAAAGGGGTAATTCCTAAATTACCTATACCGAAAGTTTTTGACAGAATATTTGGTGGCAATTATGTGGACATTCGTCCAAATGGTTCTGCGTTGCTTACTTTTGCCGCCAGTCATAATAGAAACCAAGATCCGAATATTTCGGAGGAACAACGCTCGCATACCGGCTTTAATTTCGATCAGCAGATTCAGATGAACGTCATTGGAAATATTGGTGAGAAATTAAAAATTACTGCCAACTGGGATACTCAGGCAAATTTCGATTTCGAAAATCAATTAAAATTGGAATATACCGGCTACGAAGAAGAAATTATTCAAAAAATTGAAGCCGGAAACGTCAGCTTGCCTCTCAACAGTTCATTAATCACAGGTGCGCAAAATCTTTTCGGAATCAAAACACAATTGCGATTCGGTAGATTGACAGTAACAGCGCTCGCTTCCCAGCAAAAAGGAAAAAAAGAGGAAATTGAAGTGGAAGGAGGCGCACAAAGTAATACGTTTGAAATAAGAGCTGATGAATACGATGCCAACAGGCATTTTTTTCTTGGACAGTTTTTCAGAGAACAGTATGATACCTCTTTAATAAAACTTCCCTTTATAAATTCACCTTACAATGTCACTCGTGTCGAGGTTTGGGTGACGAATAAAAGAAATACGGCTGAAGGAGTGAGAAATGCGCTTGGATTTCAGGATTTGGGCGAACCAGTCCCTTATTTGGTTTCGTTGAAAAAGAATGGTGTTTTATTGCCAGAAAACAATGCGAACATATTGTATCAGAAAATTAAAGATAACCCGGACGTTCGCATAGCTCAAAAAACGATAAATGCCCTGAATCTGATTTCAATTGGAACCGATAGTTTAATTCAGGCACAGGATTTTCAGAAAATTGATAATGCACGTAAACTTCAGGCAAATGAGTTCAAGATACAACCCCAGTTAGGATATATTTCCCTCAATGCTTCCTTAAATTCAGATGAAGCGCTTGCTGTCGCCTATGAATATACGTATGCCGGTAAAAATTATCAGGTCGGTGAATTTTCTCAGGACGTGCCTCCAACTATTTCTGAACCAAACGTGTTGTTTTTAAAACTTCTTAAATCAGTGACAGTGCGTACTGACCTCCCTATGTGGAATCTGATGATGAAAAATATCTATTCCATTGGTGCTTATCAGGTAAACAAACAGGATTTTCAATTGAATATATATTTTAAAGATGACAGGACAGGGTTCAATTTACCAGTTTTTCCATCTTCAGCGGGGGTGCTTAGCGGACAACGTATTATAGAAATTTTAAATCTCGATAAATTAAACACAAACAATGACGTTGGGAAAGACGGAGTATTTGACTTTATAGAAAATTATACCATAGATGCTAATAACGGCAGAGTCATTTTCCCTGTGTTGGAACCCTTTGGAAATAATTTAAAGGTAAAATTTAACGGTGACAATGCCGCCTCTTCCTTTGTATTTGAAGACCTCTACAAGAAAACAAAAAGCGATGCACAGCAAAATGCGGAATTAAATAAATATTATCTGAAGGGAAAATATCTTTCCTCCAGTTCTTCCGAAATTCCCTTAAATGCGATTAATGTCATTAAGGGTTCTGTAGTAGTGAGCGCAGGAACAACACCCTTAACTGAAAATCAGGATTACACAGTGGATTACACCTTAGGCCGCGTAAAAATTATTAATCAAGCCATATTGACTTCCGGTCAGAAAGTAAGTGTTAAATTTGAAACTAATTCGTTTTTCACCATTCAGTCAAAATCCTTGATAGGGTCACGGTTTGATTATAAAATTAACGAGGACTTTAATGTGGGCGGTGCATTTTTAAAATTGCACGAAAGACCGTTGACTCCAAAAATTGACATAGGTCAGGAACCCATTTCAAATACAATCTGGGGCTTGGATCTTAGTTGGAAAAAAGAATCTCAATTTATCACAAAAGCACTTGACAAACTTCCGTTTCTAACTACTAAAAAACCTTCGTCTATTTTATTCAATGCAGAATTTGCACAATTACTCCCCGGTCATCCTTCCAGTATTGAAGATAAAAAAGGAGAAGCAAAAGCATATATAGATGATTTTGAAAGTTCCAAAATTCCGTTTGATATGCAAAGTCAGTATAGTTGGAAGCTGGCAAGCACGCCTCAGCGGTTTGCTCAGAAATATTCGTTATCAAATCCACTGCAATGGAATTATGACAGGGCAAAACTTGCCTGGTACACCATTGACCCTTTGTTTTTCAGAGATGATAATTCAGCAACACCCAAAGTAATTAAGGGAAACAAAGAATTATTATCAAGACATTACAACCGGGAAGTTTTACCTCGCGAAGTTTTTCCTAAACGTGATGAAACAGTAGGCGAAACAAACCTTGCAACCTTGGATATCGCTTATTATCCAACCAAACGAGGACCTTATAATTATGCGTTGGATTTAGACGAAAATGGTCATTTGAAAAATCCTGAAAAACGTTGGGGAGGGGTTATGAAAGCAATTATTTCTACAACCGATTTTGAAGCGGCAAACATTGAATTTATCGAATTCTGGCTCCTCGATCCTTTTATTCAGGGCACGCATGGTGGAATGAATAATACCGGAGGAGATTTTTATATGAACCTAGGAAATGTTTCCGAAGATTTATTGAAGGATTCCAGAAAAGCTTTTGAAGATGGTTTGCCTAAGACAACTAACGTTTCGAATGTTGACACAACTTTCTGGGGAAGAGTTTCAACCCTGCAATCCATTGCGCACGCATTCGATAATCAGGGAAGTTCACGCCAATTTCAGGATTTAGGTCTGGATGGTCTGAATGATTTGGATGAGCAAAGTTTTTTTGATTCCGTTTATCTTGATACGGTAAGAAAAATCGTTACAAATCCAACCGCTCTTGATAGTATTTTACAGGATCCCTCCGCAGACAATTATCATTATTACCGGGGGTCTGATATTGAAAATCTGGAGATCCTTCCCCGTTATTTGAATTACAATAATATGCAGGGAAATTCTCCTTCTGAAGAACAGAATAAAGAGGATTATGCAACTTCTGCTACCTATTTGCCGGATGATGAAGATATAAATAAAGATAATACGTTAAATGAAATGGAAGAATATTTTGAATATAAAATGCATTTGACCCCAGGCACTATGACGGTAGGTCAGAATTACATTACAGACCGCGTGAAAGCGCCGGTGGAGTTGGCAAATGGCGAAACCGACACAATCAGTTGGTATCAATTTCGTATTCCTATCAACAATCCCACAGAAATAATTGGGAATATCCGCGATTTTAAATCCATTCGTTTTATGCGCATGTATTTAACCGGATTTAAGGAAAATGTAGTTTTCCGTTTTGCACGTTTTCAACTTATTGGCGGTTCCTGGAGAAGATACAATCAGGATTTATTTTCAGAGGGCGCATGGGTTCCTCCCGATGGATCCCAGAATACTGCATTTAGTATCTCAACAGTTAATATTGAAGATAATGGTACGTTCGATGGCTCAAACATTCCATACGTACTCCCGCCCGGAATACAACAGGAAATTGAAGTGGCATCTGTCAACCAACGGAAAATGAATGAACAGGCGCTTGAACTTTGTGTCACTGACTTGTTGGATGGTGACGCCAAAGCGGCTTATAAAAACATCAGCATGGATTTCAGAACGTACAAAAAATTTAAAATGTTTATTCATGCAGAAAATAAACCTTCACCTGGTTCGGTTCCTTTTACAGAACCAGGACAGTTGAATGCATTCGTTCGTCTGGGTACCGACTTCACGCAAAACTATTATGAATACGAAATTCCATTGCATCCTACACAAGGTCCGGTAGATCCTACTTCTACCGATGCTGAAGGTAGAATCTGGCGGTATGAAAATGACCTCGATATTTTATTTGATGCCCTCGGAGTAGTCAAAGCCCTTCGTAACGATGAAAAAATGCCACTTGATAAACCCTATTCTATTTCCAGAGGAGGAAATATAATTACCATAAGAGGCAATCCGGATTTAGCCGCAGTAAAAACGATTATGATTGGAATCAGAAATCCTAAAGACGACGGGCAGAATTTCAGTGGGTGCATCTGGGTGAACGAAATGCGTGTCACTGATTTTAAAGAAGAAGCCGGCTGGGCATCCACCGGACGGCTTCAGGCAAATCTCGCGGATGTGGGAACTTTTATTGCCGCCGGTAATCACAGCACTGCCGGATTTGGTTCTATTGATACAAAGATTTCTACCCGAAGTAAAGTGAACGCTACACAATACGATCTGTCAACTTCACTTGAATTAGCGAAATTTATACCGGAGTCATTTTCAGTAAGAATTCCTATGTATGCCACGTATGGGGAAACAACCATCAGCCCGCAATTTGACCCCTTAAATCAGGATGTTCTCATGTCTGAAAAACTTACCAATTATGTAGGAGAAGAAAGAGAGAGAATTGAGAATGAAGCCATTGATTATACCGAACGGAGGTCTCTTAGTTTTACCAATGTGCAACGGGTGAGGAAACCCAGTAAAAAAGTGCATTTGTACGATGTGGAAAATCTTGCCGCAACGGTTTCTTACAATGATAATTTCAACCGGAATATTAATTATGAACGGAATTTTACCAACCAGTACAGAGGAAGTTTGGGCTACAATTACATTAATCCTACCATTAAAAATTATCAACCCTTCGGAAAAATTCAGGCATTTAATCCTCCCAGGTATAAATTAATTAAAGATTTTAATTATTCGCTCTTTCCAAAAAATCTCGGCTTTCGCTCCGACATGGACCGCAAGTTTAATGAATCAAAACTCAGAAGTCCGGGCGACGTGGAAATGGAGTATGTTTTCAATAAATCATTTAATTGGGATAGAGTTTATGATTTGAAATGGGATATTACCAAAGGGTTGAAATTGGACTACAACGCCGTAAATAATGCGCGAATTGATGAGCCCATGGGAAGAATAGACACAAAAGAGAAAAAGGACTCGGTATGGCAAGAAGTTTTTAGATACGGAAGAACCACCCGCTATAATCAAACCACCTCACTTGATTACCGCGTGCCACTTGATAAAATTTCATTTTTAAACTGGGTTTCGGGCAATGTAAGATATACCGGTGGATATACATGGGATGCCGCTCCCATTGGTCAGGAGACATTGGGTAACGTTATTCAAAACAGTGAAGGTTGGAATTATAACGGCAATATCAATCTGACTTCTCTCTATAACAAAAGCAGTTATTTGAAATCAATTAATACAGCACCCACCGGAACATCCGGTACACCACCACCGGCGCCTGGCGCGAAAAAAGATACCGTCAAAAAGGTCTCTGATAATAAGTATTTCAGAAAAGTATTGCGTGCCTTGATGACTATCCGTACTATTAATTGGTCATATACTATTAATAAAGGTTCGTTACTACCAGGATACATGCCTTCAACAAAGTATTTTGGGTTAGATAATCGTAGAGATAATGAAGTTGATTTTACAAATGCTCCCGGGTTAGGTTATGTTCTGGGTTTTCAGGATGAGAATATTCATCAAACCGCGGCTAAAAAGAAATATTTAACACTCGATACAAACCTTAATTCAAAATTCACGCTTACAAACCGGAATAATCTTAATATCCGGACTTCTTTTGAGCCATTCAGTGAATTCAAAGTTGATTTTACATGGACAAGGAGTGATGGAGTAAACAGAGAAGAATTTTTCAGATATGATCCAATACTAGAAGAATTTGTCAGCCAGAGCCCGAGAAATACCCGCACATATTCTGTTTCATATAATACCTGGGCAACCTCATTAATGGGAGATGATACGTTGAATAATAACGAGGCATTTTCAAATTTTTCTGCTTATATTCCTATTTTAAAAAGCAGAGTCAATAATCTTGAATATAACCCAAAATATTCGCAAGGTGTTACAGAATACGGTGATAATTCGAATGAAGTAATAATTCCTGCATTTCTGTCTGCTTACAGGGGAACCAATGCTGAAAATATATCCATTGATTATTTTCCTCCTTTACTTTTCCCTCAATGGAAACTTACGTATGGCGGCTTATCGAAAATTCCCTGGGCGAAAGAATATTTCCGTTCTGTAAATTTTACACATGGATATTCTTCTACCTACACTGTTGGAAGTGCTGTCACTTCTCTCTATTATAATGATAAAGACAATAACGGAAAACCAACGACTGCCAGAGATGATGGCATTTTCTATTCAGAATATGTAATTGATGCCGTCAGCATCAGAGAGCAATACTCGCCACTTGCCGGTCTCGATTTTGCATGGAAAAATGATGTCACTACACGATTTGAAATTAAAAAAACACGGGACCTGACATTAAGTTTATCAAACAGTCAGGTTACTGAAACCAGAAGAACCGAATTTATGATAGGATTGGGTTACAGAAAAGCAGGATTTACAGCTCCATTTAATTTCAGAGGTAAACAACTTACGTTGAAAAATGATTTAACCTTTAAAATTGATTTGAGTTATTCTGTTAACAGAACCATTCAACGTATTGTAAATTCAAACCCGGAACCTACTTCCGGTCAATCTACTATAAAATTCAGCCCAAGTATTGATTACGTGGTAAATCAACGGCTGAAAGTGCGTATCTTCTATGATACTACCCGGAATACTCCTCTTGTTAGTACCTCCTACCCGAATACATACACGCTTGCAGGATTTGAAATCAGGTTTACGCTTACACAGTAGTGATACATGCTTTAATTTGGCTAATTCTTATTTTGATGTGCTGATAAAAATGTTTCAACCAATTTTTATTCTAAATCACCGGTAGAAAGTTCCCCTAAGGGTTTAAAAGTGCCCCTTCCTCCGTCAGGGTAAACTCCGGAACGATTTTATTTTGTAATTTCAGTATAATACACTAAGGGTTTAAAAGTACCCCTTCCTCCGTTAGGGTAAACTCCGGTACGATTTTATTTTGTAAGGATGGACTTTAGCCCATTCTTCAAGTGCGTACGGTTTATAGTAAAAAGTGCCGTAGGCACGATTCATATCAGATCCTCAAAAAGGTATCTGTCGTCATACGATACTCCAAACTTTTTCAAAAATACCAGGTTTTTTCAACAACTGCTTCGCGATATATTACCCCGAAGACACCTTGTATATATACCTGATAATACGTGTTTGGCATAATTTTTTTTTCTTTATGATTCCTGCCTACGGCACTCAATTGTTTGAAGTTAGCGTTTCCACAACGGACTGAAGTCCGTTGTTACAATATGATTTGTGCCGGAGTTTACCCTGACGAAGGAAGGGGCACTTCAATAGAAAAACATTGAATTTTCTTTCTACCGATATTTTGTCCTTAACGCGACTGCCTGAAGTTTCTCAGCATTTCAATAATAAATTAACCCTATAATTTCCCTATTAAAATTATATCCATTAAAATTTATACTTTTGCATGAAATTCCATAGTTCATCCTTATAACCATTTAACCATTTAACCATCCAACCACATAACCATAAAACTTTTTTTTAACTCCCATGTCATACCCCTCCTCACTCAAATACACCAAAAACCATGAATGGCTCCTTATCGAAGGCAATATCGGAACCGTAGGAATCACCAACTTTGCACAAAGTGAACTCGGCGACATCGTTTTTATTGAAATTGAATCGGTCGGTAAAAATATAAAGCAAGATGAAATTTTTGGAACGGTTGAAGCAGTGAAAACCGTTTCTGACCTTTTTTCTCCTGTAACAGGAAAGGTACTTGAAAAAAATGAAGAACTATCCACCAATCCCGATTTGGTAAATAAGGATTGCTACGGAAAGGGATGGATTATCAAAATTTCCATTGACAATCCAACGGAAATAGATGCCTTATTGTCTTCTTCGCAGTATGAGGAAATTGTGGCGCATTAAATTTTTAATGTTGCTTGCAAATTCACAAAAGTTTTAGTATATTTGTGGGGATTGAATGTAATAAAGAACAAACTAAATCTCCAGAAACCATGGAACTCAAAAAAAACAAATCCGCTGACCTCAATAAGAAAAGATTTTTTTTCCTTCTATTTTCTTTTGTGGTTGTTCTTACTCTTGTCATTATGGCATTCCAGTGGGAGTCAAATCTTGGTAAGGAAGCCAATTATGGAATAGTTGATCCTGTATTTGAAGAAACCATTATTATTCCACAAACAAAACAGGAGCTTCCACCCCCACCTACTCCACAACCAAAACAACCGAAAATTAAAGAAGTGCCTGACGATGTAATTATAGAAAATCCGAAGATTGATTTTACTTCGGAAATCACAGATGAAACCGAGATTCCAGCTTTACCGGTGCTCGCTGTTGAACCCCCTGATGAAAAAGTTTCAGAACCCCCTTTTGTATATGTACCTGAAGTAGCACCATCATTTCCTGGTGGTAATGCAGGCATTAATAAATTTCTTCAGGAGAATATTCATTATCCTGAAATCGCAACACAAATTGGTACAGAAGGACTTGTATATGTTCAATTTATTATTAATGAAAAAGGAAATATTGATAGTGTGAAAGTATTAAAAGGGATCGGGAGTGGTTGTGATGAAGAAGCAGTTAGGGCGGTAAAATTAATGAAATGGAGTCCTGGAAAACAACGTGGCATACCTGTCAAAGTACCCAGGAGCATGCCAGTTAGATTTAGTTTAAGGAATTTCTGATTTAAAAGAGATAGAGATTTAGAATATTATTCTTACAATTTTATTAAACCATCCTATACAACTAATCATTTCCTAACCAAACTTGACTAACTAACTTCAACTTCAACCTGAACCAAAACCTTTAAAAACCATGGAACTAAAAAAAACAGAATCCGCTGACCTCAATAAGAAAAGGGCTTTTTTCCTTGCGTTTTCTTATGTAGTTGTTCTTGCTCTTGTCATTATGGCTTTTCAATGGGAATCAAACTCCGATACAGTTGCTAATCTGGGTGTTCTTGATGCACAATTTGAAGAAACCCTCGAAATTCCTCAAACCAAACAGGACGTTCCCCCTCCTCCGCCTCCTCAGGTACAGCAAACACAAATTGTAGAAGTAGCCAACGATGAAATTATTCAGGAAACAAAAGTTAGTTTTGATGCAGAAATCACGGAGGAAACCCAGATAGTTCCGCAGGAAATCAAAGAAGAAGCACCGGCAGAAGAAGTGGTTTCAGAAATCTTTTTAGTGGTCGAAGAACCCCAGTCATTTCCAGGTGGTCAGGCAGGTATTGCAAAATTTCTCCAGGACAATATCCGCTACCCTGAAATGGCTAAACAAGCCGGCATTGATGGTCGTGTGTTTGTGCAATTTGTGGTCAACGAAAAAGGATCCATTGATAATGTAGAAGTTTTGAAAGGGATTGGTGGTGGCTGTGATGAAGAAGCCGTCAGAGTGGTAAAACTAATGAAATGGAACCCCGGAAAGCAACGAGGCAAACCCGTAAAAGTACGAATGAGCTTACCGATTAAGTTTACTTTGGGGTGATGAAGGAAAGGGGTATAAGGTATAAGGTATAGGGGCTGTACCTTTATACCTTATACCCTTCACCTCTATACCTCTATACCCTATACCTTTTTTTTCCCCAACTCTTTCCTTTTTATCTATAAAATATTACATTTGCACTTTAATTTCAATGGGTATGATATAAATCATGACAAAGATTAATATTTGATATGAAATATCAGTCCACTTAAATTCTTTATTTTTCAAGCTAAAAAACCTGTAACTCACCATGAGCTTACTTTCCCAATTTCAACAAGACCTAAAACTTTTCCGTGAAGAAATGAAATGGAAACGCATAAAACGGCTCACGAAAGACCCGGTTGAATTGCGTTCTTATACTTCCGTTTATCTTTTCTTTTCACTATTACTATTTCTAAGCACCATCTGGGCCGCCTACGATGAATTTTCAAGTGTCAATTATCTGAAAGACCTGCCCAGAAGAGAATGGAGGGAATGGATTAACGAATATAAACAAATAGGGTTGAATATGACCCGTCTCAAAAAAGACCAATTACTTTATACAAAGGATGAAAACGGAAATAATTTAGTCGGACAAATCACAGCCATGAAAATCCGTTTAAGAATTGTTTCCGATTCTGTATCAAAACTCAGCGGTTATCTAAGCGCCAAAAATTCGTATATTCTTTATTTTAATCAGCTAAGGGATGAATCAGTGAAGTTATCAGATATGAAAGCAAAAGATGCGCAGGCGTACTTTTTCTATACCGATGCGCTAAAGAAAAATGATTTTAAGGTGATTAAAAAGATGAAAGCTGACATTGATTTGTATGCCGACTCAATTTATACCATAGGATTAAAAATTGAAAAAATAAGAACTCTCAGGGATGAACAAAAATCTAAAATAGCGGAGTTTGAAAAAAACATTAATGATTTACATGATAATATAGAAAAATTAAATGCCGATCTTATTCAACTCAATAATGATTCTACCATGTATTCTGAGGTAAAATCAAGAATCAATCAGGTAGTCATGAAGGACTACTCTACCAATAACTTTTTTGATCTTGAAATGAATATTGACCGTTGCCAATCTTGCCACCTTGCATGGAATGATAGTTTGTTTGATGATAAGTCGGAAAATATGTTCAAGTTTAAAGGTTTTGCTGATTCTCTTCAGAAAATATACAAAATTCCTTCATTCTATAAAAAAATTACTTACAAAGAATTTGCCCACATGCATTGGAAATACGAGGCACCTCTGACCGTAGAAGAATTTTATGCATTACCTGCAGAAGAACGGACAAAAATTCTGGAAGAAGTAGCCCAAAAACATTCTGGAACGGTAAGAATTCCTGCGCCGGATCCTTTAACAGCAACTCAAACGGACCTCCTTGAAATCAGAACGGATCCATTGCAATATCACTCTCCTGAAATTCTTAAAGTACATAATGTTGATAAAATAGGTTGTATCTCCTGTCATCAGGGGCAGGGAATAGCCATTGATATTGGGGAAGCACATTCTCGCCCGCATGAACCCGGATACGACCATTATTGGGAAAAACCATTAATGAGGGAAAAGTATGTAGAATCATCCTGTCAATCCTGTCATCCTACTTCTGTAAATCTCTCTATGGGAGAAACGGTTTCTCTCGGTCGTAAATTGGTTATGGACTTGGGATGCTGGGGGTGTCACCAAACACCGTTAGATAAATATTATAAATTGAGAAAGGTCGGACCTAATCTTAATGGTTTAATGGCGAAAACCAACCCGCAATTTATTTATCGTTGGATAAAGAATCCCAAAAACTATTATTCATTCTCACGAATGCCCAATTTTTATCTGTCCGACAAGGATGCGATGGCTATAACGGCTTATTTGGCAAATCTCAGTAAATCTTCAACGTATCAACCCGAAACATATCCAGGCAACGGAGATGCTGAAAGGGGCTCACAACTAGCCATGCACGTTGGTTGTACTTCTTGCCACTCAATAGGCGATATACAATGGTCGAAACTTTCCCCTACTCCCTTTTTGAAGGAAGGCTCCGGCTTTGCTCCCAATCTTAATAAAGTGGGTTCCAAAGCAAAAGCCGATTGGATTTACGATTGGATTTTGAATCCAAAAAAATATCACCCCGAAACAAGAATGCCTGATTTACGCCTTACCTCGCAGGAAGCGGCAGATATCACAGCGTTTCTGGTGACACTTAAAGAAAAAAATGAGGAGT
Organism: Bacteroidetes bacterium RIFCSPLOWO2_12_FULL_37_12; assembly: GCA_001769655.1. Lineage (GTDB taxonomy): Bacteria > Bacteroidota > Bacteroidia > 2-12-FULL-37-12 > 2-12-FULL-37-12 > 2-12-FULL-37-12. The sequence goes on along the minus strand of MEPC01000017.1, from coordinate 37,281 downwards.
CCACCTTAACTGGTTTCGATGCTTTTAAACTAGATGACCAGAAAATGATTGCTCTCGGTTCAAAATTAATAGAACAGAAGGGTTGCTATGGTTGCCACGACTTGAAAGAACATAATCAATTCTCGAATGTTTCGGTTTCTCTTATCGAGATTGCCGATAAAAATGTTCACAATCTTGATTTCGGTAATTCGGTATCCACCAATCCTAAACATCATAACCATACTTGGGAAGGTTGGATAAAAGGAAAAGTTCGAGACCCACGTCAATATCAAACAGACAGGATTACACTTGCCATGCCTAATTTTGGATTGAATGAAACGGAAATAGAGGCAATTGCGGTGGCATTGAAAGGGTGGACTAAGAGAAAAATTGCAGATCCTTATCAGCCATCGCCTTCTCCGGTAGTTAAAGCCAGAGATATGGGACAAGTGTTTTTCAGAGATAATAATTGCGTGGGATGTCACCAGATTGAAAACTATAAAAGCGGTCATATTCGGGACCAGATTAACCAGGAACTTTTGATCGGATTGGATCCCTTTGAATTTGGAAATGATATTGCGTATGCTCCTCCCATTTTAGCTACTCCCGGAAGCCGGTATCAGGAAAACTGGTTACTAAAATTTTTGAAAGATCCTACTCTGGGAAATGAGTATGGGATTAGACCTAACTTTTTAATTCGCATGCCTTCGTTTGATTTTAAGGAAGAAGAAATGAATGTGGTGCTGAATTATTTTCATTCTACCGAAGGAAAATCCTTACAGTTGAAAGATAATTCTCCACCTAAAACAACCCCGGATAAAATTGCGCTCGGAAAGGATCTTGTAGCAAAGTTTGATTGCCAGAAATGTCACGCAGTAGGAGGGGAGCCCAAAGATATCTTCCTTTCTAAATACGCCCCTGATCTTCGGGACGTGCACGAAAAATTAAAACCCGATTGGACTCACAAATGGTTGGGCGATCCGCAGGGATTCCTGAAAAGCACAAAAATGTTACCTAACTGGGGCAATGGATATGTGAAAGTGGATTTCCCGATTCCCAACTCCGGAATGACAGTAGAGGAAGAAGCCCGCTACCAGGGTGAAGCTGTGAGGGATTATCTCTATACCTTGAGGAGAGAGATGAAATATCACAGGAATTAGAGGATATAGGGGTATAGGGTATAGGGTATAGGGGTATAGAGGTATATGCTTAATTGTTTTCAGTCAACCATCTAACTATCTAACCATCTAACCATTTCTATATAAAATATTACTTACCTTTGTTCAAAACCATGGAAATCTTCCCCCTATTAATCGCTACAGCCACCGGCTTAATTACCGGCTTCCTAATCTCCCGATTTATTGCATCTAAGGAAATTTCCAACGCGAAAGAAAAACAGGATAACCTGTCGCGGGATTACGCAGTGACACTTGCGAAAATTGAGGAATACATCAAGCAAATTAAAGAACTTCAAACGGAATTAGAAAAAGAACGGAACCGGCGTATTGATACCGGACAATCTTTGACAACTTCGCTCTCGGAAAACAAATTTCTAAAAGAAAAACTTGAACAACAAAAAGCCGAATTAGATGAAAAGAAAAAAATAATGCTGAATGAAATCTCACTCATCACAAATCGGATGTTGGAGGAGAAGTCAGAAAAATTTACTCAGATTAACAAATTAAATCTTGACCAGACCTTTCAAACCCTCAACGAAAAAATAAAGGACTTTCAAAGTAAATTGAGTGAGAGTTATGACAGGGAATCCAAACAACGAACTTCGCTTGAAACTGAAATCCGCAAACTGGGGGAAGCACAGAACGTAATTTCAAAGGAGACATCCAATTTAACCCGTGCTTTAAAAGGAGAAGCCAAAACACGTGGGAATTGGGGAGAAGTCATTCTTGAGAAAATATTGGAAATATCAGGGCTTAAGAGGGATGTACATTTCAAAATTCAAAGCCAATTTACAGGACAAGATGGGAGCCGGTACCAACCGGATGTTGTTATTTCACTTCCCGAGAATAAACATTATATTATTGATTCTAAAGTGTCACTGATTGCGTATGAAAAATATTTTAATGCAGAAAATGAAATTGAAAAGGATGGTTATTTGAAAGAACATTTTAATGCGCTCAGGAAACATATTAAAGAGTTGAGTCAAAAGAATTATCAAACCTTGTATCAGATCAATTCGCCCGATTTTGTATTTCTATTTATTCCGGTGGAACCAGCCGCCATTCTAACCGATCATGCTATCTATAACGAAGCATTTGAAAAAAACATTGTGTTGGTATATCCTTCTACTTTATTAGCTACGTTGAGAACGATTGCCTATATCTGGAAGCAGGAGAATCAAAATAAAAACACGCTTGAGATTGCCCGTTTAAGTGGAGAAATGTATGATAAATTGGTAAGTGTCACTGATGACTTTACAAAAGTAGGAGAGGAGCTTATCCGGGCACAGGATATTTTTCAGGAGGGTTATAAAAAACTCTACACCGGAAAAGGGAATATGTTAAAAACTGCCGAGAAAATAAAGGAGTTGGGAGCGAAAGCAACAAAAAGTTTTCCTGTTATAATGCAAAGTTCGGCGGAGGAATAGTAACAGATAGCTAATAATTACGTATCCCCTCCGGAAAATTTTTTTTCATCCAACCCGAATCTTCATAGGTAACTGTTACTTTCATTTTTATATTTTTTACAGGACGGTTATTTCTATCTCTTGCCTGCATGGAAATCTTATCCACTACTTCCATTCCTGAAATAGTTTGTCCGAAAACAGTGTATTCGCCGTCTAACCTGTGTTCACCGGTTGGATTTTGTACTATATAAAACTGACTCCCACTCGAAGAACGGGTAGGATTAACCATATCCCCTTTACGGGCGGCGGCAACAGCTCCTTTGTAATGTTTCAGAGTGGCGTTAAATTCAGCAGGGATAAGATATGGCATATCACCAGTACCGTCATTCATGGGAATTGTATCTTTAGAATTACCATCGCCCCCTTGAATCATAAATCCGGGAATGATACGATGAAAAGTAGTTCCGTCATAAAATCCTTCTTTAATAAGTTTGAGAAAATTTTCTTTATGCTTTGGTGTTTTGTCAGATAAAACAAATTTTATCTCACCAAAATCGGTTGTAATAGTTACTACCGGAATGGAATCAGAATTTTGTGAATAGCAGTTTGCTGACATGAGGATGAGTAATAGGAATGTTTTAATCATTTTTTTTTTTGTTTTAAATAAAATTACGAGTTAAAAATCGCAACTTGTAAATCGTACTTCGTAAATCCTATTGACTTATTCTAACCGTTGCACTCGGAAAATCTTCCGGTTTGAGTGAATTTAATATTAAGCTTGTGTCCTTGTAAAATTCAAGGTATGGAATATCTGATTCAAAAAGTTTTAGAAAAAATGGGATGGATGATTTGAAATTAACCGGTTCAAGCGTAACAAGTACAGAAAAATCGCCATTGTTTACAGGCAAAGTGTCATTATAATAAATAAAATCTTCGCCGGGGTAGGATTTCGGAACTTGATTGGGTGCCATAGGAGGGATTTTTGAACTGTCTGCTACATTTCCATTTGTAAATCTTCCCATAGAATACCATTCATCGGCGGGTTGTGTTTTGTGCCGTAGCCATCCTTCATAAATCCAGTCAGAAGCTGAAGAAAGAACCGGTAAATTAAGTGAAGAATTAAAGTTTTTGTGATTGGTATCAATTCTTGCGGCAAACCATACTCCATAAGGAAGTGTATCGGATGGAATTGTGGTTTGAGTTCCTAACACATATTTGCTGGAATCGAAATTAAAATTCAAGTTAATGGCATTCGGGGTTAAGGCAAGACAAGTGGCTGACTTATTAATAAAATTTCCTGACACAACTATCAGGGATGATGGGATCGTATCCTTGTCATTATTATTTTCTAATGTAATGAAAAAACGCTCCGCGTTTCCTACATCTTGAGAAAGAGCAAACAAAGCATTGGAAACAAAACCTATGGAAGTGGAATCCTTAAAAACATTTCCTGTCGTGTCTAAATAAAATTTACCTGCAATGGATATTTTATTATTCAACTGCACCCATGCTGTATAGACAGAACCATTGGTTAATGGCTTGAAATTTTTAAAGGAAATGTAAATTTTATTAAATGGTTTTTCTTCAGGAACGGGCGTTGGATTATCTCTGAAAGTGCAGGAGGAGAATGTAAGTATGAAAAATAGTATAAAAGGGAAAAGATTCATTGGGCATTAGTCATTAGTTATTAGTCATTAGTCATTAGTCATATATCGCCTTCGTTTGTGTCCACACAAACGAAATGAGTCATCATGAATAAACAAAATCTCCATGCTCAGTCATTATGGAAAGTTTTTTTGTTTTACTTTTTTCTACGTAACCAATGATTCGGGCATCTATTCCAAATTTACGAGATTTTTTGATAATCGTATTGGCAACACTTTCATTGGTATAAATCTCCATCCGGTGTCCCATGTTAAAAACCTTGTACATTTCCTCCCATTGTGTTTGGCTTTGTTCCTTAATTAAACTAAAAACGGGTGGGATAGGAAATAAATTATTCTTTATGACATGATTACTTTTTATAAAATGCAGTACTTTGGTTTGACCCCCACCGGTACAATGAATGATTCCATTAATTTTTTTTCTATCGTATTTAAAAATTTCGAGTAATAATGGCGAATATGTTCTTGTAGGAGAAAGCAAATAATTAGTAATATCAGGATTCACTCCTGATTTTTTTTGATTCAGTTTGTTTTTTCCGGAATAAACAAGATTTTCCGGAATTTCCGTGTCATAACTTTCTGGATATTTTATACTATAATGTTTTGAAAGCAAATCATGTCTGGCTGAAGTTAAACCATTGCATCCAATGCCACTGTTAAAATCCTTTTCATACTTGGTAACTCCCGAAGAAGACAGTCCTACTATGACATCGCCCGGCTCTATATTAACAGGAATTACTTCAATTCTTTTCATACGGCAAGCCATGGTGAAATTCACACTCAACGTTTTTACCACATCACCCACGTCCTCCGTTTCACCACCGGTAAGTATAATTTTTATTCCAGATTTTTTAAATTCATTGATTATTTTTTGAGTGGCACTGATTAAATGACTTATTACCTCTCCTTCAATTTTATATTTATTTCGAGCAATCAGCGATGATAACAGAAAGGGACCGGTGGCACCGACGCATAACAGGTCATCGAGATTCATTACTATAGCATCCTGAATAATCCCTTTCCAGATTTCGGGGTCTTTAAATTCTTTCCAATGCAGGTAAGCCAATACGGGTTTTGTACCGGCGCCGTCGGCATGGAGAATATTACAATAATTTTTATTATTTCCCAGATAATCGGGCAGTATTTTGCAAAATGCATTCGGGTAAATGCCTTTATCTAAATTTTTTATGGCTTTGTGAACATCCTCTTTTGAGGAAGAAACCCCTCGGAGAGAATAATTACCAATCGTCATCGGAGTCGTCTTTCTTTTTGGTAGTATCGGGTTCAGTGGGTGTGGTTACAGGTTTTTCTATCTTAATAGGTTTCACTGTATCACTTTTTTCAGTTGTAACAGGCGCAGTTGGATCGGGTGGAGTTGTCTCAGATTTAATTTCTTCATCCTTTATTTCAGTTTCAGTTGTATCTTGTGGAGACATAGGAACAGGAGTTGGGGCTGGTTCGGTTTGAACCGGTTCTGGTGTTTTAGCAGGAGGAGTTACAGGAGGAGTTATTGCATTAGCTGGAGCCGGTGTAGGATTAGTTTTTTCGACTGGAGCAGGAGTAATAGGAGCAGGTTGTGTTTGAGTAGGACTTACAAGAACCGGCTTTTTGGAGACACTATCTTTTTTTGCTGTTTTTGTTGGTGATAAAGGAGTAGTTTTTATTGGCTCAACCGGTTTCTTTTCTATTAGAGACACTTGCTTTTGAGGAGGTACAACTGGCTCCGGTTTGGTTAATTGTGTTTTTTCATTCTTTGCAGGTTCTTGCTTTTTAGGTGCATCTGAAGATTGCCCTGTTGGACCTTCGTATTGGTATTCTTTGGTTGGGTCAATGGCAAAAACTTTGAATTCTGTTCGTCTGTTTATCTGGTGCTCAATGGCAGTTTCAGCATTTGGAATAAGCGGCTTTGACTCACCAAATCCCTTTGGCTTCATTCGTTTTTTATCAATTTTTCTTATGGAAATAAAATTAACAGCTGATTCTGCTCTTCGTTGAGAAAGGTCATTGTTATATTCATCAGTTCCCCGTGAATCGGTATGAGAATGAAGTTCTATGGAAATACCGGGATTTTCTTTGAGTATCTGAATCAGACCCGGGTTTTTATTATCCACTCGCTCTAATTGTGCGGCGGCATCAACTCGGATATCTGCTTTATCATAATCGTAATAAATATTATCCACTTTATAATATTTAGTAGTATCAATTTTTTCAAGTTCCAGCAAAATCTTCACAAGAATTTTTGTGGATTGAGTTAACCCTTTGGTTGTAACTGTCTGCGTTTTTGTAAAATAAGCGGTCTTTGTTCCAATTATTTCAAAATCACTTTCCTGGGAAAGTTCAAAAGAAAATTTACCATCTTCTTTGGTAATAAACTCATCAATTTGTGTTGCCTCTTTAATCAAGCGCACTCTGGCTGAGGTAACAGGTACGGTATCTTTGGTTTCAGGAAGAACTTCAAAAACCAATCCATCTACTCCAAATGTCAGTGGGACTAATTCCACTTCATAAATATCATCATCTCCTGATCCACCCGCACGGTTGGAGGAAAAATACCCTTTGGTTTCCAACTCATCCATTACCAAATGAAAATCATCAAAAGGAGAATTAATAGGAGGTCCCATGTTTAAGGGCTTGCTGAAGGTATTGCCATCTGGTTTTGAATAAAAGATATCGAGATTTCCTAGTCCAACATGCCTATCGGAAGAAAAATAAAGAGTGCCATCGTGACCAAAAACCGGAAATACTTCGTTGCCACTTGTGTTTATAGTGGAGCCGAGGTTTTGAACATTTCCCCATTCGCCGTTCACTTTGGTTGCTTTGTATAAGTCAAGACCTCCAAATCCACCTTCACGATTCGATGAAAAATACAAAGTATTATTATCTAAGGAAAAAGCCGGTGACGATTCCCAGGTTGTATCTCCGTTGATTGCTAATTTGGCAGGAGCTGTCCACTCTTCAAATTCAAGTTTTGTTTCATAAATATTTGTTTCAACTCCGTCATCTTTTATTCCCGTATTACTTCTTGTAAAAAGCATCGTTTTGCCATCTAAAGAAATAGCAGTAGTGGCTTCATGGGCGTTTGGTGTATTTATAGGACTTCCAACCGGTTCAGGATTGCTGACATTTCCATCATTTTCTATAGTAACACGGTATAAATCAGTAAATTTTGAGCCATCGGTGAGGAAGGTAGGATTATTCTCGCCTCTTGAAGATGAAAAAATAAGCCCTGTTTTAATCAGCACGGGGCAAAATTCCGAAGCAGAAGTATTTATGGCGGAGAAATTTTTAATTTTATTCCGGGTATTTTTTTCAGCAAGTTTTTTAATCTCATTCAAATTTGCAATTTCAAAAGCGGCGGCGGATTTTAAGTCAGGATCATCTGCCTGTGAAACATAATTTTTAAATTGCTGAGCCGCTTCATCATATTTTCCATTGGTTTTCAGTGACATCCCATAGTAGAATGGTAATGAATTCATTTTGCACCCTCTGGCGTCTGCATCCTGATAATACGTTTCCGAATCAAAAATTTTATTTGCCAAACGAAAGGATTCTGCAATTTTAAATGGGATATTTGGGTCTTTTGTAAGTTTTTCTTGTGCAAGTTTGTATTTTTCAATAGCTGGGAAATAATTGGCAGAACGAAACTCATTATCTCCTTCCTTGAGAAGTTTTGCACCTGTATTACAACCGGTAAAAGTGCTTATTACCGCAAGGATGTATAAATAAAATGAGAATTTCAATGGATTCCGGGACTGTGTAAAAGCGGGCATTTTAAAGAAAAGGCAAAAGTAAATATTAATTTTGAAATAATTGCAATTTTTAAATTTTTTGATACTTTTTTTTAAAGACACATTAATAAATCAAAATCCAGATTATAAAATCGAAAACCAGAATCGATAAGGATGAAAAAACAAATGATTTAATAGTTGCCTCCCCAACACCCTTAGCTCCTTTCACATCATTCATTCCCAGATAACAGGAAGTAACTGATATTATCAAAGCAAAACCAAATGATTTTATAAGTCCACTTGATAAATCAGATAATCTGAACATCCCAAGAACCGATTCAAAAAACTGGAATGCGCTCATGTCAAGAAACATTTTAGCTACAAGATAAGAACCGATAACTCCAATAACATTTGCCATTAATACAAGAAGAGGAAGCATAATCATCATGGAGAAAACACGGGGCATTGCGATATAACGGGTTGGCTTAATAGCCATGCACCTGAGTGCATCAAGTTGCTCGGTAATATTCATGGTACCAATTTCGGCGGTCATGGAAGCGCCTACTCTTCCTGCGACAATCAAAGAAGTAAGTACGGGTCCCATCTCCATGGCAATAGCCCTGCTACTGGCGCCACCAAGTAATGAAAGAGAAACCATGCCCTTGAACTGGGCGGCGGCTTGCCATGCAACAATGCCTCCGGCAAACATTCCTATAAACGCTACTAATGGGATGGATTTAACTCCGATATGGTCGAGTTGAAACGCAATCCGTTTATGGTCCTTGAAAATGTACCTGAATGATAAAAAAATTTGAAGCGTTTCGTAACCAAATTTACCGCAGGAAGATAAAAAGTTGAAATTCATGTTAAAAATTATAACCGGCTGATAATCCAAATTTAATACCCGCAAATTGGCGAATATTGAATCCTTCACTTATTTGCCATGTTGGTTTTGGTTCAAAGGGTTCATTGTCAAAAGCAGTGAATCTGTAACCGGCGGCAAAGAAAATGTCAAAGGACCAATTTGAAAAAACCCATTGACGACCTGCTATTAATCCAGGCCAATATATATTTCCTTTAAAAGGATATTTTGGATTTCGCTCACTGAGAGGATTATCAGGATTTTCCCATGTATCCACTATCCCATATCTGAAAAATACTCCAAAATAAGTGCCCACAGGTGACCATTTTTTATTAAAATCATTACCGAAATAATACCATTTACCGGTAATTTCAAAATTTAAAACCTGCCTGTACAGATTTACCTGTGTTAATGTTTTATCAGGTGAAAATCCATAGATAAATCCAAGTTGCGCTGAAAAATCATCGTTTATATACCTTTCATATTCAGCTCCGGCATTACCGGCAAATAACAGGTCGGGGATGTTTACCTTGAATATGTTATGCCCATAAATACTTTTATGGGGTCCTTTATCGTCATTTTTTTGTTTGTTTTCTTCCTCATTTTCATCTTCATCTTGCGCGAAAACCGAATGGGTGGCAGACATAGAAAAAATCAGGACTAAGCAAAGGGATAAATAGGTGAGGCAGTTTTTCATAAAAACGTTGATTAAAATTGTTGCAAATATAATGAATCGGATTGAATAATCATGATACCTGAGGAAATTTATAAATTAATAGTATATACCTAAACGCGACACGGTGCACCGCGTCGCTACACAAATATCCCTATATCCCTATTCCCCTATACCCATATACCTCTATAACCGTTTCGCCACTAATTCGGCTACATCAAGTACCTGAATGTTTTCTTCTTTATTTTTTTCCTTTAGCCCGTCATTCATCATGGTCATACAGAAAGGACAAGCCGTAGCTATTACATCGGCTCCGGTTTCAAGCGCTTGCTCCGTTCTTTCTATATTTACTCCTTTTTTACCTTTTTCTTCTTCTTTAAACATTTGTGCACCACCCGCACCGCAACATAATCCATGGCTTTTAGAACTTTTCATTTCTATAACTTCTGTATTCAATTTTTCTATAACCGCTCTGGGAGCTGAATAAATTCCATTGCCTCTTCCCAGATAACAGGAATCATGATAAGTTATTTTTTTGGGATTTGAAGAGGGGCTATCATGGAAGTGTATATTGCCATTATCAATTAATTGTTTCAACAAGGTTGTATGATGAATCACTTCATAGTTTCCACCTAAATCAGGGTATTCATTTAAAAGCGTGTTAAAACAATGCGGACAGGCAGTAACAATTTTTTTAATGTTATAACGATTTAAAGTTTGAATATTTCCTAATGCAAGCAATTGAGCAATAAATTCATTTCCCGCCCGTTTAGCTGGGTCACCCGTACACGATTCTTCAGTTCCCAGAACAGCAAATTTTATCCCGGCGAATTTTAATATAGTTGCGAATGCCCTGGTAACTGATTTATAGCGCTCATCGAAACTACCGGAACATCCTACCCAGAATAAAATATCCGGTGATTCGCCTTTTGCAGATAAATCTGCCATCGTGGGTATATCAAGACCTTCAGCCCATAACATGCGGTCGTCTGCCGGAAATTGCCAGGGTGCTCCGTTATTTTCGAGATTAGTAAACATAGTGTTCAATAATGCAGGAGCTTTGGATTCTTCCATCACTAAATATCGGCGCATATCCACTATTAAAGAAGGATGGTCTATGTTGACAGGACATTCTTCAACGCAGGCATTACAGGTTGTGCAAGCCCATAGTTCTTCTGCGGAAATAAAATCTCCGAGCAAAGCTCGTTGGTCACTATATTCTACACCTGATTTTAACAAGCCGGGTCCTTTTTCTTTCATGCGGGCACGTAAATCAATAAATATTTTTCTGGGTGAAAGTTTTTTTCCGGTAATATTTGCCGGACAAACAGAAGTGCATCTGCCACATTCTGTACAGGTTAGTGCATCCAGATAATTTTTCCAGGTAACATCTTCAACATCTTTTACCCCAAAGCGTTTGGGTGTGTCACTGATTACAATGAGTTGAAACGAGGGGTCTAACATTTGTTTCACCTCATTAGTGACACTCGGAAGTGAGTTTAGTTTTGTTTTTGGTTCCATCCGTGAAAGAAAAACATTCGGAATGGAAAGAATGACATGAAAATGCTTCGATAACGGGAGAACATTCAGAAAAATAAAAATTAATGAAATGTGAATCCACCAGTTTATTTTTTCAAAGAGAAGAATCTGCTCCGGGTTCCATGCAGGAAGATAATTTGCCAAAAACTGACTGATTGGGAAATAACCAACACTTCCTATTTCGGAAGTTCTTCCTAAAAAACCTGCATTCATTCCAAGTAATGAAACCATTAATATAAGTATCATGCTTAGAATAAAAGTAGCGTCTAAGCGTGAAGTTGGCTTCATTTCAGGGGCGGTAAACCGTTTTGGTTTAGTAATATACCTTCGGGCAAGATAAATAATGCAAGAAACAGTAATAAGCAAAGCAAAAATATCACCCGATGCTGTGAGTACCTTGTAACATATTCCAAGGCAGGAAAATACTCTATCGGTTCCTATCATTCCATCTATCATCATTTCAAGGGAGCCAACACTTAATACAATAAATCCCCAGAAAACCAATGCATGGAGAAATCCTGCCACCGGCATTCTAAGAATTTTTGTCTGAGCAATGGCAACTTTTAAAGCCAGCAAAATTCTTCCGGGAATATTTTTTATAGGGAATGATGGATGGGTAAAACGGAAGTAAGAAAAGATTTTCCGGCAGATTAAAGCAAATGAGGTAAATGAAATAATAGTGACGAGAATAAAAATGATGCGTTCCATGGGGCTAAAATTTTTTCCAGCTACATTTAAAATTTCAAACAAAAGTAAGAAAAAACCTTAATTCTTTGTACTTTTGCCAAACTTTAGGGCATGTAAAGAAATAAAGTTTACAGAATTGACGAAGTTATTTTGTCATTTTTCAAGGCGCAAATTGTAGCTAATAGTAAGCGACTATAAGCAAAATTTGCAACGCTGAAAAATGGCAAAAGAACAAGTCAAAATGTAAAGGTTATTTCTTTACATACCCTAAAAGGTGATGTAGCTCAGTCGGTAGAGCAGAGGACTGAAAATCCTTGTGTCGGCGGTTCAATTCCGTCCATCACCACAGGCAGGGAGAAAGAGAAAGGTGAAAGGAAAAAGGAGAAAGGAAAAAGGAAAAAGAGGGCATTTAGCTCAGTTGGTTCAGAGTGCTACCTTCACACGGTAGAGGTCACAGGTTCGATTCCTGTAATGCCCACCAGGGGAGATTCAATACCTGTGTTATAAATGCACCTCCTAAAACTACCTTATCATCCTTCTAAATTTCTCTACCACTTTCCTTGTGTACGGCTCCAAAGGTAAATCCAACGCCTCTTTCAGTGTCACCCAAATAGGAGAATGACCTTCCTCGTTCAAATGTACTTTTTCGGTCTTGGATTTACATAAAAAATCAAAAAATATATAATGACTGTTTGATTTATGGTAGGTTTTTCCAAAAATAAACTCCTGCACACATATTAATCTAATGTCGCTTATTGTCAAACCGGTTTCTTCCTTGATTTCTCTTCTCAACGCTTGTTCAAATGTTTCTCCTAACTCAATGTGTCCACCAGGAATTACATAGTATCCTTCCCATTTATGCGATTTCATCAGAAATATTCTGCCTTTCGGACTAATAATTAATCCACCAACGGTTGGTTCTGGGTATTGTTGTTTCTTTTTTTTCATTCTATATTATATTTTCTATTTTCTATTTTCTATTTTCTATTTTCTATCTTCTATCTTCTATTTTCTATATAAAATTATTTAATTTCAACATTCATCCAACACTTTATTTATAATACTACAAGCAAGTTCAATTTCCGGCTCAGAAATTGTCAAAGGCGGACTAATTCGCAAGGCAGTAGGGCAATGTAAAAACCAATCAGTAATTAATCCTGCATTCATTGATTTCTGAATGACGGAAAATGCTTTATCGGCATTGCCAAGTTCAACAGCGAGCATTAGCCCTTTCCCTCTGATTTCTAAAATATTTTTGTGGGAAAGTAATTTCCGGAACAGTTTTTCCTTTTTGGGAATGACACTTAAAATATCAGATGAATTTAATGTTTCAAGAATCGCATAACCAGCCACGCAACTCAATGGATTTCCTCCGAAAGTAGTAATGTGTCCAAGTATTGGATTATTTTTTAAAACGCTCATAATCTCCTGCGAGGAAATAAATGCGCCCAGAGGTAATCCGCCTCCGAATGCTTTTGCAAGCAGTAAAATGTCGGGAGTGACACCAAATTGCTCAAACGCCCATAGTGTTCCGGTTCTTCCCATCCCGCATTGCACCTCATCAAAAATGAGCAGAACACGAAATTTATTACAAATCTCCCTTAATCGCTTAAGATATTTTTTATCTGCAACTTTTACACCGCCTTCCCCCTGGATAGGTTCTATAATGACACAGGCAGTAGAATCTGAAATAGTTTCCAATGCCACTTCCTCATTAAATTCAATGAACTTTACATCGGGTAATAACGGGCGATAGTTTTGCTTAAATTCCTCATTTCCCATCACCGATAATGCACCGTGAGTGGAACCGTGATAGGATTTATTAAATGCAATGATTTCCGTGCGACCTGTAAATCGTTTTGCCAATTTAATTGCTCCTTCCACTGCTTCCGATCCGGAGTTTACAAAAAAAGTGCATCCAAGATTTTCCGGGAGTAATTCGGAGAGTCGTTTTGCCAATTTGATTTGGGGTTCTTGTAAGAATTCTCCAAATACCATTGTATGAAGATATTTTTCAAGCTGTTGATTAATGGCACTAATTATGGCAGGATGACGGTGTCCCAGGTTATTTACTCCTATGCCGGAGATTAAGTCAATATATTTTTTACCGGTGGAATCGTAGAGATAGATACCCTCTGCGTGTGACACTTCAATGCCAATAGGAAAATCAGAAGTTTGGGCAATGGTGGGAGGGAAGTAGGACATAATTAAATTTCCAACAATCCAAATTCATTGATTACAATGCAGTAGTTTTGCCCAACCATCTAACCATCTAACCATTTAACCATCTAACCATTTAACAATAAATCAAAAACTATTCGGAAATCAAATTACTATTGATATACTTACTTCTTTTTCTCTTCTTTCTTCTTCTTTTTCTCCTCCTTCTTCACATCTGCTGGTTTTACAACGGGAGCAGGTGCACCAGGTTTTTGCGGGTTCATCATTTGTTGGTGTCTCATCAAAGAATCCGGCATAGGAGGTCTTGCACCTGACATTCCGGGAAAGTCAGCATCTGCTTGGTAGAACTGTAATAATTGCGCAGGGCTTAAAAGTGTTTTAAATTTCTGAAAATATTCTTTTTCGAGAGATAATTCCGATTGGCTTAGTTTTGTTTTTTCATCTATAATCATCATCAGTGATTTTTCATCTGTTTTTGTTGGGTCCATGGAAGACAAGGTTTTTTTATATTGGTTTTTTATTTCTTCAACCCGCGAGTTATATTCGTTATAAACGGGCATAAATTTTTGCATTACATCCGGAGTTAACCTGAGCCGGCTAAAAATATAGCTCATTTTCATGCCACCGCCCATCATTCCGGGTCTTGGCGGCATGTTCATTGGACCAGTGGGTCTATTGGGTGGCATATTCGGGCGATTGGGCTGTTGCATTTGTGGTTGTCCGGCGGGAGGTGTGCTTGGGGGCGGGGTAGCAGATTTGTTTGTATTATTATTTGATGCCGGGTTTTGTGCAATAGAAACAGAATAGGAAAGCCAGATAAAGCAGATACATTTAAGAAGTGTTTTCATGAGATTGTTGGATTTGTTAAATATTAAAAGAGCGTAAAAGTAAGAAATTTTTTAATGAAAGAGGGTTTATACAGGGATATGGGAAAAAGGTTTTTTGGGAATTTCTATTCAGTATACTGAAGTGGAATAGATTTGCAGAATCAAAAAATTGACAATATGGTGTTATGTAAAGACACGGAGCACTCCTATAAAAATAAACATACCGTGAATAAACCTGTTTCAGATTGGTATAAACGATACTGAAACCATTTACCCGGTACTAAACTAAAAATGATTTATAAATTTTGAGACAGGATAATTTACGCCAAGGTCAGGATTTTTGAATTTTGAAAATTTTTTACTAATATTGCAATTTAAAACAAAAAAGAATTTTCTTTAACAACCTAACCCGATACTTGTCGGGATTGAACACCAATTTGCTACTTAACAGGAATAATAATTATCATGCAAAGACGCAATGTATGCAAAGAAAAAAAATCATTTATGATTTTTTTTCTTTGCATACATTGCGGTCATTTCGCCTTTGCGTGACATAAAGACCACCTGAGTAGTAATAAAACCAAAAACAAAATGAAAACATGTAAATTATTCTTAACATTATTATTGATTGCATTGACATTAACTACCTGCAAAAAGAAAGATGATGACACAGTTACACCTGCTTCAAAATGCAGTGATGGGATTCAAAATCAAGGAGAAACAGGTGTGGATTGTGGAGGTCCTTGTTCACCATGTTTTATTCCACAAAATATTTGGACTCAAAAAGCAACGAATGGGGTAGCTAAAACATTTGTGCTTGGTTTTGTAATTGGCTCAAAAATATATATTGGAGGAGGATGTACTGAAAGTGGAAGTTCAACTTCTAAGTTTGAGGAATATGATCCATCAACAGATAAGTGGACAACTAAAGTTGCAATGCCTGAAAACAGATATTCAGGATTTGCATTTACCATTGGAACTAAAGGATATGTTACTGCAGGAGATAATTATGGTGGATCTCCCATTAGATCAACTTATGAATATGACCCTGCTACAGATATATGGACTCGAAAAGCCGATTTTCCCCCTATTACCAAAACAAGTCGCGTTTTTGGATTTTCAATTGCATCTCTCAACAAAGCTTATGCGCAGCGGGGTACAGAATTTTATGAATATAATCCAGCTACGGATAAGTGGACTCAAAAAGCAAATCTTTCAAATCCAAAATATGGAACTGGATTTTCAATCGGTTCAAAAGGATATATTGGAAATTCAAGTGGTTTGAATGAGTATGACCCTACCTCGGATACATGGACACCAAAAGCAAACAATAGTGCAGCAACCCCTCTTTATTATTATAACACAGGCATCGGTTTTTCCATCGGTAATAAAGCATATTTAGGAACAGGAAACGGGGCTACCGAGATGATAGCTGAATTTTGGGAATGGGATCAGGCAAGCGACATCTGGACCCGAAAAGCTGATTTCATGGGAGGTCCCACAGGACAAGCCATAGGACTTGGTACCGGACTCAAGGGTTATGTTGGGTTTGGTGCTGCTAACGGTACTAAACAAAACACTTGGTATGAATTTAAGTAACAAGTTAAACTGAGGCAAAAGCAAAATTACTTAAATCTATCAAACGAGATTTGTTTTTCAACTCATCGTTCACACATTCAATGATTGAGCGATTTTTAAATAGAATTTTATTAATCAAAAGTCAGGAATTCTGAACTTGTTATTGGTATCAAAATATTACTTATTTTCGCACCTGAAAGGTAACGAAAGTTTTATATTTTTCGTCCAAAAAACCATTTTTTATGTTAAAAAAAATACCATTACTTCTAACTTTTTTCACTGTAATATTTTGCACTTTTTGGTTTTTTTAAAACCGGTTTTAGTTTTTTTTACGATAATAAAACTGAAAATTATGAAATTAATAATACACAGATTACCGGCAAAACCATTGGTTTTTATTGGAAAAACTTTGATTATGAAGGCGCCGGTTCCATTGCTCCAATCGGTGAATATAGTAAGTGGGAATTTCTTCTTATTCCGTACCGGATATCTTATTCACTGAGTCCCTCTCAATACGATACAATTAGAAAAGATTCATCGGCATCCTTCAGTTTAATGACTTATGCCATCACTTATCAAAAAGGAAATCAGGCATTGTTGTTTAATAAAATTCTCACAAATTTTGGATATCAGTTTGAGATTATTCCTTCCGGCTATTTAACTATAATTGGAAAAACCAATACAGAAAATTCCGGTGAGTCAAACGCACTTCAAAGATTGACAAGTTTATTTTTTATTAATTTTAATCTGGGGTTTGGAGTATTGATTAGATAATATGCACATCAGGCACAGAATTATCTTAAAATCGTCTATTTTGAAAAAACCTATCGAAAAGTGGTTGTAAATTACATCTATTTGTTATTCAATTAATATTCCCTATCTTTGCGCCTCAATTTTAAAAAGAACTATGCCCACCATTCAGCAATTAGTAAGAAAAGGGAGAAAAGAACTGCGCTATAAGTCCAAGTCCCCCGCTCTCGGTTCCTGCCCGCAACGCAGAGGAGTATGTGTACGTGTTTATACCACTACCCCCAAAAAACCAAATTCAGCCCTAAGGAAAGTAGCCAGGGTGCGGCTTACTAATCAAAAGGAAGTGAATGCGTATATACCCGGCGAAGGACACAATTTGCAGGAGCACTCCATTGTACTGATTCGTGGCGGCAGGGTGAAAGACCTTCCCGGTGTTCGTTATCACATTATTCGCGGAACCCTTGACACAGCAGGCGTTACAGGTCGTCATCAGGGACGTTCAAAATATGGAACCAAGGTAGATAAGAAGAAAGGAGCGGCGGCAGGAGCAGCACCAGCACCAGCGGCGAAAAAATAAATTTTTATATAATAATATAATTCAAAGCAACCATGCGCAAAGAAAAATCAAAAATACGTTACGTTCTTCCGGATCCTAAATTCAGCGACCCGTTGGTAACAAAGTTTGTTAATTGCCTTATGAACGATGGCAAAAGAACCAAGGCATTTCACATATTTTATAAAGCATGCGACCTTGTGGAAAAACGAACTAAAGAAAACGGGGTAGCAACATGGAAAAAAGCATTGGAGAATGTAATGCCTACAGTGGAAGTAAAACCAAGAAGGGTAGGAGGTGCTACCTTCCAGATTCCCAGTGAAGTGCCTGCACGTCGAAGAATTTCTGTCGGAATGAAATGGCTTATCAATTATACTCGTCAGCGTAATGAGAAAACCATGGAAGAAAAACTAGCGGCAGAAGTAATTGCCGCCGCTAAAGGAGAAGGAGCCGCTGTTAAAAAGCGTGAGGATACTCATAAAATGGCAGAATCCAATAAAGCATTTTCTCATTTCAGGTTTTAATATTCAATTTAATTTCATTTTTTAACAAACCCCGTAGGGGTTACACCTTAGTAGTATGGCAAAGAACGACTTACGATATCAGCGAAACATCGGAATCATGGCGCATATAGATGCCGGGAAAACGACTTGTACGGAGAGAATTCTCTATTATACAGGATTAACTTATAAAATCGGTGAAGTGCATGATGGTACTGCTGTTATGGACTGGATGGCACAGGAACAGGAACGTGGAATTACCATTACTTCCGCCGCTACAACCACAAATTGGAATTTTCCAACCGAATGTGGAAATAAAACTCCTGAAACAAATTCATATAAGATAAATATTATTGATACCCCCGGACACGTTGATTTTACAATTGAAGTTGAAAGATCTCTCAGAGTGCTTGATGGCGCTGTTGCATTATTTTGCGGTGTTTCCGGTGTTGAACCACAATCCGAAACGGTCTGGCGTCAGGCAGACAGATATAATGTGCCGAGAGTTGCTTTTATAAATAAAATGGACAGGGCGGGAGCCGACTTTTTTAATGCAGTAAAAGAAATAAAAGAAAAATTGGGTGCAAGACCTGTAGTTCTGCAACTTCCCATAGGAGCTGAAGATAAATTTATTGGTATTATTGATCTGGTGACCATGAAAGCAGTTATTTGGAGTGAGGAAGATAAAGGAAAAACCTATTTTACGGAAGAAATTCCTGCTGAATATAAGGAATCGGCGCTTGAGTGGAGAGAGCATCTGTTGGAAGTTGCCGCCGACTTTGATGATAACCTGATGCATAAGTTTTTTGATCATCCTGAAACAATTACCGTGACAGAGATCCATGCGGCTTTGCGAAAAGGCACCATTGAAATGAAAATATTCCCGGTTTGTTGTGGCTCTGCTTTTAAAAACAAAGGAGTTCATACGTTGCTGGATGCTGTCATTAATTATCTCCCATGCCCACTTGACATGCCCGAAATAAAAGGCATAAATCCTGATACTGATGAATCCGTTAGCAGAGCGCCTTCCGCCGATGGTCCTTTTACTGCCCTCGCTTTTAAAATCATGACAGACCCATTTGTGGGACGTTTGTGCTTTTTCAGAGTTTATTCCGGAAAATTAGAAGGAGGAAGTTACATATATAATATGCGAACCGGTAAAAAAGAAAGAATCGCCCGTCTGATGCAGATGCATGCAAACAAGCAAAATCCAATTCCGGAAGTTGAAGCCGGTGACATTGCCGCCTGCGTGGGATTCAAAGATATAAAAACCGGAGACACGCTCATTTCTGATGATAAATTTCCGATAATTCTTGAATCAATGAAATTTCCTGATCCTGTTATCGGATATGCCATCGAACCAAAGACAACTGAAGATATTGATAAACTTAGCAATGCAATTGCGAAATTTCTGGAAGAAGATCCTTCTCTCAGAGTAAATACGGATGAAGAAACAGGTCAGACCATCCTCAGAGGAATGGGGGAATTGCATCTTGAAATTATTCTTGACCGGATGAAGAGAGAATTTAAAGTTGAAGTCAATCAGGGACCTCCGCAGGTTGCCTACAAAGAATGGATTACTAAAACAGTTGAACACAGAGAATTGTATCGTAAACAGACAGGTGGTCGTGGAAAATTTGCAGAAATTATCTTTGAACTGATGCCACGTAAAGATGGTAAGGAAGGTTTGGAATTTATTAATGATATAGTCGGTGGAGCTATCCCAAGAGAATACATACCATCCATTGAAAAGGGTTTTGAGGCGGCAATGCAAAATGGTGTGCTTGCGGGGTATCCGGTATCAGGACTTTCTATCCGGATTTTCGATGGTTCTTTCCATGAAGTGGACTCCGATAGTTTTTCTTTTGAAATGTGCGCTCGCTTAGGATTCCGTGACGCATGCCGCAAAGCCGCTCCTGAATTGCTGGAACCGATTATGGCTGTTGAGGTAGTGACACCTGATGAATACACAGGTCCATGCACCGGTGATTTAAACAAACGCCGTGGTGTATTGCAAGGTATGGATGCCAAAGGAACAAGCCGCATTATCAAAGCAATGGTTCCACTTTCAGAACTTTTTGGTTATGTTACCGATTTAAGAACAATTTCATCCGGACGTGCATTAGCGACTCTAACTTTCTCCCATTACGAGCCCGTTCCAAGGGGAATTGCAGAAGGAGTGATTGCCAAAGCCAAGGGAGTTACAGAAAGAGTGTGATTTGCGAAGGATTTTTATTATGTTTATTTGTAATATAAAAATTTCATGTAAGTTTGTACGTTCAAAAAATTAACCCATGCACCAAAAAATACGAATCAAATTAAAATCCTACGATCATTCATTGATTGACCGTTCTGCCGAAAAAATTGTAAAAGCTGTTAAGTCCACCGGAGCAGTGGTAAATGGTCCTATCCCGTTGCCAACTAAAAAAAGAATTTATACGGTTCTCCGCTCACCGCATGTTGATAAAAAGTCAAGAGAGCAATTTCAGTTATGTACCTATAAACGTCTTGTGGATATTTACTCTTCAAGCGCAAAAACGATTGACGCATTGATGAAGTTGGAATTACCAAGCGGTGTGGATGTGGAGATTAAAGTATAAATTTTGGGGCTTGCCCTTAATTAGATTTTACGACCTATGAATTATTGATCTACCATGTTTAAGAAATTTTATTATTTCGTACAGAAATCATTTTATTTTTCACAAACGGAAATGAATGGATTTCTAATATTAATTTTTATCCTTGCAGGCGTCTGTTTTATGCCTTATCCGGATAGCAATTCGGGAGAAATCAATGACACAAGAGACAGAAAAATGCTGGATAGTTTAGAAAAATCATGGGCGAATATGATTGCTTTGAAAGAAAAAAAGGAAATGCCTGTTTTAGAAAACCCTGTCCCGTTTATTCCCGATACGTTGAATATAGAACAATGGAAAAGATATGGTTGTGAAGAAAGAGTTGCACACAGGATTATTAATTATCATTCAAAAGGCGGAAAATTTCGAAGTAAGAATGATCTGAAAAAGATTTACGGTATGGAATCGTCGTTTTTTGAAAAAATTAAACCTTTTATAGCTCTTCCAGATTCTTTTGTGAAAGATAAACATTACTCAGAAAAACGGGAAATTAAAGAGAGTTTTCAGAAGTATAAAAAAGCGGATTATAATTTTTCAGAAAAGAAAACAACTTTTACCGAATGGAAAATGGAATTAAATTCCGCCGATACTTCTGATTTAATCCGTATTTACGGTGTCGGAGAAAAGTTATCAATGAAAATTTTAAAATATAAAAAGAGATTAGGAGGTTTTATAACCTTGGAACAATTACGCGAAATAAAAGGAATAGACAGTTCAAATTATTCTGAAATAATAAAACACTTTTATATTTCAGATACTTCTTTGTTGAAAAAGCTGAATCTGAACTCAGTGACACTTCAGGAACTTGGAACACATCCTTATATCGGATACCGTATTGGGGAAAAAATCATTGCCTACAGGGAACAACATGGAAATTACGAGAGAGTGGAAGATGTGTTGAAGATTATTACTATAACCAAAGGGGATTTGGAGAGGATGAGACGGTATGTGAAAGTGGAGTGAATTTCTATTAAATTAGTATAACCATTAATTATTTCCCAACCCCTCACCCACGCTCAACCTCTACCGCTTTCAATGTCTCTAATGCCTCTCTCAAATTTCCTAACACCCCTTTTATCTCCTCTACCGTAACTGCACCCACTGAGAGCCGGAACCATGCATTATTAATAGATGCCCCAAACGCGTAAAATGGAACAACCGCCATTTTTGCCTTGTGAAGTAGAAAATCTGTAATATCTGTACTGTCTTTAAAAATTTTCCCATCAACACCCATCTTACCAATCAAATCAAAGCGGGCTGTCAGGTAAATTGCGGCCATCGGAACAATTGCATCCACAGGATATCCTTCTTCTTTCAGATTAATTAAGCCATCATATAAAACAGTTAATCGCTCTTCAATTTTATTTTTAAATAAAGTAAGATAGTTATTTATGGCTGTATTTTTAGTTAAAAAGTTAGCAGTTGCTACCTGTTCGGCTTTGGGAGCCCAGGCACCCAGATGGCTCAATATTGCCTTCATTCGCTCAATGACTTCTTTAGGTCCAAATGCCCATCCTACCCGAACACCGGTTGAAGCAAATGCTTTTGACATACCATCAATAAATACAGTATATTTTTTCATTTCCGGTCGCAGTGACACTGGATTAAAGTGAGTATGTTCTCCAAACGTTAGCAACCAGTAAATCTGGTCATACAATAGATATAGAGGTTTCTGCTTTTCGCCTCTTCTTTTGTTTTCTTCAATAATTAAATCGCATATTCCTTCCAGTTGTTCTTGTGAAATGGTTGTTCCGGTAGGATTCAATGGCGAACACAATGACACAAGAGTGGCATCTTTTAAATGAGATCTGAAATCATCCGCTACGGGTAAAAAATTATTTTCTGCTTTTACATCCACAGGAATTCCTTTTGCACCGGTTATGTGCACATAATGGTTATTATTCCAGGAGGGAACAGGGTAAATCACGGTGTCGCCTTTGTCAATCAGGGTCACAAATACTCCATAAATTAAAGGTCTGGCTCCGGCTGATATTAAAATTTCATCAGGTGAATAAGAAAGTTTTTCGTATTCTGATAAAAATTTTGAAACCGCATTCCGCAGAGGAGCAATACCGTTTGCCGCAGGATAATTAGTTTCACCTTTATTATATGCATCGGTTATTGCGTTTTTATATTCTTCCGGAATCGGAAAATATTTCGGTTCAAAATCCCCAATGGTTAGATTGCAGATTTTTTCGCCTTTCGCAATTAATTCGTTTACTGATGCGGCAATCCGGATTATTTCCGAACCGATCAGGTGCTGAGCCATATAGGAAACTTTCATAGTTGGAAGTTTTTTTACCAAAGGTAAAAATTTGTTGGATTAAATTCAATAGTAATCGTCACTTTTTTTATTGTTTTATGCATAACTAACCTTTACCCCCTCTCCAATTTGGAGAGGGACTGGGGTGAGGTCTTTCAAAAAGAGAAAAATTTTTCGCCCTACGATTCCACAATCTCAAATTCTGTCCTACGGTTCATCTGCCTCCCTTCTTCCGTCTTATTATCGGAAATGGGCTTACTTTCACCATATCCTGCATATTGCAAACGGTTTTCCGTGATACCCTTTTCGATCAATCGTTTAACAACCGATTGCGCCCGTTGTTCTGAAAGTACCTGATTGTGCTTTTCATCTCCGACATCATCCGTGTGTCCTGAAATTTTTACTTTTATTTCACTATTTTTAATCAATAAATCAAATAACCGGTCAACTTCCGTAGTAGATTCTGCTTTCAGTTCTGTCTTATCGGTATCAAAAAATATATTCTTTAAAATGATTTTATTACCTGTTTTCATTGGGTTTAGAAGTATATCACGAACATATTCTTTGTAAGTTGTGCCTTCAGGCAAAGTAAAATTTTCTGAAAAAAACAGGTAGGGTTCCCTCTGCACTGAAATACCATAATTTTTTCCCGCCGGAAGTGTAATCAAATAACTCCCCGACCCGGGATTAGACCGAAGTGTTGCTTCCGGCTCATTTGTTTTATTATCAGTAATATTTATTTCGGCTTCAATGCCCTCGCCGGATACCGCGTCTTTAATTACACCTTTGACTAGAATTAATTCGGGTGGTTTTTCCTTAACCGGCATTTTAATAATGTATAAATCCTGGTCACCAAAACCACCTTCTTTTACCGAAGAATAGTAGCCCCAGAGTTTGTTGGCAGAAAGTGTAAAATACAAGTCATCATCCGAAGAATTCAGAGGATAACCGATGTTTTCGGGTTTACTCCAACTCAATTGTTTTTTTTCTGTTTTGAAGATGTCAAAACCGCCCATTCCATCATGCCCTCGTGAACTGAAATATAATGATTTCCCATCGGGATGAGGATAAGGTGATTCTTCGTCATATTCAGTATTAATTGCTTTTCCAAGATTCTTGGCTTTTGACCAGGTACCGTTTATATTTTTAGAACACATATAAATATCCTTCCCTCCAATTCCCATAGTGCGGTCACTCACAAAGTATAATTCTCTTTCATTTGCAGATAGCCGGGCAGATGACTCAAAGAACTCCGTATTTGTAATTTCTCCAAAGTCAGAAGGTATTGACCATTTCTCACCGTTAAATTCGGCTATATAAATATCCCCTCCTTTCTTATCATAATATATAAAAAGTTTTTGTCCGCTTACAGATAAACCGACTGCCGCATCATGTTTAGCTGTGTTGATAGAAGATATATTAACGGCTGTTTCCCAGTGATTATTGAGATGTCGCGCAGTGTATATATCCTCGAAATATTTTCCATCATCGGCAATTTTCCCCTCTTTGCTATCGGGTCGGCGGGAAGTAAAAATCATGGTCATTCCATCTACACTAAGCAGAGGAATATATTCCGGATAGGGAGTATTAACTTCCTTACCCATGTTGGTAATGGTAATTTGAACAGGACTTACCACTAATTTTTTACCGTTTTCACATTCATAAATGTAACGGGCTAATTCTTTTTTCCGTTGATTTTTAATCTGGGAAAGAAATTTTTTATAATTTACAATAGCCGCATCAAAATTCTGATTAAGATGGTTGGCTCTTGCCAGCCAAAATACTATTTCTTTGTTGACGATTGGATTTTTCTTATACGCCTTCTCAAAAAATGACTGAGCCGGCTTTTTAATAGGGCTTTTCAGATAAGCCATGGCTGTTTTGAAAAGTATTTCTGCATCATCCGGCTTTAATGAATCGGCTTTCAGATATGCTTTTACAGCGGCTGAATAATTACCATTCTCAAAGAATTTTTCGCCGTCTTTCATAAGACGATTGAGAGATTGAGGATGTGCAAGGGTGACCGGTAGGATAATAAAAAAGATGCTATAAGAAATAAATTTTGTTTTATACATGGTTAATTTAGAAAGTTGTTATTTTATATTGGAATGAAAACTTCTCTGATAAGAATTTTTCAAAAGTAGTAAAATTTTTTCTATATGGATATAAAATTTTTTAGTAAATTTGTACTTTAATAAAAACCGGACACAATGCCTTTCTATCACACACTCGGGAAAATACCGCATAAGCGGCATACCCAATTCCGCAACAAAAAGGGAGTTCTTTATTCTGAAGAGCTTTTCAGCACCGAAGGTTTCTCCAGCATGCTTTCCCTGCTTTATCATGTTCATCCTCCTACCAAAGTTCTGAAAATTGATAAAAGCTATTCGGTGGCACCGGAAATGGGCATTGAAAACAATATGCAACATCGTTCTTTTCAGGGTTTTCAGGTTAAACCCGAAAAGGATTATCTCAAAAGCAGAAAAACCGTATTGTTCAATAATGATGTAATGATTTCTTTGGCGGCTCCCCAGGAATCAATGAACTATTTCTATAAAAATGTCAATGGAGATGAAATGTTGTTTATTCATAAAGGGGAGGGAACACTAAAAACACAATTCGGAAATATTGACTTCGGTTATGGTGATTATGTGATTATTCCCCGTGGCACAACTTATCAGATTGAGTTTAAAAATAAAGATAACCGGCTTTTGATTCTTGAATCGTTTAGTCCCATATATACTCCTCGCAGATACCGGAATGAGTTTGGTCAGTTGCTGGAACATTCTCCTTTTTGTGAGCGGGATATTCGCCCCCCTAAAAAATTGGAAACGCATGATGAAAAGGGAGAATATAAACTATTAATCAAAAAGGGAATGTTACTATTTCCATATACCTACGAAGCACACCCGTTTGATGTCATCGGCTGGGATGGTTTTGTTTTTCCCTGGGCTTTTTCTATTCACGATTTTGAACCGATAACCGGAAGGGTGCATCAACCCCCTCCCGTTCATCAGACCTTCGAAGGGAGAAATTATGTAGTATGTTCTTTCTGTCCTCGATTATATGATTATCATCCATTGGCGATTCCTGTTCCTTATAACCACAGCAACATTGATTCTGATGAGGTTTTGTATTATGTAGCCGGCGACTTTATGAGCAGAAAACATGTCACACAAGGACAAATTACACTTCATCCTTTGGGTATTCCCCATGGTCCTCATCCCGGAACTGTTGAAAAAGGCATCGGGGCAAAATCCACAGAAGAATTAGCAGTAATGATAGATACGTTTCATCCATTGAAAATCACAAAAGAGGGATTGAAATTGATGGATGAAGATTATTATTTGAGCTGGTTGGAGTAATCAGTAGAGACGGGTTTAAAACCCGTCTGTACAGTCATTAGAAATTCATCATCTGTATTTAATTAATAATAAAATTTTAAAATATGGAACCCACCGAAACAATTGAAAAAAAATCTGTCGGAACGCTCACCGATTTTCTGCCCATCAATGGAACCGACCATGTGGAATTTTATGTAGGAAATGCAAAGCAAGCGGCGCATTATTATCAATCAGCTTTTGGTTTTCAACCCGTAGCATATAGCGGACTTGAGACCGGAAAACGCGATCGCTGTTCGTATGTATTACAGCAAAATAAAATAAGATTTGTGTTGACCTCTTCGTTGATTCCAGATAGTGAAATTTCCAACCATGTAAAAAAGCACGGCGATGGCGTAAAAGTGCTGGCATTGTGGGTGGATGATGCAGAAAAATCTTACCACGAGGCAATTAAACGGGGAGCTGTATCTGATTTTAAACCACAAACGCTATCTGATAAAGATGGCGAAGTACGAATATCTTCCATAAAAATTTATGGTGACACCGTGCATACTTTTGTAGAAAGAAAAAATTACAAGGGTCCGTTTCTTCCCGGATATGTTCCGTACAATCCCGAATTTAAAGCCACTTCCGTTGGATTAAAATATGTGGACCATTGTGTTGGAAATGTGGAGTTAGGAAAGATGAATGTATGGGTGAAATTTTATGAAGACGTAATGGGGTTTAAAAACATTTTATCATTTGACGATAAAGACATTTCTACCGAATATTCTGCTTTAATGAGCAAGGTAATGTCTAATGGCAACGAACGGATTAAATTTCCGATAAATGAACCAGCACCTGGGAAAAAGAAATCACAAATTGATGAATACCTTGAATTTTATTACGGACCTGGCGTTCAGCACGTAGCTATGGCAACCGACAATATTCTAGAAACGGTTACCCAACTCCAGAGCCGTGGCGTTGAATTTCTTACGATACCTGATTCTTACTACGCCACCCTGATGGATAGGGTCGGAAAGATTGATGAAGACATCCGTGCCATTCAAAACCTCCGTATTCTTGTTGACAGAGATGATGAAGGGTATTTATTGCAGATTTTCACCAAACCGGTGGAAGATCGTCCCACGTTATTTTACGAAATCATTCAACGGAAAGGCGCGCGGTCGTTTGGAAAAGGAAATTTCAAAGCCCTTTTTGAATCGCTGGAAATGGAGCAGGCGAGGAGGGGGAATTTGTAGGGGAGGGATAAGGGTGCTACTATAAATTCTATCTTTTTTGATCCGCATGATATTTGTCCTATTAGCCACAACTATCGTTTATTACTTTTGTTAATGCAATCATGTATTAAATGAGAACCCAGCAACTATTTGATGTAAATTGTCTGAGCTGTCCAAACCGGAATTGCTCGTTATTAAATTGTTGTGATGATAATTGGGTAAGTTTTATCAACGATAATAAAACGGTTCTCCATTGTAAAAAAGGGCATCATATTATTAACGAAGAAACTCCTGTAAATGGAATTTATTTTATTTTATCTGGAAAGGTGAAAGTATATAAAACAGGATTAGGAAATAAAAAGCAAATCATACGGCTTGCCAGAAATGGGGATATAGTTGGTCATAGAGGAATCAACCGGAAATTCTGGCCTATTTCTGCTACTGCCATAGAGGATTCATTTATTTGTTTTATTTCTAATGAGAATTTTGAAAAGGTGGTCATGAGTAATCCTAAACTCGGTTATCAGATGGTTTTGTTTTTTTCTGATGAACTTTTTCGCTCTGAAGAAATTGTCAAAAATCTGTCCTCTCTTATGGTAAGGGAAAAAGTAGCATACGCATTGATGAAGATTTCAGAATCATACCCGGTGTTTGGGAATAAAATACAAGAAATTTTATTAAGTCGCCAGGATATTGCTGAGTTAGCCGGAACTACGAAAGAACAGGTTTCCAAACACCTAAATGAATTTGTCAAAGAAAATATAATTTCTTTTGAAGGGAAACGAATTCTTGTTAACAACTTTAAACAACTGGAAATTATCGCTAACTTTCATTCTACCCGTTAATTCTGCTTTTCCTCATATTTTTTCCTGAATCAGATCAGTTTTAATGATATTAATTAATATGGTTTAATATATCGTTTTAATTGACTGATTTCATTCTACATCTATTGGGCATCTCATTACTTTGTATTGAAATTAAATAGTAAAATTTAATAAATCCAAAAAAAATGAACCCATCAAAAATCAAAACGCTTATAACACTATTTATAAGTGTCGCGTTCTTAGTATGTATGCTGATTATTAACTCCTGCGCTAATCAGAATTCAGACGCAGAAGCCGCTGGCTTAAAGGCGCCTGTTTATTCAAACGCCGTGGATTATAATAAAGCCGAAAAAGGAAAAGTGTTATTTGAAAAAAACTGTGTCACTTGTCACAAATTTGATTCGCGCTCGACAGGTCCTGCACTTCAGGGTGTTACAAAAAGACGTACGCCCGACTGGTTAATTGAAATGATTGTGAATCCTGCCGAGATGATCGAGAATGATGCCACTGCCAAAGCAATGCTTGCGGAATACAATAATGTACCAATGGCTAAAATGGGAATAACAGAAGAGGGTGCAGAGAACATTATTCAATATCTGAAAAAAATGGATGGAGAGAATTAGTAATCATATTATACTCTTTAAAAAAGTTATGTTCACATTTTAAAACAAAATGAATCATGAAAGTAATAATAATTAAAACACTTCTGCTGTCATTATTGTTAATGACACTTTCGCATGGCGTTATTTCCTGTGATTATTGCAATAAACAGTTTGCCAGGGAACTAAACGAAAAACGTTCCGGTTCATTGGTATCGAAGGAAATGCTTCTTGCTATGAATAACCAGATGCCATTATCAGCTCCAGTATCGGCAACTAAAAGTTTTAAAACACAAACAAGCCCATTGTTTCCTCAAATTATGGATAGAGATTCAAAACTTTCCATTCCTCCTACCAGCTTTGTACCACAGGACTCAAAAGCAGATGTCATTTGTAAAATTTCTCTGGAAGAGGGTGAATCTTACATTGGGAAAGGGGTAATGTTCAAAGGTTTTACTACAGATAAGAAAATACCGGGTCCCACCTTTTTTGCAACAGAAGGCGATATTGTGGAATTTATTGTTGAGAACAAAGGGAAGATACCGCACGGGGCTTCATTACACATGGCATATACACAGACCTCAAAATACCTTGGAAAAATAGAACCGGAGAAAATCAAATCATTTAAATTCAGAGTTTCATATCCGGGGGTTTATATGTACCATTGTGCACCGGGGGGGCATGCTATTCCTATGCATATCATTTTCGGGCAATACGGAATGATGGTAGTAAAAGCAAAGAAAAAATTCAAAATGGAGGAAGTAATGGGGAAAAAACCCGATGTGGAAATTTATCTTATACAACACGAATTTTATTCCAGCGGAAAAGAGGCAGTGGATGGTCATCCCTTATACACGGTATTTAATGGTAAAATTTTCAGATACGTTGACGAACCTATCAAAGCTAAACCCGGAGATTTTGTAAGAATTTATTTTTTGAATGCGGGACCTAACTTGATTTCAACTTTTCATATTGTGGGAATAATCTGGGATTATGCGTATTGGCAGGGAAACCCTGAAAATATATTTACTTCAGGACAAAGCGCCCTTGCGGGTCCCAGTGATTCATGGATTCTTGATTTTCGCATGCCGCCTGATGAAGGGGCATATCTGATGTTGTCTCATGCAGTAGGTTCAACAGACCGTGGCGCCATTGGCATACTTATGTGTGATAAAAATGCTGATACACCTGTAATGATAAAAGCAGATGGTCCGGAGTATTCAACCAAAGAATTAGCAGAATTAAAGGAAAAATCTCTACGTACAATATCGCCTTTTGAACCGGGCACACCCGACATAGACCCGGTAGTTGTTTTTGGTCCGGATTCAAAGGAAGTTACTGTAAAAATTATAGGAAATTCATTTTTTCCCAAGAGGATACAGATTTCAAAAGGCACAAAAGTGAAATGGTTAAATGAAGATGTATTTTCATATTTTGAAGGGGAGTACGCCGGCATTCATGATATTTTTTCAATTTCAGGTGAAGACAAATTTAAGTCCCCCTTGCTTGCGCATGCTGAAACCTTTGTGCAGGAATTTAAAACTCCCGGTGAGATGAAATATATATGTACTCCACATCCTTACATGCGCGGTGAAATAACCGTAGTAGAAAATAAAAATACTTCTGCTAAAGATTATTGGACAATGGGTTTTTCATTGTCGGCGATAATAATTGCATTAGGTCTTTTTTTGAGAAGAAAATAAATATGTAGTGAGTAAATCTGCTGAAAAAAATATCTTGCGGAAAAATTATTAACCATTAATCTTTCCCACCCTCTTCTCCTCTTCCACAATTAGCGCATGAAATTCCTGATAAATTTTGATATACGGTGACACTGCGTCCTCCATCATTTTTTTTAACTTTTCGTAGGGCTGTTTAGACGGGATTATTTTATTTCTGATTAAAAACCGTTGTGTATAAGTGTCAATAATAAAGTGAGGTTTTTTATAGGCATATAATAAAATAGAATCGGCAGTTTCGGGACCTATCCCAATCACATTCAATAAATTTTCACGGGTGGGTGTTTTCCCATTCAAGGTTAGAAAAAATTTACTGAAATTCTTCAGATAATAAGATTTTTGATTAAAGTACCCTGCTGATTTTATAAGGACAGCAATGACAGGTTGTTCGAGTTTTAAAATTTTGTTTGGATGTAAATTATGTGAATTTTTCAGTGCTATTAATGCTTTCTCAGCATTTTTCCAGGTGGAATTCTGGGTAAGAATTGCACCAACTCCAATTTCAAAGACCTGCAAACCGTTCTTAGGATAATCATAATTGTTTTTATGATACCCGGAAGGATATTTTTTCAAACCAAGAAGAGGCCACCAGCCCTGCGGACCGTGTTTTTCAACTAGTTGATGATATAGCGTGGGGATTGGGATTGGCATGTAGAACTTTACAAATCTATGAATTTTTAGTATTTTTTTATTTTTTTCTTGTTTTTCTCAATTCTTTGTTGTATATTTACCTTTTATTTGAAGCACTTATGAAATAATTTACTATTTTTTTCGCCACAAAAACACTAAATCTCACAAAATATAATTTAATTTTCTTATTGGTGCAATTTCGTGTTTTGGTGGCAATAGTTTTTTTCGGGCTTAATGTGTAGTTAAAAAATTTCACCCTAACCCTTTACGCTCATGAAAACCCAACATTGTAATCACACAAATTTACCGCACGATACTTTTAGATGTTGGATGTTTGATATTAGATATTGGCTCTCAAACATCAAACATCAAACATCCAATATCAAATATCTTTTTATCCATTATAATTTTATCTATGGGATTATGCACCAACATCACGAAATTAAATGCCCAGACAACCGGAAATTCAAACACTGCTGAATTTGAAGTTTCTTATAAAAATCTAAATGGAATCATCTTAACAGAAAATGAACAATTACTGAAAACTGTAGAAGAGGGGTGGGGTAATGCTTATGCAAACTCTAATTGTACCATGGCGCCTTTCGCTCACGGACTAATTGAATACGTGCCGGGAAATACAGCAAGTAACTACGCCTTTGGTTTCAGGGATGTAAATGACCCATGTTCCGGTGACTTGTCTGATTTCAGGCATTGTTTTCATTTTCACGAAAATCAAACGTTTACCGTTGAAGAAAACAATACGATAGTGTATGGTCCCGTACCCTATAACTCCGGCGATATTTTTCGGATTGAACGAATTGGGCAGTTTATGAAATATGAGCACAACGCAAATGAAGTGGCACAACTTGCAGGATTTCTAAACAGGGAGGTCTTAGCGGAAGTTGCCATCTTTTCTGAAGCCGGATTGGTTTATAAACTAAAAGCATCGTTTGACTGTCCGTTAAAAGCCGATGCCGGAGAAGATAAAACAATTTGTATGGGAGGAAGTACTACCATTGGAGGAAGTCCCGCCTCTCTGGGTGGTAAAAATCCAATTTCCTATCTATGGGAACCGGCAGAAGGGTTAAGTAATTCCACCGTTGCTCACCCTACGGCAAATCCATTACAAACAACAAAATATATACTTACTGTTATTGATAACCAAGGGAACAGTGCAACTGATTTGACTGTTGTGGAAGTAGTGCCACTTACAACGGTTTCGGCAGGAGATGATGTTTCAATATGCTACGGCTCTTCGGTGACACTTACCGCTTCCGGCGCTGATTATTATTCATGGAGCCCTTCCATCGGATTAAGTACTACCACGGAAGCAAGCACCACGGCGGGTCCAGAAACAAGCACTCAATATAAAGTTACAGGGACAGACCGGCAAGGATGCATGGGGGAAGATGTTGTAACTGTTACCGTATTAAATCCAATAGCAAATGCAGGAAACGATATTACCATTGCAAGTGGCACGTCTGTTCAAATTGGTTCAGATCTCGAGCCGGGAGTTAGTTATAGTTGGTCGCCAGTAACAGGATTAGACAACTCCTACATTTCAAACCCTGTTTTTTTTCTTCAAAATAATAGCAATTCAGACGAAACATTTACCTACACATTAACGGCATCTATAGAAAATTGCAGTAATGCGGATGACGTGAATATTACTGTCACTTCTGTAATATACGATGCCATTCCTGTTACTACCGTTCAGGATACGATTTCTTCATTAACTCCAGGAAAGGTCTTTGATGTTATTCATGATAATTATGGAAACAGATATTCCTTAAAAGACATAATGGTTGAAGAACCAAATAACTCAACCGCACGCATAAGTTCACACACCTGCGATGCCGGTTATTTTAATGTTGTTTTTGAACCTAACTGTGGAATGGATATAGTTGGAAACGATGTGCATGACGCACGCCGAGCTGTGATTTGCCAATTGCTTAATGATATTTCTAACTTCATTATTTCTCCATGTTCCACTAACAATGTTAAAGTAAATATTTGGGTGAGGGATATTTCCAAAATTGTAACTGACCCCCATATAAATAATGTAGGAGGTCTTGCATCTCCATTTTATGTGGCACCATCCGGCGCCTCTGCATCGGGAGGAATAATAGATAATGAAATATGGAAAACAATTATTTCGGGAATTAATTCATATACCAATGTAGCTAACCCATTAATTTCTTCAAGCACAAACCCCGGCGCTCCTGCTAATTATTATCATGGTATGATGGCGTTTAATTTTTACAACCCGGATGTTAACTGGAATACAAATCTTACTTCTGCCCAACCCGCAAATTTTGCAAATCTTATAGACCTTTATACTGTAGCACTGCACGAGTTCACTCATGCTTTAGGATTTGCTTCTCTGATTGATGTGGATGGAACCAGTATTTTAAATACAGGTTTTGATTATTATTCAAGGTATGATTTATTCCTTCAGGATGCGAAAGGAAACTCGCTAATTAACAACACAACCGGTTGTTCAATTTATAATAATTCGTTTAATACTAATGTTCTAACATCGTCTCTTGCACCCAAATGCACTCTTCCAGGTAATTTAAATGAAGGAGCTCAGATTAATGACACTTATAGTTGTACCAACGCTATAAAATATAATAATGGCAGTATAAATGTTCCTGTCTATAACCCCGCTTGTTTTGAACGTGGTGGCAGTTTAAGTCATTTTGAAGATGAATGTATTGGGACCAATCAAGAAGATATTTACTATGTAATGTCAAATAGTGTATTAAAAGGAATAATGAAACGCCGTTACCAGCCAGAAGAAAGAAAGGTATTATGCGATTTGGGTTATTCTACAAATAGCTCTTTTGGAAACGATGCAACAGTCATTAATTCATATCGGGATTTTAATATGTCTTGTACCAGAAACCAGGTGGTTGGAGTAAATGATGGGATTACTAATGGAATTTATACTTTTACCGGTGCCACTAATAAAGATATACCTATTACAGATTTATTAAGAAACGACCATTCAGCAGATCGTTTTGAATGTCTGCAAGTTGTAAGCAGAAATGGAACGCTTAGCGCCACTTCCGGTGATAAAGCAACGGTAGTAAATTTTCAGAGCGCCACTCCTGGCTTGGTTATTTTAAAGTATATTCCATGGAACAATGCTTCAAATATCAGAGGAAATATTACTTATATTTTTGTTTTTGTATTATATGGTAATTGTACACCTGAAGGGTGTAACAATTTGATTAATAACAGTGGATTTGAGAATTCAACAGGTTGTGGATCGTATGATTATTATTATCCAACGGCTGGTCTTGCCATAGATTGTTGGACTCCATTTGGCTGTACACCTGATTTATTTTCAAGACAATGCGTTTCTGAAAATTTAAAAATACCAACAGGTGTTGGCGAAGCATATTCTGTAAACAATAATTATTTCGTTGGAATTAGCAGTAATGAAGCTATTCAAAATACTCTACTATTACCAATAACAAAAGATAATACATATCATATAGGTTTTTGGGCAAAAATTTCCAATAAACCCTGGGGGTCTTCATTAAATTTCACTGCTGATATAAATATAGGAGGCGAAGTTGGGACTGTGCCCCCTATTTGCTCCTCACCAATGGTTCCACTTTCAAATATTTTGGCAACGTTAAAAATTAATTACCCATCAACACTAGAGTGGCATTATTATGAAACCACACTTACACCTTACACTGGCAATATCCCGATTACATACCTTGTTATTGCCAATGCAGTTAATAATAATTTTGTTTATATTTTTATTGATGATATCAGATTAACTCTCATAGAAAATGCCGGGCAATTTCACATTACACCTTCTACTTTATGTATTAACCAAACGATACCTGACTTAAGTGTTTATGCCACACCTCCGGGGGGCACATTTTCCGGAACAGGAGTACAATTAAATAGTGGAATATATTCATTTAGTGCCACCACAGCCGGTACAGGAACGCACACGATTATGTATTCATATACCGACAATCTTGGATGCCCCGTTAATATCGGAACAGATGTTACAGTTTCAAACTCCACCTTTAATACTATAAGCGCAACAGCAAGTCCTGCAACTATCTGTCCAGGGCAATCCTCAGTTTTAACTGCAAAAGATGCCAGCACTTATCTATGGCAGCCTGGAAATTTGAGCGGCAGTACTATTACAGTGACACCCAGTGTCACTACTCAATATACGGTGGTAGGAACGGATGTGAATGGGTGCCAGTCTGATCCGGTGGCGGTTACGGTTACGGTTTCCAATTCTGCCTTGAACAATGTAAAAGTAACTGCATATCCTTCAACGATTTGTACTCAAGGTGGTACTTCAACATTAACCGCCACCGGAGCGAGTACTTATTTGTGGCAGCCGGGAAATTTGACCGGTAGTACCATTACAGTGACACCCAGTGTCACTACACAATATACAGTAGTTGGAACGGATGCAAACGGATGTCAATCGGCTCCAATGCCTGCTACGGTAACGGTTTCACCTCTGCTATGCCCAGGTACCAACCAAACAATTTGCCAGGGTGAGACAATTGGTATCGGAGGTGAAGGGCTTCGTGGTTACACTTATTCATGGTCTCCTTCCGAGGATTTGAGTGATGCAACTTATTCAAACCCTTTAGCAAGTCCAACCACAACCACCACCTACTCAGTTACTGTCACCCAAGATGCAACTGGTTATACTTTTTTACATTCTTTAACTGTCACGGTTAATCCTACGCCTGCCGCTTCTTTCACTTTTAATAAATATGATAATATAGTAGGTACACCGGTAAACTTTACTAACACATCTTCTAATGCTACAGGAGTAACTTATACCTGGGATTTTATGGATGCAGAAGGTAGTACAACCTATAATGGCAATGTTGCAACACATACTTTTTCTACCTACTGGGGTTCGGGTTATTATCAGATAAGTTTGACCGTAGCAAACAGTTACTGTTCCTATAAAGAGGTACAAAATATTTATATTATTTCTTCTGCTGGAGATTATTCTCCCACGTATGATTGTTTAAACAATTTCCCTTATAACTACATTGATTTGGAAATCACTTCCTCTAATCAAGATGCGTCAACTTTAAACTCTACAGGTGGTGTCATTTATATTAAAGGTACCCTTACCATTAAAGCAGGAGGAAAACTCTTTGTAAACAACAAAACCATTGCGTTTGGACCTCAGGGAAAAGTAATTGTTGAAGCAGGTATTAGCAGCACAATACAAGGAGCGCTTTTAAGATTAAATGCCGCACAATTAAGCGGTATAGAATTTAGCAATTGTAATGGGAAAAATGTACCAATGATGTGGCAGGGGGTTGAGGTTTGGGGTAAATCCTCCAGTTCTTCGCAATCAGATCAGGGACAAATTATCTTATTAAATAATTCCAAGGTTGAAGATGCTTACAACGGTGTAATACTTGGTAAAACAAAACTAACAGTTACTAATGATATTGAACCATTTTTTATACCTAATGACCACGATAATAACTTCGGAGGTGGTATTATCAAAGCCATTTCAAGTACCTTCAACAGGTGCCTTACAGGCGTAAAATTTTTTGACTACCCTCATTATAACGGAAGTAGAATCGTCTCTTGCAATTTTACCTGTAAAGATGTAGCGGGAAACAATGTATCAGTTTTAGATCCACATTTGCTTGAACCTTTTTATTATAAATTTTATCGCAATCCATTTTTTGGAGTAAATAGCGATGTTAATTTTCATGGTTTTAGTTTAGGTAATTCTCTATGTAATATTGTGCTTTTGGGTATTCAAAAGGCAGTAAGTATCCAGGATAATACCTTCGATTACGCAAATGTTATGTTGAACTAAACCTTCGGTAGCCGGATAACGCACTCATCTACTCCATTATTACCCTGCAAATATAGATTTTTTTCGCTTTATTGAG
>MEPC01000016.1 GCA_001769655.1 Bacteroidetes bacterium RIFCSPLOWO2_12_FULL_37_12 | reverse complement strand
AAAATGTTTTGCCGTTGGAAATTTATGAATGCCCTTTAATCCTATTTCGCTCATTAATGATAATACGCTCGAATAGCTCATACCTTCTATTCTGACTAACGTCATTCCCTCTAAAAACTACCTTTCACCAGCAAAAATACACAAAAATCGAATGTAATAGAAGCGATAAACGGAAGGGAAAAAAAATAGACCGGAATGAAAATTAAACATTTGGAATCAACCTGTGGCAGTATTTTGCTTTTAGGGAAGTCAAAAATCCAGAAAATAAAAAAAATTCTCTCAGAAACTTCTTGAAAACATTTTTATAAACATAGCCACTCTATCATTTTAACGAAATCCCCATAGAGAAAAAAACTCTATAATTAAGGGGAAAAAAAATTCAGTCCAGAGTTGAATTCAGTGTAACAGTGGCTGAATTGCTTGTCATAAGGATGCTACGATGCTTAAGTTGTTACCGGCTGTCGTATCGTCCGTCTAAATCACTACGCAATGAGTAAGCTAATTTGTCTTCCAAGTCCGTCTTCAAAAATTCTGTAAAGTGTTGAAAGTTGTATGTCACATTTACCATTTTCAAGACGTGAAATGTAACTTTTTTTAGTTCCAACTTTGTCTGCAAGTTGTTCCTGTGTCATTTTCGCCTCATGTCTTGCGTCTTTTAGTGTTTCACTGATTACAAAATACTGCGCTTTCTCCTCAAACTTGTCACGTTTTTTAGTTCCAATTTTCCCGTATTGGATGTTTAATATTTCGTCAAAATTTCTAGCGTTTCTTATTGCTTCCTTATTTTTCATATTGTTTGTTTTAAGAGTGAAATATTCATTTTTAAGTTTTTCCGCTAATTCAATTTCTTGTTTCGGTGTCTTTTGAGTTTTCTTATGAAACGCATTGAAAAGTACAACCAAATTTCCTTTGTCAAAGCAACAGAAAATGCGATAGGTATTGCTGCCAACTTCAACTCTGATTTCGTAAAGTCCGTCCGTGCCATCTAAGTGTTTAAGAAATTTCTCTGAAATTCTGTCTACCGTTTTGATAATACGAAATACATACCCAATTTTATTTTTCACGCTATCGCTTACCTTCAAATAAAAGTCCTGAAAGTAGTGTCCGTGGAATATGATTTGTCTTTCAGTTGTCACACCACAAAGATAACTTAAAAGTTATCACAAAAGCAAGTTGCGACTTTGCGTGACAACTATTATTTATGCCTAGTAGTTACATTAAAAATAATTTTATTTCCAAATTTACCCACTCATTTTTATAAAGTATCAAAAATTTTATGTTAATTTGTTGCTGGAGTAGTGGTATAGAGGTATAATTAAACACCCGGGTGGCGGAATTGGTAGACGCGCTATCTTCAGGAGGTAGTATCGCAAGATTTCAGGGTT
Source organism: Bacteroidetes bacterium RIFCSPLOWO2_12_FULL_37_12 (assembly GCA_001769655.1). GTDB lineage: Bacteria > Bacteroidota > Bacteroidia > 2-12-FULL-37-12 > 2-12-FULL-37-12 > 2-12-FULL-37-12. The sequence goes on along the minus strand of MEPC01000016.1, from coordinate 130,203 downwards.
CGAGTCCCTGCCCGGGTACATTTTCAGTTACTTACTTTCCATTCAAACCCAAACCTTCAAGGTTTTATCAACGCCTCAAATCCTTACAAAACCTTGAAGGTTCTTCAGCATTCTCACTTACTCACCCTCTTGCTTTCACTCTTTCCAAGCACGCTAAACCCCTGCTCTAAACGCTCTCCGTTTTCGTCTATCAACGTAAGATTATGTTTACCAACAGCAGGACGTAACGCCATTTTATGAAATTCCCGCGTGGTGCCTACGTACATGGAATCAAGATGCCAGTGAATTTGTGTCATTTTGTTACTGTGAGCAACTTCAAATACCATTTTCCCTTCTTCTCCGCTGAGTTCTATGGGAATATAAACAGTGGCATTTTTTTTAGGGAAAATTATTTCCATAGGAGTGGCACGCTTTGAATCCAAGACATCTTTCATACAATCTTTCCGGTAAGCGGGTAAACTTTTATAATCGCTTTGTGAATGTCTGTAAAAATATTCCTGAACGGGAGGAAGCACAAACCAGGGAACATGATCCATATTACTTATTTCCTCACAAAAACTATTTACTCTCAACCCGCTTTTTTTATCAATATGAATAAGGGTATGATACGGGCATACAGGAGTATTGAGTGCAGTTTTGGTTGTCCAAATAGAATCTGCATTTTCACAATACGTTCCCAAACGAAAACCACTTTTGGAACATACAGGAATCCGGATAAGGTCATTTTTTGGACGAGTGATCCATTCATGCGAAGGTAAATGAGAAAAGACCTCAAATAAAACAGGGGCGGCGCAGGAGATTCCGGTTAATCCGGGTCTCCCCTCTCCATCGGCATTTCCAACCCAGATGGCAACAACATACTTTTTATCAAAGCCAATAGCCCATGCATCCCGGAAACCGAAACTGGTTCCTGTCTTCCATGCGATTTTTTTTGACGATGAGAAATCTTTCCAGTACAATTCTTCGTCGGGTCGCCCTACCTCCACCAATGCCTGTAACGTTAGCCATGCCGCTCCGGGTGAAACCTGATAAAAATTTTTTTTAGAGTTTTTAAACAGAGCCCCTGCTCGTTTATTGCTCTCATAAAAAATTACCGGCTTAAAAAACATTTCAGAAATTCCATTCTCCCACTCTTTCACACTTTGCTTTCGCTCAGTACTTACATTCCCAACTTCTCCCCTACCCTCCTTTTCTAACAATAATCCTCCCAACCCCCTGTACATCCCAGCCAAATCCCAAAGTGTTGCCTCGGCTCCTCCCAGAATCAGAGACAATCCATAATGCGATGGACTATTATTTAAAGTGGTCATTCCAATAGTTTGTAATTGATGATAAAATTTTTCCATTCCATATTTTTTTAACAATAAAACGGAAGGCACATTCAGCGAACGGGATAATGCTTTCCATGCAGGAACAACTCCTGAAAATTCCATATCAAAATTTTTGGGTGAAAATCCTCCCAGATGCACGGGAATATCCGGAATCAACATCCCTGGTAAAATTTCTCCATCCGATAAAGCAGATGCGTACAAAAATGGCTTTAAAATGCTTCCTGAACTTCTCGGTGCCTGAATAATATCCACTTCCGGGGAATGTTCGGCGCTGTCACATTTCACGTTACCGACATAAGCAAGCACTTCCCCTGTTTTTGTATCTAAAATCAATCCGGCGAGATTGTGAATCTGATTTCCATTCAGAATTTTACGATGTTTGTTCAATACTTCTGAAAGCATATCTTGTGTTTCTATAATTATCGTAGAGCGAACTTGTTTGTACATTCCATCGGGTGGCGCTAATTTCCCAGTGACAATGTTTTGCATGAGATGAGGCGCCGGTACCGGGAAACTCAAGGGCGCTTCCGGCAACAATTCCTGTAACGAAAGAAAATAGGTCAATGAATCAATGTCACCGTTAGAAAATAATTTTTTTAACAACCGGTCACGTTTTGCTAAATATAACTTCCGGTTTTTCCCCGGGCGAATCAGTGAAGGACTATTTGGTAGTACAGCGAGAGCGGCTGATTCAGCCCATGATAAATGCCCAGCATCCCTGCCAAAATATCTCCATGCCGCTGTTTCCAGCCCGACAGTATTTCCTCCAAAAGGGGCATACGTCAGATACTCATTCAGAATTTGATTTTTGGAAAATGATAATTCAATCCGAAATGCCAAAATGATTTCTATCGTTTTCTCAAACAAAGTTCTCGGTTTTCCTTTTCGTGATAATCGCACTAATTGCATGGATATAGTGCTGGCTCCGCTCACCTTTTTAAAATTTATAAGATTTAACCAAGCGGCGCGCAAAAGGGCATAAGGATCAACTCCGTAATGAGAATAAAACCGTTTGTCTTCAAAATAAATAATACATTTCCTGAATTTTTGGGGAATGCTGTCGGGGGTGGGGAATCTCCATTGATGGTCTTTCGCAAGCTGTACTCCCAGTAATTTGTTATTTCTGTCTTTTAAGACAATAGAGAAAGGGTCGTTGAATAACCTTTCCGGCAGGGAATAAAAGAATAGAAATCCAAAACAAATTAGGATTGATAAAATATATATGTATTTTTTTTTTGACATTTTACCTTTTTGAAAGTTGAAAAATTAAATTACAGTGCCGTAGGCACTTACTATCGGTAGAAATATGAATCAGATATTTAAAAAGTCCCGTAGGGACGAAATATATTTCGTCCCTACGGGACTTAAAAAATGCGTGAAATTTTTTTCTACCAATATATAGTCCCTAACGGGACTAAACAACACAGTAAATCATCAAATTATCAGAAACTGATTGAATAAGTGCTTTTTCTGTTTCAAATAAAACTAAAGTGTAAATATACTCAGTTAATTTAATTAATTTTGCCTTGCAAAAAAATATTTCTGCCCCATGCTCCCCTTTTTTCAAACCAACATTGAATATCTTAAAGGAATTGGTCCCAAAAGAGGCGAAATGCTAAAAAAAGAATTACACATTTTTACATTTGCCGATTTAATTCAACATTATCCTTTCCGTTATCAGGATAGAAGCCAGTATAATAAAATCCGGGATATTGTCAGCGAAGAAAATTACTATCAGATTTCCGGAACTATTCTGCGGCTTGATACAGTAAATACGGGTGGGAAACCAAGATTAGTGGCTACATTTACAGATGGGAAAGATTATCTGGAGTTAATCTGGTTTGCCGGAATAAAATGGATTTTTCCAAAATTGCAATCGGCTGAAAAATTTATTGTGTATGGAAAGCCCTCTCTATTTAAAGGTGATTTTTCCATGATTCATCCTGAAATTCTTCCATTACTCTCTGATACTAAAATTCCTACCGGTTGGGAGCCGGTCTATCACAGCACTGAAAAACTGAAGGAAAAATATTTAGACAGTAAAACTCTCTCCCGCTATATTAAACTATTGCTGGAACAAGCCGAAAAGGAACTCCAGGAAACATTGCCGGAGTATTTAATAAAATCGTACAGGTTGTACGATAAAAAGACGGCTATAAAAAAAATACATTTTCCAATCAATAAAACAGAAATTGATGAATCGCGCCGCAGGTTGAAATTTGAAGAATTATTATATGTCCAACTAAAAGTTCTTGGAGAGAATCTCAAAAATAAAAGAGAATATTCCGGGCAGGTTTTTAAAAATCTGAAACCCAGATTCATGGAATTTTATGACAAACATCGTCCCTTTGAACTAACCAATGCACAAAAAAAAGTAATCCATGAAATTCGGGAAGATCTAAGCAGTGGGAAGCAAATGAACCGGTTACTTCAGGGAGATGTTGGTTCAGGCAAAACCATGGTGGCATTTCTGATTATGCTGATGGCAGTGGATAATAACGCTCAGGCATGTTTAATGGCGCCCACCGAAACATTGGCTTTTCAACATTTTTACACATTGCGTTATTACTCAGAAAAAATCGGAGTAAGGATACATCTGTTAACCGGTTCTACTCCCAAAAAAACAAAACAAAAAATTGTTGATTTGCTGTCCGTAGGAGAAATAGACATTCTCATAGGTACGCATGCATTAATAGAAGACAAGGTATCATTTAAAAATCTCGGTTTATGCATAATAGACGAGCAACATCGTTTTGGAGTGGCACAGCGAAGTTTGTTATGGAAAAAAAACAATCCTCCCCCACATGTACTTGTTATGACTGCCACTCCGATTCCCAGAACTCTGGCAATGACACTTTACGGAGACCTTGATTGCTCTGTGATTAATGAAATGCCAAAAGGACGCAAGCCGATTATCACATCCCACCGTCATGAAACCAGCCGGAATGCCATTTATAACTTCATTCACGAAGAATTGCGGAATGGTCATCAGTGTTATATAGTATATCCGTTGATTGAAGAATCTGAGACATTGGATTACAAACATCTTACCGAAGGGGTTGAAATGGTAAAAGTATATTTTAAAAATATTCCAATCTCCGTTGTGCATGGAAGGTTAAAATCACAGGAAAAAGATTTTCAGATGAGCTTGTTTGTGAAAGGAGAAAGCAAAATAATGGTCGCTACTAACGTAATTGAGGTTGGAGTAGATGTACCTAACGCTACGATCATGCTGATAGAGAGCGCAGAGCGATTCGGGCTTACGCAACTTCATCAATTGAGGGGGCGCGTAGGGAGGGGATCTTCGAAATCATATTGCATAATGCTTAGCGGTAACAAGCTTTCAAAAGAGGGGCGTGAGCGGATGGAAATTCTGACATCCACTACCGATGGATTTAAAATAGCCGATGAGGACTTGCGGATGAGAGGACCCGGGGATGTCACCGGAACCATGCAAAGCGGAACGATGGGAGATTTATTAATCAGCGATTTAGCGCAGGATGCCATCATTTTGCAGGAGGCGCGCAAAGTGGCACAGCAAATACTTCAAAATGATCCTAAGCTGGAATTACCGGAACATGCATGTATTCGTCAGCAGATAATTGCTCAGAAAAAGATGAATACAATGAATTGGAGCAGGATTTCGTGAAAAAAATGAATACCCCCACCAAAACCCTTCTCGTCATCTGCGGACCCACTTGCTGCGGTAAAACAGACCTAGCCGTCGAACAAGCTAAAAAATTAACTACTGAAATCGTATCTGCTGACTCGAGACAATTCTATAAAGAAATGTCAATCGGGACCGCTAAACCAACTAACGATGAATTGCAGGGAATAAAATGCCACCTGGTGGATTTTCTTTCCATTCATCAGAATTATACAATTTCCGATTACGAAAAAGATGCGTTGGATAAAATAAATAAAATTTTTGAAAAGAGTGACACTGCCATCCTTTGCGGTGGTTCAGGTCTTTTCATAAAAGCGGTTTGCGAAGGGTTAGACAAAATGCCTCCGGCTGATGAAAATCTCCGGAAACAACTTGCTGAGTTATGGGAAAAAGGAAAAAAAGAAAAATTGATTTCCATGTTGAACGAACTGGACTCAACCACTGTAAAAAATATAGATATTAATAATCCAAGAAGAGTCATAAGGGCGCTGGAAGTTTCTATCCTGACCGGAAAACCGTTCTCCACTTTTAAGAATAAGAAAACAACCAAAAGGGATTTTCAAGTCCGCTATTTATTTCTCAACCCTCCACGGGTTGAGCTTTATGACAGAATAAATCAACGGGTTGACAGAATGTTGGAAAATGGCTTGGTAAAAGAAGTAGAAAATCTTTTACCTTTTCGCCATCTCACACCTTTACAAACAGTTGGCTACCAGGAATTATTCAGATATTTTGATAAAGAAATTTCTTTAGTGACAGCAACAGAAATGATAAAAAGAAATACAAGAAGGTATGCAAAACGGCAGATTACCTGGTTTAAGAAAGTATTGGCTGAAGCTCCCGGCACGCCCATTCCACTGTCTCGCTCAAATCCCTGAATCTGAAATCAAAATCCCTGCAAAAGTTTTCATTACTGAAAAACCTTTTCTTCTGCGCAATATAGGCGGATGTACGGGTTATAAATGGTTCCTTTCCGGTTAATAAACTCCTCAACCATTCTACCCGCCATGCGATAGATGAAAAAAACGGGCTAACCCTAATGGAAGGTTTTGGCAGATTAAAATTTAATGCAATTATGTCGAATAATTCTTTAAAGGTCGCATTTGTGCCATTAACAATATACCGTTTGGAAGCAGTGTCACTCTCCATTAAAATCAACATGGAATCCACCACATCACGCACATCTACAAAGCCGGTGCCTCCATTTGTATAATAAGGTTTCTTATCCCATATATAATTAAAAATTCTGGTACTGCTTCTACCCCCATTACCCGGACCTAAAATAAAGGATGGGTTTACGATAACTGCCTTTAATCCTTCTGCAATACCCCTCCAAACCTCTAATTCCGAGAGGTATTTAGAAATAGCATACGGTGATTCCTGCGAAGAGTCAGTCCAACTGGAATTTTCATCCAGATTCAGACCATTTAAAGAATGGTTAATGGCGGCAACAGAGCTGACATGGCAAAGTTTTCTACTATTTTTCTCAAGACATAAATTAACAATATTTGCTGTTCCTCCTATATTTACCTTGTACATATCTTTTCTTTGTGAAGGCAGGAATCCTACCACAGCCGCTGAATGATAAACTTTTTCAACGCTATCAAATACAGACGAAAGAAAACCCAGATCCAGAATATCCCCTTCCACCCATTCCAATAAACCCTTTGAATTATCAAAAGAAGGCAGGACAGAATCCTTCCGTTTCAGTGCTCTGATTTTTTCATTCCCTTCCAATAATTTTCGGATGAGGAATGTGCCTACGAGGCCGGTTCCGCCGGTTATGAGAATCATGGTTTAATAGTTATTTGGTTAAATGGTTATATGGTTAAATGGTTAAATTCCTAAAAAAATCCATATCTTTGAAACCACGCTGATAAAATGGAAATATCCCATCTTTTTGAACCCATCGAAAACCAGCAGGTTTTACTCGCAGGAAAAGAATCTCCTGATACTTTGTACCATGTTCTTAATAAATACCTTGATGTTTTTCCGGATCTTTCGCAAACAAATATAGCTATTTTCGGAATAGAAGAAGCGCGTGGTTCCAATGAAAATAAATCCTGTTCCAAAGGACCCGATTTTATAAGACAGATGCTTTACAATCTAAAAAGAAGCAATGTGCCTTACCGGATTGCTGACCTTGGAAATTTAAGAACCGGCGAAACTCTTGAAAATACATTTACCAGAGTTCAGGAGGCATGCTTTCAGTTAATAAAGAATAACATAATTCCTGTTTTAATCGGCGGAAGTCATGATATCACTTATGCACAATACCGTGTATACCAGCAATTAGGTCACCAGATTACGGTTGTAAATGTTGATTCTTCTTTTGATTTGGGTGAGGACGAAACTAAAGGAATGAACAAGATGCATTTGCATCGCTTATTTTTGCATGACCCAAATTATTTGTTTAATTATTCACATCTGGGATTTCAATCATTTCTGGTGACTCAGAAAGAAATAGACATGATGGAAAAACTTAAATTTGATTTTATCCGAATTGGCGATTTAAAAAAGAATATAGAAAATTGTGAGCCATTAATACGATTTTCAGATATGGTGAGTGTGGATTTGTCATCCCTGCGTATTTCCGATTCGCCGGGATGTTTTCATTCACACTCTTTCGGATTAAGTGGCGAAGAAGCGTGTCAGATAAGCTGGTATTCAGGGATGAGTGATAAAGTTTCCTCTTTTGGAATTTATGAATATAATCCTGACCTTGACAACCGGATGCAAAGCGCGAACATTGTTGCAACCATGATTTGGTATTTTATGGAAGGTTTTTATCATCGCAAGCATGACCGGGATTTTCATTCCAATCAATTTGTAAAATTCACTGTGACACTAAAACAAAATCCACATGCAATAATATTTTATAAAAGTACCCTTACAGACCGTTGGTGGATGGAAGTTCCTTTTCCGCAGGAAAAATTTATATACCAGCGTTCTTCAATTGTACCTTGCACTTACCAGGATTATCTGGCAACCATGAGTGGGGATATTCCGGATCGTTGGCTTAAAACACATTCAAAATTTATATGATTTCAATCAGAAATTTAAGAAAATCCTTTGGAACTAATGTCGTTATTGATGACATTGATTTAGATATATATGATGGTGAACGATTATGTGTCATCGGAAAAAGCGGTACAGGAAAATCTGTTCTTGTCAAGCTAATTATCGGTCTTCTTGAAAAGGACGATGGAGAAATATTTATTGATGGATTAAATACAAAAGAATTTTCTGAAAATGATTGGGATAAGGTCAGGGTAAATTTCGGGTATGTTTTCCAGGGAAGCGCATTGTTTGACTCTCTTACCATACTGGAGAACGTGGGGATTGCGCTTTATGAAGAAGGTAAGATGAAGCCAAAAGAAATTTCGGAGCATGTCACCAGCACGCTGGCTAAAGTCGGATTGAACAATATAGAAAACAAATATCCCGACGAGTTAAGCGGTGGAATGCGAAAAAGAGTGGCAGTAGCAAGAGCGCTTATTACGAATCCACGATATATCATTTATGACGAGCCCACTACCGGACTTGATCCTGTCAACTCCGACAACATTGATAATCTGATTGCGAGTATTTCATCCCGTAATGAAAAGGTGACTTCCATTATTATTACTCACGATATAGTTACCGTAGAAAAAATAGCTAACAGGGTAATTTTTCTTGAAAGGGGTAGAATTGCTTTTGATGGCACTCCGGGCGATATGAAACATAGCAAAAATCAGGATTTACAAATGTTTATTAACCGGAACCTGCCTGTAAGGAAATAAAGGAAACCGGATCTACAGGAAAATATATAAAAAGGAACTCAGAAATACTAATAAATTTGGAATTTAAACATCGTTAACATGTAATAAATTGTGGTTTTGTATATGTCTAAGGCAATCATCTTATGATACGCAGATTTTTTAATGCTTTCAAATTTATTTTATGGATAAATGAAAAATACTTTTAAAATATTTTTACTACTTAATATTGCATCCATTAATTTCTGTTTTTCGCAGTCAATTAGATATGTTAAGGCAGATACATTTGATATAATCGGGCAACTACCAAACTGTACAGGATTTAATCGTTTACCGGATAGTTCCTTCTATACTACGAGGACTGCGATTTATAATTTATCAAAATTTTCTACCGGGCTTGGAATTCGCTTTAAAACAAATTCAAGCATCCTAAGAATTAAGTGGAGTTTATTACGCAATTCCTATTATGCTTTTATGGCACCCACGGCGGTAAAAGGGTTTGATTTGTATTCGTACCAGAATAATAAATGGCAGTATGCCGGTGTTGCTCTGCCATCAGGTAAAAAGGATAATGATACTGTAATAATCAGCAACATGACTTCGGAAGAAAGAGAATTTTTATTGAACCTGCCTCTGTATGATGAAATTACTAACCTTGAAATAGGAATAGATGTCTCTGCTACTATTTCTAAATCAACTGAAACTATTATAGACACAATCAATCCCATTATTTTTTATGGAACAAGCATTACCCAGGGGGCATCGGCTTCCAGACCCGGAATGACTTATTGTGGTTTACTTGCAAGAGAACTAAACAAAGAAATAATAAATTTAGGTTTTTCTGGAAATGGATTTTTTGAAACGGAAATTGCGAAATATTTTATGACAGCAAATCCTTCTTTATTGTTTTTAGATTGCACACCCAACTCCCCTCCCGATACTATTTTAAAAAATTTGCCCTTATTAGTTGAATATGTAAAATCAATAAACGACACTTTACCTATAATTTTCATGGAAAGTATCGTGCGTGAAAACTCATTTTACAAAACATCATCCACAATCAATAGTTTGGATTATATTCGACAACAAAATCAAACCCTGAGAGATGTTTTTGACCAATTGAGCAAAACCTATACTCATTTGTATTACATTTCCAGTGAAAATATCATAGGGAAAGATCATGAAGGAACGGTTGACGGAGTCCATTTGAATGACTTAGGTATTTTCAGAATGTACAAAACATTAAGTATTTACATAAATGACATTTTAAATCTTCCATCCGGACAGGATTCAGCTTTTGTATCTGATACCATTTATCATACAAGTTATGATACTATACGGATTCAGATTACAGATACTATTCATTATATTATTAAAGATACTACTTATGAAACCGTTTACGATACAACTCACATTTTAATTAATGATACAACACACATTCAGATAGTTGATACAGTTAATTATGTGATAACTGATACTCTATATCAAACGATTTACGATACTACTCACCTATTGATTAATGATACCACCCGATTTGTTGTATATGATACTCTTTTTATTACTGTAACTGATTCGTCCTTTATAACAATATTTGATACAACCAATATTATTATTAATGACACAGCCAGATATATACTATATGACACTGTGCATATTTCTATTACCGATACATTATTTATTAAATTTCTGCTGGCAGAATACAAACCTGATAATTTTTTTAATACAATTAAAATTTTTCCAAATCCGGCAACAACAGTATTATATATAAATACGGGTAATTTTTCTTTGATAAGCGATTATAAAATAATCATTACAAATCCATTAAGCCAGGTGATATTTACAACTTTTTCAAATCAGCCATTGTATGAGATTGATTTAACAAAATGGACTTCCAGGGGCATTTATCACATTCAAATTTTAGATGCGGCTCAAAAAATAATTACCACGCGTGAAATTGTAATTCAATAAACTCTTTTAAATCATGCTCTCCATCCAACATGTAAGTAAACAATTTCAAAGCACAACTGCTTTGAATGATGTAAGTTTCGAAATACCCAGCCGGTGTGTTTTTGGGTTATTGGGTCCAAACGGGGCGGGAAAGACCACATTGATCCGTATAATAAATCAGATTACCGGCGCTGATTCGGGTGAGATCGTGTTTAACGGTGAAAAGTTAAACCGTAAACAGATTTCACAAATCGGTTACTTACCGGAAGAAAGAGGTTTATACAAAAAAATGAAAGTGGGTGAATTGCTTCTTTATCTCGCTCAGTTGAAAGATATGGAATATTCCAATGCAGTAAAAGAGGTGAAATTCTGGTTTGAACGGCTTGAAATAAAAAGTTGGTGGGATAAAAAAATTGAGGACTTATCAAAAGGGATGCAACAGAAAATCCAATTCATTGCTACTGTAGTTCATAAGCCAAACCTCATTATCTTAGATGAGCCATTTACCGGTTTTGACCCGGTTAATACTCAATTAATCATGAGTGAAATTATGCGTTTAAAAAATGAGGGCGCCACTATTATCCTTTCCACACACAGAATGGAAAGTGTAGAGGAAATTTGTGAACGGATTGTATTGATTAATAAATCAAAAAAAATTCTTGAAGGAGAAGTACGTCAGATTAAAAAGGACTTCAGAACCCACACCTATCAGGTTGAATATGAAAGTTTGAACTCGTTGGACATTATTAGCAACGGATTTGAAGTGATCAATCATAAGGAAACCGAGCCGGGTTTTTTTTCCATGGAAGTAAAAATTAAACCTCCGCAATCATCGAATCAGTTCCTGCAATCACTTTTACTCAATGCCACTATCCATTCTTTCAGAGAAGCCATTCCACATTTGAATGATATATTTATCAAAGCGGTGAAAGAGCCGGTGTGAAAGGAAATTGATAAATCTAGCGTATATAACTCCAAAATACAATGTAAATTAGAGCTACCGGTATCAAATTTAATTTACAAAAACACCATGTTTTTCACTTCTATAATCAAAAATCGTTACTCCTTGCTCAAAAACATTCCCCTCCCCTATTCCGCCTTCTCCCCTTCCGTTTTTTCCGTTCCTCCAATGGAATCACGCATGTGTGTGTCTGACTGAATGTTTTTCATTTTGTAATAGTCCATTACACCGAGATTACCGGAAATAAAAGCCGTAGAAATTGCTTTGGGAATTTCAGCTTCGGCGAGGATCACTTTCACACGGGCTTCCTGTGCGGCGGCTTTCTGCTCCTGCTCGGAAGCAACTGCCATAGCACGACGTTCTTCCGCTTTTGCACGGGCTACTTTAAGATCAGCTTCTGCCTGATCGGTTTGAAGCTGTGCTCCGATATTTTTACCAATATCAATATCGGCTATATCAATAGATAATATTTCAAAGGCGGTTCCCGAATCCAACCCCTTTGCAAGGACCACTTTTGAAATTGAATCAGGATTTTCCAGAACGTGTTTATGGTCAGTGGCAGAGCCAATAGATGTTACAATCCCTTCACCTACCCTTGCAAGAATGGTTTGTTCTCCCGCACCACCCACCAATCTCCCAATATTAGCACGAACTGTAACCCTTGCTTCACAAATTAACTGTATTCCGTTTTTTGCTACCGCTGTTACTTTGGGTGTATTAATGACACGGGGATTTACAGTTAATTGAACCGCTTCAAATACATCTCTTCCGGCAAGATTAATGGCGGTTGCGGCTTTGAAATCCAAAGGAATGTTTGCCTTATCTGCAGAGATAAGCGCTTTTATAACATTATTAACATCACCCCCTGCGAGGTAGTGCGTCTCAATTGCCGTTAAAGTTAGGTTTAATCCCGCCTTATTGGCTGTTATGAGTGCGTTTACAATGATGGAAGGGGGTACTTTTCTTATCCTCATCCCAATGAGGTCAAGAATGCTGACTTTGACATTAGCAAAAATTGCCGTTATCCATAATCCTATTGGTACAAAATAGAATAGTGTGAAAACAAGAATCAGAATTCCGATGATTGCGCCGAGTAATAGTAGTGGTTCCATGTGATTTATTGGTTATTGGTTATTGGTTATTTATTATTGATTATTGATTATTGGTCATTAGTCATTAGTTTTTGTAAACAAATCATGCTAAGATCATTTTGCTTACTTCTAATTCAGCACCACTTTTAAAACTATTTTTTGCATGTTTTAAAACTGCTCTTGTTGTTTTCTGGTCAAGTAAGTAATTACCGCAAGTGTCACAAACTTCAGCTGGTGTTTCTTTTATAAGTACAATAGAAGAACCACGCTCTAATTTCACAGTGACTTTTCCGGCTTTATAAGTACCCGATTTACAAATTAAACAGGTCATAGACGTCTTTTTCTTGTTTTATAATTTAATTCAAATTTATCAAGTGTTGGCTCATAAGCTGTAACTACAAAACATTTTTTTGACTTTTCATCCCTGGCTAGTACAATATGAATTGGTCTTCCATTTACAAAAGTAAGTATAAGTTTACTAGGAAAAGGTTTATCTTCGGGATATGATTCTATGGTTTCTCCTTTAAGAATACTAAATTCAACTTCTTCTTCCGTAATTCCTCGTTTTGCCATAAATTCGATTGCATGGTTTGTATATTTTATTGATAAACAACTTTCATTCATTGAAAAGCCAAGTCAAAAATACAAATGTTAAAAATTGAAATATTTGATGTTTTCTATTTTTTCCAGTATCAACCCTTACTGTGTTTTCTTACTGACACTTTATTATTAGAAATATTAACAATAACAATTTCTGTATCAGGATTTATCAAACCATTTTCAGAACTTACCTCCAGTGTTTGCTCTCCAAACTGTGCCATTCCATAAGGTTTTAAAGCTGACAAAGATATTCCTTTAGTTCCTACGCTTAAATTTTCAAGATTTTCTACGTTTACTTTTCCTGTAATTTGTTGTTCGTTAGTAAAGTACTTCCAGGTTTTTGCCCTTAAACTTAATAATAAAGCCCCTGTGGATAATAAAACCGTTGAACCTAAAACAATGTGACCTGTCATCTTACCAAAAAGGTGATAGGTAAGATAAATTCCTCCAATCAATAACACAGATCCAAAAACTCCAACAATAGTAGTTCCGGGAATAAAAAATAATTCTACAACTAATAAAATTAATCCTACGCTTAATATCAATATGATTGCGAACCACTGCATAAATTAGAAAATGGTTAAATGGTTGAATGGATAAATGGTTGAATGGTTAAATGATTAATGGTTAATGATAACTGGTAAAAAGTCATTGTGCTACTAATACTCCCAGACATTCTTTAATCGCATCAAAACTTGGGACTTCTCCGGGAGTTGGCATAATTTCTTTATGTTTTATTTTTCCATCGGGTCCTATCACAAAAGCCGCCCGTTTGGCTACATTTTTATATTGAAACGAAGGGAAAACATCAAATTTTACCCCATACGAAGTAATAACATCGGCATTAAAATCGGAAAGTAATTTGAAGCCAAGGTTTTCTGCTTGTTTAAATTTTCCTAATGTGAATAAAGAATCTATTGAAATTCCAAGTATTTCTGCGTTCAGATTTCCGTAAGATGAAAAATCATCTCTTACGGAGCAAAGCTCTTTAGTGCATACTCCTGAAAATGCGAGTGGGAAAAACAGGAGTACAACATTTTTTCCTTTATAATCAGAGAGCGAAACAAGATTCTTCTCCGTATCATAAAGTTTAAAGTCGGGTGCGATTGAGCCGATAGTGAGTTCCATAATGGTTTGTCCGATTAATTTTGTTGAAAAGAAGTGCAAACTTACGTGAAATTTTCTTAATTATACATAAACGCGATAAAAAAGTATCGGGGTTTGGGTGTGCCGGGGTTTCGGAGTATCGAAGTACCGGAGTATCGGAGTGTTTGGGTATAGGGGTACCGGAGTTATGGAGTAACGGAGTGTCGGGGGTATTAGGGTATTGGAGTGTTTGGGCTCAGTATAACCACAAGATTTTTTTAAGGTTTTTTGAAGATTCTAATTTGTTAAAATGGGATTGTAACTCCTAAATTCCATTTTCCAATTTCTACTTTTATAATGCTCTACTCAGGTATATATTAATTTTCGCTTTAAATATGTCACGCAAAGGCGCAAAGTGCACAAAGTATTAAGTACGCAAAGAAAAAAAATCATTAATGATTTTTTTTCTTTGCGTACTTTGCGACTTTGCGTGAGAATTTTTTTTATTCTGTGTTGTTACGGCTTTTTAATCTTGTAAAATTGATAAAACAGAATTGTATCTTCCAATTTCCATTTTCTAATTTCTATTTTCCCCTCCCTTCCTCAACACCCACTTCTCACTCTTCCGATGCAGAAAAAACAACACCCCCGCAATGACAGAGTTGAACATCAATTTCAACAATGGCGCGCCTCCCGTCACATAATCAATTACAGGGTCGGTAAGGACTAAGGTAAATTCAAAGAATAACATAAACACCACAAATACTGCCACTACCATCACCTTGGCTGGTACCTTAAAGCGCTTAAAGACACCAAGCGACATGCCGAGTATGAAAAGCACAATTGCTATAAAGGTATATTGCAACTGGTTTCGTTTGCTTATTTTCTCTGCATTTATCCGTGCTTCTTCGACGGCACGTTTTTTTTGCAGTTCAATCAATTGTTCTTCTTTTCTTAATAATTGATTTTCTTTTTCCTTTTTATCGGTTTCGTATCTAGTTTGCATATCGGCGATTTGTTTAGTGGTTTCTTCGTTCAATATACTGTCATTATAAACTGAATATAATTTATGGTATTGGTAAGCAGATTTCCAGTTGCCGAGCGTGCTGTCTAATTGGGATAAGCCCGAATAAGCATTTCTTGTCCATTCTTTTGTTCCGATTTCTTTGGATAGTTGCAAGCTCTTTTTCAAATATTTTCTTGCCTCTGCAAATTTTTTTAAGTTAGTATTTAAGAGACCAATGTTATTATAAGAATTAGCCATTCCGTTCTTGTCACCAATTTCTTCTTTTATTGATAATGACTTCAAATAAAATTCCAATGCTTTCTCAAAATCACCTTTATTATGGTGAATAACGCCAATGTTATGGAAAGAAACAGCCATTCCGTTTTTATCCCCTATTTCTTTTTTTATTGATAATGCCTTCAAATAAGAATCCAATGCTTTCTCATAATTTCCTTTATCTGTGTGAATAATACCAATGTTGATATAAGATTCAGCCATTCCTTTTTTGTCCCCTATTTCTTCTTTTATTGATAATGCCTTCAAATAATAATCCAATGCTTTCTCATAATTGCCTTTATTTTTGCAAATAATTCCAATGTTGTAGTAAGCGGTAGCGGTCTCTTTTAATCTGATTGTAGGGCTTGCAATACCTTGTGCAATTTCCAATGCCTGATTATAGAGGATAAGGGCGGTATCGGGATTGGTGGATTGCAATTCGTAAGCAAGGGCGTTCAGGGTATTGATGCGGGCAGTGTCACTCCGGCTTTTTTGGGTTTTGTTCAGCAAGCGGGAAAGTGAGTCAAAGGTTGGGGTTTGAGCGAAACAAGATGCAGAAAAGCAATTGTTTCCAGCAGATAACGCAGATTTACGCTGATTAATTGTTTTTTTATCTGCGTTAATCTTTGCAATCTGCGGAAAATTATTCACTATAGGGTGGGAAAAATCTATGAAATACACCAAAACAAAAGCACCAAGATATTTCCCAACACCACTATTATGCCCACCGCCAGGAATAAACGCGCCTGAGAGTTTCTTTTCAAGGTAGTGGTGAATGGGAAAAATAATAGTGGCGAGCACAGCGTTGAGCAGGAGCTTGAACATGGGTTCGCCTCCGGTAAATTTTTCAATGAACGGGTCAATGAGAACAGTGATAAATTCAAAAAAAATCAAAAATGCAATAAATAGTGATGCATTAATTGTAGAGACACGCCATGGTGTGTCCCTACCATCCGTAAATTTTCCATATCGTTTTGCAAAAAGAAATATACCCAGAAAGAGCACAAACAACCCAAGAACGATGGCTGAATATTGCAAACGGTTTCGTCTTTCTATTTTTTCCTGGAAGAGCCGTTCCTGTTCCTCTTTTTGCTTTCCTTCTAAGATGCGTATTTCCTTGTTCTTGCGTAAAATGCTGTTCTCTTTTTCTTTTTTATCCGCTTCATACCTTGTCTGCATATCGGCGATTTGCTTGGTGGTTTCTTCGTTAAACAAGCTATCTTTATAGAGTGCATGTAACTGATGGTATATATAAGCGCTCTTGTAGTTACCGAGCATGCTATCTAAATCAGATAATCCTTCATAAACATCTTTTAAAAAATCTTTTATTCCGATTTCTATAGATAGTTGCAAGCCCTTGTTTAAATATATTCTTGCCTCCGGAAATTTATTTAGGGGACGCTCAATTTGGACTTCCTTACTATACAAAAGACCGATGTTGATGTAAGAATCAGCTATTCCCTTTTTTTCCCCGATTTCTTCTCTTATTTTCAATGAATTCAAATAAAATTCCAATGCTTTCTCATAATCGCCTTTATTGGCATGAATTACACCAATGTTGTTGTAAGTATAAGCAATTGCATTTTTGTCCCCGGATTCCTCTGTGATTTTTAACGCCTTCAAATAAAATTCCAACGCTTTCTCATAATCGTCTTTGTTCATGTAAATAATGCCTATGTTATTGTAAGTTGAAGCCATTCCGTTTTTGCCACCGAGTTCTTCTGTGATTTTTAAATCCTTCAGATAAAATTCCAATGCTTTCTCATAATCGCCTTTGTTGGAATGAATAAGACCAATGTTGTTATATGAATTTGCCATCCCATTTTTGTCCCCGAGTTCTTCCATTATTTTCAATGATTTAAAATAAAATTCCAATGCTTTTTCATAATTGCCTTTATCGGCATGAAAAAGACCGATGTTGTTGTAAGAAGTAGCCATCCCTTTTTTGTTCCCGACATCATTAGGATGTTCCACTCCGATTTCTTCTCTTATTGATAATGCCCTCATATAAAATTCCAATGCTTTGTCGTAATCCCCTTTATTGGCATGAACAATTCCGATGTTATTGTAAGAAATTGCCATTCCTCTTTTGTCGCCGAGTTCTTCTTTAATTTTTAATGACTTATCATAATTTTCCAGTGCATTCTCAAAGTCACCTTTATTATGGTAATTAATTCCGATGATATGATAAGAAAAAGCCATTCCATTTTTAAATTGCAGGCGTTTTGCCAGTTCCAGAGCAGATTTGCCATACTTCAATCCATCATCATACTTACCCATTTGTCTATATTCATTACTTAATTGATGTAGATGTTTTACTTTATTGGTGTCGTTTCTGTAAGATTTAAGCAGAGAAAGCAGTGAGTCGGTAGTTCGGTTATACTCGCCGGAATTATTGGATTGCTGGGCGGAAGAATGTAGAATGTAAAACAGGAAAGAAAAAATGTAAAATGTAAAACGCAAAATGTATGATGTAAAAATGTAAAACTGAATAGCACAATATTCTATCACAATCTAAAAATTTCACATAAAAAATCTTTCACCCCTCTCCATTTTTTTGGAGAGGGGCTGGGGTGAGGTCTTTGCTCTTGTGACCTCACCCCTCCACCACCAACACCAAATCATTTGAATCCACCACTGTTCCTTCATTCAAAATAATTTCAGTAATTTTTCCCTCCCTGACAGAAGTAACTGTGGTTTCCATTTTCATGGCTTCGATAATCATCAAGGGTTGATTTTTCTTAATAGTGTCACCCTTTTTTACAAGAATTTTTGATAATAATCCTGGCAATGGCGCTCCAATATGCTGGGGAAGTATTGCTTTAGGATGTTCCTTCTTTTCCACTTTTACAGATTTGTCCAACACAGAAATGCTACGGTTTTGACCGTTTAATTTAAAAAATACTTCTCTGACTCCGTGGTCATCGGGCGCACCCATGGAAACATACCGTATAATGATGCTTTTTCCGGGAGCAATAGGAATAATTACATCCTCCCCTTCTTTCATACCATGAAAAAAAATATCAGATGGAATATAGCTGACATACCCGTACTCGTTCAAATTTTTATAATATTCCATAAATACTTTTGGAAATAGTTTGTAACTGAGAAAGTCAGTCATCAACAGTGATTTGTTTCCTCCAAATTTTTTTCTGAAATCAGTGAATTCCATGTCAAAATCAATAGGAGAAAGATGATTATTCGGAAGATCTGTAAACGGTTTTTTATCTTTCAGAATAATTTTCTGCAACTCCGTATTAAATCCTCCATAAGGTTGACCGATTTCGCCTTTAAAATAGCTGATGACTGATTCCGGAAATGAAATATCATTCCCTTTTTCCATAATATCCTGTTTCTTCATTCCATTTGCCACCATAAAAAGCGCCATATCGCCAACTACCTTTGAGGATGGAGTTACTTTAATGACATCCCCAAAAAGATCACTTACCTCTCTGTATGTTTTTTTTATTTCTTCCCATTTACCGGCTAATCCGAGTGACGCGGCTTGAGGTTTTAAATTGGAATATTGTCCGCCGGGAATTTCGTGCTCATACACCTCAGCCGTTCCCGACATCAATCCACATTCGAAAGGATAATAAACTTCCCGTACCGCTTCAAAATAATTTGATAAGGAATTTAAGGTCTCCAGATCAAGTACATTCTCTCTTGGATGGGATTGTAGAATTGCCACCATGGAATTAAAACCAGGTTGGGATGTGAAACCCGACAAGGAGGATAGCGCCACATCCACCACATCCACTCCGGCTTCAATTGCTTTTAAATAAGTCGCCGACTGTACGGATGAGGTATCATGCGTATGCAAATGAATGGGTAAGTCCGTTTTTTCTTTTAACTCGCGAATCAAAATATCTGCGGCATAAGGTTTCAGTAAACCAGCCATATCTTTTATAGCAATAATATGTGCACCGGTATTTTTTAATTCCTGAGCAAGTTTTACATAGTAACTCAGATTATATTTTTTGCGATTTACATTTTGAATATCTCCTGTGTAACATATACATGCCTCGCAAATTGAGTTGGTTTTTTCACGCACCACCTCAATGCTTTTTTGCATGCCGCCCAGCCAATTAAGCGAATCAAATATTCTGAAAATGTCAATTCCTTCTTTAGCGGCTTCTGTTATAAAACGTTCTATAAGATTGTTTGGATATGCGCTATAACCGACAGCATTACTTCCTCTGAAAAGCATCTGAAGTAATATATTGGGAATGTTTTTTCTGAATTCCCTGAGCCGGAACCAGGGGTCTTCGTGATGGAAACGCATGGCTACATCAAACGTGGCACCGCCCCAGACCTCCAATGAAAAAACTCCGGGTAATTTTTTTGCATAAATTTCAGCAATGGCAAGCATGTCTAACGTACGCAGACGTGTGGCGAGCAGGGATTGATGCGCATCGCGGAACGTGCAGTCGGTAAAATGAATGGACTTTTCTTCTTTCAACCACCGGCAGAATTTTTCAGGTCCTAATACCGTTAATTTTTGTTTTGTTCCTTCCGGAAAGTTGCAGAATTTATCATAATCAGGTATGAATGGCACTGAAAATTTTTTCTTTTTTCCCCTCACATAATTTTCTCCCAAACTGAGTTTTACATCGGGATTTCCGTTTACAATAATATCCGCAATGTATTTTAGGGTTTTGGTTCCACGGTCTTTTCCGTGAACTATTTCAAATAAATCAGGATTCTTATTTATAAAATTAATATCGCATTTACCTTCTTTAAGAACAGGATGATTAATTACATTGATGAGAAAGGGGATATTCGTTTTAACTCCCCGTATGCGAAATTCCAACAAAGCACGGTTCATCCGTTCACAGGCGCTTGATAATTTTCTTCCCCAGGCGGATACCTTCACCAACATGGAATCAAAAAACGGAGACACAGTGACACCCGGATATGAACTTCCTTCATCCAAACGTATTCCCATTCCGGTGGCATTGCGATAGGTAATAAGTTTTCCAAAATCGGGTTTAAAATCATTTTCCGGGTCTTCGGTAGTGATCCTGCATTGAAGGGCAAAGCCCATCTTCAAAATTTCATCCTGATTTCCCAGACGGATTTCAGGATCGCCCAATGCATGTCCCTGGGCTATTTTTAACTGGGTTTTTACCAAGTCCACTCCCGTAATCATTTCCGTGACAGTATGTTCTACCTGAATTCGCGGGTTTACCTCTATGAAATATATATTTTCTTCTTTATCAATAAGAAATTCCACAGTGCATATATTACTAAGATTAACAGATTTTCCGAGTGTCACTGCATAGTCATATACTTTATCCAGGGTTTCTTTTTTTAATCCTACGGAAGGTGCAAATTCAATTAATTTCTGGAATCTTCTTTGAATGGAACAATCCCTTTCATAAAGGTGTACAATGTTTCCATGTTTATCCGCCACGAGTTGCACTTCGAGATGTTTGGGGTCAATCAAATATTTTTCAATAAAAATAGAGGCATCTCCGAATGCTTTTTCGGCTTCACGACTGGCATCAGGGAATGCGGTGAGAATGTCTTCTTCTTTTCGGATAATTCTCATTCCTCTCCCACCCCCTCCTGCCGCGGCTTTCAGAATAACAGGATACCCAATTTCCCTTGCCTGTAAGATTGCCTCCTCTGTGTTAAGCGGCACTTGCTTGCTTCCTTTTATTAGAGGGATATTGTGTGATTGTGCGATAATTTTAGCCGAGACCTTATTACCGAGTTTGTTCATTACTTCCGGTTCAGGACCAATAAATGCGATTCCGTTTTTTATACAGGCGCTTGCGAATTCAGGATTTTCTGAGAGAAAGCCATAGCCCGGGTGTATGGCATCTACTTTTAATTTTTTAGCGAGGGAAATAATTTCCTGTATGTTCAGGTAGGGTTTGATGGGATCATTGTCAGCGCCAATCTGATACGCTTCATCCGCTTTATAGCGATGCAATGAATAACGGTCTTCGTAAGTATATACCGCGATGGTTTGAATATGCAGTTCTGTGCAGGCACGGAATACGCGTATGGCAATTTCGCCGCGGTTGGCAACGAGAAGTTTTTTTATGGGGACTATGGGAGTCATTTTGTACGGATTGTGAGTGTGAATTAAAAAAATACAAATTTACGGGAAAAATTAATCAGAAATAAAAAGACACTCCCAAAATTACTGCATTATATTTTTGTCTCCTTTTCCCTTTAATGTTGTAGAAACAATGAAGCACAATGCTCCCAAAAAAAATAGAACAATTATTTCTCGCAACGATGAGCCCATAGACCAGTCAAAACCGAAAACTACAAATGTAAATGGCTTAAAAATACGGATAATATGAATAATTGCTAAAACAAAATGAAGAATACCTGAAGAAAGAGCAGTGTAATAACGCACATTTGCGTATGAAATGGAAACCAAATTCATTCCTATGAGTAACGAATAAATCATCATAAAAATCCAACTATCAAAATTGCTAAAGTTAAAATTACCGACTATAAAGGAACTATGGGTTTCAAGGCGGTAATAATGACAAGACCAATGCGGCATCCAGGAACAAGCTATAAATCCGAAAAAAATCGGGATCATCAAGTTTTTTTTATTCATTCAACTATGAATTAAAAATAATACCCTTTAATAAAATTATGGAATTCTTTGTTTGTTCTTTACACCCCATAATCCCCAAACGTTTTCCTACCACGAAAAAAATATCCCCAAACTATGCTTTTTGAAATTCTACCGGTGAGATATAAGTCATTTCTTTTATTAACATTCCGTTTCCATTTGTTCAAACCGCTATAAAATGAAAAATGCGCCCGGATAATTGCGATGCAGTCAAATAATTTTCCGGCAACTAAAAAATTCATCCCCGCTAACCCATCAAGAAACAATCTTGCAACTATAATCCCACACGATTTGGGAAAATGAAGATTTTTATAAACCATAATCAGGGAATTCCGGAAATTCAGGTACGTTTTGCGGGGGTTGGATTTTGCAAGAGTTCCGGCTCCTTTGTGATAAACCACCGATTCAGGAATATACATGATTTTATATCCTGCGTTTTTCATCCTCCAGCACAAATCAATTTCTTCCTGATGGGCAAAAAAGTTTTCATCAAACCCGCCGAATTGAAAAAAAACATCGGAACGCACAGCCATGCAAGCGCCACTTGCCCAGAAAATTTCGCAAGTGTCATTATATTGTCCTTCGTCTTTTTCAAGACATGAGAAAATTCTTCCTCTGCAAAAAGGATAATACAGTTTATCCACAAAGCCACCTGCGGCGCCGGCATATTCAAAATATTCTCTCCGGTTCAAATCCATGATTTTTGGTTGACAAGCGGCAGTGACATTATTATTTTTTAAATGTTCAATTAAAGGACTCAGCCAACCTGGTGACACTTCCACGTCGTTATTTAAAATAATAAAATAGGTAGCCACTATTTTTGAAAGAGCAAAATTATACCCTTTGGCAAACCCGTAATTTCTTTCAATATTTATAATTTGTATTTGAGGGAAATTTGTTCTTAAGAAAGGAACACTATCGTCGGTAGAATTGTTATCTGCTACATAAACAGCCGAGTCGTTAGAATTTTTAATAATTCCGGGTAGAAATTTTTCGAGGTAGGATTTTCCGTTCCAGTTGAGAATTACTATGGCTGTTTGATGGAGAGGTTGCATAGGGAATTGTGTTCAATCAATCACAGCCCAAACTTACTCAAATCCATTCCGGGAATATTCGGCAGAAGACCCGAAGCGGTGTTTTTCATCTTCTCCTGTGCGGCTTCACCAGCTTTATCAAGGGCAATGTTTACGGCGGCAACAACGAGGTCCTGGAGCATTTCAAGGTCATTACTATTAGCCAATGTTGGTTCAATTTGTATGCTGATAATTTTTTTCAATCCATTTGCTTTGACTTTTACCATGCCCCCTCCGGATTCGGCTTCCACAATAATTTCATTTAATTTTCCCTGTGCCTCCTTGATTTTGCCCTGGAGGTCCTGGAGTTTTCCGAATAAGTTTGTTATGTCCATGGTTAAATAGTAAGTAAAGTGAATGTTTTTTTACTATCCTTATTGTTGCCTGCTATAAACCCAGCAACCGAACAATTCCTCTCTAACAGCCACTGATTGTTTACCATTTTACTTGAAAAATAGTATAGTTTCAGTGTCCATACTAAACGCTTCATTTCATCTTAACCCCCTACTTAGAAGGATGTTTTTGTTTTCTGGTAAATAAAGCATAAATGATAGCAGTTATACCCACTATACTCAAAAAAACATATAAAAAAAGTAGTTCCATAATCTCAATTATTATATTTATCAGTTGTTTTTATCGTCTATAAATAAAAATCCACCTACTGCAAGTAATAGAGTTGTTATGATACCGGATCCAAGTAAAATAATTTTAGATACATCTTCAATTCGTAAGATTCCGCTCAATACTACACCAGCAAAAACTAATTTTGAAACATCAAGCAGATATTTTCCGAGTTCTTTTTTTATTCTGTTACAAAAATACGAAATTTAAATTATATTCCTTCAAACAGTTGTTTTAAAAACAATCATCGCGTCCACCTTTTCACAAACTCCAGCGAATTTTTCAAATCAAGAAACAGAAAACGATCTCGGTCAATAAAAGGAACGTGTTTAGTGTAACTGCTGATAAATTTTTTAAGTATTACAGACGTCTTCTCAAATTCTTTGAACTGAATGGCTTGTGCGGCGGTCAGAAGTTCAATAGCAATAACCTGTTCCGTATTTTTAATGACCTGATATAATTTTGTAGCGGCATTGGCTCCCATGCTTACATGATCCTCCTGCCCGTTGGAGGAAACAATGGAATCAACCGAGGCAGGAGTAGCTAATTGTTTATTTTGACTTACAATAGAGGCGGCTGTATATTGAGGCATCATCAGCCCGGAATTAAGTCCCGGATTTGAAACGAGAAAATTCGGAAGTCCTCTGACTCCGGAAACCAATTGATAGGTTCTTCTCTCCGAAATACTGCATAAATCGGTCAGAGCAATCGCCAGAAAATCGAGAGCAAATGCAAGGGTTTGCCCATGAAAATTACCCCCTGAAATTATCTGGTCTTCTTCGGGAAAAATATTCGGGTTATCACTTATCGAATTCACTTCGGTTATAAAAATTCTTTCCGCGTAGTCAATTACCTCTCTTGTGGCGCCATGAACCTGTGGTATGCACCTGAAAGAGTACGGATCCTGAACGTGTTTTTTCTTCTGCGAAAAGAGTTTACTTCCCTTTAAAATGTCACGTATGTGAGCGGCTGTTTCTACTTGCCCTTTATGAGGACGAATTCTCTGAATGGGCTCGGAAAATGGTTCCGGTCTGCAATCAAACGCTTCCATTGAAACGGCGGCGATGACATCAGCAAGCCGTATCAGGGCTTTTGCTCTTAATGCACACCACACGCCATACGCACACATGAATTGTGTGCCATTAAGCAAGGCAAGTCCTTCTTTCGATTTAAGATGCAATGGTTTCCAACCGTACAATTTATTGATTTGTTCAGCCGGTATTCTTTTACCTTTATAATATACTTCACCCAAATTCAAAAGCGGGAGCGTTAAATGTGCCAGGGGGGCTAAGTCACCTGAAGCTCCAAGAGAACCCTGCTGATAAACCACAGGACACACTTCTTCATTAAATAAATCAAGCAAACGTTGAACGGTCTCCAACTGAACACCGGAATTTCCGTAGGAAAGTGATTGAATTTTAAGAAACAACATGATCTGAACGACCTGTCGTGTCACTTTTTCACCCGTTCCGCAGGCATGAGACAGCATCAGGTTGGTTTGTAATTGTTCCAGTTCTTTTTTGGAAATATTTTTGTCGTACAAAGACCCAAATCCTGTAGTCACACCATACACCGGGGTTTTGGATTTTTTAATTTTTTCATCAAGATAATTTCTCCCCTGTAAAATTTTTTCTTTTGTCTTTTCTGACAAAACCAATTTTTCGGGCCTGCTTACAATTTCATGTATTCTTTCAAGATTTAATTTTTCAAAGGTAATTTCATGAACTTTTGTTTTCATTTGAAATTACTAATGGTTAAGATTGTTATTGTTTCAGATTGTCTGGATTATTTGAAATATTAGTATAAACTTCTTCGAGAGAACCAACTATTTTTTGTTCGCCGGTGGTCATGTTTTTCAAAGTAAAAGAATTGTTTGCCAATTCATCTGGTCCTAAAATTAATACAAAAAGAATATTATTTTTATCAGCATACGCAAGTTGTTTTTTTAATTTCGATTCCCCGGGGAGAATGACTGCTCTGATTTGTTTCTTTCTTAATTCAGCAAGCAATCTTACCCCAGCGATTTCGCCTTGACTATCCATGGATGCTATTAAAACTGAAACTTTTGATTTATCAGTTTCGGGAAAGAGCTTTTTTTCTTCCAAAATATCATAAATACGTTCAGCACCAAATGAAATTCCTACCCCTGAAACACCGGTTAATCCAAACACACCGGTTAAATCATCATACCTGCCTCCCCCACAAATACTAATGGCATCCTCTTTTATTTTTGTTTCCATAACAACTCCGGTGTAATACCCTAAGCCCCTGGCAAGCGTAAAGTCAATTTGAAATTCATTCTCTTCAATGCCCATTGCTTTCGCATAGTTGTAAAGCATATTCAAATCAGATACCGCTTCAGAAATATTTTTATTATCCGGAAATAAATTAATTAGCGTAAGTAACTTCTCAGCAAATGAACCAAAAATACTAAACATTCCGGTAATTGTTGAAATATTCTCCTGAGTCATTCCTATCGTGCTAAGCTCATTCAATGTTTTCTCCATTCCTATTTTATTCATTTTATCAATGATATCTGTTATCTCAAAAAATTTATTTTCCATCCCCAATGCCTGAGTGACACCCAACAGAATCTTTCGGTGATTGATGAAAGTAGTCACTTGTTTTATGTTAAGCATTTCAAAAACATTTCTGATAACCACTAGAATTTCTGCTTCATAAAAAAGGGATTTACTGCCGGCAACATCAATGTCGCATTGATAAAATTCCCGGTACCTTCCCTTTTGAGGGCGGTCGGCTCTCCATACCGGTTGAATCTGATATCTTTTAAAAGGAAAAGAAAGCGTTGCATGATTCATGGCTACAAATCTTGCAAAAGGAATCGTAAGGTCATAGCGCAATCCTTTTTCGGCTATCAAAGATGAAAATTCAGTATATCCGTTTTTGAATAAATTTTCAGGATTATAACTTTGAGCTAATGGTTGAAGAAAATCACCCGAATTTAAAATCCTAAACATAAGTTTTTCATTCTCGTCTCCCCCTTTTCCTTCCAGTACGGAAAGCATTTCAAAAGCAGGCGTTTCGAGGGGTAGATAACTGTATTTTTCAAAAACTGACTTTAATATTTCGAAAAGGTAATCTCTTTTAATCATTACCTCCGGTGGAAAATCACGGGTGCCGCGTGGAATGGATGTTTGAAACTTGCTCATTTAAAAAGCGGCAAGTTAAGGATTTAATTTGATGTGAAAAAATTAAGATGAATTATGTACATTTGCAAACATTAGGGCTTGTTACGAAATAACCTTTACATTTTGGCTTGTTCTTTTGCCATTTTTCGGCGTTGCAAATTTTGCTTATAGTCACTTACTATTAGCTTCAATTTACGCCTTGAAAAATGACAATATAACTGCGCCAATTCTGTAAACTTTATTTCGTAACAAGCCCTAAGTAATAAAATTAAAACTTATAAATTAATTTTTAAAAACCATGCAAACACCCAGAATCGTACGAATTATTGTAATAGCAACCGTTGCGTTGATATTACTTGTCATATTACCATCTACTGTTTTTATAACAATCCCATCGGGGCATGAAGGTGTACTTTACCGTAAATTCAGCGGGGGTACAGTGGTGAATGAATTTTTTCATGAGGGCTTTCATGTCATCGCCCCTTGGAATACTATGTATATTTATGACATCCGGTTTCAACAAACTGAACAGGAAATGGATGTACTTTCAAAAAACGGACTTTCGATACGGGCAGATATTTCTATCCGGTATCAACCCGTACCAAGCAAATTAGGGCATTTACACAAGGAAATCGGTCAGAATTTTTTAGAAAATATCGTTTTACCGGAAATTCGATCTTCGGTAAGAAAAATAATAGGAAAATATGACCCGGAAGAGCTTTATTCTTCAAAAAGAGAAGTCATACAAAAAGAAATTATGGAAGAAACTGACCATGCTTTAGCGAAAAAGTTTATTATATTGGATGCCGTATTAATCAGAAGCGTAGAATTACCAACAACCATAAAGACAGCAATAGAAACCAAGCTAAAACAAGAGCAAGAGTCGAAGGAGTATGAATTTCGTCTCCAAAAAGAGCAAAAAGAAGCCGAAAGGAAGAAAATAGAAGCACAAGGCATTAAAGCATTCCAGGAAATTGTATCAGAGGGGATTTCAGATAAATTGTTAAAATGGAAAGGCATAGAAGCAACCATGGAACTCTCCAAATCACCAAACGCAAAGGTTGTAATTATTGGGAGTGCAAAGGATGGGATGCCGATTATACTTGGAGGACAATAGGGAGGGACTATTTACGATTTTTGAATAATGATGGAGATTATTCATAAAATTAGCTAACATTAATCATGCTGAAATTCTTGATTTTATTATGACTTTTGCGTAGTAAATTTCCAAGGCAATTTTAAAATAACTTTCACTCATGGAGAAACTCAAAGAAAAATTTATCGAAAATGCATTACCAGCCGCTCAACAAATCAGGGAGTTGATAAAAAAATACGGTAATAAAGTGGTGGGACAATATACTCTCGACCAGGTATTTGATGGAATGAGAGGTATGGTATCACTTATAACTGAGACCTCGAAACTGGACCCCGAATTGGGAATACGATTCAGAGGGTACTCCATTCCGGAATTAAGAAAAAAACTTCCAAAAATTCCTGGGGGCACCGAACCAATGCCGGAAGGTATATTTTACCTAATGTTAATCGGAGAGCTTCCAACTTACGAGGATGCTTCAAATATTACAGCCAATTGGGCAAGGCGTAGTAATGTACCCAAATTTGTGTTTGATATCATTGACCATTTTCCGGTGAATACCCATCCCATGACTCAGTTCAGCGTTGCTATTATGGCAATGCAAACACAATCGGTTTTTGCAGAAGAATATCGTGAAGGAAAATTGAATAAAAAGAATTATTGGGAGGCAACGTATGAAGATTCCATGAATCTGATTGCCCGGCTTCCCAGAATTGCCGCTTATATATATCGCCATACTTATAAAAATGCAATACATATAGAGCCAAAGCCGGAGTTAGATTGGGCGGGTAACTTTGCACACATGCTTGGTTATGGTGAAAGTATAGAATTTAAGAAATTAATGCGATTGTATTTAACCATTCATGCCGACCATGAAGGAGGCAATGTTTCTGCTCATACTACTCATCTCGTTGGTTCGGCTTTATCAGACCCCTATCTTGCTTTCTCAGCTGGAATGAACGGGTTAGCCGGTCCCTTACATGGTTTGGCTAATCAGGAAGTAGTACGTTGGATTATGGATTTAAAAAAAGAGGTAGGACGCAAACCAACTAAAAAGGAAATAACCAATTACATAAAAAAAACGCTTGAAGGTGGTCATGTAATTCCGGGGTTTGGTCACGCCGTGCTTCGAGTCACTGACCCACGGTACATGGCACAGAGAGAATTTGCTTTGACGTATCTGAAAAATGATGAGAATTTTAAAATAGTGTCACTGTTGTATGAAGTTGTGCCACCGATTCTCATGGAATTAGGCAAAGTCAAAAACCCATGGCCCAACGTGGATGCACATTCGGGTGTATTGCTGGTGCATTATGGTATGGAAGAATATGATTTCTACACAGTGCTCTTCGGTGTATCCCGTGCGCTGGGAGTGCTGGCATCGCTTATCTGGGATAGAGCGCTTGGCTTACCGCTTGAAAGACCAAATTCCGTTACATCGGAATGGGTGAAGCGGTTTGTGGAGCAGGGGGGGTGAAAAAATAATCGTTTTCAAAGGAATAAAGAAAAAACTCAGTTACCTCTGAATGGAATTATCTTTTGGAGAAACAACGTGAATGAATTTTAGACAATTGGCAATTCAGGTGAAGCTACAATCTGCGTCCCCATCTTGTATTTCAAATTCAAATGCATCTTGAAAAATTATTTTTCTAAATACATCGGAAATAATATAATGTCTTTTTATATCCCGTTTAAATAATGCAGGGGTCCTGTTATTTCGTAAAAAAAGTGTAATGTCTGGATTGAATGTTGTAAACGTGTTGATTTTCCATTTAAGCAGATGATAATAAATTACGTCAACCACTGTTTTTAAACTGCCATCCTCGTAATAACAGTAAGGTAACTTCAAGATTTGATTTCTCTTGGAAAAAATCATAAAAGCTATTAGTTGTTTATTTGAATTTCTTATTTTTAATGCATAAAAATTGAACGATTTGTCATAGGATGAAAAATAATATTTATTATTTTTTATATCTTTATCAGGAGTAGCAAGTATCCACGGGTTATTAATAATCCAATTTAATTCAGTTATCCCCCTTTTAAAAAGCTGATGGCGTAGTTTAACGGAAATAAATTCTTCAACTTCATTATCTAATAGATTCATATATTCAATTGTTGCATTATAAATCTTAAATTTCCAAAAAAAGAATCTTAAATCAAATAAAAAATTAATTAAAGCATCAGCCGTTTTTAGAAAAAAAATTAACTTTTTGTACAATCTTTTTTTGGGTGGTAAAAGGGTATGTAAATCAGATCTGATATACAACCGAATGCCATATATTATTTTTAAATCGCTGAAGAAATTCGTTTTATCATATAACTTTTTAGCGTTTTTTGTAAACTCCGTAGCCAATATCCTGTTTTCCCATACTTCAAAACACTTATCCAATAGCAATTTCGCTATTTGAAACCCTCTTTGCTCCGGCTTTACCCAGAGACAACTTAACCACCCACATTTCTCAAATTTATTATTAAAATTTATTTTATCAGGAAGCACCCCTAAATATCCTACAAGCTCTTTTTCTTTATATGCTAATAAAAGGAGTATATCATTTTCGTGTAATCTTGGGTTTTGTATTTGAGATAATGCCCTGTGTTCAGTGATTGGAACAATGTCAAGGGTGTTGTAGTTCGAATGATTAATGAATTCAATCAAAAGCTTTTTATTTAAGAGTTTTATGTCTATCATTTTCTTATTATTACATTTTTTCCAAAAATTGATTTTAATAAAAAATAAATATATTCAGCATTAACAATTTCCTTTGCGCTTAAATCAAATATCTCAAAAGGAATACGTTGAATGTGGCGGCAAAAAGTATCCCGCTTTAGACCGGCACATCCAAAGGATACATCTACAATTTTTTCTTTTTCCAGAATGGTTTGAAAAAAGTCCTTTGATACACCATAATCAGTAAAAGGGAAGGCAAAAGTTTTGTAGGATAAAGAAAATCGATTTGTTATTTCAATTACACTTTCTTTTGTTTGTTGAATTTGTTCGTGCATGCTTAAATAGCTATACTCCGGATGGTTGCAACTGTGAGAACCAAAATAAAATCCTTTATTTATTAATGAATTGATCTGCAACCCGGTTAAATAGGGCTGTTGTTCAAGTAAGTATTGATTAAAGTCCAGATTTATCAATTGTGCTAAATCATCAAGAAATCTTTGATTTCGAAAATTAACAGATAATATTGTTTTGCTAAAATTATTTTGTTTTCCGAGTGAATGTAAGTAAAACCATTTTAGAACGTTGTCTTTTTTTAAAAGCATCGCATTTTTTGAAAACGCATTTATTAAAAGACCTGCTTTATACCTATAAAACATTTTTTTATTATCAATAAAATCACTATTTAAAAAGCAAATTGAAGGAATTCCCTTTTGCAAAAGAATAGGAGAGATAATATCATGAAATTCCCGCAAGCCATCATCAAACGTTAATAAAAAAGAGTTCTTCCCGGGACTTTTTCCATTATCAATGAGTGCTTTTAAGTTATAATAATCAATAGGTGTATAATTTTTTAAAAGAAAATCTAAATCCTTTATAAAATCCTTTACATTTTTTATTGGATACAAAGGACTAATATGGTCAACCGGTTCATCAGATATAATGTGGTAAACAGGTACTATCAATTTTTGTTTAGTGACACTAATAAGTAAGCGAGTTGGAATTGTCGATCCTATATGTCTTAATGCCTTTATAAACTTTTCTCTATATCCTGCCATAGCATTACATTTAATATGAAACAATGAATGCAAATATAACACGATTTGCATAAATTTTAGTTTTAACCTTGCCGGAATTATTAATTATCTGTATATATTTGCATTTCTAATTTTAAAACCAATCACGCGTTCCATGTACAAAAAACTTTTTTCTATTCTTCTTTGGAATATTTTTTATTGCATCTCCATTCTTTCCGCCCAAACTCTCCCGGACCTAAGCGAAAAAATTCCCCTTGATCCAGCTGTTCGTTTCGGGAAACTTGAAAATGGTCTCACGTATTATGTCCGGTATAATCCCAAACCGCAAAAAAGAGCAGAATTACGGTTAGCAGTAGATGCAGGTTCCATACTGGAAGATGAAAATCAGCAGGGACTGGCTCACTTTTGCGAGCACATGGCATTTAATGGCACTAAAAATTTTGAGAAAAATAAACTCATTGATTACTTAGAAAAAACCGGTATCCGTTTTGGAGCACATCTGAATGCTTTTACCAGCTTTGATGAAACGGTGTATATGATGCAGATTCCTACCGACTCAGAGAAAGTGGTGGAGAATGGTTTTAAAATACTGGAGGACTGGGCGCATAATCTCACTTTTGACCCTCTGGAAATTGACAAAGAACGCGGGGTGGTCGGCGAAGAGTGGCGACTGGGTATCGGCGCTGATGAACGAATGCGGAAACAATATTTCCCCTTTTTATACAAAAATTCCCGCTACGCTGAACGTCTTCCCATAGGGAAAAAAGAGGTGCTGGATACTTGTGCCTATTCCACGTTAAAAAAATTTTATACCGATTGGTACCGTCCCGATTTAATGGCAGTGATAGCCGTTGGAGATTTTGATGTAGAAAAAATTGAAAAATTGATTATATCAAAATTCTCAATGATTCCGGTTTCCTCAAATCCTAAAATACGTGAGTACTTTCCTGTCCCGGACCACGATGAGCGATTTATCGTGGTTGCTAAAGACAAGGAAGCAGATAATATTACAATCAACATCACTTATAAACTTCCTAAATTTCCCGAAGGAACGGTTAACGATTATCGAAGAAATTTAATTTTCCGTTTGGTTACCGGAATGTTAAATGAACGTTTATCTGAAATTCAAAAGGAAGCTGACCCTCCGTTTAGTTTTGCATTTACCTTCGTGGGAGATTTTGCCCGTACCAAAGACAGTTTTACTTCCATTGCTTTCTCAAAGGAAAACAGCATTGAAAAATGTTTTGAGACAATTGCCAGAGAACTTGAACGTATGCGAAGACATGGGTTTACTGCAGGAGAGTTGGAAAGAGAAAAGAAAGACCTCAATAAAGGGTTGGAATCAAGACATGTTGAGAAAGATAAAACGGAGTCGGCTACTTTTGTCTGGAAGCTTGTGTCATTATTTTTAGATAAAAATCCGGCGCCTTCCATTGAATATGAGTTTACCCAAGCTGAAAAATTGTTGCCGGGTATTTCATTAGAAGAAATAAACAACTCTTGCAAGGAATTGATACCCGGTGAAAAGAATTGTGTAGCAATACTTCAGGCACCTGAAAAAGAAAATCTGAATTTGCCAAACGAAAAAAGAATTGCAGAAATTTGGAATGCAACCGTTTCAGGTGATATTTCAAGCTATTCAGAGGAAAAAATTCCTGATAAATTAATGACTCACCCCCTTACTCCTTCCACTTCTTTTATTATTCGTGAAGTCAGAGACCAGAATTTCAATTTTACGGAATGGACCTTGAAAAATGGTGCAAAAGTGGTCTTAAAAACTACAGATTTTAAGAATGATGAAATACTTTTCACTTCCTTCAGCGAGGGCGGAATCAATTTATACCCTGACAAAGATTTTTACTCTGCTGAAAATTCGGATGGGATCATTGCTTCATCGGGGGTAAGCAATTTTACACAAAATCAATTACAGAAATATATGACTGGTAAAAAGGTAAATGTTTACCCATTTATTAATGATTACTACGAAGGGTTTCGCGGTTCTTTCTCACCTAAAGATATGGAATCGTTCTTTCAATTGCTTTTTTTAATGTTTACGACTCCCCGCCAAGACAGTGTGGCTTTTTCATCTTATATAAACCGTCAAAAATCATTCATTGAAAACCGTTCCCTTTCGCCTGAGTCGGCTTTTTGGGACACCATACAGGCAACTATGGCAGGATATCATCCCCGGTTTAAACCCATAACACCGGAATTGTTGAAAGAAATAAATCATCAACGGGCTTATGAAATATTTAAAGACCGTTTCTCCGAGGCAGGTGATTTTAATTTCTTCTTTGTTGGAAATATTTCCGCCGATAGTTTGCGACCGTATATAGAAAAATATTTCAGTAATCTTCCTTCCAAGGGAAAAAAAGAAAAATGGAAATCCATAAAAATAAAAAGTCCAAAAAAATCACTCGTTAAAATCATTAAAAAAGGAAAGGAACCCAAAGCGATGGTTCAACTTTTATACCGCGGCAAATTTCAGTGGAATTCTCAACATATTATTGAGATGAACGCATTATGCCACATTCTCAATATTAAATTGCGTGAATCACTCCGTGAAGACAAAGGGGGAACGTATGGAGTAAGGGTAAGTCCAAATTACCGCCGGATTCCTAAGGAACGGTTTTCTATAACTATAAACTTTAGTTGTGATCCTGTCAAACTGGACTCATTGATGGATGCTTTTTCAAAAGAGTTGAATAAATTAAAAACAAACGGTGCCACTTCAGAGGATATTGAAAAAGTAAAACAGCTATTCAGAAGAGAAAGGGAAACTGCTGTCAAAGAGAACCGCTGGTGGCTTGAAGTGATTTCTGGGTCATATTTAAACCGGCAACCTATATTAGGCGATTTAGAATATGAGGTATTTTTAATGTTATTAGATCCGGAATTATTTAAGAAACTAGCGAATGATTATTTTAATGAAAAGACAAGGTGCACTTTTAAATTGTTGCCGGAGTAATATGAATGAAAAGGTAAGAATTAAGCTTCACCTGCAATCCTAAGGTAGCTTGTTTAAGTAGGCGATGTATTTACGAACCGAAACTAAAATTCTACAAATTCTTTTGGATAATGGCTCATATCAATATCCTCTTTTTCGGGTATTGGAATAATACCCCATTGTTGCATCAGTAGTGCGCCAATAAGCACATCTATTTTTTTGCCATCTTCGTCATTTCCAATTTCATCCAGCACAAATGCGTTGGTGTTTACATTTAATCCTTTAATTTTACAATCCAACAGACAAACTTTTTTTATAGTATGGGTTTTTCCTCCTAATGATATGGGATTTGTAACACGAAATTCTGAGGTAGGTAATTCGGCTGATAAATTCTGGGTAATATATGTATTTCGCGCACCTGTATCAAAGAGAGCCCAGTATTTTTTATTTCTTATTTCAATATTTTGTTTTATTCTGCCCATGGTATTTAGTTTTTTGGCTTATAGATACAAAGGTACAACTTTTCATGAACATTCACATCTTCCCTTTTACGTTGAACGGTCTTAGTTCCACTTCCGTAACATGGCTATTTTTATCGGCTTCCAAAACATCCAAAACACATTTAGCAACTTCCTGAGGAGTAAGCATCAATTCGTTTGCCGTTACGGATTGAATATTATCAAAAAAAGAAGTATTAACCGACCCGGGAAAAATACAGGTAACTTTTATACCATATTTTCTTAATTCCTTAAAAAGTGCCTCTGAAATTCCTCGGACGGCAAATTTGGTCCCGCAATAACCGGCTCCTTCTTCCATACCGATTTTACCTGCAATAGAAGAAATATTCACTATATGTCCCTTGTTGTTTTTTTTCATAAGTGGCACTATGTTCCTGCAACAATAAAAAATCCCGTGAACATTTGTATCAAACATTTCGTACCACTGTGTGTCACTCATCTCGTCTATTTTTCCAAAATATCCCAAACCGGAATTGTTTATCAAAATATCAAAAGTTCCTCCAAAAAACTTTGATGTTTTTGCAAGACCTTTTTTTACTTGCTCAGGGAATCGTATATCCATTTTCACAAATAGAAAATTTTTATTTTCAATTTTAGGATCTTTTCTCCCCCACCCTGTTACCTTAGCTCCTTTCTGCAATAAAACATCCACTATAGATCTTCCTATTCCCCGGCTGACACCGGTAACGATTGCAGTTTTATTTTTTAAATTCATAATACAAGGGCTTGTAAAGAAATAAATCACACATTAAACCGGAAGTGCATCACATCTCCATCCTGCACAACATACTCTTTTCCTTCCATCGCCATTTTTCCAGCTTCGCGGCATGCCGCTTCTGTTTTTAATTTTTCATAGTCGTTTAATTTGATTACCTCTGCACGGATAAATCCTTTTTCAAAATCGGAATGAATGACCCCTGCGGCTTGTGGCGCCTTCCATCCTTTATGAATTGTCCATGCCTTTACTTCTTTCTCACCGGCAGTAAAATAAGTGGATAGTCCTAAAATAGTATAACACTCCTTTATTAACCGGTCTAAGCCGGATTCCTGCAATCCGTAATCAATCAGAAATAGTTTTCTTTCCTCAGGTTCATCTATTTGTGCAATTTCTGCCTCCAGCGCGGCACAAATCATAACCAATCCGGCTTTTTCTTTCTGGATTTCTTTTTTTAATAATTCTACATATTGATTGCCTGTCTTTAAATCTGATTGCTTGACATTTGCAAGAAAAATGACAGGTTTTGCAGTGAGCAGAAAGATATCGTTTATCACAGATTTTTCTTCCTGACTCAATGCAATGGTTCTGGCATTGTGACCTGCTCTCAAATGTTGCCGGTATTTCAAAAGATTTTCATAAGCAAATTTTGCATCTTTATCTCCCAGTTGTCCGATTTTTTCTACCCGATTTATTTTTTTTTCAATGGATTCCATGTCTTTCAACTGTAGCTCTGTGTCAATGATTTCTTTGTCCCTGATTGGGTCAACAGTGCCACTAACATGAATTATGTTATCATCCTCAAAACATCGGACTACATGCAGAATGGCATCTACTTCA
This sequence comes from Bacteroidetes bacterium RIFCSPLOWO2_12_FULL_37_12, assembly GCA_001769655.1. GTDB lineage: Bacteria > Bacteroidota > Bacteroidia > 2-12-FULL-37-12 > 2-12-FULL-37-12 > 2-12-FULL-37-12. Next base: position 93,218 of record MEPC01000016.1, on the reverse strand, counting down.
CGTATGTTCGCTAAGAATTGGTTTCCCAGACCTTCGCCTTTGCTGGCGCCTTTTACTAATCCGGCGATATCCACAAATTCAATAACTGCGGGTATCACTTGTTTGGGATTGACAAGTTTTTCAAGAACGCCCAGACGCTCATCCGGGACAGGCACAACGCCGACATTGGGCTCAATGGTACAAAACGGATAGTTTGCCACCACGGCTCCAGCATTTGACAGTGCATTAAATAAGGTTGATTTACCTACGTTAGGTAAACCGACAATTCCACATTTTAGCGACATGATTTGATGAATTATAAAAAGATTGCAGGATTTCAGGACCTCACCCCAGCCCCTCTCCAAAAAAATGGAGAGGGGTTAGAGATTTATTGCTTAAAAACCCTATATTGATTGTATGCCTTGATAAATTCCTCAATGGATACTTTTAATATAGAATATGCGGGCAGTGCCATTACCATACCGATTGCCCCGCCTAATTTTGCACCTATAATTATGATGATAAGTATCTCCAAGGCATGAAGTTTCAACGCTCTTGAAAAAATAAAAGGTCTGAAAAAGAAAAAATCAACTGCCTGAATAGCAATAAAAACAACTGACAACTTTAAAAAAACAGAAAAATATTCTGGCTCAGGATTACCAATGCTTTCCGTTGCAACAGCTATAAATAATCCTAAAATGTAAGATATCAATGGACCTATATATGGAATCAAATTTAACGATCCAGTTAATATACCGATAATAATGCCGTCTTCAATACCAATAACCAATAAACTAATTGCGGTAACGAAAGCAATAGCGGTTGATTGAATAATAATGCCTCTCAAATAACCCGAAAGAATTATTTCAAGTTTTGAATATAAAGCAATGGACATTTCAAAATATTTTCTGGGAACTAATGAGAGTAATGCGTTTTTTAAAATTCCAGGTTCTTTCAACAGAAAGAAAGTGATGAAAAATACAGCAATGATGCCAGTCAAAATGCTTCCACCGAAAGATAAAAGATTATTGATCAAGTCATTAAAATTACTGCTTTTAAACAGGTTATAAAGATTATCCGTCATTGATTTTAAAATAAAACCACTTTTGCTTCCAGGTATAAAATGCCGTATGAGATAATCTTCTACCTTTTGAAGGTAAGGTGAAATAATGGGTGTTATGTTTTCCAATGAAACTGATTTAAGAACTGTAAACTGATCGGAAACTAAAGGTAGAATTATTAAAAATAGAATCCATCCGAATAAGCCCAATACAACAAAGGAAATTATAGCTCCCGTCCATCGGGGAATTTGGATTCCCATCAGATAAATGTCATTAATTTTATCAACTATCGGATTAAGAAAGACAGTTAAAACCAGAGAGATAATAAAATAAATTACAATTTCAGAAAGATACCAGATACTCAAAAAAGCAAGACCTATAAAAATGAAAAGGAGGATTAAAGGATAACGGCGCATTGGAAATGGTTAATTGAATACAAATATAAAACAAAAAACCCCTTTCAGTTGAATGAAAGGGGTTTTGCTTTTGATTAATCAAAAAATTAATCCCATTTAAGGTCGGTGTGCTCTACGGCTTCAGCTTTTTCAGTAACTTCTGAGGTTACCTTAACTTCTTCAGTATTTAAAGTAGCGTCTTTCGGTTGTTGATCATTGAAGTTTCTATCTCTATCGAATTCTTCAAAATTATAATCCGGGAGAAGTTCTTTTTTTACGTAATCAACCGTCTCGTTCAACGCAGAGGTAAATTTGTTAAAATCTTCTTTGTAGAGGAATATTTTATGTTTTATATAACCCTCTTCCTGAAATTTTTTCTTACTTTCAGTAATTGTAATAAAATAATCGTTTGAACGTGTTGCTTTCACGTCAAAGAAGTAAGTTCTTTTGCCTGCTCTTACTCTTTTTGAATAGACATCCACTCTGTCCTGGTGAGTATCCATTACTCTCTCGTTATAGTTTTCCATGTTCTTTAATGTTTAGTTAAAATGTTAATTAAATTAATTTTGGGGTGCAAAGGTATATAAAAATATATAAACTTTTTATCATATTATCAATTTTTTTTACATTCACCCGCCAAGTATTCAGCTCTTTGTTTTCCCCAATTCGGGTGGAGGTCACTTTCAGGAACAAAAGTTTTATATTTTTCAACTGCCTCTTCCAATAAAGGTAACGCTTTATTTTTGCCACCTCCAAACATAGCTGGTGTATAAAAAGTATTTTGTCCATGAACATAATAAGGTCTTGGATTAGAAGGATTTATGCGCTTTGCTTCTTCAAGAAGTTTAGCTCCTTCCGGACCAAATTTTGGACCCCTTGACATAGGACTTACCGATATTTTCATCAAAGTAATGTAACCTTTAAGACAAAGAACTTCGGAGCTGTCCGGTTTATTCTTTTGGCAGGAATCAAGCCATGAAAGCGCTTTATCAAAATAGGAATCTTTCAAGTCCTTTTCTTTTCCCATTATACCAGCCATATTGTAAGAAAGTGAGGCATAATAAAAAGGAAGCCACATACTTTTTTCAGCTAAAGCAATGCGTTCAAAAAAGTTACCTGCCATAATGAAATCGTCAGACGATTTTGCGCTGTCAATTATGGAGAGTCCTTTTTTCATACCCGATAAATAACGGTCTTCCTGGGCTGAAAGAATGAGTGGGAATAATATGAATAAATACTTTAATTGTGATTTCATAATTCGTTGATGGTTAGGTGAATAATTAAATGATTAAATGGTTAAATGGCTAAATGGCTAAATGGTTAATTCCTAATTCCTCACCCTATCCTCCCCAAAGGTAATAAACATTCCTACAAAAACAGAAACAGGAGTTGGGGAAGTAATTTCCTGTCGTTTAGTACCGTCTTTGGAATACCGATAACCGAAAATATTTTTGTATGCTGTTATATTTCCTATGCCAGTATAAATAACCGTAAAATGATCTTTTATGGAAGTCAGGTAACTCGCTGTAAAACTCAAGTTGTGGTAATCCGGTGTATAATCTGAAAGAAAATCCGGATTGTTAGGATTATAATAAGGTCTGCCCGTGGCATACGTATAGGTAAACCCGGCACTGGTAGTAATTTTGGGGATATAATGTTTATAGACAATATTAAAGGTATGTTTTGGAGCAAAAGTCGGGGTTGCCTCTTTCTGAAAATCGAGGTATTTACGTTTCGTATCTAAGTAGGAATAGGATATCCAATAATCAATCATAGGAAGCCCTTTATCTCTCCAGAATATATCAAAACCCTTTGCATAACCGCTACCTGAGTTATCCAATATAATCCACTGGTAATTATTTTTGATTCCCGAAATCAAATCGTCATACTTCTTATAATATGCTTCAATTCTAAAGGTTCTTTTTTCTTCATTTAATTTTTGAAAGTTTACAATAAAATGCTCTGCATTTTCAAAATTTAGGGAATCATTCATCAATGTAAATTCATTTTCCGGAAGTTGGTAAAATTTTCCCCAGGCAAAAGATGCCTGGCTTTTTTTACCGGTTTTAACTGAAATTGATGCACGCGGCGCCAGGTTTTCCTGATTTATCAGGGAAGAATTTTCATACCTAAGCCCCAACCGGGTGGCTAATTTAGGAGTTACAAAAAAATCTGTTTCCGTAAAAGCGGAAGAAAGTGGCTTATTAAAACTCAGAAAGTAATTGTTGTAACCATTTTTTATTTTTTGCTGAAACATTTCTCCACCGAATTTAAAGTTGGAAAACCTTCCATACGTTTTTGTAAAAGCAATTCTCCCATGATTCGACTCCTGGTTTCTTTGTAACGGGATATCATTACTTTTCATATCGTCTTTATTATAACTACCTGAATAGCCGGTTAACACAGACCATTTAGGATTTAACATTTCTATATAGCTCGAGTTTACATAGAGATTGGTATTCTCGAGAGAAAAATGATCTTTTCCACCCTTGTCGATGTTTGGATAGTATAGAGAAGTAAAATTATTACTAAAGCCGGAGAAAAATTTAAACATTCCGGTGGATGATGTTTTCCATTTATAATGAAATCCGAAATCCTTTGATTCGGGCTCGGCAGACCAATCGGGTTTTTTGTTTAGAAGAGAATAATAGGGTTTAAGGTTAATGTAATTGGCGGAAATAGTTGCGCTTGTGTTTTCCCATTTGTGAGTATGACTTGCTCCCAAGCCAACCGCCATAATGCTTAAATCGGTAGTAGTTTTTTGAGGCAGGTCGCGGGAATTAAGAAGGAGAACGGATGATAATGCCTGTCCGTATTGGGCGGAGTAGCCCCCGGTATTGAAAATAGTTCCTTTAAACATGAAAGGCGAAAATCTGCCGCGTTGTGCTATATCGGGCAAGGAACTATAAAATGGATTCGGAATAATCATGTCATCCAAAACGGTTTTTGTTTCTGAGCCCGCGCCCCCTCTTACAAATAAACCTTCTGTTTCACCAATAGTTTGAGTTCCTGGCAAGGTTTGCAAAGCGCCATATAAGTCACCTTTTGAACCGGCAGTTGTAACTATATCAAGCGGTCTGAGCATCAACGATTTTTTTTCTTCTGATGCCTCAAACGTGCCCACCGAAATAGTTACCACATCTAATTCTGTGATGGTTTGCTTTAGGATAGGATTAATTTCAAGTTCTTTCCCTTCGATTTTGATTTTCTGTTCATAGGGTTCAAAACCAACGGAACTTACTACCAGCGTTTTTTCTCCATTCTCGTAGGTTAAAAAAGAAAATTTTCCCTCTTTATCGCTGGAAGCGCCATCATAGGTATCTTTAATGATTATATTTGCACCCGGAATAGATTCTTTTCCAGACATTACTTTTCCATGAATCCGGGTTTGGGCATAAAGTGAAGATATGCCTGAAAATGTAAATGCTAAATACAATATGAGTTTATTCACATTCCAAACTTACAAGAAATTTTAATTACTCACAACGAAATCAATACTTAACGCTAATTTACGCTAATTAATACATGACGCTAATTCATTCGCGTTAATTCGCGGTTCTTTTATTTATTCAAAAATATTAAACAAATGCTTAATTACAATAAAAAATTATTTCCGGCTGGTTTTCTGATTCCCTGCTTTCTTTTTTTGGCAACTGGCGGCGCTATGTTACTTTTTTTCTCCAATGAAGATCTGTTTAATTTTCTGACCATTAAAGCAACTCATCCGCGAATGCTTTTTCATTTCTTTTATTGGATTGATTTTTTAGGAAACGGGTATTTCTTTTTAGCAGTGTTGGTTATACTATTCTTGTTTAACCGTAAATTTTTTAGAGCTGGTTTATTGAGTTGGGCATTTACTACTATATTAGTTAATATTCTAAAATATTTTATTTTCCCGATGATGGAAAGACCCTCACGAATTTTTCCTGAACATCCCTCGTTAAATTTGTTATCTAACATGAATATCTTCTCTGAAAACAGTTTTCCTTCTGGTCATTCCGCATCGGCTTTTGCTGTATTTTTTTTGTTATCGGTTTTATTCAGAAATAGATGGATTTCCATCCTATCTTTTGCTCTTGCTTTTCTGGCGGCTTATGCGCGGGTCTATTTGTTTCAGCATTTTCCGGCTGATATATTAGCGGGGGCTGTGATTGGGGTGGGGAGTTCGTGGGTTGGGGTTTATTTATATCGCCACAGATTCATAGATTAGAAAATTGCAATTAGCAATCTGTGAATCAGTGGCAATTTGGTTTTTCTAATTTCTATCTCTCAAACTCCCTGAAAACATCCTGATATAGTTTTATCACATTCTCCGGTCTATATTTTTCTGCTGTTTTTACACCATCCGTTTGAATATGCTCATATAACAGATGATCATTTTGCAAACTTTCTATGCATTGGATTAAACTTTCCTCAGTAGTATTTTTAAACAATAACCCGTTTCGTTTGTGTTCAATCAGATTATTTACCCCGGAAACATCGCTGGCTATGACAGGAAGACCGCACGCCATTGCCTCAAGAATCACCAACGGCAAGGTTTCACCTTCTGTACTGTGAATGAGCGCAAAAGAGGATTGCATAATGGCAGGGAGTTCCCGTCTTGGAATGTTCCCTTTAAACACAATTCTATCATTAATTTTCAGAAAAGATGTTATCTTTTTCCAGGTACTCATCATAATGCCATCGCCAATGACAGTCAAACGTGCATTTTGTGTTTTTTCAGAAGTGAAAGCATAAAAAACAATGGAGAGGTCTTTGGTTTCAATTAATCTGCCAATGGAAATAAAACTGTTCCTATCATTTTTAATAACGGGTTTAACTAAAAATTCAGCATGAATAGGATTTGAAACAATAAAATACGGCTTGTTTTTAAATATGGAAGGATATAATCTAAACCCATTTATTCTTGATTCGTCTGTAAGAAAAGCGTAGGCAGACACATTTTTTTTAAGCAAGAGCGCTTTAATGTACCAGAATCGGTGTTGAATGATAAAATTCTGATGTTCCAGATTAATTACGGGGATTTGATTTTTAAAAAACAGTTTGAAAAAGAGATGGTCAACTCCATGGGCTAATACGCACAATGGGTTTAATTTTAACACTATTTCAGAGAGGGTTTTGAGTTGAAATAAATTTAAGCCAAATCCTTTTTTTATAGTATAAAATTCAATTTTGTTTTCTTCACATTCATTTTTTATCCATGATGGCACATCTTCCACTCCATAAAATATAAGGACATGTTTATATATTTTATCTGCTTTAGCGAGACATACCATTACATCAGCGACACCGCCGGTGCCGGAATAGCCGATTTGGATGATGGCTTTATTCATAAAACTATTTTTTTTACCTTTTCAACGGACTTAAGTCCGTTGTTACAATAGGGTTCGTTCCTACGGAACTCTTTAACTTTTTCCTTTGAACTTTTCACTTATTTTATGCTTCCAGCCGGATAGTTCAAAAATAAGATGATACTTATTAATATTCCCAATGTGGAACCGTTTAATTTCAAAATTATTCAATAGTGTTAAAGAATTAAATCCGGGTTCAACCGTAAATCCCATTTTATAACCGGTATTGGCGCATACTTTTGTAACCGATTGGTTATAGCCCCCGGATGGGTAGCATATACTATGGATGGGTTTATCAAGCTTATCTTCCAATAATTTTTTTGACAAGCATATTTCATTTTCAAATTCATGGGAGTGATTAAGTATGCAATGACTTAATGTATGGGAACCAAATGTAACCAACCCTGATTTTTGCATTTCCAGACATTGGGGAATAGTTAAATATCTTTGGCGTTCTTGCAATTTAAAATTACTGAATTCGGAAAGTTGTTTAACCCACGAAATTCTTTCTGCCTGGGAGTTTATTTTATATTTGATAAAATCTGCAATATGTTTAATACACTGTTCTTTAGAGTGTATGTTTTCTATATCCTTAATTTTAGAACTAAAAAACTCTTTTAGCTGATCTGTATTTAGTTGGTAGGTAATTTCGAGGAAAAGGTTGTCCCATAATATTGCATTTTTTTCTATGGCATCAACGACAGGAAAAAAAATTGCGGGGACTTTATATTTACATAGCAATGGAAAAGCGTAACTATAATTATCAACATATCCATCATCAAAAGTCAGTATTCCATACGGTTTGTTGCTTACAGGGAATACATTAGAAATTAACTCCTTCTCCCCTATCAAACAGAAATTTTTCAAATAATACTGCAGATGCTTCTCAAAAATTTCCGATTTTACACGGATATCAAACCACGGTATGCTGACAAACGGTTTGCTGGAATCGGGAGCAACAGAATGATAGGTGAAAACGAAGAACTTTTTGTTTAGGGATGGCATAAAATTATCCGAAAGTAAGAAAATAAAGTTAAATTCTTAATATTGTATTTTTCCGGATGAAAAATACTACATGAAAACCCACGATATTATTGTTTTTGATTCTCTTTTTGGCAATATTTTCCTCAAGCCGATTGCTTTTTTATTAAAAATCAAAAAATATCTGTTTAATAAACAAGCCGGTAGTTTCCCTGAACCCAAAACAATACTTATCTGCAAATTTAAAGGAATGGGGAGTATCATCCAATCAACTCCATTAATAAAATCCTTAAGAAATAATTTTCCAAATGCCCGGTTAGTATATCTGTCCACTTCAGCAAATAAAACACTTTTAGATAAAATTGATATTTTAGACGAAGTGCTGACTTTAAACGATTCTACTCTTTTAAATCTGATAAAAGGTTTATATTATTTAATCATTAAATTAAAAGAATTGCAGATTGATTACTATTACGATTTGGAGGTATATTCAAATTTCAGCGCATTTACAACTTCTATCAGCGGTGCAAAAATAAAATCAGGTTTTTACACTCAAAAATCAAGTTTCAGAAAATCACTTTATCACAATGCTGTTCAATTTGAACCGGGTATTTCTGTAAACGAATTGCACATAAAACTTACCAAATTTAGAACTTTGCATGAAGATGCTCACACGGAGAAAAATTCACTTTATTGCTTCAAATCGGATATTGATTACCCGGGCCGATTGTTTCAAAAGCTTGGCATTACTTCAAAAAGAGCCGATAATTGGGACTTAGAATATATTTTGATTAATCCGAATACTTCTGATTTAAGAATAGAAAGACGTTGGCCCAAAGAAAATTTTATTGTGTTGATAGAAAAAATTTGCCATGAATTTCCTGAAGTTAAAATTATTCTGACCGGTAACAGACAAGAGATTGAATATACAACCGGAATTGTCACAAAAATAAACCCTTATTTCAGAAATAATGTTGTTTCAGCGGCAGGGAAAATAACCTTGGACGAATTTTCATCACTACTTGAGCATAGTTTGTTATTTATTACAAATGACACTGGACCTATGCACCTGGCGTTTTCGCTAAATATCAGGACATTGGCTTTGTTTGGGCCTTGTAATCCGGAATTTTATGAGATACCTTTTCAAACTAAAATATATTATAAAAGGGTTACATGCAGTCCTTGTGTACATACTACCTTATTACCGCCTTGCTGGGGAAACAATGTATGCATGAAAAGCATTTCAATGGAGGAGGTTTTTAAAGAAGCAAGTGAGTGTTTAGCAAAAAATAATTTACAAGTTAAAACAGCCACTTTTTAAATTGTTTAATTAAAGTCAGTTCAACATGTTTGTAAAAAACGATACCCATTGCTAAGATCTGTCATTATTGGCTCCCTAATGTTCGCTACTACTTCTGACGATTTGTTTAGGAAAGCCATTTTCTGAACCAGTTGATTAACTTAAGCTCAATATTTTTATGAAATAAAATTCCGCTAATCACGATTAGAATAAAAAATAAAATGAAGAGCCCCTCCATCAGAACTTGATTTATTGTCATTTTAAATAAAACTTTTTTGAGGACGATAATAATTGGAAGATGAATAAGATAAATGGAGTAACTTGCATCTCCCAGCAAGAGTAAAAAATTTTGTATTTTGGGATTGTTTGATTTTTCATAGAAAACAAAAGAAAAAACAACTAATGTTGCCGGAATAGAATATTCAAGTAAACCTTGAAAACTTTTCAATGAACCCGGTAATGTTATAGCGTAACGGAAAAGGAAAGGAGAGGCAATAAAATAAAATAAAAGAACAAGAGGGAATACAAAGGGAATTTTAAAAGTATATTTTTTAAAAACTATGGCTATAATACAACCCATAATAAACTCCTGGCAGGATCTATGGGAAAGTATTGAATTGACAAATGGCGCTCCTGGTAATATTAACCTAAAAATCGGAAATAATATCCATAAAAATAATAATATTTCAATTCTAAACTTGCTATTAAGAATAGTAAAACAGAAAATAAAGTAAAAAAGTATTTCAAATTCCAATGTCCAAGAAACGCCTAAAATGCTATTTTTATAATCATGAACCAGTAAAAAATTTTGTAAAATATTTAACACGTTCATGTTTACATTCTTAGGTGGAAAAAAAACTCCTAAAACGACTAATGATAATAATACAATCCAATAAACAGGAAATATTCTGATAAACCTTTTTTTTAAATACTGGACAACTGCTTTTAATCCTCTTTCCTCAGGAGTAATAAATGTTATTATAAATCCGCTGATTACAAAGAATAAATTTACACCTGAGAAACCAAAATCTGTCCATTCATAAAATAAACCGGCTTCAGGTACATTATAAATCAGGCGTAAATGAGTTAGCACAACATATAAACTTGCGAAACCTCTTAAATACTGAATTGTGATTACTTTTGTGTTCATATTGCTTTCAAATAATCGACATTAGGAGGTAATATATTAGAAATACGGTTGTAATGCATACGGTTTTAATACAGATGTAATACGATTGTAATACATTTGAAATAAATTTGTAGAACGGTTAACATATATATTTATTAACGAATATTCAATTTACAATAGTACAAAAAAATATTACATATTAACAAAAAATGCTTATCTTTTCTTTCTCTAATATTTTAAGATATAAATATGAGGTAATCTTTTTTTCGTGCTTGATAATTCATGGTCTTTTCGCCCTACTCTTTCCTGCTTCGGGCTATGATTTGTGCGGTGATAGTTATACTTATATTCAAAATGCCGATAAAGTTACTCATGGCAATTTTGATTTTGAAGAACCTTCTTTTATCCGTTCACCTTTTTATTCAATATTAATAGGAATAATTAAAATATTAACACCTGCATATTGGGAATTTGTTTTAATAACCTTTCAACTGCTGATTTCAGCCACAACAGGAATCTATCTTGCTAAAATCAGTGGAAAAATATTTCCATATCAAAATACCGGCTTAATAACGGGTTTGTTATTTGCCGTTTATATTCCTACTTTCTACTATGTTCACAGTTATTCCACAGAAATTTTATATCAGGGCTTATTTGTTGCAGGTTTATATTTTTTTATTGAGAGTATTAATAAATATGATTTAATCTCTGTGCTTAAATGGGCTTTTTGCTTCACAATATGCTATCTGACCCGCTCACAGATTGGTCTTTTTTTCCCATTTATTCCGTTCATATTGTGGTTTTATTACAAAAACCAAAAAAAACAGTTGATATCAATATTAATTGTATTTTCTTTTGTATTCGCTATTTTAACATTCCCATGGGGAATTTTTAATTTGAAAAAACATAATTCTTATATAACCTCCAGTAACGGGGGAAGTTACCATTTTTTTGTTTCTAATTCCGATATAGGTTTTATGGATGCAAGCAACACACCTCCAATTGGTTCAACAGATATGGAGAATTTACAAAAAATGCGTTTTGGGAAACTAATAGGTCCTGTTTATGATTCGGTTTTAGCATTGCCCACATTAGAAAAGCAAAAAGTGTTTTTAAAAATGTCTTTGGATTGGATAAAAGAAAATCCCGCCAAATTTATTAAATTGAAAATGTTTAATGCGTTCCGTTTTTTAATACCCGGGGTTAGTTGGAAACATTACCCTTTTAAAACCTGGCTATTCTCTTTTTTTATATCCTTGCCGGTTTATCTATTGTTCTATTTCGGTTTATATAAATGTCTTAAAACAAATTACAAGAATCACTTATGGTTTTTGGGATGGTGGCTCTCTAATGCCACTTTTTTATTACTTTTTTTATTTACCCAAAGGTACAGAACTTACGGAGTAGAAGCCCTGTTTCTGCCATATTGTGCCTATTCCTTATCTTTGCTCGCCAAGAGGCTGGGGTATAGAGGTATCGGGGTATCGGGGTCAAATGGTTTATTGTAAAATTTCTATTAATGAGTATTCCAAAACATGTAATTATTATCGGAGCAGGTCCCGCAGGGTTAACTGCCGCTTATCTGCTATGCAAAAAGGGTGTTCCCGTTACTGTTCTTGAGTCAGATCCGGTTTATGTTGGAGGGTTGTCAAAAACGGTTCAATATAAAGGATTTTATTTTGACATAGGCGGACACCGGTTTTTCTCAAAATCAAAAGAAGTTGAGGATTTCTGGACAGAAATTTTAGGGGATGACCTTCTTATAAGAAACAGAAAATCAAGAATTTTTTATAATGGTAAGTTTTACACATATCCTTTAAAAGCCATTGAGGCACTAAGAAATCTTGGTTTATTCACTTCAACATTATGTGTATTATCATACATCAAAGCCAGAATTTTTCCTGTAAAAAATCCAAAAAATTTTGAGGACTGGGTAAGCAATCGCTTTGGAAAAAAACTTTTTTCAATTTTTTTTAAAACCTATACCGAGAAAGTATGGGGAATGAGTTGTAAAGAAATATCTGCTGATTGGGCGGCACAACGAATAAAAAAATTATCTCTCTGGGAGGCAATAAAAAACGCAGTTTTTACAAGTGAAAACAGTAAGAAGAATTCCGGTGAAATTATTACCACTTTAATTGATTCCTTTCGATATCCACGCAAGGGACCGGGTATGATGTGGGAAACTACCGCACGTAAAATTCAGGAAATGGGTGGCCATCTGATTATGGGAGCACAAATTTTAGCCATCGAACATAATCATGTAACTAACTGGAAAATCAATTACCAGGTAAATTCAGAAAATTTGTCAATTGAATCTAACCATGTTATTTCCTCCGCCGCCATAAAAGATATTTTAGGTTTATTTAAACCTGAACTTAACACTGCCCTCCTATCAGCGGCTAATAAACTTACATACAGAGATTTTATCGTTGTGACGCTTATGTTAAAAGACAACCATCTATTAGATGATAACTGGATTTATATTCATTCTCCAACAGTAAAAGTAGGACGGGTGCAAAATTTTAAGGCATGGTCCCCTGAAATGGTACCGGATTCTTCCATGATGTGTCTTGGACTTGAATATTTTTGTTTTGAAGGAGATAATTTATGGGAGTTAACGGACAATGCATTACTTGAACTAGGAAAAAAAGAATTATGCCTTCTCGGTTTGGCTCGTAATGAAGATATAATGGATGGATGCGTGGTAAGGCAGAAGAAAGCATATCCCGTGTATGATGAACAATATGCACAAAATGTAACTATAGTTAAAGAAGAATTACAATCGAATTTTCCTACGTTTCATCTGGTAGGAAGGAATGGAATGCACAAATACAATAACCAGGATCATGCCATGGTGACTGCCATGCTTACTGTTGAGAACATCTTTCAAAATAAGAATGCTTTTAATGTGTGGGAAGTTAATGAAGACGCTTTATATATTGAAGATGGAAACAGGGGGAGTGAATCGGAGAAAGCAGGTACGGGATTGCGGATGACTCCGAAACGGATTTAGGTTTGTTTTTTTTCTTTTTTTTAATAATTATGTAAAAAAAAGGAAATTAATGAACTTCATCAAAATAACCTGTTTTTTAACATGGAATTGCTCACTTGCTTTGAGTTATTAATTGTTTTTTTAAATAATCGGAAATTAATTTGAACTCTGTTAAAGGTCTAGCAGGTGAGCCAATCCATGTAGCGTTATCCGGAATATTTTTTGTAACTACAGCCCCCAAACCAATAATTACATTTTGACCCAATACAACTTTTTCTTTAATAATGGATCCTATCCCAACCCATGAAGAATTTCCAATAGAGCTTCCACCGCAAAAAACTACTTGGGCTGTAATGACACAATCCTCACCAATTTGACAGTTGTGCGCAATGTGAACATACCTGTCAATTTTTGTTCCCCTACCTACTTTTGTTACACTCAGCGTTCCTAAGTCAATATTCACGTATGGGAACAGTTCTACATCATCCCCAATTAAAACACTACCAAGGTCGGGCATCTTTTCTAATTTCCCGTTTTCATTTCTAACAAACCCAAAACCGGCACTGCCTATATTGGCATGATCATGAATTCTAACTCTGTTTCCAATAGTTACATTGTCATGTATTACCGTGTGGGCTTGAATATGTACCTGATTTGCAATCTTGCATTTTCCAATAATACAATAAGGTCCAATATATACTTCCTCTGAAAATATTGCCTCAGGATGGATAATTGCTGTGGGATGAATTCCATATTTTTCATTTTCAACCTTCCACATTTTCATAATGCGTAAATAAAATAATTTTGGATGCTCAACAATTATATATTGGCATCCAGGGTTGAATCCAATTTCATATATTTTTTCTGAACAAATAATGCAACCATTACTGATTGCACTTAATTTTTGAAGATTCAAATCGTTGCACCAAAAAAGGACGTCATTTCTATTATTTGCAATATTGAGAGGGATAAGATCCCTTATCATTGTGTTTTCATCTCCAATAAACTCTTTGTATGAAAAATTAGAAATTATGTCTTTTATGCTTTTCATTATTAATTAATAATCCATCTTAAAATATCAAATGTTTCGGCGTATTTAGTTCCAATTTGAACTCCCCTTGTTCTGGCAAGAGAACGTATAAATTCCTCATTTGCGTAGCTTTTGTGCGCTTGTGACTTATATTCAGAAAGTGCCTTTACCTTCTTCTTCATATGTTCTTCTTTGAGATAAACAAAAGAGGATGTGTTAAAACTCAGATTATTCCAGGGCATTTCGTATGACATAATACTATTAAATTTAAAAGCCCTTAATCCTTCCTGCGCAATAGTAATGTGATCCTGATGCATATCGTTAGTGGATGGCATGAGTACTAAATCCGGATGTATTTCCTCACGAATTTTAATAAGTTGATCCAATATTTCCTGTCTTCTAAAACTGAAAGTACGAACTTCAAAATCAAACAATATTAAATTTTCAGGGCGAATCCCCAATATAGATGTTGCTGATTTGACTTCTGTAATTAAAATATCCTCTTTAAATTCTTTTAAAACAGATTGATAACATGCCGAAAAAGCAACATAATAAACACTATGCCCTTCGGAAACTAATTTTGCAATTGTTCCTCCACAGCCTAGCTCACCATCATCAGTATGTGGGGCGAGTATAAGCGCATTAATTTTATTTTTTTTTGAATTTAGAGTATTTAGCATATTCAAATTATTTTAAACATCAAAGGTTTCAATAATTTTTTTACAAATAAACTCAGCCGCGTGTCCATCTCCATATATTTTTTCAAATACTATATTTCTCTTGTTTTTTTGGGTATAATAAGCATTAATTATTTTTTCTGAATCAGAACCACCAATCATTGCACAACCGGTCTCTACTAGTTCTACCCATGGTGTTTCTTCCATTAAAAGAACTACCGGTTTATTATAAAAGTAAGCTTCTTTCTGAACACCTCCCGAGTCAGTAAAAATGAGCTCAGCGCTTTCTTCCAAACGAATCATATCAAGATAAGAGACGGAGTCAGTTATTTTTAGATACTTGTTCCTTTCTATAATATTTTGCACAATATCATTACCGGAATTATGAAGAACATGAAGGGTTCTGGGGTGTAAAGGTATAATTAATTTTATATCATCCTTTTTTGAAATAAAATCAAATGCTGAAAAAATGGCTGATAGGTTTTTTACATAATCTGTATTGTGCGGTCTATGGATTGTTGCAAGAATGAATTTTTGATTTTTTATACCCAACCGCTCTAAAATAATTGATTTTTTTTTTGCCTGTTCAAGAAAAAAAATACTGTTGTCATACATAATATCTCCGCAAAAAAATATACTCGGCTGATCAAAATTGCTTTGTCTTCCCCAATCTGAAATTTTAAAACCTTCATTTGTTAAATTCCTACACCCATGGATGGTGGGAACAAAAAGTAAGGTTGACAAATGATCGCAAACAATACGATTAATTTCCTCCGGATATTTCTTTTTAAAGTTTCGCAGACCAGCTTCAACATGAATAATCGGAACTGGAATTTTTGAGGCAACCAAAGCCGCGGCAAGAGTTGAATTTGTATCACCATACACTAAGACACATGTGGGTTTTTCATTCATCAAAACATCCGCAATTTTTATCATCATAGATGCCGTTTGAACAGCATGACTACCAGAACCCACTTTTAGATTGATTTTTTCTTTTGGGATAAGGAGTTCGTTAAAAAAAACAGTCGTCATATTTGAATCATAATGTTGCCCCGTATGTACAATTACTTCCGTAATACGGTCTGAAAAAAAATTTTTTATTGCACGACTGATTGCCGCGGCTTTAATTATTTGTGGTCTTGCGCCAACTATGTTGATCATTTTTATCATATGTTGATTAAGTAATATGAGTTGATTCAGAAATTATCTGCTTCATATATTTTTCGGTTTTTTGGACTGTATCTGACCATGTGAAATTTTTTATAACGTAATCACGTCTCTTTTGAGATTTATCAGGGTTTAAAGTTTCCATTTTATATATTTCTAACATTTTTTCAGCAACTTTCTGGCACCCCCCTTCATTCTCAGGGTAAGTAACTAAATATCCCACTCCATTTTCGGAAAGAATTCTGAAAGACGGAATATCTGATGCAAGAACAGGGATATTGCAAGCGAGCATGGCATAAAGTTTTAATGGGGAAATTCCCGAATCAATAGGTATTTTAAGTAAAATTCCTAAATCAAAGCAATTGATCCATTTAGGAGATTCTTCCGCTTTTACAGCAGGAACCATTAATATTCTGTCATTCAAACCCAATTCAGAAATGAGTTTTTTTACATCATTTGTGTATGGACCACTTCCAATGATGATTAACTTAGTTTTTTGTGTGTTTTGAAAAAAAATTTTCGTGGATTTTATTAATTTATCTATTCCTTGATAATATTCAATATGTCCGATAAAACCCAAGTAAAAAATATCACTTTCAAGTCCAAGTTCTTTACGACACAGATTCTTATCCATTGGAAAGAAAAGATGCTCGTTTACTCCATTGGAAATGGTTTTAACTATTTTTGGTTTTAACTTAAAGTGATTAATAAGATCATTACTAATTTCGGGAGTAACCGATATGGATAAATTTTCAGCATTATGAATAAATCTCTCTATCAGATTTGAAATCCTATCCATTATAATAAAATTAAGTAACCGTTTGTACCAAGAATAATTAGTCAAGACATTTTTCTCAAGTTCTCTTTCAAAACGATAGATTTCATTAACTTCATTGACTAAAGGAATTTTTGATACCTTTGAAAGTAATAGTGGAGCCCAAAACCGTCTGTAAAACCTGCAGTAAATAAGGTCGTAAGCTTTTATTTTTTTTCTCAGTATTTTATAAAACCAAATATTTTCTATCAGGCAAAACAGAGAATGAGTAGAAAGCAACCCTGTAAATACCGAATAGTTAACAAAGAAAGTAAATGTATTTCGATAAGGAGAATATAAGTGAACCAGATGCCCTTTTTTTGTTAAACCTTCGCAAATTTCTGAAACATGAATAGGAATTGCATTGGGGAGATCAAGTTTTTCACAGCACAAATAAGCAATTTTCATTGAGAAACAATAATTAATTTCGATTACAGTTAATGCAAAAGTAATAATAATATTTCAATACTTTCCGAAATGTGTTTTTTTCATTATTTGCTTGCAAAATAGTTAAGGCACAAATGAACCCTCAAAAACATATTATCATAAGAAAATTTAAGATTGATGATTTTATATCTAGGATTTCACAATTTCATTCACTTCCTCAATCACATATTCTACCTCCGAATCACCAAGTGCCGCATAAAATGGCAGTGTTATCGTGGAATCACCTATTTTTTCGCTATTTGGAAAGTCGCTGCTTTTGAAGCCATATTTATTTTTGTAGTAACTCATCAGATGAATTGCACGGAAATTCACTGCTACGCCAATTCCCTTTTCCTGTATTTTATGAAGGTATTCATCGCGTTTTGAAGGATTAACCCAGATAGTATATAACAACCGGGCATGTTTTGTATTATCTAATACATCCGGCTTACTGATAAAAGGATTGTTGAGGAACCCCTCATCATACATTTTTGCAATCCTTTCTTTTTTCTGTAAATAGAATTCTATCCTGTCTAATTGATGAACCAGAAGCGCGGCTTCAATATTACTCATGTTAAATTTATATCCTAAAAATTCCATATCGTAATGTTGATAGTTGGAAGTATAACGGTCAGCGGCGCTTTTGCTCATCCCATGAAGTCGTGCTTTTGCAAGCCAGTCCGCTGTTTCTTTATTGTGGCAAGTGATTGCACCACCCTCTCCGGATGTTAAATTTTTGGTTGCATAAAAACTATAACAAGCCAAATCACCTAATTGACCCGATTTGTATCCGTCACGTCTTCCTTCCAGATTATGACAGGCATCTTCAATAATATTAAGATTATTTTTATCAGCGATTGATCGTAATTGCTTCATATCGCACATTTGCCCATAAAGATGAACGGGCATGATTGCTTTGGTTTTTTTGGTGATTGCCTTTTCAACAGCTTCGGCATCAATAATGCCGGTTTGGGGATTTACGTCTGCAAAAACTGGTTTTGCATTGCAGAATTCAATTGAATTTGCAGATGCTATAAACGACATCGGGGATGTTATAACCTCGTCTCCCTCCCCTACTTCTAAATACTTTAAGGCAAGGAACAAAGCGGCTGTACAGGAAGTTACTCCAACAGCGAAAGGCATTTCCATATATTTTGCTAATTTGTTTTCAAAATCCTTCACAGAGGCGCCGGTAGTAAGAAAAACAGAATCCAGAACCTTCAGACATTCTTCTTTGTCTTCCTGGGATAGATTATGTTTGAAAAATTCAATTTTTTGCATTTCAAATTATGGTTCTACCGCTAATCGTGTGAAAAGAATTTTTAAATTGATAAAAAGTGCCGTAGGCACGCCTTCATTTTGTAAGGATGGACTTTAGTCAATCCATAAGTACGTCCGAGCTACAGTCCAAAAGTGCCGTTGGCACGGTTCAATTCAAATCCTCAAAAATGTATCGTTCCTACGGAACTCAAGGGTCTGAAGTCAGACGTTACAACAACGGACTGAAGTCCGTTGTTACAATATGTGTCATTCCTACGGAACTCGTTTTGTTTTTATTATTTTTATGAAACAAGCCCTCTTAAAACAATCTTCCACTGATTTTTACAGACGACAATATTTTATCTGCTGAAATTAAATATTTATAATAATCAAGAGTACGGGTTTGAATGGAATCTGTTATAATTCCTTTATCAAGAGCTGATTTAATTTCCAGAATCCCATCATCTATAGTTTTTGATACCGTAAATCCAAGGGTTTTTGTTATTTTATCAAAATTGACTCTATAACTTCTGGTATCAGGGTCGCTCGGAGTTACTTCAATAGCCAAATCCTGAAAAAAATTTCTAAAATAATTGGCAATATTGACAACCTGAAAATTTTGTTCATTTGACCCAACGTTAAAAATCTCACCATTTATTTTACTTTCTTCCTTTTCTTCCAGTATTAATCTGAAGGCGTTTACAAGATCATAAATATGTATTAGCGGTCTCCACTGCTTACCCTGACCTAACACAAATATTTTTCTGTTTTTCCAGGCATGCAATGTCATGACATTTATAAGCAGATCAAACCGCATACGGCGGTTTGAAACGCCATAAACCGTGGCATTCCTCATAGAAGTGACACAAAAGTTTTTAGTTGAGAGTTTGATGATTTCGTTTTCAGCCGCTATTTTACATTTTGCATACGTAGAAATGGGAGCTAAATGTGACTTTTCGTTCACAATACCATTTCCTGCACCATACATACTGCAGGAGGAAGAAAAAACATATATTTTTACTCCTGCTTTTTTAGCCATTTTGGCAACATGAACCGCCCCTTTATAATTTATATCACGTGTGATGGAAGGGAACAACTCAGAAGCCGGATCATTTGAAATGGCGGCGAGGTCAATTACAGAGTCAACCCCTTTAAAATGATTTATATTCAATAAACGTATGTCATTTTTAACTATTTTCAACTTTTTATTGAAACTCAGGTTATCCAGGGTATTGCCAAAGAAGAAGCGGTCAAGCGCAATGACCTTGTATCCGATTGAAAGAAAATGTTCAACCATGTAGGTACCGATGTAGCCGCCTGCGCCGGTGATTAGGATGGTTTCCATTCGTATTGCATTTATTGAATGTGCAAATTTACATATAATTTAAGGCAAAACCTGAATGAGACAACAAGTGAATGAGACAGGTTTGGTCTTTTTTGGAATTCTTGAATTGTGCGATGACATATTGACTTTCTATAGTGTTTTTATTACCTTTGCCCGAAATGAAATAATGTCATGTTTCCCCGCGAAAAAAAATTAGAATTAATGAAAGGCATCATGTGGGATTACCACTTTCCAACTGAGGAATGTCTGGAAGTGCTGGAGGGAACAAGAGGAACGGTGGGGCATTATAATGAAGCTACATTGTTCAGGAAGTTGCTGGAGAGTTACCCATGGTTTACAATTATGAGTATCTTACCTCTTCAAGGAATTAATGAACTTTTGACTGAGGAAATCATTCAAAAATTACGTTTTAAATCACTAAAAACCGATTATGAGTTTGTACGTACCCGATTACAAAAAAATCTACGAGTTACAGGATGTAGTAACCCTTATAGGTCATCCTCAAATGTTTTAGTTGATAATATCGGAAATATTCTGTCCAATAAATTAACTGCCATGCTAAGCCGTGATGAGGCAAAAGATATTTTTGATATTATAAGCATCTCAGAAAAATACAGTTTTAATTGGAAAGAAATATATAAACAGGCGTTTGAGAAACAAATTATGAATGAACAGGATATTGCCATGCGATTCACTACTTTTCCGGTAGAATGGTTTGAAGGAAAATCCTGGCTAAAAAATCCGGTCAATTTGAATGAAATGAAAGAAAAATTAGAGATTATTGCGGATGATTTTTTGTTTGCGAGGGATAATTCTTTGGGGGTTGGGATGGAGCATATTCTGAAAGCTGGGGTGATAAAATAAGTTATCAATTATATTATAGATACTCAAAAAATGTGCGGTATTGCCGGTCTTATCAGTTTTAATGAGGGATTCTTGGTTTCAGAAGAATCTCTGAAGAGATTTTCAGAATGTCTCAAATACCGGGGACCTGATCATGAGGGTTACTTAAATAAACAGTATAATAATGCTTTTTTATCTTTTGCTCACCGCCGGTTAAAAATTATTGACTTGACGGATGCCGGAAACCAACCTATGCTGAGCCAGAGCGGCAGAACCCTCATAAATTACAATGGTGAAATCTTCAATTTTATTGAATTGCGAGATGAACTCCTTAAAGAAGGATATTCATTTAAAAGTAATTGCGATACTGAAGTAATTATTAATGCTTATGAAGCATGGGGACTGGAAAAAACCTTAGATATTATGGATGGCATGTTTGCTTTTGTACTTTATGATATTTCAGAAAATAAATTAATCCTCGCAAGAGATCGGTTTGGCAAGAAGCCGTTATATTATTATCGTAAAGGGAATCAACTTGCCTTTAGCTCTGACATACGTTCCTTCCACGTTTACCCAGGAAATCTTTCGCTTAATTATTATTCTTTAGGGTATTATTTTCAGGAATTAACAACGCCTCGTTCTCATTCAGTATTCAAAAATATAGAAAAAGTTGAAGCTGCTTGTTATTATATTTTTTCTAATAACGGTTTTGAAAAAAAATGTTACTGGCAATTAAATTTTACACACAATACAAAGCATAATTTAAAAGAAATCATAAACCATTCGGATTATTTGTTAAATAATGCTGTTAAAAAAAGGTTAATTGCGGATGTAACTCTTGGTATTTTTCTTAGCGGAGGGGTTGATTCGGGTTTAGTTACTGCAATGGCATCTTTGAATTCACCCAAACCCATTAAGACCTTTTCTGTTGGTTTTACTTATAAGCCATACAGTGAATTAGAATATGCTTCAATTATAGCCAAAAAATATAATACTGAGCACCACGAAATAATTATTACTCCATCTGATATTAATATTATTGATAGATTAATTGAGGAATTCGGAGAACCATTTGCAGATTCATCTATGATACCGACATATTATGTTTCTCATTTCGCTTCCAAGACGGTTAAAACAGTATTATCAGGAGATGGTGGGGATGAATTGTTTGGCGGTTATTCAACCTATAAGGTAATTTTTTATCTGGAAAAATTATTAAAACTTTCGTTTTCATCACCTTTTTTCAGATTATTATCAAAAGTAATTATCTCCCGGAGATTTAAATTATTAACTAAGTTATTAAGTAATCCATTGTATGCTAAAGTAAATGTTTTGTTCAGGCAGATGGGCTTTGATGATGAAGAAATGAAGAATCTTTTTTCACAAAACTCTGAAATGTTAGGTGCTCTTGAATTTGAACATTTACTAGTTTTTACAGAATCATGGGGTTTATGTAAAGATGACTTTAGCAGAATTCAATATTCAATTATTAAAAATAGGTTAATAAATGATTATTTAGTAAAAGTTGACAGGGCTTCTATGTATAATTCATTGGAGGTGCGTTTACCTTTTCTAGATAAGGATTTAATGTCATACGTTGCTACCTTGAAGAAAAATCAAATTTTACATAATGGTAACTTAAAGTATATAAGTAAAAAAATTGCTGAAAAATATTTACCACTTGGGACTATTTACAGGGATAAATGGGGATTTAGCATTCCTATTGAAAAATGGTTCAGAGAAGAATTAAGAAACCACGCTAAAGAAGTCATTCTTGATAGTAGAAATTTTTTTCCTGGATTAAATTTAACATTTGTTGAAAAAATAATGAATGAACATCAAAATGGAGTGGATCATTCAAACAAGTTATGGGCTTTATATGTTTTGCACAAATGGATGGATTTAAATAAACCGTTGTTGCAAACACAAAACAATACAATTACTGTAAATAAAAACCTAAAAAACCAAACTGAAATAGTTTCATCTGATAATGTAATACGCGTTGCTCAGATAGTACCTACTCTTGAAATGGCAGGAGCAGAAAAAGTTGCCCTTACTCTTGCTCTTGAGTTGAATAAACGACCCGGATTCAAATGTTGTATAGTAATCTTCAAACCTATTAATGAATTTCAATCACTGAGCAAAGATTTAGATGTTTTTGTTTGTCCTTCCGAACTTAATCATTTTATATTAAAGAGAAGTAAAGTTAATCTATTTCACTTCATTAATTTTGTGAAAGATTGGCAACCGGATATTATCCATTCTCATCTTGTTGAAGCAGAAATTATAACTCGTTTTTTTGTTTTCCCAAGAATAAAATATGTAAGCCATTTTCATAATAATCATTTTTTATTTGATAATTTAAATTATAAAGGAATTTTAAATAAAACATGTATAGCAAACAGCATTGTAAAATCCAGAATTCAGAAAAATTATATTAATTGCAGTAATA
Source organism: Bacteroidetes bacterium RIFCSPLOWO2_12_FULL_37_12 (assembly GCA_001769655.1). Taxonomy (GTDB): domain Bacteria; phylum Bacteroidota; class Bacteroidia; order 2-12-FULL-37-12; family 2-12-FULL-37-12; genus 2-12-FULL-37-12. The sequence goes on along the minus strand of MEPC01000016.1, from coordinate 70,013 downwards.
CGTTTATTAGCATTTCAGATGAAAATCATTTTTTTATCAAAGAAAACCTTAATCCTCCTATCGGGAAACTAATAAAACTTTATAATGCTGTTGATTTAAAACGATTCCATATAAAACAATTTACAGAATTGCATAAGCCATTCCGTTTGGTTAATATTGGAAGAATGCATGCAAGAAAAAATCAAATTTTTCTTATAAGTATGGCTAAAGAACTCCTGAAAAGAAATATTGATTTTCATCTTACCATTATAGGTCAAGGAGAGCTTTTTGAAGAAATTGAAAAGGAGATAGTACTGAATAATCTTGAAAAAAAGATTACGTTATTTGGATTAACCGAGAATCCTGAAAACATTCTAAGAGAAAACGATTTATACGTGCATCCAGCAATTCTTGAAACCCATCCCCTTGTAATATTAGAGGCCATGGCTTGTGGTCTACCGTGTATTGGATTTAATGTAATGGGGGTAAAAGAGGTAATTAAACATGGGAAAAATGGTTTCTTGTCTAAAACAAACGATTTATTAAATTTTTGTGATTACTTAGAAACTTTACTAAAAAACCGTTCTCTTTTTGAAGAAATGTACAACTATCTTAAAATCTTCAGAGAGCAGTTTTCACAGGATAAATGGGTTGATAGAATTACAGAAATTTATACCCAAAATACATAGTTTATTCGGCACTCTTATTTTTTTCTTTTTGGTCGATTATACTATTTTTCTAAAGTTGGAATAGCGTCAGGTAGGTCAAGGTGAACACAACATTTATATACAATTCTCATTCTATTCGTATCATGATTTAAATATCTTTAATAAATAAAAATATCGGATTTAGAGAACAATTAACAGATTATATTATATTTTATTTTTTTTTGCTAATACCTGATACTGTCCTCCTAAAGGTAACATAGAAATATAGGGTTCAAAAACTCTAAATAAACTTAAAAATCTTGGGAAAAAGAATAAAAATCTTGTGGAAATTATTTCAAATCCAGTATTTCTGAGCATTTTAATCGTGTTTTTGGGTGATAGCATGGATGCATTTTTATCAAATGGAGTTTTTTTCATTAAGTATCTTGTTCCCGGATTATAAGGATTGTTTTCCCAAAATGCAAAAAACCCTCCGGGTTTGATTGAATTAAATATATATTTTACAGTGGATAGTCTTTCTTCTTTAGGAATGTGATGAAAAACACCATTACAAAAGGCAAGATCAAAAGATGAATCCGGTATATATTCGTCAACATGAAGAAAATCATAATTTGTGTTAGTAAATTTTTTTTTGTTTAAATGAACAAAATTTTCAGAAATCTCAATACCAGTGTATTTGAGTGATTTGAAATATTTTTCAAATAATTTACTTGATTTACCGTCACCACACCCAAAATCCAAAATCTTTAAATTTTCACAATTTTCACTTTTCAGAGATTTTTGGAGAAAATTAATTCTATTTAAAGCATAATATGTGGTTGATTCACCGGTCAATTCCAGTGCTTTATTAAGAATTTGGTTGTATTTATGGGCTATTGAATCAAATTCAGATCTATTTTGGTTATTTATCATATTTTGTCTCAAAAGTAACATTTTATTTTTTATTAAGAGGGCACTTCTAAAAATTCAGCCAAATGTCTCACTTTGGAGGGAGATTAAGAGGGAGAAAAATAAAAAAATTGAATTTTTTTTGAAGTGCCTTTAAATTATTAATTTTTTTCTCCTTTGAAGTCAAATGTTGTATATTTGGCATTTATAATTATGTACCGAAACCTTAAAATCAGTTTGTTATTACCCACATATAATGAAAGAGAATCCATAAAGGAAGTAATCAATAATTTTGAGGCACTGGGTTTAATAGATGAAATAATTGCAATTAACAATAATGCCGTTGAGGGTACCAGTGAAGAAATACGAAAAACCAGTGCAAAGGAAATTTTTGAATTAAAACAGGGTTATGGGGCAGCCATAAGGAGGGGTTTTTCTGAAGCTTCGGGTGATATTATTGTTGTTTGTGAACCGGATGATACTTTTCTAGCTTCTGATATGTTGAAATTTCTTTCCTATATTGATGATGTTTCTATTGTTTATGGATCAAGAACTGCAAAAAATTTTATCTGGAGAGATGCAAACATGGGTTTTTTATTAAAATGGGGTAACTGGTTTACAGCAAAAATGATAGTAGTTCTGTTTAATACTAATTCTCTCACAGATGTAGGATGTACTTTCAGAGCAATTACCAAAAAGGCACTTAAAGAAATAGAACCCTATTTCAGCGTAAATTCTAATTTCTTTGGACCCGAAATGATGATTTTAGGATATTTATTAAAAATAAGATCAGTTCAAATTCCTATAAATTATAAAAAAAGAGTAGGGAGCAGCTCGGTAACCGGAGATGTAAAAAAAGCATTCTTTCTTGGAATAAAGATGATCATATTAATTTTTTCTATGCGATTTAAAATAAATAAATTTATTGTTAAAATTTTAGAAAAAATTTAATTTTCAATTTCCAAATATTAAAAAAGAAGTGCAATTGCACCTTAACTACACATTCATTCTTGAAATAATTTTATAGTAAGAAAATAGAAATTTTATTGAAATGTTATTTCATTTAAATTCAAATCCTGATGATATCATCAGAAGGTCATTAAAAAGGTTAATTTTTTATTTGTTAGGAGATAGCGCCTATGAATATTTTTTATTTAAAGCAAAGCTTGCAGATATTAAAAAGGATGCCTATGAAGAGAAACTGGAAATGGGTTTTCTTAAGTTCTATTTACAGGAAACAGACGAAGTAGTTGATATTGGAAGCAATTTTGGACAATATGTATATCACTTATCAAAGATTGTAAAAAATGGTTCCGTTTATGCATTTGAACCAATTCTTGCAACATTTAAGATACTGGAAAAAATTATTAAGCACTTAAAACTTGATAATGTATATCTCCATAACCTAGGTTGTTCGGATAACGAACAATTTGTTACTTTTATAGAACCGTTGCAACGTTTTGGAGCAAGGGACCCAGGTCTTGCTTATATGAAACAAGGTTTTCATGAGTTTAATGAGGGAAAATATAAAACCAGTATTTGCAAAATTGTAATTCTTGACAACTTATTAACTAATCTAAAGAATCTTACTTTCATTAAATGTGATATTGAAGGGGCTGAATTTCTCGCTCTCAAAGGTGCAGAAAAATCAATTAACCAGTTTAGACCCTTAATTCTTTGTGAAATATCGCCTGAACATTTTGAGAGATTTGAATATACGCTTAATGAATTTGAACAATATATTAGAAAATTAAACTATACATTTGGCGCAGTTCAAAATTCTGAAGGTTCTCGTCTTAAATTTGTTCCTTCCATAACCTCTTTTTCAGGAAACTGCTTTTTTGTACCCAATGAAAAACTTGAACAATTTTTTTAATCTATTTTCAAATAGAAAAATCTTATTTTTAATTTTCTTTTTTGCCCTTATTCTTCGTATAGTTTTATTTTTTGCAGAAAGAGAAGCAAATCTAAAACTTCCATGGAAAGGTACAACTGATCAGATTGGTTCTGAATTTCTACGTGACGATGCTACCATGTATACTGCTTTCGTTACTAATTATTTTAAATATAATATTTGGAGTGCTCATAAAAATTACCCTATCGGGCTAATAAGAAAAACCCCCGGATACCCTTTGTTCCTTAGCATAAATTACATATTATTTGGAGAGAAATATTATTTATGGGTAGTTGTTCTGTTTCAATTAATATTAGACAGTAGTGTGGTATTTTTTCTCTACGCTATAAGTAAAAAACTATTTCAACGAAATGTAACGGGATTTATTGCTGCATCTCTTTATTCCCTTATTCCTTATTCGTCTGTTTTTGCAAACTATATATTACCTGAATCTATTTCTTGCTTCTTTGTTACTTTAACTATAGCATTTTATCTAAGTTTTCATAAAATGAACAGAAACCTTCATAATATTTTGACTGGAACTATAGTAGGTATTTGTATATTACTTAAACCTGTAACGGTATTGCTACTCATCGTTCTTTTACTTTCTGAATTGTTTTTCAGAATTGATACCTTTAAAAATTTAATCTTAACTAAAATAACTAATCTGTTATTTTTATTTATTCCTGCCTTTTTGATGATTGCGATTTGGGCAAATAGAAACCATAAGGTTTACGGTGAGTACATTTTGTTTGAAGAATTTACAACGCATAAATCACCAGACGGAAAATCCCTTTATTATTTTGCTACTGAAGAATGGTTAATGTCCATTGGCCAACGATTGATACCCGATCAATTATTAACCTATATAGAACAATATAAACCATTTTCCGAACATTCAACTACCAATTTCATTTCTTCAGATTCTTCTCATGTTTTATTCCTTAGGGAAAAGTTAAAATTAGCTGACTGGGTAATAGAACTTTATCATGCTGACTCATTGTTGCAATTTTTTAATTCAATAAAAAAAACACGGGTTTACAGAACCATTCATACTCCAATGTCACACAAACTCTCAGTACGAAATGAAATAATCAGAAGAGAGGATTCAATAATAAATTGTTTTAACCGGTTGACTTCGCATCTTATACATGAAAGACCGATTCGGTATAGCATTGCTCCTTTTATAAACTTCTACGCACTTGTTGTACACTCAAACCTTGCGAATGTACAACTACTGGTTCTTTACCCACAGCATGAATATTTGCTTAGTTATATTTTTAAAGCTTTTTCATTTATAATCTGGAATACATTTTTTATTTGTTTTATCTTAACACTTGTAATTTATAAAAATAAGTTGAATGAAAGAATCATTTTACTTTTATTCCCTATTCTGCTTATTCTCTATCATATAACACCTTTTTTATCAAATTATCTGAACCATGCAAGTGAAAGATATTTTTTAATTGCGAATCATTTTTTTTATCTGTACACTGCTTACATTATCACTCATTTGTATGGTTTATATTCAAAACAAAGAAATCGTAAAGTTAAACAGTAAATGGTATGAATTTCCTTTGATAATTTATATTGATTCATTAAGAATCTTCTTTAAGCTATAATTATAATTCCTATTATTTGGAAGTCCCTCAGACGGTTTAAGAATAGTAAAAAAAAATAAAAAAAGTATTTGGAGAAAATAAATAAGAGTGAATTTAATTTGGATTCTTAAAATAATTTTTTCTTAATCTTATGTATTCCGGAAATGAAAAATCTATAAATGTATTTTTTCCAATTGCTTTGTATGGGGTTTATACTGCATTCTTCTATTTCATTGGGTATTAATTTTCTGATAAACTGATTAAAATTGTAAACATTATCAATACCTGTTCCGGTAAAATCAAAACAAAGTTCATTGTGGTCCTCCTTATATCCTCCTTTTTCATAATGCTCGTTAGGATTTGGAACCTTATAATCGGATGGAATGTTTTTAAAAAGTTTTTCCAGATAAGGGGAGAGATTATTTTTAGTTGCTATTTTTATTAATGCTTCTTTTATTGCTTTTGCATTTTCAGGTTCATCCATATTCAAATAAGTATCATAAGATTTGTAAATGGTATCTTTTAAATCAACATTTGGGACAAAGGGATAAAACTGTTTTATCTTTAAAAAAGCATCGGTGACGGTTACGGCGGTTCCGGGACATGGTTCCAGGGTAGGATGGAAAGGGATTGAAGATTTAAGATATTCATTCCAAATTCTTTTCTGTTCGGGCGTTGCCTGATAACTGGAAGTACCTGTGCTTTTCTGACTATGCCCGGTAATACTAAATGGAAAATTAGAATAGATATAATGACTAGTTTCACAACAGGCAACAATTCCTGTATAAACATCCGGTGAAAGGCAATGAATAAAAGTTTTTGCTTTTCTTTTTTTTTGTTTTATAATATTCGTATGGATTGCCCCATGGTAAATACAAGGTAATTGTGTATAATCAAGCGTTTGGGCAACAGATTTTAATTTTTGTTTTGAATTGAATATCCTGTAATTAGAATCCAAACAAATCATGCCTCTGTTTCTCATTGACTTTTTTACATGGCTTGGCCAAAAATACTTATGCAATTTCCATCCAATGGCATACAATCCTGTATCGTTTAACACTTTATTAAGTATTGATAAACCATTTTGAAGTAACGCATCGTCATCTCCTATAAAAATTACAAAACCATCCTCTGTAACCTGATTAATCCCATTTTCAAGATTACCAGCAAGTGATAAATGCATAGTAGTTTTGAAATAACGTATCTTTGGATTATTAAACTTTTTAACCATATTGCCTGTATTTTCTGAAGTACTATCATCACTTATAATAATTTCATAATTAGTATAATCCTGGTCGAGGCAGGTTTGCAATGTCCAATAAAGAGTATCTTCTTTATCTTTAGTTGGGATTACGATAAAAAATTTATTCATATTAATATTAAAAAAATAAAGTTGATTTAAGAATAGTTTACTATAAGGACACCTTGAAAAACTGATATTATTCCAATCCTCTCAAAGATTGGAACAAATAGTACTTTTTATAGGTGTCCATAAAATTAATTTTTAACCTTTACAACAGCACATAGAGTCACGGAATCAGCCATAACTTTATAAATAGTTCCCTTGGGGGGCCAATTCGTAGTTAATTGCTCTTTGGTATGCCACCGGGTTAATAAAAGCTGATAATCATGTTCATCACTTAATTCTCTGGTAAGGCGAAACTTTCCATATTTTTCTAAATAATATTCAGAAGAAACGATATTGGCATTTGTATAAATTGAACATGAGTCAATGTTATTTGCATTAAAATATTTTCCTAACCACTCTGCTCCATACCTCATTGAATTTCCAAGACAATCGGTCTGATAGTCGGTATATGTTTTATTTATACCACCAACCAATGGTGAAAAATACACTCCTTCGTGAGGGTGGTTCTTAAAACTCCATAAAACAGGTTCGGATACTAGAATTATCAAAATGATTATGGCAACTACCTTAAAAATCTTATTTACAATTATTCTTAAAATGTTCTGTATTCCGATAGCTGAAAGAATTACCAAAAGTGGAAAGATAAAGTAAAAATGTCTCCAACCATCATATAAAAGAGAATTTTTGTAAAGAGCATAGAGGTATGGAAAAAAACAACAAAAAATAATAATAATAAGAAAATTAAAATTATACATGCGGATTCTTCCTGCTAATCCAAGTGTTAAAAACAAGAACAATCCTAAAAAAATGTGCACTGGATTAGTGAAAAATATTAATTTTGGTAAATAATACCAAGGGAGATTGTGCCCTTCCAGATATAACCCCTCAAAAAGCACATATACAAGATTTGGATAATTTGAAAATCTTTGAAGGGCTGAATAAGGAACAGTAAATGGCTTTAATTGTGCCAAGGGCCAGGCAACCATAGAACCAAAATAAGCCAGAATACTAATAATAACAATCATTAAAAATATTTTAACTATTCTTTTATCATAGATTCGTTTTACATAAAATAAATAGAAAGCAGAAAATAAAAATAAATAAGGAATAAAAATTAAGCCACCGGCGCGGACACCGGTTGTAATGCTTACACCAACCGAAAGGAAAAATGCATTTTTCCATTTTGGATTTGGAAAATCAATTAATAAACGTATTAAAAAATAGATTGAAATTATGTATCCGCTTGCGAAGGGGATATCCCTTGGATTATTCATTAGGTTTCCAAATATATGCGGGCAAAAGAGCAAAAATAACAAGGCAATTATACCCGTTTTCCAATTACCAATTTCTTTGGCAATCAATCCTGTAAAAATAATCATTAAGGAACCGGAGAGCGCATTGAAAAAATGCCTGGTTTCATACAGCCCCCAGTTTTTAAATGTATGATAAAAACCTACGGTCCAGGTGTCAAAAAGGCCTCCATAGTAATGAATATCCCAATCATAAGTTGCGGCGGATGTGTCTTTTCCATAGGATAAATAATATTTTAATATTAATTCTGCATAATGTGTATTAATCCATTCATCCCACCAGATTCCATAATCAAAGCTTAAATAAGGAAGGAAAAAAATAACAAATAAACTTAGAAAAATAAAAATTTTCTTTGAACTGCTGAAATTATTCCATTTTTCATAAATGGGGCCAAGTTTAATCATATTTGTTTATATGAAACGTTAATCAACTAAATTATAAGGAAAAATATTCTTTTATTCTCATTTTAAATAAATTTTCATTTTTTTAAAGCAATCACACACATTTGTTTTGCAAAAAATTTGTACGGAAGCATTAAATAAAATTTTGTTAGCCAGTATGACTTAGGAAGATTTGAATAAAATGAAAATGGGATAAATCGTTTATATAGTTTTTGTATGATAAACCCGTTGTTTTGCAAAAAATCACAAATGCTGAAATGACTAAATGCTTTTTTATGTGTGTAGTCATCCCAATATTCACGATACGCATAAAAATAATTAGGTTGCATGAGAATAAGTTTTCCGGATGGCTTAATGATTTTTGTTAAATTTTGAAACAGTAAATTAAGTTCAGTGTCATTAAAGTGTTCCAGAAAATTACTTGCAAATACTACATCTACCGACTCCGCTACCAAGGATATTTCCAATACATTGCAACAAATAAATTCAATATCTGAATTGCAATACATTTTTGAATCAGGGATGACATCAACGGCAATTTTTCTTTTGGCATTTATTCCATTAATAAAATCGCAATAACCTGCACCTAACTCCAAAATGGTAGAGTTTGCCGGAATTTCATTTTGAAAAAATTCAGTTAATGCTTTCCAAACTGCTTTTCTATCATTATTAAATTTGAAACGATTTTTAAAATATTCGTTTTTCATTATCTGTCCAAATTATTAAGAATATTAACCTTTTGATAATTTTTCAAAAGTACAAAAAAAATTCTAAAGAATTGTATCAATTATTTAATCTACTTATTTAGTGTTATTCGTTACAGTTCAGTAGCCATTTAATTGAGCCACTAATTGAATAAGAAAAAAATTTTAGCCACTGATTACACTGATTAAAAATGGTATTAATATCTTATTATAACATTAATCCGTGTAATCCGTGGCTAAATTGTATTTTTTCATCTTGGACTGAACAGTAACTGTTATTCTTTATTTTATAGATAACTAAAAAAATTAAAAAACGCTTAATATAAAAACAGTTGCTTATTCCCCTTCGCCTAAAAAATTACAAGGTTTTGGTAATAGAAATTCTTTTTATACCTTTGAAAAAATTAAACATGAAAGTAATAATTACCGGGGTAGCCGGTTTCATCGGCTCTAACCTAGCCAAACATTTATTATCACAAAATATAAAGATTATTGGAATTGATAATCTGAGTTTTGGATATATGAGAAATATTAAATATTTATTGAAGTCAACTAATTTCAGGTTTATCAATGCGGACATCCGAAACGAAAATACATTCCGGGGAATACGTGGTGAGGTTCTGATTCACCTGGCATCAATGAAAATTCCAAGATACACTAATTCACTAAGAACTCTTGAAGATAATCTTGCTATGGTTAAAAATGTGGTATCGTATTGTATTAAGCATAGATGTAAATTAGTTATGACTTCCACTTCGGATGTTTATGGCAAAAATAAACAATTACCATACAGCGAAAATTCAGATTTAATGCTGGGACCTACCACGGTAAAAAGATGGGCTTATGCGGTTTCAAAAATTTATGCCGAACATTACATACAGGCAAACGCTGAAGCAAATGGATTAATTTATTCAATAGCACGTTTATTCGGTTCATACGGGCCTAATCAGAATCTTACATGGTGGGGTGGACCTCAATCTGTTTTTATACAAAATATTCTGGAAAATAATGTTCTGGAAATACATGGGGATGGTAAACAAACACGTACATTTACTTTTGTTGATGACACAGTTTCCGGGCTTATATTTCTAATTATGGATAACAGAACAAACAATCAAATTTACAATATCGCTGGATTTCCTGATGAAGAAATCAAGATTATTGACCTAGCAAAATTAATCAATTCATTGATACGTGGAGCAAATTCAAAATTAAATTACAAACTAATTTCTTACAAAAATTTTGGTAATTATGAAGATGTGCTAAGAAGGGTTCCCGATATTAACAAAATTTCTGCCCTGGGTTTTTCTCCCCGGATATCATTAAAAGAAGGAATGCTTAGAACAATTGATTGGCAGAAAAGTTTGTTGAAAAAATAATATTTACATGCAGAAAATTTCTTCTTGCCGCATTTGTGGATCTACTCAATTAATTTCATTTTTTGATCTTGGGTGTCATCCTTTTTCCAATTCATTATTACCTACAAAGGAATCTCCCGATTATAGGTTTCCACTGTCTTTAAGTCGATGTTCCTCTTGTTCTTTAATTCAATTAAATGAAACTGCAAACCCCAAAGAATTATTCTCAAAATATTTTTGGGTCACCGGGACTTCAAAGGAAACTAAAATCTGGGCTGAGCATTTTTATAACGAAGCGGTTTCCAGGATGGCTCATTCTGAGAACATGTTTGTTATGGAAATTGCCAGCAATGATGGTACTTTTCTTGAACCATTTAAAAATAACGGTTATAAAGTTCAAGGTATAGACCCAGCCGGTAATATTGCTGAAATGGCTGAAAAAAGAGGAATTCCAACGTTTTGTGAATTTTTTAGCTCCGATTATGCGCTGAAATTTATTGCAGAGAATTCAAAAGCTGATTTCATTTTTGTGCGAAATGCTCTCCCTCATGTAGCGAACACGTTAGATTTTGTTAAAGGATTGTCTGTTTGCATGAAGGATGAGGGATTATTAGCTATAGAATTTCATTACTCAAAACAAATACTTGAAGGACTACAATATGATTCAATATATCATGAACACCTTTGTTATTTTAGTTTGTATAGTATCAGTATGTTGTTTAAAAAATTTAACCTCTTTATACAGGATGTAATCCCAAGTCCTTTATGCGGAGGTTCTCTGGTTGTTTTTTTCAGAAAAATCCCAATTATTTCCACGCAATCTGTTACTAACCTATTAAAAATAGAAAAAGAACTTGGAGTTAATGCGTTAGAAAGATGGGAAAAATTTGCAAAACAAGCAACTTTGCACAGAGAAGAATTCAGAAAAGTTCTCACAGATATTAAATCATCGGGAGCAATTATTGCAGGGTATGGTGCATCAGCCAGAAGTTCTACATTGCTCAACTTTTGCCAGGTTAACAAAAATCTGATTTCATGTATTGCTGACCAAAACTCTTTAAAACATAACCATTTAACTGCTGGCACTCATATTCCTATTGTAAGTCCTGAAGAAATGCTAACTAAAAAACCTTCCTGCGTAGTCATCCTTGCCTGGAATTTTTATCAGGAAATTGTCCGTAATTTGAGAGATATTTACAAATTTAAAGGTAAGATTATTGTTCCTTTGCCGGATTCTCCGCGGTTTATTAGTGAAGAAGAAATAGATAAAATCTGAAGAATAATCATTAAATTTACCCTCTCAATAATAAAAAATGCTAAAAACAAATCATTCTTTAGAAGGAGTTGTGGTTCAACCTTTATCAAGAATCCCTGACGAAAGAGGCACCATACTTCATGGAGTCAGGGCAGATAATATCCTAAATCCTTTTGGCGAAGTTTATTTTAAAAAACTTTATCCGGGTATCATTAATGGCTGGCACATCCACGAAACACTCATTTTAAATTATATTTGTGTGAACGGTATGTTAAAATTAGTAATGTTTGACATGCGCAAAGATTCTGCTACTTCAGGTAAATTCCAGGAAATATTTTTGGGAGACGATAATTACTGTTTAGTTCATATACCTTCAGGGATAGCAAATGCTCTGGAATGTATAACTCATCCCTATTCAATATTTTGTAACATTGCATCAGAAGCCCATAATCCGGAATTAAAATACAAAAGAATCGATCCAAGGTCTGATGAAATTCCTTATGATTGGAATAAGAAGGATTATTGATATTTTATATTTGTTTTATGGATGTTTTCAATGATATAACGCTTTTTATTCCAACTCATAACAGGCATAGTTACCTTAAACGTCTCCTGGAATATTACAAAGACACACCGATTAATATCGTAATAGGAGATTCATCCGAAACAAAATATTCTGAACAAATAAATTTGTCACAAACCCGTTACTTTCATTTTCCAAACACTTCATTTGGTGAAAAAATTTACCAATCAATTCTAAACGTAAAGACAAAATATATTGTTATCTGTGCCGATGATGATTTTATTCTTACATCTGGTATATCCACATGTCTCAAATTTCTTAAAGAAAATCCTGATTATTCCTCAGTAAATGGTTACTATATTGGAATACAGAAACATCAAACCAGAGTTCTTTTTTCTCCAAAATATTTACATTCTGTCGGATTGGATATTAATCAAGAGATACCCTCTATGCGAATTAAAACAATGTTTTCAAACCAGATGACTACTTTTTATAGTGTTCAATTTACCGAAAACATACTTAAATCATTTGAATATTCCAGATTTCATATTACAAACTATTATTTTCAGGAATTTATGGCAATCTTTTTTTCTCTAATTCATGGAAAGTATAAAGTATTACCTGTTTTTTATGGAGTAAGAGAGATATCTGCTCAATCATCCGGTGCCATAACAGTAAGTGTTTCAGATATAATTTCTTTAGAATCAAATAGTGAAGAATACCGTTATTTTATTAATTGTATTGCAGATTATTTACAAAGGTACGAATTAATCCTTTCCGGTGAAAGTCAAAAAATTATTGAGGGTGCTATGACTTCCTATGTAGAAATTTGGGAAAAAAGATGTGCTTTGGAAAAAAATACATTTGATAATCCATCAAGATTATCTGTTTTTAAAGAAAAAATCAGAATGCTTCCTTGTATCGGGAAATTAATTATAAATGCCTACAATAAACATATAGGATTTTTCCGTTTCCAGCATATTTTAATTAATCAAACCAAGGGAATTGATGGTTTTCCTTTTTTTGAAAAGGAAGGGAAAAAAGAGCTTGTACGAATAAAAAAATATTTTAAAATGAATAAAACTTAGTTTGCCTCTAAAAATATTTTTACTCTTCATCAAAATTCTAGCTTAACTGTCGAAAAACTGCCTTTAGGGCTATTTACACAAACATTCATTCAATGGATGGGCACAACGTAATTTTAGAGATATGTATTTTTATTTAATTCTTTTAATAAAAGCGCAGGGCCAATACGTGACTCTATTTTTGATTATACCCTCATTAAATGGAAAATCAGGTTCCTCAAAAATAAAATTTTCATTCTCAATAACAAATTGCTTTGCAGCTTTTAAAGGGTTATTATGTTCCCAATCAGAATTTGTTCGCGGTGCTCCTACTAAATATTCCATAATTCCATCGGTTGCTACAATATAGGAATAGATGGATACAAGTGAAGAATAAATTCTTAATTCATTGAGAACATGTGAATACGAATGATTTGAATCCAATAGAATTAAAACCGTGTCATCCGGTTTTACATGTGATTTTACTTTTTCAAAAATAGCTACATCCGTAGAACTCCCCTCAATTAAAGATATGTAAGGATATAATAAATGTTCTTCTATCGCCTTTCTGTTGTTTTGCCGAATTTCAATATCTATCCCTATAACTTTTCCTTTTCCCATTGCCTTACAAAGTGTGGCATACAACATAAGGGAACCCCCGTGTGCTACTCCTGTCTCAATGATAACATCGGGTTTTAGTTTGAAGATTACTTCTTGAATTCTAATTATATCCTCAGGTAATTGAATGATAGGTCTTCCCATCCATGCAAAAGAATAGACATATTTCACGTCCCATCCGCTACGTAACCAAATATCAGATACAATTTTAAATGCTTCCGGACTTCCTAAGTTAAATTCCTTTCCATTTTTTGTTACTGTACCTTTTTGTGTATTAATTTGTATCATTTATTTTTTCCTCTTTATATTGTTTTATTAATGATTGCATATCGTGAAGAATGTTCTTTGGAATAAAAGAAAATTCATTTTTAATTCTTTCAATTGAAATTTCAGGATAGGTTAATTCAGGCGCATTTTCGTTTACTTCAACATCGCAAGGGATTTGTTTCCTTATCTCATTAATTAATTGTTCATGAGACAGACAAAAACCACTTGCAATGTTGTATAACCTGCATCTTCCTTTTTGAGAAATCAAGGTTATCATTTTGGTTACATCATCAATGCTTACATAATCCTTTGTGGATTTTATGGATTGCCTTAAAATAATATTTTTTTTATCAAAGGATTCTTTAATAAGAAAATACAATAAATTATCCGAATTAAAATCAAAACCAATAACATTAGATATTCTTACAACACGTACCGTTGGTTTTGGAATGGAAAGACAAATTGATTCCCCCATTAGTTTTGAAATATTATACAAATAGTTTGGATCAGTTGGTTCCACGGTTATTTTATCCCATTCATTTCCGGAATTGCTTCCAAGGTAAACTCTTGTGGAAGAAAGGTATAAAAATGTCTCAAACGTTGCATTTTCTAAAATTTCAATAAGTTTACAGACATGTGATTTTATTGTTTCCATTGGTTTCTGCCTAAAATCAGCCGTAAGCCCTATGCAATAGACCAGATGACCAAGATTTTCATTTTTTGATAAAACATATTCTTTTGATGGAGTAAAACAATTTATGGATTGTTGTTTTAAATAATTTGCAAGGTGTGTACCAATAAAACCGGAAGAACCTAGAATGGTAAATTTCATAATGAAAAAAAAAGAGAGGTGATTTCTATTAGTTTCAACATTAAATACAATTGTAATAATTTTATCATACAAAAGTAATAAATTTGTCTGATTTATGAAAACAATCAAACCATTTTCCTCGGGCGACCTTAAGGAAGCTATCGCCAAGTTAGGCTCTAATATCAACTTGCGCCAGCAAATGGTTGATTTTTTAAAAAGCTCAGAAAAGAAACTAAATGTATCTGGAATAAATGTTCGTGAAGAGATAAGCGGTCCTATAGTAGATTCTCTATATGGACCTGATGATCAAATTGTCAAAACTCTTTCTTCGGGTCTTGTAATAACCTGCAAGTATCGCTCAAAAATAGCCAGAGATTTTTTGATGTCAGAAGAACATTCCGACCATGTTTGGGAACCACAAACGACAAAACTTTTACTGGAACTTTCCGAAAAAGCAAAAAATGTTATTGTGGGGGGCGCATACTTTGGAGATCAAGCCCTTCTTTTAGCACAATCTATTAAGAAAAACGCCGGGGTATGTCACTGTTTTGAGGTTAATTCTGAGTCATTAGAAATGCTTCGTTATAATGCAGAAAACAATTCCTTAAATAACATGGTTATTAATTTTAAAGGTCTTTGGAAAAATGACAACACCTATTTGTCAATAGTGGGTGAAGATTCTCACGCAGGAACTATTGAAACGAATAAAGGTATTCAGGCTGTAACTATTGCAACCTATTGCAAAGAGAAAGGTATTAATAAAATTGAACTTATTATGGTTGATGTTGAAGGGGGGGAGTTTGCTATTCTTCAAGGAGCTGAATATTTTCTAAAAAAAAATGCAAATGAAGCTCCGAATCTAATTTTTGAAGTTCATCGCTCCTACATTGACTGGAGCCATGGATTAGAAAATACTGATATAATTAAATATTTAAACGATTTAGGATATACTTCCTTTGCAATTAGGGACTATCAAGGGAATGTTAACATGAGTGGAAGACCTATAGAAATTATTCCTGTTTCAAATATATACCTTGAAGGTCCACCTCACGGATTTAACATGTTGGCTATTAAGGATATTACTCTTGTAGAAAAACATAATTTAAAACTCTGTTCAGGTGTTAGCCCTAAATTAATTCTTCATAAAAATCCTAAGATATTCCAACCATTAAACTAACACTTTTCACATAATTAAAAGCCCTTGACCTGTAGGCAAAGTAAGAATTTGTTTTCCTTTAGTTTGAACATAATCATCATAGGTAGGTTTATGTTCAGGAAATGAAGTTCTACCATAATCATCAAGTAAAACCATAGCTCCTGGCACTAATTTATCCCAAAAATAATCCAATGCTTTTATTTCAGGATATATGCAATTCATATCTATGGAAAGGTAGCACACCTTATCTGAACCTACTTGTACTAAAGTATCCGGTACGGTTCCTCTGATGATTTTAACATTATGATTTTTGAAAGTATTTTGTACTTCATGGTAACACTCTTCATAGTCCCTGCTTTTAATACCCTGATTTTTTTCCTCAGGTGAAATAAGTTCTTCTACTAAACCATTAAATGTATCCAGCAAATATAAAGTTTTTCCTAAAGAATCAAAGTCAATATAGTTTATTATTGTTCTTGACAAACCTCCTTTATTCACGCCACATTCAACAAAATCCCCTTGCAATCCTTTTACCTGTGAGGCACACCAACACGCTATATAAGCACGATACCTTATTACCGATGAGCCAAATGATCCTGTTCTTTCACCAAGTGAATAAGAAGCGGTAAATTTTGGATCACTTAAAAAACCACAAATATGAGAAGTAGCCAAACCATCTTCATTATAGGTAAGAGGTCCACGTGAAAGGTAATAGGGGTGCTTAACAGTTATTCGAAAACGTAAATTAAAATAAATTTTTCCTTTTCTTATATTTGGCACAGCCAATTGGGTAATGTACCAATGATACCACCAGAATTTTTTAATAAATTTTTCTGGTATAATTGCTTTAAGTAATTTTTTAATCATTGAAATTAGAGTTTTATTATACAAAGGGGTACTTCTGAAATTCTATCTTTTTATTTTATTCCCTCTTTATCTCACTCTAAAAGGAGACATAAGGTTGAATTTATAGAAGTGCCCATAAAAGAGACGCTACATGAAACGTCTTTATATCTGTTTTCACGCCAAATATCCATAAAATAGATTATTTTTGAATATTATTTTTAATAAAAAAATGATAGTAATAATTAATCATGGTTTAGGTAATTTAAAAGGTATCCTCCATAAAATTGAAAAAGGGAATATAAAAGCAAAAATCTCTAACGATCCTAATGACATAATCACTGCTGATAAACTGATACTTCCCGGGGTGGGTTCTTTCAGAACAGCCATTGAAAACATGAGAAAACTTTCCCTTGTTGATGTCCTGAACAATAAGGTTGTTATTCAAAAAACTCCTATTTTGGGTGTGTGTCTTGGGATGCAGTTATTTACAAAATTCAGCGAGGAAGGGAATTGTGAAGGCTTGGGATGGATTGATGGCATTACAAAGAAATTTATTGCAAAAAACCGTTTAAAAGTCCCACACATGGGTTGGAATAAATTAGAATTTATAAAAAAATCATCCTGGTTTAATGGAATTGATGATATTCCGTATTTCTATTTTGTTCATTCCTATTTTGTTACTTGCCATGACAAAAACGATGTTTTGGCCACTACATTTTATGACCATGATTTCGTCTCTGTTATCAATAGGGAAAATATCTTTGGGGTTCAATTTCATACCGAAAAAAGTCATCAGCAGGGAATCCGGTTATTGCATAATTTCTGCAACTTATAGTTTCAATAATTTTCTACTAAACTTTTAAAATTAAATACCATTGTGTTGAATGGATATTGTAAATAGCATTTATCAAAAGAAATTTCTGAAAAGTAGAATTTCATAGTGGTATATGGAGAAAATGAAAAAAATGAGGAATTACGTACTATTACTTTCGATCGAGCTGTTCTAATTTGAAGTGTTTTTGAAGTATCAAATAAGCATGAAATAAAATAAGCCAGTGATCCCTCAAGAGAAATAAAACTCTCTTCGGAGGTAATTGTGTCATTTTGATTACCTGAAAACAGTACGTATTTGAATAAATTTTTTTGCCTACCGGTAACTAGTTGAATACGATGTGCGTTGCCATTCCCTTTTGGGGAAATAGTGATGGGGTTATCCTCTTCTCCTTTGAAAATAAAAGGGGAGAAAGAAGTAACAGCCGCTGAATCAACGAAAATAAAATTTGTTCCCGGATTACTAAAAACCTTATATCCTGGCGGTATGAATATTTTGTCTCTGAATATAATAGTATCGGAATGAAAAGTAATATCTTGATTAGTTACATCAAAAAAACCAGAATATTTATCAGATTTAATTAAATTTACAGCATTACTTGTATTAGTTTTCAATACGTGCAAACTTGTATCAGGATAAGACCATGGTAATATTTTTGAACTCATTATTTGTGCCGAACCAACTATGCTATATAGCAATTTCAATTCATCCGGATGTGCCGGCTTATTTAATTTAAAACTTAAATAATGATATTTTAATGGTTCAAAAGGCGACATGCCGGGTATAAATAATTTATCCTTCATAAAAAAATTATTATTAACGCTAAAACCCAAAGCATATACAGGTAAACTTTGAATATTTAAAACTCCTACTGTAATGGAGTCAATACCTGTTTTTTTTATAAAGACATTAAGACACTTGCTGGGGTTAAGGATTGCTTTTATATAGTCAACATTGCTATTTAATAAAGAATCATAATAAAATGGAGAATACATTACATCCTCAGAAAATTCTGTGTTTAATGCCTTAGAATAACCTTGCAAGGAATCTTTTATTTTAAAAAAAATAGAATCTATAAAAAAGCCATTTGCTAACCTATACATTTCGATTAGATATTTAGACATAAAAGTAGAGTCATAATAAAATGGATTCAGCAAAGGAGTACCTTCTATAATTTTATTTTCTAGATTCTCAAAAGTCAATCCTATCTCTTTAATAGACCAAACAGCTGCCGCGTCATAAGCTATGGGTTCTAATAAGCCGGTAGAAAGATTATAAAAGAATTTTCTATCCTTCCAACCTTTATAATTATGAGCGCTACCTAATACTTCTGAGATGGCAAGATATTTACTCATTGCAGTTAAATCAAATAATTTGTCAGGTTTTAAGTCCCCATTCAAGAATTGATAAAACTTTGTGTTCAAATTTTCAAATGCTTTCTTAATTAATGTGTCTGATTGCACTAAATTATAGTCAAGGGGTTCAAGAAAACTGGAATAAATAGTATGATACCCATGTAAAGCTGAAAATTTTGGCCACTTTTCATAAAATTTTAATCTTGAATTTAATTCGTCCCATAAAAATCGATCATTAAACTGGCATATAATTCCTGCAGGGAGTTTTTTTTCTTTTAACCAATTCGCACCAAATAATCTATGTATCAAATAAATTCCTTTTTGTTTATTATTTAATTCAACAGTAATAAGATTAATATCGTTGTTAATACAGCCATAAATTCCCATTGTTTTCTGATAAACCCAATCTGTTAAATAATCTTGTGAAAGTGGGTCTTGTATAGAAAACTGTGACATGCCATTTATTTGTTTATTGTCATCTAAAAAAATAGTTAATGACCATTTTGATGAATTAACATTATCAAACCAATCCCCTTTTATTTTTATTTGGGCTAAATAGGAAATGCCTTGATATTTTACTAAAGCAGGAAATTTTTTTTTGTATTTTTTAAGAATGATTTTATCTCTTAAAATATTTTTTATATCTTTTTCTGTTTTTTCAAGATATTTATCTTCTATTTCTATAGACAGGTGTTCCAATGGAATAGTTTTTGTGTTAAAGTGCTTATATTTATATTTAATTTTATAGATAAGTGGTTTTATTTGGTTTGTATAGAATTCTTCCCGCTTCAGAAAATACCCCAGTGCGATCAATAGAAATATTATGAATACTTTCAACGTCAATATAAGTACTTTTATATACTTAAATTTTCCATGAAAAAAATTGAATAAAGACATTGTGTGTTTAATAGTTTATAGTACAAATATTCTAATCCCCTGAGAAAATCGCAACAGCAATACCTCAATTAGTCAAATACAGTTGTTTTAGTTTCATCATTTGTTCAAATCTGTCAGCAAATTTTTTTACGCGTATTTTAGCAGTTTCTAATAATTGACTTGGGTAATTAATTATCGCTAAATTGATTAAATGGGCCAACTGCAGTGGATCGTTTTTAGTTAGTTTTAAACAAGCATTTGAAAATATTTCATCATCATAATCCGCAGTACCAAGAATAATTGGTTTACCTAATGTCATTGCTTCTAAGGCTGAACTCGGTGTACCATCTGTAATTGGAATCATTATACCCAAAGTCATATTTTTAATTAAAGTACTAAACATATTTTTATCCATAAAGTCCAGAATTAGGTAATTAATCCCTTTTATTTCATTTAAACTATTTATAATCTTTGATTCATATTCTTTATCAGGACTTATGTGTCTGACAAAAACGAATGTAAACTTTTGTACTATATGCTCTTCAAGAAGTTTCAACGAAAGTATTTCAAGTTCGTGGTTGTAAATAGGAAATAGGAATCTAGGGAAAAATATATAGGGCCTTTCCTTAAGTAATTTAGGTAATAGTTTTTCATTGTTTTTGTTAATAACCTCTCTTATATCAATACCCGTTCTGATCAAATGTGAGCGAATTTTAAAAAATTTATAAATATACTCCACTTGTATATTTGAAGTACTAGTGACATAATTAGCTTTGCAAAAAGCCCTTTGTAACAGATAGAATAATAACAAACTTTTGATGTTGAATTTTTTTTTCTCCCTGAAAAGGGATGGGAGAGTTACAAGAACATCGGTACCCTGAGTTGACAAAATTGTTTTAATATTTCTTATAAAATTTAGCCATATTGCATCGGGCATCGTGTATAGTATGTGTAAAATTTGTATTTTGTAAATTCTTATATAATCATTTATTAAATTTATCGTTTTAAATGATTTGAGAGGGTTTTTAAATGAAAAAGGAGAAAATGGAGGTAATAATTGAACATTGGAAGTTAAAAGTTTAGGTCTAACAGTATTATAATTAAATTCTCCATTCATATTTTCAAAAGTAAGATAAACATTGAATTCGTTATTTTGCTCATTACTAAAAAAATTGTACCACTTGGAATCTACAGGGTCGTCCGGTTTCGCAATGTAAAGAATATTTATCATGAAGAATAAACTGTAATCAATCTTGTGAGTATACTATGCGTCAAAAGTAATGAATAAATATTATATTTCAAATTTCTATACTGTAGAATTTATGACAATAGAAAGATAATGTTGAGTTTATTAATTTTTAAGTACATTTGTCTTTTTTATAATTTTCTTCTGTAAATTCGACCTCACCCCAGCCCCTCTCCAAAAAAATGGAGAGGGGCTATAAATTTGTTTAATTTTTATACTGTTTATATGGAAATCAAAATTTTCATGTAAGTTTAATAGGTAAAAATATTCTGATAATTTATGCAAAAACCAACATATATAGCCAACGAATATAAAATCTGTTCAAAATGTGTAATGGATAATGTTTCTAATGAATTGGAAACAGATGAAAAAGGAGTATGTGAATTCTGTAAATTATTTGAACAATGGGAAAGAGAACATCCCATAACCACTCAAGATGGTAGCAAATTCTCAGAAATTATTCAAAAAATAAAAGGAAAAGGAAAGGGCAGAAAATATGATTGTATTTTAGGAATAAGTGGCGGAACTGATTCTATGTATTTATTATATTTATTAGTCAAACATGGAATTAAACCTTTGGCAGTTCACTTTGACAATGGATGGAACTCAACAGTGGCTGTGAAAAACATGAAGGTTACTCTGGAAAAGTTGAGCATAGATCTTTATACTTATGTTGTTGATTGGAATGAGTTTAGAAATCTTCAACTTGCATTTTTAAAAGCTTCTGTAGCGGAAGTTGAACTGCCAACAGATATGGGTTATTTTGCCCTTCTTTATCGGGTAGCTTCGGAGCGTAATATCAGGTTTATTTTATCAGGTGACAGTTTCAGGACAGAGGGTATTCTACCGAAAGAATGGCTTTTTGCTGACTCAAAATATATACAAAGTGTTTACAATTTTTATTCCAAAAATCCTTTAAAATCTTTTCCAAATTTAACACCGATTAGGTACTTGTATTATATTTTCATTAAAAGGATTAAGCATGTTCAATTATTGAATCACATCCATTATAACAAAGAAGAGGCAAAAATATTGCTGACAAAAGAGTTTGGATGGATAGATTATAGCGGACATCATTATGAGAATATATATTCGAGATTCTTCATGAGTTATATTGCTCCTGTAAAATTCAAAATGGATCGTAGAAAGGTCAACTATTCAGCCAAAATCAGATTGGGCTTAATGAACAGAGATGAAGCCCTTAATTTACTTAATAAAGAAATCAGATCCGAAGATGCCATCCGTGAGGACAAAATGTATATTTGCCGTAAACTTGAGATTTCACCTACGGAATTTGACGAAATTCTAAACCTTCCCATTAAATCTTATAACAATTTTAATACAAATTTCTTTATTAAACAGTTGATTTCAAAATTGGTTCATAAAATCTATACATTTCCTTTATTTCCTAAAAAATTGTTAAGGGGAAAGTTTACTATTTGAACTAAATAAAATTGTTCATATCACATTTTTTTTGTCATGCTAAAAACAAGGGTAATTCCGATATTATTATTAGACCAAAACTATTTAGTTAAAACAACTCAATTTAAAAATGCATATTATTTAGGTGATCCCATAAATGCAGTTAGGATATTTAATGAATTTGAAATACCGGAAATTATTGTTCTGGATATCAGCCAAAATTGGGAATTAAAACAACCTAATTTTGGTTTAATTGAATTAATCGCTATTGAATGTAATATGCCTCTTACCTATGGTGGAGGAATTAAGAATATAGAACAGGTTCGTCAAATTATATCGCTTGGGGTAGAAAAAATAGTAATTAATACAGCCGCATTTATGAATCCCGAATTAATCAAAAATTTAAGCAATGAATTTGGGTCTCAGTCCATTGTAGGATCCATTGACGTAAAAAAAGATTTTTGGGGAAGATACAAAGTATATGTAAAAAATGGGAAATTAAACACAGGAAAAAACCCTTTTGAATATGCCAAAATTCTTGAAAATCTCGGTATAGGTGAACTGTTAATTACATTCATTCCCCATGAGGGCACATATAAAGGATATGAACAGCAATTAATTTATGATATAAGCAGACATTTAAGTATCCCCGTTATTGCAAACGGAGGAGCAGGAAATTATAACGATTTTAAACTTGCTGTTGTATCTGGAGCATCCGCTGTTGCTGCAAGTAATTTATTTCTTTTTCATAATAAGCAGAAAACTGGTTTTCTGATAAATTATCCCTCAAAAGAAGTTTTAAGTCAATATTTAAACTGAATTTTCATATCACTTTAAATGAAAAACAAACTATTTTTCCGTGTACGATTTTTTCTTATTATCATTTGCATTCCGTTGCTTTTATATACGGGTGCTTTCATGCATCAAAAAGGAACAATATTCAGAATCAGAACTTGGTTATCCGATTTTATACTTAATATTCAATCTTTGAATTATTTTGAAAATGAAACAAACGTGCCTGTTTTAAATCTCATGTTTAAAAATAATGATTACGAGAAATTAGAAAATTTAAACATGGATGCGTCCATAAAGAATGATGGTTTTCTTAACACATTAAATACTGATAGCTTATATGTTCCCGTTAAAATCATTACAGGTCAAACTTTTTTAAAAGGGAAAGCTCGATTAAAAGGAAATACATCTGATTCCAGAGACAGAATTAAACTTTCCCTCAGATTCAAAATGGATGAAAAAAATATTTTTCAGGGTTTAAGTCGCTTTTCAATTCAACATCCTTCAGTAAAAAACTTTATTTCAGAATGGTTATTTCATCAATTACATTCTTATTTTGGTTTACATACACCAGATTACTTTTTTGTAAATGTATTTATAAATAATACAAACAAAGGTTTGTTTTCATTTGAGGAAAATTTTGATCAAAACTATGTCAAGCGTCGTCATCTCCCGGAAGGTCTGCTCATACGATTTGATGAATATTGGCAATTTTACAGCGAAGAGCTTTATTTAAGTAAAATATTGAGAAGCCAAGACCCTTACAAAGACAATTTAATCGCAAAACTTTGGACTTATTCCCCTGTTGATTGTTTTGAGACAGGCAAAATATCAAAGGACTCCTTATTATATCAACAATTTATTTTAGCAAAGGACCGACTTGAATCATACAAAAGTAAAATACTACCTGCTCATAAAATTTTTAATGTTAATAAACTGGCAAAAGCATTTGCTATAGGAGACTTGTTTGGAAGAGACCATCACTATCTGAATATATATAATGTACGTTTTTATTTCAATCCAAACGATTCACTTTTAGAGATCATTGGCTTTGACAATCATTTGCCCCCCCGTAAATCCATCTGTTTGCTTGGGGATGAAAAGCAAATAAATCAGGAAGAAAATGACTTATTCTGGTATCGGAGATTTTTTGAAGATTCAGTTCTTTTTATTAAATACATTCAGCAACTGAATCGCATTTCAAATCCATCTTTTTTAGATTCTTTTAGAATTTCAATTAATAATAAATACACCAAAAATTTGTCATGGTTAAAAAAGGAATTTATTGACTATGAAGATAATTCGTTAGAAATATTCGCCTTTAATCAGAAGCAAATAATTACAAAACTGCATCCAATAAAGATTGCTGAAATATATCTTAAAGAAACAAAAAAGGACTCAGTAGTTCTTGAAATCACTAACCTACATACACTCCCTGCCATTATTTCAGGAATAAAAAAGGAAAATGGGGAGGTCGTTTCCTTACCTGCAAGAATTCTTGAAGCCCGTCAAAACTTTAAACCATTAAAATTATTGCGATACCCGGTTCCTTCAAAATTAATCAAGGACATAAAAAAAATTGAAATTGAACTCCAATTGTTAGGCACTGATAAAAAATATTTCGAAAAAGTAAAACTATGGCCCTTTTCTAAAGCTACCACTGATGAAGGTAACGTATCTTATCTGAAAAATAAGTCACTTTTAACCTCTAAAATTTTATTATTTGATTCATTAAATAACAGATTAATTTTTAAACCGGGAATTACTATTATATCCGAGCCATTAATTATTCCTAAGGGATATATTCTCACAGCTTTTCCTGGTACTACACTAAAAATAACAGAAACCGGTTTTATTCGTTCCTTTTCGCCGATGATATTTAATGGAATGGAAGAAAATAAAATTACTATTATTTCCAACCAATCTGCTTCTTCCGGGATAATCATAAATTCTGATTCTGAAGATACAAAATTTTATTGCGTTGATTTTTTTGGAAATTCGGTTAACAAACATATTATTATTTCTATTTATGATTCCCGAGTATTATTCATTAAATGCAATTTTTATAAAGATACACCCGAAGCGGCAATATATGCACAGAATTCATTCCTTGATTTCAATGACTGCATTTTTTCAGGAATAAAATCAAAAATTCTTACAGGAGTATTCTCTCATATTTTATATAAAAATGAGTTAATCGGGTATAGCGAGTCGGGAGAATGGGAATTAACTGGTAGTTTTTTTTATAATAAAACAACCGGTACATCAGTTTTTTACCCAAGAATAAAAGCTAATTTCTACAGCAGGGTTTACTTCCCTGAAAAAACTTCACTTGAGTTGGAAAATATGAAAAATCTAAAGACAGATTCCTTCTCTTACGGGTTGAATCGGTTAAGTGAGATTGCCTATTAATAGTTCGACTAAATGTAATTAATATTCCTCACTCCTTATCTTATCACAAAAACTAACTTTTTCCATTCCATTCCATCGGTTGTATTAATTTTTATAATATAACTTCCAGCGGGTATTTTATTTAAAGGAAATTCATAAATATTATTTATATTCTTTTTTATAGATAGTCCGGCTTTTTGTGATGTTATTTTTTTTCCATGAATATTTATTAGAACAATTTCATCTAATCTGTCAATATATTCAAAGTTTATAAAAATTTTATCTGATGCCGGTATCGGATAAATTGCAAAGCTATTATCTTTCATATTTTGAAGTATTTCAATATTGTTTGGTTTTATATCAATAATTTTCAATTCTTTATCATTACCACATTTATTGCTAACTGTTAGACCTACTATAAAATTACCATAAGTTGCATAAGTGTGCATTGGTGATTTTGCAGAATCAGTTCCGCCATCACCAAATGCCCAAATATAATTCTCTGCACCGGAAGATGAATCAATAAAAAATATCGTTTTTTCATTAATTGAAAATCCAAAAGAAGCAATTGGTTCATTTAAAACTGCGATGCTAACTGTATCTTTTGAGATACAGCCCGAAGATAAATGTGTCCTGGTTAAAGAATAAATTGTTGAAATTTCTGGTTTTACGTAAGGATTTGATATTAAAGAATTAAACCAACTGGATGGTGACCATGCATAACTGAAACCTGACTCAGATAAACCTCCAATTTGAGTTGAATCGGAATTACAAATATTTTGATCAATCCCAGCATTTGCATTATTAAATATCCTGCAATCATAAAGATAAATACAATCAAAACATGATATAGGGCATGATTGATTACTACCAACAACTAAATCATAAAAGCCGGGATTTACAGTTGAAGGTATAGAAAACTGAACATCAAAATTCTGATCATTTGTCTGATTCAGAATAGATTTTCCTATAATTGTATCATTAGGTTGAACTAATTTGATATTTTCTGGCTCAATAAGAATTGTTGAAGGGCAATTAGTAGAAGAGAATTGTGTAAATGAAACCCCTACTCCTGAAATATTCAGTTCTAAAATTTCTGAAATTCTTCCAGTATTTGGACTTACTGATACAGATTGAGATTGCACCGTCTGGAAAGTAAAAAGAAAGATCAGTGTAGAAAAAAACAATACAGATTTAAACATTTTCAATGGGTTTAAATTCTAATACAAGGCGCAATATAAGTAAAGTTTTTGAATAAACCAAATTATTTTTTAAAGGTGGATATTAATTCCAGGCTTAATTTCTCAAGTTCTTCAGGCTTACTTTGACTATAGTCGTTAATTTCCGTTTTCAATAAATTAATTACAGATTTAAATGCTCTCTCCTTAAAGTAAATTCTGGCAAGATTAATTTTTGCATCTTTAAACTGAGGACTTATTCTAAGTGTTTTTAGTAGTAATGTTTTTGCACGTTCTCTTTTACCATTAATTTCAGAAATAATTCCATAATTAGAAATGACATAAATATTATTAGGATTTAGTAAGTAAGCAGAACGAAAGCATTTCTCTGCATCATTAAATTTATTTTGCATAAATAATCCAACACCTTCATACCACCTTGCAGGGATTGAAAAATTATCCATTGATGTATATAGTTTTCCCGTTTCTTTAGAAAATATTACAACATTTTGCCAATTCTTTTTTTCCTTAGCAATATAGATTTTCTTATATAATTTTTCAGCAGTTATCCCCCGGTAAATAAAATATAATCCGATTACATTAATTGTTAACAAAATCAGCAAAATTAACCTGCTACTTATTATGTTTAATTTAAATTTTCTTTTTTCTTTATTAATAAAAAGAAATGAACATAACCATACACACATTGCAAATGAGTGTTCAATTCTTTCTTTAGGAAAATCAAAAGAAGAAATTAAAAGAAAGCCGATAAAAAAAATAAAATAGATTGTAAGTTTATAAGAGTAATTATTTTTAAAATATATTTTACATATATAAAAAAACAATAGAATTAGTATTAAAAAACCTATAAAACCTGTTTCAGCAAAAATTTGTGCTAAATCATTATGACATCGCTGAACGATGACATTGATAAATTGAGATTGCCCGGGAACATAATAATCATCTGCTGTCTGTGGTAATTCATTCAAACCATAAGAAGGGAATATTATTTTCCAATTACCTATGCCAACCCCTTTCATAAAATGTTCCATAATCATATATTTTGTTTTATTTAATAAAACCATTCTTTCGTTTAAAGAAGTAAAATTTATATATGAATTTTGTATATTTTCGTTTGAATATTTGTTAACTATATAAGGTAAGCTCAATACAGAAATCCCTATTACAATAATCAAAAATCTTAACCATTTTCTTGTTATGATTTTTTTTCTAAAATTGAAGCTGATTAGTAAAATGCTAAAGCAAAAACAGGTTGAAAACAACACAACACGAGAGCGGAGCAATATGATAATTAGTGCTGTCATGATGAGTGTTAGTAACGAAATTATAGCACTTTTTTTTCTTTTATTGAAGAAATTAATACAGCTAAATGGAAGAAGCATAAATAAGAAGGAGGCGGCAAGATTTTTGTTACCTGAAAATGGAATGTCATATAAATAGAAAGTTTTATTTTTAATGCATACGTAAACTGCAAAAAAGAAAAAAATTGTGATGAAAATAAAAATGCTGATATTAAGAGAAATGAAAAATATTTTTTTAAAAACAGAATTTATAAAATAAATGAGAATAAATGTAGAAATGATCAATGCTTGTTTTTGATTTTCACAAATTGATAAAAGAGGATTAGTTGACCACTTCGTTGTCAAAATGCACCAGAATAAAAATACAATAACTATTATAAAAACAAATAAAGTTGTTTTTGAAAAATCTAGTCTGTATTTAAAAAGAAATAATGATAGAAAAATATTGAATAACGATAAAGTGAATAATCTAGGTAGTAAAGTTTCATCTATACAACTGCTGTTCATACTTAAAAAAACTGCTAATACTCCTAAACTAATATATAAACAAAATACTTGTTTTGAGAGCCATTTTTTAATAATAAAATTCATTGGAAAATATAAACAAATATAACTTATTTATTATTACCTTTGCTATTCTAAAATGAATATGAACGAATCACAAACCCATTTGGTACTTCACATCAGAAGAAATCTTCTTAAGATGTTTACTTTCAGTTTTATAATAGCTCTGATCGTTTATACAGGAATGGTGCTTTTTCCCCAAAAACATACTTCTGAAATTCAAATATATAATACTGGTTTTGTATATGATATTTATGCTGATTTTAATCCATACACGCCTTCTAAAGTTTTGGAAAATCCAAATAACACAACGCTTATCAGCTGGGTATATTCTTCCAAGTTATTAAATCATCTGATTAAAATATTTAATTTGCAAAAACATTATAAAATCTCCGACAGCGAACCAAATGCTTATATTAAATCTTTTAATAAATTGACTTCTTCAATTCATGTAGAGCAAACAACATATAACGCTATTTGTATTCGTGTTGAGGATTATGACCGTTTTATGGCCGCAAGGATTGCTAATGAAATAATTTTCAAAATTCAGAAATTAAACACAGAATTAATACTTAGTAAAAAAAAATTTCTAATTGAACAATATTCTGCGATGAGCCGAAAATTTGAGAAATTATACAATTCAAAAATTGATTCTCTTAATAATCTTTTAATTAAATTTAAAGAATTGTTTATTACACCCATTAATAACGAAAAAATAAGTTTAAAGCTTGCAAGTTCACAAGAACTTATTATTCAAACAATTGAAGATTTCGGAGCCAGTTCGAAATCGCTATTAGAAGCTAATAAAATGGAAGAATGGTCAAAAAATTATATTGAAAACCATAAACTCCCTGAAGCACTGATCATGAAATATGCCTTACCTTCAGATAAAATCAGCCCTTTAAATTTCAATAATATATTAACGGGTGTTTGGACTTTCATCCTTAGCTTTTTCCTATCACTTTTCTTTGTCGCATATACATTCAGGTATAAATCTACAATTAATATCCTCATAAAGGGCTTCAGTAATAATACTCTGAACAATGATACCTCCCTTGTTTTGTCAAACACAGAAAAAGTTATAACTACTGAAAAGTAAAGATATACTTTTTTCCTTACTTAGTTAACTTCCTTTTCACTATGAATTCTATATTTTATTTTCTTACATTTCATGATGTTTTTATTTTACCAATACTTATTTTTGGTATCATAGGTGTTTCAGAACTATACTTAAAATATTTTGCCAACCACCATCCTGTAAATATTTATTTCTTGCCTTTAATATATATTAAGCTAACTATATGCATTATATTCTACTTTATCTATAATGTATATCTCGGCTCTGCAGATGGACTTGGGTATTTCAGAGGTAATGAAATAATTCTTTTATTACTAAAGAAAGCACCTCAAAGTTTTTTTAGGTTTTTTCTTCTTAACGATAATACTGTCTTTAATAATACTTTTTTCATGAATGAGTGGCCTAACTATTTAAAGGATTCTCGGTCCCTTATGGTAAATAAATTTACCTTTATTCTCAATGCAATTTGTTTAAATAGTTATTTAGGAGTAAATTTACTTTTCACTTTTCTAACCTTTATTCCGGTTTGGAAATTTTTTAAATATTTATATCTCCCTGATAAAAAATATTTATTAGTCCTTGCCTTTGCCATGTTTTGTTTCCCTTCAATAGCGGCATGGAGTTCTTTACTTTTGAAAGATGGTATCGTCCTTTCATTCAGTTGTTTGTTTTTCTACTCTATAATGAAATTACATGATAAAGAAAAGGAATCTTTTTTATTTAAATACCCACTGATTGGTTTAGTATCCCTTTTAATCATTATTAATATTCGCCCTTTTATGATAATTCCACTAATATCCGGATCACTTGTTTACTTTTTTTTGAAAATGTTGTTTAGCATAAAAAATCCTATATTAAAATTCACTACAGCTCCGTTTTTAATGTGCTTATTCATATTTTTTTCTTTGATAATCGTTCTGAAATTAAGTCCTTTCCTGGCTGAATTTAATTTAGATAATATTTTAGAAACAGCTTCCATCCGCAGAACTTCTGCATTTCCTGATAACCCTTATTCTTCAATGAATTTTTCTTTTGGAAATTTAACTCATCTTTTAATTGTCCAGATACCTTATTTTACGTTCAACCTCTTTTTAAGACCTTTTTTTGAAACTCAATCTAATCATACTTTATTACCTGCTGTGTTTGAAAATATTTTATTCTTCATTATTATTTTGATAATATTGATAAAAATTCCACCCGTTCATCTTCTGAGACAATTGATAACATCGCCTTTTTTTTGGATGTGTATAACTTCCGTGATTATTTTTTCTTTTTTTACTGCCTACACAATTTCCAATTTTGGTTCACTGCATCGTTTCAGAATTTTTTCTCTGTTCTTCACTTTAGTTGCTTTCATCAACATGTTAGGCATGAGTATTCAAAAGGATAAGAATCAAAACTAATATTATCAACAAAATATACGTTTTGTTTTTTTATTTCCTTACTACATTTAATAAAACATAGTATCAGGTAAAGTAAAATATTGAGTGTTTATTTTAGCATTACAAATTTTACTTTCATCATCTTCGCAAAGCTAAAAGAATAGTAAAAGTTTGAAAATTTATTGCGCATTGAAGTATTCACCCGCACTTATAATACTTATAATATGCGGTCTTTGGCAGAAAACTAAGTTCAGAAAACAACCAGACCGGAAAACGCAATAGTTTAAACAATGGATAAATGGTTTTATAGTCCCTGAATGATTTTGGTTTTTCTTTTAACCACTGCATTACTTCCTCTTTTGTAACTCCGAGACGCTGAATAGCAAGTTCAATAATTCTCTCAGTTTCATTAGAGGGTTTGGATGAAATTTGAGAAAGCGCTTCCTCGTAGCTAATTTGATTTTCTCTTACAAGCGCCGCCAGAGAAGGAATTCTGAAATCAATGTTAAATTTTGTTCTAAGTACCATAGACATAAACCCCTGATAGAGATCGTCAAAATATCTTCCTCCCGGGTCCTGCCATTTAACCTCTTTTGAAAGCATTTCAGCAACTTCCTTTTTATTATAAGGTACATAACTAAGTATTGGAATTGTTTTTATGCCCTTTAAAAATATATAATACACTATATGTTTTGATGTAAGATTAAATCCCGGGTCATCTGCTTTCCATAGTCTTAATGGGCGGCTTCCAAATTTTTTTTGAATGTCTGAAAGATACGTCCCATCCATAAAATTCCATTCCAAAGGCATTATTCCTTCTGTACGAAAGGAATTACCTATAACAATAGTTTTAATGTCATATTTTACAGCGGCTCCATATAAAGCCGCCGCTATTCCTAAGTCGGTTCCGAGGTCTAACTCCGGTACAGAAGCTTTTAAACAGGCAACTTTTATATCTTTTGATTCACGCCAGTCAGAAGATATTACGTTGAAGTCAACTCCGAGCGCGTTTACTGCATTCGTTATATTTTTACCTGCTTCAGGATTACCCCAGCCATCGTTGAAATGAATGGCAAGAACTCTTAATTTCCATTTTTTTAAAAGATAAAGTGTATAGGTACTGTCACACCCTCCGCTGATTCCTGTGATACAATCGTATTTTTTGCCAATGCCTCTCTGTTTGATTTTTTCTATTATTTTATGTGGAATATAATTCGGATCTTTTACAATAGGAAATTGTTGAGCCAGTAGAAAATGCAGATGACAAAAATTACAAACCCCTTCCGAATCAAATAGAATTCCTTTTATGGAAGAATCCATTATACACTTTTTGCATCGGAAATTTTTTTGGGGCATTAACTTCATTTTATATAAATTTCCCAAACGATTCTTTATAACCGGATTCTGCCAGGTAAGAAGTTAGTTCTGTTCCTTTCCGGAATGGCTGAGGTACAATAAATTCAGCAATGATAAGCTCACTCGCAAGTTCATTAAATTTACCCATGGCAAGAATACCGTTTTTTCCTACTGCTATTGAGCATCCTACTGATTTTTTCCCCTCAAAAGGACCTCCCACCAGATAACCTACGCTGGTGGCACTCACCATAACAAGGTCAAACATTTTTGCTAAAATTGAATAGGGTTTCAACCATTTTTCTCTATATGGGTCTGAATCGTTAGTTACATTATAATCAACAGTCCATGAGCTTGGAGAAAGAATTATTTGTGCGCCCATTCTGCCAAGTACATGACCGATGTTTAATGAATCAATGTAATTGTCGGAGCAAATATTCATACCGATGACACCTAATGGGGTTTTAACCACAGAAAGAGTACCACCAACTTCGTACAAATCCTGCACCACTTTTAGGATATTAATTTTACGGTATTTTAAAATAATATCTCCCGATGGATTAACCAAAATAGCAGAATTGTAAATGCTGTTTTCCACTTTTTCTGTTAAACCTACTGCAATGTATATTTTTTCTCTTACAGCTATAGCAGAAAAAAAGTCGCTTCTTTTGCCCGGAATTGTTTCAGCTTTGGTTTTTGCGCTCGGATGAGACCACGCTAAGTCAGAACATTCTGGCAAAAGAATAATATTACACCCTGAGCGCGATGCTTCAATGATTAATTCTTCAGCTCTGTTAAGGTTTCTTTCCGGTTCCCCTCCTTCCACAAGGAGCTGACCCATACCAATTTTTAATTTTTCAGAATCATTCATGCTTGTTTATTAATCAATAAAATAGCTCCTGTTAAAATCATAAATAACGCAATCATTTTAATCAACGTTAATTTTTCATCCAGAAACATGACAGCAAGTAGAAATGATAACACTAAATGTATGGAAACGAGAACAGGATATGCTTTTGAAACTTCCAGACGCGACAAAGCAAGAAACCATATAAACGGTGAACACAAATAAAAGAGAATACCGGCTAATGAAATTGGGGATTTCAGAAAGTCAATCAAATAATCAAAAGTTAGACCTACACTTTCAAGAGGTATTTTGCCAAAGCGATTAAGGGATTTTTTTATAAGGATAATAGCGGATGAGTCAAGTATCCCACTTAGAATTACAAGTCCCCAGCCATGAAGAAAATTTTGCATGTCCAAATGTACAAAAAATAAAAAAATATGTTATGTTTGCCCCTAAAAACCATGAAATACTCTGCTGTTATCGGTTGTGGTTATTGGGGACCAAACTTTATTCGGGTGTTAAGCCAGCAAAAGTTTGTTCCGCTGAAAGCTATTTGCGACTGCGATGAAACAAAATTAAACCGATTATCTGGTAAATTCACAGGACTGAATTATTTTAATGACTATAAAGAAATTTTAAATGATGATTCCATTACCGCAGTAGTGGTATCTACTCCTGTTAAAACACATTATAAAATTGTAAAAGAGTTACTACTTCACCACAAACATGTATTGTGTGAAAAACCTTTTACATATACATCAGAAGAGGCAAAAGAATTAATTGAAATAGCAAAAAAGAACAACCTCGTTTTAATGGTTGGGCATACCTTCCTGTATAATACATCAATTCAATTCATTTATGATTGGATTAAAAATACCGCGTTTGGGAATGTATTATACGTTCATTTTACACGAACAGGTTTGGGACCTGTGAGAAGTGATGTAAATGTTTTATGGGATCTTGCTTCCCATGATATTTCCATTATTCTTTCGCTTGTCAATTCAAAACCGGTCTCGGTTATAGCTTTTGGGGAAAATTATCTGCAAAAAGGGATAGATGATGTTGTTTTTCTCATTCTTCAATATAATGAAAATTTAATTGTTAAAATGCATGTTTCATGGTTAGACCCCTGTAAAATAAGAACCATGACCATAGTAGGAGACAAACAAATGGTTGTATTTGATGATGTTTCTCTCAATGAAAAAGTAAGAATTTATGATAAAGGAGTGGACTATCAGCCAAGAACCGGAGAGTTTGGTGAGTTTCAACTGTCACTAAGAGATGGGGGCATTTCCATACCTTTTATAAAACCAAATGAACCATTGAAGCAGGAAGTTGAACACTTTTTGGATTGTATTTTAAACAATAAAAAAACATTAACGGATGGGTTAAACGGACTTGAAGTAGTTAAAATATTAGAGGCGGCTCAAAAAAGTTTGGACAATGGAAACATAAAGGTTCAACTTTGATGATACCATTGAGAAAAATAAATTTATAGATGGAAAATAAACCTGATTTCACAGTAATCGTACCTGTTTATAATGAACTTGGAAGAATAACCGATTCCATTAATACATCACTTTCTACATTAAAGTCATTTGAAATTGATTATGAGCTGATTATCGTAAATGACGGAAGTACGGATGGTTCTGAAAAAGAAATTAATTTATTTTCTACCATTCAAGGTGTAAAAATTCTAAATAAACTAAACGGCGGTATAGGAAGTGCCATTCATGTAGGGATAAAAAATTCAACTAACACTTATATTATTTTTGTGCCGGTGGATAGTCCTTTGACTCCCGAAGTATTTGGCGCATTTCATAATAATCTTGGGAAAGCGGACATTCTGGTTAGTTATCGTAAGGTGAGATTGGGATATACTCTCAGAATGAAATTTAATTCATGGTTGTATAACAAAGTGATCGGATTATTTTTTGGACTTTCGTTGAAGGATTTTAACTGGATACATTTATATAATCGTAAAATATTTGTAAATGGGATAAATATTGAATATGGAGGAATTTTTATGCTGGCGGAAATACTGATAAAAGCAAAGAGAATGAATTTTACTTTTTATGAATTTCCAGTAGAAATGATTAAAAGAAGCGGGGGAGTATCAACAGCCGGGTCGTTTAAGGCGTTAAGTAGAACGGGCTTGGATTTTTTGACATTCATGCTGCGGAAAAGATAGAGAAATAATTAATAAATTATAATACTTCTGTTCTATTATCCTTTTGCGAATGCATAAATTTAACCAATATTAAAGTTACAAGGTAAAAAACTAAGCAAGGGATTTTATATCTGACCAATGAACCAAAATTGGCACTTGTTAGACCCACAGAAAAACCAAAGATAATGGAAAAAGAAAAAGTAAATGCCGTTATGGGCGATTTTAATATGTATTTAAAAAAACTAAAAAAACCAATCTCATAAAAGACTTTCAAAGAAAAGATTAAAATAAAAAAACTTTCAACTGCTGAGAAAAAAACAACAGGACTTTTAATTTCCCACAAAAAAGGTCTGAAAAATGTAGCAGTAATTGCCTTTGGAAACTTGGAAAGCGCTCCAGATATGGTTGGCTCAAAATCACCAATATCAAATGCCGTCCCCTCATAATAATCCTGTTTAAGATCGTTTTGTACTGTCAATGCATGAGTCAAAACTTTATCAAGGGCAAATTGTTGAAGTTCTTTGCTAAGAGCGTCAAATAACCAAAAAACCCCCATCACACAAAATATGGAAATAATAGGTATTAGAAGAAAACGATAAAATTTATTTGAAATTTTTGTATAATAAGCAAACGCAACCCAAATAGCAGTTGTAGGAATTAAACATGCAAAAATGTAAGGTTTTATAGAAAGGATAAAATAGGAAGAAATTAGAAAAATTATACTATAATTTACTATAGAATTCCTCCTAATAATACATTGATTGAAACTAAAACAGTACCAACCAATTAATGAAAGTGTTATGCTGTCTTTTAACAAACCGGAACCCCAGAATACAACTGATGGAATAAAAAAACAAGCAAAACTAACCTTTTCATAAGCTCCGGGAAAATAACTAATAAATAATAGATATAGTTTCCAGATTCCTGAAAAAGAAAAACAAACTAATAGTAAACTAGTAAGCAGATAACTGTTAAAACCTAATATAGTAAGCGGTGCAGTAATTCTCACAATCATAAATACCTGAGGGTCACCCCAATAAGGTGGAAAAAGAGTATCAGTATCAAAAAGGGCATAATTTTCAACTGAATTTGGTCCTAGCCAAACCTTGAAAAAATTAATAGGATTTTTTAAAAATAATTTTGTCAAACACTCATTTGTTCTGTAGTATCCGAATGTATCGCCATACCCATAATAAAAATTAAAAACAATAAATAATAACAGACAGCCTGTAATTTTAAACATTAACCCTTTCGTAAAATATTTATAATAAGGGTAAGAACTTATCTTATTTTTTTCATACTTTTTAATTATATTATTAATTACAAGAATATAGACGGGAACTAAAAACAAGTCATACCATTTTAAATAATATACTGTCTCATACCAAAATTCATAAAAATAGGGATTTTGCATGTATTTTTTTGCCTATTATAGTGTTTAGCTACACATTAAATGCTTTAATAGTTTGTTGAAAAGCTAAAACTTATTTGATATTTCCTGAAAAGTATGTGAACATATAATTTCTCCTTTTTCCATTTCATAAATACGATGGCAATTCTTGAGAGTGCTCAAGCGGTGAGCAATAATAAAAATTGTAATAAGATTTTTTGATAAATTTTCAATTGACTCTGTGATTTCAACTTCAGTTTGAGTATCCAGTTGACTTGTTGCTTCATCCAGAATTAATACTTCTGCCTCATTATATAGAGCTCTGGCAATACCAATTCTCTGCTTTTGTCCTCCTGAAATTTTACTTCCAAATTCACCGATATTTGTCTGTATTCCATCAGGCAAATTGGAAACCCATTCTTCCAGATTTGCCATAGTTAATGCTTTTTCTACTTTTGCAAAATCAATTTTTTCCAATTCAACCCCATAAGCTATATTCTCAAGCAGTGTTCCATCAATAATAAAAATATCCTGTTTAACATACCCTAAGATATTTCTCCATTGCCTGGTGTTATCATCCGTAAGTAACTTGTCATCCACTGATATCCTTCCTGTCTGTTCTTTAAGAAATCGGAGAAGGATGTTCATCAACGTGGATTTACCTGAACCCGATTTCCCTACAAATCCAATTGCTTCTCCTTTTTTAACTTCTATAGTAATGTTTTTTAATGCGAATTGATTGCCATCAGGAAACGTGAATGAAATATTTTCAAATAGAATTTTATTTGAAAATTTCATTTTTTCTGATAAAGATTCTATTATAAAAGGGTTAAACTCATTATTGTGGATATTCCGTAAAATGGGTGTACTATGTTTCCATCCTTTGATTTTCATTAATGAATTTAAAATTCTACTCATGGATGGCATTAAACGAAATGCTGCAGCAGAAAACAAGCTAAGAAGAGTAATTAATTCTCCCTTGGTATTTCCCCAAAACACAGTGTATGTAAAAATAATTACTATACCCAAAATTGTTATTAATTCAATTAATTTAACCGGTATAGCATCTAATGTGTAAAGTCGTGCCTGAATAGTATTTATTTTTGATTTTGTTTTTATGTATTTATTTATAAAATTATCTTCTCTGCCAGTTAATTTTATATCTACAAAACCAAAAATTGTCTGAAGTATGTTTTTATTATGTGTAGGAATAAGATCTGTGTTTGATTCATTAAGATGATGAACTTTTTCCTTCAAAAGCTGGTAGGGAACTATAAAAGCAGGCACAAGAAGCAAAATTAAAAGCAAGAAAAGCTCCGCCTTTATCCATGACAATGTTATTATAATAACGGCTAAAACTATTCCTTCCGACACTAACATTAATAGCGGAAGCATAACCGAAACAGCGTAACCGGAAGGTATCATGTCAATGTCCCGGTAAATTTCGTTTGAGTTTGTGTTTTTAAAAAAAAGAAAGTCCTTGGAATAGTATGAAATAAATTGCCGGAAAGATAAATTTGTGGCTATGTTGTAACAAAACCTTGACTGAAAATAAATTATTAGGACAGAAATAATATTTTTAACAATATAAAAAAATAATAGGGCTAGAACAGAACAAAAAATGAAACTATTTTCTGATTGGAATCCCAAGAAAGTGTAAACCATATTTATCCACACATTGGTATGTATCACTGTAGTATCAAGAGCCATAAACATAACAGGGAGAATAGACGCTAAGCCGATAACATCCACAAGGGAACCAATAAATATCAAAACTGTTACTTTTAAAGCACTAAAACGTTGCGAAGGCAGAAGTAAATGATAGACATCCAGCAATGTGGAAATTATAATATTTTTTTTTAGTACCTTTTTTAGCATTGACATTTTAATTGTTTTCCGAACATAGTGATTCTGTAATTGTTTATTTCCATATTTTCCATTTGGCTTCACCCGAATTCCAAAGATTATCAAGTTCAATTTTATCACGCATGGCATCCATGCATTTCCAGAAACCTTCATGTTTATATGCCGCAAGTTCATTCGCTTTGGTAAGATTTATTAAGGGTTCTTCTTCCCACATACAATTTTCAGAATTCTCAGGCAAATAGTCAAAAACTTCCGGTTCAAGTACAAAAAAACCTCCATTAATCCAACCACTTTCTCCCTTTGGCTTTTCTACAAATTTGGTTACGTCTCCGTCTGATGTTATTTTTAAAGAACCGAATTTTCCGGATGGTTGTATTGCAGTCATGGTCGCAATTTTATTCTTTGTTTTATGAAATGAAATAATTTTTTTTATATCAATATCAGCTACCCCATCTCCATACGTTAGCATAAACCGCTCCTTACCAATATAAGGTTTTATGCACTTCAGTCTTCCGGCTGTTTTGGTGTGTAACCCAGTGTCTACCAATGTTACTTTAAATAATTCTTTTGATGGTTTATGAACAGTTATGGAATTGTTTTTCAGGTTGATGGTTAAATCCGAATTATTTAAAAAATAATTTTGAAAATACTCCTTAAGCATATTCCCCTTGTAGCCGAGGCATAAAATAAATTCATTGAACCCCTGTGTTTCAAATATTTTCATAATATGCCAGATAATCGGTTTGTTACCGATTTCTATCATGGGCTTGGGCTTGAGGTGGGATTCTTCGGTAATTCTACTGCCGATACCTCCGGCAAAAATAACTACTTTCATGGGGTGGGGTTTTTCAGGGGATTATACAAATTAATACCAAACTAACTTCCGGTTTACAAATAAAATTTTCCCGTCTTCCCTTTTTATATTCAACTTTATAATATATATTCCATCCTGAATATTTATTAACGTTATCATACTATTATTATTAATTTTTCCCTCCATTACTTTTTGACCCGTTAATCCGATTATCTGATAAAAAATAGTAATTGGTTTTGTATTGGAATGTCCGGGGGGTGTATTCCATCCTGCAAATATACTTTTCTGCTCGTAGAATGGTGTGATGGTCAAAGAATTTTTATCCACCACATCCTCAAAAATAGACGAAGTTATATGAATCAGGTTAGTTTTTACCATACTATCAGACGGACAAAGGGAATTCCCAACCACCAACTTTACAGAATAATAACCCTGTTGGGAATAGAGATGTATCGGATTTTGCTTTAAAGAAGTATCCCCATCTCCAAAATCCCACCGCCAAAAATTAGCACCAATGGAATTATCTGTAAACTGAATGCTGGCAGATGGCAGTATCAATGCCGTATCAGAAGTGGTAAAATTTGCCTTGGGTTTTGGTAAAACAGCAACGGTCACAGGTAGCCGTTCACTTTCCAAACCCAGAACGGTATTGGTTACATAATAGGTGACACTGTCATTTAAAAGTGGAGTAGTATAGTTACTTACTGTAGAAAAAGGTGACACTGAAGTACTGGAATCATACCATTTGATTAATTCTCCCTCAGCTTTAAGTGACACAAAACTACCTGCACATACCTTTTTACCTCTGAGTACCGGTAAATTGCTTTCTGTGACTGTGATAATCTGGTTTGCTGAAATCCCGGTAAGATACTGAACACGCCCTGAGTGCCAATTGATTTTAATACTGTCACAAATTGAATCCGATCCCAACCCAAAATGTTGTATTAGCCCGTTTTGGTTTCCATGACCGGAATGGTCACTGATCACTCTCATTTGCCAGACATCTCCGGTTCCGGTTTTTGCCTTAACATATATTTTAGTACCTAAGGCAGAAGCATTACTTATAACCCCTTTGCAAATAATACCAATCCAATTTGCACCAAAGTCGGTTGTTTTATAAAATAAGTCATTCCCATCGTTGGCTACATACAAATCAAGGGTTCCGGTGCGGTCAAAATCAAACCATGCACCGGCAAGTGAACTTGATTGATCTAACACGGTAATCTCATTAGTGATTTTCAGAAATGTTTTATTTCCATTGTTTTTATACATAAAATTACTGCTTCCTTCATTGGCTACAAATAAATCTTCGTCCCCATCGTTGTCGAAATCCCCCCATGAACTGCTTGTAGAAAAACCCCCGTCATTGACAATTTCACCTAGTGTAATCATCGTAAAATTACCTTCTCCATTATTTTCATAAAGAAAATTATTATTTCCAAAATTATTGGGAATAAATAAATCCATATCTCCGTCATTATCATAATCGGACCAGGAAGCCCCATACGAATAACTTGAAACCGAATCGAAAGGAGATGGATTCAATAATTCAAAGGTTGTATCCCCATTGTTTTTAAAAAATAAATTTTTCTCATTCAGACGGGTTATAAACAGATCTAACGTGTTGTTATTATCAAAATCAATCCACTGGGCATCTATGGCTTGCATGGGATTAAGTACCGGTGTGGCATTGGTAATTCTGATGAAATTGTCATCTCCATTATTTTTATAGAGAAAACTATTGCCATTCTGGTTAGCAACAAAAATATCAATCAACCCATCGCGATTATAGTCACCCCAGGTTGCACCGAAGGAGTCACCCCCGTCATTCACTACACTGCCGGTTAAAATTTCAACAAATTCATTATTCCCCAGATTTTTGAATAATAAATTATTCTGCCCCGATTTTCGCGTGAAAAAAACATCTATAAATCCGTCATTATTATAATCACCCCAAACACAATTAGTGACACTATTCACATATTGAACTATGGGTGTGGATGTTACATTCGTGAAAAATGATCCGTTGTATTTATAAAAAGCCGCAGGTCCGTTTTCGTTGGTTACATACAGGTCAACAAACCCATCATTGTCTATGTCTATCCAATGGCATGTTGAGGTTCTTAATGCCTCGTTTGGAAAAACTGCAGTTCCTGCTTTAAATTGATTTTCAAGCAGTGTCACTGAGTCACTCGCAAATCTTCCTGGACATTTATTAATCAGTGTTTCTTCTACCCTGATGAACCCTTTTCCTGCATCTCCCCAGTCAACCAGAATTTTATTGGAAGAATCACCCCCTGCCTGAGTACCACCCACAACCCTCCATTTATAGATTGAACCATATTTATAGGGAATCGAATACTCAACACTATTTGTG
The DNA here is from genome assembly GCA_001769655.1 of Bacteroidetes bacterium RIFCSPLOWO2_12_FULL_37_12. GTDB lineage: Bacteria > Bacteroidota > Bacteroidia > 2-12-FULL-37-12 > 2-12-FULL-37-12 > 2-12-FULL-37-12. Next base: position 28,045 of record MEPC01000016.1, on the reverse strand, counting down.
TTGTTTGGAACAACCAGAGGACCTGACAATGATGCTTGTTGTTCAGTAGAATTATCAATAAAAATCGAATCCTTACGGATTGATTTACCCGTTTGATCAGTTAATTTGACTAGATAATGACCTGATGCTGAATAAGAGTGAGAAAAAGAAACAGTGTCATTGGTAGAATCAATCATTCCATCACCGAAATCCCAAAAATAAGGACCTTCGGTAGGACTGGTATTATAAAATACGGCATTCAAAGTCCCACATGGAGTTGCATGTTTAAAGTTAACGGATGACTCTCTTATTTTCAGATATTGGTCTGCTACAGTTGTTCCAATTTCCAATACATTACCCGATGACCAAAAAATTCTTATGGAATCAACTTCTGTAGCATTCCCTAAACCAAACACCTGAGTTAAACTGCTTTGGGATGGTATTGAATTGGCAAGAACTTCTCTCATTTGCCAGAAATTATTTACTTTAATTTTGATTTTGGCACCAATTCCGCAGTAATTGCTCACCGTTCCGTAAAGACGGATTTTTAACCAATGATTAGCGTTTCCATTGTTTTTATATAAATAATTTTTCGAATTGCAAGGTAAAAAAATATCAACATCACCGTCGTTATCAAAATCACTGGCTCCTGCTCCCATTGCTCCCCTCTGAAAATCAGTTAATGGTTCGCCTTTAATTTTTGAAAAACTGCCAGTTTGTATATTTTTTAATAAGTGCAGAGAATCGGTTAAAGTTAGATTAGTGGCAAATAAATCAAGATACCCGTCATTATCGAAATCAAACCATAATGGATTATCTGAAGAGCTTATTTTAGAATTTATTTCCGGACTTGTATCTGACAAAATGCTATTTCCTTGATTAGTACATAAACTAGCTCCATACTGAGAAGCAATAAAAAGATCCTGTAATCCGTCATTATTATAATCACCCCATGCGGAAGATTTTACATCTATAACAGTTGTTATCAGATTGTTATTTGCACTAATAAATGCTCCCTGATTATTAAGGAAGAAATAATTATATAAACCATCCCCGGCATTTATCCCCTTCCATCCACATATATGGACATCAGGAAAACCATCATTGTTAAAATCTGAGAACGAAGCTGTCCTGCGTAATATTTTCGGTGGATTTAATGGTAAGATGAACTGGTAAGTACCGGAAGAATCCTGTAATGAAAACCTTCCATTTCCATTATTAAAATAAAATAAGTTTTTATTTAGCGTGTGGTGAACACTAACATAAAGATCCGTAAAACCATCATTGTTTATATCTACCCAGGATGCCGACCATACATTTCCGGTTTCATTTACCTGGTCAACTTGCAAGGTAAATACTCCATTTCCCTCATTATGAAATAAACGATTAATCCCGGGAACATAATCAAATAGGTAAACATCCGGGAGTGTGTCATTATCATAGTCGGCCCAGGCAGAACCTGAGGCAGGTCCAAGGTCTTGGATCGAAGGAATGGCAATTTCTGAAAAATTTCCATTGCCATTATTTTGAAACATCCTGCATGTATCCCCTGCGAGAAAGAGATCGTCATCCCCATCGCTGTCAAAGTCCACCCACGCAACGCCTTTACAGGTAACGGTCCCTCCCCCGGCGTTCTTTATTGAATCTTTGGAAAAATATTGTGCACTTAAATTAGTGCTTGATAAAGCAAATACAGCAAAAATAACAAATGAATATTTCATAATACTCTTTTTACTTTACATTTTTGGTAAATATACAAAAAACCTTAAAAAAAACAATAAAATCAACGTAAAAAAAGTTAACTAATACTGCCCGAAATATTTTCTCAGCCCCCATTCAGTTACAATCAACATCAACACAAATAAAAACAACCACTTACTATGAAGCCATTCCTTGTTTTCTTCCCGGGTTTGAAGCAGTTTCCGGGCTTTGGGTAGTGCGAGCAATGAATCTTTTAGCTCTTTCAACTGTCCTTTGTAAAACACCCTTCCCCCACTCTCCCTCGCCATCCGGCTCAATAAAGAATGGTCAGCTCTCAGATTCATTTCTTCCAATTGTACTTTTTTGACCGTAAAAATTCCCCTTTCCTGTTCTTCTTTGTTGTCAAGCAACGTGGTGGCTTTATAGGTATATAACCCTGATTCCAGATTACCAATAGTAAGCCCTTCGTAGGTCTGATTGTTTGTAAATGAAAATTTTAATGGAACTGCCTTTTTTGCCTGTAATGTATCCGGTTCTTTGAGAAGCTCAAGTTGTATTTCCCTGTTGTAAATTTTTTCGTGATTGTCATTATACGTTTCGGCGTTAAAAATAATCTTATCATTTTCTGTATATTCATCTTCAAGCGGATAAACCCTGAATTTTTTCAAATCATGCTTTGTCATCAGGTATTGAGTGACACTTTTAATCAGTTCACATGTATGGTTTTCAGGTACGGTTTGAGAATTTTCGAATAACCGCCATTTCCATATTCCTTCCCCTGTCAGCAGTGCATTTTTAACATTCCCTTTTTCATTAAGCAATAAAAGCGGATTTTGAGTAACGACAGCCCCCACTTGCTGAAATAAAACTATTTCGGAACCGGGGGTGATGACATACTCCCCATACAATACCTCCAAAGGTGGCGCTTTTGCAATAAAATTTTTTTGCTCGGTACTAATATTGAATTTTTCAAACTGGGGATTAACTACAGCAGTAACCTGGTCTGTTCCTTTCGGAGAATTTATGATGCAACCGGGTTTTAAAATCTCCAGTTCTTTCGTCTGACTTATTGCACCCATAATATAAAAAACGGGAATGTCCTTTGAAATAAAACGGGCTGGCAGTTCATTTCCAAGTTGTTTACTATTTGGAATCTGATGAAAAATAACCAACTGGGGGTTTTCCTTTTCAAGTCCAATGTCATTTGAAGTAGTTATTGTTTTTAAATCAACATTATAAGTTTCATTTTCCTGCAGGCAGTACAGTAAGGTTTTAAGATCGGGATGCGGAACTGCCGCGATAATTAGAATTTTTTCTTTCTTTCGCTGAAAATCTATGTATGCATTCCGGGAGTTGTTAGTGGTTGTAAACTCTCCTTCTACTGGTAAAATCTGAACCGTAACTATTTCTTTGCCGGTAGTGTCACCGTTCAGAATGAACTCAACTCGAAAAAACTCTTTAGACGATGAAATTGTAATTTCTTTGCTTGCGAGCAAGCGGTTGCGGTTTCTGACTTCCACCCTGCCGGTGCTTCCCTGCAGGTTAAAACTGGAAATTTCAGCTATGACAGGAAATTTATTCCCACCGAAAACATTTTTGTTATAAACCAGATTTTTTAATACAATGTCTTTTTTTTGTGTAGTGTCCCCTATAGCAATTACATATACAGGTTTCTTTGATGGCGACAACTCGGGGCTGGTTCCTTTATTGTAAATTCCATCGGTAAGTAGTAAAAAGCAAGTTTGATTTCTGTTTTCAAACTCTTCCTCGGTTTTATTAAAAAAATCAGAAAAATCTGTATTGTGAAAATCAAAAGGAATGTCACTAACCTTCTTTTGTTCTTTGTATCCACCCATATTTCTAATTTGTACTTCATAGCCGTAAGCAGTTAAATTATCAATCAAGCTATCCAACCCCTGCTTTAACCGGATTAATTGAGCGCTGTCTTCAACCAAACCGATAGAACGTGAATTATCAATTCCTACCACTAAAACAGGATTTTCATAAATTTTTTCCTCTACGCGTAAATAGGGCTTTAAAAAAAGAATTAACAAAAGGGTTACGGTAAAAAATCTTAGAAAAAAAAGCAACCATCGTAATTTTTTTCCCCATTTTTCTTTCTTAGGATAAAGAAAAACAGATGCAATTAACCCACCTAACACACATAGGAATAAATAACCCGGGGGTAGCACTGTTTGAAAACTAAAAGAGAGTAGTTGCAATTTGATTAATTATTAATTTGTGATGTTTTTAAGAATCGGGGAAAATAACTATAAATAATCAAAAATTTGTGTATCTTCTTCTATAAATCCGACCTCACCCCAGCCCCTCTCCAAAAAAGTGGAGAGGGGTGAGAAATTTTTTGAATTTTTATACAGTTTATGTGGAAATCAAAATTTTTATGTAAGTTTGTCGTTTCAATATTTTAATACCGCCCTAAAGATATTGTTTTTCTTTATTGATAAGCTACTTTTAACTAATATAGTTCTTCTATGGATTGTAAAAATAAAGTTTTTGTAAGAAGAATCTCTGATTCGCTCTTAATCCTGCTTCTGGTTGCTTTTTCTCATGTAACAACCTTTTCACAGGGATTAATGCAAGTTTCCATAACTGCCGACCAGAATAATATCTGCAGAGGGGATACAGTTACCCTCACCGTGAGTGTAAATGGAGGCACCGGACCTTATACATACACTTGGTTAAACCCTACAGCAAGCGATTCTGTTGTAAAAGTTACCCCTTCTTATTCAACTGTTTATGGGTTACAAGTAACCGATGCATTGGGTGCCGATACTACAAGAAACATACTGGTTACCGTTCGTCAAAAGCCCAAGCCGGATTTTTCTCTTGATACCGTGTGTGTAGGTTCTTCTATTTCAATTACCGACAAATCCAGCATGCCTTCCCAGTCCTGTTCTGCTGATTTAATAATGTCTGAATATGTAGAAGGGTCAAATTTTAGTAAAGGAATTGAAATCTACAACGGCACAAACCGAACGATAAATTTAACCGGTTATACAATTCAATGTTATTATCGGAATAGCGGAACCATCAGACCCGCTTATAATTTGAAGTCATTTGATTTAATTCCCGGTAATGCTTACGTACTTTGTAATCCAAGAGATACTTCCGTTGTTGACCCATTATTAAAGGCCAAAGCAGACGACGATTCTACTTCCATTGATGCTTTTGATTTTAATGGAGATGACGCATTGGTCTTAAGGAATCCCGAAGGAATTATCGTTGATTTTTTTGGCAAGGTAAATGACCCATCTGCATCTAGCGGAAAATGGGATGATGGTGTTGCAAATTCAAAGGACCATACTCTCATACGTAACTCTAACATAAATTATGGAGCAGTAAACGACCCAGATAGTTTTTTACCAGGGCAACAGTGGGATGAAAAAAGTAAAGATTTTTTTGATAACCTTGGCATTCATACAATGAATTGTCCAACTCCTGCGATTGCATCTTATAAATGGAAATATGGGGATGGGGACTCTTCTGATACAAACGGTTCTCACCAGTATGTTTATGGGACAACAGGTGAATTTTCTCTTAATCTCACTCTCACCTCCGATAATGGTTGTTCAGCCGATACTACCGTTGAAACTGAGATTTTATCCAAATCAACGATTAGTATAGATACCGGCTTTGGTTATACTAAATTCTGTGAAGGCGGCAGAATTCTATTGTCTTCACCCGCTCCAAACGGTAATCAATGGTATAGAGACGGTTTGCCTGTGGATAACGAAACATTTAAAACGTATGAGGCAAAATCAGGAGGAACCTATCAATTAAAAGTCAACTATGGTTGTACAGATACCATTACCGCCCCTCTCCAAATCACTGTTTTTGAAAATCCAATTCCCAAAATAACCGGTGATTCAATTTTATGTGAAGTGGATTCAGCCGTTTTATCGATTGATTTGGGCGGGCTGAAATCATATAGGTGGCTCTTAAACAGTGATACTACCTTAGTAACCGATAGTTCTTTTACCTATTATGGTTCAACCGGCACTGATGGGGACGTGTTTGATGTTATTGTAACAGATACGAATAATTGCATTGGAAATTATAGCGATTTTAACATACGGGTTTTCGAGATTCCCAATGTTTCCATTTCAGGTACAATAAGTGACACTCTTTGCCCAGGGAAAAAAGTTTCTCTGGATGGCACGACCCCTAACGTTTCCTTATATATATGGATGGTGGACGGAGATACCGTTAAATCCAATCCATTGCCCGATTTTGATTTTACAGCTCCTACATTCAGAGATACTCAGGAAGTTAAACTCATAGGAATAACTCCCGATGGTTGCAGTAATTTTGCTATCGTAAATTTTTTAACGATTGATTCCGTAAAAGCAGGTAATTCAGAAACCTTTTGTTCTAACGAAAAACCCTTGGTTTTAACCGGAGGAATTCCCTCGGATGGCATCTGGTCTTCTAAAGAAATTGATGTGGATGAAAAAGGGATGATTACAGAAACCCCTTTGCTTTCCGGAAATTATTTGGTCACCTACTCTTTTGCAGAATGTACATCCGAAAAAATAATCAGCATTAAAAGTTCAACCGCTCCAACTGATAAAAAGGTTTGTTTGAATGAAGGACCCTTTTTGTTGGGAAACGGTATTCCAGGAGGTGGAATCTGGGCAGGTCCTGGCTTAATTAACGCTTCTTTAGGAAATGTTGATACGGCAGGGTTAAGTGGTTCTGCCGACTACATTTATACTGTGGATGGTTGTAAAGATACCATAACGATTTTTTTCACCAACAGAGCTGTTGCACCAACCATTAAATGTGATTCTTCTTCATTCAGCACTGTTTATTTTTCATGGAATGCCATTCCGGATGTTTCCAATTATTTTATAAGTGAAATGGGCTTTCCTTTTATCAATAAAGGAAACATCACTTCCTATTCTGTTTCAAACCTTTTTGAAAACCAAACAGTCACCTTGCAGGTTTACAGTCAAAACAACGATTGCGGAGCTGATACTTCAACTCTGGCTTCATGTGTCACCAAAGCATGTGTTCCCTACTCTATAAAAATGACACGCAGTGACAGTAATTTATGTGTGGGTGAGAAGACATCAATTAAAACGGAAGTAACCGGAGGAAAAGGACCGTTTACTTTTACGTATCTTAATTCTATCAACACTTCCGACCCTGCAATTGTTTTTGCTCCTCTTGATACGTTAAATAGTTATCCAACGGGTTATTGGGTAAAAGTTACCGTACGCGACCAGAGTCAAAAAACTTGTCAGTCGGTGCCTTCCAAGTTAGTGGACAGCTTACAAATTTTTGTTTATCCTAAACCGAAAGTCACCATTTATGCAGATACCATTGGAGTAAACGAGACGGGGTTAGTCAGATTTTATGATCCCGATTCAACCGGAATTATCATGTACAATTGGAATTTCGGCGATGGAATTACAGGCGATAAATCAAATCTTTTACATTTCTATCCGGATAGTGGCAGTTATTCCATAAACCTGCAGGTAAAAAATAGTTACGGTTGCAGTTCAAATACATCCAAAATTTACCTTGTAAATTCCGCTGGGGTCAAAATTGACTCTGTGTTAAATCTTGTTATCGTTAAAATTGATACGGTGAAAACAGTGATTTTTCCAACTATTTTCTCTCCAAACAACGACTTGCGTAATGACTTATTCAGACCCTTGCCTTTAGGAAAAATGACAGAGATGAAAATGGAAATTTTTAATCGATGGGGGCAGAAAATTTTTGAAACCAATGATCCCGTGGGTGGATGGAATGGCAATTATCCTAATGGCAAACCATGCGACCTCGGAACTTATATTTATAGCGTAACCGGAAAAGACGCAAAAGGGAATGCCCTGCATAAAGCAATCAGGGGGAGCGTGGTTTTAATCAGATAAATTTTTTATTGAGTAAAAACACGGTGCACCGTGTTTTTACAAAAATCAATTATATAATCGTATTGATTGTTTGACAATCATTATTTCGTTAAGTTTAAAGGGTTTTTAATGTTCATAAAAATTTTTAATACTATGTTAAAAAAAATATTTATTTTCATAGTGCCACTTATGTGGTACGTAAGTCCTCAGTCGTTCGGGCAGGACCCGTTATCTTCTCTAAATTACAGCATCTCGCCTGAATTTCATCCTGCTTTTGCGGGTATAAATGAAGCGTACAATTTTGGTTTCCGGTTACGGAAATACTCTCCGGTTCCAGACGTTGAGTTCAGCACGATGACTGTAAGCACTGATTTACCTTTTTACCTTCAGAAAAATAAATTTGGATTAGGGGTCTCCGTAAATCAGGACAAAGCAGGGGGGTTAAATACTTCAACAGCTTCCACAGCCATTGCTTACGATGCTCCGTTGGGTGGAATTATTACGGGACATCATCTGCGCTCTGGTTTGCAATTTATGCTTACCCATAAATCACTCGATACTAAGAAACTGTATTTTGAAGACCAATATACTCCCGGGGGAACTTTTAACAATTCCACACAAGATGTTTTATCGAATCCTGATAATGATTTTAATTTTGATCTTAATTTTGGAATTTTATATTATAAATCAAATCCTCCTGGAAAGGAAAGTCGTTTTCTACCCTATCTTGGGGCAGTCATGCGCAGGGTTAATTTTTCGGAAAAGAAAAACTTTGGTGAACCTGGCGATATTTCTTCCAGATATACAATTATGACCGGTGGAGATTGGAGGATTTCAAAATCATTTAGTTTGAAACCCGGAATTACTTATTATTATCAAGGCACCAGAGAGATGTTTTCGGGTGATTTAGGATTTGAAATCTCATTACCTGCCAAAGAGGGAAGCAACCCGGGTGCTTTAGCTTTAGGCGCATCTTTCAGGAATGAAGATGCCACTGCCTTTTACATTGGGTTAGATTATAAGAATTTTAAAGTTGCCTTTGCCAGTGATTATTCTTTAAGCGAATTTAATTCAGGTGATTTTGGTGCTTATGAAATTTCAGTTGGATTTTACATTGACAGAAAAAATCCATCCGTCAGTTCGTTTGAAAAATCTGAAAATGAAAGTGAAGCAGAAAGCAGTGTTGATACAGATAGAATTTTATTGCCGTTTCCGAGATTTTAGTTTCGCGCATATACTACTCTAAAATTTACCCTCATCCCATCCCACCATCTACCTGTAGTACATGGCCAGTAACATAGGAAGATAAATCCGAAGCAAGAAATAACGCCGCGTCTGCCACTTCTTTTCCCTCCCCTAACCGTTGCAAAGGAATCATAGCTTTCCATTTCTCCTGCGCTTCGGGCGAAATCTGTTCTGTCATTTCTGTCTTAATAAATCCCGGCGCAATTACATTCACTCTTATATTACGCGAACCGATTTCCTGTGCCAGAGATTTCGAAAAGCCAATAATACCTGCTTTTGAAGAAGCATAATTTACTTGACCTGCATTTCCATTTACTCCAACCACCGAGCTGAGATTAATTATTGAGCCATTCCTTTGTTTCAAAAAATATTTAATGGTTGCTTTAGATAAATTAAAAACAGATTTTAAATTTACCGACAAAACATCATCCCAATCTTTTTCGGTCATTCTTAAAATCAGATTATCTCTGGTTATTCCGGCATTGTTTACAAGAATGTCGAGTTGTTTAAATTCAGTGATCACTTGCTGGATTAATTTTTCGGCCTCCGGAAAAACAGAAGCATCCGAGCAAAACCCTTTAGCACAAATTCCCATAGCATTTAATTCATCTTCAAGCAATTTAGCTTTTTCATGATTGGATATATATGTAAAAGCAATGTGAGCTCCTTCTTGAGCAAAACGCAAAGCAATAGCTCGTCCAATGCCACGGGTGGCACCGGTAATGAGGGCTGTTTTTCCGGTTAATAGTTTCATGGGGGTGGAGAAAGTATTTAGTGTTTAGTGTTTAGTGTTTAATGTTTAATGTATTCATTTGGACAGATCTATATGTTTTCCTTTAAAGTTTTTCACCAAACGAGAACAAATTTACAAAAAAAAAATACTCATTTAGAATTCCCAACATCAATGTTCTCTTTCGTTCTCCAGATTCCATCATCAAAATACAATCCATCGAAAGTACCGTCCGGCAACATCATAAACCCTTCAAAAAGAATGAGGTCTTCCGGTTGAAATCCATCCACGGAAGGAGGAGCTAAGTGTGAAAAAATAATCATGTCTTCTTTGGATTGATAATGCAATGACATGGGAGCATCTTTTTTATATTCTAAAATTACACGGTTTTTTAACTCACCATAAACCTCAAAAAATGGTCCTCCCAACACAAGGGTGTCCTTAACTTTTTTTTGGGATTTATAAACCGGTTCAAACTTAGCCACGTCTATAACTTTTTTATTACTGTAAAAATCATTTCCATCCCAACCCAATAAAACATACCGGGTTCTTTCTTTAGTACTGGTTTTTTTAATAATCTGAAAATATAATGCTCCGTACCACCCCTCTTTTCCGGTTGTGGTACATTCCGGATCAGGCAAAAAATCAGAATTATCAAACAGAGGATATAGTTCGAGTTTATCAGGGTTATTTCTTTGAAAACAACCATAATGACGCATGAAGCCATTGTCCCTGATCCAATACCATGTAAATATCCGGAATGAATCATCCGGTGCGCGAATAATGGAAATTAATTTTGAAAGAGAATCAAAAGGGTATAAATAGGAGTTGTTTAGTTTCAGTGAAGTTACCAGTTTTCTTACTAAGAGATGTGCCGCATTTCTGCGCACCGTATCTTTTTTTGAATGGAGTAAACTATCGGCAAGTGCAATCATTTCACCCTCGTAAGTTTGAAATTTTTTAATTTCTTTTTTATTTAGGGATTGTGAATATAAAAGGGAGGATGTGTGCTGACATAAATAAAACAAAAGGAATGGGAGGTATATATAATTTTTAGCAACATTCATACATCAAATCCCGTTAGTTTTTTAATTTTTCGTGAACAATGATAGAAGACCAATTTTCAGGGGAAAAATAACTTTTATTATTATAAGTAAATGAAACAATTCCTTTTTCATACCAATGCTCAAAGGCACAAAAGTCATCCATTACTTTTTTCAGGATTGATTGTTGAAAGAGAAAAAAATTGAATAACATCCCTGCAATGAAGGCAAAAAAACCCACAGTTGCCACAACCCATGATTTCAGTAAAATACTTCCTAAAATAGAAAGTCCCAGTATTGTGTAAGTGATAATCCTTAAATACCGGGGAGTGAACGTAACGAAATCTTCAGCGTTAAATTTTTTAAAATCAATAAAAACCTTTTCTGAACCCGTAGAAAACTTTCTTTTTAAAATTTCATAAGAATCAAACTTGTTTTGATTCAGAATATCTTCCTGTTTTGGATTATTTATTTTTTCTTGCAGAAATTTACTCAAAACCTGTTCTGATTCCTCATTAATCTTTTGGGAAATTTGGTTTTGATTTCCTCCTATTTCGTGTATCATAGGTTTTTTTTGGGAAATAATTTTCTAAAAAAAATTACTTCGATGTCCATTCTGATTCGTAATTCTTAATTCACTCTCTCCAGCACAATGGCTGTCGCTCCTCCCCCACCGTTGCATATACCTGCCACTCCGATGTGACCGTTTTTCTGTTTCAAAACAGAAGTTAGCGTAATGGTAATCCGTGTGCCACTGCAACCGATAGGATGGCCGAGCGCCACTGCTCCTCCCAATACATTCACTTTGGCGGGATCTAATTGGAGTATTTGATTATTAGCAATAGCCACTACCGAAAATGCTTCGTTGATTTCATAAAAATCTGCTTTATTTCCATTCAAACCTGCCAACTTCATTGCTTTAGGAATAGCTAATGATGGGGAAGTTGAAAATTTTTCCGGTTCCTGCTCTGCATCGGCAAAACTCATAATCCTGGCAATAGGTTTAATTCCGAGTTCTTCCACTTTCTTTTTACTCATCAGTACGACTGCCGCGGCGCCGTCATTTATTTTTGAAGAATTAGCCGCTGTCACCGTACCTTCTTTTTTAAATACCGGCTTCAAGGATTTAATCTTGTCAAATTTAACTTTTTTATATTCCTCGTCTTGTGTCACTTTTACGGGGTCGCCACCTCTTACAGGAATTTCTACCGAAGAAAGTTCCTCAGAAAATAATTGATTCTGCCATGCATTCGTAGAACGGGAATAGGATTCAATGGCATAATTATCCTGCTCTTCTCTTGATATATTCATCTCAGTAGCACAAAGTTCAGCCGCCGTGCCCATGTGAAAATCATTATAAACATCCCATAATCCGTCTTTAATAATCCCATCCATAACCTGACCATGTCCCAACCGGTAACCATTTCTCGCTTTATCAAGATAGTAAGGAACATTCGACATGCTTTCCATCCCACCGGCAACTACCACATCGCTAATTCCAAGCATGATACTTTGTGCCGCGAAGACAATTGCTTTCATACCTGAAGCACAAACTTTATTCACGGTTGTGCAAGTGGTTCCCGGAGTAAGACCGGCAAAAATGGCGGCTTGCCGGGCTGGTGCCTGTCCTAAACCAGCGGAAAGCACATTGCCCATATATACCTCCTGAACATCGCTGGGTTTGATATGTGCTCTTTCTACAGCATTTTTTATGGCTACAGCGCCTAATTGGGTTGCGGTAAGAGAGGACAAAGTGCCTCCAAAACTACCGATAGGTGTCCGTGAAACTGATACTATAAAAACTTCTTGCATGGGGGTTGGGGAAAAAAAGATTTCCAAACTTACGTAAAATCTTAATAATTCACAATCATATAAAAAACAGGTTTTCCACCCCCTGCCCCCGCCAGCGGGGACACATTCCGAATTTTACCCACACAAAACGTCAGAGAGCCAAAAAACACATAACATAAAACACATAACAAAAAATGAATTAAGAAAATCCTACCAATCCGGACCCTCTCTTTTCCTGGATTTTTCCGGCTTTTTTTGCAACTGTTGTAAATATTGCTTTTCTGCACTGCGTAGCGCTTCAAGAATCATTTTAGCTTTATCCGGTGATATTTTCAATGGCTTCACCGGTTTTGACTGATTGGGTTGAATAGCATTGCTCGAATCCTTTTTTTGTTCTTTGTCATCTTTTTTTCCTTCTTTTCCTTCGTTGGATTTTTCCTTTTCCTTATCTTTTTTGTCTTGCTGATCTTTAGAATTTTTTTCATCCTCTTTGTTCTTATCACCTTGCTTTTCGTTCTCTTGATTTTCTTTTTTATCATTTTGCCCTTGTTTATCCTGTTGATTTTGCTTGTCTTTCTTATTTTGTTCGTCTTTATTCTGTTGGTTTTGCTTATCCTGATGGTCTTTGTTCTTCTGATCCTGTTTATCCTGTTGGTCCTTGTTCTGTTGATCCTGTTTTTTATTATCCTGATTCTGTGGATTATCTTTTAATATTTTCTTCAGCAGTTCGTAATTAAACCGTGCATCTTTATTGGAAGGATCCTGCTTTAACGCTTCTTTGCTGAGTTCCAGGGCATCTTTATATTGTTTTTGCTGAAAAGCCAAAACAGAGGATTGCTGTAATGCCTGTGAACGTAATTTCTTATCGGTTGAAGCCAACACTTTTTGATACTGCAACAATGCCGCTGATGAATCACCGCTTAAAAGAGTGGCGGTGGCAAGATTCATTCTCACATGATCGTCTTCATTTTTTAATGAATCCAGCAGATAGGAAAATTTTTCAATAGCTTTTTTATATTCTTTATTCTGGAATGCCTTGGTTCCTTCTGCTTTCAATTTATTTTTTTTGCGGATTTCTCCTGCACCATCACTGGCAAGGGAGAATTGGGAAATGAGGAATAAAATTATATAAATAAGTTTCATAAATATAAAATAATAATGAGAGCCCTTAAAAACTAAACTTGCTTTTAAATTCATTCAAATCCAATATGAGTTCTTTTTCCTTAACAGATTTAATTTCCTGAATACGCTCGTCTTGCTTTACAATTAAACTTCTCATGCTGATATTCTGGTTGACGTGCGTCATTTCCAATTCCGGATACAATGATTTCAAAACGCTTACTACCTCATTAACTTTGAAAGAACTTTCTACTAAATTATAAATTTCCGGTTTTAATTCTGAATAATAAATTTTACTTAAAAACGTGCACAATCTATCAATATGAATAAATGACCTGTATTGATTTCCGTCTCCAAAAATTCTGATTCGTTTTGAAAAGTTTGTCTCAAAAATAAATTTATTTATTACAGAATCAAAGCGCATGCTTTTGCTATAACCATACACATTTCCGAAACGAAAAATGTATGTCTTTGTTTCGGAATCAATCAATCTTCTGACATGCTCCTCACCACGCATTTTAGAAACACTATAAAAGGTTTTTGGATTAAGAGGGGACTCCATTGTTAATTCCTCTGTGGAAGATCCATAAACAGAAATACTGCTGGCATAAATAAATTTTTTAACTTTGCTTTTTTCGACTAAATAAACAAGTTCAGCAGTTCCCCAATTATTTACTTGGTCAAATTCATGCGGGCTGTAATCGGCAAACGGAGTGGTTACTTTAGCCGCTAAATGAAAAACGATATCCGCTTTTTCAACCTCTTTGCTTAATTTCCGGGAATCAAGAATATCTCCTTTTACAAATCGTAATCTACTGCTGTCTATCTTGGTTTTTCCAAGGAAAAAATTATAGTTACCACGATTTAAATTGTCATAAATTACAATAGATGAAACTGCACTATCATTGAGCAATTTAAAAATCAATTCGGTTCCAATATATCCCGCTCCTCCTGTAATTAATAAGTTCATAGTATTATTTTATTATTAAATCCGTATGTAAACCACATTCGTTTTTATTCATGCCATACCACCTGGATGCTCTTTCATTATCAAATTCAAATTTTCTGGTGCAAGGTGCGCATCCTATGCTTTTATATCCATTCTGCACCAAAGGATGTTCCGGTAAATTGTGCAATTTCCTATACTCTTCAATTTGTTCAAAATTCCAATCAATAATTGGATGAAAGCGCAACGTATTATAAGGAGCGTGCTCCACATTTTTTAAATTTTTTCTGGTGGTATTCTGATCCGCTCTTATTCCACTTATCCAGACATCATAAATTTGTAAATAGGGCTCAATGGGTTGTGTCTTATTCAAATAACAGCAATAATCGGGGTCGGATATAAAATAAAATTGTCCTTCCTCGTCTTTTTGCTGAATTTTGGATACAGCAGAACGAACATCTATGAGATTCAAATGTAATTGTTTAACAATTTTATCTCTGAAAGAAATTGTTTCCGGAAAATGAAATCCGGTGTTGATAAACAAAACATCCACTTCAACATTTATACTGCTTACTATATGCAGTAACGGAATACTATGCGTTTGAAAAGAAGAAGAAGTGAATATCTTTTTTCCTTCCGATTTGTATTTTAAAAGTTGATCTTTTATTTCTTTTATAGACATATTATGTTCTTGAAATTTATGGAATAATTAATAAAATTAACCGCTAATTTACACTAATTATTCGCGAATATACGCGAACAAAGAAATATAAAAAATAATCGATAGTTAACGCTATTTATTCGCGTGAATTCGCGGTTATTTTATTTTTTCTATCCTCACAAATTAATTCTAAACGTTTTCACCGTTATCAAAATATCCAGCAAAATTAAACCTAAAGCCGGAATTAAAAAATAATAATATTTATCGGCTGAGATATCCACCATTTTGGTATCTTGTAATTCTCCGGCAATTCGGTCAATGGACTTGATAAGCGCAGGGGATTGATTCTCTTTTTCATTAATCTCGTAGTATGCACCTCCGGTGATGGAAGAGAGTTTTTTTAATAATTCTGATTTTAGTTTGGTAATCACATCATTTCCTGTTTCGGTGTCTTTCTTATTCTGTCCTGAATTTAAGGGAATAACTCCTCCTTGTTCAGTACCTACTCCCAGTGAGAATAATTTTATTCCATTTTCCTTCAATTCCTCCGCTTGCTCCTCCGCCTGCTGGCTGAAGTCCTCACCGTCGCTGATAAGGAGAATAATTTTGGCATGTGGACTTTTTCCTTTTTCATCATCGCTGAGCAATTTTTCAGAGGCAAGAGCAAGCGCAGGACCTATCTGCGTTCCTCCGGATGGCACTAATCGTGTGGACAATGTCTCAATAAAAAGATTCAACGCCCCTCTGTCATACGTCAGAGGACATTGAACAAACGGTTCGGATGAAAATATCAGAATTCCAACACGGTCAGAGTTAAACGCCTCGACTAGTTTTTTAAGTTCAAATTTTACTTTCTCTAACCGTGAGGGTTGTACATCCATGGAATTCATTGAATTTGAAAGGTCAACAGCCACCAGAATGTCTTTTCCTATCGCTTTTATTTCCTTTTTTTCTCCACCCCAGCCCGGTCCCATTAATGAAAAAATAATTAAAGTAAAATAAGAACTTCTGAGAAGGGTCTTGAAAATATTATTGAAATGGAAAATTTTATTTTTTAAACGGAAGGAAATCCGATAAATCCTGAAAATCCATAGAAAAATACCTACGCCAAAAATTATAGCAAAGATTATATAAAGGTTTTCAAAAGGGTAATTGAATATCATGAGTTTAAAAAATCAAATTAAAATCCTATAAACACAGTAACTCGCTATGTACGCCAACGCACTAAGATAAAAAAGTTGAATAAGCGGCCATTTCCATCCTTTAGTTTCACGAAACACAACCGCAAGTGTACTCATACATTGCATAGCAATGGCATAAAAAATCATAAGGGAAAAAGCGGTTGCCGGCGTAAATACGGGCAAACCGGTTTTTTCGTTTCTTTCAGCCCTCATTTTTTCCTGAAGTGTTTTTGTTTCGTTGGAAGACCCTGACACGCTGTAGATGGTGGACATGGTTCCCACAAAAACCTCCCGTGCGGCGAAAGAAGTAATGAGCGCAATTCCAATTTTCCAATCAAAACCCAAGGGACGAATTATTGGCTCAATAGAACGACCGATAATTCCTGCATACGATTCCTGAAGTTTCCGCGAATCAATCAGTTTCTGAATATCCTGTTCATTCATTCCCGAAAATTGGGGAGTGTTTTTTACTTCCTGCTCTATGGTTGAAAAAGTGTCACCGGGAGCAAAACTTGCCAGTACCCAGAGGACAACAGAAATAGCTACAATGACTTTTCCGGCATCAAAAATAAAAACACGCGCTTTTTCCATCATCTCAACAAATACATTTTTCCATCTTGGCGTTCTGTAAACAGGTAGTTCCATCATAAAAAAACCTTTCTCTTTTGTTTTAATAAAAATTTTTAATACAATCGCCGTCAGCAATGCGGCTATAAATCCAAATAAGTATAATCCCATCAAGGTTAATCCCTGTAAATTAATCCATCCAAACATTTTTTTATCGGGGATAGTCAATGCTATTAAGATAGTGTAAACCGGTAACCGGGCACTGCAACTCATAAGGGGAATAATAAATATAGTTATGAGCCGTTCTTTCCAATTGCTGATTATCCGTGTTGCCATAATTGAAGGCACGGCACAGGCAACTCCCGAGAGCAGTGGCACTACCGACCTTCCGTTTAATCCGAAACTTCTCATCAGTTTATCCATGATAAATGACACTCTTGCCATGTAACCGGTCTCTTCGAGAATGGCAATAAATGCAAATAATAATAAAATCTGAGGCAGGAACATGATGACACCACCCAAACCGGCTACAATGCCATCGGTGAATAAATCGGTAAGAATTCCTGAAGGCAAGATATCATGAATGACACCCGGCAGGTATGAAAAAAATATTTCCACCATTTTCATTGGATATGCGGCGCCTTCGAATAGGATTTGAAAAATAATAAACATAAGAATCAGAAATATTACGTATCCCCAGATTTTATGAGTCAGTATATTATCAAGGCGGTGTGAGAATTCCTTATCTACAGTGCCATTACCGGTAGTTACTACTTTTGAAATAATCTGGTCAATTATTTTATAACGGGTTACTATTTCCTGGGCGTGCATTTTATTAAGATCTGCGCATGAATTTTTACATAATTCTTCAATTTTCTTTTTCTTTTCTTCAGGCACGCTCCTAAGAAAACTGTATTGCTGTGCCACAAGAAATGCTTTATATTCATTCTTCAATGGCATTAATTCACAAATAGAGATTAATAATTCCGGGGCAAGTGGCTTTGCTGAAAAAACAGGTATTCCTTTGGTGTCAGGGTCTGCTTTAGACAGAACTTCTTTAAGTTCTTTAATTCCAGTACCGGTTCTTGCATTAATTTCCACAATATTAATTCCCAATACATTTTTAAGTTCCGGTGTATTAATTTTTATTTCTTTTCGTTTTGCAACATCCAGCATGTTCAAAGCCAGCACCGCAGGGAATTTCAGGTCAATAATCTGAGATAATAAAAGTAAACTACGTTTGAGATTTGAAGCATCCGCTATTACTATCACTTTATCGGGATAATCTTCTGATGCGGGATTACTCAGCACATCAATGACGACTTTTTCGTCTTCTGAGGAAGGATACAAACTGACAAGCCCGGGGAAATCGAGAATTGTAGCGGTAGATGACTCAGATAACCTGAAACTGCCAATCCTTTTGTCAACGGTGACACCCGGAAAATTGGCTACTTTCTGATTAAGTCCGGTAAGATGGTTAAAAAGCGAACTTTTCCCGGAATTAGGATTGCCGATGAGGGCGATTTTGAGGGGGCGGGTTGAGGGGGACAAGATTGACTATATAAAAGGAATGTTGGAATATAGAATATTTGATATTGGATGTTGGATGTTGGATGTTGGACGCTGGATATTGAATGCTTCTTATCAATTATAAACTTTTGATTCATCCAAAATAATGGTTCGCGCTTCTTCTAATCGTAACAGCAGGCAATACCCTGAAACCCAGAATGCCGCAGGATCGCCGAAAGGGGCAATTCGTTCAAGCCGGATTTTTTCACCCGGGAGACATCCCATTTCCATTAATTTAAGAGACACTTCGGAGTCAGAAAAATGGTCAATGATGGCTGATTCGCCTGTTTTGAGGTTTGCGGCTGTACGCATAAGCGTGCAAATTTCGTAAAATCTGATGAAATTCAATTATTTGTGTTTTTTTAATAAAAATAATTTAGGTTTTAGAAAAAAACATATAACAAAAAACATATAATTAAAAATGTATAAGTATGAACGCATTACAAAAACTATCATAAAAAATTTGAATAGTGGACTCCCTTAGTAATTTATTGTTATGTGTTATATGTTTTATGTTTTATGTTTTATGTTTTATGTTTTATGTTTTATGTTATATGTTATATGTTATTCATTATTTTTTCGTAAACTTGTTTACCTTTTGTATACAATAATTAACTGTCTTAACGCATCAAACAAGTATTTTGAATTACAAATTCTATCTCACAATGCCCCTCTACGCCGACCTTCTCCTCCCCCTTAAAGTAAACCAACTGTTTACGTATTCAATTCCGGAAAAATATTCAGAAACCGTTAAAGTGGGTCATAGAGCTATTGTTCAGTTTGGTCCAAAAAAGATTCAAACAGGATTAATATGGAGAATTCACCAGAATAAACCTGAAAATTATTTACCTAAGGAAATCATTCAGGTACTTGATGAGCATCCTGTTGCCACACAAAAATTAATGGATGTCTATCAATGGATTGCCGGTTATTACCTGTGCACGTTGGGGGAAGTGATGAATGCATCCATGCCTTCTGCATTGCGATTAAACAGTGAATCGAAAATATCGTTATTTGACGGGGTGACAGACCTTTCTGCCTTTGACCTGAATGAGAAAGAAAAAATTTTAGTGAAAGAAATTGCTGAAAAAGGAATCCTCACTTTTAATGAGGCGGAAAAAGTGATGGGATTAAAATCAGTGCACGGATTAATAAATAAATTAGTTGAGAAAAAAGCAATTACTGTTTTTGAGGAATTGGAAGAAAAGTTTCATCCTAAACTAATCAGGAAACTACGGCTAAAAAGTGAAATTCTTGAAAAAAAGGATGAATTAGAGAATATTTTGAACTCTCTGGAAAAGAAATCACTCATGCAGGATGCCGTTTTAAAATATCTGCAACGAATTCAGGATGCCGATCTGGGATTTTCGTCTGTAAAAAATAAATCAGGTGTTTTAAAATCAGAGTTTATTGAATCCGGAGTCAGTGAGTCATCTGTAAATACGCTTTCAAAGAAAAATATTTTTGAATTGTTTGATGAAGAGGTCTCGCGATTCGGGGATATTAACCTGTCAGAAAATCCCGAGATAAAGGAATTAAGTATTGAACAAAACTCAGCCATTACAAAAATAAATGATTATTTTAAAAATGGTGACACGGTTTTGCTTCACGGCATCACCGGTTCTGGTAAAACTGAAATTTATATTCAATTAATACGTGAATATTTATCCCGTGGAAAACAAATATTATACATACTGCCTGAAATTGCCCTGACTCATCAGATTGTGTCGAGAATCCGGAAAGGGGTTGGAGTTCCGGTGGGGATTTATCATTCAAAATTCACAGATAATGAACGGGCGGAGTTGTGGCACGATCTGGTGAAAAAGAAATTTCAAGTCATTCTGGGGGTGCGTTCCGCTGTGTTGTTACCGTTTGACGAATTGGGATTAATTGTGATTGATGAAGAGCACGATTCTTCCTATAAACAGAACGAACCTGACCCGAAATACCATGCCCGTGACACATCGCTGATAATGGCACAGATTCATAAAGCCAAGGTGTTGCTTGGTTCTGCTACTCCATCGTTGGAAAGTTATTTTAATGCCACTAATGGGAAATGGGGATTGGTAGAACTTACACAACGGTATGGCACGGCGCAGTTGCCTGTAATAAATCTGGTGGATATGAAAAAGGAAAAAAAATGGAAGCGGATGAAAGGTCATTTTTCGTCAAATCTTTTTCAGGAATTGCAGGATTGTCTGACCAGGAATGAGCAGGCAATATTGTTTCAAAACCGAAAGGGATATTCACCCTATTTAAGTTGTGCCACTTGTTTCTGGATTATGAAATGCAAAAACTGTAATGTAAATCTTACCTATTATCTCGGCACCCACGAATCGAAGTGTCATTATTGTGGTTATACATCTCCCCCTGCAACCGTTTGTCCTGATTGCGGGAATAATAATATTAAACTAAATAGTTTTGGTACCGAAAAATTAGAAGATGAACTGCACTTATTATTACCCGATGCAAAGGTACAGCGCATGGATCTGGATACGACAAGAAGCAAGACCTCGTATCAGGAAATATTGGAAAATTTCGGAAGCGGTAAGACACAGATTCTAGTGGGAACGCAGATGGTCACCAAGGGATTGGATTTTGAAAATGTGAGCTTAATCGGAATTATGGATGCTGACCAGATGTTGAATTATCCGGATTTCCGTTCTCATGAACGCAGTTATCAACTGATGGAACAAGTGAGCGGGAGGGCGGGCAGGAGAGAGAAACTCGGCAAGGTTTTAATTCAATGCAAGGATACGGAGCATCCTATTTTAAATTTTGTTTATTATCATGACTACAAACGAATGTATGAATATGAACTGGAGTTAAGAAAAAGGTTTTTATACCCACCCTTTTCACGATTAATACAATTTACCTTAAAGCATGCAGACGAAAATTATCTCAGTAACGGTGCCAATTTATTGACAAAAAATTTAAAAGTGTCATTAGGTGCCACAAGGGTAGTTGGTCCTGAAACGCCTTTTGTCAACAAAATCCGCAATAAATACATATTAAATCTGATGGTTAAATTGGAAAGGCAGGGGTTGGATTTGAAAAAGTGTAAAAAAATTATTACCGATATTTTAAATGACCACAGGATGAGAGAAGGATTTAAAGGAATTTACGTGGTGGTGGATGTGGATCCTGGGTGAGAGAAGATGTTTATAATTTGATATTTTCACGGACAAAGCATGCTAGTAATAAAAAAAATCATACTACTGTTCCTTGCTGAGCTGTTAACTTCTATCATTGCGTTCAGCCAGATTCAAATTCCTCCTTCGGAAATTGATTCCCTGAAAAATAATTTAAACTCTATTACTGAAGATACTTCCCGGATTAAAACCCTTTTAAATTTAGCAGGTGCATATACATTTCAGAATCCGGATAGCAGTTTATTATATGCGGAGGAGGCAAAAAAATTATCAAAAAAATTAAAAAAACCATTCGATTTTGCCAGGTCATTGGGAATCATTGGTTGGAGTTATTATTTGAAAGGAAATTATAATAATGCTCTTTGGAATTATAATAAAAGTTTGTCCATCTTGCAGGCATTAAGAGGGAAAGATTCCCGTAAATTAAACTATGAAATTGTAAAATTCAGCTCGGCGCTTTATGGAAATATTGGAGTAGTTTACTCCGAGCAGGCAGATTATCCCAAAGCCCTTGGTAATTTTTTCAAGTCACTGAAAATGTCTAAGGAAATCGGTGATAAAAAAGAAACTGCACGACATCTTGGGAATATTGGTAATGTTTATTTTTTCCAATTGGAATATAAAAAAGCGCTTGCATATTTTATAGATGCAATAAAAATTGCACACGAATTAGAATTTAACGAATTAGAGGCAAATACACTGAGTAATGTGGGGGCTATTTACCGTAATCAGGCAAATGATGAATGTTCTAAGGGAAATATCCTGTACGCCTTAGAAAAAATTTACCCTGAATCAATTACCTATTTTACAAAGTCACTTAAATTAGCCCAGAAATTTGGCTATAAACATTTAGAAGCAGTTTCTCTTGACAATTTAGGGCTGATTTTTTCTGACCAGATGCAATACATATGTATGTATCCCAAAAATGACTCTTTGCTGAAAAATATTTCATCAGCAGATTTCATTGAGACATGTGATTCCCTTCGCAATAAAGCAATGAATTTTTATTTAAGAGCATTAAAAATAGATGACGAATTACAAAACATAAGTGGTTCGGTTATGCATCTTGGGAATATTGGCTCATTATTGGTAAACTCCGGAAAATTTTCAGAAGGTGAAAAATATCTAAAACAATCCATTGCTATCTGCGACACGATAGGGGATTTGCAAAGTTTAAAGGAATATAGTTTTATACTGAGTCATTTGTACGATACTTTAGCAAACCTTCAAGGTTTAGCCGCGCAGACAAACCTTCAAGGTTTAGCCAGGCGCGAGCCAAAGCAAAACCTTGAAGGTTTGCCGGGGTTATCCTCAAACGATTATTACAAACTTGCCTTTTTTCATTACAAAAAATATAGTTCAGCTAAAGATTCCATTTTCAGCGAGGAAAAAGCGATTGATATTGGTAGAATTGAGACGCGCCATGAATTGGACATGATTGAATATAAACGACTACAGATAGAAAGAGAAAAAGCGTTAAAAGAGGCCGTGGCTCTTCAAAGAAGAAATACATTGGAATATTCCGGAATTTTAATCGGAATCTTTATATTATTTTCTATTGTTTTTATTTTAATAAGATTTAATTTACCTCAATGGATTATTGAGTTGTCTGTTTTCATTCCATTTTTGATCTTATTTGAATTTGTACTGGTATTATTGGATCCTTATTCAGAACGTGTGACAAGCGGTGAACCTCTTTTCAAACTACTCATAAATGTTATACTTGCGGCATTAATTTTTCCAGTACATACCTTTTTTGAAAAAAAGCTGAAGCAGAGAATTTATAATGGTAAAAACACAGAGAATTCAAATCAGTCAACGTATCATGAGTCTGCCATTTTGAAAACAGATACAGATGGAAGTTCTGTAATATTCAGAGGATTAATCTTTTTTTTAGGATGGTTTTTTATATCACTTATTAATAGTGGTTTTTATAAAAAAACTGATGTAACTAAAACCGTTTTAGTAGATTCATTAATGCAAAAACTTAAAATTTTAAATCAATCTTCTGAGTCATATAAAAGGGATACGGAAAAGGTAAATACCCTTAATGCCATTGCTTGGGAATTGCGCATTGATAATACTACGGAAGCGATAAATTATATTAACAAATCGCTGGAACTTTCCAAAAAAATTAATTTTAGAAAGGGCACTGCCGCCGCTCATCGCTCATTAGCCAGCATTTCCTACAATCAGGGAAATTATCCTATGGCATTGGAGCATCATTTTATTGCATTTAAAATATCCGAGGAGAGCAATGACAAGATTGCCTCAGCAAACACGCTTGGTAATATAGGTTTAGTTTATTGGAAACAAGGAAAATATACGGATGCGATTTCCTTTTATTTTAAAGCATTGGATATGGCTACTTTGTCAGGAGATAAAAATAGAATTTCCATTAACCTTGGCAATATTGGAATTGTATATGCCGAACAAGCAAATTATCCAAAGGCACTTTTTTATTATTTCAAGGCATTGAAAATAAAGAAAGAACTTGGAAATAAATCTGAAATTGCCCTTACGCTTGGGAATATTGGAAACATTTATTTTTATGAAGGTGACTACATTAAAGCATTGGATTATTATTCACAAGCGTTGAAATTAGATGAAGAACTTAAAAACTTTCAGGGTACTGCGAGGCATCTTGGAAATATTGGTAATATATATTACGCAAAAGGGGATTACAAAAGAGCGTTAGACAATTATTTAAAGGTTTTGCAATTGATGCAAAAGAATGGCGAAAAATCTGAGATAGCGTTATGGTTAGGAAACATAGCCAGTATTTATGGAGAGCAGGGCTTGAAGGAAAAACAAAAAATTATAAAAGACACACTATATAAGAATGCAATAGATTATTTTTTCAAGGCATTGAAAATAGATGAGGAATTGGGAAATAAAAAAGGAATGGCACGTCATCTTGGAAATATAGGATGGCTTTATACCTTATCAGGTAATTATAAAACAGCGGAGAAATTTTTGAAACAGTCGCTTTCAATTTGCGATTCGTTGAAAGTTTATGATTATAAAAAGGATTTTGAGAAAATCATCAGTCAATTATACGATTCCACGCGTAATTATAAATTGGCATATACACATTACAAAAAGTATAGTGAAGTTAAAGATTCAATTTATAACGACGAAAAAGCTAAAGATATTGGTCGTTTGGAATTGAAACATGAATATGAAATGGCATCATTAAAAAAGGCGCAGGAAGAAGCCGAAAGTAACCGGCAATTAGCAGTGGCACTCAGCCGGCGGAATACGCTTGAATATTCAGGAATATTAATAGGAATTTTCGCATTGTTTGTCTTTGTATTTTTCATTGGGAAATTCCAGCTCCCTCCGTGGGTAGCAAAATTAACCGTATTTATTTCATTTCTGATTTTATTCGAATTTATACTTGTACTTTTGGATCCATATATTGAAACCATGACCGGAGGAGAGCCGGTTTGGAAGCTGTTGGTAAACGCAACCCTTGCGGCAGTGATATTTCCCTTACACAATTTATTTGAAAGGTTGTTGAAAAGAAGGATTATGAAATATTGAAATTTATTTTTTTTCTGTTCAGTCCAATAAATGTTTAGCCACGAATTTCACTAATTTTAAAAAAACAAAATAACTAATTCGTGCAATTAGTGGCAAAAAAACAAACCAATTGAACTGTAAATGAAACGTTAAAGTTTTCATTTTTTGAGAATCCTATTTTCAATTTCAGATAAAACTGTAGTAATTTCCGGTTCCGAACTTGCTTCAATCGTATTTGGTAGGTGCTTGTGATGTGGAAATGATTTTATGCCTTTATAATGTCTGGCATTATCGTATCTAAAAATAAGATTATTTTCGGAATCCATATAATGATAATGATATTTAATTTTTAGATTTATTTCAATGTCTTTTACTACCGCAAAATCCAAACGACTATCATCGGTAAATGTTATTTCTCCTTCAATATAACCTCGCGCTTCACTATAAACTCTTTCATTTAATTGATAATTTTCTATGATATGAGAATAATTTTCTATAGTGGTTTTTACTTTGTCAAAATAGTTAAAAATCATATCATTTTTTTTAATTTTTGTTTACAACTCAAATGCATTTCATAAATACCCGACCATAGAATAAAATCTTTGCTATCACCCAATTTTCCCTTTTCGATTTGTTTATAAAATTTTGAAGATGACATTTTATATTTTAGTTCGTATTTATTCAAATCTATTTGCATAAGAGCGATTTCACGTTTGAGTTTTTTTATATGATATTCAAGAAATTTATCAAACATTACTTCTTTACTGCCAAATAATTGAATAAATGCGTCAATACGATTGGCTATATTGGATTGCAATTCAAATGTAACAGTTTGCATAATTTTAAACTTTATGTGTTAAAAATAATTTACTGATCACAAATATAATAAATTTAATTTACTTAAATAATCGTTCACCTCTCCTTTTCACCCATCTCCCCTTCCCACTATCTACCCCCCTCACCGCACCACCACGAGCTTTCTGTATTGCATCACACTCCCCTTTTCATCCACCAAGGCGCAGAAATACAGCCCGGGTTTAAACTCCGTGGTTTGTATTTCTAGAGTGGTTTTGGAAGATTCCAGTGAACAGCCCTTAAGAACTTCTCCAACAAAAGTGTTGATTCTTAAAAAATAATGAACCGTAGCAGGTATTTTATATTGAATAGTGACACTTTGTGAGGAAGGGTTCGGGAGAACGAGAAATTGAATAGCTTCGTTTTGCGTTATTGTATTTTTATTCTTTAAAAAATGAATATTTGATAAATGTGAAAATGCTTGCTTCCTAATGGGCACAGGATACATAGAATCACATTCTTGAGTTGTAAACTGCAACAAATTGTTTTGTTTTTTGAAACAAACAAGATGAGATGTACTCTCAAAAAGCATACCGCATAAATTGCCATCTAAAATACCTACCCCCTCAAGAATCCCTAAATTATTTAGATTAGACCTTATTGATTTAAGCGATTTTGTACCTAAGTAAAATGTGTCAATAATATCTACTTTGCAACTTACAGGCAGGGGAGTCGGAAAAGAATCATTTATTTGAATTTCACTAATTTTTTGATTATCCAAAAAAACAAATTCCGATGAATCAAATTTTGAATATTTTAAAATTTTCTTTGAACTATCCTCCCTTGTAAAATACGGGCAACTGAAATAGATATTAGTGTCAGGTGGACCAAAAATAAGTTTAGCAATTTCTTTTGATAACCAGCATTCTCTATAATAATATTTTCCTTGTATAAAAGTATCACCGTCAAAATAAATAGTAGTATATGTATTCCACGATGCTCCTTGGTTCCAACTAAAACTATAGCGATACCACTCAACAGTTGAGTCAAGATAATTAGAATAATAAACTTGTGATTTTAATGGCAGTGTGATAACCACAAAAAAAAGTAATTTAATAAATTTATACATAATCTTAATGAAATTTTTATTTTATCACTATCATTTTTTTAAAAATTCTTTTTTCTCCATTAAACAAAATTTCACAAAGATAAACTCCGCTACGAAAATCCTCCAGAGAAATTTTTTTCCGTTTAGTGCCACTTGTTATTTGCCATTGCTTTATTTCAATGCCTTGTAAATCATAAATTTTCATACTCCCTTGGATATTGGTTGGGTCAGAGAATATAATCATTGCATCATTACCGGGTGGATTAGGCATAATTTCAAAAAAATTTTGAAATTCATTTTTTTTTAAAATTTCATCAGATACAATGGTAGTATCCGGTGGAGAGTAGAATCTTACAATACTATTGACCCAAACACCATTAGCTTTAGTAAAATATCCACCGACGTAGAGGAAGTCGTTATGTACTTTAAATGAAATAACTGACGAATTTAGACCATAAACCCATTTCCATTCTTTACCATTCCAACGGGAAATATTTGGGGATAAATCTGCCATCCCAACAAACAATTCGTTATGATACATTGCCATATCAACAGCTCCATTTGTTATGGGGACCCCTACCTTTGACCATGTATTTCCATCCCATCTCGCAATATTTTTTGTGTAAATTCCTCCCGCATAAAAGAAAGTACCCCCCACATATAAAACATTATTGATGGTGTCAACAACCATTGACTTTGGTGTTCCATCTAAACCGCTTCCTAACGAATCCCATCTAGAGCCATTCCAGCGGGCAATGTTATATGCGATGTTACCACCCGCATAAGTAAAATCACCCCCAACGTAGAGTTCGTTTTTATACACAGCCATACAGTTAATATATCCAAAACCCCCATCAATCCCGCTACCTACATTACTCCAATTTGTACCATTCCACTTTGCGATGCGGCTTACATCCTTACCACCTAATGTAGTAATATTTCCTGCTGCGTACAACTCATTGTTGAACTAAACCTTCGGTAGCCGGATAACGCACTCATCTACTCCATTATTACCCTGCAAATATAGATTTTTTTCGCTTTATTGAGTGTCAAT
>MEPC01000015.1 GCA_001769655.1 Bacteroidetes bacterium RIFCSPLOWO2_12_FULL_37_12 | reverse complement strand
GGGGCACGATGTCGTTACTGTCGGTGAAATTAGGTTATCTAAAAATCAAAAAATATCCCACTATCCCCAATATAGCAAATATATTATAAGCCTGTGCGAAGGTATATAGCAAAGGTGATTTGTATGAGATGTAAAACGAGTATAAAAGATTGTAGTTGTTAAACAAAATTGTTATAGGGGGAGTTATGAAAGGAGTTATGAAAAAGATATTTTTTTATTCTATTCTCTATTGTTTTTTATTAACTGCCTGCGGGGCAGGTGATGAAGGCGGAAGAAATAATAATGTATCCGCCACCCTAACTTCTATATCAATCACCCCTACAAATGTAAGCAACGCCCTGAGCACCACTCAGCAATTAACAGCTATAGGAATATACTCAGACGACAGTAAACAGGACATAACAACATCGGTCACATGGAGTTCATCAGACACTACAAAGGTAACGGTTAGTGATGCCACCGGGTCAAAAGGTTTAGCTACGATGGTTGGTATTGGCACCGCCACTATTACGGCAACATCTGGCACTATTTCCGGGACTACTACCATAACAGTAACATCGGTAACAGTAACATCGGCAACCCTTGTATCCATTGCAGTGACTCCCTCCAACCCAAGCATTGCCAAAGGGACTTCACAGCAATTCACAGCCACAGGGACATATTCAGATAATAGCACAAAAAACTTGACTACATTCGTAAACTGGAGTTCATCGGCAACATCGGTTGCCACTATCAGCGATGCAGGTTTGACCACTACCATTGCTACAGGTTCTACTTCCATCGTTGCCAAGGACACAAACTCCGGCATAAGTGGGACGACCACTTTAACGGTTACAGTGGCTCAGTTGGTGTCTATTGAAGTAACCCCAGTAAATCCATCTATTGCAAAAGGGACTACCAAACAGTTTACTGCTACAGGCACATTCTCGGATGGGACAACACAGGATTTGACAACTCAGGCAACATGGAGTTCTTCAAATACCGGAATGGCAACAATCAGCAATGCGGTGGGTTCTAATGGATTAGCGACCTCAGCGGCTGTCGGCACCACTACCATAACAGCCATAGACGCAACAAGCGGCATAAGTGGTTCTACCGCTTTGACTGTCACGAATACAGCGCCTGTAGCAAATGCAGGTGCCGTCCAGAATGTTGTTACGGGGACACTGGTCACGCTTGATGGCAGCGGCAGCAATGATGCAAATGGCGATACTATTACTTATAGCTGGAGCATCACTTCTAAACCATTAGATAGTTCTGCGGCACTATCAGACCCTACGAGCGTAAAGCCCACATTCACTGCCGATGTTGAAGGTTCATATGTCTTCAACTTGATTGTCAATGACGGTATAGCAAACAGTGATGCTTCCACAATAACAGTTACGGCTTCTGCACCAAAGCGGTTGAATATCAGTTATGTGGCGAGAAATGGACTAATGGTTACTTTAACATCGTTTACTTTCACAGATACTGGAACGTATTACAAATACACAGCTAATTATACTCAAAAAAATAACACAAGCACTCCTATTGATGAAGGTCAATTAAAGTTATATTTTACGAATAGCACAGCACAACCACAGTATGGTTTTTTTGGTAAGCTTTACCCTGGTGATTCACAATCGAGAAGTTATACATTCAATGTTCTATATGATGAAAATCCTTGGATACTTGAATATGACCATGATAACTTCTTTACATCGAATCCAGTCTCAGGGTCAATACAATGGATAATTCCTATTCCCAATTAGTTCGTAGATTGGGCAATAAGAGTTTGTTTTTAGGCAGCCTCTTTTCTGTTGTCAGCCTCAATCTTTGAGGTTAGGCATAGTGGGTGAGAGAGTGATTCGCTCCACCGACAAGCCTGCCCGGGAACTCGCTGGAGCGGGGAGCTTGAATAGTTTTTGACTTTTATATTTATATGATATAATATATCTTCATTATGAAGATATACAGATTAAATGAATTTGCGAAACTGATAGGTAAATCAGTTCAAACATTGCAACGATGGGATAGGGAAGGGATATTTAAGGCACATAGAAATAAACTCAATAGAAGATATTATATCCATGACCAGTATCTTGAATATATCGGGCAAAAAGCGAGTCATGATAAAAAGAATATAGTTTATTATCGTGTATCAAGTTCAGGTCAGAAAGGAGATTTAGAAAATCAGAAAAAGGCGATTGAACAATTTTGTATAGCACAAGGAATAGCCGTATCGGAATGGGTATCTGATATTGGCAGCGGACTTAATTATACCAGAAAAAACTTTCTCTCCCTTATGGAAATGGTAGAGAGGGGAGAAGTTACTCAAATTATTGTTGCACATAAAGACAGATTGGTTAGATTTGGGTTTGAATGGTTTGAATCGTTTTGCAAGAATCATGGGACTAAAATATTAGTTATGAATAATGAAAGTTTATCCCCTGAAGAAGAAATGACTAAAGATTTATTATCAATTATTCATTGTTTCAGTTCAAGGTTGTATGGATTAAGGAAATATAAAAAAAAGATAAAAGAAATAATATATGAAAAAGACAATTAAAAACTATTGCTTTAATGCAACGCAGAGCAAAATCAATGAGTTACATGAGATAACTAAAAGATATACCTCTGTAAAAAATGAGGTTTTTCAGAGATACGGCTCTGTATCGGGATTGCAATATCTATCTTATCCCAGACAAATAAGGGATGAATGGGTTAAGACAAAACATGCAAAGAAATTTGGGTTACAGGCTCGTTATTGGAAGCAGGCAATGGAAGAATCTTTTTTTACTATTGAATCTAACTGGTCTAATAGGTTTAGCAGGGTGAAGAAAAATATTTATAAGAATAAAAACTATACAAAAGATGAGAAATATTATGCCTTTTATCTGATAAAGGCAACTGATTTATTACATAAAGTATTAACCTTTCAATCCTTTAACCTTCCTGAAATATTTAAGGAGAAAGATATTCGTAGAGATAAAATACATAAATATCTTAAAAACAGAATAAGAAAATACACAGGTAAGAAACCGCATCAGTATAAACAGAGGTCTTTTATGATAGATGAGGGTATGTATGATGTTGATATTGATAATAATAATCGTTTATGGCTATCTGTTATGGGGCTTATACCAAGACAAAGAATAAGATTGCTTATGACATCTAAAGAATCTTTATCGGGTAATATTCGTATTGTTTT
The DNA here is from genome assembly GCA_001769655.1 of Bacteroidetes bacterium RIFCSPLOWO2_12_FULL_37_12. GTDB lineage: Bacteria > Bacteroidota > Bacteroidia > 2-12-FULL-37-12 > 2-12-FULL-37-12 > 2-12-FULL-37-12. The sequence continues at coordinate 1,954 of MEPC01000015.1, read as the reverse complement.
AAAAGGTAACCGTGTAGAGGTTCATCAGACAACAGAAATAGAGACTAAAGATTTTATTAAAGGTGAAGCAAGGGCTATTGATAAGGGATTTAGTGAGGTAATCACCTCAAGCAGTGGTAGAAAATATGGCGAACAGTTTAATCAACTTCTTAAAACTGAATCTGACAGACTTTCGGTAAAGAATAAGAATCGGAATAAGATTAGGGGATTATTAAAAAAATATGAAGAAAGAGGGGATATTGTTAAAACCGAGATTATTAAAAAACATAATCTCGGTAAAAAGAAGTATTTTCAGCAAAAGGAATTTAATCTAAACGAGATAAAACAATTTATCAATTTATCTCTTAACCAATTTATTACCGAAGAAAAACCTGCGGTATTAGTTACTGAAGATTTAGCTTTTACGAATTGGAATAAGAGATTTTCAAAAAGGGTTAAAAGATATTTTTCGTCATGGTTAAAAGGTTATTTGCAGGAAAGAATTAATTATAAAACAATGCTGAACGGTGTTCAGCAGGTCGTTGTAAACTCGGCATACAGTTCACAAGTTTGTTATCTATGCGGGCTCTTTGGCATTCGTAAAGGTGATAAATTTTACTGTGATATACACAGGGTTCTGAATGCTGACTACAACGCCGCAGTAAATATTCTTGCAAGGATGTCTGACCCCGGTATAGGTGTTTACACGCCATATCGTAAAGTCAAAGACATCCTGCAAGAACGGTTGAGACTGTCCAACCAAGACTCCAGATACTCTGTGCAAACAGGTCAATCGGAGAGCGAAAGGGCTGAATATGTTTAAATACATTTTCAGTAACAGGGGCTGCCTTTAAATTAACTCCAATATGTTCTAATTATGTCCTACAAACCGCATCCTGACGAAGAAGGCAAACCCAGGAACAAGGTAAAAAAATGGATAATAGACTACTGGGAGACTCCGCCTCGTAAAGGGGTAAAAGGCAAAAGAATAAGAAAGGTCTTTAAATGCGAAGGCGAAGAAGAAGCTAAAAGGATGGAACTTGTTTGCCGCCGTATGCCGTATCGTCCATTACCTGTTAATCCTCGTATAATAGATATATTGCCTGAATATTTCAGCTATGTCCGATTGCACCGGTCGGAAAGATATGCAGATGGAGTAGAATACTGTTTTAAGAGATTAACCCCTTTCTTTGGCAATATACAGCTATCTAAAATAACCCCGCAGATAATAAACGAATATAAGAAAGCCAGACCCCGCCCACAACGGGCAGATGGATGCACAGGGATAAGGGCAATTAATATGGAATTAGTATATTTCAATGTCTTTTATAACTGGGCGGTAAAACAGGGATACACATATCCTTTAATGTTTAAGATTGAAAAATTACCGTATAGACCAAAATTAAAGCAAATTATTTATCCTATAGAGATTGATAAACTGCTTTCTGAAATAAAAGACAAAAGAGGAGAAAAAGACAATATTAAAAAAGTCCTTATTCTTTTTCTCTATGAATGTGGACTGCGTTGGAAAGAAGCATCCAACATAAGAATAGAAAATATCAATTTTCAGGAGGGAATAGTGTATTTGCAAGATACAAAAGGAGGGACCCCTCGCCTTTGTCTTTTAACTAATAGAATTAAACAATTGTTAGATAACTTAAATATAAAAGAAACAGAAGAAGGGAGAGAGGGGAAAGCCCCCCTATCGGGGAAAGCCCCCCTATCGGGGTGGCTATTCTTAAACCCCCATACAAATAAACCCTATGGCTCAATTAAAACACTATTAACATTAGCATCTAAAAGGGCGGGAATTAAAAGAATAACCCCTCACCAACTCCGGCATTCAGGCGCTACCCTTATGGAAGAAGCTATATCCGAAATGATAGGAGATTGCTTTTCACGGTATGATTATAAACATAACCTAAAATGGCTGTCAATCATTATTTTGACTATTTTTGACTTTGGAAGGGGGAGA
>MEPC01000014.1 GCA_001769655.1 Bacteroidetes bacterium RIFCSPLOWO2_12_FULL_37_12 | reverse complement strand
GGTAATAATGGAGTAGATGAGTGCGTTATCCGGCTACCGAAGGTTTAGTTCAACAGTGACACTAAACCAGCATGGTTGATTCGCGGCTTCACGGGGCATGAGCATCTCTCTGAATTTGGTTTGATTAATATGAACGGGCGGGTGTATGACCCGGTGCTGGGGCGCATGTTAAGCCCTGATAATTTTGTGCAGGATGCGACGGGCACGCAGGGGTATAACCGGTACTCTTATGCCGCGAATAATCCGTTGAGATATGTTGACCCATCTGGTCAATTTATTGAATACATTTTAGCAGGAGCGATTCTACTTGGAAAATTTTACTATGATGGGTATAAAGCAAATGACAATGAACCAAACCCTTTTAAATGGGACTGGGGAAATGCTACCTACACCGTTGGATATTCAAATACGGGTGGCAACAGCTCCTACAGCACTGGTGTAGGTTGGGGAAATAATTATAGTACGAATGTTGGATATAACAGTAGCAATAATTCTGCAACTTTTGGGTATTCGTATAATGGTTCAACTTATAACCAAAGTATAAATACACCTGAACAATCAAGTGGTTATATTGACTGGAGAAATGTAGATGAAGCACGTGATAATATGCAAAATACCTACACAGGGCAAGAAGGTTTTAACAATGAAGAAATAACATCTCAGTTTTCACAATTTGGAGAAATAACTCGTGAGAAGGGTGGTTTTATTGATAATTATAATGATTTTTATATTTTCATGGTCAATAAAGCGGCAAATGAAGTAGTAGAGGTAGCCGCTTTTGGAGTGCAAGATGCAAACGGTACCAAGTACTATGTTCAACCTTGGGAATATAATACTCCTACAAATTCCGTCAATAATGCTTATGGTATACCAGGATATAGCAGAGAAGATATTTTTGCTCAATACCATACACATAAAAATTCCTATGGTCCTTCCCGATTTGATGCTATATTTACTCAAAATTGGAACATACCTGTGTACTCAATAGGAGCAGATGGCAGAATTTGGATTACGGATTATTATCCAAAAGGATATCTTATTCCACGCTATACGGAAGGAATGCCGTATGGAAAACTTATAAAACGGTAATAACATGTTAAAAAAAACGATATTTTATTTCCTGTGCTTACATATTAGCTTTTCCTTTGCAGAGATAAAAAAGGATAGCATTGCAAATAAAAAAATAGATGTTTTTAATCTTGAGTTAAAATCATTTATTGATACAATAAAAGTAAGAAACCGTAACACAAAATATCATGTATTTGTAGCTCATATTTTTAATTCAAAACCACACAGGGAAGATTTTTGCTTTACATTAGGTTATATTTTAAATGAGTATGATGTGGATGCTATTGCTCCTGATTATGTTTATTACTTCTATGATGAGATAATATTAATAAGGATGGACAAAAAAACAGATAAAACTTTTCTTGAAGCAATAAATATAAAACCAATCCTGGAGCAGGATAATATGAAAATTTTAAATAAACTGTTTCCTCAAAAAATAGGTGGGTTTACATATATCGCTCAAGGTTTCATTTATTGTGAAAAGGCGGAAAAAACTAAACGAACCTTTTACGAAAATTCGGATGATATTCCCTTAGAAATATCAATATTTGGTAATTTTCCTGTTGGAATGAGAGTAGAGGAAGTATCGCCTCCGAAACGAGATAGTTTGCAAAAGCATTGAACCCACTCCTGAACTTTCCATCAATTATATTTATAATATACCTGGGTATGGTAGAGAAGATGTTTTTGCTCAATACCATACACATAAAGATTCCTACGGTCCTTCTCTAATAGATGCTAAGTATAGGCAAAATTGGAACATACCCGTGTACACAATAGGAGCAGATGGCAGAATTTGGATTACGGATTATTATCCCAAAGGATATATTATTCCACGCTATACAGAAGGGATGCCTTATGGAAAACTTATAAGACGGTAATAACATGTTAAAAAAGGTGATATTTTATTTCCTGTTCATACAGGTTACCTTTTCTTTTGCAGAGATAAAAAAGGATAGCATTGCAATCAAAAAAAAAGATGCTTTTAATTTGGAGTTAAAATCATTTATTGACACTATGAAAGGAAGAAATGGTAACTTAAAATATTTTGTATTTGTAGCTCGTGTTTTTAATTCAAAACCAAACGGGAAAGATTTTTGCTTTACATTAGGTTATATTTTAAATGAGTATGAACTGGACGATATGGATGCTGATTATGTTTACTACTTCTATGATGAAATAATATTAATAAGGATGGGCAATAAAACAGATAAAACTTTTCTTGAAGCATTAAATTTAAAACCAATCCTGGAGCAGGATTGTATGAAAATTTCAAATAAATTGTTTCCTCAAAATATAGGGGGGATTACATATATAGCTCACGGTTTAATATACTGTGCAAATGCTGAGAAAACTTTACGAAATTTTTACGAAAATGAGGATGATATACCCTTGGAAATATCTGTATATGGTAATTTTCCTGTTGGAATGAGGGTAGAGGAAGTATCGCCTCCGAAACGAGATAGTTTGCAAAAGCATTGAACCCCGTACGTGCTAAGCTGTCTGGCAAGCAAGTGCGTAAGAGATTAGTACGTAAATAACTTGTAAGCTTTGCTTACTTCTATATAATTTTGCTTTATGTCAGAACACGATAAAACGCATGAAGAGAATTTGTTTTTTGTAAGTTTTAGCGTAATGGGTTGGATAGATGTATTTGTAAGAAGGGGATATCAAAATATTTTAGTGGAGAGCATAAAATATTGTCAGAAAAATAAAAAGCTTAAAAATTTTTGTTATTGTATAATGCTCAGGTCATGGTCACTTTATTGCCTATTCTGAAAAAGGTGAACTATCTAATATTTTACGGGATTTAAAATCATATACAGCCAAACAAATCATAAAAGTCATTGAAGAAAATCAGAAAGAAAGCAGAAAAGAATGGTTACTAAATCATTTTCAATATTATGGAAAGATAAGCCCTCAAAAACAAACTAATTGAAACCAAAATGACAACTCTTTTGCCATCACTGCAAGGAGAGATTGACTTAAATAACCTTAAAGAAAATATTTCCTTTGGTTTTGTAAAGCTTTCTGGGCATTACAACGGTGTTTTAAAAATCACAGAATATTTTGATTCGCTCAGGATTATTATTGAAGACCCAAATTTTAAAGAGAAGGAAGCAAAGATGTATCCGGAGTTATATTACACAAATGTTCAATATTCACCAGATGAACGAGTGAATGACATGATTAAAATGTTTTCAAACGAAATTAATGAAAACATCTCGCAAACCGCAACCGAAAATAATGGAACGATCCAACTTAAATTATTATCTTTTAAAGAAAGAAATAACCCTTTGCTAATCTTCTTTTCAATTTGGACTTTATGTGTGCCGACTTTAATTGGAATTCCTTTGAATAACATTAATACAACGCTTGAAATCCAAGTTACCATTTCCAATCTTCGCAATGAAACTCTTGGAACATACAAAGCAAATGGTTACGGTAATACTTTTATCGCAATGTATTGGGGCTATGGTAGCGATGCGCATAGAAAATCGGCATTAGCTGCATTTGCAGATGCAATGACAACCATTAAAGAGCAAATCAGAAATAATAAAACTGAATTAAAACCGGGGCTTACGCGAAAATAAAACGACATATAACAGTAAGATTAAAAGAATTTTTTTTAAAAAGAGCTTATAACGTAAATAATCTGTAAGCTTTATTTCGGCAAGCTCAATAACCATGCTTACTTTTTTGTAATTTTGCTACTCTTCTCCTCTTGGAATCCTAAATTATGTGTAACCACTTTATTTATTGAATCCACATTTTTTATACTCTTAAAAATATATAAATTTACCAACTAACATAAAATTCAATCTATATGAAAAAATACTTTCTATTTTACCTATTACTATTTGTGACATTCACGGTTTCAGGCCAAATAACAAGTGTCGCTCATAAACAGCATCCTCCGGATAGGGATACATCCGATAAAATCGCAATCATTACAATTGGCATATTACAAGGTGGTGGTTCATTAATAGGAGCGGATTTGGAAGTAACAATAATTGATGGAATTGCCATACAGGTAGGAGCCGGGTTAGTAGGTTTAGGAATGGGAATTAATTATCATTATAAACCTGGTTTACGGAACAGTTTTATTTCCTTAAGTTACTGGCATCAGGGTTCGGGAACATCCTTCATTCAAAGTGTTTTCGGTCCAACATTCGTTTTCCGGCATTTAAATGGGTTTACTGCACAGATAGGTATTGGCAAACTGCTCGAAATTTCAGAATTAGGGCGTAATGCATACAAGAAGCTAAACACAAATCCTCCTAATGTAATACTTCTGTATAGTGTAGGGTGGTATTTCCCAATTAAATAATATTCAAAAAAAAACCTGTGACACTTATGAAATACATTAATCTACTTAAAACCAAAGCATTGTTTAAATTTTTATTTATCTATGTATTTTCTGTAAACTGCATAAATGTTTTTTCTCAGGATATTTCAAATAGAGATTCTATCAATTCTATTTTAAAACCTGAAAAGAAACTTGCTTTAAGAAAAATTTTATTTTCAAATGATGTTTACTTGGAAGAAAAAAGGCAAGGTATTAACAAACTGATCCGGTTAAGCGAAAACTATCCTAAGGCAAATAAATCATTTAGAAAAGCAAGAAGGGTCGTTTATTATACAGTGGGTGGGACATTGGTGGACATTTTTTTATATGCTATTTTAAAGGAAGAAAATGATCCAAGAGCTAATAAGGGTCAAACTATAACAGTAAATTTTACCGGTCTGTTAATAATTCTTCCGGCAATTCTTTTTACTCATTCGTACAACAAACATATTTTTAGTGGGGTAGAATATTATAATAATGGTATGTGAAATAGATAGTAAAATAAATCTTGGAAACTTTTATTAATCTTGGACAGTTAGAGAAATACATCCCATTATAGAAAAAAGATACCCCACCACCACACCCCCCGTGCCACAAAAATCCACCGCTCTCATGCTTCGGTCTACGCTGTCGCGTAAGGCATTTATATAAAATAGCCGCACGCCAACCGCACTCCACCGCACAAGGAGTGCCTCTTCCAACTCACCATCCACAGCACAGGCACCCGCTATGCACACCTCCCGAAAAGGTCGGTCAGGTGCGCCTGCCGGCAGTAAGGCACTTTTTTATTCCATACGCCAAAGATTGATCATAAATCGCACTACAAAAAAAAAGCCCTTTGGTTTCCCAAAGGGCTTAATAAACACTGGCGGCGACCTACTCTCCCGCATTTTATTGCAGTACCATTAGTGCGATAGGGCTTAACGACTCTGTTCGGAATGGGAAGAGGTGTTCACCTATGCAGAAGCCACCATGAAGTCGGTTGATTCGATAACATAAAAAAAGGAAGCACGATACTAAAGAATTATAAAAACAAAATAAAGAAAACGTACGGGTAATTAGTACTGCTCGGCTTTGACATTACTGTCTTTACACCTGCAGCCTATCAACGTCATCGTCTATGACGACCCTTAAAAGAAATTTCATCTTGAGGCGAGCTTCGTGCTTAGATGCTTTCAGCGCTTAT
>MEPC01000013.1:29889-45788 GCA_001769655.1 Bacteroidetes bacterium RIFCSPLOWO2_12_FULL_37_12 | reverse complement strand
GCCCATGTTACCAGCCAAACCACCAGCACCACTTGTATTTGCAACTGTATTACCTGCTTGTCCATTTGCACCCGTAGTTACAGTGCCACCGCTACCCCCTCCACCGGCACCACCTGCACCATTAGTAATTGCACCACCACCACCACCATTTGCAATCACAGTAGAAAAAGTTGTATTTCCTCCAGGTCCACCTGCACCAGGTGCGCTAGAACCAGCAGCACCCACAGAACCCACAGTATATGAAATTACGTCAGCTGGATTTACAGAAATCGTTCCAATGGTATAGCCACCGCCACCGCCACCTGAACCACTTACCGTTGCTAAATTATCAATGTCACCAGCCCCACCACCCCCACCACCCCAACATTCCACTTGAATGGAAGTTACATTACAAGGGACTGTGAAAGAACCACTTGACGTAAACGTTTGAGTAGTTTGAGCAAAACTATTTATGGTTAGAATAGAAGTGCAAATTAAAAATATCGAAGAAACGAGATATCTCAGCTTTGCAAAAAAAATTGTAAAAGTTTTCATGTTAATGTTTATAAAGTTTAAAGTTAATATTTTAGCTTTATTATCTGGGGATACTTGTGGTTTGAGTTTCATTTTCCTTCAAATAAATAAACTTTACCCCATTCTCTTCCCTAAAATTTAAATTCTCTTCTTTTGTGTTTATTAGCACGTCTTCCTTAATAGGATTAGGATTAGAAGTAGTATTAACCGAACGAGCATTTTGGTCCGCTATTTCTTCTTTTTTGTTGATATTATCATTATTTTTTTTTAAATATTTTTCCTTCTCATAATTACGTTGTTGTATTTCGTTTTCTGTGGGTTGAGGAGTAACAACAGTGACATTGTTATAAATCAACTTACCATCCTGGTCGGTTGTTATGTTTCCAGTTTGTGAAAACACTGCATCACAGTTTAAAATAAAATAAAATGTGACAACTATAAAAAAACTGTTTTTAGATTTGTTCATGATTTTTTTTATATGACGAAATGATTGAAGTTAGCCGTTCACGCCTTAAAGGTACATAGTATCAATGAGAAAAACAAGTTTACTGAAAAAAAATTATCCACTACGGGCTGTGCGTAACCTACGAGGAACTATATTTTAAATTTTAATGATAAACACAAAGGTGCTTCAGATATTATTTGACTGCCTTAAAAGATGATGATACAATGCTATTGTCGTTATCAAAAATTTTAAAGAAATAAACCCCTGGACCATATTCGTTCATATCTACTTCAATAAACTCCGAACCTTCGGGAGCATATTTTTCAGATTGACTGACCACTTGCCCCAGGTTATTTAAAATTTGCAACTTAATATTCCGGCTCTGGCAAGAATTAACCAGAATATAAGTAATATTTACAATAGGGTTTGGATATACCTTAAAAGATAAATCCTCGTTTGCCACAAATTCTGCATCTTTTGGTTCTTTAGTGATGTTGGCTCTGCTTTTTCTTCCATCCTTGTAAAACTCGTCCAATTCCACAGAAAAGGTGCAATCTTTCTGGCTTTGATTACTGTTTTCAGAAATCCATGCACAAAAATAAACTGTTTCATATTTGTTATTTTCTTTAGTATTAGGGGGTGAAGAGTAGTTTGTTTCATAACAAGCACCATCCCAATTTTTTTTCCAAAGATTTCCTCTAGCATCTTTTGTAATGACCTGAAATATACTCCCCTCAAAAAACAAACTATCTCCAGAAGCTAACGTAACATTTGGAAACAAATGTTCAATGCGTTTATCCTTCATTTGGCTAACCAGAGTTAAAGGTCCATTAAAATCAGAACCCGACAGATTTATTATAAATCCTCTAAAGTCATATTCGGTATCGCTCGTCTGAACCATTTGCAAATGTGCTACAACCAATCCATCAGCAGAGCCAGCATTAGTTGTACTCATACCAAAAGATATTACTGCCAAAACCAAACACCCTGCTTTGAAGTATTTGATTGCTCTTGAATAAAATGTATTTGTTTTCATGACACTTCCTCCTTTTTGGATGGTGAAAATATTAAATTTTTAAATTTCGGTTCATTGAAGTAAAGCGACTATTCCACAAATGTACGGTAAAAAAAATGAATATGCAACTTTTTTTCACTTTATTTTACTAAAATTTTAATTTTTCTTTTTCCGGAGACAATAACGGGACAAATATACTCAAGTAATTTATAATGAATTAGTTGAATTAAAATAAAATCGTGCCAAAAAATCACTTAAAAAATTATCAACCACCTATCCCATTAATTTGGAAACTTTATTACTTTTTTTGTATAAACGTTATTCCCATTTTTGATTTTTACCAGATAGATTCCTTCCTTTAAATACCCGTCACTAAAAATAAATTTGTTTTTACCTGAATCATACGTTTTTACGTTTTCAAAAATTTTAATACCTTCCATATCAAAGACCTCTATAATAACCTCATAGGAATTATCTAAAATGAAATCCAAAGTAAATTCACTGCTGAAAGGATTTGGTGATATTTTCTGAACGTAGAAATCTTTTTTAGAAGGTACAATATTTATGATCCTACTAAAGTTAAATTTCCCATCATTGTCAAGCATTTTCAACCGGTAATAAATAACACTTCCAGCAGGGTCCGTATCAACAAACTGATAATTATTTATTGGGGAATTTAAAGAGGACGGTTCTACAAAACCAATATCTGAAAATTCATTAGCAGAAGAAGAACGTTGTACCATAAAGCTCAATAAATTTCTTTCATTGGCAGTTTTCCATTCCAATACGGAAGAATTTTCATTTTCATCAAAATGACCTGTAAACTCAATCAAAGTTAAAGGCAATGGCTGTGCACCCAATCCTATGGCGAAATCACTGAAACCGGTCATGGAAGAGAGCGTAGCGGATATGGGGTTGGAGCCGGTACCTGACTGCGTTGAATTGCTATGATTTGCCTGAAAAGTTGCCCAATTAGTGCCACTGTTATCCCTTTTAATAATAGTATGCTTGGTTGCGACGGAGCCACCGTTAGTATGCCCATGAGAAATTATGGTAATACTGTAAGTGACACTGGTTACCGCATTTGGGGCAATTGTCCAAAACCCGTAATTAAGCATATTGTCTATTTGCACACTGTTTACATAAATAGGAACATCGGCAGGTGCGGTTCCTGTGTGTGGTGTAGTAAAAGAAGAAACTATTGTAGAAATACCGGCGGAAGCGCTCAGGTTAATGTTTGAATATTCATAATTGGTTGATGTTCCCACGGGGAAATCATACGAACCGGTAGCCGCTACCGTTCTTCTTAGAAATCCATTTACTCTTGGACTGGAAGTATAAGCCGCTAACGAAATATCTGTCTGATATCCTACAATTGCAGTTGTTGAGTTATTAGTAACTCTCATTTCATTGGCGCCGGTATTGATGATTCCCAGCGTAAAAGTTAAAATTCCAGCGGCATTTACCGTATTATTTAATGTAACTCCTGTAGAGCTGTTATTAATAGTGAGGTTATAAAAATTTTCATTTCCTGCGCATGTAACAGTTTGAGCGGCAGTGCCATTAAATGTAACCGTGGCAACCGAACCCTCAGTAAATCCTGCTGTCCCGTAATTTGACCAGTTGCCGGAAACAGAAATATCTTTATCATTGGCAATGAATGCGCCGCTACCGGTATTGATGGTAAGATCGTGAGCGGTAATATTATCCAAAATAGTTTTTGTTCCAGCTAAAGTAAAATCAAGATTATAGAAATCTTCACCGCCAGGGCTAGCAATTGTTTGCGCTGATGTACCATTAAAATAAACGGTACCAACAGCACCTTCAGTAAAACCGTTTGTACCGTAGTCAGACCAATTTCCTCCAACCGTAATATTTTTATTATTTGCATCTAACACTCCCCCCGTTATAGTAAGATTTTCGGTACACTGAACATTTCCTGAAGTGCTTATTTGTTTAGTGCCACCGTTTCCGCTGATTAATAAATTAGCGTAAACAAAACCTGCCTGAGTAAATTGAACCGTTGTAGTACCGGTAGGGGATGAATATTCAACAATAGAACCCGCTTGGAAATCATAAGTATTATTGGTTAAGCTGAAATTTGAAAATCCTACCGTAGTATTAATGTTTAATTTACCTCCATTCATGATTCTTAATGTGTGACCTGCGGTTCCACTGGCGGCACAATCTACTTCGTTGCAGTTAATTACGCCACCGGTTCCGATAATCCATGTGGCAGGTATTGTAGAATTGCTGGAATGAGCATAAAAAATACCGGGAATATTCATTGTTCCATTAATAGTAAAAGTCCCACCGCCTGCGCCTGAACCGCCCGTACCATTAATACAGGCATTTCCTGAATTTCCTGCCCCACTTACTATCAAATTTAGTGTTGAACCGGCGTTCAATGTAACATTAAAGGTCGTCGTTGTAGGAGCATCATTGTATAATTGTGTCCCTGAGACATCATTCCATCTTAAATTAACATCCATAGCAATAATAAGATTGGTTGTGAGGTTGGTACTATATTCTTTTTTAAACCTGATGGCATCAAAAATACCTGTACCACTAATTGTAGTATTAGTGCCTTCAAATCTAAACCCAATGACATCTATTATTGCCCCGTTTCCAATAATTCCATTACAAATTAAATTGGGTCCATAAACATCAATGTATCGGTTTGATGAGGTGGATGTCACATTACGATATAATTTAGCACCATTTTCTACAGTTAAATTATAAACACTATAAGGTCCATTATTCAGAACTACTGTTGTTCCCGTCTGTATAGTTACATTTTTAGTAGTAGAATTAGGAAAATCGGAAGCGGCGACCCAAATGCTACCGTTATATGCTAACCATGTTCCTACTGCATTCCAATTACCTCCGGTGCCGGTACTTAAATAATCTCCGGTACCCGTGGTTGAAGGGACACAGGAAATTTCTATTCCACTAGACCAATTAGTGCCTTTCCTGACAAAAATTTTAATAAAATAGGTAGTTCCATTTGTCAAACTTGTAATTGTCTGCCCACTTGTAGAGCCGGCTTTATAGACAACATACCCTCCGAGCAATGAGGAGCCACTGCTATATGCGAGGTTTGCAGTATAAGAACTGCCATCACCCGTGGGCGTTCCTGCATTTACGTTTGAAGATGCTTTCACAACGATGAGGACATCATCAAAACAGCTTAAAGGATTTGTCCAGCCAACCGTTACTTGTCCGCTTGCTGTAACCGCATTTAAACCTGATGCATCCGGTACATCTAAAATAACTGTCAGATTTATTGTGTTAGGATTTCCGATTAAAAAAGGATTATCCGATTTAACCCGGATTCGATAGAGAGTTCCACTAACGGTTCCAGCAGGAATGGTGGCACTGATATTTCCGGAATTGGCAGTACTGCTCAGAGTTCCGATAACGGTGGCAACGCTGAAACTTCCGGTTTCGTCGGATAATTCAGCAGAATAAATATTTCCGGAATTAAAAGTTCCGGTAGAAGTGAATGGTACAGTGACACTGATACCGGTAGCGGAAGTAATACAAAAAGGTGAACCTGCAATAGTACCTGTGGTAATTGTGTTTGCCGAAATTGCTGTTATAATTATATCATCTATTTTTGCAGAACCTGCTGAGGAAACCGTACCTCCACCAACAGAGGTATTAGAAGTCATTATCCAACGGAAATACAATGAAGATTGGTTGTCGCATGCGGAAGGAATTGAAAGATCTGTTTTGACTCCTGTAGTCCAGTTATCCCCAACAGTGACACTCCCACTTGTTACATCCGTCCATGAACCTGCTCCTACTTTGTACTGAATTTTCCAGTCCCTTGGACCGGTGGATGTGCTTCTTTGTTTGGAAGATAACTTGAGATACGAATAACCTGTACCATTACATTCAATCTGATAATATTTGGTTCCACTTCCTGCATCCCAGCCGCTGGCTGAAATACATTTAGTAGAGCTACCTACACCGGTATAGGCAACCCCGCTTGCACCTGAAACGCTAACCTGTTTTGAATTAGAAGGTGTTCCGGAGTCATAGTTTAATGCAATTCCAGCGTCTGCATACTGGTCAGCGGAAGTAGCAGGGAAATTCCATTCTACAATGACAGAACCTAAGGTGCTTGTACAAATAATACTTGGGCTTTCGCCATCGGTAATTACCGCATCGGTGGCTTTAATAGTAAATGTTTCTTCCGTGTTAAATTGAAGATCAGACCATGTGTAGGTTCCAGCAACCAATGATTTGGTAAGTCCTCCGGCGGCTGATAAGGTTCCAGTGCCACCAAATCTTGAAAGAGTAACGGAAGTAGTTGAGTTTGCGTCAATATTTCCATTGGCATCCGTGGCACTAACTGTAGAGGAAAAACTGGAATTTGGGGCAATGGCACCGGGAACGCTAGAAAAACGCAATTCAGTGGCAACAACTGCAATTACATTTTTTGTACCGTCGGAATTAGCGGTAAATGCCGCGAGTTGCGAACTTGTACCGGTTCCTTCAGTAGTGACATCTGTGTTTACCAATTTAAATTGAAACAGTTTGCCATCTGCTCCGCTTACCAATGGATTTTTTAATGATACAATCAAGGTAATAGTAATCTTGCTTGCGGCTCCGTCTGTTACCGAAATGGAAGCTGAGGGTGTAAATACAATAGTTGTAGCATTTATGGATACAGTTCCTGCTGTAGGAGTGGCATTTGTACCTTCAAAAAATTTTGCATCAAGAATATTATTTGTCCAGGAAGCAACAGTGTTACTTGCACCTTGACTTATTGTGAATGAAGTGTAGTTTGTAGGAAGGGCATCACCGTCATTATCGGTACCATTTCCGTCGTATATATCAAATTTCCAAACCTGTGTTCCCAGTAAATTACTGGTGATGGAGGCAGTATTTTCCAAGGACGAAATTGTAGCGGGTTCAGAAGCAGATACTGTTTGAATGACACTTGCAGAAGCAGCCCCACCCGTTGTTGCGGCATTCCCTGAAAGTTCAATTAAGTTATAACAAGTACCCGAAGCGTTATATTCATAAACATTGTAGTAATAAGTTGTTGAAGAAGAAAGTCCGGAAATTGCAATATTACCTGTTGGATTGCCTGTACCTGCGGCTGTCCCTTTGTACACCACAAATCCACCGCCGCAGGCAGTGCCACTACCGTAAGTGGCATTGGCGGTATAGGAAGTTCCATTTGTAGGATCAGTGGGAGCGCTACCGGATTTGGCAACAACCAATACACCTGCATCGCCGTTTCCGCGAGTAAAAGCGATATTCATGGAATTGGTAGTGATGGTATTTGTGCTGAAAGAAGTGGCTTGAGTACAGGGAATAGAACAACCATCTGCAGTTGAACCATTGACCACAAGGTCATTTCCAGCAAAATCACCAATCCCCCAGGAACCAGCACCACTTTCTGCGGCATAAGCATAAATCCTGAAAGTAACGGCAGTAGATTTATCTGTCATTGTAAATGTAAAAGTTGTGGTTTGAGTAGTGGTAACATCTCCAATAGTTTGTTCTCCACCTAAATCAGATGCATAGCTATCCTCGCTGGAACGTAACGCAAATTTAACCGGTCCAGTACCCGAGCGCTGATGCTTCATTACAACACTGGAGATTGAAAATAATTTTCCACAATTAGGGGTAATTGTAAACTCATAATAATCTGACGCATCTAATGAAGTGCTTGTAGTCAAACTAGTTGAGTTAAATCTATCCGCATTGGCGCTTGAAGTATTTCCTGCACCACGACTTATGGTTGATGAGGTAAGCCGAGCATCATTGGAATTGGAATTGGCTGTAGATTCGGTGCCTGCTAATCCTGCGAAATCAAAGGTTAAAATCTGACCAGAAATATCTCCAACAAAACCCAGCATTAAACAACACCAGAAAAAAATCTTAACGGCCGATATTTTTAAATTCGTTGACATTTAAAAAAATAAATGAAAAATAATTAGTGTCACTATTACTCTTATAAAAAAGGGCTATCTAAAAAGACACACTTCACACAATTAAACTCACGCCCTAAAGATACTACAACTTCAAGTAAAAAACAAATTTTTTTTAACAATAAATTAACATTTTATTAACATTCGGAACATTATATCGAAATTAACGATAAATTAAAAATTATAATCTATAGAAATAATTAAATTTGCAAGTTTTGTTTAAATTTAATGACTTTGACACATATTTATTATAAAAAAAAGAAAATCATTGTGAAAAGTTTGATTTTTGATTTTAGATGTTGGATGTTTGATGTTGGATGTTTGATGTTCGATGTTCGATGTTCGATATTGGAATATATGAAAGAAAAAAGTAATACAGTTGCACGGGCTAAAAATTTTTCGCCACTATTTTTTTTTATTTTGGTGGTGGCAGAAGGATATTCGGTTTTATCTATAGAACTTTCCATATCACAGTTAACGGGAATATTTTATGGCTTAACGCTGATAGGTTGGACTTCAGTAATCGCTATTGTTATGTTTGGTTTAGCGGCAGGATATTTTTTTTCATCTTATTTTTTGAACCGTATAAAGGAATCGTCTTTTTTATTTTTCTGGATACTAGGAATATCTTTTAGCTGGATATGGTTAATTCCAAGAATGGGATTTCCCCTAATGAATTTTTTTTATGATTGGGGATTAATAACCGGCGTTGTTTTATCTTCCTTTATTCTTGTTTTTCCGTCTGTATTTCTGTTAAGCATGATTCCACCTATTCTATCGGGTATAAATACTTTTGAAATAAATAAATCAGGAAAAAGTACTGGGGTTATTTTTGCACTCTCCACTTTATCGGGAATTGCAGGAATCTTTATGAATGGTTTTTGGTTCATCCCTGAATATGGATTAACCATTTCATTTGTGATTACAGGAGCAGTGATTTTTCTTTTATGGGTTATTATAAGCATAAAAATAAAAAAACTAGTGTATAATTTAATTGTGATAGGATTTTTTTTAACCGGATTTTTTCTGACTTCTCACAAAAATAATTCTAAGTCAGTTGCCCGTTTAATTGAACAGAAAGAAGGCATTCTCGGACAAGTTAGTGTATTGGAAGTACTGCATCAGAATGAAAAAAAAATTAAGCGGACGTTATTTATTAATAACATCTCTCAAAGTGTAGTACAGAAAGGATTTGAGCATTTATCCTTATTGCAATATGTCCATCGCATTTCTGTGATTAGCAGTATTTACCCTAAAAATTCTGACGCATTGTTGCTTGGCTATGGTGCCGGGAATATTGCAAGCGAGTTGGTGCGTCTTGGTTTTAAAACGGATGTTGTAGAACTTGATAAAAACATTTTTGACATGGCGCGAAAGTACTTCTATTTTGAAAATGATAAAATCGCCATAGCCATTGATGATGCCAGGCATTACGTACGCACTTGCACTAAAAAATACGATATAGTTATAATGGACATCAGCACAGGAGAGACGCAATCATCCTATAATTTTACTGTTGAGAATTTTGGGATGATTTATTCGGAGATACTAAAACCTCAAGGAATGATTATAGTAAATTTTCAGGGATATGTTGATGATGAAAAAGGGAGGGGAGCCAGAAACATTCATTTTACTCTTAAGAAAGCTGGATTCAGCACCCATTACTGGGCGCTTGAAAAAGAGAAATTGAGTGATATACTTCTGGTTGGTTTTAAATCAAATCTAAAACTTGAAATTGATACAAGCCGGTTAAATTTTTGTTGTAAAGGAAATAATTTTGAAAAAACTTTATTTATTGAGAAATCCATTGATACTACCAATTTGAGAATACTTGAAGACGATTTACCTCTGTTGGAAAAATTGGTTTTGCCTGTCAGCATGGAAGTGAGAAAGCATAATATTGATTTGTTTGTAAAGAACAAGTTTGAGGTGGGGATTCCGTTGACGAGGTGATGAACTTCAATGGTTGGATGTTAGATGGTTAGATGGTTGGATGGTTAGATGGTTAGATGGTTAGATGGTTGGATGTTGGATGATGGATGTTGGATTTTGGGATATTGGTACATTATTAAATCATCAACTCTTTTAAATCCAGTTCAAAACCGGGTAAAACATTCTCGCCTGATAATTTTTTTTTAAATCCTTTCTGCATGAGGGGTTCCATTCCTGGTTTATAAATATAAGCAGTTTCTTCTATAGGATTTATTAGCCAAGCGAGGCGGCAACCATTTTCCATCCATTCATTCATTTTTTCTTTCAATTGCTTTAAAAATCCGTTCTGGAACGGAGTTCAATAATAAAATCCGGGCAAATATGTGCAAATTTTTCACGATCTCCCGGGGTAATGCATCACAGCGTTCTTTTGCTATCCATGCCACATCAGGGGAACGCATAACTTTATTGGGCAGGTTAAACCCAGCATTACTACTAAATACATAACCAAGTTTTGATTTACGATTCCATGCATGCACAAAATAATTTAATTCAGATTCCTGGTTTGAGGAAATAAAGCCTGTAGGTGCCATAATATAAATAGTTTGATGTTTATCTTTTTCAATACGAAGCTCATCGTTTTGAGAACAGAAATTAAAAAATTCTTCTTCGGTAAGGTGAAAGGCATCTGTTTTAATAGTGAGGGCTTCCTTGTTGATAACTTTTTATTAAAAGTGGAAAACTATACTTACAAATCCGCCCACAAGATACAAAATATACTTTACTTTTGCAATCATGAACGGATTTTGTCACTTACATACACATACACAGTATTCACTACTTGATGGAGCATCCCGGATAGAAAATCTCATTCTGAAAGCAAAGAAAAACAAAATGCCGGCATTGGCAATTACTGACCACGGCAATATGTTTGGAGTACCAGAATTTGTAGCCGTCGCGCAGAAAGAGAAAATCAAACCATTGATAGGGTGTGAATTTTATTTAGCGCCGGAAAGCAGGTTTGATAAAAAGGCAAAAGTGATAGATGCGGAACAGGATAAGAAAAATTTTTATCATCAGTTGTTATTAGCCAAAAATCCAAAGGGATATAAAAACCTATCCCGGCTTTGTTCACTCGGTTTTATAGAAGGATTTTATTATAAGCCCAGAATAGATAAAGAATTAATTACAAAATATCGTGATGGATTAATTGCCACCACTACCTGCCTTGCCAGTGAAATAAATCAAACCATTGTAAAACGTGGGGAGGCAGAGGCAGAAAATTATTTCCGCTGGTGGTATGAAATGTTCGGGGATGACTTCTACATTGAAATACAACGTCATGATATTGAAGAGCAAAACGTATGCAATAAAATTCTATTAAAATGGGCAAAAAAATATAACGTTCAAATCATTGCAACCAATGATATTCATTATGTAGAGATGAGTGATGCTGAAGCGCAAGATATTTTATTATGCATTCAAACCGGCAAGGATCGCGATGACCCGAAGCGTTTAAAATTCGACAACGACCAATTTTACATGAAGACCACCGAAGAAATGTCAAAAAATTTTTCGGACATTCCACAAGCACTTGAGAATACGATTGAAGTAGTTTCGAAAATTGAAGATATAAATTTAAAAAAAGATATTCTATTGCCTGTATATCAGTTACCTCCTGATTTTTCCACTGAAAATGAGTACTTAAAACATCTTACATATCTTGGAGCAAAAGCCAGGTATGACGTTCTAACTGATGAACAAACAAAGCGACTTGAGTTTGAGTTGGAAGTGATTTCGCGAATGGGATTTGCCGGTTATTTTCTTATTGTTGCTGATTTTGTAAAGGCGGCAAAAGAATTAAATGTAAAGGTAGGACCCGGCAGAGGTTCTGCGGCAGGTTCCATCATTGCATTCTGTCTCGGAATCACAAATATAGATCCCATCAAATACGATTTATTGTTTGAGCGATTTTTAAATCCTGACAGGATATCCATGCCTGACATTGACATTGACTTTGATGAAAAAGGGAGAGAAAAAGTAATAGAATATGTGGTAAAGAAGTATGGTAAAAATCAAGTGGCACAGATAATAACTTATGGCACTATGGCGCCACGTCTTGCCATTCGCGATGTGTCACGGATCATGAAAGTTAAATTAGAGGATGCCGATTATCTTGCCAAGTTAGTGCCGGAAAGACCTGGAATTACTTTACCCGAAGCATATAAAGAATCTGCCGAACTTAAAAAAGTCAAAGATGGAAAGAACGCGATTTTTTCAAAGACGCTGGAACTTGCTGAGAAATTAGAGGGAAGCCCCCGCCATACCAGTTTACATGCCGCAGGTATTATTATAGCCCCTTCCGATATTATTGAACATGTGCCTATATGCACTTCAAAAGATAGTGAGCTTTTTGTAACTCAATATGAACATAAATTTCTGGAATCATCCGGCATGCTTAAAATGGATTTTCTCGGTCTTAAAACATTAAACATAATTGAAGATTCGCTTTTATTAATAAAAAAAAATTACGGAGTTGAGATTGACATTGATAAAATTCCATTAGATGATCCCCGTACTTTTGAGTTATATCAACGAGCTGAAACGATAGGAACATTTCAATTTGAGTCGGAGCCGATGCGAAAACATTTAAGCGCACTAAAACCAACTAACGTTGAGGACTTGATTGCCATGAATGCTCTTTACCGTCCTGGCCCTATGGATTCGATACCGGAATACATACGTCGTAAAAACGGTCTGGAAAAAACAGATTTTACACATCCATTAATTGAACCCTTCCTGAAAAGTACTTATGGAGTGATTGTTTATCAGGAACAGGTTATGAAAATTTCACAAACATTGGCTGGGTTTACAAAAGGCGAAGCGGATGTGTTGCGAAAAGCCATGTCAAAAAGAGATAAACCCAAGTTGGAAAGCATGAGGGAAAAATTTATTAAAGGTTGTGGTGAAAATAAAATTCCGAATAAGATTGCAGAAGATTTGTTCGGCAGGATGGTGAAATTCGGTGAGTATGGATTTAACCGTTCACACTCTGCGGCTTATTCGGTACTTGCCTACCAAACAGGATATTTGAAGGCAAATTATCTTTCAGAATACATGTCATCGGTGTTGACCTGGAATATGAGCAGTATTGAAAAAATTGCTTTTTTTCTGGACGAGTGTAAGGCGCTTAAGGTAGAAACATTGGGTCCGGATATAAATGAGAGCGATTATAAATTTATAGCAAAACCAACTAAAGAAATCCGGTATGGTTTGGGTGCCATTAAAGGCGCTGGGGAAACAGCGATAACAGAAATTGTAAAAGAACGGGAACTGAATGGACCTTTTTCGGATTATTTTGATTTTGTAAAAAGAGTTAATCAGAAAGCGGTTAATAAAAAATGCATAGATTGTCTGGCTTACGCAGGGGCATTTGATTGTTTTAAAGAAATTCACAGAGCGCAGTATTTTTTTATTGCACCAGGCGAAGAACAAAACTTTATCGAAAAATCCATCCAGTATGGAAACAGTGTGAAAGCCCAAAAAAATCAAAAACATTTCAACTTATTTGGTGAAAAAAATCTTTACGATGCTCCCCCTCCTACTCCACCTTCTTGCCCACCTTTTGACCGTTTGACAAAACTAAAATTCGAAAAAGATTATATTGGATTTTATTTTTCCGGTCATCCGTTAGATGAATTTATCCGGGAAATAAGTATTTTCTGTAATTGCAAATCAAACGAATTTGAGAGGTTTCAAAACCGAGAAGTTTCTCTGGCAGGGTTGGTTACCAAAGTTGCTGTAAAAACCGATAAGAATGGAAATTCTTTCGGGATATATGAATTGGAGGACTATAAAGGTCATTTCAGCATAATGCTTTTTAATGAAGATTATCTTAAAATCGGACATTATTTTGTACCTGGAAAATTATTGTGGATGAAAGGGAAATCCCAATTAAGATACAAAACGGCTAATTATTGGGAATTCAGACCCTATCAGGTTTATTTATTACAGGAAATTCTTCAAAAACTCACAAGAATTGTTAAGGTTAAAGTTTCCTATAAATCCATTACCAATAATAGTATTGAAAAAATTGAAAGTATTTTAACTCGTTTTCCCGGGAAATGCCCATTAAAAATAAATCTAATTGATATGGATGAAAAAATGGACTTAGAATTATTTTCCAGAAAATTTCCCATTGAACCTCAAAAGGAATTATTCGAAACATTGGAAAAAGAGATTGGGGTGGTGGTGGGTTTTGAGTGAGGACCTCACCCCAGCCCCTCTCCAAAAAAATGGAGAGGGGTGAAAGAGATTTATGAAAAATATCTAAAAACAAGAAAATGAAAAAAATTATCCTTTTACTTTTTTTTCTGGTGTCGCCCTATTTTATTTTCTCCCAGTGGGGATATTTGAATTCTGGATGGAAAAAAAATATAAACTCAATTGAGCCGGTAGATTCTTTAACTGTTTACGCAGTAGGCGACTCGGGATTAATTTATAAAACAACGAATGGTGGGACAAGTTGGATTTCCCAAAATTCCGGTTATCCGGATGAAAAACTCACTTCTGTTTTTTTTATTTCCAACCAAATTGGGTTTATAACCGGTTCAAATGGGCTACTTTTATCTACAAACAATTTCGGACTAACCTGGCAAAAAAAAACTATTTCGACTTCAATGAATCTGAACGATATTTATTTTATAAATGCCACAGTTGGATTTATTGTGGGCGAAAATGGACTAATTTATAGAACTGATGACAGTGGAAATTCATGGAATGAATTAAACATAGTAACTACTTTTTTTCTAAACGCTATACATTTTCCTGATGAACAAAACGGATTTATTACCGGTAGTAATGGTACCTTATTAAAAACCAATGATGGCGGTTTAACCTGGGCGGTTATGGCTACTCAGACAAATCAGGTGCTGAATGATGTTTTTTTTATCAATAAAGATACAGGGTTTGTAGCCGGCTTGAATCAAACCCTATTAAAAACAATGGATGGTGCAAATTCTTTCACTCCTGTAAATTTATCCTACGGTGAACACTTTTATTCAATTGAATGCATAGAAACTGAAGATTGTTATATTACAGGGAATAAAGAAACCATTATTAAAATAGACAAGCAAAGCCAATCTACTCTTTTAAATGGGGGCGGAACAAAAACGATAAACACTATACGATTTTATAATTCCTATATAGGATATACGGCAGGGACGAATGGGATGATACTTAAAACATGTCCGGTTTCAGATTTTATCGCCTCTTCCTATACACTTAATCTGAATTCCACCGGTAATGTTACTTTCACTAATCAGAGCAGAAATAATACTAACGGTACATGGTTTTTTGGAGATGGAGCGAGTTCAACAGAGAAAAATCCTGCACACAAATATACTGCTGTAGGTGATTATAAAGTAGAGTTGATTACAGAAAATCAAAGCACATGTAAAGATACAATATCAAAATTTATTAAAGTAATAAATACACAGGGTATTGAAGATGAAATAAAATTAAATGCCATTCAGATTTTTCCAAACCCATTTAAGGATAAACTTACCATTGAATTAAATGTAAATAATCGTAGCATAACTTCTTTAGAAGTTATCACCCTCACAGGAGAAAGCATATATAAATCCCAGCTAAAAGAAAAAAGCGTAGAAAAAATATTTTCCGGGAGTGAGTTAAAAAAACTACCATCGGGGATTTATTTTTTAAGGATAGAAACTGCTCAGAATATTTTTTTTAGGAAGGTGATAAAATTATAGAACTATTCTTTTTTAACCTCTTCGGAGTCCACATCCGAAATTATTTTCTCAATAATTTTAAATTCTACGCGCCGATTCATTTGCCTACCTTCTGGGTAATCACTTCCGTCTGAAAGTTCATTGGCGGCAATGGGTTGGGTTTCTCCATATCCTTTTGCAACGAGTCGCTTTTTCTCAATTCCTTTAGCAACCAAAAAATTTACAACCGTCTGTGCCCTTAGCTGCGATAAGCTGATGTTGTATTCGGTACTACCTTTACTATCTTTATG
>MEPC01000013.1:0-29866 GCA_001769655.1 Bacteroidetes bacterium RIFCSPLOWO2_12_FULL_37_12 | reverse complement strand
CGATTTCAACTTTTATGTCAGGATGTTCAAGCAGGAAAGTATGTAACAGATTAATATCTTTTTCGGAACCGGAAAGCATTACGGACTTATCAAATTCAAAATAAACATTTTTAAGTATAAAGGTTTTATTGATAATGACATTCTCAATATCCGTCCAAGGAACAATTTGTGAACTTTCATTCGGGTTTTGGTTCATATCAACAGAGCTATCCGGTTGAGAAATTTGTTTTTGAGCCAAAGGGATAAACTTTGAAGAATCTTTCCACTGAAAGGTGTAAATATCCTGACAGCAAGTACTTCCGTTAATTAGTAAGCCCCCTTCCCGGTTTGAAACAAAATAACCTTGTCCAGGTTTATCTGTTAATGCATAGTACGTGTCATTTGCAGTTGAATTAACAGGGGAACCAAGGTTTTGTGATTTCACCCAGAATTTTCCTGTTTTCAAGGAGCTAAATACATCAAACCCACCGATGGAGGGATGACCATTAGAACTAAAAAATAATGTCTGTGTGCGTTGGTCAAAGAACGGAGTTATTTCATCGCCTGTGGTATTAATCATATCATCTAAATTTTTAACCTGGCTGTATTCAGAGCCATTTTTCACAAGGCAATACCATAAATCATACCCTCCATGTCCCCAGGGTCTGTTTGATGAAAAAAACAAGACCTCAAGATTTTCTTTAAGATAATTTATACTGGGTTGTGTGTTATCAACTCCTGATAAATTAATGGGTTCATCCAACTTAACAGGATCTGACCATGAGTCATTAAAATTTCTGCTTACATAGATGTCACATAAAATCGTATTGTTTTCGTTTTCTTTGCAAAACGTGAAATAAAAACGGCTTCCGTCTGACGAAAATGAACCGTTGGATGCATGGTAGCCCTCTTTGTGAAAGGGTCCCATTTTGAATTCAATGGGTTTTTTCCAGGAGTTGTCCTGGTACAAGGAAAGAAAAAGTTGAATCTTCCGTATTTTCTCTTGTTCATTTTCAACAATCATACGGGTATTTGACTGATAGGAACTGTAAACCAGCAAATCAAAAAAATTAGCGGGAGCAAAATCATCGTATGCAGAATTTACAGGAGCGCCCATGTTATAAATATTAACCGCCATCGTTGTATCTTTTAAGCATTGAAGTGCAAAACGACTTCCTTCAATTTCATTTTGTGCTAATTGCTGGTAGTAAATAACTTTCTCACCTCTGTATGTTTTTATAAAATGTTCAAATTGTTTAATAGCGTTTCCATGTTTATTGTTTCTTTTTAACATCATGGCATATTTATATTCAGATAATGGGAATTTTTTATAATTCAGTTTCATGGAAATTTTAAACCAGATTTCTGCATTCAGATAATCGTTTAATTTCTCATAAACTTCGGCTAGGCGATTCACAGCCTTAGCATTGTTATGTTCTTTTTCAAAAATTTTAGTGTAATATTCAATCGCCTGAAAATAATTCCGGTTGGAATAAGCGAAGTCGGCAATTTGAGTGTATTTTTCAACTACTGTTGTTGAAAACTCCGGAAACTGACCATGGACAGGCAGAGACAACCGCAGAAAGTTGAAAAGGAAAATTGAATAAATATATATGTTTAATAAACTACGCATGGATTATATAATGAAACAATAGTAACAACAATTTAAAAATTATTACAAGGTACAATAAAAGGTAACTTATTTTTTCCGGGTATGAAAAGGTCTGTGTAAATCACAGAAATCTCAAACCCACCCTGATAATTGTTTGCCAATGAAATATCCGAAATAGTAATATCATAACTGAAAGAAACATTCCATTTATCATATTTCACTCCTGTGGTGAGATGAATGGCATCCATCCAGCGTAAACCTATAGTGAAGTTTAAGTAAGTATCTTTATCATTCACCGGTTCCAATTTATAAAGAGTGGATCCACCGAAATTAATTTCGTTAGCTTTTTTCTGATATGCAAAAAACAAATCCGGTCCTGCCTGAAGTTCTTCAGAAATTATAAAGAGAATGTTGCTATGAATCACAGTACGGAGAGAACGGTTATTTTCAGAACCCAGGAATGTTTCTTCCGGTTGGTTAAGATGAAAAAAAGCCAAACCGGCATTATAACGTGTGTGAAAGGGTTCACTACGGTTAAATAAAAACCCTATGTTTATGTCACTATTTGTAAAACTGCTCCCGGAGGCGTTTTCACCACTGCTCAACGAAGAATTAAAATCCAATCCATCGAACTGATTACCAAAAATCAAATTATTAAAGTCCATTTTTTTTTGAAAAAAGCCGCCCTGAATTCCAAAAGACAGGTATTGATTGCCGGATTGATTTAACGCTTTAATGTACGAAGTGCTCAGCAAAGCCATAAAATTAGTAAGTTTAGCTGAACCGGATTTGTCACTGAGAATTACCACACCCAATCCCAATCCGTTATCTTTCATTTTTTCCTGTAAAATTTTTGAATCAAATGAAAAGGAAGAAGAAATAAAAGGGTTTGAAACACTTGCCCATTGTGAACGATAGTTCATAGTACTACGTATGTTACCCTGAAAGAATCCGGTTAGTGCAGGATTAAGTGTTAAATGAGAATTTAGGTATTGTGAAAAATGAACATCCTGGGATGCTACACTATGAATAATGAAACAGAATATAAATTTTACAATAAAATATTTAATTAGTTTAATCATAATAAAATCATATTTAGTTGCTTTATCAGTAATATTTCAACCCACCTAGGGGGGCAAAAAAATTAATTAAGAATTAAAAATTGTGACACATTAATTATTTTTTAATCCTTAATTATTACCTGATTAACAAAACATCCCCCTTTTGAAATATTTGTTCGCCCGTGTCACTGGATTTTGCAATAATGTAATAAATATACGTATCCATTTCCTGCGGTTTTCCTTTAAAATTCCCATCCCATCCATTGTTGATATCGCTACTTTGAAAAACCATCTCTCCCCACCGGTTGAAAATTTTAAAATCAATCAGTTCTGAAATACCCGCCGGAAAAATAGACAATCTATCGTTGTTTCCATCCCCATTAGGAGAAAATGCTTCCGGTATTTTGACAAGTCCTTTAGGGGCTACGAAAATATTTTTCGCTAAACTATCTGGACAACCGGCTTCATTTTTTGCAATTTGCACTATTTGAAAAATTCCTTCTTTTTGATATGTATAGTTAGGATTTTGTGTTTCGGAACTGTCGCCTGTTCCGAAATACCACTTCCATTGTGTACTGCCGGATGACTTATCCTGAAACGTAATCAATGAATTGTTTATGGTAGGATTTTCGGGTGTAAACACAAAACCGGCTTCGGGTTTATTAATGGCTGAAATATAAAAAGTTTCTTCTGCTCTGCAGGTATCTTCATAAAAATAATAAAGAGTTATTTTATTTTTTCCGGTAGAGAAAATAAAATAATTTGCAGAATCGGAAGAAATCAGTGAAGTGTCATTTAATAACCAACTCCACTGCTTAACCGGAATCTGAAGTTCGGGATTTTGTGATTTTAGATTAAGTGTAAAAGGTGGGCATCCTATCGTATCATTTTTCAAAATTAAGATTTCTGGTTTTCTGAAGATTGCCACAGGATTAACAATTATATTCTTGCAAGCGGAATCCAGAGATGAGATAAGGGTGAGAGATACTTGGTAAGGACCACGGTCAGCGTATTGATGTACGGGGGAAAGTGTTGAATCAATCCTATTGTCTCCGAAATTCCATAGGTACTTTACCGGAAATGTAGAAGAGACATTGCTTTGAAACTGAACGGGAGAGAGATGACACAGATTGCTACCGGAGTATGAAAAGTCGGCAATGATAGTTTCTGCCAGCACCGATTCGATAGATTTTGCTATATAAATGCAATTGTTTGTGTCTTTCAAAATCAAACTGGGACTATAAATTCCGTTTTTTGAATAGATGTGATTGATGCTATCCGGAGGACCTGTTGTTGAATTGAAAAAAACATTACCATCACCAAAATCCCACAGATAATAATTTGAATTTTGGGAAAACCCTTTGAAATTAACAGACAAAGGAACACATCCTGAGTCCTTGTCAAGGAAATAATATCCGTAAGGACCATTTATTTTAATAAATCCATTTTTAGTAATAGTGTCACTGCAACCGGATGTATCTGTTACAATCAATTGAACATTAAAGTCACCGGACAGGTTGTAAATATGCTTTGGATTTTTCAGGTCGGAGTTTTGGGTATCACCAAAAGCCCAGTTCCATTGAATAACATTTCCTATTGAACTGTCCATAAAGGAAACCAACAATGGAGGACAATCTGCCTGAAAAATGTCGGCATTAAAATATGCACTGGGGGGTGTATTAATTTGCAGAGTATCAAATGAAAGAGAATTTTTACATGAATTTGTATCCTGCATATTAATTATTATCGGATACTTACCTGCTACAGCATATTTATGGTTTGAAGTGGTAAGGGTATCGGTAAACGAATCACCAAAATCCCAGATGTATTTATAGAAATTATAATTAGTAAGCAGTTCAAATGATACAGTGTCGTAAAGGCAAGCGGGTTTAGGAGTAATGGTAATATAGGAACCGGGACTGTTTAGAAACTCGGGTTCCGGATGGCTTATTAAAATATTTCTTTTGACCGAGTCGGTACAATTAAGAGAATCAGAAACAAACAATTCAAGATTAAAAAATCCTGGTGTATTAAAAGCATATTCCGGTATAGAATCGGGAGTAGAAATTGAATCAGAACCAAAAACCCATGTATAATTTAAAATCCGTGAAGAAGTAGTTGATAAATTTGTAAGAGCAATGTTTTCTCCTTTACAGAAAACAGAGTCGGATTGAAAAGATGCGAATGAAGCGTCTATACGTATAGTATCAGATAATATAAAACTGCATTGTTCACTACCGATTCCTGTGAAGATAGTTGGAAAATTAATCAACTGTACAATATAGGTGCCTGTATCCTTGTAAATGTGTGTGGGCCTTTTAAACGTTCCCTGTGTTCTTCCCGAATGTTCATTTAAACCTTCGTTTTCTTTTTCAAAAACACCCAATAAAGTGTCGCCATCTCCGAATCTCCACACCCATTGTTGAATAATTGCATATTCCGTTTTTGTGGAATCAAAAAAGTTAAACATATTATTTTTCAGACAGGTACTTTGCGGGGTGACAATCAACTTGGGAATAATGCTGTCAATGTATAAAGTGACAGGACCCTTCACCTGGCAATCTGAAGTGTCATTAAACACAAAAACTGAGATTTCATAAGTACCGGCTTTATTAAAAGTATAGGTAACAGTGTCACCCGGAACGGTGCTAACTAGTAATCTTTTATTTTCTGTTTTAGAGTAAATAGTTAAAGAGTCAAATTGCGTAAATTCTGTGGAAGCGTTATAAAAACCGAATTTAGCAGGGGGAAAGCAGGAAGCCAGACCGGAATTATCAAACAAAAGGCATCCAACCAGTGGGAAAGGAGTTAAAAGTTTTAATGGTTTAATAATGGTATCATAACACCCGAAGTTACCAGAAATAAAACGGATATTTTTAGGCGTAATATCCGGGGAGTAAAGTGTATTAAGAACCGTATCATTTCCAAAAAATGTATCATTAAAACCAACTGTAAAATTATAATAAACAGTAGAAACGGGGTTTAATGAAGTATCAGAAATATAGTCCTCTTTTGCACAACCCGGAGAATTATCCGTATCAAAATTCCAGCAATATTCTGTTGCTTTTACAGAGGTATCCGAAAAAGTAATTACCGGAGTAAAAATTTCATCTAATGTAATGCATAAACTATCGGGTGGTTGTATATCAAAGTCAATGCTTTGAGGTTTCTGACCAATTTTAATAATTTTCCGGAGGGTGTCACTGCATCCTTTTTCCGTTTTAATGATTAACGACAATGTATCTATACCCTGGTTTATAAAAGGAAAAGTCAGATCCCAATTGACAGTGTCACTAAATGACTTATTAATCATCCATTTCCAGGAAATTATAGGGTCTTTGGATTCTGACTCATTGGTAAGTTTTTTTGTATCGGGACAAAAACCAAAAAATGACTGAATTTCAGATAATTCGGGGTCAAATTTAAAATTTGCTACAGGCGGGTCAACTTCCACCTGGTTTATGGAGGTATCTTTGCAATTGTATTTATCAGAAATAATCAGAGCAACATTGTATTTTTTTGTCTCTCGTTTAAAATAAATATTAGGCACTATAGTGTCATTTGAAATAAGAGTAGTTCCATTATCAAAATTCCAAAACCCTGTATAAGGAGCTATTGCTACAGATTTATTTGAAAAATTAAAAGTAAAGGGAACCTGGCATGTATAATTTGTATCTACAGTAAAGCGTGAAAGGGGATGCTCATATATTTTTTTTGTAATACTTCCATTACATCCGTCTTTCAGTGTCACTGTGAGTTTAGCAGAGTACTCTTCTGAGGTGTCTATAAATGTGTGTGAGATATTTTTTTCCAGCAAGAATTTGCCATCACTGAAATCCCATCGCCAGAGAATAGGGCTTGGAACTGTAATATCTGTAAATTTTACAGTAAAAAAGGAATCGCAATACATATCTAAAGAAAAATCAAAGTCAGGTTGAAATTTAATAATTTTCAATTGTTTTGTGACCGAGTCACTGCATCCCATTTCATCCTTTACAACTGAAAGAACATTGATAATCCCGAAATTACTATATGTATGAACAGGATTTAAACCGAAAGCGGTAGTACTATCTCCAAAATCCCATGAATAAATACTCGTAGGATTTGCTGATAAATTTTCAAATGAAATATCAGCAGGCACCTTGCAAACTGCGGTCACTGCATTAAAACCGGCATCTGGCTTGTTAATTTTTATGTATTGGGTCCTGAAAAAATAATCCTGACAACCGTTACCATCGGTAATGATTAATGAAACTGTAAAATTCCCTTTGCTTGTGTAAGTATGGTAGGGTTGTTTTAGAACAGAATTATTTCCATCTCCAAAATCCCACAACCATTCTTTTATAGAACTGGAACCGGGAATACTTTCATCATTAAATGTTACAGTAAAAGGTGCACAACCGGATAAAGTATCTGCGGAAAAATTGCTACCAGGACGCTGAAAAACCTTAATGTGTCCCTGTTTAAAAACGGAATCAGCGTTGGGAGAATAGATAACTTTCAATCGTACACTATAGACACCCGGCTTTGTATAATTGGCTTCAGGATTCTGTAAAACAGACGTATTTCCGTTTCCGAAATCCCATTGCCATTGGGTGGGATTTCCTCCGGAAATATCTTTAAACTTAACAATTAACGGGATACATCCCTTTTGAACGTCTGAACTGAAATCAACTATGGGTTGAGAATAAGTGTTCCTGAAAAAAAAAGTAAAAAGTACTAGATAAAAAATTGGGATTTCTTTTATCATCATAAATAAATTAATGTTTGTAAAGCAATAGTTTCCTAAACGTTTCTAATTTCCCCAAATTTACACAATTCCTCCCTTTTCAGCCAACTTTTTTTATCCTTTTTTTTTACTCGTTTAGGACGTTATTATAATTTAATGTAAATTTGCATAAAAAATCAAAACCATGTCACACAACTCGATTGAATTAACCGATTCAAACTTTGAAGAAAAAGTATTAAAATCAGCCAAGCCCGTTCTTGTAGATTTCTGGGCTGAATGGTGCGGACCTTGCCGGATGGTAGGTCCGGTTGTAGAAGAAATTGCCACAGAAGCCGGCGAAAAAGCAGTGGTAGGAAAGTTGGACGTTGACTCCAACCCAAAAGTATCCATGCAATACGGGATTCGCAGTATTCCTACTTTGTTGTTTTTTAAAAACGGGCAACTTGTGGATAAACAGGTGGGGGTTGTGCCTAAGAACGTAATTGTAGGGAAGTTATTTGCTTGATGACCTCACCCCAGCCCCTTTTCCAAAAAATTTCGAGTAAACTTGTTTTTTTGAATTTATTGTCATACTTTAGAGGTTTAATTACCCTAAAATGAAAAAACTCATACCCTCAGGTCATCTGTTTCCGATTGTTTTATCACATTTTTTCTTCCTGTTTTTTATATCAGAAAGTGTTTTTTCACAACCCTATCCCAAAGGGGATGATCGGAATTTTGAGAAAAACCGACTCTTCATTAAATTAGTAAATTCCATTGATTTTCCTGCAAGGGATTATAAACCTGTGGGTAGAAGCAAAAATGTAGAAACCGGTATAAAAAATCTTGACAAAGCATTTAACTTGTTTAATGTGCATGAAGTAAAAAGTTTATATAAAAAAGAAAAACTTGAAAAAATTCCCAATGAATTAAAAGAAAAAATTAAAAATACCTTATTAATTGAGTGTTCTGAAAATGAGAAAACACTTCTTCAACAACTTAAAGAATTACCTGAAATAGAATACGCTGAAAGGGTTCCAATTCTCTTTCCTTTTGGAACTCCTGACGACCCCAAGTATGTAGATGGCACACAATGGTATCTTGATACTATACATATAGAAGAAGCATGGCAG
Organism: Bacteroidetes bacterium RIFCSPLOWO2_12_FULL_37_12; assembly: GCA_001769655.1. Classification (GTDB taxonomy): domain Bacteria; phylum Bacteroidota; class Bacteroidia; order 2-12-FULL-37-12; family 2-12-FULL-37-12; genus 2-12-FULL-37-12. Next base: position 21,373 of record MEPC01000013.1, on the reverse strand, counting down.
TACACTCAGGGAAACAATGGAATAAAAGTGGCAGTGATTGATTTTTCATTCTTTACCGGACATGAAGATTTACAAGGAAAATTTGTTGACGCATTCGACGCTGTTGCCGGAGATGCTGATGTAAACCCACCTGATAATTCTGTTTCACATGGCACTAAAGTGGCGGGTTTAATTGGAGCTGTTACTAATAATACAATTGGAGTGGCAGGCGCAGGTTATAATATTCAAATGATACCTATTAAGATAAATGAAGATGCAAGTCCTTATGGTTCAAATGCACAAGCAATCTTAGATGGGATTGATTATGCAGTTGAAAAGGGCGCCAGAGTAATTAATTTAAGCATAGGTACACCTGAATTAAGCATCACACAACAAAATAAACTCGAATTAGCACATTCAGCAGGTGTCGTAATTGTAGCGGCATGCGGGAATGATAATAATAACGTTCCCATGTATCCAGCGGCATTTAATTTTGTGATTAGTGTAGCAAATACTACTGTAGGAGACATAAGGTATGGAACATCCAGTTTCGGACCGGGGGTTGACGTAGCGGCTCCGGGCGGTGGTGATGGTCCAATGATTCGTTTTTGCACTACAGGAGCCACTGACGCTTATGGAGACGGAAGCGGTGGTACTTCATTTTCTGCTCCATTAGTATCAGCCGTCTGTGCCCTGATGATAGATGTTAACCCGGCATTATCACCAACACAAGTAGAAGAAATACTTGAAAAAACATCTGTTAATATAGATGGGTTGAACCCTGGTTATGAAGGATTGCTTGGAGCAGGAAGGGTACATGCAGGAAATGCTGTAAAAGAAGCATTGAATTACCGGGCAAATTTTTCAGCCGATTTTGTGAATGTCTGTCCTAATCAAACTATTAATCTGAAACTCGATTCCAACGATGTGAGTGCCACTTATCAATGGGACTGTACCGGTGGCACGCCTTCCTCATTTACAGGTTCAGGTCCCTTCACTTTAAATTATTCTTCGCCTGGTACATATTCAATTTCCTGTCAGGTTACCAATACTTATGGAACTTTTACGTTACTTAAAAATAATTACATTACTGTAGCCAACATTGGGATATCACTTCCTTTCAAAGAAGATTTTACAGGAGATTTTTTGAGCCGGGGTTGGTCAATCTGGAATGGGGATAATTCTTATACGTGGGAAAAATACGATTCAATTAATTTCGGTACAGGTTCGATAAATAATACTAATCTGTTCGTTAATAATTACATGTACAATGCTGTAGGAAAAAGGGATAGCATAACCTCTCCCCTATTGTCTTTAAACGGAGAAACAGATGCATTTCTTAGATTTGATGTAGCATACGCCCGGTATGATAATTTCACTGCCGACCAATTAAACGTTCTGGTAAGCAACGATTGCGGACAGACATGGAATTCCGTATATCTTAAAGCAGGTGCGCTATTGGAAACAGTGCCACCAACCACTTCCCTTTTTATTCCTAAAAAACCCTCTGAATGGAGGACAGAGATTGTTGATTTAAGCGCCTATTTAAACAGCAATATTTTAATAATTTTTGAGAACACTAACGATTATAGTAACGCACTTCATATAGATAATATTGAAATTTACTCGTCTAAAATATCACCCACTGCTGATTTTATAATGTATGAAAAGGAAATTTGCCCTACGAAAACTATAACTGTTAAAGATGTTTCCACCGGAGGAGCTAATAGCTGGACCTGGAGTTTTGAGAATGGCGCTCCTTCCTCTGCAAGTGGACCCGGACCCCATACAGTGACATTCAGTTCTGCGGGTGATTTTGCAGTTTCAATGACAGCAACTAATGCAGTGGGCTCAAATTCTATTTCTCAAAATATAAAGGTAACCAACGGAATAAAACCAGGGTTTCTGCTTGATTTTGAGGATGGTGTTTTTCCTCCTACAGATTGGAATGTCAGCAATACTGACAGTAATATTACCTGGATGCTTGATGTAAATGCTCAGGGCTATGGTACCAGTACTAAATGTATAAAATTACCTTATTTTGGTAATCGCCGGAAGGAGGTTTATGATTACTTTTTTTCTAATCTGATTGATTTTAAAGATGCGGTGAATCCACGTATTGAATTTACGTATTCTTATAAAGAGTTTTCAAGTCCTGCTCCACCAACTTACGATTTTTTATTAATACAGTATGGAGAACCTTGCTCCTTTGAAAGCACTCCTTACCTGATGCAATTCAACTATATATGGTATGATTTCGACGCAGGACTTTCTACAGACCCAGGGAGTATATCTACCGAATGGATTCCTAGTACATCTTCACATTGGAAAATAAAAGATACTTCTCTTGCACCTGTAACAGGATCGTCCCGAAATATTTATTTAGGGGGTTATGATGGTGGGAAAACGGGCAATAGTATTTATGTAGATGATGTTATTATCAAGTCAGATAATTATTCCCCTATAAAAGTCATCAATTTTACTTTATCAAATCCTGCCAATAAAGATGTAAAAATTGAATGGAATACGAATTATGAAATTGATAATTCCCGTTTTCTTATTGAAATAAAAAAAGGAACCACAGGAAGTTACGTTATGATTGACTCCGTAGATGGATTGCCTGATTCGAGAGTTTTTATATCCTATCAAAAAACTGAGCTCTCTCAACCTGCTAATGATTGGCTGTATTACAAATTAAGCACCCGAAATATTAAAGGATATGTTGAATTCCGTGTGATGGATTCAATATTTATTTCTTCCCCTGACAATACTCCTCCCGTAATTTTACTTACAGGAAATGACACTATTACTATTTTCAAAGGAACTACTTACAATGACCTTGGCGCAACGGCATCGGACGATGTGGATGGCGATATAACCAATAAAATAATAATTGTTAATCCTGTAAACATAAACATGGAAGGAACTTATATTATCACATATAATGTTAGCGACATGGCTGGCAACCCGGCACAGGAAGTTACAAGAGTTGTTATGGTTATAGCTGATGTTATTCCTCCTGTTATTACATTAGTTGGAAACGATACTGTTAATGTATCTGAGGGCACTACTTATAATGATGCAGGAGCTACTGCTTCCGATAATAAAGATGGAGATCTAACAAACAATATTGTTGTTAACAACACTGTAAATACAACTATTGAGGGAACTTATTTTGTAACTTATAATGTGAGTGATGCCGCCGGGAATCCGGCAGTTGAAGTAAAAAGAGTTGTCATTGTGACACCCTACATCTGCACGTTGATTGCGAATATCAACAATAAAATTGATGTGAACTGTTTTAATGGAGGTGACGGAGAGATTTCCGTATTAGCAAATCAGGGAGTTAGCCCATACAGTTATAAATGGTCAGACGCATCGGCTCAAATTACTTCAACAGCAATTAATTTAATCGCCGGAACTTTTACAGTAACCGTAACAGATACCAAAGCGTGTACAGTGACAGTCAGTGCCACTATTACTCAGCCCTCCGGTGTCACAGTTTCATTTTCAAATACTATTCATACAACCTGTGGTTTTAATAACGGGAGTGTCACAGCGGTGGGGAGTGATGGAACTCCCGGCTATAATTATAGTTGGAGCAATTCAAGTAATACACCTGCAATAGGAGGTCTTCAGTCAGGAATTTACACAGTAACGGTTTCTGATTTACAATCATGTACAAAATCTGCTAATGTCACTATAAATCCTTCCAGTATTTTTTCCATAACTCTAAACTCCACGTTTGCCACTTGTGGAAAATCAAATGGAACTGCCACTGCAACCATTACCGGAGGAAAGTCACCATTTTTGTATGATTGGAATGATCCAAATTTCCAAACAACTGCTACTGCTGACAGTTTAGGAGCCGGAAGTTATTATGTTACTATTGTCGATGCCAATGGTTGTTTAAAAATTGATACCGCTTTGGTGACACAACCATCCATGCCAACTATTGGCTTTGACATTTTGGATGCTTCCTGTGAATTACCTAATGGTGTATTGACAGCGAAACCCACGGGAGGTGCTTCTCCTTATACTTACAAGTGGTCCTATAACAATGCCACTTCACAAACAATATCTTCACTTTTATCAAACAGTTATACAGTGACAGTAACCGATGGAAATGGTTGTACTGTGTCAGCCGATGCTATTATAGGAGAATCATCAAGACCTCAGGGATTTATTTCTGGGGTTAATCCTGCGTGCGCCGGTGTAACTAACGGTTCTGTAAATCTCACAATCAGTGGTGGCACTACACCGTATTCTTATGCATGGTCAACCGGCTCTACTACAGAGGATTTATCTGCCATTTCTACGGGCACATATTCAGTAACCATGACAGATAGTAAAGGATGTACTGTATTTCAGACTATTACGCTTGGTGCGGGAGTAACAGTAAACTTGTCGGTAACTTCCACTAATATTACTTGCTTTGGATTAAAAAATGGCACTACATCCTCTTCAGTTTCCGGAGGGACCCTCCCCTATTCATATAGCTGGATACCTGTATCCGGAAATACTCCCGGGTTGAGTGGACTTTCAGCGGGTACATATACTGTGACTGTAACAGATAATGTTGGTTGTTCGGCAGAAGGTTCAACAGTTATAAATGAACCCAATGCTGTAATTGCAGATTTTGATCCTGTAAACAGGTCTGTGAAAACAGGAGATACTGTAAAATTTATTAATAATAGTTCCGGAGCCGTATCGTACAAATGGAATTTCGGAGATGGTGGCATCAGTACAGAAACTCTCCCTACGCATGTTTATTCGGGCGCATCCACGTTTACAATTACTTTAGCCGTATATGATAATAATGGTTGCAAGTCAAATGTTTCTATTGACTCTGTAAGTGTAAGCAGTACCTCTATTCAAAATGATTCACTCATTAAAAATGCGATTGTTGTTTACCCAAATCCTGTCAATCAATTTTTTATCATAAAATTTCCACCTTCATTGATAAATGAAAATACTGAATTACTCTTATCAGACATGAATGGGAAATTATTAATTAAAGCGTTAGTAAGTGTGACATCACCTACAAACGAGATAGAAATTGCTACAAATGATTTACCATCGGGAGTTTACATTCTACATATTAATTCTACTAAATTCAAAAAAACTTTTCTGGTTGGAAAGGTGAAGGAATAGGGGGTGGAGGTATAAGGGGTATAGGGGTATAGGGGTATAGGGGTATATGGGTATAGAGTGTCGGAATATGGGAGTGTCGGAGGAATTTATCAAAAGTTCAATTATATGTGATATTATTCCATGTACTTCCTGTACCAATACTGAAAAACCAACAAGCTCCATATAGTGGATGTAATATCCCCGGGACTTTTTGATTTGAGTTTGTTTTTAAACTCAAGAATTTTTTCATAATTAAATAAATTTTGTTCACGGATTTTTGATTCATATAAAAGATCTTGCCAGAGAAAAGAATCCAGTTCATTGCGAAACCAATTTAACAAGGGAACTTCAAATCCTTGCTTCCGGTGTGACATGATTTCGGGAGGAATAATTTTTCGATATGCATACCGGAGTATTTGTTTTCTCGTTATTCCTGAAATTTTATAGTTTGATGAAAGTGAAAATGCGTAATCAACTAAATTGTGATCCAGAAATGGCACTCTCACTTCAAGTGAATTAGCCATACTCATTAAATCAATTTTATTCAACATATCACCGGGTAAAGAAAGGTGCATATCAGAATAAAGTATATCGTTGATTCCTTTTCTATCATTTACAAATCTTGTAAAATAATTTATTGTATTTGAAAAATCAGAGAGTTGTTGAGGATGATTCAATAAATCATTAACTTCATTATCCATTAAAAATCCACACCAATCCCAATATCTTTTTTCAGCAGAAGAATAAGCGTTATTTGAAAATCGTTTAAGTTTTCTTATGGCATTGGCTAAATTACTTTGTTTTGACTGGGGGAAAAAAGAAAGTAAAGGGTTTACAAAAGATAATAACGGTAAAAAGAATTTCCATTTTCTTAAAAGAAATTCTGCAAAATATTTATTATATCCGCCAAATAATTCATCACCGCCGTCTCCCGACAAAGCAACTTTTACTGAATTCCGGGTTAATTTTGATAGGATAAAAACAGGTAATGCCGAAGAATCGCCGAACGGTTCATCCAGGTAATCTAATACATTGAACAACTCTTTATATAAGTCATCTTTAGTTAATTTGAAAGTTTGATGCTGGGTTTTAAATTTTTTAGCAACAATTTCTGCAAATTGTGATTCATTAAACTCCGGTTCATTTTCAAAACCAATTGTGAAAGTTTGTAAGTCATTTTTTTGCTGTGAAGCATGGTAACAAATAATGGAAGAATCAATCCCTCCGCTCAGGTACGCTCCAAGCGGAACATCAGAAATTAACCGGTTTTGCACTGATTTATGGATAAGTGTTCTTATATCTCTGGAAGCGTGCTTGAAACCAATAACTTTGTTATTATTTGAATCATCCGGTATAAAAACTGAATAATATTTTTTTTCTTCCACTCTTCCGTTTTTGATTATTACGTAGTTTCCCGGTTCTATTTTTCTTACGGATTTAAAAATTGAAAAAGGTGCAGGAATATAATTTAAATGAAAATAAAGAGCCAATGAATGGTAATTCAATTCTTTATTTATTCCCGCGGAAAGCAATGCTTTTAATTCAGATGCAAATACTATTTTTTCATTATCCTGATAAAAATGCAAGGGTTTTATTCCGATTCTGTCACGGGCAATAAATAACGTGTTTTCTGACTTATCAAGAATGGCAAAAGAGAAGAAGCCATTGAGCATTTTAAGACATTCTACTCCGAAAAATATATAAGCTTTAAGTAAAACCTCGGTATCAGAATTACTAAAAAATTTAATTCCTTTTTCAATTAATTTGCTTTTAATTTCCTTATGATTATAAATTTCACCATTATAAATTATAACATACCTGCCTGATTCATCTTCCATGGGTTGATTTCCATTTTGACTTGTGTCAATGATAGATAAACGGGTATGTACCAGCAGAATATTCTTATGAATGAAATGTCCGGAATTATCAGGTCCTCTTTGATTCAGCGATTTGATAATGAAAGGGACTTGTGATAATCCGAATGGATTATCGGAAGATAATGAGATGGAGCCGAAGATACCGCACATAGTTTTAATAAGGGAAAATAGGTATAGGGTATAAGGGTATAAGTATATAATCTTAATTACCGGATTCCCGGATTGTTTTCAAATCCAGTACTCCCATAAATAAACCTGCAAAGAAAGTTTGTAATCCAAATATAATCAGGATAACAGCGGGAATAATGACACGAAGTGAGTTTTTATAATCCAGATGTCCAAAGTTCAAATCAGACCAGATTTTAAATTGATAAGATATGAATAAAGCACCTACAAAAATTATAATGACACCAAAAAATAAAAGCCGGTCAACATTTATTGCCGGTAATTTACTGTCAGGAAAAATTTTTATTAATGCAGTAAATTTTTTTGCAAAGAGGGAAAATAACAATGCCTGGTATCCCACAATCAACATTACGGCAGAAACGAGATATGTATTAACATCCAATTCAATTTTTTTGAATTGGAATGGTTGAAAAATAACCTGATTAATTAATAGTAATCCCAGAATAAAAAGGATAAACCCTGGTATTTTAAAAGTCCAACGTGGTGACATAAGTAACATAAAGCGGAGAATTTTCCAACCGTCTGACCACGACTTTAGATGAGGGGGTCTGGATCTGCCATCTTTATGTAATGTAATTGGAACTTGAGCTGTTTTTAGTTTCCATAAAGATGCTTTTATAACCATTTCGGAGGCAAACTCCATTGCCGCAGTAGTCATATTCATTTTTTTAAATGCCTCTATGGTAAATGCTCTCATGCCACAATTCAAATCATTTACTTTGCTCCGAAACAATAACTTACTTAGAAGGGTAAGACCCGGATTCCCAAAATATAAATGATGGAAAGGCATGGCGCCTGACTTTACCGTACCGCCACCCCATGGCAGACGGCAACCCATTACATATTCGTAGCCCTCTTTTAATTTATTATAAAATTTATCAATTTCACTGAAATCGTAACTGTCATCTCCATCGCCCATTAATACAAACTTGCTTTTTGCAGACATTATGCCATGATAAAGCGCATTGCCGTACCCTTTAAACGGTACGTTCACTACTCTTGCACCTTCTTTAATTGCAATTTCTTGGGACGAATCTGTACTTCCATTATCCGCCACCACTACTTCTCCGTTAATTCCCATTTCAGAAAATTTTCGAATGGCTTTTCGTACACATTTACCAACGGTTTCTGCTTCATTCAGGCAAGGTATTATGACAGTAAAATCAAACATTTCTCAATATTCGTTAAAATAACAGAGATTTTCTATTTATTTGCAATATTATTAAAAGAATTTTGAAAGTTGAATGGGTGGGTGGTTAGATGGTTAGATGGTTAGATGGTTAGATGGTTGGTGTTTGATGTTTGATGTTTGTTGTTTGATGTTTGTTGTTTGATGTTTGTTGTTTGATAGATAAATTGTAATAATAAAATGTTTTAAAAATTACTAAAAAAAAGTGAAAGCTCAGGAGTCAAAAACAGATTTTTCGTATGCGCAGGTTATACCTATTTTTATTTCCATTGCTATTTATTTTTCAGTAGTATATTTTCTTCAGCTTTATGAAAATGCATCAGTGGAAAACAATCCACATCCGGATAGCAGTACTTATTTGAATGGTGCACGTTTGTTGTTTCAGGTAGGTTTTACCCCTGAAAAACATCGTCCAATTGGAATTTCTTTAATTCTTGGTTTACCATACTTGTTCAATTGTAGTGAAGTTGTAATAAAATTTTATATTTTGTTTTTACAATTTTTATGCTGGGTAGGAATGCATTTACTTATTTATCAAATGGTAAAGAAATGGATAAGAAAAGAAATTGCGATTTGGGTAATTCCTGTTTACACAATTTTTATATCTCCATTATTTTATACTTTTTTCATTCTTTCGGATACAGTATTTTCCTTTTTTATTCTTCTCGCTGTATTTTATTTACAAAAATATTTTATTAATCCCCATGGAAAGTATTTTACAATTTTTTGTACCATTATTTTCTATTCTGCGCTCATAAAACCAGTTATATATTATTTCGCCATTTTTGTTTTTATTGCTGTAATCATTCTCTATATAACGAAAATACTCAAATCTCCGGAATTCAGATTTATTCATACTGTATTAATCATTTTTGCTTTTATATTTACCATTGGCCTTCAATTGGGTCTTATGTATAATCATTTTGGTGTTATGAGTCCAACCCTTCAGAACGAAAGAGCAAAATACTATATGATTTTTATGGCTGAGAGTATTGAAAAGGACGAAAATCCTGCATTAACCAGGGACAATTTTGATAAAATAATTGATTACACAATGAAAAACAACCAAAATACATGGGAAAAAGTTGTAAATCAGAAATTTGATAGTATGTTGAAATTTAAAAAGTATTATTTAATGCGTGGATATTTTTCGAGTTTAAAATCAAATCTTACCGAAAGTTCAAACATTGAAAGTACTTTAAAAAATTACAGAGAAAGTTCGAATTTTACAACTTACACAAGATTGGCTGATTTCGTTACCGGTTGGGAAAACAAGTTACAAACGTTTTTGTTTATATTAAATGGAATAATAATTTGTGTTATTATCATAAAAAGAAAAGTCATCGAAACTTCTATCTGGTTTCCGACAGTAATTGTGTCTTTTATTTTATGTACTTATCTTTACTTTTTAAGTGGAGTTGTTTTTTGGGGGGAAGGAAGATACAGTTTGCCTCAATTTCCAATCAATATTTTTATTTTGGTAGTACTATTAAGCAAATTTAGGAGCACTGTTAAAGCACTTTCATAATTGAAATATACTTCTCAGCCCATTTTTCCCATGAGTATTTTTCTAACACATCATTAAAGCCAGTAAGCAAATTCCTTTTAATATTTTTTTCAATCGATTTTGCAATTTCTTCGGGTTTATAAGGATTAAAAAAGTTAGAGTCGCCAGTTACGATTTCCCGGAAGACGGGAATGTCACTGCAAATAAAAGGAATAGTTGAATGCATTGCTTCTAATAAGGGCATTCCGAATCCCTCATAGATGCTTGGGAAAACAAATAAATTTGCCCCTTTATAAAAACATGCAAGCTCTGATTCAGTTAAACCATAAAAAAACCGTACATCATTCATCAATTTGTTGTTTTTAATAAAATTATTTACCTGCGTTGTGTCATCACTTCTTTTGCCAACTGCAACCAATGGAATATTAATATTCCTTTTTTTTAGAATTAACATCGCTTTTAGCAAGTTTAAATAATTTTTACGTTTTTCAATATGTCCGACTGTCAAAAGATATTCCTGTGGAAGATTATATTTCATTTTTATCTTTTGCACCTTTTCCACTGATGTATTGCAATTCAAGAATTCGGGTGATAGAGCATTTCCCACTACTTCTACTCTTGCCTTCGCAGAAAATTTGAGTATTTCATTTTTCATGGTTTGAGAAACAGTAATGATGGCATCTGCCTCTTTCAAAGCATTTGTTGTAATTCTTTGACTAAACCATCTTCTGGGCAATGAGTACCATTCAGGAAAATGAACGTATCTCAGATCATGAATAGTTAATAGTGTTTTCCCTTTATTGTATTTAAGTAATGGAAGATAGGATGTATCAAAAATATGAACTTGATTTTTTTGTAAGATCTGATTTATCGTTAATTTTCCTAAGAGATGGCGTTGAATAACACTATTACTTAACAACCCGGTTTTTATAAACTGTACATTTTTCTGTGGAATAATTAACTCATTCGGTTTCGAATCTTTTGGCTCCAGTACAAAAAATTGGGTATCTGTTGCTTTACGGATGACTGTAGAATATAAACCTGCAAAACGATTTCTGGCACCGGAAGGTTCCTGATCGTTGTAGTGGCAGGCGTTAATGGCGATATTCAATTGAATTAAAATTTATTAATAAGGAATAATGGAATGTTGGAATATTGGGTTCGGGTTCCCTGAAATTACCACGACAAATTCTCCTCTTGGTTCAATTTTTTCAAAATGGTTTAGCAATTCATCTGCGGTGCCACGAATTGTTTCTTCATATATTTTTGATATTTCTCTGGAAACAGAAACCAAACGGGTGACACCAAAAATTTCTTTTATTTCTGCTAGCATTTTTTTTATACGATAGGGTGATTCATAAAAAACCATAGTTCTGGTTTCATTCTTCAGTGACATTAATTTATTTAATCGTCCCTTTTTCTGTGGGAGGAACCCCTCAAACACAAATGAATGAAGTGGAAAGCCGGATAAAATTAAAGCAGGTACAAAAGCAGTAGGACCCGGAAGACATTGCACGGGAATTTGATTCTTAATACATTCTCTGACTAGAATAAAACCAGGGTCAGAAATTCCAGGCGTTCCTGAATCGCTGACAAGCACTAAATTTTCACCATTACCTATAAAAGACAAAACTTTTTCAAGAACTTTTTGTTCATTTCCGGCAAAAAAAGAAAACATGGGTTTATGGATTCCAAAATGGAGCAGTAATTTTCCTGTATTACGGGTATCTTCTGCAATTACACGATCACAGGATTTTAATGCTTCTATAGCTCTAAAGGTGATATCCTTTAAATTGCCAATGGGTGTTGGGACAATGGTTAGTTTTGCTATATTGACTTGGTTTGCTTGCATAAATTCAGGTTCAAATTTACATGAAAAATTTTACACTTTCTATAAGATCTCACCCCAGCCCCTCTCCAAAAAAATGGAGAGGGGTTAAAGAGCGTCTGAATTTTTATTCGTCTTTGTGTAAATCAAAATTTTAATGGATATTTGCCCATTCATGTTTAAAACATAAAATATGTTCAAATCTCTCTTTCGAAAAAAACCGATATCCGGAATACTTGAAGAAACTAAAAAAGGGGCCGGAGATGTTCATGCAACACATCTGGAAAAAACGCTAACTACACGGGATTTAACTGCTTTTGGGATTGCCGCAATTATTGGTGCCGGAATATTCAGCACTATAGGAAATGCGGCGGCGAGCGGAGGTCCGGGAGTAGCATTTCTTTTTATATTCACAGCCATTGCCTGCGGTTTTTCTGCCTTGTGCTATGCAGAATTTGCTTCCATGATACCGGTTTCCGGTTCCGCTTATACCTATTCTTATGCCGCTTTCGGAGAAATCATTGCCTGGATTATAGGATGGGATTTACTGCTTGAATACGCCATTGGAAATATTGCTGTTGCCATATCCTGGTCTGATTATTTTACATCGCTTCTTAGTGGATTGAATGTTCATATACCTGAATGGCTCACTATGGATTTTCTAACTGCCAAAAGAGGATTTTCAGAAGTGTCACAGCAGTTATCACATCATATTCCTGTCAGTGACATTAATTCATTAAAAATGGAAGCATACCACGCTTGGCAAAATGCACCTGTTATCGGAGGATTTCATTTTGTAATTGATTTTCCTGCCATGTTAATTAATGTATTTATCACTTATCTTGTTTATATAGGAATCAAAGAATCAAGAAATGCAAGCAATATTATGGTAGGAATAAAACTTCTGGTTGTGGTTATGGTAATAATTATTGGATTTTTTTATATACAACCAGCCAACTGGCATCCGTTTGCCCCTAATGGATTATCGGGTATTTTGAAAGGTGTTTCTGCAGTTTTTTTCGCTTATATAGGATTTGATGCTATTTCCACTACCGCTGAAGAATGTAAAAACCCACAAAGGGATTTGCCAAGAGCCATAATTTACTCACTGATAATATGCACTGTTTTATACGTATTAATTTCATTGGTGCTCACAGGAATGGTTCCCTATCATGAGTTGGCAGTAGGTGACCCGTTAGCTTTTGTATTCGCAAAAATAAACATGCATTGGTTCAGTGGCATTATTGCATTTAGCGCTGTAGTGGCAATGGCATCTGTATTATTGGTATTCCAGATGGGACAACCAAGAATCTGGATGAGCATGAGCCGAGACGGATTATTGCCGCCAATTTTTTCTAAAATTCATCCAAGATTTCACACTCCTTCTTTTTCAACTATCATCACCGGGTTATTGGTGGGCATTCCGGTTCTTTTCCTTAATTTAGTGGAAGTAACAGACCTGACCAGCATAGGAACTTTGTTTGCCTTCGTGCTTGTCTGTGGGGGTGTTTTAATATTAAATAATGACCCAAAAACACCTGAGCGAAAATTTAAAGTTTACTACATAAATGGAAAATGGATAGTGCCACTTCTGTTTTTTGTAGCTTGGATTTTTCTGTTTTGGTTTGATGATAAAAGTTTTATGGCATTTTTTCAGAATATTGATTTAAAAGAACCCTCACTATCAGGATGGGATGTTTTTAAGCATAGAATTCCATTATGGATATTTATTATCTCCTCCTTTTTTATTGCTTATTATACTTTTAAAAAGAATCTTTCCCTGATTCCGGTTTTAGGACTTTCCAGTTGTTTATATCTGATGACGGAATTGGGAATAACTAATTGGACGCGATTTGCCCTATGGTTGTTGGTTGGGTTGATTATTTATATTTTTTATGGGTATAGGAATAGTAAATTGAAAAAGTTAGATGGTTAGATGGTTAGATGGTTAAGAAAATTTTCACAAACTATAAAAATTTAATATGGAAAAAAAATTTCTGAAATTAGATGATGTAAAAGCATACAAAATTGCTTTTAATCTTAGCAATTATGTATGGGATGTTGTAATACATTGGGAAGGGTTTGCCAAATGGCATTTAGGTGGACAATTTGTAGATGCTATTGATTCAATCTCAGCCAATATTGCTGAAGGTTTTGGACGATACCATAAGAAAGATAAAATTAAGTTTTATAGATATAGTCAAGGCTCTCTCAAAGAATCCTTTGATTGGAATGAAAAATCAAAAATAAGAAAACTTCTAAGTGAAAAGCAGTATAATAAGATTTTCGGAGATCTTCAAAAATTGCCACAGGAAATTAATTATTTGATTAATATTACAAATCAAAAATTATCTTTATAATCATTCATTTGGTATGAGGTAGTAACCATATTAACCATTTAACCATATTAACCATTTAGCCATATTAACCATTTAACCCTATTAACCATTTAGCCATTAAAACAATCATCTTCATATTATTAAATTTCTCATTAACATTCGCACAAACCCTCACTCCCGAAGAAATATTCAGTAAAGTGGATTTGAGTGTTGTTACTATTTTTTCTTTTGCAGATAATAAAACATTGTCACAAGGTTCCGGCGTAGTATTGACGGAAGAGGGAATGGTAGCCACTAATTATCATGTTTTTGCAGGAGGTGATAAACTGATTGTAAAACAAAAAAATAAAATCATCAATCAGGTTCAAATTCTTGGCGTGGATGTAGAACAAGATGTAATGATGATCAAGATACCCCCTAAGAGTTTTCCTCATTGCAGAATCGGGAAGTCAGGTGATTTGAAAATTGGTCAGCGGGTTTATGCTATCGGAAGTCCTCAGGGATTAGAGAATACATTTACGGAGGGAATTATTTCAGGCATCCGACAATTGGATGAAAATAATCAAAATTTTTTACAAACTACAACCGCTTTATCTCCCGGTTCCAGTGGAGGAGCGCTGGTAAATGCTAAGGGAGAATTGATTGGTATATGTACTATGACACTAAGTTCTGAGGGACAATTGCTAAACTTTGCCATTCCTGTAGATGAATTAGATAAAGTAAAAATCAAAAATATATCTGATAAAAGAAGTTTAGACGCCTTTAACTACTTTTTTGTAGGAAGCAATGCGTTCAGGACCGGAAATTATGAGAAAGCAAAAAATAACTTTCAGAAATCCATTCAATCAAATCCAGAATATACAGTGGCTTTTAATAATCTTGGAATCACCTACGACCGCTTACAGGATTATTCCAATGCGGTCACAAATCTTGAAAAAGCAGTGGAATTAGATCCCGGTTATGCTATTGCCTGGGCGAATTTAGGGGTAGTTTACCGCCACGATAAGGATTATAAAAATTCAGTAAAAGCCATCATGCAGGCAATTAAATTGAAACCGGATAATGCTAAGTATTTCTATAATGCTGGGCTTGCATATTTCTCAAAAGGCGACTTTGCAGATGCGGTTATCCATTATAAGAAAGCGATTGAACTGGAAAAAAATTATTTTGAAGCATATAATAATATTGGTGTTATTTATTTTAATGAAAATGATTTCGAAAAGGCGGTAGAAAATTACAGGAAGGCAGTAGATATTAATCCTAAATATTCCACAGGGCAGGAAAATTTGGGATTAGCTTGCCTTAAAAACAAGCAATATAAAGAGGGTGCCACTTCCTATCGATTGGCAATTAAATATGGTGTAAATACCATAGAAGCATTCTACAATCTGGCAAAATGTTATTTTTTAACAGGTGAATATGAAGAGGCAATCCGTTATTTTTTGAAAGTGACCGATAAGGATCCCATGCATGCAAAATCATTTTATTTTTTAAGTTTATGCTATGAGAAAACAGGATATCAGATGAAAGTAAATGAGCATCGCTTACATTCTTTTGCAATAAAGCCAAACTGGAAGAATGCCACAGCGGAGGAATTGTATGGGATGTTGGTGGAGTGATTGTTATAAAAAAAAAAAATATGTCCAAAACCAAAACCGTCTTCTACTGCCAAAACTGCGGCACTCAATCGCCTAAATGGATTGGCCATTGTCACCAATGCGACCAATGGAACACTTACGTGGAAGAAGTAATTCAGAAAGCTGATGACAATGAAAGGGGTTGGAAATCCGGCTCAACCGGACAGGTGGCACAAAAACCGGTGGCACTGGAGCATGTGGATTACCTGAAAGAACAGAAAATCGAAACGAAAGATGCTGAATTAAACCGGGTGCTCGGCGGAGGAATAGTCAAGGGATCGGTGGTTTTAATTGGCGGTGAACCGGGTATCGGTAAATCCACCTTATTATTACAAATAGCTCTCTCATTATCCGGGAAAAAAATATTATACATTACCGGAGAAGAAAGCGAGCAACAAATAAAAATGCGTGCCGAACGAATCGGAGCAAAAAACCAAAATTGTTTCATCCTCTGCGAAACGGGCACGCAAAATATTTTTAAACAAATTGAATTGTTCTCTCCGGAAATTGTCATTATTGATTCCATTCAAACGCTTCATTCTTCCTTTATTGATTCCGGAGCGGGTAGTATTTCCCAAATCAAGGAATGTGCCGCTGAACTGATAAAATACGCCAAAGAAAGTGGCACTCCCGTTTTTCTGATAGGACATGTAACCAAAGAGGGAAGTATTGCCGGTCCAAAAATATTAGAACATATGGTTGACACCGTGCTTGCCTTTGAAGGCGACCAGCATCACCTTTACCGGATTTTACGGACCACCAAAAACCGTTTCGGTTCCGCTTCAGAATTAGGAATTTATGAAATGACGGGTTGCGGGTTAAGGGAGATAACAAATCCCTCTGAGATTTTACTAAACCAACGGGATGAAAATTACAGCGGCATTTCGGTGGGTGTCACTATAGAAGGAAACCGTCCCTTACTTATTGAAGTTCAGGCGTTGGTGACACCTTCTGCTTATGGCACACCCCAGCGGAGTGCCACTTGTTTTGATTTACGGAGAATGAGCATGCTGTTAGCCGTATTGGAAAAGCGGTGTGGATTTCGTCTGGGAGTTCAGGATATATTCCTGAATATTGCAGGAGGAATCAAAACTGAGGATCCTGCTTTAGATCTTTCCGTATTGTGTGCAGTAATATCTTCTTTCAATGACATTCAGATACCGGCAACTTCCTGCATGACGGCTGAGGTGGGATTAAGCGGAGAGTTAAGACCTGTCAACCGGATTGAGAGCAGGATTAGCGAGGCGCAAAAGCTTGGATTCAAAGAAATTTTCGTATCCCGATATAATCTGAAAGGGATAGATGTGTCAAGGTTTCAGTCGGGAAAAAACGCAATAAAATTGAGCGCGTTTACCAGATTAGAAGAGGTTTTGGGAGCGTTTAGGGTGAGTTGAATATTACTTGAAATTAATATTCCTTTGGTTCGAAGTCCTTATTGTTTAATATTTTATCCGGATTGTGTAAAAACATACAATCCTGCACGGTTAGCTTTTACTTTCACTTTTTCTGGAATAACAAACCCTGCTATTCCTGCAATTATTTTACAATTTTTGAACTTTGGAAATTCTTTTCTAAAAGCGGGTATCTTTTTAGATATAAATTTAGCTAATGATTCCGTATGAAATTTATGTTTTACTTCATTTACGGAAACATAATTACCATTGGTAAGGACAATGTCGTATTCGGCATCATCGGTTTTCATATTCCTGACGATTTTATCAAATCTTATTTTTCCTATCACCGGATTATTTTCAAAACCTCTGAAAAAAAATTCTTCTCCCGCCTCCCCTATATTATTGGAAAGTCCACCGTATTTTCTTCCGATATCATTTATTAGCGTTTTGGTTTCCTGTAATTGTTTAGCAGTTTCCTGGAATTTTTTATCCGTTTCCTTAAACATTTGCCAAACTATTTCAAAGGTTAAGGGTTGTTGTGTTTGTAGTTTCATTTTATTGATAGATTGAAGGTTAATTTTTTACAGATATACAAAATTTTCTACAATTGAATTTAATAAAAACATTCCATCCTTATTCCCCAAATCCGGGTCTGAAGCTCTTTCAGGATGCGGCATCATTCCAAAAACGTTTCTACCTTCATTGCAAACACCGGCTATATTTTCGAGTGAACCATTCGGATTTGATTTTTCAGTTATATTCCCATTATTGTCACAATAACGGAATAGTACTTGTTCTTCGGCATTAAGTTTCTGAAGGGTTTTAGTATCTGCATAAAATCTTCCTTCCCCATGCGCAATAGGAATTTTATACGCTCTTTCATTATCAAGTGCAGAAGTCAATAATGTATTTTTAGTTTGTAGTTTAAGAAAAATATTTTTACAAACAAATTTCTGATTCGTATTTCTTACTAAAGCCCCCGGAACCAAGCCTGCTTCTGTTAAAATCTGAAAGCCATTGCAAATTCCCATCAGGTAACCTCCTCCCCTTGCATGTTCGATAACTTGTGTCATGATGGGTGAGAAACGGGCTATAGCGCCTGAGCGAAGATAATCCCCATAAGAAAATCCCCCGGGCAAAATTATAAAGTCACAGCCCTTCAGGTCTTTATCCTTATGCCAGAGTTTTACAACTTCTTGCTTTAAGTTAACATGCAACGCATACACTGTATCTTCGTCGCAGTTAGAACCGGGAAATATTACAATACCGAATTTCATAAAAGATTAAAGTTATTACTCAGTAGCAAAAAAAATTCAGCCACAGATTACACGGATTTGATTTTTTAATCCGTGTAATCCGTGGCAATGTTTCTAATAGGATTAAATTAGATACAGAGTAGTTAAAATTATTAATTCAATACAAATTTATGGAATATTGTGCAATTAATCTCATGCTTCCACATTTCACTCAATTTTTCATCAACCTCATTTATGGAATTCATTATATCATTGGGCCCATTGCCATAAAAGGTTTTGGTCCCTTAGGGGTGGTATCCTTCCGAGTATTTTTTACAACTATTTTACTCGGTATTATTCAAAAATATATTATTCGTGAGAAAGTTACTTCTTTGAAGGACTATGGTCATCTTGCTCTTTGTGGATTATTCGGAGTAAGCATAAACATGGAATGTTTTTTTTTAGGATTAGCGAAGACAACAGCCATAAATGCTTCCTTATTAATGATTGTAACTCCTATTTTTGTATTAATAATTTCAGGATTATTTGCTAGGGAAAAAATTACTTTTTTAAAACTTGCAGGCATACTGATGGGTGCAAGCGGCGCCTTTTTATTAATGGGTGGAAAAAATTTCCAATTTTCTGGAGAAACACTGACGGGTGATATTTTTATTATTGTGAATGCAATTTCTTATGCTATTTTTCTTGTCATTGTAAAACCACTCACAAAAAAATACAATTCCTTTACTATTTCTTTCTGGATGTTTGTTTTCGGTTCCGTAATAAATGTGCCTGTGGGATTGATAGATTTGATTCCTATAATACAACATGGCGGATTATCATTAATACGGACTGAAATGATATGGTCACTTGTTTTCGTTATTGTTTTTGTTACGTTAATTAATTATGTATTAACTGCCTGGACATTACAAAAACTAAGTTCTTCCGTGGTAGGAAGTTATATTTATTTGCAACCGGTTATTGCCACCTTTCTTGCGATATGGCTGGGCACCGATCAATTAACCTTGGTAAAATGTGCAAGCGGTTTATTGATTTTTGGAGGAGTATTTTTGGTAAACAAGCGAAATGGTAGATAGACGAAATCAAAATTACAATCCAATTTGTACGATTATGTGAATGGTTCTTGTAGAGATACGGTGCACCGTGTCTCTACTTATTTCAAATATTCAGCCGCTTTAACGGTATTAATCAGCAAAGCAGCGATGGTCATAGGACCTACGCCTCCGGGTACGGGAGTAATAAAACTGCATTTAGGTGCTACCTCTTCAAAATTCACATCGCCAAATAATTTGAATCCGGATTTGGTTTGAACAGAAGGCAGGCGCGTAATTCCTACATCAATAACCACTGCCCCTTCTTTTATCATTTCTCCTTTCACAAATTGTGGTTTTCCAAGAGCGGCAATCAAAATATCAGCACTTCTGATATAATCATCTAAGCCAACAGTGGCACTGTGGCACAAGGTGACGGTACAGTTGCCCGGATAATTTTTCCTTCCTAATAAAATGCTCATTGGCATTCCCACTATATCAGACCTTCCTACCACAACACAATGTTTTCCGGATGTTTCAATGTTATATTTTTCTAATAATAATAAAATTCCGTAAGGAGTTGCGGGTAGAAAGCAAGGAAGATTTTTTACCATTTTCCCAATATTAACTGGATGAAACCCGTCAACATCTTTTTCAGGTAAAATTGCCTCTTTAACTTTTTCAGGATTTATTTGCTTTGGTAAGGGCAACTGAACTAAAATTCCATCTATATCTTTATTTTCATTGAGTTCCTGAATTTTTTCAAGGAGCATTTCTTCACAACATTCCGCGGGATAGCGCAACATCGTGGATTTTACTCCAATCTGTTGACAGCTTTTAACTTTACTGGCAACATACGTTTCGCTGGCTCCATCGTTTCCAACAAGAATAGCAACCAGATGGGGAACCTTATTCCCTTTGGAAACAGTTTGTAGTAATTTTGATTTCAGCTCTTCAAAAATAGTTTGAGAGAGGGCTTTGCCGTCGAGTAATTTCATGATTAAAAAGAGATAACTACTCACCACATAAATTACATCTCCACTAAAAGAACAACACTTAACATAAAACACATAATAAAAAATGTCTAAATGTTTTTAGATGATTTGGGCTTTTCGTTTAACATTAAATATTTATTGTTTTGTGTTATTTATTTTTTCTTGTGGTTAATAGTATATGCTAAGCAGTAACAAAACTTTTAAAGATGTTAATGCGTCAAACAGGAATTGGCATCCCTGACTGTAATGGTAACTGTTCCTGCAGATAACCCGGAATAGGTAACAGGTGTACCTCCTGCTACATCTGTAAAATTCCATGTTCCACCTCCATTATTAGAATAATCAAAAGGTCCAACTCCACCTGATGCCTGTACTACAAACTGTCCGTTGGTTTGTCCAAAGCAATTCAAATTCGTTTGTGAAACCAACGAAATTAGTAATTGCGCCGGTTCGGTAAGTGTAGTTGTGTAAGTAGCCGTGCAGGATTTGGAATCGGTGACAGTCACCGTATATGCACCATCTACAATTAACGACAAGTCCTCAGTAGTTGCGCCACTCGACCATAAATATGTATAAGGACTTGTTGCACCGGACACACTTAAATTAATAGCTCCGGAGGCATCACAGGGGCAAGTGATATTTGTATTGACGGAAGTAATAGACCATGCGGCAGGTGCAGTAACTATTGCTGTAGCTGTAACTGTACATGGAGTTGCATCTATTACTGTTACAGTATAAGTACCTGCGGGCAAAACTGAAATATCTTCCGTAGTGGCACTGTTTGACCAATTATAAGTATAGGGAGCTGTTCCCAAAGTGACAGTTAAATTAATTGCACCTGTACTGGCTCCAGGACAATTCACTTGTGTTACAGAAGTTGTAAGTGTAGTGCCACAACAATTATTGACAGTAATGATGACAGCATCAGAGGCGGTACATCCACCCAGATCTGTTACGGTTACAGTATAGGTAGTAGTGGTTGTGGGGGCGGCTGTAGGATTAGATGCAGTGGCACTGCTCAA
>MEPC01000012.1 GCA_001769655.1 Bacteroidetes bacterium RIFCSPLOWO2_12_FULL_37_12 | reverse complement strand
ACCCTTATACCCTTATACCCTTATACCCTTATACCCTTATACCCTTATACCCTTATACCCTTATACCCTTATACCCTTATACCCTTATACCCTAACTTAGAATCCTTAGAAAGTTTTATTATAAGATATATAAGGCATGGGCAAATTTGTATGTCTTTCAAAAAATAAACCTGCCCTAAAATTCCCTATTTTAAATTTTTTATGAACAGTGGCTAAAATATATAAGTCATCAAAAAAATCAGCTTCGTAAAAATCTTCATATATAATTTCAAGGCAATACGATTCTTTATTTTTCCTTTTTAATTTTAATGCAAATGCATAACCATCCATTCTACCTGCATATTCCCCTGTCTTGTCTTTAAAATAACACAATGTGAAATTTTCTGATTCAGTACCAATACCCATTGCTCCATACCATGAAACTAAACCACCTTCCCAGTGTGCCATAAAATTTAACAGAGGATATAGTAAGCCAAATCCAAAAAACATATCTTTTCTGATTGGAATATTAACTCTTGGATTAATGAAAAAAACGGCGGGTAACAGGTAATCTCCAGCCAGTGAAAAATAATCTGAAAATCCGTAATTCAATGTATTAACGGCAATCATAGTATTTTCAAAATAAAATTTTTTCTTTCTAACCGGGAATACACTTGGGACAATAGCATATTGAAAAGGACTAAATTCGCCTGGTGGTAACTGGATAGTATCTTTTTCATTTTTTGTTTGTTTTATTGGAGAAATGTCTTTTAACTCTATTATTTTACTAAATCCTGATTTGTGTATTTTAATTTTTCCAAGATAATGAGTGCTTACATAAATATATTTTTTGTCGGTACTGTCTATCTTTCCTTTTATTTTAGAACCATTGGTTAGAACAATTAATACTGTATCTATATTTACAAAATTGAGTGCCTTACCTTTCTGACCAAACGTTTCCGTATGAAGAAAAATCAATTCCAACAAAATAAAAAAAATATATGTATAGTTTAATTTCATCGTCAGATGAAGAAATTTAAAATAAAGTCCATACAGACCCGTTAGCATGTTTAAAACCAATAATTCCGGATTTTGTAGTATAAAAAATGGTATCTCTTATTAAAAGGGTTGTGTCACTTTTTATTTCGGGTATTGTAAAAACATCCTGATAAATGGTTGTTCCTAATTTTAAATTTTCACGATACCAATTCTTTTGTTGTGCGTATTCTTTCATGGCATTCAAAGGCAAGGATTCAAAATAATATTTAACATACTCATAGGTGTCTTTAGGATATCTCCAGATAATTCGCATTTCCGGTCCGTTAATTTGGTTGGGATAGTCAAAATAAATTTCATCACCACAATTTTCATTTTTATAATAGTATGAATCTCCATAATTTTTTAAAATCGTTATCACAAATTCTGAATTCAAATAATTACTAGCAAGGCGTGTTCTGTCTAAACATTCAACCAGGTAATAATCATTACAACAACATCCGATATCGTTATCACAATGATAACACTCTGACCAATTATCCTGAATAATCTCTCTCCCTGCATTACTATAAATAAAGATACTATCCAAACTGTTTTTAAATTTTACTTCTTCGTCTTTTATATAGGGATTTACTTTTAATTCCGCATCGTTAAATAAAATGACACCTATCTGTTTTGGGTCATCACAACACCCTTGTTGAAAAAATATACTGAGTAAAAAAAAGTAATAGGATAAATGGAAATATTTTTTGTATTGCTTCAAAGGTAACTGGAAACCCATTGATTATGAATTAGAGAAAAGTCCCATTTTATTTCCTTCACTGTCTAAAAAATAGGCATAATAACCCACATTGTGATCAATGAGAGTTTTAGGAATTATTGCTTTGTCTTTTGAAATAATATCACGAATGAGGGTTTTATTTAAAAGAATTTTGCCCCCTTCAGCAACAATTCTATTTAATACCTCAACCATTTCTGTTCCGGCTGAAAAAAATAAAACAGGACCCACATTATCGGATCTTTTTTCAGGGCAATCAATTATAGCACCGGTAATACGATTAGCCGGCTCTCCTGGAATTTTAAAAACTCCATGAGCAATGCCATTAAAATTATGTAATTCTATTTCAACCTCAAGTGTATTCCTGTAAAACTTTACAGCCCGGTTAAAATTACTGGCAGGGATTTCAAACCAACTGATAATATTCATAGAATTGCAAAGATAAAAAAAAATTCTTTCTTTTTCTCCATCCCCCTCACCTCCCCGTCAAAACAGAAAATGCATATACCACACCCCCGCTGAATGACCAGGAATTTAATTTCCCAAAAGGTGAATATATTTTACCCACAGACGTGTATAAAGCAATTTGATCTCCCAGATAATATTTTATCCCACCAGTTGGCTTAATAATAAACCCCTGTTCCGTTGGTATATTTCCCCCTCCGCCTATTCCGGTCATCCCATTAAAAATAAATTGCAATTTATCATTCAACAAAGGAGAAGAATGGATACCAATCCCGAACAACCCCTCTGCATATCCCCCCGATTGCCCAAGATAGGCAAACGCAGTTTGTCCTGCAATATAAAATCGTTTTCCGATATCCGCATTGATTTGCAATGACAACAGTTGCGTGTTTTCCGGAGCTACATAATGTAGCGCGGCTTTCAGATAGGACTGATTTTCAATGATAAATTGCAACCCAAAAAAATGATAAGAATTTAATGCAGTGCCACTAAACGGATTTAAAGTGCCACCCATGCAAAGATTGTATTTAAGTGAAATTCCTGCTGATAGTGCCTTAAAACTTCCAAAGGGTGTAATCAAAAATCCTCCATTTTCAGAAATAGAAAAATTTGTACTTATTTTTTGCTCAAGGTTCAGAGAAGGATAAATCAATAAACCACCTCCTGTCTGAATTCGCCCACCGCCTCCGCCTCCAAACGCAATTCTGGGTACCATATAAAAATTACGGGATGAGAAAAACGATACGCCTGCACCCACGAAAAAATCCATAAACCCTGAACGAAATCCTTTATAAGCGCCGTCCGCATGAAAAAATAAAAAAATATTTTTTTTAAGAAAATGTTCGTATTCAAAACCCACCAGATGCAGGTTTTTGTTAATTTTTTCACCAAATGTATATTCGGAACTTCCAAAAGGAAAGAAATTATCGAACCGGCAAATAAAAGTGGAAACAGTGGCACTTTCATTCCAGCTTTCGTAAGGTTCTTTTCCCTGATTTATTGCGTATTGATTCATCTTGTTATAAGATGCAAATTTTAATTTTAACGGAATCTCAATAAAATAAGAAATTCCAGGACTTGCAATATCTCCTGAAAAGAAATCAAAATAACTGTAATGAACACCTGCTAAAATACCGGATTTATTATAATAAATTCCGATTTTCGGATTAATAAACGCTCCACCACCCACAGGCGAATGTCCGCCGCCGCCCCCTCCAAAAACGAGGTTTACATCAAGATACAAGGAATGATATAATCGTTGTTTAAATCCGGTATTTATGCCTAAGGTAAAAAGTCCGCCGCGCTCACCGGCGACAGATGAAAATAATCCGATGCCTGCATAGAGTTTATTGAAAAATTCAACGTTGCTATGGAATCCCATTAAACCCAGATTCGCCTCTTCTGCAGGCATGTTGACCTCAAGATAACTTATTCGGATTCCCCCTGCTTGAATTTGTTTCTGTAATGAATTTGTGAAACCATTATTTTGCTCCTGGGAAACACTTTCCAAATGGTTTAAAATCAGAAGTAATGTGAATATGTTAGTTCTCATTTGAAGTCATATAAAATACTGCCCTCGTCTTTCGTCTTCCGACTTCCGACTTCCATCTTCCGTCTTCCGTCTTCCGTCTTCCAACCACCTTACTACAAAAACTTTTACTATATTTGCAATAGTTACCGGACATCTCCGAATCCCCTATGTCACCTTCTTTTACCAAAAGTATAGTTTTTTTTATTCATAGTATATTAATTATTCTTTTTATTCATCAGAATTCCTTTTCTCAAAAAGGTGGACTCAAATTAAAAAAGCATACCGAACTCTCCGTTCAAAATAAGGATTCTTCCCGGTTTTATTCCCCTAATTTACTTGCATTTACCAATCTTAATAAAATACCTTATCACTACAGCTTAAAAAAATTATCTGCTATACAGAAAGCACAGGAAAAACATGATATTAAGAAAATTCATTACATGTTAAATGATTACGTGTTGTCATTTGGCATTATGAATTTTGTAAAAGATATAGATTTGGTATGGAAACTGGGACAACTTGAAGAACAATCCGGAAATATGGAAAAAGCCAAGGAATTGTATCGTATTGCGTTACGTCATCAACCGGACAAAAAAAACCGGATTATCCAGCAATATTATGATTCCCTGATTGCGTATGAAAAAGACAATTATGTGCCACTTGATTATTATTATGAATTGGTAGAATACCGCAAAGCCATTGATACCATGCGCCCACCGCGAGGAGTATTTATTAACATGGGTGAAGAAATTAATTCGGAATTTCCGGACTATGCGCCGGCCATGAATGCGGCAAATGACCGGCTGGTTTTTACTTCCAAACGAAATGTTGATGCAGTTTCTAATCGTGTGAATGAGGACTTGTATTTGTCTCTGAAAGAGGATGCCTTTTGGGAACCATCCGTGCCATTTCCCGGTGACATCAACAGCCAGAAAAACGAAGGATCTGCCTTTTTAAATAAAGATGGAACCCTTTTGTATTTTGTACGATGCGATGCAAGTGATGGGCTGGGTAATTGCGATATTTACTCAGCCCGGTTTGCCAACGGAAAATGGGTTGACATAAAAAATCTGGGTGAAAATGTAAACAGCTTGGCTTGGGACTCACACCCTTCCCTGTCACCCGATGAAAATACCTTGTATTTTTCTTCAGACCGTTATGGAGGGTTCGGGGGTTCTGATATTTACATGACCACGCGGAACAAGAAAGGAAAGTGGGGAAAAGCAGAAAATCTTGGTCCGGTTATCAACACACCCGGAAAAGAACTCAGCCCTTTTTATCATCCTGTTTATGAGGTCTTATACTTCAGCTCTAACGGACAACTGCTCAATTTTGGTAACCTCGATATTTATAAATCCTACCGTGCCACTAATGGATGGAAAGAACCCATGAATATAGGTCCATTGGTTAATGGAGACGGAGAGGAATATTATTTCACTATTGATAAAAAAGCTGACTTTCTGTATTATGCCCGCTCCGAATACAGCGACCAGAATCTCGATATTTATTCATTTCCCCTTCCTATGGAAGCCCGCCCCAATGCCACAACCATTCTGGAAGGAAAATTAGTGGACTCCACTAACAATAAATCCATGAGGGGAATAATAACCATTATTGATGTCACTAATAATATTGAAGTGGCGCCGCGTTATTTGAGATCCGATGGTTCTTTTAGTTTTAATCTGATTAATAAAGCCAAATATAAAATTCTGATTCAAGGAGATGATTTCTTCAGCGTGGAAAAAGAAATCATGGTGGACGGTGACACTATTATCGCCTTATTGTCGAAAATTGTGGATGTGGATAAACCAATTGTATTCCAAGCCATAGATTTTAAAGTGAATAGTTCTGATATTTCTCCGGAAATGATTCAGAGTTTATATTATATCATGACATTCTTACTCGATAATCCTACCTATAAACTTACCATTTCCGGTCATACCGATTCGGATGGCGATCAGGAAATCAATGCAGAACTCTCTTTTAAAAGAGCCAATGCCATTAAGGATTATCTGGTGGAAAAAGGTCATATTGAATCGCGCAGGGTTTCCGCGCAGGGTTTCGGGTCTTCAAAACCGATTGTTTCAAATGACACCGAAGAAAATAAGCGGAAAAACCGCAGAGTAGAGTTCGATATTGTGAAGGATTGGCAAAAATAGGATGAACACACCTATACCCTTATACCCTTATACCCTTACCCCTATACCCTTATACCCCTATACCACTATACCCCTATACCCCTATACCCTATACCTATAACAATGGTTTTACAAAAATAAATAGTAAACTTGCACTCTTAATTCAAAGCAAGGGTTTTGCAACAAAAAAATTATTTTCTTTTAGCTCTCTATTTTACTACCCGTTTTATTTTTCCGAATTTTTGTTCCGGACAAGAGGCATCAAAAAATACTGCCGAAGTCAGAGGATTCGTGTATGAAGAGAAAAAACGGGAGCCGGTTATTTTTACAAATGTGTATCTTGAAGGCACTAACTTCGGCGCTTCTACCGATGTAAATGGTTATTTTTCTATCACAAAATTACCCGCAGGTAAGTATGTTTTGGCAGTTTCGTATATTGGATTTGATACTTTACGTACAAATATTCAACTGTCTGACGGACAAAAACTTACAAAACAACTTTTTTTGAAGGAACGCATTGAAGAATTAGAAAGTGTTGAAATTTTTGGAAACAAGATTAACAAGGCAGTAGAGGTGCGAACTTCGGTTAGTTCTATATCGGCACGGGAAATTTCACAATTGCCAAGCGTAGGAGGGACCCCTGACATTGCTCAATTTGTACAAACACTTCCGGGCGTTGTTTTTTCAGGTGACCAGGGAGGTAAATTATACATACGGGGCGGCGCTCCCATTCAAAATAAAGTACTGTTAGATGGAATGACTATTTTTAATCCTTTTCATTCCATTGGTTTATTTTCTGTCTTTGATATTGATGCGGTCAGAAACATTGATGTATATACCGGAGGGTTTAATGCGGAATATGGAGGAAGAATTTCTGCTATTATGGATATTCGCACCAGAGACGGAAATAAAAACAACCTGAGTGGAAACTTTTCTATGAGTCCTTTTACATCTAAACTGATGCTTGAGGGTCCTATCTTTAAAAGCGTACCAGGAGAATACAGTTCTTCTTTTATTCTCTCCGGAAGAACTTCTTATCTTGACAAAACTTCAAAAAGTTTTTACCGGTATGCAAATAAAGACGGGTTGCCTTATCATTTCAACGATTTATATGGCAAAGCAACCTTTGCCGCCGCAGGTGGAAGTAAATTCAGCGTATTCGGCTTTAATTTTTCCGATGATGTTCTTTTTGATTCCCCGTTAAATCTGAGTTGGAATAACAAGGGCTTTGGAAGTAATTTTATTATTTTACCTGATGAAAATTCGGTGGTCATTAATGGTAACTTTTCATTTTCTGATTACAGGATTGACTTGGGTGAAAAAAGTTATCAGCCGAAAAATAGCGAAATCAGCGCATTTAACATGGCTTTCGATTTTACGTATTTCATTGGTAAAAATGAAATGAAATATGGAGTTGATTTAACTGGGTTACATACAAATTTCAATACGTTTACCATCAATGGATTAAAATTCAATCAGGAAAATTATTCGGCTGAAATAGGAAGTTTTATAACCTATAAAATAATAAGCGGAAATCTTGTTTTTGAACCGGGAATCCGCGGACAATTTTATCATTCTTATATGCACATGAACATAGAGCCGAGGTTAGGACTTAAATATTCCTTTACATCCGATTTCAGAATCAAAGCCGCCGGAGGAAGATTTTCTCAGAGTATTATCGGCACCGATACCGACCGTGATGTAGTCAATCTGTTTACCGGTTACCTTTCAGAAACCGAGGACCTGGACGATATTGATGGGAAAAAGGTGGATTCAAAACTTCAAACGGCAAATCATTTTGTCGCGGGCTTTGAATATGATTTCCTCGATAATTTTGAATTCAATCTCGAAGGATATTTAAAGGACTATGATCAATTAGTTCATGTCCGCCGTGACCGTTTGTATGAATCACAGTCCGTATTTATCACTGAAACAGGCATCGCTAAAGGGATTGATTTTTATGTAAAATATGACCATAACCGGAAATACGCCTGGGTGGGATATTCGCTGGGGTTTGTTGAAAGAAATGATGGGAAGATGACTTATTTTCCGAATTACGACAGAAGGCATAGTGTAAATCTGATTACAGCTTATAAATTCGGCAAAAATAACAGATGGGAAGTCAGTGCCCGTTGGAATTATGGTTCGGGCTTTCCCTTTACACGTACCAAAGGAATTTATGAACAGCTTGAGTATTACAGTGGGATTGGCGGGGACTGGTGGAAAGAAAACGGAAATTTAGGAATCCAATACGAAGAGTTGAATGGGGGCCGGCTTCCCTCTTACCACCGCCTCGATGTTTTAATAAAACGCAAATTTATTTTTTCAAAATATAACATTCTTGAGGTCAATGCCGGTGCCACTAATGTTTATAACCGTGAAAATATTTTTTATTTCGACAGGATTCGATATGAAAGGGTGAATCAACTGCCAATTATGCCGAATGTGGGATTAGTTTGGAATTTCTGATTGGAATCTCTAAACAATTTAACTATATTCCTAACGTGGATAAACCACAACCAAACAAGTCTCCCGCAGATAACGCAGATAAACGCAGATTAATTTTTCTGCGAAAATCTGCGTTATCTGCGGGAAAATATTTTTCCAAAATTGGTTGAGATATTTTTTATAAGACACTAATGAAAAAATTTGTCTTTCTGCTTCTGATTGCATTTTCCTCTTATGGCTTTTCTCAATCGGATACTTCCTCGCTGAATAAACAGGAAAAAAATAATCGTTTTCAGGTTTCTACCCGTGTTATCAGGAATAATATTTTGGCGATACCGGATGATTTCAAAGAGGTTGGGCTTGCCTTCTCACAAAACTGGAAAAGGACAGCACTTTATACCACAGGGTTCATTGGACTTATTATTACAGACAATTACACGACTTCGTTTCTACAACATTTTATTGAACCTGTATTTGATTTTCCATTACCGGATATTGCTATTGCAAACAATAGAATTCCATGGCTACACGGAAAAGATGCATACATTTCCTATACACTTACAGGATTGTATTTTGGATCGGTTGTTATCAATAATGAAAAGGGACAGATTGTAGCCGGAAATGCCGTAAAAGCCATGACTTATTCGTATATTATTTCCCATTTATTGTTAAAATCCGTTTTTGCCAGAAACAGACCACAGCGCTTTCTTACTGATTCAGGTTCCGCAAGTGAGCCATTTACAAAAAGCCCTTATGATTTTTTCAATTTTCATCCTGTATATTCCAGAATAAAACTTGACGGTACTTCTTTTCCCTCATTTCATGCTACAACCTATTTTGCAGTCGCAAAAGTTCTTCAGATGGAATATGATAATTACTGGCTCCCTTACTCCTTCGTTACAGCAATTTTTATGGCAAATTTCAAATTGCATCAACATTGGTTTTCAGATATTATTGCGGGAGGAGTAATCGGGACTATTTTGGGAAAATCCATTGTGTTAAGCAGTAGAAAACAAAAAGGCATAACCAGCGCTTTACTGATCCCGCAAGTTTCTTTCGGGAATTATGGGGTGACATTTCAGGCAACATTCTAACTCTAATGTACAAACACCCAGATTGGGTTTCTCTTTCTTTTCTTCTAAAAACCATATTAGAAGAAAAATATTTACATCTGTTTGAAGTTTTAGAATATTACAATTGTACCTTTTTCAAATATCAAACATCAAAAATTAGACATTTTAATTTACGAGCAGGTCAGGATTTCTGAAATTTTACATTCTACAAGCGATAAAGCCGGCACAAATTGAATCCGGGGCTACAATTTTGCAAAAGTCACCATGTTGCATTTTGCTCACTTTCTCACTTTGCTAATAGAAGGACAAAAAATCAAAGAACTAAATTTACACCCCCTATGTTGATAACTTTATGGTAACAATTTGTATCAATGTATTGTTTTTGTGATACTTATTGATACCTTTACGAAAAATTTAATAACTATAACGAAAATGAAAACAGAAGAAATGACAGATGAACTTTTAACAATAAAAGAGGCATCTAAAATTCTCAAAGTTTCGGAAGTATCAATTAAAAGATACATTTCAAACGAAATTATCCCATCTGTTAAAATTGGAGGAGCAAGACGGATAATTAAAAACGATGTGTGGGACACTTTCTTTGAAAAAATGAAACAGGAACATGAAGAAAAAATAAACATTGTCGCTGAAGATGCAACACCTTATTTAGTAAAACGTGAAATTGAAAAAGAAGAAAAAAAATCTAAATTAGGTTTCAATGGTTTAACCCCTAGTGAATGGGCATTACTTTCAAAAAATGTAATCAATGAAAAAGAAATTTTAAATCCTGTTTGGAACGACCTTTCTTCACCTCGTAATAAATTTCAGTTAGAACACGGTGCAGTTTATCCTATAAAACTTGCTGAGCGGCTAATAAAAATGTATTCAGCAGAAGGAGACGCAGTATTTGACCCATTTTTAGGAATTGGCTCAGCAGTAATTGCAGCACAAGGATTAAACAGACACGGAGTAGGGATAGAATTAAATCCGAAGTTTGCAAATATTGCAATACAATGGTTAAAAGAGGTACAGGGACTATTTGCGAATGACAAACACTACAAAATTATAAATGACGACTGCCGTAATATGTTAAAACATATCCGTAAAGAGAAAATACAGTTAACAGTTACTTCCCCGCCTTATGCTGACTTCATTCGTAAATCCATTGAGGACAGAACCACGACACATAAAACCTCTATTATTTCACACGAAAACAACAGCACTGTAAAACCATACAGCGACCATGAACACGATTTTGGAAACCTACCCTACAAAGATTTTTTAAAAGGAATAAAAAACATTCTCAAAGATAATTTAGAGGTTACAAAACCCGGTGGTTACTCTTGTTGGGTAGTGAAGGATTACAGAGACACCAAAAATAAAATTCCTTATGTACCTTTTCACTCAGACCTTGCAACAGTTGGACAAGAGGTGGGTTGGCTTTATCAGGATTTAATTATTTGGGACCAAACCGGACAACGCAGATTAGTTTTGCTGGGATACCCAAGTGTTTTATATGTAAATCAAAATTGTTCATTCATTGTTGTATTCAGAAAACGGAAATAATGCTCAAGACAGAAAAAGAAATCGTATTCAGTTTTAACGGTGCAGATACTTCGTATCTTACACATTCATTACATCCATTTCCTGCAAAATTTCCTCCGCAGCTACCAAAGAAAATTTTAGAGGACTACGCAATAAAAGGACAAACCGTTCTTGACCCATTTTGTGGTTCGGGGACTACTTTGGTGGAAGCGAGAATTTTCGGAGTAAACTCTATTGGTGTAGATGTAAATGGTTTATCTGTTTTACTTTCACAAGTAAAAGCGACACCACTTTCAGAAAAGCAGTTTTCCATTATTGAAAATTTCATTGCAAATATTGAAGATTTAACCTTCAAATGTAAATTTAACGGTAGACCAAAATTTTCAATAAAAAAAATTGAAGGACAAGACCATTGGTTTCAGCAAAATGTTTCGGAAGAGATTACATTTCTACTTACAAATATTGCTCAACTGAATGATGTAATGGTTCAAAATTTTCTAAAAATAGTTTTATCCTCAATAATCGTTCGTGTCTCAAATCAGGAAAGCGATACACGTTTTGCTGCCATTCAAAAAAATATTCCTAATTACTTTACGCTTGAGCAATTTATCAAACGGACAAAAGAATATAATTTAAGAATGAAAGAATTTTCAGAACTTGTTCAGAATAGTACAGAATTACAGGTATTTAACGCAGATAGCAGAAACCTTGATTTTATTTCTGACAATTCCATTGATATAATTATTACTTCTCCTCCTTACGCAAATACGTATGACTACTATTTATATCACAAGTTCCGAAAACGTTGGCTTGACTTGGATGTAAAGTTTGCACAGTACAATGAAATCGGCTCAAGACGGGAGTATTCTAGTTTGAAAGAAAAAAAAGAAAAATGGAATGAGGACTTAATTAAATGCTTTAAGGAAATGCAACGGGTTTTAAAACCAAGTCATTTCGCCTTTATTGTTATCGGAGACAGTGTAATCAAAAAAGAACTGATTAAAATTGAAAAAGAAATTTCAAACTTTACTCCTGATATCGGTTTTAAAGTCAATGATATTTTATCATCTGACTTATCAAACCACTCAAAAATATTCAATCCTTCTTATGCACAGAAAGGGAAGAAGGAACATTTAATAATATTGGAAAAAATATGACGAAAGAAATACGAATTTACTACGAGTGTTTGGAACAGGCGGCTCATTTCATCAAGCCAATTTTGGAGCAAACCGAAGCGTTCAAAAATAAATTGATTGAAATAAAACTCGTCAAACTTACAAGTAACTTTTCTTTTTATTCCAAACTTGTCGCACCGGTTGTATATTTGAAAGATCCTGATATTTTGATAACAATTATTGAAAACGAAACAGAATATCCGCTGTTTCAACTGGAAATTTCCACTGCCGTATTTACCGAAGACCATGAACTGCAAAGGTTTGACGGTATGGTAGCAGCCATTGAAAATAATTGTGTTTATGGTAAGCTTTCACCGATTAATAAGACATCACAAAGCGCACATGGTGGAAACACGAATTTCAATTATCTGACTTCATACAAAGCGATTTATGAAAAATTCGGGAAACTCTCTTTTCATTTCGACTGGACTTGTGATGAGAACGGAAATGTAATTGTCAATCCTAATTATTTGAGTTGTCCAGAGGAAGTAAAGCACCTTGTTTTATTCCTGAGACGGCTTGCAGAATTCGTTTCTATAGGAAAAATCAATTTTTCAAATTGGATTGTGCCGTTTGAAAATGAATTAGCGAAAGAAAAATATTTCCGTGAATGGATTGAGAAATTAAATTCATTCACTTTGCCTGATTTAAAGACACAAAATACATCCAGAACGGAATGGAGAGCTACAGAAAAAGAACTTCATTTAAAAATAAATCGCTTCGGACACGCAATGGATCCGGAACGTGGAATGTTGGCATATTATGGAACGGTTTGCGATAACACTGTTTCCAAAATGCTTTTTGATAAAAACAATGAAGCGTGGTATAAAGACACTTCAAAAGAAACTGAAATACAAAAATACCTAAAACTGAAGGGACTGAAAACAGCAAGCGATTATTTGCAATGCTTCATTCTTGGTTCGGGGCTTCATAACAACGGAAAATTTCTAAAACTCTCAAAGCAATATGAGAAAAGTAAAACAAATAAATTAGAGATAGATTTAAGTCAATTTCTCTATAAAAATTTCCTTTCACTGAATAAAGCATTGCGGACAATTTTTAAATTTTCCAAACAATTTCAAATCATTGACACGAATAAGGAAATCCGGTTAAAATTCATCTGGAAAACATTTAACACATGTAACGACTTTCAAAAATTTCCTGCAATTACGCCAATTCAAAATCGGACTTCTTATGACGAAGATGATATAACTTACATTTCCGTTCACAATGTTTTAAAGCAGAACGGTTACAAAATCATTGCGGTAAGTTACCCGGGGGCACAAGGCGACAGGGTTTTATTGGCAGAAGCTGGAACCGGTAGACGACAACAAAGGAGATATATTGACATCATTTCCTATTTACCCAAAAGCCATTCGGTATTACAGGAAAATAAAGGGGAATTTACTCATGCATCCATTCAAAGTGAAATCAGCGAACTTGGTAGATACAAGTCCGACAAAGCATACAAACTATCTATAGAAAAATTCGTGAACCGGTTTGATAAAAACGCACCGCATATTTTCAAAATAGGAGTTGGATTTTGGGCAAACAGCAGGTTTACCGTAGAACATATTCAGCAACTTGAAATAGACAAGTTGGATTATTTCATTTTCATAAAGTCCGACCAAACAAGTTGGAAGGTTTTCTGCACTGGCAAAACAAAGTTGTTTTCAAAAATGGAGGGTAAAGTGAATTTACCAAAAGTTTATGAGGTGAAGCAGGTGGTAAAGGGGCAGATGGAATTGTTTGAGTAAGAAGCTGAAATAAAAAAATTGATGAATTAAAAAAATAAAAATCATGGAAGAAATCATTACTGGCCTTATAATTTTCGCAGGAGGTTCGTTACTAAATTTTTGTGTAACAAAAATTTATAACTACATAACGGGTTCTTCAATAAACTTTCTTTGGAAGGAACACAACGATGTCAAAAAAATTACACCCTCTATATCTTTTGAGGAATTAAAAAAACGCATTAGAATAGTAGTAATTGATGATGAAGTGGGATTTCCAACTAAATATTTTAGGGCAGAAGGATACGCTATTGATGAATGGAAAAATGTAGCAGAACAAGGTTATGGTAAATTAGAATCTGGTTTTTATGATATTATTGTTCTTGACATAAAAGGAGTAGCGAAAGATTTTTCAATTGAAGACGGGTTAGGGGTTTTAGAAAGTTTAAAAGAAAATAATCGATCACAAATTGTGATTGCATATTCGCAACATAGTTATGATTTGAGCAAATCAAGATTTTGGAAATTAGCAGACGAAACGATACACAAACCAAGCGACTTTCTAACAATAAAAAAAATTATTGACAACCTGATTAACACAAAATTTAAACCTGAAAGATACATTGAAACACTTAATCAAATTCTTGAAAGTTATGATGTGAGTAAAAGAAAAATAAAGAAGATTAATAAAGAACTTATACGAACGATTGAAAACAAAAAAGAAATAGATTGGAATAAAGTGCTTGGATTTATTGAAGATAAAACGGAGTTAGTTAATAGGTTAATTAATATCTCCAACACTATTTTTAAATTTTTTAAATAATGGATTTAGAATTATTTCAATCTATTACAAAATATCCTTTTGCCTTTGAGCAAAAATTTTATCCTTCTGTTGAGTTAGCCCAAAACATAACTTGTGAAAAAAAGTGCAAGGAAAAGGACTGCCTACATTTATTATCTGATTCAAGACATTGCAAGGAATATATTTGTTCTAAAGGTTTCGATTGTCTTTTACTTATTGTAAACAATGTGAAATATGTTTTAAATGGCTTAATATATTCATCAAATACTAATGTTCCCAAAGGAAGAAAAGAAGTAAGGAAGAGTTGGATTTGCAATAAGGATTCGGTCATCCTATTCGTAAAAAAAATTGAATCCATTGAAAAAAATATTATCAAACATGAAAATGAAACAACAGTAAAAAATTTTTCATCTTTCCACGAGTTTAAAAATGCCACAAAACTTTTTTTTTCATGTACTAACGAAATAATAAATAACCTTCCGGGAGCCACGTTTGAAGAAAAATTAAAAAATAATGGAAAGATATATTTTGATTTATACGATTCTCTCCAATTGATTTCTTCTCAATTACGAATGATAGATATTTTTATTAATCCTGAGAGCATAAAATTTGGAGATAAGAAAATCATAAATATTTACAAACTTTTTGAAAAAATGAAAATTTTGTTCACGCATATTTCAAATAGAAAGAGAGAGATTTCAATTAAAATAATTTCTGAAGAATGGATTGATGATTGTTTATGTTATGATTCCATTGAATTTATTCCGCTTATTTTGCTTGACAATGCTATAAAATATTCTGCACCTGATTCAGTAATTGAAATTAAAATAGAACAAAATAGAAGCAATGGGCTTATTAATATTTTTGTTAAGAATATTGGACGTTTTGTACCAGATAATGAAAAAGATAAAATATTTGAAAAATTTTATCGTGGTGAAAATGCAAAACAATATTCAAAAGAAGGAATTGGCATTGGGCTTTGGATAGCTCGACAAATCTTGGCTGCACATAATAGTAAAATTTCTTACCACAAAGACCCTCATGAAACAAGACCAGTGGGACTAAACATTTTTAAATTTAATTTGTCAACTAATTAAACCCGGATTATGCTTGTCTCGTCCTGATATAGGTTTACAATAAATTTTTAGACAAATGGACAGACCAATTTGATTATTTCATCACCGGTTTATACATCTTCTCAAATTCCTTCCAATCCATCTTTTCATGGTGATTTTCTCCATAAAACTTCACAACTTTTTCCACCGATGGTACATCCAGGTATCCGGGAATGACTGTGAGGATTGATTCCGATTCATTGAGAAAAACGGTAGTAGGGTAACTCATTTTACCTTGAAGTAAATTAAGAGCTATTTCATGGGTTTTGTAATCGGGCTTATAAATGAAAGTTTTACCATTGTATTTTATGGGTTCTTTTTGTTCGGCGTTGAGCTTTACAGGATAAAAATTTTTATTGATGTAATCGGCAAGGGTTTTATTGGAGTAGGTATTTTTGTCCATGTGTTTGCACCATCCGCACCAGTCGGTATAAACGTCAACTAAAAGTTTTTTTGGATTTTTCTTGTTTAATTCAATCGCTTTTTCGAAAGTCAGCCATTTGACTTTTCCGGTCTGTGCTGATTGTCCGCAGGAAATAACTGGAAAAAATAATACTATACAAGATATAGGCAAAAGTATGATTGAAAAAATGAACTTGGTCATGATTCAAATTCGATGAAAGATCTTATTTTGTTTAATAAATACCTTTTTTGAACAGAGTCAAAGGAGGAAACAATTTTTCGAATCAAAGCTTTTTCTAATGTAAATATTTTATTACATCGAACCTGGCTAACTTTTTCAAGAGGTGAAGAAAGTTTATCTAATTCAATAGTGAATGAGAAATTATCTTTGTATGTTTTTGAAGTTATCTGTGCAAGTATAATATCATTGGTTTTATTAATTTCAGAAGTTGAAATAACTACAGCAGGTCTAAATTTTGATTCCAATAAATTTGTAAAAGGAAAAGGAACAATTACAATATCACCCTGTTTATACATAATTAAATAATTAGATGTTTTTCCAATATTCATCATCTTCATTTTCCCAGTCCTTTGCAAGAGATTTTTCTGATAGACGCATACTCATAAAAGTTAGTTTTTTTTCATAAGATTCTTTCTCATCTTTTTTAATTACAGTTTTAATATTTAATCTTTTAGCAATCATTAATAATAATAGAATATCTTTGGTTTTTTGTGTTGTTAAAGTAATAGTTTTCATTTCAATTATTTTTAAACAATGTTTAGTTCTTATTTTAACACAAAGATACAAATTTAACCAGTAAAAACTACAAATTACTAATTCAGCTCAATCTCGCCGATATAATCTTAAAAAATTCAGTTCTCGTTGCATTATCGTTAAATGCGCCGGTAAAGGAACTGGTAGTGGTAATCGAATTTTGCTTCTGAACTCCGCGCATGACCATGCAAAGGTGATTGGCTTCAATAACTACTGCCACTCCGAGAGGATTCAATGCTTTCTGAATGCAATTTTTTATTTGATCTGTAAGCCGTTCTTGCAATTGCAAACGCCTTGCAAATGCATCCACTACTCTGGGTATTTTACTTAATCCCACCAATTTGCCATTGGGAATATAAGCAATATGCGCCTTTCCGAAAAACGGCAGGAGATGATGCTCGCAGAGTGAAAATACTTCAATATTCTTTACAACCACCATCTGGTCATGCTCTTCGGTAAATGTTGCCGACTTCAGCATTGCCGCTGGATCCTGGCTATATCCCTGCGTTAAAAACTGCAATGATTTTGCAACTCGCTCAGGGGTTTTTATTAATCCCTCCCTTTGGGGATCTTCTCCTAGCTCTTCAATAATTAATTTGAACTTTGAAGTAAGAGAGGATAATGCCGTTGATTCGGATTTTTTTGATTTACGTGAGGCGGGCATGATAAAAATAAAACATTGAAAAAATAATAAATAATATTTTGCTACTCAA
Organism: Bacteroidetes bacterium RIFCSPLOWO2_12_FULL_37_12; assembly: GCA_001769655.1. Lineage (GTDB taxonomy): Bacteria > Bacteroidota > Bacteroidia > 2-12-FULL-37-12 > 2-12-FULL-37-12 > 2-12-FULL-37-12. The sequence goes on along the minus strand of MEPC01000012.1, from coordinate 48,889 downwards.
ATTCACATGTTTTTTCAAAATAATCACTTGCTTATTTGGCAACAAGAAAGTTAAATTTTACTATTTCGGCACATGAGAGGAGCTGAATAGTAACAGGAAAATTTTTATTTACTTTCCTTATTTAATTTATTATTTTGATATAACATCATTATTACCCAAGCCAAGGCAATAATACCAAATACGATAGAACCAATTAATTGAAACATGAGTTATTGTATTTTTCAGTTTCTCTCTATAGTATTCTTTCATATAAATACAAAGGTATGAATTTTATTGAATTTTTGAAAACTTTTGTTCTCCAAAATATTCCACTGAATTTTTACCGGTCTCCACTAATCTTACCGAATGTAACTTCGCTTTTTTTAAATATTTTTTGAGTTCATTAAAAATGGAAACGGTTATATTTTCGGTGGTTGGCATGATCCCTTTCATAAAACCAACATCCAGATTAAAATTTTTATGGTCAACTTTCCGGATTATCTGCCTTTGTATAATACGGCTCAATTGACTTAAATCCATTACAAAACCGGTTTCTTTGTCCGGAATTCCTTTTACTGTAACAATCAACTCGTAATTATGCCCGTGCCAGTTTTTATTGGCGCATTTTCCAAAAGTTTGCTGATTCTTTGCATCGGTCCATTTGTCAATAGACAATTTATGCGCGGCACAGAAATTTTCTTTGCGGGTAATGTAAACCATGGGTTTTGTATTTATATCGTAGAAACACGGTGAACCGTGTTTCTACAAAGGTAATACTAAAAACTACTACTTTTCCTTACCAACAAATAAATAAAAAAAGGCGCTCCAAAAAAGGAGGTCACAATCCCAATAGGAAGCCCGGAAGGTGAGAAAATAACTCTCGAAATAACATCGCAAAAAAGGATAAAGAATCCTCCCCACAGTACGCAATAAATAATATTAAAACGGTTTATATTCCCATAAAGCACCCTTACCACATGAGGGATGATTAATCCTACAAACCCCACTGGTCCTGACGATGCCACTGAAACGGAAGTAAGAAATGCCACTGAAATTAAAATTATGCGGCGGATATTTTTGGTTTTCAACCCTAAATTCTGCGCTCTTTCTTCACCCAGTATCAGCAGGTGGATTTCTTTATGAAATGCATAGAAAAGAATAACCGCTGAAAACAAAGATAATAATGTCAATGGAATATACTTCCAACTGGCATTTTCAAATCCGCCAAACGCCCAATATACCAGAGATTTTAATTTTACATCACTCCCTTTCATGTAAATTAAAAAATTTAAAAGCGCTGTCAAAAAAGCGGAAATTGCCACACCGGCAAGAATCAAAACACCTGGAATGATTTTTTGTTTTTGTATCGAGATGCTTATGACGAATAAAGTTGAAAGAAATGCTCCGGCAAATCCAGCCAACGGAGTTATATAAGCAGACCCGATGCTAACCGGTAAAAATCCCAAAAAAACCAAATTCACTCCCAGAGAAGCGCCGGAGGAAGTACCTAACAAATAAGGTTCAGCCAGAGGATTTCCAATCCATGATTGCAACAAATAACCGCACAATGCAAGAATGCCACCGGTGGAAAATGCCTGTATTAACCGAGGCAAGCGCATATTCACAATTATGTAATGGATTTTGTTTTCAGGGTCGTAATTACTTAGAGCCGACCATACAGTTGACAAGTTTATATAAATGGTTCCCTGGCATAAGCATACAAAAAATATTAATAAGAATGCAGGAATAAGAAGCAATGAAATATATATATTAGAATTTTTCATATAAACCTGATTACCTTAATTTTTTTTCTCGTTATACAGATATTCGTGCAATTCCTTAATCACTTCCACAAACCTCGTGGAAGGTCTCACAAATGCCTCTGATTGAATTCCAATTACCGACTTGTTTAAATACGCCTTGGTTTTTGATAATTCCGGAAAAGTATAAAAAATTTTATTAATGGATTTTTTTCCACCGGGCATTAAAATTATCTCCGGGTCGGCTTTTAAAATAAACTCCCTCGATACCTGAGGGTACGCGTCCGGGGAATCAAAATCAATGATATTATTTCCACCGGAAATCGTTAATAAATCACTGATGAACGAATTTTTTCCAACAGCTATCAATGGGTCATTTGAAACTAGAATAAGTGTCCTCGGATGGGTGCTATGATTATGAACACTGATGAATGAATTCAGAAGATTTTTCAGGGAGTCAGAAATTTGTAATGCCTTTGAGTCGTTGCCGGTTATCTCACCAAGTTTCTTAATCGCTTTAAAAATATCATTTTTATCGTGAAATGCAAGAAAAAAAACAGGAATAGATAATTCTTCAAATCTATGGATGATATCTTGTTGAAAAATTTCAGTTGAAACCAGCACTAAATCGGGTTTAATTCTGTAAATGGATTCATAATCAATTGCCGGATAAGTTGTCACAACGTTTTTATTTTTCACCTCAGGAGGGTAGGAGCATGCTTGTGAAACAGCGAGGATAGTTGATTCAGCACCGATGGCATACAAAATTTCTGTAATGGAAGGAACCAGCGATATTACGCTTGCCGGAATATTGACGGATACTTCTCTTTGCAGGTCATCGGTAAGAATGTTGTTATTAACTTTTTTTTCTGAAACAGAGTGGCATCCTGCTAGAAAAATTATAATAAGAAATAAAAGTTGTAGTTTTAGAGCAAAATTCATAAATACATGAAAATTTTAATTGTTTCTGCAACGCAGAATGAGCTTCAGCCGATTTTATCAAAATATAAATTCAGAAAGCAAAACAAAAACGGCTTAAACGTACTAAATTTTTCCAACCGGAAAAATTCTTTTGATTTGCTGATAACCGGTATCGGAATACAAAATACACTATTTAATCTAACACGTTTATTATCGCTTCAAAAATACACTCAGGCAATAAATGCAGGAATTGCCGGTTCTTTTTTATTTGTAAAAGAACACGGAAAATTATTTCAGGTGACAAAAGATATTTTCTGTGACTTTTGCATCGAATTACCTACTAAGATAATTCCAATGTATGAGACCCATTTGCCGGTTCCTAAAAATGAAATAATTACAATCCCTGTTCCGGGGTTCAAATTTCCTGATAAAAAAATTAATTTTGACCATCTTGAAAAATTAACAGCCGTCACTACCATTACGCTCGGTTCTGTCATTGAACGTAAACATAAAATTAAAATGTGTTTTCGTCCTGCCCTTGAATCAATGGAAGGAGCCGCATTTTTTTATGTTTGCAGAAAATTCAAACTGCCTTGTATTCAAATTCGGAGTGTTTCAAACTATGTGGGTGAGCAGGATAGAAAAAAATGGGCTTTGGATTTGGCGATAAAAAATCTAAACAATGAATTAGAAAAACTGATTGGATAATTAAACGCCACTGCCACTGCCACTGTTCACATCCTCACCACCCCAATAATTCATCCATCCAACCACTAACTTTTTCAACATTCGGAAGCATCTCCTTTTCCAACCCTGTATTCAGTGGCACTGCCGGAAGATTCGCAGAACCATACACCTGCACCGGCGCATCCAGAAAGTTGAAACAATCCCGTGAAATTCTTCCCGCCAGCGATTCGGCAAAAGAATTTAACACCGGCTCTTCGGTTAACACAAGACACTTGCCATGGGTTTTTACGGAGGCATAGACCATTTCATCATCCAACGGATAAAGTGTGCGTAAGTCAATGATCTCAATGGAACCCGGATATTTTTTTGCCGCATTTTTTGCCCAATAAACACCCATTCCATACGTGATAACCGTTAATGTATTTCCTTTTTTCAATTGTTCGTTAGTGGCACTAAGTGTCACTCGTGCCTTTCCGAGCGGAATAACATAGTTTTTGTCCGGCTCAATGGTTTTTGCATCTTCTGTACCCGGAACTTTTGACCAGTATATTCCCTTATGCTCAAATAATATTACCGGATTAGGATCTAAAAAGGATGCCTTGAGTAAGCCCTTCATGTCTGCTGAATTGGAAGGATAAACTATTTTAATCCCCCGGATTGGTAATAAAGATGACTCGTGACAGCCGGAATGATACGGACCTCCACCTCCATAAGCGCCGCAGGGTATCCTTAGTAAGGTCTGTACCGGAAATTTTCCCATAGTACAATAGCACGATTTGGCAATTTCACACACCAATTGATTTATTCCGGACCACATATAATCTGCAAATTGAATTTCTGTCACCGGTTTTACTCCGACAGCGCTCATACCGGCTGTGGAACCCACTAAATATGCTTCCTGAATGGCGGTATTAAATACGCGGTCATCTCCATATTTTTGCGCCAACGTAGCCGCTTCTCTGAATACACCTCCGAGATTTTTTCCAACATCCTGACCGTAAAAAATCATTTCAGGAAATTCATTCATTAATTCATCCATCGCATGAAGGGCGGCATCCACCATCAACACTTCCTTTCCGTCCTTTGGTTTTCGCTCACCACTTTCGAATTTTATGGGAGAAGGAGCAAATTCGAAAAGTGTTAAACTTCCGGGTTCCGGTTCCGGAGAGTTTGAAGCTTTCTCAAATTCTAATGTCACGGTTTCTTCTGACTGAATTCTGATCTTAGTTAACTCTTCGGAAGTGTAACCTTGCGCCAGTAAGTATTCCGTTAGTTTTGGAATCGGGTCCATGGATTGATGAAGTTTCAGGTCATCATCGGTACGGTACCATTCTTTTCTTACTCCAGATGTATGATGATTTAACAGGGCACAGGTGGCATGAATCAGCATGGGTTGTCGGGTATTGCGGACATTTTCAAATGCGTCTGACATTACATTCCAGGAACGCACAAAGTCAGTTCCATCCACTCTCACTCTTTTTAACCCCTTAAATCCTGCGGCAAATTCGTAAGCATCCATGCATCGCATTTCGGATGAACTTGCAGAAATTCCCCAGTCATTATCCTGAATCAGATATATGATGGGAAGTTGATGAAGTACTGCCTCCTGCATGGCTTCGGAGACCTCTCCTTCGGTGACACTTCCATCGCCCAGCGAGCATATAACAACAGGTTTTTCCTGAGTTTTTAACAATCCCTTTTTTTCAAGGTAAGAAATGCCGTGAGCCATCCCGGTGGTAGGAATTGCCTGCATGCCTGTGGCAGAACTTTGATGGGGAATTGTAGGAAAGCCATTTCGCCGCACCGATGGATGAGAATAATAAACTCTTCCTCCCGAAAATGGGTCATCTTTTTTAGCCAGAAGCTGGAGCATTAATTCGTAAGGAGAGAAACCAATGGCAAGGAGCATGGCATCGTCACGGTAATAAAAGGAGGCATAATCATGCGGTTTAAGTTGTAATCCTGCCGCAATCTGAATTGCCTCATGCCCGCGCGATGTTGCATGCACGTATTTACACAGAGGACGGTTTGCCTCATACGTATTGGTCATTGCCGCTGAATTTTGCATCAGCCGGAATGCTTTGATTAGTAGTTCCTTGTCGGGCATAACGGTGAGCGAAATTATGAAAAAAAGAGGAATTCAATCAGAATTATATAATTTTAGCCCTAAATAAAGCGTACATGAAAATTTTGATTTCAATATAACAGCATAAAATTCAATAAATCTCTCACCCCTCTCCATTTTTTTGGAGAGGGGTTGGGGTGAGGTCTTTTAAGTTGACGCGAATGGGATAAACCGTAACCAAACAAATTTCCCCACAATGACAAATTTTCGCAATCAGGTAAAGAATTATTTTAAATCCTTGCAATCTGAAATCTGCAAAAAACTTTCCCAAACGGATAGTAAAAGCAAATTTAGCAGGGACAAATGGAAAAAACAGCAAGGAGGCGGCGGCATAACCCGTGTCATGCTTAATGGCAATGTAATAGAGAAAGGAGGAGTAAATTTTTCTGCTGTTTCGGGTAAATTACCTGAACGGATTGCAAAAGATTTTAATGTCCCTCAGATCAACTATTTTGCGACTGGCATTTCAATAGTCATACATCCTTTTCATCCATTCGTTCCGATTATACATGCTAATCTCCGGTATTTTGAATTGGAAAATGGAAGTTCTTGGTTTGGCGGCGGTATGGATCTTACGCCGGTATATATAAATGTAACCGAAGTGAAAAATTTTCATTTAGGATTAAAAAAAATCTGCGACACATTTAATAAAAAATTTTATCCGGAATTTAAAAGATCTGCTGACAGATATTTTTTTATTCCCCATCGCAAGGAAAAACGCGGTGCCGGTGGAATATTTTTCGATAAATTAGGAAGTAAGCATGCGGGTTCTGCTCAGGAATTTTATCCATTTATTAAAGGTATTGGAAATTATTTTCTTCCTGCCTATCTTCCGTTGATATCAGCAAACCGTTATAAAAAATTTAATGAAAAGCATAAAGAATTTCAACTTTTCAGGAGAGGTAGGTATGTCGAATTTAATCTGGTGTATGATTTAGGTACAAAATTCGGACTGGAAACCGCTGGGCGTGCAGAGTCAATATTGATGAGTTTGCCACCGTTGGTAAAATGGACGTATGATTTTATACCCGAAAAAGACAGTGAGGAAGAAAGGACGATGAAGTTTCTTAGAAAAAAATAATATTACTGCTCAGTCCAAAATGAAAAAATACAATTTTGCCACAGATTACACGGATTATTGTTATTAAAAATCTTAAAACTGTTTTTAATCAGTGAAATCAGTGGTTAAAATTTTTTTTCTTGTTCAATTAGTGGTTTAATTAATGAGTACTGAATAGTTACAAAAAAAATAATAATAATGAATATCCAATATCCAACCCATGCCTCGCAAAAAACTCATACGCTTTTTAGAAAATCAGCAACGTAAAAACCTCATTGAACCCGGCAAAGAATTTTTTGGTAAACTGAAAGGGAAATGGAATGAATTATATTTTTCAAACAAGGGTGAAATTGTGTTGGAATTAGGGTGTGGTAAAGCGGAATATACTACTCAATTAGCGCTAAAAGAACCGGCGAGAAATTTTATCGGCGTGGATGTTAAAGGCGCAAGATTATGGTTTGGGAGTAATTATTCTGAAAAGTTAACTATACTGAATACCGCTTTTCTACGTTGCCCGATATACAAATTAGACGAGCACTTTGGAAAAGATGAAGTCACCGAAATATGGATTCCATTTCCTGACCCGTTTCCTCTGAAAGAAGGCAGGCGGTTGACTTCTCCTTTTTATATTAAGAAATATTTGAATATTTTGCGAAAGAGCGGGATCATTCATTTTAAAACAGACGATTCAATACTTTTTGAATATTCACTTAATAGTTTTACTGAATGTGGGTTTAAAGCTATAAAACACTCTTATGATATTCATAACTCCGATATTTCAGGACCAGCGCGTGAGATTATTACCAATTACGAGAATTATTTTATTAAGAAAAACAGAAAGATTTGTTATGGGATGTTTGGGATTTAGAAGCAATGAGGTATGAAGTAAATTTTGGAAATTCAAAAAATCAAACAAATTATTTTGTCGGTGTACGCTTATAGACGGCAACTATAAACTCACCTGAAACTGGTTTTGCTTTAGCATTCATTGTAATAAAATTTACCGGCAACGAGAAAAATTATGATAAAGAAATACACAATAAGACGCTAACGGGGCTATCCGGTTTTTTTGTATTTTTGCTGGTGAAAGGTAGTTTTATGACGGAACTTGCATTTTTGTCAACTCTTGCACTTCGAACAAACGGCAGTGAAATCCAATAAGGATAATCAAAATAAAAAATATGGAACCTCAACTCGAAAAAATCAGAGAAGTACAAAAAGAAGCGTGGAATAAATCTTCTGCCGGATGGAAAAAATGGGATGTCATAAATATGAAGTTCCTGAAGCCGATGAGTGACGAAATGATAAGAATGCTGATCCTGAAAGATGATGATATAGTTCTGGATGTTGCAACAGGTACCGGAGAGCCGGGACTGACCATAGCTTCAATTTTGGAAAGTGGGAAAGTTACAGGCACTGATCTTTCAGAAAAAATGCTTGCAGTTGCTGAAGAAAATGCTCAGAAACGCGGCATTAAAAATTTTGATACTATTTGTTGCGATGTTTCGGCGCTTCCTTTTGTAAATGAAACATTTACCGCTATCACTAGCCGGCTGGGCTTTAACTTATTTCCAGATATGAATCTTGCATTGAGTGAAATGATTCGCGTTTTAAAACCAGGATGTCGTATTGTTGCTGCCGTATGGAATATTCCTGAAAAAAATGCATGGGTTTCAACATCAATGCAAACGATGATTACGATGTTGCAATTAACACCGCCTGTCGCCGGTGCACCGGGAATATTTAGATGCTCACCGCCTGGTTTAATGGTTGAGCTTTTTGCAAATACCGGATTAAAAAACATACAGCAGAAAGAAGTTGAAGGTAAACTGTCATTCGAAAATAGCACATCCTTTTGGAGTTTCATAACTGAAGTTGCATCGCCTGTTGCATTCTTTAATGCTGACAAAGCGCTTCAGCAACAAATAAAACAGAAAGTGCTTGACAAAGTGAGTCATAAAAATTATAATGGCAAAATTGATTTGGATTCGAATGCAATTGTAATATGCGGTGAAAAATAAGAAGTAGAGTATGCTGATAGCAACTAAGGTTAGTTGAGTCCATAGAAAAAGCAATTATATTAGTGTTTCACTTAATCTTCCTTTGGTAGAATTTGATTTTTATTTACTAAATTTACAGAAAATTTATAAGGAATTTTGTTTACAAACTGTCTTTCTCCGATTACATAAGCAGAGAAAATTTCATATTTAGCATATATTTTATGTAACAACAAAAATAAATCGCAACGCTTCAGTAAATTATTGAGTTATCAATAAATCAAATGTAACTACTCAGCATAAAAAAAGTTCTCTACGAACTTAATGCTTTGCCCACTTTGCGCCTTTGCGTGACATATTTTTTGTGAGAAATAAACTTACCTGAATAGTACAATCAAATAAAACATGAAAAAGCCAACATTAATCGTTTTAATAATTTTCGCCTCATTCTTTCTGGGCATCGCATTCGATAATATTATCACCAAAGAATCAAACAAAGAAACAAATATGAAAAAAGTTACAGGAATCGGGGGTATCTTCTTTAAGTGTAAAGACCCTAACAAAATGAAAGAATGGTATAAAACACATCTTGGTTTAAATACAAATCAATATGGGACGGTTTTTGAATGGCGTCAAGGAGCAGATACTTCCAAAAAAGGATTTACGCAATGGAGTCCGTTTAATGAAAAAACAAAATACTTCGAACCCTCAACAAAGGACTATATGATAAATTACAGGGTCGAAAACATGGAGGCGCTTGTTGCAGAGTTAAAAAAGAGTGGGGTAACCGTTACGGACACCATTGAAACTTTTGAATACGGTAAATTTGTTCATATTCTGGACATTGAAGGAAATAAATTAGAACTTTGGGAGCCCAACGACCTAGAATTTGAAAAATTAGGAAATCAGCTTGGCGCAAAGACAACAAAATAACAAGCCAATTGGCTCAATCAATGTCCCTTTTCAATATTTTTAAAAAAACGTCAACCCCCGAATCCGGTGTTGAAAAAACCCGTCAAAATTTATTTTCTCTTTTAAAAAAAGTTGTACTTGGAAAATCACAGATAGATGATGAAGTCCTCGACCGGCTTGAGGAGCAATTGATTCTTGCCGATGTAGGTGTGGAAACCACTTTGCGTATCATAAAAAAAATTGAAAACAGGGTTAAAACAGAAAAATATATATCTACCGGCGAATTAAATAAGTATTTGAAAGAAGAAGTAGTGGCGCTCTTGCAAGAGAATACCGTGCAAGCAAATGAAACAAACATCCAGAAACCTTTAGTCATTATGGTAGTTGGTGTAAATGGAGTTGGAAAAACAACTACGATAGGAAAATTAGCGCATTACTTTAAACATTCCGGTAAGAGTGTCATTCTGGGTGCGGCGGATACTTTCCGTGCGGCGGCGGTTGACCAGTTGACTATCTGGGCAAAAAGAATTGATGTCCCTCTTGTGGCACAAGGTATGAATGCAGACCCCAGTTCTGTTGCGTTTGAAACCGTAAAAAAGGGCAAGGAAGAAAACGCAGATGTAATTATTATTGACACAGCAGGCCGCTTGCATACTAAAATAAATTTAATGAACGAATTGAATAAAATCAAACGGGTAATGCAAAAAATAATTCCAGACGCTCCCCATGAAGTTCTTTTGGTATTGGATGCCAGCACCGGTCAGAATGCCTTTCAGCAAACCATTGAATTTACAAAAGCAACAAATGTAAATGCCCTTGCTGTCACAAAATTAGATGGCACAGCCAAAGGAGGAGTGATTTTGGGTATTTCGGATCAGTTTAAAATACCCGTAAAATACATTGGAGTAGGGGAGAAGGCAGAAGACCTGAGGATTTTTAACAGAAATGAATTTGTGGAATCATTGTTTAAGGAATTTTAAGAAAAAATTTGTAACTATTTAGCACATTTTTTTTTGCCACAGATTACACAGATAATGTTAAAAAAAACCTAATACTATTTTAATCCGTGTAATCAGTGGCTAAAATTTTTTTCCTATTCAATTTATGGTTTAATTGTGTGGGTTCCGATCAATTACTATTTAATAATAAATTTCGTGAGAACCAAATCAATAAAAAAAAATAAAATCAATGTAGTGACACTCGGTTGCTCAAAAAATATTGTGGATTCTGAAATTTTGATGGGGCAGTTAAAAGCATCGGGCTTTAATGTTACCCATGAATCAAACAACGGTCATTCCAATATAATCATTATAAACACCTGTGGATTTATTGATAACGCCAAACAGGAGTCCATAAACACTATACTTGATTTTGCATCTGCTAAAGATAAAAAACTTATAGATAAACTCTATGTTACCGGTTGCTTATCGGAACGATATAAAGATGATCTGATGAAAGAAATTCCCCAGGTAGATAATTGGTTTGGAACTCAGGATCTTCCTCGCCTTTTAAAAACTGTTGGCGCTGACTACAAACACGAACTGATTGGGGAACGGTTGCTGACTTCACCCTCTCACTTTGCTTATGTTAAAATTTCAGAGGGCTGTGACAGACCTTGTTCTTTTTGCGCTATTCCTATCATGCGCGGGAAACATAAATCTAAACCTGAACAGGAAATATTAACTGAAATCAAAAAATTGGTTAAAAACGGAGTTCGCGAAGTAATTCTTATTGCCCAGGACCTGACGTACTGGGGGGTTGATATCAATGGAAAACGAACCTTAGCGGAACTTCTTCAGAAAATTTCAGATATCGAAAATCTGGAATGGATTCGTTTGCAATATGCTTTTCCATCGCAGTTTCCTGAGGACGTTTTTCAGGTAATCAGAGAAAGGAAAAACATTTGCAAGTACCTCGATATTCCTTTACAGCATATTTCCGATAAAATGTTAAAGATTATGAGGAGAGGTATTACCACTCAACGAACAAAAGATTTGATTTATCAAATCAGACAAGAGATACCTGGAGTGGCGCTGAGAACTACCTTGATAACCGGTCATCCGGGAGAAGACGAAAATGATTTTGAAGAACTATTGGAATTTGTTGAGTCAACACGATTTGAACGGCTTGGTATTTTTACATACTCTCACGAAGAAGGTACACATTCCTATTCAATGGATGATTCGGTGCCGGAAGAAGTAAAAAAAATGAGAGCTGAAAAAGTCATGGATTTGCAACAAGGCATCAGCTGTGAATTGAATGATGCAAAAATCGGGAAGACCTTTAAAGTTCTTATTGATAGAAAAGAAAAAGAATATTTTATCGGTAGAACAGAATTTGATTCACCGGAAGTGGATAATGAGGTTTTGATAAAAGCCGAAGGTGATTATTTAAGAATTGGTGATTTTGTAAACATCAGAATTACATCAGCTGATGACTTTGATCTTTATGGGGTACTTGCAAAATAATAGAACTCTTGCGTAACTCAAAAAAAATAAATAAAATTTAAACACAAAGACACAAAGAAACTAAGATACACACTAAGAAAAAACTTTGTGGACACCTTGTGTCTTCGTGTCTTTGTGTTTAAAAAATGACTTACGCAAGAGATTTAATATAAAAAAATGAAATCTTTCCGACTTTCCAAAGACAACACTCCCCATCTTACATCATTTATTCACAGATATTTGAATGGAGATCCCGTTCTATCATCTTTCTATAATAATTCTCCAACTCTTGAAGGAATCAAAAAGCAAATTCAGGAAAAAAAGTTTTCAGATCATAACCGTGATGTTTTGCATAAAACATTATTAGTTCAATATTCCGGTATAACCCTCCCTGAACCGGTAAAAATAAATCTTAATTTATTGTTAGATAAAAATACATTTACAATCACTACCGGACATCAACCTAATTTCTGCACGGGTCCATTATATGTTTTGATTAAAATTGCATATATCATCAAACTTTCCAAATTATTGAATGAAAAACTAACTGATTTTCATTTTGTACCCGTTTATTGGATGAATTCGGAAGACCATGATAAAGAAGAATTAAACCATTTTTATATAGAAAATAAAAAAATAAGTTGGGATACAGACCAGGTAGGACCATTCGGTGAATTTAACACGGAGGGTCTAAAAACATTTTTCGAAAATATTTCGGAGACATTTCCTGCTCAAGCCAATAATATTAAATGGGTAAGTGATTTTTATTTGTCGAGTAAGAACGTAGCTGAGGGTATGAGAAAAATCATTAATTATTTATTCGGGGAAGATGGCTTGATAATAATTGATGGTAACTCCAAAGAATTAAAAAAGAACTTTGAAAATCCAATTTTGGAAGAACTTGAAAATAGTGTCACTTACAAACATGTATTGGCACAGAATAAAATCCTGAGTGAATTTGTTGAACCCCCTGTAAATCCCCGTGAAATTAATTTATTTCTAAATGATACAAATTTCAGAGAGAGAATTGTTTTGAATGGAGAAGAATTTCATGTTTTTAATTCCAAGATTAAATTTACACACGATGAAATAAAAAAAGTATTAATTAATAATCCTGAAAAATTCAGTCCAAACGTTTTGCTCAGACCCCTGTACCAGGAAATGGTTTTACCTAATATAGTTTTTGCCGGTGGAGTAAATGAAATTACCTATTGGTTTCAGTTAAAAAATCTTTTCAATCACTTTAACATTCCGTTTCCTGTGTTAATGGTAAGAAATTCATTTACTTTAATGAATTCCAAAATAAACGGGTACCTTGAAAAACACGAAATCCCCATCGAGAAAATATTTCCAACCACAGAGATAAAAAATTATTTTATAGAAAAAAACACTTCATTTCAGCATTTTTTGGAAGATGAAAAAAAGGATTTGATTTTAATCTATGAACGAATACGAAATGTGATGATAAAATATGATAAAAATCTGGTGAGAACAGTTGAAGGGGAAAAATTAAAAACACTTGATAGTTTAGTTCATTTTGAAAAGAAAGCAAGAAAAGTATGGGAAAACCATAATCAATCCGTATTAATTGAACTTGATGAAATTGCTAACTGGATTTATCCGGAAAAAATATTACAGGAGCGAAAATTTAATTTTCTCAGTCATACTGAAATTACACCTCTTGAACTATGCAAAGAATTAATTAAAAATACGGAGCCGTTCGATTACAGGCATATTGTGCTTGAATTTGAAAACTAGGGAAGAGACACGGAGCACCGTGTCTCTACAATGAATTTGAAAATTCCCTTCACATAAACCCTAATTCCAATTTTGCTTTTTCGCTCATCATATCTTTATGCCAGGTAGGGTCAAAAACCAATTCTACTGAAACTGTTCCGGCACCAGGCAGCGATTTAATTTTATTTTCTACCTGACCTGGCAAAACACCCGCAACAGGACACGCCGGAGAGGTGAGTGTCATTCGAACATAGATATTATTAATCGGAAATAGTTGAATTTCATAAATGAGTCCCAATTCCCAGATATCCACAGGAATTTCCGGGTCATAACATGTTTTTAAAATCCCAATTACGTCTTCTTTAGTAAGGGTTTGTATTTCTGATGTATTTGATGTTTCCATATAAATAGTTTACAAATTTACTCCGTTGAAACCACTTTTCCATCTATTGAAATTGCCGCCTTCATTGTATGCCATGCCAAACTTGCACATTTCACTCTAACCGGAAATTCCCTGACTCCGGAGAAAACTGCAATTTTACCGTATTCCTCAACAGTGGTTATTGATTCTGTTTTTCCGGTAACCAAATCGTGAAATTTTTCAAATAATTTGCCTGCCTCCTCCAGTGTTTTACCCTTGAGCAACGTAGTCATTATGGAGGCAGATGCCTTTGACAATGCACAACCCTGACCGTGAAAGTGAATTTCTTTTACCAGATTGTTTTCAAGAATCAAGTCAACAAAAAAATGGTCGCCGCATAGCGGATTAAACCCCTCAGCCGTATGGGTATGATTTTCCAATGCGCCAAAATTCCTCGGATTCCGGTTGTGGTCAAGGATTACCTGCTGGTATAGTTCTTTGAGTTCGTCCATTATTATTCGTAAAGATAGAATATTTGTGGCAGATTAACAAAGGTAAAGGGAAATAGGGGTATAAGGTATAGGGGTATAAAGGTATAGGGCATAGGGGTTAAAACTTTATACCCTTATATACCCTTATACCCTTATACCTCTTATTACCTCCACAGCCGCTTCAATAATTTTAACATATCCTGTACAACGGCAAAGATTTCCTTCCAACATTTTTACAATCTCCTCCTTCGCGGGTTTGTATTTTTGTTTTGAAAAATGATTTTGAATGGATTTTATTGAAATAGCCATGCCGGAAGTGCAAAAACCACATTGTACCGCTCCTTTTTTAATCAGAGATTTTTGAACTTCATCCAATTCATTTTTTCCGGCAAGCCCTTCAATAGTTATTAATTCCTTTTTATCAATATTCAATGCAAGAAATAAACAGGAATTAATGGCTTCCCCATTCACCAGGACAGAACATGCGCCACATTCGCCTTCGAGGCATCCCGGTTTTGTACCAGTCAAACCAAATTCATCTCTTATAAGTTCTATCAGTAATAAAGAGGGTTTAATTTCCCGGGTTACTTTCTGACCGTTTAATTTGAATGATATGGATATTTTGTTCTTTAACATCTTATTGAAATATTTTTAACATTTTATTTTTATCTCCTCTTGAATTGTTTGCGATTGCCTCTATAAAAAATGATTTTTTTATTGGAAATTTTGAGTGTGACACTGCCTTTGACAATACAACCAGATTACGCATAACGGGTTCCGTTTCATTAAAGACATCATCAATGAATAGTACATCACTGATGTTTTTCTTTAAATAACTCAAAAATAATTTTGTGTCCGGATAAGGAACCGAACCGGCATTCACCGAATAGGGAAATATGCAAGTGTTGTCAATAACTGCAACAGATTTTTTATTCAAATAATTAACACAACGTTGCGCTTCAAGCATTTCAAGACCGAGGAGAAAATCTGCCCCTCCTTCTTCTACCATTCCATACGTTCCTTCTCCAAGCGTTATTCCAGCCGTAACAGTGCCACCCCGCTGGGATAATCCATGTATCTCGCTGGTAGCAACATTGATTCTGGCACGCATGGCGGCTTCCACAATAATTTCTGTCAGAAAAACAATTCCTTGCCCCCCCACACCGGTGATTATGATTTTAGATTTTTTTATTATTTTCATATAAGTTTGCTATACACTCATCCATCCAATTGCATCATTTGGACAAACGTCAATGCAAAGTCCGCAACGGGTACATTTTAATTCATCAATTTTTACTTTACCGTTCACTTTAATCAAAGCCGGACATCCAAAATTTTCAATACAGTGATCACATTTTGCACAGGGTTGGTATAAATCGTAAATGGTTGTTGAATCTTCCAACGATACAGTTTCTGAAATGATATTATTGGCTATTGAGATTTCCGAATGTAAATATAATGAACGTTTCAGATTATTTAATGCAATTTCTCCTTCGTAATCAAAAGAATAATTTTCCAGGAATTTTCGTACTTCAATCGCAGTTTTTTTACCACTTCCTATTGCCCCTATGAGTGAAATATGATTTTCCGCTGATATATCACCGGCGGCGAATACATTTTTAAATCCGGTTTTTAATAATCTACCGGAATGATCTGTATTTACATCAGAAAATAAATTTTCAGGTTTTTGTCCTATAGCTGAAATAATATAATCAAAGTCAAGCTTTTCAATATCTTTTTTCTCATCGTAAGATTGTAAGTAAGCAAAATAACTGTTTTTGCTTTTAGAAATTTTCTTTATTTCAGTGTTTGGAAGAATCCTTATTCCGTAATTTTCAGTATCTTGTATTTCATCTTCAAAGGCAGGCATTTTATTTCTTGTTTCTAAGCAGGAAATAGTCACACTGTTTTTCAGATTTAATTTTTTTGCGGCTCTGGCAGAATCCATAGCACTGTTTCCTCCGCCAATAATAAGAAAACGTTGTGGCTTGTTAAATTTCAGTTTCTTATCATTGTATTTCATTAAAAAAGTAATGGCATCAAATTTTTTTGATTCGGGCATATTTGCTTCAATCATATCAACTTTTAATGAATTCCATAAACCAATAGCTACAATGACAGCGTCATACTTTTCTGATAAATTTTCAACGGTGAAATCTTTTCCAAGTGTCACATTATAGTTGAAATTTACTCCCATATTAATTAACGCACCGGTTTCTTTTGCCAGACACTTCTTATCCACCCTGAAGCTGGGGATTACATATTGAATCATTCCACCGGGTTGTGATTGTTTTTCAAATACTGTAACATCGTATCCAACCCGAATTAAATCATACGCCGCACTTAAACCTGATGGTCCGGCACCAACAATGGCTACGTGTTTGTTTCTTTTATTGCACTCTTTTGACCGTTTTATTTGATTAGAGAAATCGGCAAAATTCTCCTCTATACTGCTTACCTGATGTTTAAATTTCTTGATAGGAACTTTTTCTAAATGTTTCTGAAAAACATTGTTGCTTGTATCATTAAATCTTTTGTAATTTTCTGAGTTAGTAAATGAAAAATTCAATTCGCAAGGTCTGTGACAAATTTCTCCACAAACTCTGGAGAAAAGCATTTTATCCCGGACAATTTCCAATGCTTCTTTAAAGCGTCCTGCTTGTATTGCATTGTAAAATCCGTGATTGCAAATATTAGCTGGACATAATTGTTCACTGCCATTGATATGATATTTTGATGAAATTTTTGCTTTTGCACGCGCAAGATTTCCCTTAATGGATTTTTCTTTCGAACAAAAAATATTCAAGTCACAGTGATTAAAACAGGTATTACATCTACTATCATCAACTTTTATTTTTTTATTTAAAACATAATTTTCTTTGAACTCTTTTAAAAAAATACAGGGTGATTTTGCAATGATAACAGAAATCCCCTTTGTATCCATAGCTTTTTTAATTATTTCAAACGTATTTTTTAAATCAAAAGGATTAACCTGAACGGCATAGTCAACTCCAAAGCCATTTACTAAGGGTAGGATTTCAATCTGTTTATATTTCTCCTGATGACTGGCGCCGGGATGCTCCTGATGTCCTGTCATTCCTATAGTGCGGTTATCGAATATAATTACTGTTAGGTTTGCTTTCGTGTAAATAGCATTGAGAAGGGATGAAATTCCGGAATGAAAAAATGTTCCATCCCCTAAAAGCGCAACAATTTTTTCTGATTTGTCAGATGTTTTCAATGCCTGCTCAAGTCCCTGAGCCATGCTTATGCTCATACCCATGTGGTTTATGGTATCAATCAGTTTAAGAGGAGGAAGAGCACCTAACCCGAAGCAACCAATGTCACCGCATAAGATAATGGAATTATCATCTCTTGGAACGCAAAGTTTCAAGGCATAAAAAGTAGCACGATGGGGACAACCGGCGCAAAGAGTAGGAGGACGCGGTGGTAATTGAGAAAAAATATCTTTTCCATTTGAAATAGATATTCCTGTTCCAGTACTTATTTTTTTATTTGTAAAATCCTCTAATGTTTTTCTGATAATATCAAGTGTAAATTCACCGGTTCTTGTCAATACACTGAATCCTTTACCGAAGACATCTATATTCAGATTTATTTTCTGAATAATTATACGGACTTCATTTTCAACTATTGGATCCAATTCTTCCAGTACTAAAATTCTTTTTAAACCGGTGATAAAATTTACAACATCGTTTTCGGGAAAAGGGTGGATGACATTAATTTTTAAGATATGAATATTTTCCAAATAAGAAGTATGAGTTTTAAATTCCTGGATATAATTCCAGGAAACTCCGCTCGCTATTATTCCAAGTTCACTTTTAGATGATTTTTTAATTTTAGTTGGATGACAGAGTTTTTCATTTAATTTATTAAATAACTCATCATTTAGTTTTTGTAATAAACGTGAATGAGATTGAGCAGTACGTGATGGAATGTTAATATGAAGAGGATTTTTATTAAAAGAACCTGAATTATTCTCTGTTTTTATCTGTTCATAGAAAATTACTCCACATGAATGGTCAACACGGGTAGTCATTCTCAGGATCACAGGTAGTTTGAGAACAGCAGATATTGCAAAAGCTTCTTTTGTCATTTTATAAGCATCCTGTGGATTGGAAGGATTAAGTAATGGCACTGACGCAAATTTTCCCCAATAACGTGAGTCCTGTTCATTTGAACTGGAAAAGCAACCCGGGTCGTCACATACCACCAAAACCAATGGAGCCACAATAGTTTGATACGGTATGGTCATCAGAGCATCAGAGGCAACGTTTAATCCCACATTTTTCATGATGCATAAAGCGCTTTTGTTTCCTATAGAATAAGAAATAGCTTTTTCCAACGCAATTTTTTCATTAATGCTATACTCAAAATAAATTTGAGATAAAGAAAGCACAGGAAATTTCTTTTTATATTCTTTATGATTCTGATATTCGTTAATGTATTTAAAAACCTCTGAGATTTCTGTAGAAGGAGTTCCCGGATAAGCAAATACACCTTGCACTCCCGCTTCAATAGCACCGCGTGACACTGCCACATTACCCAAAACGCATACCTTTTTGGGTGTTTTATATGAGGTTAATATGTCTAACGTTTGATCTAACATGTATCAATTTTTAAAATCTACTCACGCCAATCCCAAAATTTTAGCATTATCTTCCCCTAATCGTGGGGAGCATTTCAGATAAAAGTTATTTTCAGTGAGAAAATCCGTATTATAGGAAGGGGGACACAATTTAACAACTTTGCCGGATGGTAAAGTGGTTTTTAAAAAGTTGTTATTTAAAAACGGAAGTTCAGCTACTTCTTTTATAGTATTAATTGGCGATACTGACAAATTCAAATGCATGCAATAATTTACAAATTCAGAAGTGGTAAATGTTTTAGTGACACTTCCTATTTCCTGATAAATTTCATTTTTCTCTTTCATTCTGCCTTCGTTGGTTCGGCGTTCCGTCTTGTCCAGATTTTTGAATTTTTGTTCTGAAACAAGTTTTTTCCATTGAATATCATTACCTATAGCCAGATAAACAAACCCATCTTTTGTAGGATATGCATTGCTCGGGATGAAACTTCTGTGCTCGTTACCACTGCGTTTAAATAATTCATCCTCGCTGGAAGTAAATTCCAATTGCGGTAAAGCAGTAATTAACCACGATGCGGCGCATTGTGCCATTGAAATATCAATTTGTTTTCCAATTTTTTTATCTTTTTTCTCCATCAAAGCGAGTATTACCTGTGTAAATGCTTCGTCACCTGCTTTCAAGTCAATTACCGGAATACCGCAAGGTACAGGAGTACCATCGGCTTCACCTGTAAGATACGTAAAACCAAGTAGCGCCTGCAAAGCAGGGTCGTATCCGGCGCGGTCAGGGTAGGAGGGTCCCATGGCTGAAATACCACACCAAATAAGTTCAGGATTTACTTGTCTTAATGTTTCGTAATCAATACCCAACGATTTATATCTTTTTGGCAACGTATTGCACATAAATACATCCACCTTCAATTCATGGATAATTTTTTTTAATAATTCCTGTCCTTCTTTAGTCCTTAGGTTAATAGTAATTGCTTCTTTACCCAAATTGGGTGCAATAAAATACGAGTGTAAGTCGTGATAACCTAAATCGGTGCCTATATAACGGTTTGGGTCACCGGCATTTTCATCCGATTCTGCTGGAGATTCGATTCGAATGACTCTCCAACCTAAGTGCACGAAACGTTGTGTGGCGTAGGGGAGAGCAAGCGCTTGTTCTAAACTAAGGATCGTAGGCATAACTAAAAGAAAATGGGTTCATCAAATTCTCCATATACTTCTTTTAGTACATGAATAATTTCTCCTACACTTGCGTAGGCATTTACTGCATCAATGACATCGGGCATCACATTTATATTTTGTTTTGCTGATTGTTTAAGTTTATTGAGAGTGATATTAACTAACGTGATTTCTCTTCTTTTTCTGATTTCTTTCAATTTGAAAATTTGCCTGTTTGCGGCTGACTGATTGTAAGGATGGAACTCAACGGTTTTATTTTCTTCATCATTTTGAAAACAATTTACTCCAACTTTCAATGTTTTACCTTCTTGGATACCTTTTTCCCTTTGGTATGCCTGTTGTGACACTGCTTCCTGTATTTTACCTGTAGAAACGGCATTTATTATACCACCCCACAAAGCTACTTTTTGCATTTCCTTTTTAATTTCCTGTTCAAATTGATTTGTAAGTGTTTCAACATAATAGGAGCCACCCAATGGGTCCACAGTGTCACAAATTCCCATTTCATGAATCATAATTTGCATTGTTCGCAGTGCGATTTCAGCGGCTTTCTCGGTTGGAATGGTGTATGCTTCATCGTACGTGCATAGTGCCATTGTTTGAGTCCCCGATAAGGCAGAAATTAAAGCATAATAGGCAGTTCTGACAATGTTGTTTTCAGGTTGTTCTTTAGTAAGACCTGCACCTCCACCGCCAGCAATCATCCTCATCCAGCAGGATTCATCTTTCAGTGCTTTGTATTCTTCCCGCATTATTCTAGCCCAAAGGCGTCTGCCTCCCCTGAATTTAGCTATCTGTTCGAAAAAGTTTCCATAAATATCAAAGTTAAACGATAAACGCGATGCAAATTCATCAATGGTTATGCCTCTTTTCAGGGTTTCATCGGAATATGCTTTAGCAATCGAAAAAGCGTATGCCATTTCCTGTACCGGATTAGCACCGGATTCCCGGATATGATAACCACAAACACTTACCGGAGAATATTTTGGGACATGAGTGGCACAGAATTCTATGGTGTCAGTCACTAACTTCACCGATTTGTCAACAGGAAAAATCCAGGTACCTCTGCCAATAAATTCTTTAAGGATGTCATTTTGAGCAGTGCCACGAAGATTTTTTAAATCGTATCCTCTTTTTTTTGCCAAAGCAAAATACATAGCCATCAACACAATGGCAGATCCATTTATAGTGAGTGACACTGTTATTTTGTCAAGGTCAATGCCGTTAAATGCAATTTCAAAATCTTCAAGAGTATCCACAGCCATTCCTACACGTCCTACTTCTCCCAGTGAACGTGGGTCGTCTGAATCCAGTCCGCATTGAGTAGGTAAGTCAAATGCCACATTTAATCCGGTTTGACCGTTTTTTATCAGAAATTGAAATCGTGCGTTGGTTTCTTCCGGAGAGGCAAAACCTGCATATTGACGGATGGTGAAAGGACGTTTGCGATACATTAATGGATGTATCCCGCGAGTATATGGAAATTTACCCGGCTCTTCATTCCTAACACCCTGATTATTTTCTTCTGAATCGTTGGATTTATATAAAGGTTTTACTTCAAACCCGGATTCTAGAAATATTTTTTTTAATTCTTCCATAATCTCTATTTTAAATATCAAATATTCAACATCCAACATCCAAATTCCAACATCTAACATCCAACATCCAACATCAAACATGCCCCTTAACAAAATCAACCACCGTCTGTATCTTTGTTCCGGTTGGAAATGCTTTTGTGGCACCAAGATTTTCCAAGGGAATTACATCTTTCTCAGGAATATTACCACCAATAATCCACTGTATTTTTACATTTTTAGCCAACAAAACGTCTCTGAATCTTTCACATAAAATCAGATGAGTACCGGAAAGAATTGATAATCCGATAAGATTTGGTTTTTCTTTAATTGCTTTTTCAACAATTTCTTCAATTGATTTACGCAAGCCGGTGTAAACAACTTTCCATCCCGCTTCTATTAAAGCATGCGCAAGAACTTTGACTCCAACATCGTGTCCATCAAGTCCGGGTTTTGCGAGAAGTATTTTCATATAAAATCTCAAAAAAATTCAGTTTACATTTATTTTATCATATTCACTTCCAACTCTTCCTTTACGGCATAATTTGCTGAGCATAAAACCAGCCGAATGTTTTGCCTGTATGGTGAGTGCATCATTCAAATCCGCATTACAGGAATTAATAATACAATCAGCAATTGCCTTTCTTGATTCCATTATATTCTGATTGGAAGAAGAATCTGATTTTAATCCGTTAAATGTTATGTTTTCAATTGGTTTTGAGAATACTTCCCGGAAAGGCAACACCTCTTTTCCGTTTCCAATAATCTCCCAGGTCTTCTTAAGAGCGATTTCCATTGAACCTGAAAAGTCAATCAACCATCCTACCGAATTTTGCGCTTTCACAGATCCCCCCTCCATTAACATGCTGATAATATTTTGCCGCAATTCAGGTTTTGTTTTTCTAAGTGACCAGTGACACCCTTCCATTCCGGGTACTACAGGAAGTGTCACTTCGGGCATGGCTAAAACAGTGTCATCCAAGGATATTAAATAATGACAATGGATCATCAATTCCAACATTCCACCCATGCATCGTTTACCGTTTATAAATCCTACGGATATTTCAAATTCATTATATAAACGTCTTGCAGTGGCAGACCAGGAGCTGGCAATTCTTTCGCCTTCATTTGCATTTGTTAACGCGGGGAAGAAATCATTGGTATCTGCCCCTACCATTTGAGTGGATAAATGAAAATCACCGGTTAGAATTACTCTCTTTACCTTTTTTGCTTTTAGCCAATCAATTGCCCTGTTCAATTCATCGTCAATATCCTGATTGTAACTTTCGCGGCTAATAGTAATTACGCCTGCATTATTTTCAAATTCAGCATTTACATAAAGCTGTTGCCACTCTGAACTGCTAATCTGATTAAATATATCGGGATACCATTTTGTATTAGCGGACTCAGGATGAAGTTTGTGATAGTCCTGCACGGTGTTCATAATATTTTGATAGCCGGCTTTGCGTGCCATTGATAATATTCCTCTTGTAAATTGGGCGCACAATTCTCCAATGCTGTTCATGGAAGATAAATGGGATCTCTTTTCGTGTATCATAATAGATGTCATCTGAAAGAGAGCGCCCATCATCATGGTTTGAAATATTTCATTTTCTTCTTTATCGAGAGACCAGTTAACCAAAGGTCTGAAATGGTCTAAAGGATACCAGTTTTGTCCGCTTTCTTTCCGTTCCTCCAATTCAGCAGTAGGAGTAAACAATGTTCCATAATTTTTATCAAGATGATGTAAGCACGACCACGTTAGAAAATTTGCGCCCTTTGCACCAATGGCATCATGAGCACGGAATGGATTGGGTCCCAGTAGTTGACGGATGTATTTATCTGTTTTCCAGAAAGGCATATTGGATTTATTATGGTATCTTAATCCGGCAAGCATTAAACCGCAGAAAAAGACATCTAATACAAATGACCAATGATCACTTACCTGAAGCGGAATTAATCCCAATGACCATAACAGTTGTGTAAAGTCGGAGGGAGTTGGCTCTGCAATTTCCCAGATTTTATTAATCTCGTGAGGAAATGCAGGATGAGCAATGTTTACACCGAGTTGAGAGGATGGAAAACCGGAGGTCACCGATGAAATCTGAATACCAGGAAATGTATTTCTAAATAATTCATAATGTTTCTTTTTTAAATTTAATATTTCAGGAATTGCTTCCAGCAGATAACGTGGGTTATAGGTTTTTAATGTATCGGGGACAGTGGCACCATCGTAATTTAATTTTATTATATTTTTCATTATGGCATTTGCCTCATTCTTACCAAAAGTTTTGCTGAGATTAGAAAAATGTTTTCCTATTCCATCGGGGGAGCCCGGGAGATCGAGAGCAATAATGGGGATATTAAACGGGAGCAGACGGGAACCAAATTGCATGGTTTTACCTGCGCCTACAATACCATTTGCTCCGGAAATAACTAACGCACCGCGAGTTGGTGATTTACCAAAAACCTTATCTGCCATTTCACTTGCAGTGACAGGTAATTTACCTTTTTTAAAAATCTCAAGGACGGTTCCTAATCCCAGAGTTTCGAGCGTGGATTGTCGTATGGAGTTTCTCATTGTCAGTTTGTTTTTTATTTTTTGTTTTATGTTTTGTGTTAAGTGTTATTTTTTTAAAAGGAAATTATTTATGTGCTGAGTAGTTAACACGAATCACTTTACTTCAAAAACTGCCGCAATTCCCACATCTCCCGCCGCACATCCGAAAACAAGTACATAGCCGCCACCCAAATCCACAGCTTCTTCAAATGCTTCAATCAGCACACGAGTAAGTGTAGGACCCTGTGGATGTCCCCAAACCAAAGGGCAACCGGTGTTATTCATTTTCTTCCAATCATAATTTAAAAGTTTTGAAAAAATGGCATCATTTACAGCAAAGGGATTGTGATTTTTTATCACTTTCATGTCCTCCATCTTTAAATTGATTTGTGTCAATAATTTCTGAACGGCAAGAGCAGGTGCTTCCGGCATCAGACCTGGTTTTGTTCTTACTTCCGATTTACCAACAAAAGATATTTTAATCTCCGGTTTAGTGCTGATTTCTCTTGCTTTCGATTCAGTGGTTACCAAAAGAGTTGCCATGCCATCTGAAGCATGCGTCTGAGTGCCACTCGTAATGCATGTATCCAACTCGCGCATGGCTCTTAAACTTTCCAGTGCAATTTTTCTCACACCGGTATCTTCGTTAATCCAACCCATGGATTTTCCCTGCACATTCAATAACTCAAGTGGCACTGCCACACGGTTCAAAAATCCTTTTTCTTTTGTATTGAAGTATTGTATATACCGGTAATTGGTGAGTTCGTCAACTTCCTTTTTCTCAATGTTGTATTTTCGTGCGGCTAAACCTGCAGTTGCCAACATTGCATTACCGGTGGCGGGGTCAAATCCGAAATTATCCCAAACATCACTAATAGCTTGAGTTCTTTGATACGATCTGCGTTCGGGAAAAACTCCTACCGGAGAATCACTGGTGCGATCAAATGTGAGCACACCCACCGCCTCGGAAGCGCCGCTTTGAATTTGAGCTCCTGCCATGATCACTGCCTGCAAGCCGGTGGCACATGCCTGCTCCACCTGATAACCGGGAATTCTTTTACCCATGCAACTGGCGGCAACGGTGGCATTCCAAAATTTCCAATGCCATGGAATGGTTGACCCAATTATGAGGTAGTCGAGATGGCTTGTAGAAACTTTTCTTTTTCCCATAATTCTTGACATGGATTCGCCGGCAAACTGGCAAATATTTACCTCTGCAAGAGGAGAGGACTGCCAGGATGGGAAAAAGCTGGAACCCCAGGTACCGTAAGGGATGTGTGCGTTTGGAAACATGGTTGTAATTTTAAATTTAGAATTTTGTAAATAGTCAGTATATAAATATTTTTCCTTTTATTAAAAAACATTTAACATAAAACACTTAATAAAAAACACTTAACAAAAAACATTTAACATAAAACACTTAACATAAAACACTTAATAAAAAACACTTAACAAAAAACATTTAACATAAAACACTTAATAAAAAATCATAAATGAATTTAATTGGTATTCATCATTTAGTTTATAATTAAATATTTTTTGTTTAATGTTATTTATTTTTTTATTTAAGATACCAGGTAAGTTTTTATCTCTTTAATATCAAATCTTATATAAACAATTCCTTTGCTATATTAATTTTTAAAATTTCGGAGGTGCCACCCCCAATCAATGTAAATCTGGAATCGCGTAAATACCGTTCTATCGGAAAATCTGTTGCGTATCCGTACGATGCAAAAATCCTGCTTGCGTTATCACAAATAGTTACCGCACATTCAGACGCATAAAGCTTTGCAATCATGGCTTCTTTCTGCCGTGGAAGGTTTTTATCGCTTAGCATGGCGGCGTACATCAGATACTGTTTAGCTGTTTCAAACTGTACAGACATTTCTGCAAGTTTAAGTTGAATTGCCTGAAATTTTCCTATTGACTTTCCAAACTGCTCTCTTTCGTTGGAATACTGCAATGCATCTTCAAAAGCGGCGGCGGCAACTCCGATAGCAAGCGCCGCTGTCATAATTCTGATTTCGGCAAGAATTTCGCGAAGACACTTTGTTCCTTCTCCAATTTGACCAAGTAAATAATTTTTAGGAAGTTTAACATCCGAAAAACTTACTTCACTTGTTACGGAAGCACGCACTCCCATTTTCTCAATATTTTTACCAATCAAGACACCCTTCAAATGCGATGGCACAAAAAAAATGGATAATTGTTCATGATTATCAGTTTTTGCGAGCACTGTAAAAAAATCTGCAACAGGAGCGGAAGTAACCCACGTTTTCTGACCGTTTAAGATAAATCCGTCTGAATGGACATTTGCTGTGGTTTTTATTGCCATCAGATCACTGCCTGCATTTGGCTCTGTCATGCAAATAGCTCCGATTTTATTTCCTTTTAATGCCGGTGAAAAATATTTTTCCCGGATTTCAGAATCGCCGAAACGATAAAGGAAATAAGTTCCCATTAATGATTGCATGGTACAAGATGCCGCTAATGACATAGAACCCTTTGCAAGTTCAATGACAGCCAGTATGTATGAGACAACATCTGAACCGGTGCCACCAACCTCTTCCGGGTATCTCATTCCGAAAAAGCCAAGATTTCCAACCTCTTTAAATAATTCCAAAGGGAATTTTTTTTCTACGTCTAATTTTTGCGCAACCGGCTTTACTTTCTTTTCTGTAAATTCACGAAAGGTTGCTTGAATGTTTTTTTGAATTTCAGTTATTTCCATGTATTTAACGTTCAGCGTTTTTCCGGAATCACCGCAGTCGTTTCAATTTCAATCAACGCAGGGTGGTCTAATAAATCTGAAACGAAAATCATGCTCATGCAGGGGTAATGATTGCCCAAGATTTTTTTCCAGATACTCCCAAGTTCTCTACGTGAATCGAGATATTGTTTTTTGTCTATACAAAAACAAGTCATCCTGCAAATATGTTCCGGTTTTCCATTAGCTTTTTTAAGAACATCCATTATGTTTTTTAATGCTTGTTCAAATTGTGGCACTAATTCACTACTCTGAAAAATTTGATTTTCATCCCAGCCCACCTGCCCGGCTATGAAAAGGATTTTTCCTTCTGTAGCAAGTATTCCATCAGAATAACCAATTGGTTTTTTCCATCCATCCGGAAATATGATTTCATGTTTTTGCATATCCATAATATTTACGTGCCATTTTATTACTTACCACTTCATTCCTGACATCCTCATATACTTTAGCTTTCTCTCTTTTTTTAGGATTCCCATACCCACCTCCACCGCCTGCTATTTGATAATATACAGTGCTATTAGGAATATTTTGTACTATGTCTTTACTCAGTGGCACAAATTTTTTTCCATTTTTAAATTGCAATTCAATTTTATTAAGTATGCTTTTTCTACCCCCGAATAAACCATAAGGTGGCTCCACATCGCCATCTCCAAAAACAACCATGGTAGTGTCACTGCCACCCATTAAAATTTTTGTTTCTGTTCCCAAGCCCCCTCTCCATTGCCCCGTGCCTGCCGAATCACATAAATATTCGTGTTGTAGTAAGAGATGGGGTGTTTGATGTTCAAACATTTCATAATCCTGATCTAAAACACCTCCGGAAGCATCTATCATCCCTATATGGTCGTAACCATCATTTCCCATTTTAGCGCCACTGCCTCCTTTCATTCCTAAGAAGCATATATCCACGTATTTTTTACCTGAATCAGGATGAATACCGGTAAATAATGAACAGAGTAGATGATTCCAACCGGCTGTAATTTTATCAGGAATTGCTTTACCTAACGCTTTACAGATGGCGTCGGCTATCTGCGGGCACAAATGATTACCGAATGTTGTAGCCGCAGGATAAGAAGCATTCAGTATGGTTCCTTCCGGCACAATATATTTCAATGGCTTTAACATGCCCTCGTTATGAGGAATGGATGGATTTACCATCTGCAAAAAAGTAAGTGTAATGGCAGAACACGTAGAGGAATACGTGCCATTAACAAATCCTTTTGTTTGAATGGATGATTTTGAAAAATCAAAAATTATATCTGTTTCCCTTATAGTAATTTTTACATGAATTGGAAATTTACTTCCTTTATATTTTCCATCATAATAAACCATGCTTTTACCTGTGTATGTTCCTTTCGGAATATTTTTTATTTCTGAACGCATTATTTTTTCGGTAGAATCAAAAAGGTCTTGTTTGTGTGAATGAAAAACATCCAATCCATGTTTTGAAACCAATGAATGAAGACGTCTTTCTCCCAAAGTACATGCGCCTATCTGTGCCTTAATGTCTTCCTGAACCATTTGCAGACGGATATTTGCAAAAATCAGATTCCAGACATCTTTCCGGATTATTCCTTTTTCATATATTTTTACGGCTGGGATTCTCAATGCTTCCTGCCAGACCTCAGTGGCATTGGGATTGTATCCTCCCTGTACAGCGCCCCCAATATCTGCCTGATGACCTTTAGCGGCAGACCAACCTACAAGCGTGTTATTAACAAAAATGGGTTTAAAAACCGCTACGTCATTATTTTGATTTCCCATTGTGAAAACATCGTTGTGAATGATGACATCACCGGGAAAAATATCATTCTGATATTGTTTTATGATTTCTTTACATACAGGACCTAATGAGAAAGAAAGGATGGGAAGGTTTTCTGTTTGCTCCAACATTTGTCCTTCTGCATCATATAATCCCGTAACAAAATCTTTCGCCTCGCATAATATTGGAGAACGCGTGGTTTTTGTTAACGAGATGCTCATCTCATCCGTAATGGATTTGAATCCTCTCTGCAGAACTGAAACTAAGATTTTATCTATATTCATATTGTTATCTCTAAACCGAGACACGGAGCACCGTGTCTCTACATACACCTCTATACCCCTCCGGATACTTAGCCCTGTCATAAACGATGAATGAACCGAAATTGTCAACCTGACAATCGTAA
This sequence comes from Bacteroidetes bacterium RIFCSPLOWO2_12_FULL_37_12, assembly GCA_001769655.1. Taxonomy (GTDB): domain Bacteria; phylum Bacteroidota; class Bacteroidia; order 2-12-FULL-37-12; family 2-12-FULL-37-12; genus 2-12-FULL-37-12. The sequence continues at coordinate 19,543 of MEPC01000012.1, read as the reverse complement.
TTTTGGCTCACGAAAATGGATGTTGTAATTTTTTCAATGACACAAGGACCTTTTATCAGACAATTAAAAATATTTTTATCGCCATCGTAAACAGGAATTTTTTTCATCTCTTTGATTTCCGGGATGTAAACATTTCTAAATCCTTTAATGGCGTCAGCAGGATCTACGGACATTTTACTTTCAGAAAGAAATTCAGGTTTTTTGTTTCTGCATATCATTCGTAAACGAACATTTATAATTTCCAATCCCGTTTTTTCATCTTTGAGCGAATAGCCAAACAAGCGATTGTGCTCTTTATGAAAATCATCTGAAATTTTTTCAAGTTCATAATTAATTACATCCTCCCATTTTACTTCCAACGATACTTCATGATATTGTCCGGTATATCGAATATCCAATACAGGGAAATTGCTGATGTTATTTTTATCAATGCCTTCTTCCATCAGGATTTTTATTCCCTCTGTTTCCATAGAAGTAAATAAATTTAAAAATTTTTTCCGGTTTAGGTTGGCAAAGGTTGAAAAATAAGAACGGACAAAATCATGTTTCAAATCACCCAACAACATTCCAGCCGCACAAAAAACGGAGGATACATTTGGAACGAGGAACATAGGAATTTCCAGTTCCGTGCAAATTTCAGAAGCATGAATGGGACCGGCACCTCCAGCTACAATAAACAAAAACTCTCTCGGGTCATATCCTCGTTCCACTGAAACCTGCCGCACCCCTTGAGCCATGTTACTGTTAATGACCTTATACATTCCGGCGGCAATTTCCAACGCAGATAATGATAAACCCGGAACCAGTTTGGTATTAATGGCATTTATTGCTTTTTTTACATTCAACTTTATTTTTCCTCCGGCAAAAAATTCCGGGTTAAGATATCCAAGAATCAAATCAGCATCGGTGCATGTTGGTTTTTCCCCTCCCTGGTTGTAACAAGCAGGACCTGGTAACGCTCCTGCGCTTTGCGGTCCCATCTGCAATAAACCGCCCTCGTTTACCCAACCAATACTTCCACCTCCGGCGCCAATAGTAATTATATCAAGGGATGGAAGTGCAATCCGGTAACGATTAATACTTCCCTCATTATTTGTTATACACTGATTATTGGTTACCAACGATGCATCAAAACTGGTTCCCCCCATATCAACGGCAATGCAATTTTTATAGTTCAGCAAGGAGGCGTAAAAGGCGCCTGCTGTAGGACCCGCCGCTGGTCCTGAAAGAACAGTGACCGCTGGATTCTTTTTTACCTGTTTGGGAATAACAACACCTCCATTTGATTGCATAATCAGTAATTTCCCATCGTAGCGTATGCTTTTTAATTTTTGGAGCAGATTATCTAAATAATTTCCAACAATAGGACCAAGGTATGCGCTAACCACAGTCGTGCTGATTCTTTCATAGAACCGGATAGAAGGTAAAATCTCGCAGGAAGGAAAAAACAATACATTTTTTAGTTTCTTTCGAAGATATAATGCAACTTTTTTTTCGTGGATTGGATTTTTATAGGAACTCATAAAACAGATAGCCACAGATTCAACTTTTTCTGAATTAATTTTTTCTATAATTAAATCCAATTCCTTTTCATTTAATTTTTTTAATATCTTTCCTTTTGAGTCAATTCTTTCATTTACGGTAAATCGTAAATACCGAGGCACTAATGGGGCAACATTTTTAAAATTATTGTTGTACTGCTCTTCCCTGATTCCTCTTCTCATTTCAAGAGCATCCCGGAATCCCTTAGTTGTAATTAAAGCAGTTTTTACACCTTTAGAGGTTAGAAGTGCATTGGTGGCAACCGTAGTGCCGTGTACTATGGTATCAATCTCAGCAATAAAATTATTAAATGGCTTTCCGGAGAGTTCAGCAATTTCCTTTAACCCGTTAATAAAACCTATGGAGGAGTCTTGAGGTGTTGATAAAATCTTATGGATGATAGCTGTTCCTTCGTATGAAACACACATTATGTCCGTAAAAGTTCCGCCTATATCTATCCCGATGGAATAACTCATAAAAAATGATAAAGGTTTTTTTAATCTCAAAAAGATGAAATTTTTCCCCAAATTTCCTCACATATCATTCCTAAAAGAATGAGAAAAGTCATGTTTTTTATAATTCACTATTTGTAATTGTCATCTTTTTTTAATACATTGCAAAAAATTTATAACAATTCACAAATTTTGAAAAACTCTATATGTTCTGTAATTACCGGGACCGGTAGTTACATCCCTTCGCGAAAAGTACATAATGATGACTTTTTAGGAAATGAATTTTATGACTTGAATGGCAATAAATTCGAAAACAATAATCAGGAGATCATAGGCAAGTTTGAGAAAATCACTGAAATAAGTGAGCGGAGATATGTCACTGACGATTTAGTAACGTCAGATATTGCTTTTTCAGCAGGTAAAAGTGCCATTTCATCTTCCGGAATTGACCCGGAGCAACTTGATTATATTATAGTCGCCCATAATTTTGGGGATATTCAGGCGAACAATAAGCGTTCTGAGTTTGTACCCACGCTTGCGGCAAGGGTAAAACATAAGCTTGGAATTCATAATCCAGGTTGCATTCCTTATGACTTACCTTTTGGATGTCCGGGCTGGCTTCAAGGTATGATTCAAGCTGATTACTTTATTAAATCAGGAGATGCCAAAAAAATTATGGTCATTGGCGCTGAAACACTTTCCAGAGTCATTGACCCACATGACCGGGACGGAATGATTTATGCCGATGGTGCCGGTGCGACAATCGTAGAATCAAAGGTTAGTAATGAACCGGTTGGGATTTTATCACATTGCACACGTTCTTACTGCAATGAAGAGGCATTTGCGTTATGGATGGACCATTCATTTAATCCTACTTTTAATGAGAATCTTTTATTTTTGAAAATGCATGGACGTAAATTGTATGAGTATGCACTTAAAGTGGTTCCCCAGGTAATTAAGGAAAGCATGGAAAAAGCGGGGATCTATCTGAAAGATATTTATAAACTGTTGATTCATCAGGCAAATGCCAAAATGGACAAGGCAATATTAGACCGTTTGTATAATCTATTTGGTGAAAAGCAAATACCCCAGGATATAATGCCTATGACCATTTCATGGCTGGGAAATAGCTCCGTAGCCACCGTACCTACTTTATTGGATTTATTTTTTAACGGTAAATTAGATAATCATAGTTCGAGGGAAGGAAGCATTTTGGTATTTGCGTCGGTAGGAGCGGGGATGAATATAAATTCGATGGTTTACAAATCGAAATAGGGTGTAGGGTATAAGGTATAGGGGTATAGGGGTATAGGGGTATAGGTTATAAAGGTATAGGGGTATTTAACAACCTTATACCTTTATACCTTATACCTATAACCGTAGCGAGGGAGGGAGTCGAACCCTCCACCTCAGGGTTATGAATCCTGCGCTCTAACCATCTGAGCTACCTCGCCGGAATTAAGCACAAATCTATGAAATTTTTTTTATTGAAAGAAATTACAATGCCGTAACTTTCCAATATACTTTATATTTTACTTCCAAAATTCCATTCTTCCAGCCTTCCTTTACTAATTTCCAGAGTTGAACATATTTCTAATATTTGATATGGAAAATCATAAACCAACCTGATTTTTCAACATGTGGAAAATTTTTTTACGAAAAACTTGTTTTTGTTAAAAAACCGCCGTATCTTCATTGCTTAATTCAAAATATCACCATGAAAACGAACGGAAAAAAACATTTTACACAGGAGTTTGAAATAAACGCCCGTGCTCATGAAATCTATGAGTTAATCAGCACCCCCGATGGATTATCCCAATGGTTTGCTGATAAAATCACTCTGAATGAAAATGGAAGATACGTTTTTACCTGGGGTAAAACTTCCTATTCTGCAGAGATGATTGATTACCGTAAAAATGTTCACATACGGTACAAATGGGAAGGGGAAAAGGAACAATTCCTTGATTTCAGGATTTCTGTAAGCCCAGTCAGCGGAACCCTCTTTCTGCGAGTTATTGACTCTATGGATACAGATGACCCGCATGAACAGGCAGTAATGTGGAACTCAGCCATACAAACGCTGAAAAATCTGGTAGAGGTAAATGTTGTATAATTACTTGATACGGTTAACTGTTTCTATTATCCTGCTTATATCATCTACAACAGGGTTTTCGCGAGAAAATAAGTTAAATTATTCCGGAGAAAAGTTTTACAATGATTTTTGTAAAAACGACTCGCTAATCATGGCTGATTCTATTTATAAAAAGGCAAATCGTTTTTTTGCTATGGCAAAATATGATAGCACACTGTTTTTTATAAATTTAGCTATTTCTGCTTATCGAAAAGATACTAGTAGAATAGTTACAGATAAATTCATTAAATGCTATTTACTAACAGCGATTGTTCTTAAAGAAATTGGAAAGGCAGATAGTGCGGTTCAAATTTTACAAAAAACTGAGCGATTCATAATTTTAAAACAAGGAAAAAAAGTTCCACTACTAGCAGAATGTTATAATCTTTTAGGAATTATGTTTCAAACCCTTGGAAAATATACGAAAGCATTGACTTATCATAATAAATCAATAGATTTAAAACTAATAGTTTATGGGGAAAAACACATACAAACATCAAAGTCATATAATAACATAGGTTATGTATATTTTCTGATGGGTGATTATGAAAAAACGCTTGACTATTATAATAAAGCGTTTGATATAAAAAAAAATTCTCCCGATGCAAGTTTACAGGATGTTTCATCTACCATAAACAACATCGGATTATTATTCCATGAAAAGGGTGATTGGGAAAATGCAGAACATTATTTCCAGGAATCATTATCTATGAAATTAAAATATCTCAATGAAGACCATCCGGAGATTGCAACTATTTTAAATAGTTTTGGCTTAATATATTATGAAAAAGGGGAAATCAGTTTAGCATCAGATTATTACTATAAAGCATTTAATATCCGGTTAAAATCTTTTGGCGAAATGCACCCCGATGTTGCCTTATCTTATAATTATCTTGGAATGGTATATGATGATTTGGGAAATTATGATAAAGCTTTGGAATATTTCAATAAAGCATTAGCCATTCAATATGAAACACTGGATTCTATTCATCCGCTTAACTGCGAAGTTTTTTTAAATATCGGTTATGCTCATCTAAATGCTAAATTATGGCAACTTGCTGTTACAGATTTTTTAAAAGCGCTACATTGCCTTTCTTTAAATCATTTGGAAGAGTATTATAAAACGGCGGAAAATTTAGCAAACATTGCAACAGCTTATTGGCATCTGAACATTATTGATTCATCCCTTTATTATAATCAAAAAAGCATTGATTTGTTTATGAGGACTTTTGGATTTCAAAACCGAGTTACTGCTAATGTTCTTTTGCAAAGAGGTGGTATTTTCTATTTAACGAATAAACCACATGAGGCGTTGGCTCTCTATCAAAAAACCCTTCGGTCTTTAATACCATCTTTTCAGGAAAATAACATATATACAAATCCGGTTTTATATGCAAAAAATAATGTAAAAAATGATATGAAAGAAACCATACTTGACAAAAACACACTATTGGAAACTCTTGAAGCAAAAGCTGATTGTTTTGAGTTAATGAGTCGTTTCACTGAAAATTGATTAAAAATTAACACCCCCTTTTGCAATTTACCTTTCATTTTGTATCTTTGCACCCCCTAAGATTTTTTTATCCCGTGGTGTAACTGGCAACACGTCAGGTTTTGGTCCTGAAGACTCTAGGTTCGACCCCTAGCGGGATAACCGGAGTTGGAAGGAAGGTTGGGAAAAAAACTTTCAAGGTTTTCATGGATTTGAGGCGCCGGCTAACCTTGAAAGTTTGAATAAAGGATAAAGAAAATAGAAAATAGAAAAAGTAATCACCATCATAAATGAGTTCTGTAAAAATTTTCTCGGGTACAGTAAACCATGCGTTAGCAGAAAAAATTGCTAAGATATATGGTATTGAATTAGGACAAATGGTCGTTTCCCGCTTTTCAGACGGTGAATTACAGCCAAGCTATAATGAGTCGGTTCGGGGGTCTGATGTTTTTTTGATTCAATCCACCTCAGCGCCTTCTGATAATTTAATGGAACTCCTTTTAATGATTGATGCGGCTAAAAGAGCTTCGGCAGATTATATTACTGCCGTCATTCCTTATTTTGGATATGCACGTCAGGATAGAAAAGATAAGCCGAGAGTGTCTATTGCCTCCAAATTAGTTGCTAACCTATTAACAGCCGCAGGCGCAAACCGGATTATGACCATGGACCTTCATGCAGGTCAAATTCAGGGGTTTTTTGATATTCCGGTGGACCACATGGATGTAGCTCCGATTTTCGTTCCGTATCTGAAGAAACAAAACCTCGATAAAATTGTTTTTGCCGCACCGGATATGGGTGCAGTTGCCAGAGTGCGTTCTTTTGCAGAACATTTTAATGCAGAATTAGTAATTTGCGATAAACATCGTAAAAGAGCCAATGAAATAGCAAGTATGCAGTTGATTGGAGAGGTAAAAGACAAAAATGTAATATTGGTGGATGATATCTGCGATACTGCCGGAACGCTTGTAAAGGCGGCTTCTCTCATAAAGGAAAAAGGAGCAATATCGGTGAGAGCTGTCTGTACCCATGCCATTTTAAGCGGACAGGCATTTGCCCGCCTGAGGGATTCTGAATTAACAGAAATCATTATGACCGACACGCTTCCAATGTCCGGTAGTTTAGATAAAATTAAAGTTCTTACCTGCGCGGAATTATTTGCAAAGGCAATTCAGAAAATTCACGAACATCAATCCATTAGTCCGTTATTTATGTAATATTTCATTCCACTAAAATCAAAAAGTCATGCTTAAAACAATCCTAATCAAAGCCAAAAAAAGAGAAGCCCTTGGCAAATCAGCTACAAAAAAACTCAGAAATGATGGTTTCGTTCCCTGCGTTTTTTACGGCGGTAAAGAACATATTCATTTTTATGCTCCCATGATAAGTTTCAGAGAGCTTGTTTACACCCATGATGCCCATAAAGTGGAATTGAATATTGATAATAATAAATTCAATGCAATTCTGCAGGATATAACTTTTCATCCGGTAAATGAATCCATTACTCATGCTGATTTTCTTGAAATCAGCGAAGAGAAACCGATAACCATAGACCTGCCCGTAAATGTAACCGGTTCTGCCCCCGGTATTTTGAAAGGAGGTAAACTGTTTATCAAAATGCGAAGATTAAAAGTTAAAGCATTGCCTTCAAGTTTACCTGAACATATCACCATTGACATTAATAACCTGGATTTAGGAATGTCAGTACATATTAAGGATTTGAATATCCCAGGATTAACTTTTCTTGAAAACTCTCTGAATGCTGTTATAAGCGTTCAAATCCCAAGATTGTTAAAATTGGCGGAAGAAGTTGCGGTTACAGCGGCAACTACAGCTACACCTGTTGAAGGTGAACCAGTGGCTGAAGGCGCTCCGGCTAAACCTGGTGCTCCTGCTACTCCTGCCACGGCTACTGCTCCTGCTACTGATGCGGCGAAGGGTAAAGATAAAGGTAAGGAGAAAGGCAAAGAGAAAGGTAAAAAGTAACAAGCCCTGATCATGCAATACCTCATCGTTGGATTAGGTAATATAGGGGAAGAATATACGTACACCCGCCACAATTTTGGTTTCAGATTTATTGATTTTCTGAACGCTACCTATAAAGGAAGTTTTCAAATAGAACGGTATGCCTCTTTTTCTGCAATTAAAATAAGAGGAAAACAAATCGCTATCATAAAACCATCTACGTTTGTCAACGAGAGCGGAAAAGCTGTCAGATATTGGGTAAATTTCTATAAGGTTCCCTTGCAAAATTTATTGGTTGTGTTGGATGATATTGCGTTGCCTTTCGGTAAAACACGATTGCGTGACAAAGGAAGTGATGGCGGGCATAACGGACTTACAAGTATTCAGTCAGCCCTTCAGACAACCGGTTTTCCACGTCTTAGAATCGGTATCGGAAATAATTATCCAAAAGGGCATCAGGTTGAATATGTTTTGAGTAAATTTTCCGCAGGTGAAGAAAAAGAATTACCCGTAATTTTTGAAATAGGTCACCAACAGGTGCTTTCCTTCATAAATAAAGGTATAGGGATATAGAAGTATAGCCGTCAGTTTAAAAGACCTCACCCCAGCCCCTCTCCAAAAAAATACGGCAATCCGCCAGTGGCGGATTGAGCGAGAATGTGCGGTAGGGGGTAGAGATTTGTTATGTGTAATCTAAAATTTGTGAAAAACATTTATAAATTAAAAACAATTTTAAGCTTTCACTTGACGGATTATTGCCCCTCTCCATTTTGGAGAGGGGCTGGGGTGAGGTCTTTTAGAAAGGAAGAAAAATTATCCCTTAACCTGACGGCTATGGGTATAGTGGTATAGTGGAAAAGAGTATAAGTGAAAATAAAATAATTTTTTGTAAGTTTGTAATTCTTTCTCTTTCTCCCTTAAGATTTCTTTTTATACCTGAAAAAAATGAATCAACGGCATAGTTCATCTGTGTTATTAAAAAAGATTTTTTTTTCGATTATCTTCTGGTATTCCTGTGTTTCATCGTATTCTCAGAAAAAAGAATGGATGAACTATGCACATCAGGTTCCTTCTATAAAAGCCATCACGGGAGATGAGAATTTCGTATGGGCAGTGTTGGCAAATAAAAGGGGGTTGCTTAAAATTAATCAGATAACCGGAGAGCATACATTGTTTAACAATACCAATTCTTCAATCCCTGATGCAGATATAGCTTCCATTGGGATTGATTTGAACGGTAACCTCTGGTTGGGTACAGCAGAATCAGGTGTTATAAAATTTGATGAATCAACTACCACTGTTTATAATACTTCCAATTGCTTACTGCCTGATAATAAAATATTTTCCATAGCGTTCGATACGCTGGGCAATAAGTGGTTCGGGACATCAAACGGTCTTGCCTGTTTTAGTGACACCGTCTGGAAAGTTTATTCGTTTAGAAAATCTCCTTTGCCATCCAATGTTGTCCGTTCCATCGTGATAGATAAAAACAATGTAAAATGGATTGGAACGAGTGGTGGGGGATTAGCCCGACTTGAAAATGAAGAATGGACGATTTTTGATACGTACAATTCCAAACTATCCTTGAATTTTATATTGTCGCTTGCCATTGACAAACAAAACAAATTATGGATTGGCACCTGGGGAGGCGGACTGCAATTATTCGACGGGTTAATCTGGCAGGATTTCAGAAAAAGCAATTCCTTGCTCCCTTCTGATGAAATACGTGCATTAACTGTTGATAATAATAATAATATCTGGATTGGCACAAGTAGTGGAATTACTCTCTATGACGGCGACGATTTCAGGTCATTAAAAAAAGAAAAATCATTAGTTACATCGTCGTATATTAATTCTCTTTATGTTGATTATCGCAACATTTTATGGGCTGGGTCTCTGAACGGATTAACAAAATTTGATGGAAATAAATGGGAAGGAATAAATTCTGCATCATCGGGTCTTCCTGATAATAGCAGTCGTGTCATTGCGATGGATGAACAAGGAAATAAATGGATAGGAACCCAACGGGGGCTGGCAAAATTTAATGGAAAAAACTGGAAAACTTTTAACACAGCGAACTCCGGCATACCTTCTGACCGTGTCACCGCTATTGTATTGGATGAAAATAGTTATCCATGGGTTGGGACTTATAATCAGGGTCTGGCACTATTTAACGGCGAATCGTGGTCTGTTTTTAATGTGAGTAATTCACCATTGCCAAGCAACCAGGTTTCCTGTTTGTTGTATGATAAAAATAAAATTCTCTGGATAGGAACAGCAGACAGCGGTTTGGTTAAAAAAGAGGGTGAGAACTGGACTATTTTTAAGAACACAAACTCCGGATTGCCTGAAAATAAAGTGACTTCATTATCATCCGATGAAAATAATGTTTTATGGATAGGAACGGATGGGGGTGGCATCGCCAGATTTGATGTCAGCAGTTGGAAGGTTTTTAATGCCACTAATTCCGGATTGAAAGAAAATGTGATTTTATCTATTGCAGTGGGAGAGGATGGAATGCAATGGATAGGCACACAAAACGGATTATATAATTTTTCGGGAGATGAGTGGCACTGTTTTAATCGCGAAAATTCCGGGATTACTGATAACGTGATACAATCTGTAAAAGTTGACAATGAGGGAAATACTTGGGTAGGCACTAAAAGCGGGTCGCTTACTAAATTTGACGGAGATAAATGGACAACGATTAACAGCATTAAATTTCAAAATCAGGAGAACCCAGTATATTCCATTGCCATTGACCCGCAGGGAAATAAATGGATTGGCACCGGAAAAGAAGGAATCTCTGCCTTCAAAGAAGAAGGGGTTGTGACTAATAATTCCATCCCCATGTTCCGGTTTAAAGGAATGTTGAAAGGATTGAATCAGAAGTCAGCTTCATCACTTTCTGCTTGTTCTTTGAATGTTTATTCTACATTATTGCTTTCAGCTAACAGCGAAAAGACCACTATGCCAGGGATCATGGCAGTGCATCAAAAAACAAAAACTTTTCGTGGACTTAGCGCCAAAAAGTTCCGGTTAATTACTGATTCTTTGGTATTGGTTTCTAAAGAAACACCCAATCAAAATCAGTTGAACAGGATTTATTCGGGTTCTTTTTTCAGCATTGAAGCGGATGTTACCGGTAATGGAAATTATGAAAAAATACTTTCAGCAAAAGATGTTTCTTTTTTTGCTACTGATTCCTGCCCCGACTTTCACACCGGATTTTTTACCGGCAAGATTATCAACGGAAAAGAAGAAATTTTGAATGAATTTTCAGCCCTTGCAAAAAATAACAGTTTTATGGCTGAAATGATTTTAAACAGCAGAAATAATGATGATACCTACAATTTCGAACTTAAATTTTATCCTTCGCAAAAAGAAATTATGGTAGAAACTAAACCTATCACCACTGCCGGCGTGCCTGTTGAATTTAAAGAATCAAACACTATGTTAAACTTTACAAGCATGGCAGGAAAGAATAATGAGGGAGCCGCTTCTACAGTTACATTTAATAAAGATACTATTGTGTCAGCGCCGGTATCAAATAATATTGCTACTGTTTTTAGCAATTACTATTGGAATATCAGTTCAACGATAGATAGTTTTGAAGTAAACATTTGTTTTAATCTGGATACAAACGGTTTTAATACCAACAGCCAGGATTTTTTAAATATTGCGTATCAATCAGACCCAAATTCAGCATGGCAATTAATTAATTCCAAACCGGAAATTAAAAATGATAAAATCTGCTTTACGGTGAATCACCTGAGTAATTGGGCAATCGCTATTTCCAAGCCGGACGATGTGGAGAAAGATGATTTTATATTTTACAATCAGTTTTCCAAGCCGGATTTTTATAAGTCCAGTTTTAACGGGTTGGAATTAATTGAATTATTAAAACCCGGAAAAAGAGATACCATAGCCATCAGCCAATATGAAATTAATCCGGGCGGTTCCATTCCTCAGGGAATTACCAGCATGATTAAAACATTCTGGGAAGTAAAATCAACTTCTAAAATTTCCAGATACATTAAATTTGATTTACCAAAAATCTTTTATTCCGATACTGTTGGATTCGACAGGGTGTTATACAGATTAAATGCCACTTCCGCTTGGTCCGAACTTCCACTTACACGCTCAAGAGTAAACAACATGGATGCATTATATGCACTTTCTTTTTTGAAAGGCGGACAATTTACGCTTGGAAAATCAAAAAACCGCAAATCAATTTTTTCCTGTAACGCGCCGGCAATGTCAGCATCCGTAAATGAAAATATTAATTTTAGTGTGACACCCACAAGTGGAACGGCTCCTTTTATTTATAAATGGTCAGGAGATGAAAATTTTCTTTCCGAAAACCAATCCCCCAGATTTCTATACCCTGCCACCGGCAATTATAATTATTCTGTGACAGTAACCGATGCCAATGGGGGTGTGGCTGTTTGTGGAAACAAAGTGACGGTGTCACCCATGAAAACATCCGCACTTCAGGCATTAAATCCCGCATCCATACTTGGTAAATTTACCCGGAAAGAGGAAAAGTACAAGAGCATAAAAGTAGATAAAAAAGAAGGGCAATGGAACAAGCTGTTTATTAAAGAAGAAGAAGGGGAGAAAGGGAAGAAGAGGAAGAAGAATTAGGGTTTTATCTCTCCCCAAAAACACAACTCCCTATTCTCACCATAGTACTTCCCTCTTCAATAGCAATCTTATAATCATCACTCATACCCATAGATAAAATTGAAAAAATTTTTTCCTCAGCAAAATAAGAATTTTTTATTGCTCTGAAAAATTCAGCTAAGCCACGAAATTCCTGCCTTGTTTTTTGTTCGTCATTCGTGAAAGTACCAATACCCATTAAGCCGCAGATTTTCAGGTTTTTCATGTTTTTAATTTCACCCCCTGCCAAAATTGCTTCCGCTGATTTATAGGACATTCCGTTTTTTGTAATTTCATCTGCTATCCTGATTTCAAGAAGACATGGAATCACGCGTTGATGATTTTCTGCTTGCTTTTGAATTTCTTCCATTAACCTCAAACTATCAACCGATTGAATCATGGAAATAAATGAGGCAATGTATTTTACTTTATTGCGTTGTAGGTGTCCTATAAAGTGCCACTGTATATCAGCGGGCAGAAGATCTTTTTTTTGAACCAGTTCCTGCGCAATGTTTTCACCAAAAATCCGTTGACCTGAATCGTACGCTTTCATGATTTCAGAGGAAGATTTTTTTTTAGAAACCACTACCAGTTCTACATTCCGGGATGATGCGTATTCTTTTAATGTTTTTATGTTATCAGCGATGTTTGTCATATTGGACATATTGTTCTAATGTTCAAATGTTCAAATGTTCAAATGTTCAAATGTTCAAATGTTCAAATGTTCTAATGTTCAAATGTTCAAATATTCAAATATTCAAATATTCAAATGTTCAAATGTTCTATTGTTCAAATGTTCAAATGTTCAAATGTTCAAATGTTCAAATGTTCAAATGTTCTAATGTTCAAATGTTCAAATATTCAAATATTCAAATGTTCAAATGTTCTATTGTTCAAATGTTCAAATGTTAAACTAATCCTCCAACACATTACTCATAAAACTACTCTTTAATAACAACCATACTAATAAAAAGCAGACAGCCCATTTTAAATACACCGGATAAAAGTCGCGAGTATCTTTAAAACGGGTTTCTTTAATTTCTGATTTTTCATAAGCATCTATCTTACGGAAAATTTCTTCCAACGCATTTTCGTCAGTAGCTCTGAAATATTTACCTTGTCCGATTTTGGCAATTTCTCTCAGATTAGTTTCATCTAATTGTGATTGCACGTATTGTGTCTGTCCGAAAAAATTTTTCCCAAAAGGAACCATCCCGTCTTTCCCCATTCCAATAGAATAAATTTTTATATCGTTGTCATTGGCTAAATCAGCGGCGGTGTTAGGGTCAATATTACCTGCGTTGTTTTCGCCATCGCTAAGCAAAATGACTACTTTTGATTTAGAACGACTTTCCACTAAGCGGTTAACACCCACTGCCAATGAACTTCCTATCGCTGTACCATCAGCGGGAATCATCCCGAATTTTATATCTCTGATTAGAGTATGGAGTAATTTATAATCGGTCGTTAAAGGAGATAAGGAATATGCTTCACCTGCAAATACAACCATCCCAATCCGGTCTTTAAAACGCCCTTTGATGAAATTACGCGCCACTTCTTTTGCCGCTTCCAGCCGGTTGGGTTTGAAATCCTCCATCTTCATGGAACCGGAGGTATCGAGTATAAGCATGATATCAATGCCCTCGGAATATTTTTCAACCTGTTCGTTGCTTTTTTGTGGTCTTGCCAGTGCCACGAGAATCAATGTTATAGAAATAAATAGAAAAATATCAGGTAGAAACCGTAACCAACTTGAACCGCTCCCTTTTATGTTTGCTTTTAAAAATGCTACGTCAAGATGCTGTCGAAACCGTAGGTTAAACAACCAACGAAGTATGAATAAAAGAATTATGAATGGAATACCATACAAATAGTGCTTATTTTCCCATTCAAATCCTCTCAGAAGTTCAGGGTGAAACCAATCGGGATGGTACCAGGGAGTCATTTTAATTTCTATTTACTATTTTCTATTTTCTATCTTCTATTTTCTATTTATAAATTTCTAATTCCCTCTCAATCTTCTAATCCTATTATTCAAACAATTATCAGACAATAACAACAACGAACGAAAATATTTATCCATGGTTATTGAATCAATGGTTTCAATGGGACTCACCCTGAACTCATATACAGTGACACCAAATTTAATGCTTTCCAAAGGAGTAAAATGTCCGTAAATACATTTATCCAATGAATGTAATGACTTATCTAAATTTTCATCTTTAAAATATTTAATCATTTCTCTGGATGTAAATGAGTATAAAGGAGTTTCCTCTATAAATGAAATATGTTCCTTCCATTTCGTAACACATTCTTCAATCTGAACCGGTTTAAAATACCTTAAAGCGAGGTTGGTTGATTCCGCATATTCCTTTAAAAATTTCTTATGCCGTTTATTTAATTTATATATCAAGAATTTCCGGCGTATTTTTTTACCGAAGAAAATAAAAATTAATAGGGCTATTCCTGCCGTGATGGCAAGAAAAATATTCCAGAATGGATAATTAAATTGAGATTTTATTTCAACAAAACTATTGTTTGATTTCAACTTAGGAGGGTTGGGAACCTGATGCACCAGATGAGAAATTCTTATTTCTGCTCTGTTGGAATAAATCTGAGTGCAATCTCCACGGGCATAAACATATACAGGAAGTGACAAACGCTGTAGAGAATCAATTTCAAATGTCTGAAGAATATAAATGACACTGTCGGTACTTGTATTATTGCTTGTTCTGGTAGGAAATACTTTTTTTTCTATAAAATCAAATGGCGAAAAGTTATAAAATGTATCGGGCATAAGAATATTCAAACCGGGAGAATGTTTTAATACCAGCAATGCTGAAACAGGTTCACCGACATTTATACTGTCTTTAAGAAATGTCAGCGTGGGTTGTAATTTCTGGGAATAGATGATTCCGGAACCGGAAAAAAATAAAAAAATAAATACGGGAAGATATTTTTTCATTTCTTAAAACTCTTGTTACGTTTATTAAACAAATGAATCAATGAATCAACCAAATCATCCTTAGTATCAACCATCAGGTAATCAGCCTGATATTTGTGGCACAGGTTGCTAAGCTCATTCTTTATCTTTTCAAACTGCCCCGATAAATTATTGGTGAGCCGGTCTGAGGAAGTATTCACCCATCTTAATTTACCCGTTTCTTTATCTACAACCGGAATAATACCCATCCGCGGCAATTCTCTTTCTATTTTGTCAGCTATGTGAATAACAATCAGGTCATGCTTCAATGCCAGCGCCATTAAATGCTTTTCATATCCTTCATCTATAAAATCTGAAATAAGAAAAATGATGCTTTTACGTTTTATCATGGACAGGGCAAAAATCAGTGCGGATTTCAAATCGGTAGCCCGTTGTTTTGGGTTTAAACGATAAAGGGAATTAATTATTTCGACTGCATGTTTCTCGCCGGTATCGGGTTGGATGTATTTTTCCCGCTGACTGCTATAACAAATCAAACCTACTTTCGACATCTGTCTCGCGGCGGCTAAGGCGAGCACTCCGCATAATTCATTGCCTAAATCCTTTTTTCTTCTATTACCGGAACCAATTTCCTCCGAAGCGCTGACATCATAAATGAAATAAACAAACTGTTCCCTTTCTTCCTTAAATGTTTTTACATACACCCCATGTCCTTTTGCAGTGACATTCCAGTTAATCGCTCTTACATCGTCTCCATATTGGTATAGTCGAACATCGTCAAATTCGATTCCCTGTCCTTTAAAAACAGAATAGTGGTCTCCGGCAAACTGAGAGTTTACCGTCTTACGTATTTCAATTTCGTAATTGCGTAGTTTGTTTAGAATGCTCTTCATTGAAAAATCTTGCGAATTTACTACGAATTTTAAAAAATTGTGTTATGTTTGCTTCCAAAAAAATGCGTTTAAAACTTTTACCCTTTTTCTTCCTACTACCTTTTTATTCAATTAATGGGATTGTTATGTCCCAGGAATTACCGGATTTCTCAAAGAAATCTCCAAAGTCAAAAACCATATACGTTCCCGAACACTATCAAACGGTCAGAGGAAAAATTTTGGATGAACTTACTCAAACTCCCTTGCCCGGAGCCACAGTTATCTTGCTAAATTCCAATCCACTAAAAGGAACAACCGCTGATGGAAATGGTGATTTCAGGATTGAGCAGGTTCCTACGGGTCGTCAGGGAATAAAAGTTACCTACCTCGGTTATAAAGAAAAAATTCTTGAAAATTTGATTGTGGGCTCAGCCAAAGAAGTAATTCTGAATATAAATATGATTGAGAATCCGGTGCAGGTAGAGGAAGTTGAAATTAAATCAAAAGTTGACAGGACGCTTGTAAATAATGAAGTAGTTACTGTTTCTGGAAGAGGGTTTAACATGGATGAAACCAACCGGTATGCAGGAACCCGCGATGACCCAAGCCGTATGGTGGCAAATTATGCGGGGGTGGGAGTGGGGAATGATATCCGAAACGACATAATTGTGCGTGGCAATTCTCCGGTAGGGGTATTATGGAAACTCGATGGCATTGATATTCCTAATCCGAACCATTTTTCAATACAGGGAGCCACCGGTGGTCCTATCAGTATTTTGAATAATAATTTGTTAGACAAATCGGATTTCCTGACAAGCGCTTTTCCGGCGGAATATGGAAATAAAATGGCCGCTGTTTTTGATTTAAAAATGAGAAAAGGGAATGATGAACAAAATGAGTTTACCGGTCAATTTGGGTTTAATGGCATTGAACTGATGGCGGAAGGTCCCATTTCTAAAAAAAATAAAAGTTCTTATCTCGCAAGCTACCGCTATTCCACTCTCCAGATATTTAATTTACTTGGGATTGACTTTGGGGCTCCGGGGTTACCGCAATACCAGGATTTTTCTACCAAACTGAATTTCCCGACTGAAAAATTTGGAATTTTTTCTGTGGTTGGAATTGGAGGTAAAAGTACGATTTCTATTTATGACAGCACCCGGAATAAGGCAGATTTGATTACCGATCTCGATAGAGGTTTTGATATTGCTACGGGTTCTGACATGGGGGTGTTGGGAGTAAGTAACCAGCATTTATTTACCAAAAACTCATTCGGGAAAATTACATTTGCTATTTCCGGTGCAAAATTTTCAAATGTTATTGATACGGTCTGGTATGATACTACGTTGAAAAGAAACCTGCGGGAGAAAGATTTGTGGCACAATTTCTCTTCTGAGAATAAAATAGATGCCATTTATACATTCCATCACAAAATTAATCTCAGGCATTTTATAAAAACCGGAGTAAATTACACCCGGTTCATTTTCAAATTGGATGAAAGAAACAAAAGAATGATTTTTTATGATCAAACCGGAAATACAGAAATGGTACAAAGTTTTTTTCATTGGCAATGGAAAATTTCTTTGCCGTTAACGTTGAATGCCGGAGTCAATTATAAATATTTTTTTCTGAATGAAAAGAAGGCGCTCGAACCCCGTTTTGGGTTAAAATATGAAATTTCACAACGGCAGTCGTTGAATGCCGGATTTGGTGTTCATACTCAATCGCAGATTTTAAGTACCTATTTTCTTGAGAAATTAGACACGAATGCAATACCTCCAAGAACGTTGCTCACAAACAAAAACATGGATTTTACTTCCGCTTATCATTATGTGTTGGGTTACAATTTATCACTAAGCGATTTGTGGAAATTTAAAACCGAATTTTATTATCAGGATTTGAGTAAAATTCCTGTGGAAAGCACAAAATCCTCTTTTTCCATGATCAATGCAGGCGCTGATTATAACGGTCCTCCCAAGATTGATTCATTGCTTAATAATGGCACTGCGTTCAATTACGGCACTGAATTTACGTTTGAAAAAATATTTTCCAACGATTTTTATTTTCTTTCAACTTTTTCCTTTTATACTTCAAAATATAAAGGTAGTGATGGAATAGAACGTTCAACCCAATTTGATGGCGGTTATGTTATTAATTTATTGGGAGGGACTGAATTTAAGGTTGGTAAAAAAGGGAAGGTGCTTGTTTTTGACACTAAATACACCATGGCAGGCGGAAGACGCTATACTCCTGTAAACGTTGATTCTTCCATCAAATATATGCAGGCATATTATAATACTGAGCAAGCATACAGTAAAAAATTTTCCCCATATTCACGCCTTGATATGAAGTTAGGATTCAGAAATAATTATCAGAAATTTACTCTTACCTGGTTCGTTTCAGTAGAAAATGTGTTAAATCAGGAAAACGTATTACAACAGGTATTTAATAAATATAATCTTGATAATGGAAAAGATCCAATTGAAGAAGTATACCAGTTGAAGCTGTTTTATATCGGAGGGTTTAAAATTGAGTTTTAGAGAATTTGCCTGTTACTATTCAGTCACCAAATTAATTAAACGACTAATTGAACAAGAAAAAAATATTTGGCCACTGATTACACTGATTAATAACAGTTTTAAGATCATTTATAACATTAATCCGTGTAATCAGTGGCTAAATTTTATTTTTTTAGCTTTGACTGAACAGTAATATATGCCTTGAAAATTCTTCAACATTCCTTTTTTACTTCTTCCCAGAGCAAATCCCACTCTTCCATTTTTAATTTGGAGATATCTTTACCTTCCTTTTTAATCATATCTTCCATCATGATAAATCTTTTCTGAAACTTCCGGTTTGCTTTTTCCATGGCATCATCCGGATTGATTTTCGAAAATCTTGAAAAATTTACAAGAGCAAAAAGTGCATCTCCGATTTCTTCACTTAAACGTTCGGTATTCCCGGGGGCTTCGGCAAGAATTTCCTCAATCTCTCTGATTTCTTCTTTTACTTTTTCGAGTACTTGTTTTTTGTCGGTCCAGTCAAATCCTACTCCTGCCACTTTTTCCTGAATCCGGAATGCCTTAATCAATGAGGGAAGAGAAAGTGGTACTCCGTCCAGTACCGATTTATTAGTTTCTGAAAGTTTAATTTTTTCCCAGTTCTTTTTTACCTTTTCAGAATTATCAGCATCCACTTTCCCATAAACATGCGGGTGCCTGCGGATAAGTTTTTCACTAATTCCTTTTAGCACATCGGCGATATTAAATTTCTGCATTTCCGAGGCAATTCTTGAATAAAAAACCACATGCATGATTAAATCACCCAATTCCTTTTTTATTTCTTCCGTGTCACCCGATAATATTGCTGATGAAAGTTCGTGGACTTCCTCAATAGTCAGATGTCGGATGGATTCAATGGTTTGCTCCCGGTCCCAGGGGCAACGTTCTCTGAGTTCATTGGTGATTAATAACAATTTCC
>MEPC01000011.1 GCA_001769655.1 Bacteroidetes bacterium RIFCSPLOWO2_12_FULL_37_12 | reverse complement strand
GCTCAGGGAATGGTGCCGGATCTTCCAGTGATGGCTCTAATGCTGGTACTGCAAATACTGGTGGGGGGGGTAGTGGCGCGCAGGATTTAGGCGGAGGCAACAACAGTGGAAGCGCTGGCGGCACTGGTAAAATTATTATTACTTACACCGGCTCCAATGCGGGTCCCGATCAAAATCTCGCGCTTTGTGCCACAACAGCAACCCTGGCTGGGAACACACCCTCAGCAGGAACCGGTACTTGGTCCTGTATCACTAACTGCACAGGCGTTTCAATTACGTCCGTAAATTCACCCACTTCAACTGTCACAGGGTTAACACCCGGACTTGCAACAACATTACGTTGGACAATATCTAATGGCGGTTGTACTTCTGTTACCGACGATGTGGTAATTACCGCCACGGCAGGTTCCGGTTGCTGGAACTACTGTACACCAACAGGAAACCTGAATACTTCCTTTAGCGATTGCATTTCTAATGTGACAATAAATTCGCTGAATAATACAACTACATGTGCAGCCAGTGGTTATACTAACTATGCGGCGAGTGGCACACAAACCACAACACTTACCACGGGTCTTTCATTTACTTTGTATTTAACCTCTGCTTCTGGAACAGGCACTCATGGCGCAGGTGTCTGGTTTGATTTTAATGATGATGGTGATTTTGGCGATGCTGATGAATTTGTATTGATAAGCAATTCGATTAGCCCAAGTTCTACTGTGTCTGTATCTGTCCCCGTTCCATCTGGCGCCTTTATAGGGACTACACGAATGAGAGTTCGTTATGCGTTTGCAGTGACAGTTACTTCAACTATGTCTTGTACTATGGCAGGTACTTATGGTGAGACAGAGGATTATACGGTAAGTATATGTGGAACTAATCCCGGTACCATCTCTCCAACTTCTGCTACAGTTTGTCCTACAGGGGGCACAACCGGTGTGTCTATTTCCGGTTACACAGGCGGTTCAACTTTTCAATGGGAGGTTTCAACGGATGGCTCCACTTATGCTAACGTTTCTGGCGGTTCGGGCGCTACAACCGCCTCTTATACTACACCTGCATTGTCTTCTGGAAACTATTATTATAAATGTAAAGTAACCAATGGTTGTTCAAGTTACTCCGGAATTTGTACTGTAACTTCAGATAACTCACCCTGTGCTCCAAATCCAACTACAACCGTTCAGACCATGTTTGTAACGAGTTTTGAAACTTGTGATAATACCGCTATTACTACAGACCTTACAACAGGGCAATCTATAAGTGAAACCAATACTACCTCACCCAATATAGGTACGGTTCACGGCTCCATTCTTGGTGCTTCTTCAAACGGAGCATATAGCGGATCTCTTATTACACCTTTATTAACTTTTGAACCAGGTTGTACTTATTCTATAGAGTTTAAAGTAAAAGGAGGCGTTTGTGCCTTTTCAAATGCTATAAAAATTATGAAAAGTACAACTGCAACCAATGCCGCAATGTTAGCTGCTACAGGGAGCGATATTTTATTAAGTGGAAAAACCCCAACCGGTTCTTATGTATCCGCATCGGCTTCATTCACTGTTACGGCAACAGAATCAAAATACATAGGCATACAGCTTTATGGAGCTGGCGCAGGGGGGTGTGGTAGCTCATATATATATGTGGACGATATCCGCGTTACCCGCGATTGCCCTGATTGCTATTCCAGCTGTTCTTCTCCCTGCATGACTGCCAATGCGGTAGGCGGGACTGTAAGTCCTGCGGGCACATCTTCTGTTACCTGTGGCACTCCTTCCACTATTGTGTATTGTTTATCAGGCAGTACGGGCACTATTCAATGGCAACAATCTTTTAATGGAGGTACAACCTATAGTGATATTATTGGTCAGAATAACACGACCATGATTCAAACCTATAACAGTACCGTGAAGGTTAGGGCAGAATTGACAAATGATGGTTGTACTTCTGCAAACTCAACCGTTGTAGATGTATCTGTTTCAGGGGTAACTGCTAATACGTGGGATAATAGTGGCTCAAATGCATGGGGGACTGGAGGAAATTGGTCTGCGGGTGTGCCAACTTCTTGCCATGATGTTACTATTCCGTCAGGTGGTACTCAACCAACAATTTCAGCAGCTGCCGAATGCCATAACTTGACGATTAATAACGGTGCTAAACTAACAATTACTGTTTCTAATAATATTTACCTTGATATTTTTGGAAATCTTTCAAACAATGGAGAGATTGAACAAACCAATCTTGGAACTACACGTGGAGTAAGATTAAGTGGTGATAATGCCACTTGGGGTGGAACAGGTACATATACTGGTATAACATTGTATGTTCAAGATGGTTCTTATACTACTTTAATAGCAGATGCCGAAATTGCCACTCTTAATGCAACAAAAACAGCAACCATTGGTACATTGGATTTAGGAAGTTACCAATTGAAAGTTACTACTGAGTTTAATCAATCCGGGAGTGCAATCCGAATCAATACAGGGTATTTATGGATGCTTGCAACACAAGGTATGACTTTAGATCAAACATCTCTTTATCCAGATTATGGTACTTATTTTCGCGATTATCCATCAAATACATGGGGAGTTTCTGGAGATTGGAGCCAGATAGGAGGTTCAGGGTTTTATAATTATAAAGTAAGAGTAGCTGGCGGGGCTGTTACTTATAGCAGTAATATGCGAGCGAGGAATGATTTCACTATTGAATCAAGCGATGGCTCCGTAATTTTTAATGCTTCTACGCCATATACAACGTCCATTGAAGGAAATTTATATAATAATGAAGGGTTTACAGCGGGAGTATCAACTTTTAATTTTAATGGCTCGATTGCACAGGAAATCAGAGGAACTGTTGCCAGCACCTTTTATAATTTAACGATAGACAATTCATCCAGCGGAGGTGTTACTCAAATGCTTCCTGTTACAGTATCAAATACATTTGCACTTACCGAGGGTCCATTTAATTTGAACAGTTTAACCGCTACAGTCACTCGTTCTGCCACAGCCGCAATTGCACGAACAAGCGGTTATGTTGTAAGTGAAACAAACTCAATAACCAACCCAAGTAAACTGCAATGGAACATCGGAAGTACAACGGGTGCACATGTCTTTCCCTTTGGGACAACTTCCGGTTTATATATACCTGTAACTTTTAACAACTCTGTTGCAAGTGGAAATGTAACTATTTCCACACGTCCCGATGCTGTTCAGTCGAGTTCTACATGGGCATCTGGGGTAACTAATATGAAATCTGCGGCACTTAATTGCGAATGTCCTGACAAAGACGTTATTGACAGGTGGTGGGATATTTCTTCAACAGTTTCACCTTTAGGGGGAAGCGGTGCAGATGTTAGTTTTACATTTCTTGGGTCAGAAAATACAATGCTAACTGGAACTCCTAATTATCGAACCGGCGAAATCGGAATTCAACACTGGACAGGCACTATTTGGAATGATGGGAAAGGAGGAACCGGAATCGTTAACTTAACCGGAACTACAAATGCAACAGCCACAACCAATACGGTTACCGCTAATGATATTATTGAATTTTCGCCGTTTGTAGCTGTAGCGGGCGCCGCTCCGTTACCAGTTAATTTGATTAATTTTAAAGCAAAACTTGAAAATAACAAAGTTGTTCTTGACTGGACCACTGCAAGTGAGCAAAACTCAAAATCATTTGTTGTTGAGCGTAGCACTGAGTCATCATCGTTTGAAAATATTATTGCTACAGTGCCTGCATCGGGAAACAGTTCAACATTCCATTCTTATCAGGTGAATGATAACGATCCATTGAAAGGTATATCTTATTACCGATTAACTCAAACAGACCTGGATGGTAGCAACCATGTTCAAGGAGTTGTTGCTATAGACAACTTTTCAAAATTTGAGATAGTAAGTGTGATCCCTAATCCGGTTACAGGTACCGCTTATGTGAATGTATATAATCCGGAACCAGAAACTAATGTTACTATTAATGTGGTTACTCTAACGGGCCAATTAATGCATAGCGAAAAAATTGATGTAAAAGAAGGATACAATTCTATTCCTGTTGATATGAACAAAATCAATAAAGGTTTGTATATGTTACGTATAACATCTCCCAAAAATCCTGTTATTACTAATAAGTTGATTAAACAATAAAGATTTTATTTTTTATTATATAAAACGATCGCATTCGGCTTGTGATCGTTTTTTTTTACCCTTTTGTGACAAATGTTTTAAATGTTTATTAATTCTATACTTCTGTGACCATTTTCCAAACAAACATTAATCGTTTACAACTTAAATATAATAATTATTTTAACATGATAAACATAACAAAAAAAACATACCTAATGTTGACATTGGCTTTATACATTCCAATGCTTATACATGCCCAATGGCATTGGCAAAATCCGATCCCTCAGGGTAACTCATTGTATTCTATAAAGTATATAGACAGCAATATCGGATATGCCGTTGGTGAAAGCGGAATGATTATGAAAACCAATGATTCTGGGAATAACTGGCAAATACAAAACAGTGGAACTACAGAAATATTGTGGTCCATTTATTTTATTGGTATTGATACAGGATTTGTAGTTGGTTCAAACGGAACAATTTTGAAAACTGTCGATGGGGGAGAAAATTGGGATTCTCTGAACTCCGGGTCTATTAAGAATCTTTCGGATGTTTATTTTTGGGATTCTGAAAATGGAATTGCTTCCGGTAAAACAGGAACAATTTTAAAAACTGCGGATGGTGGTACAACCTGGATTAAGCAAAACAGTAATGTGATCGACTATATTTTTTCTATGGATTTTCCAAGCTCTGATATAGGATATGGAGTTGGACAGAATGGTGCAATTATTAAAACTGTGGATGGAGGAATGAATTGGTCGGCGCAAACCAGTGGGATAACAACTTTTTTATATGCAGTTAAATTTTTAAATGCATCCAATGGATTTGCCGTAGGTGAAGCCGGAGTAATACTGTCAACCACTGATGGAGGCACAACATGGTCCTCAATAAATAGTTCAACCAATAATTATTTATATGCATTAAATTTTTTAGACAACACTATCGGTTTTGCGACCGGGCAAAATGGAACTATTATTAAAACAACAGATGGTGGCATCACATGGAATCTTGTTACAAGCGGAGTTGCAAACACATTACGCTCAATTTCTTTTAATAATTCAATCGATGGAACCATTGCAGGATTTTATGGAACCATTCTTAATACTTCTGATGGTGGCAACACATGGTCTGTTATAGCAAAGGGAACAACGGGGTATTTGAATTCCTTATCATTTCTTGATACACTGAATGGGTATGTAGCCGGGGATAGTGGTATTATTATGAAAAGCACTGATGGTGGAAAACAATGGACAAATTTGAATAGTGGCACTAATTCCGCGTTATACGGTATTTCATTTACAAGCTCAACAACTGGAGTTGCAGTAGGTGAATCCGGAAAAGTTATTAAAACTACAGATAGTGGTTCCAGTTGGGTTTCCAAATCAAGTGGAACGAGTTCGTATTTATTTGGTATGCATTTTATTGATGCTAATAAAGGATTTGCTGTTGGTGATATGGGTACAATAATTAAAACTATAAACGGTGGAAACACATGGTCAAACCAGAATAGCGGTTTATTTGACCCGTTGCTTGGTGTATATTTTTTTGATGTTAACAATGGTTTTGTGGTTGGTGAAAGTGGAATAATTTTAAAAACTACCAATGCAGGTTCAACATGGGCATCACTCAATAGTGGAACATCAAATAATTTATATTCTACATTTTTTACTACCGTAAGTACAGGTTTTGCTGTTGGCCAAGGGGGGGTAATACTTAAAACTACCAATAATGGATCCACCTGGACCACACTCCAGAGTAACGTAACCAATGATTTAAGAGCTATACAGTTTATTGATAATAATGTAGGATTGGTAGCAGGAAGTGGAGGGCTAATTCTCAAAACTGAAGATGGAGGAAACACTTGGAATATTGAAAAAATTAATACGAACTATTTTCTGACATCTTTGTCTTTCAAATCAAAAAACGTTGCTTATACTGCGGGAGAAAACCTTTCTATATTAAAATTTGAAACTCCTTACATTCCTCCAGTTTGCAATAATGTTTCTGATTTTAGCTTCACAGTCACACCAGAAACAGGGGTCGTATCATTTACAAATCTATCATCAGGAAATTACCTGGAAAATTACAAATGGGATTTTGGAGATGGGTTGACTTCAGTATTGTCAAATCCACCTGATCACACCTATATATCCAGTGGAACTTATTCCGTAAACCTGGTTGTATATTCCAACGATAGTACATGTGTAGGGGATACTTCATATAATGTCACTGTTAATATCTGTGATATTGTAGCCGGGTTTACTTATGTCATTGATTCATTAACGGGTACAGTGAGTTTTACAAATACCAGTACTGGAAATATAGGGAGTTATTTTTGGTCCTTTGGAGATAGTACAACAGGAATAGAAATAAACCCTGTACACACGTATGATTCTATCGGTTCTTATCAGGTAACGTTGAACATTTATTCATCTGATTCATCCTGTCAAAAATCATATCAGGAAACCCTGGTAATTGATTTAATTGATAATATTTTAGAGTTCAACCAGCCGGGTGATAATTTTTTCGGTACTTTTTGTTTTAATGCTTATAATAAACAAATTCTGATTTACAATCCAAAGGCAATTGGTGGAAGAATACAAATTTTTACTATTAATGGCTCTTTAGTATTGGACAATGCAATGGGTAATAGCCAACAAAAACGAATTAATGTAAATTATTTGAATCCGGGTATTTATTTTCTTAAAATTCCTGGGCATAATATAAATAGAAAAGTATTTATTACGGACTAAATCTTTGTATATCATTCATTTTCTCCTTTTTGAAAAATATATCTAAGTCAGAACTTTCGCTTTCACGCTCAAAATTATATTCCCTTGCTCTTTTAGAGGGTGGGGTGGGAATTGCAATTGAAGTTTTTGGAGCTAAAATGCTTGCCCCTTTTTATGGCACTGCTTTTATTGTCTGGACCTCTGTATTGGGAGTTACTTTTTTTTCACTCTCCTTAGGTTATTATCTTGGGGCAAAAATTTCCCAACAAGAAAATCCTCAACGGTCTTTATTAAAATTAATACTTGCATCTGCTTTTTCTATAGAATTTATGCTCATTTTTGCAACACCCATGTTCAGTTTTTTTGGAAACATGAATATTTATATTGGGTGTGTTTTTAATTTTCTGTTTCTTATAGGACCTGCGCTTTTATGCATAGGCACCTTTTCTCCTATAATTATTCAATTATTATCTGATGTATACACAACAGGAGGTAAGAACTCAGGTTTGGTTTATTCTTTATCAACAACCGGTGGAATATTTGCAACCTTCCTATTAGGATTTTATATTATACCAACTTGGGGTATTTCAATTCCACTTTTATTTGCTGGAATCGTAATGCTTTTTATATGGATAATTATTGGTTGGAAATTTTTAACCTTTATTAATAAAATAGTTCCTTTACTATTATTTTCAGGTGTTGGAATTTTTCTTTTATTACCTGCAAAATTTAATAAGGAAGCTGCTTTTAGAATACGATACAATACAGAGGGTCTTTTTGGTCAATTAAAAGTAGTTGATAAACACGATATGGAAGCGGGTTATCAAGCCAGACATTTATTAATCAATGGAATTCCACAATCCAGGATACTTAATAAACCATCCGCTTATTCTTGTTGGAAATATGTTCATAAAATCGCTATGTATTCCTCGTTGAAGAAAAATGGCAAATCAGCAGTTTTATTTGGTTTAGGTGCAGGAAGTGTTTCTTCAGAACTTGCACGATTAGGTTTAAGAGTGGATGCAGTGGAGATTGATGGCAGAATGTTAGAAATAGCAAAAAAATATTTTTATTATTCAGATACTTCTACCAGTGTTTTTGTAGATGATGCCCGGCACTACTTACGAACTACGAATAAGAAATATGATTTAGCTGTTTTTGATGTTGCTAACGGCGAGGTTCAGCCATCCTATGTATTTACTAAAGAAAGTTTTCAGGAATTGAAACAATGTTTGACACCCAATGGAGTAGTGTTGATTGAATTTCAGGAATTCCTTGAGAAGGGGAAAACACCTGTATTTATGTCTATAATGCGAACGATGGAAAATGCTGGTTTCTTCGTTTATTTTTCAGCCGATGCTGTTATCGGCTTCACAGATATTATTATTGTTGCCTCACCCCTGCAAGTTGATTTTTCTTTGCTTAAGAGGGAGAATATGACAATATGTTGTGCGGCTCAACCATGGTCGCAGGAAATACTTGCGAACTTACCTTCATCAATTAAGGTTTATCCTTATGATACTTTTATTTTCACAGATAATCAACCGATGCTGGATATTTTGAATCTTGTGACGTTAAGAAAATGGCGTGAAAATATGATAATATTTTCAAAAGAAGAATTAGCAGGTGGGTATAGATTATACAGATAAACGTGCTATCATTTTTTATCAATTTCCAGAAGAATCTGATTTCTTAATGTGTTCGCTTGAGACAGTTCAGGTTGAAGTTTAAGTGTCCTATTCAAATCTTCTAAAGCACCTTTTAAGTCACCAAGACCAATCCGAGCAATACTTCTCCAATAATACGCCTGGTGATTAAAATAAGAATGTTTCAGGAAGATATTATAATCATTTATAGCAAGCTGATATTGTTTTAGTACATTCAATGTATTAGCCCTGTTCACATATACATCCCAATATTTTGAATTGCTTTTTAATGCTTCTGAATAACACATAAGAGCTGAGTCGTATTTTTGTTCATAAAATAATTTATTTCCTTTTTTATTGAGTTCATCTTCAATCCTATCAAAATGACAAGGAGATGATAATACATTATATCCTAAAGTAATAGCTTTTTGAAGAGTGGCTGATGATTCTTTAAATCTATGCAATTCTTCTAACAAGCGGGCATAAGAAGCAAAAACTTCAGGTTCCACAGTTCCTTTAGCAATGGCAGTTTCAATATCTTTCAATGCATAGTGGTATTCTTTTAATTCAAACCAACACAAGCCCTTCAGATAATATACTAAAGGATGGTTAGGAAAATAGGAAATGAAGATATTATAATCTTCAATTGCCTTCATATAATTTTCAGCATCAAACCATGCGTTACCCCTGTTGAGATAATTTCCGTGGGCAGTATTTGAAAAAGTGATTGCTTTGGTAAATTCTGTAATTGCAGAATCGGTTTTGCCTGAAAGATAATAAGCAAGTCCCAGATTATTAAAAACTTCCTGTTGATTAGGTTTTATCATTAAGGATTTTCTAAAATCTGATATGGCTTTATCAAATTGCGTTTCTTTTAAATAATAACACCCACGGCCTGAATACGCTTTAAAAGAATTTGGGTCTGCTTTCAAACCTGAGTTAAAATCAATGAGAGCCAGCTCTTTATTATTGACTTCTTCAAGAAAATAAATTCCCCTCATGGCATAGGCGTAAGAGAAAGACGGGTATTTTTCAATCAGAGCAGTCCAAAACGTGTCACTGTTTTTCCAAATTTTATATCTGTTAAAGGAAAGAAAAGAAAAAATGAGTATTACCATGACTAAAATAACAAGTAAAATTTTGGTCATGTTATTACTCAAAGGATTTTTGTTTTTAAAAACAAAGCATGAAGAAAGAAATGCTAATCCAAAATAAGACAAATAAGCATATCGTTCAGCTATCAAGGAACCACCTACCGGCAACCATTGTAGAACTAAAGCGATAGTAATGAAGAAAAATAATATTCCAAACGTAAAGTTCTTATTTTTTTTATAGACACAGAAAAACAAAAGGATAAAAAATAAAAAAACAAATAGTTGAAGATAATAAATAAAAGGTAGAAAGAAACCATTTTTTATCGGATACAGGTAGTAGGCGGATAATGGAAATGGGAATACGAATTTTAATAAATAGCTTATAAAAGTAAAAGCGCCAAAAGTAAAACGGTCAAAAATTGAAAAATGTTGATTGAGTTGTATAGCGCCAGCTTCTTGTTGAATATTAAGAGAAATGATACCGATGATAAGTGAAATAATAATAAAAGGGATTTTTTCCAGCCATTGCCTGATAGAGATTTTGTCAGTTTGATAATAATCAATTAATAATAATACCAGCGGAAGGACCACTGCCATAGGTTTTGAAAGACAGGATAATAAAAAAAACACAAAAGAGTATCCGTATTGAGAGAATTGCCGTTTTCCCTGTTGCAGATATTTTAAGTAATGAATCATAGATAAAATAAAAAAGAAAACATAAAGCAGGTCTTTTCTTCCTGAAACCCATGCAACGGATTCTACATGCAGTGGATGAATTCCAAAGATTAATGCAGTGAAAAATGCGATTTGTTGATTATTAATTAGCTTAGAAATCAACAACAGAATTAAAAATGTATTACATAGATGGAGTATAAGATTGAGCAAATGATAATAAAAAGGATTGAAACCGACTAAAAGATGTTCAATAGCAAACAGTAATCCGATCATGGGTTGATAATTTCCAAGGACTGGCGTTGAAAAAATTCTTTTGATATTATCAATATTCATGGTTGAGTTCATAGGGTTGTCCATAAGATGGGTTCTATCGTCAAAATTGATAAAATCATTTTTCAGACCTGGCAGATGGGCCAGGCAAGTCCATGTCAGTAAAACAATGACGAGAATAGTTTTTTTTATTTCTGTTTTTTTAGGCATAATCGAGAAAACCTGGTTGAAAAATACAACAAATTCAGTAAAATTGATAATTATTTATTATCTTGCTTGGGTTTTTAAAAACTTACTTTTAGAAAATTAACAATGAAATCGGATTCAGACAATATCAAGATATTTATCTCACCGATAAACAATAAACCTACTTTAATACTTGGTTTTATTGAGCCGGTACCTTTAGTATTAATCATAATAAATATTGTTTTTTTCTTAATCCGGTTGCAATTTCTTTCCGTTCCTTTTGAGCGGGATGAAGGAAAATATTGCTTTTTGGGTCAATTGATTCTTGACGGTAAAATCCCTTATAAGTCATTTTATGAAATGAAACCTCCGGGTTTATTTTTTGCGTATGCTTTTATCACTTTGTTGGGTGGAAATTCTTTGGAAGGAGTACACCTTATTTTTATATTTATTAACCTAATAACCAATCTTTTGCTTTTTCAAATCGGAAAGAAACTTATGGATTCAGTTTCCGGAATAATCATTTCTACAAGTTATTCAATACTTTCTTTGGGACCCCATATTTCTGGTTTTACAGTTCAAGCAGAACAATTAGTTGCCTTTTTCGTTGTTTGTGGTGTTTATTATCTTTTTTGTGCATTAGAAAACAATAAGACATCAAATTATTTTTTATGGGGACTTTCGTTAGGATGTAGTTCTCTGATAAAGCAAACTGGAATATTTTTTATTTTTCTTAGTATTTTGTACATATTCTTTTATAATTATATAGGAAAAAAAGAGAAACGAAAAATCACAATTAAGAATATAACAAGTTTTTTTATAGGAGCTTTTTCCCTTATTCTTTTGACAATTTTATATCTTATTTATAATGATTCATTAAAGGAATTTATATACTGGAATTTTACTTTTTCTTCTCAATACATTTCTACAATTACTTTAGAGCAAGGAATTTTAAATTTAACACTTTTTTTTAAACGCATAATCAATAATTATAAATTATTCTGGTTTATGTCAGCAGTAGGGATATTTTTATCATTTATGAAGAGTGTCAGATACACTGAATACAAGAAAATATTTTTATTGTTATTTCTTATTATTTCGTTTCTATCCATAATACCCGGACTTCGTTTCTATGGACACTATTGGATTGTACTCATTCCTTCTCTTTCACTGCTAATTGGATTTTCCTTTTATGCATTAAAAAAAATATTAAATTCTGAGAAAAATGCAAGCCATTACCCTACAGGGTTATATATTTTTTTTATTTTTATGGTTGTTCTTAACTTTTATAATTTAAAAGATTTTTATTTTAATCCTGACAAAGTAAGATTAATGAGAACAGTATATGGTATGAATCCATTTATTGAATCTAAACAAGTGGCTGATTTTATTAAACCGATGATTACTAAAAAAGAACCCGTTGTAGTTTTTGGTTCTGAACCCGAAATATATTTTTATACTCAAACCCGGAGCCCATCGGTTCATAGTGACATTGCGAGTTTATTAACGGGATTTCCAAAGCATCGACAATTTCAAATGGAATTTATAAAGGAAGTTGAATTATCCAAACCACGTCTTATGATTTTATTTAATAATCCCTTTTCATTAGCCGTTTTACCTGGAACTGATACCACAGTTTTCTCATGGTTTAAAAACTATTCTGAAAAATATTATAATCTGACAGGTCTTGTCCAGTTGTTTCCTAATAAACCCACTGTTTACTCTTGGGGAGAAAATGCTACGCAAAACGGATTAATAAGTGACAACTTTATCGTATTATATGAGAGGCGAGATGAAGCCATCAATGAACAGCCTTAGAATAAAGTTAGTTTGTAAAATCGTTGTTTTCCAGGTTTTGCGTTCAAAAAAAAATATCCTTGGAAACTATTTACGTGCGGGGGGGGTATATTTATTTACGGGTGTAATTTTGATAGCTTTTCTAGTGTTAGTACCTTTTTGAATTGATGTGTCAGAAAACTCTTCAAAATCAAAAAATTTCAAAGTATCATTATCCACCTCTTTAATGCTCCTTTCCCTGTTGCTGAGGCGTACATATTTTCCCTGGATATTTTTAAGATTATATTTGAGATTGTACAGATAGGTTCCGCGTGATAATTGAAGATTATCTACATCCAGTTCAACAATTGATTCACCGGCAGGAGCGTTGAATATTTCTTCAGTTACAAGATTCCCGGATAAATTGAATAATGAAAGTGTAACTTCGCCTGAAGCCGGCATGGCTATATTAATTTTCATTGGTCCGCTTTCTGAGGGATTAGGATAAACACTTTTTATTTCAAACATATTTAATTTTTCAGGATTAGTAATTGTAATTGTCTCTGAATATTTACCTTTTAAGTCCTCATTTATACATTTTTGAAAAATACGGTATGTGTTATTGCCTGAAAGATCAAAATTCTTATCTGAAAAATCATAATTTCCGGAACCATTCAATGGTTTTAAAGAGTTTACAATTCCGATTTTCTGGTATGTATTTTCGTCTTTTAAACGGTAAACTTCAAACTCTTTGTTTTCAAATTCATTTGTGGTTTTCCATGAAAGTTCTATATTATCATCTTTAAACTCACCCATAAAATCTTTAATCGTTACTTGGCAACGTTTTGAAACCATTGTTTTATCTTCATCTTTGATAATTAAAGATACAATACTCTCAGAAGCTCCGCATTGAGAAGTTACTTTCATTTTAATTTTGACTATAGAAAGGTCTTCGGAAGAAGGATAATATCGTACTGTGGTAGGGGAGAGGTTAAATAATCCTCCTTTTCCTGAGGATTCCCAAATTACTTTTTCACCATCAGTGAAATCCCCTTTTATCGTGACGTCTTGTTTTCGGTTAATGGGTTCAGGTTTGGTAACAATAGATGAAACGGGACGTGGTTTTATTTCCAGAGTAGTAGTACTTGTGGCTTTAGTTTTTTTGTCAGAATAAGTGGCGGTTAATGTGAATGTGATTAAGGAATTATCGTTAATATTACTCGTGTAAATTGGATTTAATGTTTTGTTATATTTCAATGAACCCTTGCCATTATGAGTCCATGAAACGGAACAATCGGATGACGATTTTCCTGCTAACTTTACGGATTCTCCGGCACAGATTGAAATTAGTTTATTTCCGGCATTTGCAAAAATTTTTACGTTGTTAGTTGTTTTGGAAATTTTTAAAATGTTTTTAGCAGTATCGCAACCGTTAAAAGAGAGTAAAATTATTTCTACGTTTTTTTTATCTGAAGCAGAAAAAAAATATTTTGGATTCAGTGTTTGCGTAACAGTAAAAGCACCTTCTCCATCGCATTTCCACAAAAAATTATCACCTTCGTTAATTAGTCCTTTTAAGTTTACAGAGGATGATAGCTCACTGGTTGATAACTCGCTTAACTCTTGAATGGAAATAATGGCTTTGGGTGACTGGATTATACTTAATTGTAAGGAATCTTTTACAGTCATTGATTGACCCTCAGCGGATAAAATGAATGTAGTAATCCCGGAATCAGTTTCATTTACAAAATAGACAGGATTAAGTGTATTTTCATTTTGCAAATTACCTTTCCCGTTATGGGACCAATGAGGGTTGCCATTCTCGGCAGAACCTGAAAACTGATAAGATTTACTCTTGCAAAGAAAGGAGGGAGAGTTTTCTTTAAGAATTTTAACTGAGGGAGGCGCTTGAACGGATGGAGGAGTTTCTTCACAGTTTATACCTTTTAGAGTTAAAGTTACATCATCAATATATACATAAACATCGGAAGCCGGGTCATCGGCTATCATTTCAATAATCAGATAATTAAATTCGCTTGAGGTAGGAACAAAATTAAGTTCCACCTTAGTCCAATCACCGGCGCATGTTAATTCTTCAAGGTTAGAGTTAATTGAAAACTCATAAACACCCCTTTCGCCGGTGTCATTGGAATTTGGTTTTTGAACATTCATATATGCACCGATTTTAAATTTATTAATGGATGATGTGCTCTGTTTAATACCTCGATACCAAAAAGAAAGAGTATATTCTATTCCTTCTTGAGGATTTTTATTCAACATTGTATAAACCCCTTCCACATAATAACTCTGAAGCCATCCGGATATATTCCCATTTCCAAGGATACCTAAATACCGGTCGTTAGGAGTTCCGTTTCGTGTATCAACCAACTCGCCCAACGAGGCAAAGTTATAAGGAATTCCTTTGTCTGTAAGAGGGTTATCGCGAATGAACAAATCAGGAGAGGCGGCTGTTCTATCCCAAAAGTAAATCATTTCCTGAAATCCTTTTTTCCCGGCGTCTCCTGTGCTGTCGCTTGAAAAATCAAAACCTTCTTCCATTCCACCATTACAGATTAGATTGCATGATGCCGTATCACAATTTAAAGAAATTAAAGAGGAAGTGGGGGGTGTTTGACCTTTACTTTTTGCTTTTAAGAAGAAAGAAAAGCAAAATATGAAACAAAAAATATATATCGAATACAGGATAATATGTCTGATAATAATGTAGGTTGTTTTCATAATAACTTGTGTAATGCATGGTTTTAGGATATAAGCCCTTAAATGTACAAAACAATTATTTAAAAACCAAGTTTTCTATAATAATTGTTTTTATATAGCAAAAGCTGATTTTGTAGCCATTATTGAGAAATGCGAAATTGGTTATATTAAAAACACACTATTTTTAATTAGGTCGAAACTTTATACAATGTTTATAATTTTTGAAATAAGATTCCAATATTACCCGCCTTAAATGCAATTATTCTATTGGATAAACGTAAAGAGGAAGCAATTTTTAAAATTATTTTTTTGAAAGGAACAGGCGACATGCGTAACCAATAGGTTATTGGATAAGAGTTGCGGATGTTAAAATTTTTAAACGTTCTGAATCCGGCTTTTTCTCCAATCATTTGTAAAGTTTGTTTATTAAACAAATAAATATGTTCAATGTCTATTATAGGTGATTTCTCTCCTAAAAGTATTGCTTGAATACTATTTACATTATGTGTTATAAAATATGCAAAGCCCTTGGGTTTTAAAATTTCAAAACAAGTATTTAAAAAATCGGAGGGATCACTAACATGATCCAAGGTATGAAACGAGCAAATAAAATCAAAATAATTTTTATCAAACAATCCTTTTTTAAAAAAGTTGCAAAGGATTTTTTCTTTTATTTCGGGTTTTGCAATATCAATAGCTTGTTTGCAGGGCTCACATCCATAAACATTTTTAAAGCCAATTCCCATTAATTTTTCAATAAAAAACCCATTACCACAACCAATTTCCAGTGCATTTTCTTTAGTAAAAAAATGATTAAATGTTTTTATTGGATTCCAATAATTCTGACACAGTAAACCTGTAAATTCCTGATAAGAGAACCTGCTGTTTTGATAAAGGTCCAGCAACACTGGGTCAGGTAATACATCACTTGAGAAAACCAAGCCGGTTTTCCTGCAATGTTTCATATTGTAATGAAAGTGGTCCGTGCTTCGTCTGGCAGAAAAAACATCGGGATTCAAATCATTTTCTTTAAAATTTTGAGAGTACAGTTTTTCTGGATTCCCTGCTTCGTTGCAAACATTTTCGTTTTCACAGAATAAACACTTTTTTTTTATTAGCATCATGTTATTTTTTTGCAATTACTGTATAGCCCAAGGGATCATTATCTGAACCTAAATTAAGATAAAGTACAATATAACCGATAAACACTAACAATAAAATCAATGGAGTAACGCAAAGAGCTAACATTGAATTTATCGTTCCTAAAAATTTACGTGGTATTAAATTTCTTAAATAAATAACCATTATTTTAGATATAATAACAAGTAGATCTGTCCCTCTGGGTATTATTTTACAATCTGAAAAACCGTAAAATAGTTTTCTCAACATACTTGGACTATATCGGAAATAATCATGGGGAATATAATGGTATCTTGCAGACCATGGAACGGTTAAAAATAATTCCCCGCCATTTACAAGCACTCGGTTCATTTCTTTTATTGACAATAGAGGTTCCTGAATATGTTCCAGTACTTCTGTACAAATAATATAATCTACAGATAAGTCGGGAAGAGGTATTTTATATTCGTTTATAATTAAAATGTTTTTTTTCATATAATTAAATTTATCGGAATTATTAATATCAGCACCTATATATTCTCCTTTTTTATTTATAAGATGTTCATAAGGTCCATCACCACAGCCAAGATCTAATATTCTACCCTTTTTATTTCTTAGAAATAATTTTAATGAATCATAGATAGTTTTAACCTGAAAATCAAAAAAAATTCTTGAATAAAACCGGATGCTATTAATAAATCCAACCGGACTTACATGATTCAATGGACGGAATATTTCATTCATAAGATAAATAGTATAAATTTGAGGATTACTTTCTCTCATCCACATACATTTTAATTTGTTCGTTAGAAATAAAAATTGAATTTCCTTTTCTGATTTTTGTTCTAATAAATTTCGGACGTTTTTTAGTTTCTTCAAATATTTTGCTTATATATTCACCTAAAAAAGAAATTGTCAGTATCTGAATTCCCCCAAAGAAAAGTACCAATACTATAATTGTAGTTATACCGTGAGGAATCTCCGGATAAAAGATTTTAGCAATAATCTGTATGATAAGAGCTAAAAAAGAAATGCCGGTTAATGCAAAACCGAGATAAGAAATAAACTCCAAAGGAACAAAGCTAAAAGAAAAAATAGCTTTTTTTGCCCAAAGAAAATTTTTTCTCAGATTATTGGTTGACTTACCAAACATACGTTTAGGTCTGGTGTATTCAACGCCGGTGTGTTTGAAACCAACCCATGCACGTAATCCCCTTAGAAATTGTTCTGTTTCCGGAAGATTTATCAGTGCTTTAACAACTTTGCGTTCCATCATCGAGAAATCTCCGGCATCCAGGGGAATATTAATATTGGATAGTTTGCGGTAAATAAGATAGAAGATCTTGTAAAAAAATTGCATAAGCAACGGTGCCTCTCTTTTAATTCTTTTTCCATAAATTACTTCAAAACCCTCTTTCCATTTTTCAAGAAATTTTGGAATGATTTCAGGCGGGTCTTGTAAGTCCCCATCCATCAAAACGACCAAATCGCCCGTACAAATTTCCATTCCGCTAACAAAAGATGCCTGAGAACCGAAATTCCGTGAATGTGTGATAGAAATTACCCAAGGATCTCTGGAGCAGATAGGAGCTAAAATTTCTTCTGAATTATCAGGAGATCCGTCATTAATGAAAATTATTTCATATCGTATTTTAATATCATTAAAAACACAAACCAAACGATTATATAGGATAGGAATTGCCTGAGCATCCATATAACAGGCAACCACCACTGATATCAGGGGATTAAGCTGGGGCTTTTCAAACAGTGGAATTATGGAATTGTCGTAATTAGTTTTTTCTTGCCATTCATAAATTTTTCTTAATCCCTCATTTAAAGAAACCTTTGGGGTCCAATCTAAATCCTTTTTTGCTTTTTCCGGATTCCCATACCAATCTTGTAAATCCCAATTGCGATTTGGCATGGAACCAAATTGGGGATTAATCTTCAAATTAAATTCATTCAAGGCAATGCTAACCAACTCTGCTATGGTTGTTTTTTTACCTGTTGCAATATTGTATGAATTTCCTATAATTTTATCTGATATATTTAATGCAGAAACTATTAAAGAAAAAATGGCATCACTTATATAAATAAAGTCCCTGCTAATATTAGAAGAAACCAATTCAGGCAATTTGTTATTTCTAAGATTTTGAATTAACGTGGGAATTAACCTGTCGGGCTCTTCCCATTCACCGTAAACAGAATATAATCGCAAATTAATAGCATGAATATTACGAAATTGTGCATAGTACTTTACGATATAAGAAGCAGAAACTTTAGATACAGCATATTGGCTATTTGGTATCAATTTTTCATTTTCCAAAGGAGTTGTACAATTTAAGCCATATTCGGAGCTTGTGCCTGCATGAATATATATAGTACCCTCTTTACAGTTTTCTAATATATTTATAGTTCCTATTACATTTGTTTCATATATAAGATTAACATTTATTTCTTTAGAATATGTTCCATAAGCCGCAAGATTAAAAACAGTTCTTGGCTTTATTTTTTCAAATACTTTTTGAACAGAAGTTTTAGATAAAATATCACAATGAATAATATTCTCAACGGGAAATTGCAAAAGTTTTAATCTCCATGCAAAAATTTGTTCATGTGTTAAAATATAACAATCTTTTCTGATTTTTATAAGTGCATCCACTAAATTTGCCCCAATAAATCCACTTGCACCAAAAACCAAAACAGGGCCCTTAAGAAGCTCAATTTTTCTGTATAATTCAATATCGGTTTTCATAACTTAATTAGTAATCCTGTTATTGAGTTCAAAAATTACAGGTGATAATTTTAATCACTGTTTGTTAGATAACGTACCTCCCCCCATCTCCACCATCACCTGCCCCTTCTCCACCTTATCTCCTTTTTTAATATATAGTTCTTTAACCAATCCCTGATATGGAGATTTGATAGTATTTTCCATCTTCATTGCCTCCAGTACCAATATAGTATCCCCTTTTTTAATGTCTTCCCCTTTTTTGCATAATACATTAACAATCAAGCCCGGAATTGGTGCTTTTATTATTAGTTTATCATTTTTAACATTCTTGTCTATGCTTATTTTTTCCAATAATAAATCCAAGTCATCTTTTATTCCAAAAGAAATTGTTTCCCCTTTAAATTTAAGTTTTAGAAGTTTTTCATTTGAATCTATCTCAAGCAATTCAGCATTATGAGAATCCTGATTTAATAATAAATGCATTTTGTTCTTACTGATTTCCTTAAGGTCGAAATTATAAGATTTCCCATTTACAATTACCTGATTGCCTGAAAAATCCACGGAGAAGGTTTTACCCGTACTTTTATTTATTAATTGAATCATATTGCATTAATGAAAATAGGTATATGGTATAGAGGTATAGGGTATAAGGAAAAATTGAAGCTCTCCTTATACCCCTATACCCCTATACCTCTATCCTCCCCTCCCTTCAAGAGCAAATATAGTCCATTTTTGTAAACCAAGTTATTTTTTCATTACTTTGGTTAATTTTTTTGAATTATGGGTTACCTTAGCGACCTTAAATTTATTGCTATAGTTACTATTTGTGGCTGTGCCCTAAAACCCAGCTCACCTCCTGCAAGCAGTGATTTTTCTTCAAACCGGGAAATGGAGAAATATGCCGTTGTTGACCGACCTGTCTGGTTTAGCGACGAGGAATTTGATTCGAAACCAACAGCGGAAAAAAAGTTTGACTTGATACACACCCGCCTTGTTATAACTCCCGTCTGGAAAAACTCATCATTAATTGGAAAAGCAACTGTTTACCTGCATCCGCATTTCATTTCACAACGCATGGTAACCCTTAATGCCAAAGGGATGAAGATGAACAAAGTTGCAAGAATTAACATCAAAGATACTTTGAATCTTACCTATCAATATAATGGGGAAAAATTATCCATTAATCTCGATAAAATCTATCAAAAAACCGATACCCTTGTTCTTTTTATTGATTATCTGGCAATGCCTGATTCCATCCCACCCGAAATATCGTCCGATAAAGGATTGCATTTTATAAATCCGGATGGCTCAATTAAAGATAAACCGGTTCAATTCTGGACACAAGGTGAATCTGAAAACAATTCTTGCTGGTTTCCCACACTCGATGCTCCCAATCAGAAAATGACACAGGAAATCCTTATTACCATCGAAAAGAATTATGTAACTCTCTCTAATGGGAAATTGATTTCTGCAAAAGAAAATAAAGATGGAACCCGCACCGATTACTGGAAGCAGGATAAAAAACATTCACCCTATCTAGTCATGATTGCAGGGGGCGACTTTGCTGTTGTTAAAGATAAATGGAAGGACATGGAAGTAAATTATTATGTTGAACCGGAATATGAAAAATATGCCCGAATGGTTTTTGGAAAAACTTCTGAAATGATTACTTTTTTTTCCAGCATTTTAAAATATCCTTATCCATGGGATAAATTTTCTCAAATTGTGGTACAGGATTATGTTTCAGGAGCTATGGAGAATACTTCAGCAGTAGTATATAATTCATCCTTTCAGCATAATGAACGCGAGCACTTGGATAATGACGGGGAAAGCACCATTGCACATGAACTTTTCCATCATTGGTTCGGTGACGTTGTAACCTGTGAATCGTGGACACATCTATCCTTAAATGAGTCATTTGCCGATTACAGTGAATATTTGTGGGAGGATTTCAAATATGGGAAAGATGCGGCAGACCTGATTCAACGTAATGCGCTTCACCAATATCTCCATATTGCAGAAGAGCAACGGGTTCCTATCATCAGATATCATTATGAAAATCCTGATGCCATGTTTGATGTGCATACGTATGAGAAGGGTGGGAGAGTATTGCACATGCTAAGAAACTATGTTGGTGACACAGTTTTTTTTGAAGTGCTGAATGTTTATTTAAAGAAATTCGAGTATGGCACTGCCGAGATCTCTGATTTAAGAAAATGTTTTGAAGAAATCGCCGGGGAGGATTTGAATTGGTTTTTTAATCAATGGTGGCTTTCACCGGGACATCCTGAAATCCGGGTCAACTATACTATAAAAAATGATACGCTACGTGTTATGTCTGAACAATTGCAGGATACGATTTACTCTCCAGTTTTCAGAATGCCACTTGATATTGATGTATGGATGGATGATAAAAAAACTTCCGTACCGGTTGTATTTGAAAAAACGAAACAACTATTCTCTATTCCAATTTCCGGAAAATTTTCAACGGCTCTTTTTGATGGCAAGCAACAACTGCTGGCAGATATTACAGAATTAAAACCATTTTCATGGTGGGTGGCGCAATATTATCAAAGCGAGAAATTTCTTGCAAAGTTTTCTGCACTTTCCACAACTGCTGACAGCATAAACCTGCCTGAAGTCAGAAGAATGAATATGACAGCGCTTGACCACCCTTTCTGGGCAATACGGAAAAAGGCAATAGAAAATTTCAGACGTTATCATGGAATTGATTCCTCGTTAATATTTGAGAAAATTTATGCAATGGCATTAAATGACCCAAAATCATATGTGAGATCTTCTGCAATTTATACACTGGCAACCAATAAGAATAAAAAACAAACAAAAGTTTTTCTGGCGGCTTTAAATGATTCAGCTTATTCCGTAGTAACTGCCGCAGTAAATGCGCTCATCGATTCTGATGTTCCTGATTTGTTACAACGTCTTGAAGAATATAAAACATCCAATAATCCTAACATCGTAGTGTTATTGGGTAAACTTTTTGTTAAATTCAATATTACCGGTAAAACGGATTGGTTTATTGAAAAATTACAAAAACAACGGAAAAACGATTTATATAATCTTGTTCAACAATTTAATAATTATTTATTGAAAGTTGGAAAAGAAGAGCAATGGAAAGGTGCAAAATCCATTGGGGGTATGTTAAAAGCCGGTAATTATCCGTTTTGGATAAAAATGGAATTATATAAAGGGCTGGAAAATTTACAGGAACTACCGGAAATCAAACAGTTATACAGAGATTTGAAAACAAACGAAAGAGATAAACAATTGGTTGAGTACTTTAAATTACTTGACGAAGTGGGAGGGAAGTAGTGGCAGTGGTAGTGGCAGTAGCAGTGGCAGTGGAGATACCCTTTATTTTGCAATAATCGTCTGATACACCACTCCATATCCTCCCCATACACCCAGTCCTCCTTCAACATTTGATTAAATTATGGTTGGCGAACCAAAAGGGTTACCAACGCTTCTTCTATCGGCTTCCAGAGATCTCCAGAATAAATAATGATCCCTGTCAATTGCACACCATTTGACAGTCACAGTGTCACCTATATTGAATGTTCTGCCGGTCCCTGGCTCATTTTCTACATTTCGATTTCTTCCCCGGTCCACAGAAAAAGTCAAACTTTTTCCGTTAATGAGATGGTCATCGAAAACTGAACCATAAGGGTTAGGAAAAAATGGTTCTCTGTTTCTTCTTGTAAAATAACGGTAATTATTTCCAGGTAAAACGGAATCAGTCAATTGAGTCCATAAAATTACATTTGTATCGTTTAGGGGATTATCTGTTTTTTCAAACCAGAGGGAATCAAGATTTTTTATCACCGGAATAGAAGTGACACCGGTAAGAGTTCTATTTCCTTCTTTAATGGTTAATGAATAATTTTTTCCATCTTCACCTAGGAAAATTGATGAAAGATTAATGTTATTAAAATCAAGGGTATAAAAATAATACACAAAAAAAGAGGTTCCGGAAGGTAAAGTGTCATTATTTTTTAATAGAAATTCCGGAAGCATGTTTCCATAGATTAATTTAAAAATGGGTGGCAGGGTGTTTAGAAAAAACTGAATACTATCGGAACGGTATTCTTTTAATTTTACGGTAGTGTCACCGTTGCTTATTGTGATGTTTGCATTATGTATGTATGCACTCTGTATTTTTTCAACGCTGATGGATGAAAAGAAAGAGATGGTTTCAGTAAGATAGATAATGGGTGGCATTCCCTTTTCAATTTTCCCTTCGAGCACCATTTTCCCACCACTTTCAGGAAGGTCAATTGTAATTTCTTCTTCGCAAGAAGATAGAAGGAGGGCGGTTATTAATATGAAAAAATTCTTATTCAAGAGGTTCATTAAAATTTAAAATTCCACGTCACAGAAGGCAGAATCGGAAATAGATATACCTTGTACCCTGTCACTTTATACGCATCCGTTTTAGGTTCACCTTCTGTATCAATATAATAAAAATAAGGATTATGCCGGTTATAAACATTATATACCGAGAAATTCCAGTTTGATTTGAATTTTTTATTTTCTTTTCCATATAAAGTCAGCGCCACATCCAAACGGTGATAATCTTCCATCCGGTTACTGTTTCTCGGACCATATTCATTGGTTGGGTATCCTTCAATAAAATACGTTTCGAGAGGTAACGTAATAGACGATCCGGTACCATAAACAAAAGTGGCACTGGCAGACCAACGTTTGGAAATCTGATAGCTTAATACTACCGAACCATCGTGAGTGCGGTCATAGCGGGTTGGGAAATCTGTTGTTTTAAGGTCTTCAAAATGTCTTAGTGATTTAGATAGCGTATAACCAATCCAACCGTTAAATTTTCCGGTACGCTTTTTTACAAACAGTTCAATTCCATAAGCAGTTCCTTCTCCGAAAACAAAATCAAGTTCCGTATCTCTGTTTAATTCCGGACGATAGGAATCCTTAAATTCAATCTGGTTGTTCATGGTCTTGTAGTAAATTTCAATCGAACTTTCATATTTGTCTTCAAGAAAATTCAGAAAATAACCGGTTGCATATTGGTCGGATTTCTGAGGATTTACCTTCAGAGAGCTCGGGATCCACAGGTCAGTTGGCAAGGTCTGACTTGAATTGGAAACCATGTGAATATATTGAAAATTCCGTGTAAAGGATGTTTTTAATGAATTATTTTTATTCAACATAAAACGGAGAGAAAAACGTGGTTCCAGCCCGGAATATGTTTTTACATTTTCCAAGGATTTAAAATAATGCACGGTGTCAGTTACGAATTCATTTTCATCGTAAAGAAACTGATAGTAAGGACCTACCTGCTGGAAACCCGTGAAACGTAATCCATAATTTATTCTGAATGACTCATTGAGGTCATATTCATGCATCGCATAAACAGCTCCCTCATGCGCATATTTATTAATGATATTATCGGTTTTAAATTCAGTTTCTCCACTTTTAAATGTACTGCTGTTTG
The DNA here is from genome assembly GCA_001769655.1 of Bacteroidetes bacterium RIFCSPLOWO2_12_FULL_37_12. GTDB lineage: Bacteria > Bacteroidota > Bacteroidia > 2-12-FULL-37-12 > 2-12-FULL-37-12 > 2-12-FULL-37-12. Next base: position 11,344 of record MEPC01000011.1, on the reverse strand, counting down.
GAGTAAAAATATGATAGGTATAATTTGTTCCGAATTTAATTTTTGATCGTAAACGGGGAAAGTAGTCAAAATCAATTTTTAGATTGGCATCCCTGATTCCGGAGGAAAGGGAAAAATTCCAGTTTTCAACTCCTGTTTCAATTTTAAAGTTATAATCATTAAAAATAGCGGATGCGTTCATAAACAACTTGTCATTAAAAAGATGGTTCCAACGAAATGTGGCAGTGGCATTACCCCAGGGGATGAATGTTTTAAAGTTTCTTATTCTACCACCTGAAAATGAAAAAATATCCCTCCCAAAATAGCCACTCAAAAAAATACGGTTTTTTTCAGAAAATGTATAATTAATTTTTGTATTCAGGTCATAAAAAAAATAGCCGGAGCCCTCCGAGCGTGTTCCTTTCAGAAATGGTTGAAGTAGAAAATCAATGTAGGTGCGTCTTCCCGAAACTATAAAAGAACTTTTTTCTTTTTTTATGGGACCCTGTAAAGTTAGGCGTGAAGAAATAATGCCAATACCGCCTTCACCCGTAATTTTATTTGTATTCCCTTCTTTGAGTGAAATATCAAGCACAGAAGAAAGGCGTCCACCGTAGTTTGCCGGGATTCCTCCTTTAATTAGCGTTGTATTATTAATGGCATCGGAATTAAAAACAGAAAAAAAGCCCATAAGATGACCTGGATTATATACCACCGCTTCGTCTAATAAAATAAGATTTTGGTCTGGACCACCTCCGCGGACATAAAAACCAGAATTACCCTCTCCTGATGACATTACTCCCGGAAGCAATTGAATTGTTTTTAAAATATCCTGCTCTCCAAAAATCACCGGCAGATTTCTTATGCTTTCAACGGAAATGTCAATTTTTCCCATATCCGTACTTTCAGTGTTACTGCTGTTTCTTTCTCCTTTAATAACAACTTCACCTACCTCTATACTTTCTGCTTCCAGCTCGATATTTTGTTTTACGTTTGTCTGAAGATTGAATTTGATTTTCTGGTCTTTGTATCCAAGGTAAATATAAGCAATTTCATACTCGCCATTCTCCAATGTTAATGAGTAAAAACCATAAACATTCGTAGTAGTTCCTTTCATTAATTGTTTGACAAAAACATTGGCTCCGACCAGTGCCTCTCCGGTTTGTTTGTCTTTAATATAGCCGCTTATGGTGTAGAAAATGTTTTTCTGTAGCGGCTGACCTATATGCCTTTCGCCAATCTTAAGTTCTATAGAAAATAGGGGAGTAGTAGTAAAAAAAAGTATTGAAGCGACAGCCAGGAAAAGTTGTCTCATACTTAAGCCGCTTTTCTTAATATCTGCTCTACTAGTGATTCCAACTTAACAATTCTTTCTTCATAATTAATTTTTGATAGAATTTTCTCCTGTGTCTTTTGAAATTCCAACATTTGCTGTTTAAATTCCAACATTTGCTGTTGAAATCCAAACATTTGCTGTTGGATAGAATCTAATCTTTCATTAAGTTTTGCGAAACGTTCGTCCATTTTTGCGAAACGCTCGTCCATTTTTTCGAAACGCTCGTCCACTTTTGCGAAACGCTCGTTCATTTCCTTTTTCAAGTCAATGAAACGCTCGTTCATTTCGACCTTCAAGTCCTTTAATTCCGGAACAAGGGCTTCAATCATTGCTTTACGGAATGCTTCTGTAAGATCAGATACGCTCATAATTTTATAGTTATAATTGCGAATTAACTACAAATATACAAAAAATTTCCTTAAAAAAAATTATTTTCCCACACTAAATTTCTCTCTTACCTGGTCTAATAAATTATAAAAATCTTTTCCGGAAATATAGCCCGATTGGAAAGAATAGCTTTTGGTTTTGGCAGAATAAAAAACAAGCATTGGGTAACCACGAAGGCGGCCGTGAGTTATTTTATCTGTGAATGTGCGTGTATTGAGTTTAGTTCCGTCCATTATAAATTCACCATTTTTTTCAGGATTTACACGAACAGGTATATAACCGGCATTTAAACGGGTAAGGACTTTTTCATCGGTGAAAGTTTCATTTTCCATCTTCCGGCACCATCCGCACCAGTCCGTATAAAATTCAATCATAATGATTTTTCCGGTTTCCTGGCTTACCTTTATTGCTTCTTCCCAGGTTTTCCATGGAAATCCTGTTTGAGCATAAACAGCATATTCCTTTACATTACTTTTTATAATGAGAAGAAATAATAAAACGAACACTAATTTAGTTATATATTTCAGATTCATATTGATAATAAGTTTTAATATGTGAAAGTAAAAAAAGGTATAGGGGTATAAAGGTATAAAGGTATAAGCGAAATACATAATTTACAACCCTATACCCTATACCCTTATACCTAATACCCATTTTCATTAAAGATACAAAGATAATATATATATTTGAAACATAAATAATTTCATGAAGCAATTTTTCTTACCAAATACCGGAAGCCGGATGTTGAAAATTCTTTCACTTTTTACTCAAATTAATTTGCGAACTGTATTTTTTACATTTATACTAACCATTTTTCTGTTTTCCTCCTGCAAGGACTGTAATCTTCCACCTTCCAGTCCACGGGCAAAATTAATGTATAAAAAGATTGATTATCGAAACAGGTGTTTTGAACTTTCAAATTATTTAAACGAAATTACAGTTAAGCTCATTGAGCCGGAATTGCAAATACAAAAAGATACTGTCCATTTTACGCTGGAATATAAAGTACCCTGCGACATTGCTGTCTATACTTTTTCACCGGATATTTACTTATATAACGATTCGATGCGTTTTCCGGTGACTATAAACTCTGAAATTACAGTCAAGCCCTGCCAGGTCAGAGGGAAAAATCAGACATTATCCTATCAAAAAATTATACAAAAATCATTTTTTATTTATCGGGAAGACCTGTTTGATACAAAACTTTTGGTAATTCTCCGCTTGAAAAACCAGGATGGCTTGGAACTTCAACGCCCCGTTGACCTAGCTCTTTGTTGCAACGATTATATAGAATTAGCAGAACCTACGATGGTTCCCTTCATCTGGGGGGTTATTAAGCCATATCAGAGCGATAAAACGGTATATAAAGGGGATATGACTTTTTCTTACAACAAAGCGGATCTGAAAACAGCGCAAATCAAGGATTTTGTCATCCGGGAACTTGACCCGGAATTTTTTTTCAGTTCTACCGTTGAGCGGATTAATATTGAAAGCTATGCGTCCATTGAAGGTGACTCGGCTTATAACGATAGCTTAAGCAAAATGCGCGGAAAAGAAGCGAGAGAGTATATTCTGAAAAAACTAAATGAATTTAGAGACCTTGATGTATCTAAGGTTGAACCGGTGATAGTAGGAAGAGGGGAGGCGTGGGAAATTTTCATTAAAAAATTTAAAAAATTTATACGGGAAAATAAAGATAGTACTTTCACAAAAGAACTTACGGTGCTTTTGTCCAGAAAGGATTTAAAAAGGGATGATTTTGAGAGAGAAATTAAACGCTTTAAAATATATGATAGAATTAAAGAAGAAATATTGCCTGACTTGAGAAAAGCATTTTTTGATATCACCGTTGTTACAAATCCTATTGCTTATAAGAATCTAAAAAAAATAAAGAACAACCAAAATTACTATACAGACAGCACTCATTATTATAAGCTTAAAAATTATCTTAATTCATTAAACATTCATAACCTCGATGTAGTGCTCTTAGTAACTTACGATATGAAAGTAAAATGGATGGTATCTGAAATTTTATTGGAAAGATATCCGGAAGAGCTGTTGTTTCATATTAATAAGGGGTTTCTATATTTAATGGATGGAAAATATGAAGAAGGGAAGGCATACTTTGAAAAAATAATCAATAAAGGGTATTCATCTGACCGTTATTCATTTTTAATACCTTATCTGATTAATTATGCGCTGGCTTACCTTGAATTTAAGGAATATAACGATGATGTGGCAAGGTGTTATTGGGATGAGATGAAAATTGTAGATAAAAATCGAAGACCATTGTACCATTATACCCAGGTGCTTGATAAATTGGTATGGGCATACAGAGCAGGCGTATATAATAAGAAGGAACCCATCCCTTCCTATAGATTGCCTAAAAATGAAGAATACATGCTTATTCAGGAGTATTACGCCAATATGCACCTGTTGAATAAGTTATTGAACTATGAATACAAAGGGTTGGATGACTATGTTGATTATTTGATAAAAAGTAAAAGTCAGCCCTTGGTAGGAAACGGGAAATTTCTAAACGCTTTGCTATTAGCAAAGAAAAAAAAACGCACCCCCGAAGATGTACAGAAAATTCAGGAGGACTTGACCCATGCTGTAAGGTTAAATCCACGCATTAAAAAGTTAATTGAAAGAAACATATGGTTAAGGAAATTTCGGGTATAGAATGTGCGCCTCAACCATTTAACCATTTAACAATATTTCACCTTAAAAATTGGCACTTTGCGATTTGATTTCTTGAAAACCTTTTAAAAAATTAAACTTTAATTAAATAAACCAGTTTGCCTTTGATATGATAAAGCCGAATTTAAAATAACAGCCGAAATTTTTTTTTAAAAAACGTTTGTTATATATATTTTTTTTATATCTTTGCCCCGCAATTTGGTAGGGAAATCCACCGAATCATTATTAAAATTTAACCAATAAACAAAAATAAGTTTAAAGTCATGAAAAAACTAAGTTATTCTATTATGTTAATGCTTGCGGTGGCAGGTGTTACGTTAATTAACAGTTGTGGTGGAGATGATACCACTACTCCAACACCGGAAAACAGTCCCACATTGACAGTAAAACCAAGTACTGATCAAACGGTTGACCCAGGTTCAACATTGACCTTTACATGGGATGCAAGAAAACATCCAGATGGGAAAAAGCTTACAACATTTTCTATAACGCAGGATAATGCGGCGTTAGGAGTTGCTTCTAAGAAATATACTACATGGCCTGCTACATTAAAAAGTGCTGATGAGTCACAATACCTTGACACATTAGCAATAACAGTTCCTGCGAGTGGCGGACCTTATACTTATAAATTTACAGTAAATACCGAAGATAGCAAAAGTGCTTCTGCAAGTGTAAAAGTTACACTCAATTCAACTACACCGCTTGCAACAACAAGAACTGGTCAATTTTGGCACATACAAGGAGCTTGCAAAGGAGCTTTTGATCTTGTAACAGGAGTATCAAAAGGATCTGCTGACCCGGAAACAGATAAAGATATGAAAAACACAGATGCAGTTCTTCCTGCAACATTTACAGGAACATGGACAGCTGGAAATTCAACCATGTATGTTAAAGATAATGCTTACAATTATGCCGGTGCAAATGTAGAGGGAGCCACAACAAAATATGCCGCCGGAACCCCATCCGCAACTGTTTCTAGTCCCGCTGTAGGCGATATTTATATTGCAAAATTAAGAGGAGGTGCAGATTACGCAGTAATCAAGATATTAACTAATGATGCAACAGTGGGTTTTTGTGCTGATGGTACAACGCCAACAACTAATAAAGGGAAAGTTACTTTTGAATACAAAACAAAGTAATAATCTAATAATAGTTTATTCTCTAAAAACCCCGAGCAAACGCTCGGGGTTTTTTGTTTTATGGGGGTGTTGGATTTTTTTATTTCATGGAGAAAATATTTATCTTTGTAACCATGAACAATATTCAAGTAATAACACAATTTAATTTATTACCTGTAAATCTAAGGAATGAAGTAGCATATTTTATACAATTTCTGGATAATAAGTACCAAACAAAAAGATAATCAAAAAAAGAAAATTTGGTTGTGCTAAAGGGTTTTTCAAAATGTCTGCAGATTTTGACGAACCATTAGATGATTTTAAAGAATATATGGAATGAATATATTTGAACATCTGTTACATTTACTAAAATTGCAGTACCATCATTGTGATCCTTTTGACAGAGTTATTGTAGCTCAAAGTAAAGAAGAAAATTTAACAGTAATAACTAAAGATCCGAACTTTTCAAAATATAATATTAAGATTTTGTGGGAGTAAAACTTTTCATGTAAGTTTGTTACCGGAAATAAAGCGTCATCATTCTTAGTTTTTATCTATTAACCTAAACCTTAATTTAAATGAATTTCACGATTACCCGTTACCTGCTCATCCTACCTATCCTTCTCTCCTTATTTTCCTGCAAAAAAGAGGAAGAAAAAGAAGAATCCATCAATGGTATTCCAAAGATAATTTTTAGCAGACCTTCCAATGGTAAAACCTGGTATATTGGAAGCCAGGTGAAAATTGACTTCTCCGTTGCCGCTGTCAATGGAACTGTTTCAAAGATTAAGAAGGTTACCACCACCAAAAAGTATGATAATAATGCCGAAGAACCGTTATTATTATTCGACTTTGATATGGCAAATAATGTGTTTAGGAAAGGCGATACTACATTCCTGAAAACCGTTACTGTTCATTCATTTAAAGGATGGTTTAAGGTCAGGAATATTAAAGGCACGGAAGTTTATACCATCAAAGTAACCACAGAAGATGGTTTTACCAATACCGGTAGTGTGACCTTAAACGTAACGGATGTTTCCTTATTACCAGAAGTTAGTTTATTAAACCCCTCCAAAGATACCACCATTACAGCCGGTACGGCTATTAATCTGAATATACAATGCACTTCAAATAGTTCCAGTCAGCTAAACCTTGAAAAATTTAAAATTATGCTTTCCTTAGATAATCAAGCTCCAAACCCATTTTTAGATTCAACATTAGCATCAAACAAATCAAGCTATAATTTCAAGAGTTTGTTTAAAACAAGGGATTCAGTAGCGGGTAGCGAAAAGTTGGTTTTCTACCTTACCGACGAATCAAACCAAACTAAAGTCAGGGAGTTGGTTATTACAACAGTCAAATAAGGGGTACTGTACATTAAAAAATTACTAAATCTTTGATTTATTCAATTTTTTATTATATTTGCGCTGTGTTGCATATAAACGTGCCAATGAAACTCAAAAACGGTATATTTTTTTATCTGATTATAGTAAATCTATTGATGACGGCTATCTTTGATTCCTGCAGAATCAAAGATCCCGACAGACCAAAACCCAATGTAAAAGTAATTATACCTTCAAATGATACCATTACTGTTGACTCGAATTCTGTGGTGAACTTTAAATTCGAGATTTCTTCCGACACAATTCTATATAAGTGGGTTTTGACTTATTATAAACTGAATGAAGACAGTGTGGAGGTTATTTCACCTGTAACTTTAGCACCAAAATTAGAAAATGGAAAAAAGAAATTTAATATTATAAAAAGCAACACAATGAAGTTAGAAGAGGATACAACTTCAGGGCAAATTTTAGGTGCTTTTACTAAAAAAGTTTTTTCTGATACTGTCAGTGGAAGTTTTACAACCGATTCAATTATTGAGAGTGGGAGCATCTTTAAAGTTAATTTGTACGCAATAGATGACGGGGATCTGGGAAGTTCTGGATTTTTTTATATCAAAGTGGTAAAAAATTACTTGAAAACACCCATGGCTGATTTTATTACCAACAAATTTCGTATGCGTATTCATAATAGTGTAGCAGAAAATAAACGTTCTTTTACAATTAATGTTGATTCAACCTTCTTTTCACCTACCGGACTCCTTGTAAATATAGGGGATACTATAGTTTGGAAATGGAATAAAGCCAATCATTCAACTACCTCAACAAAAATTCCTACCGGAGCAGATCCGTGGGATTCTGGGTTTCTGAATGTAGGTGCCACATATCCTTACATTGTAAAAGTCCCTGGTGACTATCGGTTTATTTGCAAACAAGATAGCTTTCAAGGAACATTTACTGCCAAATATCCGTGCGGAGAGGATGATGTTAACAATAATTCCGGGTATGATTTTCTAAATGATACCATTCGTTATGCATCTGCTCAGGATAGTGTTAAGGATATGATTAATATAACATTTAATAGCCCATATAATCCAGCCGATTCCAATTTTCACGCCGTTTTTGCTCACGGATGGAAATCACTGAACGGAACTCTATATGTATTTGCCGATAGTTCCATTGATTTTGAAACTGCAACTTTAGAAAAAGCGATTGCCGCTTTCAATAAAGGCACAAAAAAGACACAAATATCTTTCGCATCTCTTGAGGATATTTTCGTTGTTAAATTAAGAGGTAAAGAGAATTATATTCTTATGAAGATTACAGATGTGTACGATGATTTTATTAACAAACCGGATAAAGACGGAAATTATTACGATTGTGACTATATAGGATTCCGTTACCGTAGGAAGAAGTAACGAATTTGGTAGGGGCAACCCCTTGAGGTTACCTTTTTTTTGTCCCGTTAATTTACCCTAGTTTCGTTTTCATATCTACCAAAAAACCCTTCACTTTTTCCAGAGATTTTACAATTTCATATTTTTCCATCACCTGTACTTTCTTATTTTTCAGTGTCTCTTTTGCTCCTTGAAGTGTATATCCTTTCTCCTTTACCAGAAAAAAAATCAATTTCAGGTTTTCTATGTCTTTCTGAGTAAAAAGACGATTCCCTTTTTTACTTTTCTTGGGTTCCAGAATATCAAATTCCTTTTCCCAGAAACGTATGTGTGAAGTGGCTACATCAAACATGGTTGCAACCTCACCAATTGTGAAATATTGCTTTTCTATTTCTGTTTCTTTATAAGGCATATTATTAATTTACGATTTATGAATTACGATTTACGATTCTTTTTTAATCGAATGATTGATTCAATTTTGAAGCATTTTCAATAACCTTTTCATAATCATCCGGATTCAAATCGCTATAGAAATAATTAATTGGGTCAACTTTCTGACCGTTATGAATTACTTCGTAATGGCAGTGTGGACCAACCGATTTTCCAGTACTTCCTACATATCCGATTAAATCACCCCTTTTAACCCTTTGACCAATGATGATATTAAATGCCTGAAGGTGAGCATATTTAGTAATATAACCAAAACCATGAGCTACCTCTATTTCATTTCCATAACCCCAATAGCTGGATTCTTTTTTGATGACAACTCCATTTCCAGTTGCATATACCGGAGTTCCTTTTGGAGCGGAAAAATCAACCCCTTCATGAAATTTCTGTATCTTATATATGGGGTCAGTTCTATAACCAAAACCCGATGCCAAGCTGGTTAAATCTTTATTAGAAATGGGTTGTATGGCAGGAATTGAAATTAGCATTTGTGATTTATTCTTCGCCAACTTGCTGATTTCGTCATACGATTTTGTCTGAATATACAGACGCTTTTTCAAGTTATCTATTTTTTGACGGGTATTTAAAATCAATTTTTCATTCTTCAGCCCCTTTTCTATCAGCACCTTGTACCGGTTTACTCCTCCTGTCCCACCTTGCCTCATGGAATTTGGGATGGGCTCTGCTTCGAAAATTGTCCGGTAAATATTGTCATCGCGGTCTTGTAATACGGCAATCATCTTATTAGCCAATTCCATTTCTTTATTTAATTCGGAATAATAATTTTTGAGCTCTTCATTTTCTTTTTTCAGTAATGCCTCTTTGGGTGAGTCAATAAAATAAAAGACACTTAAAAAAATTATAAAGCCACAAAAAAATGCGAAGAAAATAAATCCTGAAATATTAAGAATCCACCTGCCCGCTGATGTTCTGATAATTTCATATTTACACGTATCGGTGTCGTAGAAGTACTTAATCTTTGCCATAACGCTCTTAGTAGGTTGCAAAGATACGTTTTTTATACTTTATTCTTAAATTTTGTAAGGAAAAACGTAGTTTTGGGGGAATTTTTTACTATGCATTCCTCCGAAATCAGATCCCAGTTTTTTAAATTTTTTGAGAATAAAGGGCACAAAATAGTTCCCACTGCTCCTTTAGTGATAAAGAATGATCCAACCTTGATGTTTACAAATGCAGGTATGAATCAATTCAAAGATATTTTTCTTGGGAACAATAAACCGGAAAATACAAGAGTGGCAGATACTCAAAAATGTTTAAGGGTTTCCGGAAAACACAATGACCTGGAAGAAGTTGGTTTTGATACGTACCACCATACTTTTTTTGAAATGCTGGGAAACTGGTCGTTTGGAGATTATTTTAAGAAGGAAGCCATTGAATATTCATGGGAATTACTTACACAGTATTATCATCTCCCTGCAGAACGTCTTTATGCAACCGTTTTTAGAGGAGATAAAACTCAGGGGTTACAATTCGATGATGAATCGTTTCAATATTGGAAGAACTTTCTACCTGTAAATCAAATTATAGAAGGGTCTCTTAAAGATAATTTCTGGGAAATGGGTGAAACCGGACCCTGCGGTCCATGTTCTGAAATCCATATTGACCTTAGAAGTGAATCTGAAAGAAAGAAAATTCCAGGTGAAAAACTTGTAAATACAGGGAATCCGCTTGTCGTTGAATTATGGAATCTTGTTTTTATTGAATACAACAGGCAGGTAAATGGAACATTATTAAAACTACCTGAAAAACATGTAGATACCGGAATGGGGTTTGAACGGCTCGCTATGGCTATACAGAGCAAAAATTCAAATTATGAAACTGATATTTTTCAAACCTTAATTGCTGAAATTGTAAAACTATGTGGAACAAATTATGGAGTTGATGAGAAAAAAGACGTTGCTTACCGCGTTATTGCTGACCATATCCGCGCAGTGGCTTTTGCAATTGCAGATGGTCAAATTCCTTCTAATATAAAAGCCGGTTACGTCATCAGGAGAATTCTCCGCAGAGCCGTTAGATTCGGATACACTTTTTTAAATTTTAAAGAACCCTTTCTTTATAAATTGCTTCCTGTTTTGGCAGAGCAATTCAATCTGGTATTTCCAGAAGTATCCAATCAGTTATCATTTATAGAAAAAGTAATAAGGGAAGAAGAAAAAACATTTTTAAACACGCTTGAATCGGGACTCAAAAAATTGGATGAGTTATTATTGAGCAGTTCCTGGAAAAAAATAATTGAAGGAGAACCGGCTTTTGAACTTTACGATACCTACGGATTTCCACTTGATCTTACGCAATTAATTGCCCGTGAAAATGGGTACAGTGTTGATGAAAAAGGTTTTAATTCGGAAATGGAAAAACAAAAAGAGCGTTCAAAACAAAAGGGGAAAATAAACGCTGGGGATTGGTTTAGCGTTAACAAAATGGATACATTCTCCTTTACAGGATATGACCAGATAGAAAATACTGCGCACATTCTCCAATACAGGAAAGTTAATATAAAAGGCAAAGATTTTTACCAATTCGTACTTGATAAGACACCTTTTTTTGCAGAGTCAGGCGGGCAGGTAGGGGATACCGGTGAATTTATTTTTGAAAATCAAACCGTTAAAGTGG
>MEPC01000010.1 GCA_001769655.1 Bacteroidetes bacterium RIFCSPLOWO2_12_FULL_37_12 | reverse complement strand
TTGCGGTACAGCTATTTGCATCGGTGAGGGTAACGGTATATATTCCGTCAACTAACCCGGAAAGAGTTTGCGTAGTTTGTCCTCCGTTCCAATTATAAGTATAAGGAGCAGTACCTCCGCCGGGAGTAGCAGTGGCACTACCATCTGAGCCGCCGTTACACGAGAGGTTGGTTCCGGCAGTTGTAACCGTTAAAGCAGAAGGTTGAGTCAGAGTGACATCACCGGAGGCAGTACAGCTTTTGGAATCGGTAACGGTTACGGTGAACGTTCCGGCGCTTAAGCCGGTTGCGGTAGTAGTGGTTTGGGCATCGCTCCATAAGTAAGTATAAGGAGTGGTTCCTCCGCTTGGAGATGCAGTGGCACTACCGTTAGTTCCACCGTTACAGAACAGATTCGTTCCAGTAGCAGATGCAGTTAATAAAGTCGGTTGAGAAAGAATGACACTTGCAGATGCAGTGCATGACTTAGAATCGGTTACTGTCACTGTGTATGTGCCTGCGGATAAACCCGATACAGTTGAAGTGGTTTGTCCACTATTCCAATTATAGGTATAACCCGGTGTGCCACCGGAAGGAGTAGCAGTTGCAGTTCCGTTTGTACCACCATTGCAACCTGGGTCAGTGCCGGTGGCTGAGACGGTTAATGCGGCTGGAGGGACGAGGGTTGTGTTGGCTGATATGGTACATCCTTTAGAATCGGTAACAGTGACGGTATAGGTTCCTGCACCTAAGCTAAAGATTGTTTGAGTGGTGGATGCATTATTCCATGCATACGTGTAAGGAGTGGTTCCTCCGCCGGGAGTAACAGTTGCACTACCATCAGAACTACCATTGCAATTTGGATTAGTGCCACTTACAGAAGCAGATAAAGCAGAAGGAGCAGTCAGTACTACATTTGAACTTGCGGTACAGCTATTTGCATCGGTGAGGGTAACGGTATATATTCCGTCAACTAAACCGGAAAGAGTTTGCGTAGTTTGTCCTCCGTTCCAATTATAAGTATAAGGAGAAGTACCTCCACCGGGGGTAGCAGTGGCACTACCATCTGAGCCGCCATTGCAGGAGAGATTGGTGCCGGATGTAGTGACAGTAAGAGCAGAAGGTTGAGTCAGTGTGACATCACCGGAGGCAGTACAGCTTTTGGAATCGGTAACGGTAACGGTGAACGTTCCGGCGCTTAAGCCGGTTGCGGTTGTAGTGGTTTGGGCATCGCTCCATAAGTAAGTATAAGGAGTGGTTCCTCCGCTTGGTGAAGCAGTGGCGCTTCCGTTAGTTCCACCATTACAGAACAGATTCGTTCCAGTAGCAGATGCAGTCAATAAAGTGGGTTGAGAAATAACGACACTTGCAGATGCAGTGCATGACTTAGAATCGGTTACTGTCACTGTGTATGTGCCTGCGGATAAAGATGAACTAGTGGCAGTGGTTGGTCCGTTACTCCAGACGTAGGTATAACCTGCAGTGCCACCGGAAGGAGTAGCAGTTGCAGTTCCGTTTGTACCACCGTTGCAGGAAGGGTCTGTGCTAGATACAGAAACTGTTAGGATGGGAGGATTGGAAATAATAACACTCGCAGTTGCAGTGCAGGATTTAGTATCTGTGACTGTGACAGTGTATGTTGCGGCACCTAAGCTATTTGTAGTAGCAGTAGTTTGTGCATTAGACCAGACATAAGTATAGCCCGGCGTACCACCGGTTGGAGAAGCTATGGCACTTCCGTTTGAACCACCATTACAGGAGGGATCCGTTCCAGTAGTGGATACTGTTAAAGCAGTGGGCTGAGAAAGACTGGTATTTCCGGAAGCAGTACAAGCTTTCGTATCAGTAACGGTTACAGTATATGTTGCAGCTATTAAACCTGAAACTGTTGAAGTGGTTTGTCCGCTATTCCAATTATAGGTGTAACCAGGAGTGCCACCAGCAGGAGTAGCAGTTGCAGTTCCGTTGGAACCTCCATTACAGGAAGGGTCGGTACCCGATGCAGAAACTGTAAGAGCTGATGGTTGAGATAGAGTGGTATTTCCGGTAGCTGTACAAGCTTTTGCATCAGTGACTGTTACAGTATAGGTTGCAGCAGATAAGCTTGATATTGTTGAAGTGGTTTGCCCACTATTCCAATTATAAGTGTAGCCGGCAGTGCCACCGGAAGGTGTAGCTGTTGCTGATCCGTTTGTACCTCCATTGCAGGAAAGGTTTGTACCAGATACAGAAACTGTAAGAGCAGATGGTTGAGAAAGAGTGGTATTTCCGGAAGCAGTACAAGCTTTCGAATCAGTTACTGTCACAGTATAGGTTGCGGCAGATAAACTCGATATCGTTGAAGTGGTTTGCCCACTATTCCAATTATAAGTGTAGCCGGCAGTGCCACCGGAAGGAGTAGCGGTTGCTGAACCGTTTGTACTTCCGTTGCAGGAAGGGTTCGTTCCACTAATTGAAGTGGTTAATACAGCAGGATTGGAAAGAGTGACATTACCTGTTGCAGTACAACTATTCCCATCTGTTACTGTAGCAGTATAAGTTCCTGCAGTTAAACCGGAAATAGTTGTAGTAGTTGCCGTATTTGACCAGAGATATGTAAATGTTCCGGTTCCTCCTGAAGCACTTACGGTTGCGGTTCCATTACTGCTCCCATTACAACTTGGGTTGGTGCCAGTGACAGTTGCAGATACAGCGACTGGGTTAGAAAGTGTCACATTTCCAGATTTTGTACAGCTATTCACATCAGTGACAGTAACTGTGTAAGTTCCGGCTGATAAACCTGAAATGGTGGTAGTGGTTGCGGAATTTGACCAGTTATAAATATAACCTGGAGTTCCCCCACCTGCTGTTACGGTTGCTGTACCGTTTGTTCCACCGTTGCAACTCGGATTAGTGCCCGTTACAGAGGCGGTGAGCGCGGATGGTTGTGAAAGTACATTACTTGAAGAAGCTGTACAAGCATTGGCATCTGTGACCGTAACGGTGTAAGTGCCAGCGGCTAAACTTGAAATTGTTTGGGTGGTTTGTGCATTAGACCAATTATAAGTATAAGGAGTAGTGCCTCCGGATGGAGAAGCAGTTGCTGATCCGTTTGTTCCTCCGTTACAACTCGGATTAGTGCCGGTAGCTGATGTGGATAGAGCAGTTGGCTGAGTTATGACAGCAGAGACACTCGCAGTAGCGGCAACATTGTCGGTAACGGTTATTGTATATGTACCAGCAATAAGGGCATTCACATCTTCAGTTGTTGCTCCGTTAGACCATGCAAAAGTGTAAGGAGAAGTACCAAATTCAGGAGTGATGTTAATTGTCCCATCTGAACCTGAATTACAACTTACATAGGTTTGAGAAGTTACGCTCACTGTAAGGGGTTGTGAGTATGTGTATTTTGCTTCTAAACAAAATACAAACACGCATGTTAATAGCATTAAGTGTTTTTTCATAATTTTAAAGATAAGAAATTATACAAATTGGATATAAAAAAACTTGAAAAAGGGTTATTTTTTCATGATTTTCAGAAAATGAAACCGCCAATATACAACTTTATTTGAAAAAAGCAAGGATTTATTAAAAAAAAGTAATTAATGCCTGCCTTCGTTTGTGAGGGCACAAACGTTGGTTAAAAGAGGATAGTATGAGTGCGAATTAATTAAATATTTTTAAATACCTTTGTTTTAAAGAGTAAAAATATACGAATCCGACACAGATTTGCGAATTTTAAAGGAATGATGGAATATTGGAATGTTGAAATCGCCCCCATTATTCCATCATTCCATTATTCCATTTTGCATAAACTTTCGCAAACATGTTTCAAATTTGTAAATTAATAAATAATGATGGCTTCAATAAAATTTACCTTATATGCGTTTGTCTGCATTTACTTTTTCAGTTCAGGTTTTTCTAACGCACAAAACTTTGTAGTGGAAGGGAACGTTTTGGATGAAGCAAATCAAAGTGGAATTCCCAATGCAACTATTATTTCAGATGATTCAACAGGTACTTTGACGGATATAAATGGATTCTACCGGCTCACTTTCGAAAATAATCTACCGAAAATAATAACCTTTCAATCCATGGGATTTCAAATTGAATCAAAGAAAGTTATCTGGAAGGATAAAACATTAATTACATTGAATATTCAATTAAAGGAAATGATTTTTCCGTTGGAACAAATTGTGGTTTCTTCTTCCCGTTTTAAACAGGAATTAAACGAGGTAAGTGTTTCTATGGAATTGCTAAAGCCCACTGAAATTGGAAGTTCCAATTCCATCACACTGGATAAGGCACTTGAAAAAGTTCCAGGTGTAAATGTAGTGGATGGTCAAATCAATATAAGAGGGGGTTCCGGGTATTCTTACGGAGCCGGTAGCAGAGTAATGCTTTTAGTAGATGACTTGCCTATGTTAAGCGCAGATGCAAACGATGTTAAGTGGAAATTTATTCCTGTGGAAATGACTGAGCAAGTAGAAATAATTAAAGGCGCATCTTCGGCGCTTTATGGTTCCTCTGCCTTAGGGGGCGTGGTTAATCTCCGGACAAAATATGCCCGGAATACTCCTGAAACCATGCTAAAATATTTTAGAGGATTTTATGGGAAACCACGAAATAAAGATTTTATCTGGAGCGACCGTTATACCTCATTTACCGGATATTCAATTTTTCATAGTCAGAAAATAAAACGTCTCGACATCTCACTTTGTGCCAGCACGTTTGATGATGAGGGATACCGTCAGGGAGAATATAATTCATACATCCGGCTTAATGCAAATTTAAAATACAATACGAAGATAAACGGATTATCTTATGGGGTTAATCTTGCTAAAATGAATGATAACGGAGCATTATTTTTTTATTGGTTATCGGATAAGAAGCCATTTGTGCCTGCGCCAAACACGATAAGCAAATACAATAATTATAGAGGAAGCATTGACCCATTCATATTTTATGCCGGTAATCGCGGCAATAAACATTCCTTACGAACCAGAATTTATAATACCATTAATATTAATAGTAAAAATCAGGAATCGGATGCTACCGGATATTATGCAGAATATTTATATCAGAAGTTATTTGAATTTAACCAAAAATCAAATCTTAATATTTCGACAGGAACGTTGGTTTCAAAAACTTTTATTTATAGTGACAGTTTGTATGGAAATCACAATGGGTTGAATGAAGGTGTTTTTTTACAGTTAGATCCTAAAATTAATTTTCTGAATATTTCGTTAGGAGCAAGGTATGAAAGTTATCAGGTGGACACATTTACCCGGATTTACTCTCCTGTTTTTCGTTCAGGCATGTCTATTAACCCTTGGAAAGGGGGATACATTCGTGTTTCAGCCGGACAAGGTTTCCGTTATCCTTCGGTTGCCGAATTATTTACCGAAACGCAGGCAGGAAGCATCAGAATTTATCCAAATCCATTGCTAAAACCTGAAAAAGGGTATTCTACGGAAGCCGGTATCCGTCAAGGATTTAATTTTAAACACCTTCAGGGTTTTGTAGATTTTTCTGTTTTTTTAACGGAATATAAAAATTTAATGGAGTATGCTTATGCATTATATAACGCACCTCCCGGCACATGGCCTACACCACAAAATCATATTAAATACGGAGGGTTTCAATCAAAAAATGTCACTAACCGGGCAAGAATTAAAGGGATAGAAACCAATTTATTTATTGAAAAAAAATCTGGTGTTTTTAAATGGCAACTTGTGGCAGGACATACCTGGATTGACCCCATAGATATGGATTATGTAGCGGAAAGGGACGATACGTTAGGTGATGGATTTGATAATATGTTGAAGTACCGTTATAGAAATTTGAGTAAAGTGAATTTGAGTATGCAATTCAAAAAAGTAGAATTAGGCAGTGAATTCCGGTACAATAGTTTTATGCAGAATATTGATCCTGTTTTTAATCTTAATCAGGTTGTTCAGGGAGTTTATGCATACAGGAAAAATCATAATTACGGGGATTACATTATTGATGTTCACCTTGCTTATTATTTAAAAGAGAAATCTAAAATTAATTTTATTTATAAGAATCTTTTGAATCGTGAATATATGTATATTCCGGGAAATATGGGTGCGCCGGTTAGTATTGTTGTACAGGTAGAATATAATTTTTAATTTACCTTTTTTTATTTTTTTCAAAAACATCCATCTTATCCAAACAATAAAGTTTTGTATCAAGAATAGCGTGAATGATAAGCAGATGATAAATTTCCACAAAGCCATAAGAATTTGAGGGGACGTAAAAATTCAAATCTCCTAATTTGCGCAATGGATTATTTTTATCAAAACCGGAAAATGTAAAAATTTTACAACCTGTTTTCTTCGCCTCTCTTGCACCGTTAATTATATTTTTAGAACGTCCGGAACTACTGATGCAAATAACAACATCTCCTTTACCGGTAAACATAGCAACCGACCTGGAGAAAATATTCTCAAATCCGCAATCATTGGCAATACAGGTAAGAAGTGAGGAATCATTGAAAGTAATGGCAGGAATAGCTCCGTTTTTCCAATAATCAACCGCCTGGTGTGAAGAAATAGCGGCACTGCCGCCATTCCCTATAAAAATTATTTTGTTGTTTTTTTTCTTTAATCGGGAAATAATTTGCACCGCAGCTATTATTGCATTTTCAAAAGGTAGCTTATGCTTGAGAAAATTATTTGTAACTTCAATTTTCTCTTTAATTCCACTAAATCGTTCAAAATATTGAGAAATAAAAGAATGCATTTTAAATTTTTTTTTAGTTTATACCCCTATACCTTTATACCTCTATACCCCTATACCTTCTTTCCCTTTCTCTTAATAATCTTTTTCACAATCCGCGAACGAATTTTCCACATCATCCCTGTCAGGAAACTATCTATGTCATCAATTCTTTCCATAAAAAACTTAGGTATTTGTTTTAAGGTTTGTGATTTCACTACATCCATATCAATCTTTCTGAAAATTCTTGGAATTCCGTTAAAATCAACCGTATCAATTATATGTGGCCTGAATTCAAGTGTAAAACCATTGGTTTGCAGAAAATTATTTATGCGGTATTTTCCTTTCTCAATTTTATTTATTTCATGGTCACGGATGTACAACATTCCTCCCGGTTTTAAAATGCGATGAAACTCCTGGATTAATCGCTCTGCATTTCCTTCTTGCATCAGGGGAAGCACTTGTACGCACATAATTAAATCGAAAAATGAAGATGGTAGGATTTCTATTCTCCAGGATGGTAAATGATAAATCCCTTTCTTATTCTCCTCAATTTTTAAAAAATCCGTCGGGTCAAAATATTCATAAAATGGAACTCCCATTTCTTTGTAATAATGATACTGCAAACAATAAGGTCCTTGAAAAGAGTCCAAGCCAACATAAATTGAATCCGGATTAAGTTGAGTCCATAAGTTTGCCTGCCTACCGTAGCCAGCACTGAAATCAAGCACGTTGCTGGGTGTATATTTTTCAGGGGATGGATACAATCTGGGTACAATATAATCCTGAGCATTATACCTTGCAATGGTATCCATGTATTTTTTATCATTTAAAGGTAAGTGATATTTTGCAAAAACATGGGAGTCACGTTGAAAACTTTTTTTGGCATAATTCTGAATTTCCGCTTCATCAAAATAATCCGGGAAATTATGTTCAGATAGCAAATTAATCCATTTAGGCAAATCATTGATACTATTAAATATGGAAAAATCAACGGGGATGTCGCTTAAATCCGGTAGCACTTTACTTTCTTTCTTAGTAAGATTTTCCCAGGAATTTATCCAGTGTTTTGAATTCTTCTTTTTATCTTGTTCAAATGCTTTGACTAACAAATTTTCAAGGTTTTCTTTCATACAATATCTTTATAAGCCACAAATGTATTAAAAATACTTTAAAATATAGGTGGAACATTGGATTGAGGAAATAAATAGAAATATCACGGATTAATCAACTCCATCAACCTGTTCAAATCATCTTCCGAATAAAACGGAATAGAAATGTTCCCTTTTCCATTAGGTTCAACCTGCATTTCGACTTTGGTGCCGAAATGAGAGGATAATTGCGATTGAATTCTCCTCATTTCGAATGATAATGCACCATCCGGAAGTTTTGTTTTCTTAGGTTTATCTCCGTTTGCATTTTGAATTTCCTGAACAAGTTTTTCAACCTTTCTTACCGATAAATCCTTTTTTATACATTCATTGTAAGCCCACAATTGAGTGTCAATATTCTCAAGAGTAATTAAAGCCCGTGCATGTCCCATTTGAATCTGATTATCCCGCAATCCAATCTGGATTTCAGGAGGTAATTTTAATAATCTCAGATAATTGTTAACGGTTGACCTTTCCAAACCCACTCTATTCCCAACTTCTTCAATAGTTATTTTACATTCATCCAATAATCGTTTATATCCCAACGATGTTTCTATCGGATTCAAATCATCTCTATGAAGATTCTCCACTAAAGCCAATTCAAGCATCCCCTGGTCATTAGCTACCCTTATATATGCTGGAATATGAGTCAACCCGGCAATTTTCGATGCACGCAACCGTCTTTCACCGGAAATAATCTGATACTTTTCGTATCCTAATTTTCGCACCGTGATTGGTTGAATTAATCCGTGTGTCTTAATGGACTCTGAAAGACCTTTGAGCGACTCTTCGTTAAAATAAGTACGTGGTTGGAATGGATTAACTTCAACTTGTTCTACAGGTAAACTAGAGGTAGATCCAATAGTAGCCGAGGGATCCTGCCTTGCCATGAAATCGGTTGAAACAGTTGTTTGGGATAAGGAATTTTCCATATTATCAGAAAGCAACGCACTCAGTCCTCTTCCTAATCCGGTTCTTTTAGGTTTCTTTTCTTCTTTTTTTTCCATAATTTCAAAAAATTAATTCATCTCCACCTCGGGTAATGTTATAACCTTCTCGCTATTATCCATTTTTGTCAATTTGTTTTTTTGCAATATTTCACGAGCTAAATTAAGATAATTAACTGCCCCACTGCTCATGGCATCGTGTTCGAGTACAGGGACTCCAAAACTCGGTGCTTCTCCTAATTTTGTATTTCTCATAATAATTGTTTGAAAAACGATATGCTGAAAGTGACTGGTTACCTCACTTACGACCTGGTTTGCCAGAATTAATCTTCTGTCATACATGGTTAATAAAATTCCCTCAATGTTAAGTTTTGTGTTTAATCTCGCTTGAATAATTTTAATAGTGTTTAATAATTTTCCCAAACCTTCCAATGCAAAATATTCACATTGCACAGGAATAATCACAGAGTCGGATGCCACTAAGCAATTTACAGTGATAAGACCCAAGGAAGGCGCACAATCCATGATGATAAAATCATAACTTGTTTTCAAGCTATCCAACAGGTTTTTCATCATTTTTTCGCGGTTGGGAAAATTTACGAGCTCAAGTTCGGCGCCCACTAAATCAATATGTGAAGGAATTAGCGAAAGATTGGAAAATTTAGTGGTTAATATAACGTCTTTGATTTTTGTGTCACTAACTATACATTCATAAATACTGGTAGTAATATTACGGGGGTCATACCCAAGTCCCGAAGTTGAATTTGCCTGAGGGTCAGTGTCCACAAGAAGTGTTTTATATTCCAATGCGGCGAAACTTGCCGCTAAGTTTATTGCAGTGGTTGTTTTTCCAACGCCCCCTTTTTGATTGGCAATTGCTATGATTTTTCCCATTGTGATTTTTTGTTTATGATTTGATTTTCTATTAAAAATTTAATGTTATGACATTTTTCTAACCATTTAACCATTTAACCATCTAACCATTTAACCATCCAACATCCAATATACAACATCAAACATCCAACCACCTAACTCTATAACTCTATCGTCTCTCCAACATTCATCAATATCAATTTCTTATTATTAATCCGGGCAGTTTCCATCACTTCAATTTCACTTATTTCAATAGGAGGAAATGTATTATAATGCATTCCTATAATCGTATCTGTTTTTACAAATGTTGCGGCGGCACAAGCATCTTCAATTCCCATCGTAAAATTATCGCCGATTGGGAAAAAAGCGAAGTCAATTTTAAATTCATCTGCAATTAATTTCATATCGAAAGTCAATGCCGTGTCACCCGAATAATAAAAAGTTTTCTCAGCCGATTCAATTACATACCCATTGGGATTTCCACCATAAGTGCCATCCGGCATACTGCTCGAATGGATAGCTGTCACCATCTTCAGCGTACCAAATTCGAACCCACATTTGCCTCCGGTATTCATAGCATGTGCTTTAACTATTCCTTTATTTCCAAACCAGTTTGCGATTTCCCAGTTGGCTATGATAGTGGCTTCCGTTCGCTTTGCAATTTCCTCTACATCCGCTACATGGTCAACGTGACCATGACTGAGAATAATGTAATCAGCTTCAATAGCAGAAAAGTTAACGGTCGAAGCAAGCGGGTTTGGCTTGATAAAAGGGTCGAACAACAAACGATTTTCGCCCATCTCAACTAAAAAACATGAATGACCAAAATAAGTGATTTTCATTGTTGATTTTTATCCGTTTGTGTATAGTTTAAATTTTATGTAAGTTTGCAAATTACAAAAAAATTATATCTGCAAATTCAAATTTCCACAAAATAACTCAATTCTATTGTAAATGCGCATAAATTCTTTCTACATTTTATTAACATTCGTATGGTTTTCGTGTGGAAAACCTACGGATAATCTTAAATTGAAAGTTTTCAGGTATAATCAAACGGAAGGTGTCACCAGTTTAGACCCTGCTTTTGCATCTACACAAGCGAACATCAGGGTAGTTACTCAATTATTTAATGGGTTGGTAGAATTAGATGAATCATTCAAAATACAACCTTCGCTTGCTGTAAAGTGGGAAATTTCCGAGGATCAACTTTGTTATACTTTCTATTTGCATGATAGTATATATTTTGCTGATAATGAATGTTTTCCAGATAATAAAGGAAGAAAACTTTCTGCCGATGACTTTGTATATAGTTTTAAAAGAATAGTTGACCCTGTAACTTCTTCCCCGGGCGCGTGGATTTTTAATGGAAAAGTAACTGAATTTAACAGTGTAATTTCCGATACCTGTTTTAAAGCAATCAATCCGAATACGTTGAAAATATATCTTAAGAAGCCATTTCCTCCATTTATAAGTTTGCTTACTATGCCGTATGCTTTTGTAATTCCCCAAGAAGCAATTAAAAAGTATGGTAAAGATTTTCGTTCTCATCCGGTGGGTACCGGTCCTTTTGTATTGAAAGCATGGGATGAAGGAAATAGTTTGGTTTTGCTGAAAAACAAAAATTACTGGGAATCCTTTAATCATACAAAACTCCCTTATATGGATGCGGTAAGTATTTCATTTATCAGAGATAAAAATGTCGCTTTTCTGGCTTTTGTACAAAAACAGTTTGAGTTCTTTTCCGGCATTGATGAAAATTCCCCGGATGTATTACTTAACGAGAATGGCGTCTTGAAAGGAGAATATCTCGGAAAGTTCCGATTTGAAAAACGTCCTTATTTGAATACTGAATATCTGGGGTTTCAGCTTGACCCCGAAAATCCTATTTCTAAAAATCATCCTTTTTTAAAAAAGAAAATTCGCCAGGCGTTGAATTATGCTGTAAACCGCGATGAACTGGTAAACTACATAAGGTATCATTTGGGCAAACCGGGAAATTGTGGCATTACGCCAGCCGCCTTGCCTTCATACAGTGAGGATTCTGTTTTAGGATATAAATATAACGCTGATAAAGTATTGCAATTACTCAACGATGCCGGTTTTCCGGGTGGAAATGGATTGCCTGAATTTACTCTCTATTCGATTCCGGAATACAAACGGATAGCAGAATTTATTGTAAAAAAATGGAATGACCTGGGCTTTAAATGTAAGGTGGAAACCAATTCATCTCCTGCACATCACGATCTTGTAAATAACGGCAAGGTAAATTTATTCCGGGCATCGTGGTTGGGGGATTACCCGGATGCTGAAAGTTATTTATCAATTTTTTACAGTAGGAATTTTACGCCCGCCGGTCCCAATAAGACACATTTTAAAAATCAGCATTATGATGAACTCTATGAAAAAGCATTGGTGGAAAAATCAGATGCAAAACGATTTTCTATTTACAGGGAAATGGAAAACATTCTTGTAGAAGAAGCTCCGGTGATTGTGTTGTATTATGACGAAGTTATCCGGCTGACACAAAATTATGTCATTGGGCTTGAAGCAAATGCTATGAATATGCTGAATTTGAAGAAGGTGGATTTTGTAGATGAAAAGAAATAATTTTTTACTGCTTTTCCCTTTCATTCAAGTTCCTTATAAAAGAAGTTTTAAAAATGTTCAATGCCAAACGAACAACTAACAATGAACAAGGCATTCGCTATTTTTTTTTTTACTTGTTCATCGTAAATTGAACATTTGACATTGTTAGTTATACTTGTCTGAAAGGGATGAACAGTTAATTTTTAAAAGAGTACCTGTATGTCAACTTCATATATTATAGCCAAACACCTCCTCGAAATAAAAGCCGTTCAATTGCGTCCAGAAAAGCCCTTTCAATGGGCATCAGGGTGGCTTTCGCCTATTTATTGCGATAACCGTTTGACGTTATCGTATCCTGAAATTCGCAGACAAATTAAAGAAGGGTTGTTGGAATTAATTGAAGAATATTATCCTAAAGTTGAAGGTATTGCAGGAGTGGCAACAGCTGGCATCCCTCAGGGAACTTTGCTTGCAGAGATTTTAAATTTACCCTTTGTATATATCCGTTCTCAATCAAAAGACCATGGGTTGGAAAACAGGGTTGAAGGAAAAGTAAATCCAGACCAAAATTTTGTAGTGGTGGAAGATTTGATTTCTACCGGAAAAAGTTCTCTATCTTCTGCAAATGCTCTAAAAGAACAAAAAGCAAAAATTGCAGGAATGGTTTGCGTATTTACTTATGAATTAAATGAAGCCAAGCGGAATTTTGATTCTGCGGGAATTGAACTTCACCCGTTGCTGACTTATTCGGAATTATTAGAAGTGGCACTGGAAGAGGATTATATCAGCAAAAAAGAGTTGGAATTATTAAGAAAGTGGCGTGAGAATCCTGCCGAATGGGGGAGGGGGGGATAAAGGGGAATACTTAGTAATTATTCATTTCATGTTTAGTGTTATATGTTTTTTTCTAAATCCTTAAGGGTTTGATTCAATTTATTGTTTTTCTACTATTTCGTTGATTCATATTTAGTTCAAAAGATCTATTTTACATCTAATTATTTTATCATTTTCCCTCTACTCCCCAATCCGCATCATACTTTGCTCCTCCATGGTCTCCACCCATTGTGCATGTATCCAGATTTTTTTTTCTTTTTTTCCAGTGTCATTCGTTTTTATAACCAGGTAATTCCATTCGTGTATCTTATTATTTCCATCCACTTCAATTTTTAGTTCTGCATTTTTTCCAGGATTGATATTTTGCTCTCCGATATAAACGTTTATGGCATCGGATGAGGTGTTAATTTCTTTGATTTTCATAGTTTTCTTTTCCTGATTTTGCACTGAGTAGAAATATAAGATGGATTGTCCCTTTTCTATTTTACCTAAACGGATAGTGTCATCTTCGGTGGAACTTCGTGAATTTATTAAATCGTTTGTATTGTGGGTTATTAAAACAGGTTTTTTATTTTTTAAATCTCCGGGGTCTGTCTTAATAGTTTCAGGAATGAATGATATGGCAGGTTCATTTTTCCCCTGTACAAAACCAGTCAGCGTCAGTGAAATTCTTTCATACGATTTTTCCAATACTACTAATATTATTTTATTGATTCTGCCGGTTCTCCCTGCACTGTTAAACTCGACATAAACAGAGCCGGTGTCACCGGGAGCAATGGGTTCTTTTGACCATGCAGGAGTAGTGCAACCGCAGGAACTTCTTACAAATGAGATTTTCACCGGTTTAGTCGTTGGATTTATATAATGAAAATGATGATTTACAATTTCCCCTTCGGAAATATTACCAAAGTCATAGATTTTTTTTTCAAATGATAATGAGTTCCCCTGGCTAAGTGCTGAATTATTTAATAAAAGAGAATAAAGAAAACCTATTGACAGCAGATGTCTGATCCTGAAAACGGATAAATTATAAATATCGAACATACTAAAACAACGGATACGGCGAAGGATTTATATCCAATCCCTTCTTTTCTGCGCGGTCAAACTTCAGCAGGATAGTGATCTCGTTGGCATTGGCATTAGCAACCACTTTGGTGATATCAGAATTGTAAATATCATAAGAGTAACCAAGTGCAAAAAATTTAGATTGAAATCCTACGAGCATCCCAATGGCATCGTTGGTTTTGTGAACGGATCCGATAATTAACTTTGCATTGTCGGTTATATTGTAATCCACATTTAATCCGGCGGCTACTTCCTGACTTCCCTTTTGTGTCACTATTCGTAAGTTGGGGGTGAAATCAAAATGCCCTCTGCTGACAATTTTTACTCCACCAAGATAAACAAATCGTATAGGTAACTTTCCGTCCCCTTTGTGGAAGGTGGCATTAGGTTGATTCAAATGAAAACCGGAAACCCCTGCGTATGCCTTTATTCCTGACTCTTCGGTTTTCGCGGGATTAAAATTCCACATGAATCCTGCTCCGATATCTGGATAGCTGATTTGTTTTTCCAGATTTTGTTCTCCATTGGAATTTGATGACTTATATTCACCCAAACTATATTGTTCATCAAAAGTAAGTGAACTTCTGTCTATTCCCTTTTGCACAAATTCACCCATCAAAGAAAAACAGATGTGATTACCCGATTTTGAAACTTTCAGATCGTAGGCGGCCGCCAATGCTATGTTTCCTGTGGTAAAAGCACCTTCCTTATCCTGAATGGCATTTATACCAAAATCTAATTTGTCTCTCCCTTTCTCAAAAATTATCGGGAAAAGAAAATTAAAGGTCATGGTATTAAAACCTTTGTCAATGTCTTTCCATTGGTCCCTATAATTAAAGATTAACTGCAAATCCTTATTTGCTCCCATTAATGCAGGATTCAGCTTCAATGGGGATGCATGGTATTGGGTGTAGCGGAGATCCTGTGCTTTCAGAGATAAACCCGATATTACTGCAATAACTGTTATTGCAAATAATTTTTGTTTTATGTTCATGTTATTATTGGAAATTTGTAGAGACGGGTTTAAAACCCGTCTGTACGGTTATTAGTAATTAAAAATTATCGTATCAAATTCACAATCCCTTTTTGATTTATCTCTTTTCCCTTAGAGTCAGTCCCTTTCACATAATAAATGTATGCTCCTTCGGGTAAGGGCTCGTGTGAAATTTGCTTTGTGCCATCCCAACCCAGTTCAGGTTCTGAAGTGTAAAATACTACTTCTCCCCATCGGCTGAATATCCGGAATTCAAAATCTTTTATGCCAAAGCCCCTGACTCTGAACAAATCGTTTTTACCATTTTCATCCGGAGTAAATGCATTTGGAAACCATACTGACGGCTCTACAACTGTTAATAATAGCGTATCGTTTTTCATACATCCAAACATATCGGTTACTTTCACTATAAAGGTGTGATCTCCTGTTGAGGAAGGTGATGCCACCGGATCTGGTATCCCACCATTGCTCAATCCACTCAAAGGTGACCATAGATACATCACACCGCCAGTTGCCACTAATTGCACACTTTCTCCAAGCGCTAGAGAATCATCGGCACCTGCCTGAGCATCCGGCAACGGATGGACTGTCACCATCACTTCATCAGAAATCGGATCACACCCAAATCCATCAATAGTAATTGTATAATTTGTCGAACTATCCGGACTGACTAACGGATTAGGAGAGGTTGGTTTATTTATTCCACCGGTGGGTAACCAGGTGTAGTTTTGTCCTTCCATAAGAGCATTTCCTATTTGAATACTATCTCCAAAACAAATTTCAACATCGGGACCTGCATTTGCAAATAAGGTACTCAGCATAGTAACAATGACAGTATCAGTAGTGACACAAAGTGTTGAATTATCTTTTACAGTCACAATGTATTGTGTCACCGGTGCATCGGGACTTGAAACGGGATTTGAAATAGTTCCATTGTTTAACGTATTGGTGGGAAACCAACTGTAAGAGTGGCTAACCAAAGTAATATCACCTATTTGTACAGAGCGGTTAGCGCAAATCGTCGTGTCTTCACCTGCATTTGCAACCGGTAATCCGTTAATGAGAATTATATTAGAAATTGTGTTTGTGCAATAAGCATCAAAAACTGTCAAGGTAATTGTTTTCGCACCGCCCGATTTATATTTTATCTCCTTAGGATCCATGGCGGTGGACGTTTTTGGGAAAGCATCTTCACCTAAATCCCAGCGATAAGACCATTTCCAGTTTCCGGATGTAATACCCGTGAAAGCAAAATCAACGCCTTCTTCTTCACATTTAGGTGCATTACTGGAAAATTGTGCATCCGGTGTTTCATTAATGACTATTGAATGTGTAATAGTGTCACTGCAATTATTGTTTGACATGATTAATTCCACATTTTTTATTCCAAAAGAATTAGGGCTTGTGCTATAAACAATTCCGGTAGGGTTTGGAAGCGTTGAACTTGGTGGAGTTGCTCCTGCTTTAAAATCCCAATCGTAATTCCAGTTGCCTGTGCTTCCTCCGGTATATGAAAAATTAACCGTATTCCCTGTACAACGAGGACCGTTGCTTGAAAAATCAGCTACTGGTTTTTCATTGACAATAACTAATTCAGTATCTGTTTCGGTGCAAATTCCATCGGTGATAGTCAGCGAAATGATTTTATTACCTGGAGTATTGTAATAAACCTCTGCTATGTCACTATTGGTTGTAGAAGTTGAGGGAGTGGCAGCGTCTCCAAAAGCCCATAAGTATGTCCATTTATCTCCCTGACTGCTTCCGTTTTTATTGATTGAAAGCGATGCTTTTTCGCAGATACTTGATGGTGTTGAAATTACCGAAGTGGGCTTTTCATAAATAGTGATAGTTCGTTTCAACGTATCATAACAAGCATTAATACCAAGACCTTTTCTAACAGCAAAAGTAATGGTTTTGTTTCCACCGGGTTTGTCAAAAATAATTCCTGCAGGATTAGGTTGGTCCGAATCATTTACTAATGAATCACCGAAATCCCAACTATAAAGCGAAATTCCACTTGTGCCACCGGTATATACAAAATCAACCGGCTCTTCTGCGCATTTTGGGGCAGTAGAAGCAAAATCGGCTACAGGTTTTTCAGAAACATCCACACTTATGGTGGCTGACTTTGTACAAGTTGCATCTGAAATAGTTAAGGTTATATTTTTGGTTCCGAAGTTATCATACCTGACCACAGCATTATCATCGGTGGTAGTAGAAGTTGAAGGAATGCCATCTTTTCCGAAATCCCAAAGAAACGACCATTGTGCTCCACTTGAACTTCCTGTTTTTGAAAAGGTGAGCGTATCTTCAGCACATAGAATTGGTTTTGTGGAATTAATTATGACGGTAGGAGTGAGGTTAATGATCAACGTGTTGGTAACTACGCTCGTGCAAGTAACACCTCCCACTTTAGTGACTGTCAGAACCACTGATTTATTTCCCGCTGTTGCATACGTAACGTCTTGCGGACTTTGGTCGGTAGTTGTACCCACGCCACCATTAAAATTCCAAGAGTAAGTGGCACCTACTGTTCCACCCGTGTATGTGAAATCTACACCTTCCCCTGTACATTCAGGTCCTGAATGGTCGAAGGTTGCAATAGGGTCTTCATTTACGGTAACATCATCCGTATAAGTATCGGTACAAGTACCATCAGTTATGGTATAGGTAACAGTTTTGATACCTGAATCAGTCCAAAAAACACCCTCAGGCCCATCAGCAGTTGTAGAAGTAGATGGACTGGCATTTGCACCAAAATCCCAGTTGTAAGACCATTGATCACCTGTAGAACTACCTGATGGATTAAAGCTAACGGTATCATTAGCACATACAGTACTTTTTGAAGAAACAAAGGTTGCAACTGGGGTGACATTTATTGTAACGATATCAGAACTAACTGCTGTACAGCCATTATTAATAACGGTTAAAGTTACTGTTTTATTTCCCGATGAAGAGTAAGTAACGAGAACAGGCGACACAACACTTGAAGTAGCAGGTGATGCCCCACTGCCAAAATCCCAATCATAAGAAGTAGCTCCTGATGTTCCTGTGTTTGTAAATAATACATTTTCTTCAACGCAAGCAGGACCGTCACTGGTAAAGCTACTTGTTGGAGTAGCATTTACAGTTACACCCGTTGTAGTTGAAGCGGAACAAGTTCCGTCGCTTATAGTGAATGTTACAGTTTTGCCACCCGAATTTGAATAATAAATACCGGCAGGGTCCTTTGCTGTGGAAGAAGATGGTACTGCGTCATCACCGAAATCCCATGCGTAATTCCATTGGGTACCTGTGGTTCCGCCATTATAGGTGAAATTAAGAGCAGTGCCACTGCATACAGTAGTATTTAATGGTAAAATGCCTGCAACAGGGGTGTCATTAATTGTAACGATATCAGAACTAACGGCTGTACAGCCATTATTAATAACAGTTAAGGTTACTGTTTTATTTCCCGATGAAGAGTAAGTAATGAGAGCAGGTGACACAACATTTGAAGTAGCAGGTGATGCCCCACTGCCAAAATCCCAGGCATAAGAAGTAGCTCCCGATGTTCCTGTGTTTGTAAACAATACATTTTCTCCAACGCAAGCAGGACCATCACTGGTAAAGCTACTTGTTGGAGTAGCATTTACAGTTACATTAGTGGTAGCAGAGGCAGAGCAAACTCCATCAGAAATAGTAAATGTAATCGTTTTTACTCCTGAAGAAGTGTAAAAAATACCAGTTGGATCTTTTGCAGTAGAAGAAGCAGGTGTTGCATCTTCTCCTAAATCCCAACTGAAGTTCCACTGAGTGCCACTTGTGCCACCTGTATATGTATAATCAACAGGGTCACCGCCGCAAACTCCAACACCTGCTGATGATAAAATAGCCGCTGTGGGTGTTAAATTAATGGCAATGACTTTTGAAATAGTATCTGAACAACCCGAAATATCTGCTATAAGTGTAACTGTTTTATTACCTTCAGTGGCGTAGGTAATTCCTGTTTGTGAAAAAGAAGTAGAAGTATTCGGAGAACCGCCTCCGAAGTCCCAGTCATAACTCACATCTGAAGAATCACCTGAGAATATAAAGTCAACACCAATGCCGGTACATTTTGGAGCTGTGGTAGCAAAATCAGCGACAGGAGTTTTGCTTATTGCAATAATTTGTGTAGTTGTAACTTTACATCCAAATTGATTTGTAACGGTTAACGTGACTGTTTTAGCTCCAGAAAAAGAATAATTAATGCCTGTTGGATTTTCTGCAGTAGAAGTAATTGGAGAAGCTCCTGCACCAAAATCCCATATATAAGTAACACCAACACCTGAAGTTCCTGTATTGGTAAAATCAACTTTCGTCCCTTGGCAAACTGGAGCAGTTGATGTGAAACTTGCTGTGGGAACGGTATTGATGGTAATTGTATTGGCTCTGGTATCAGAAGTACCACATAATGCAATGTTAACAGTATGAGTTACAATTTTAGAACCGGAAGTTGAATAAACGATGCCTAAAGGACTTTCTTCGGTAGATGTGGCTGGTGTAGCATCAGTTCCAAAATCCCATGAATGAACTGCGCCTCCTCCGGAACTTCCCGCATTGTAAAAGTTTACTATTTGACTTTCACAGCCAGGTGCCGAAGTTGTAAATCTGGCATTTGCACCAGTATAAACATTAACTACCGTTGTGTCTGTTACTATGCAGGCATTGATTGTATTATTTCTATATGTTTTTGTTAGAACGTAATTTGTAGATGTAGCAGTTACCGATAAATGTCTGGGATCTGAAAGTGTATCCGGTCTTGTAGTTCCTGGAAATGTTAAATCAGTAACAGGAGACCATCTATATTTATAATTAGCATAATCTCCTGGAGATTCTCCACCAATCTGAGCGGAGTCACCGGAACAGTAAAAAACATCGGGTCCTGCATCTGCTATAATAGTTCCCATATCGTATTTGATAACATCTTGTGGAGTATTACTGTCTAAAATCGAGTTATTACCAAGCTGTCCGGCACTGTTATCTCCAAATGTTTGAATATTATCATCATCCAACAATACAATGGTATGGTCATTCCCAGATGCTACTGCCCGGACATCCTTAATAATTAAAGCATTGCTAACAGGAGTAGCTCTGGTTGTATTGTCACCTAATCCAAGTTCTCCGTTTGTATTATCACCCCACACTGAGATTGTACCATCCTGCAACAAAACAAAACTTGCCAGTTCACCGGCAGATGCACCGATGGCTGTAGTAAAAGTTCCCACCTCACCAGGAAATTTACATTTAGGTGTTGTACAACTTCTACCCAAACGGTCATCTTTCAATCCCCATGAGAAAACCTGACCGGCATTATTAATTACAACTGCATGGTTTTCACCTGCGGCTATTCCAATTATATTATCAATGGGTGTGGTACCGGATTGATCAGTGTTTACATATATAAGAGTAGTAGTGTTAGTCGAGCCGGAATTTCCGGAATCACCTAATTCTCCATTATTATCACAACCGCATGATTTCAGTTTTCCATCGTCTTGCAATACCAGAGTAAAACAATCACCTCCAGCTATTGCGATGGCTTTTGTTCCAGGGTCCATACCGGTAACTAAAACCGGTGCGCTTTTATCAACATTTGAACCATCTGCAAGCTGTTGGTCAGTATTATCACCCCAGGCAACCACAGTGCCGTTGGCAAGAATTGCAAGACCATGTCTTCCACCGGCGGCAATGGCAGTTACACCCGTTAGTAATCCAACATTTCCAATTCCATGTACCTGAACGGGAAAATTCTTTTGTACTAAACTTCCATCTCCTAATTGTCCATCTGAATTTAAACCCCATGCCCATACAGTACTATCTGCACGAAGCGCAAGAGTAAAGTTATCTCCTGCGGCAACTGCAATAATTCCGGTTAAAGAATCAGCTCCGGATGAACTTTTCACAACCACAGGTTCATCTGCGTCATTAGGCGAATTATTATCTCCTAATTGACCATTTAAGTTTTCACCCCAGCAAACAACGGTTCCGTTGCAACGCAAAGCAACCGTATGAGCAAATCCGCCTTCAATAAACACATATTGGAAATCGTTAGGTTTGTCAGGGTTTGGATTTTGCGAATACAGAGGGAAAATAATTCCCATTATTCCTAAGGTAGCTAATGATTTAATGAATGATTTCATGTTATGATTTGTTTGATTCGTTTTTATTAGAATTATATTTTTCGGGTTAAAGTTTATGGAAGTGCTTTTTAGCAAAATTCCTCTATTCCTGAGCACTAAGCGTTTCTTCAATTCTCACAACCCTTTTTTCCAAATTATCAACCTGATGTATGTCTGCTTTTTGAGTTAGAATTGCTCTTATTTCTTTTAACTCAATTTTAATTTCTGCTATATCCTCTCTCATTATTGATTGAGAGATTTCCAAGTTTAAAACCCTCTCTTTTAACTCAGACATTTCGCGCTCCAATACATCTACTTTATCCCTGATATATGCTAAACTTTCTCCAAATACTTTAAAATCTGAGCGAATCCCTTCAAGCACAGTGGTAAAATGAACATAAGGATCAATTTCTTTCTTTTTATTGGAAGAAAATGAACTAACTTTCAACGGGTTGGATTTTTTATATTTTTTCATTTTTTCAGTGCCCAAAAATACTTACATTATTATTCATATCCTATAAATAGTAAAACTTAAAAAATATTTACTTTTGCATACCGTAATTTATCTTTTGCTTGTATGCTGATTATATACATTCCCGATGGGAGTTCCGGTAATTCTGCGTAAATACCGTTATTATCTTTTGAAAAATTTGAGGACTTTATATTCAAAATTTCTTTTCCGTTTAAATTCGTTAATTTCAAATTAATTATTTTTTCAAGCGGAGTTGAAATTCTCAGAATACTATGTTGGGAAACCGGGTTGGGATAAATTTCAATAATATCATTTCCTTCTTCTATAGGAAAGTTTTCTCCAACCCCTGTTGTATTTTTAATAATCAAGACCTTTTTCGCAGTATCACTGCATTGATGGTCTGTAAATGAAATGAGTGTCACGGTAACAGAACCGGAGGCAGTGTATGTAGCCGTAGGATTAATAAGTGTTGAAGTATTTCCATTGCCAAAACTCCAGAGATAAGTAACAGCGCCGGTACTTTGATTAAAAAATGAAACAGTGGGATTATTTTTTATGTTAATAGTATCTCCGGTTATATCTGCCGAAGAAGTGAATGTAGCGGTTGTATTTTCAATAGTTACCGTTACGTAGTCAGAAGCAATGCAACCTGAAGAATCTGTAACAGTTACCTGAAAATTACCCTCCGTAGAAACAAATAAAAGTGGTGATGTCTGCATTGTATTCCATTTGTACATATAGGGAGCAGTGCCTCCGGTGACTTGCACTGATAAAGTAACAGTTTCACCTTTACATAAAACGGTGTCTTTTAAAACTTTTACTGCCAGATTACTTCCCAAAAGGAAAACCTGCACTGAGTCATTGTAGGAGCATCCAAGTCCATCACTTACGGTAACTGAATAAAACCCTGCGGGTACACTGTCATTGTTGGCAGTGGTTACTCCGTTGCTCCATAAATAATTGTAATTAAAATCACCACCGGTTGCATTGGCAGTTAAGTTAGCAGTTTGTCCGCACGGAATTGCCTGATTAACTCCTGCATCCACAGAAACCCCCGGATTAATAAAAATTGAATCTACCGCAGTACAACCAATTAAATCACTTACTTGTACAGAATAAATTCCACTTCCTACAGTAACCGTTTGTGTATTTGCATTATTATTCCAGGAATAATTGTAATTTCCACTACCACCTGTAGCATTAGCAATTAATGTAATCAAATCATTTTTACAAATTGTAGTGTCACTACCGGTATTTACTGTGAGCAATGAATTTTCATTAATTTTAAGTGTATCACTATCTTTACATCCTACTCCATCAGTAACCTGTAACGAAAAAGTTCCTCCGCCTTTAGAAACAGACGACATTGTTTCACCGGTATTCCATAAATATGTATAAGAGCCATCACCGCCGTTTACAGTGGCATTAAGCATTATCGTTTTGGAAAAACAAATATTTTTATCGGTTCCTAAATTAACTGCAAGCAGTGGATTATCGGTGACAGCAATAAAATCTGTAAGACGGCAACCGCCGGCATCAGTAACAGAAATAGTATAAACACCACTATTGACAGTGATAGAAGATGTGGTTATCCCATTATTCCAGGAATAAGTATAGGGAGGTGTCCCACCAATTAAATTGACAAAAAGAGTGGCATTTGTTCCAAAACAAACCAAGGTGTCATTACTTTTAGTTAATTTAAGATTACTGTTTAATAAAACGGATACGGTGTCGGATCCCATGCAGTTATTACCATCGGTCACAACTACAAAATAATTTCCGGCTCCTGCATTATTATTACCGGCTGAAGTTACTCCGTTATTCCAAAAATATGAATAAGGAGTAATTCCTCCAGAGGCAATAGCGGATAAATTAATATTTTGACCGCAATTCAAGAGAGTATCTTTCCCCGCATAAACTGTAGGAAGCGAATTAACCAATACCCCTTTTGTAATTTTATTTGTACATCCGTTGTCAGCGGTGGTAGTCAACGTTACATTATAAGATCCGGCAACACTATACACGTAAGTAGGATTTTCATTTGATGAATTTCCTATTCCATCTCCAAAGTCATAAAAATAGATGCTGTCATTTGAAGAACTATTAGTAAATGAAGTTGCAATTCCTTGACAAACAACATCCGAAGAAAAATCTGCAACAGGAACCGGTAAAACGGAAATATTTTTTTGAATAGTATCAGAGCAACCCTTATTGTCGAAGGCAATTAATTTGACATTATAATTACCAATTTCAGCATATTTATGTGCAGGAATTTTCAATACGGAAATCGTTGAGTCACCAAAATCATATTTCCAATTTATCGCGTTGGAAGTGGAAGTGTTGTTAAATAGGGTGGAATCCCCAAGGCAAGTATTTGTTGTGTTAAAATTTGTTTTAACGGGTGAGCATTTAACATCAACTATCATGCAGATTGTGTCATTCGATTTATTTAATTCTACCATATTTAGATTTTGGGGAATGGAAGTCCACATACATAATTTGTATTGTCCTAATGTAGAATTTGTAATTAAAGGATTGGCAAAAGTAAATAACGAACTATCCCCAATCTGCATGCAACCGGCTTTGAATTCTGTAACCACAGGATTGTTTCCAAACTGAAAATTAACATTCACGGCAACCAGGGTGTCTGGAGAAGTAGGAAAGTTTTTTACATACACCGTAACATCAAAAGTAGAATCTTTATAAATTTCAACAGAGGGCAATACCACAGTTGAAATTCCCGCGTCCACGTATTGCAGACCTGCCAGGTTTATGGAAATATTATCCAGATAAAAGCCATTAGTACCCGATTCAAAGGAATTATTTCCAGCATGTTGCCAACGCAAAAGTGATTCACCTGACAACGAAAACCCGAGATTCCGTGCAATGGAATCCAGATTCAGCGTTACTGAATAGCAAGTGTCACTGGCTAACGTATCAAACATAAAATTAAAAATTTTAGTGAACGATGAGCCATTGTCCACACTGATATAAAGCCCATCTTCAGGGTCATTGGTTTCGTTGGCATGTCCGTAAGTAAATGTTAAAGTTTTATCTACACAACTTGATAAATCAACTAATAAGTCCAAATCATCAATAGTACTTCCGGTATTTTGAGAGTCCATAACCAACATTTTATTTCCTCCACACGAAGCGGTTGTATCAAGAATCCTAATCCTGCCATTACCACTATTACCTGTATTGGCACACATGGAAACCTGAAATGTGCCACTTTCAAAATTTTCAATGAATGGTAAGTTTGCCACTTGCAATCTGTTTACAGTAGTTTGAACAATCAGAGTGTCATTAATAGGGTCCTGGTCGGAATTGGGAAATATTTTAATGATGTTAACGCCTTCCTGGAGATTCATAAGGGTAGGAAAAGTAAAAGTAGAATCCAATCCCTTTCCGATAAACATGTTTGCAGTGTCACTCACCACCGGATTATTATTCAGGATATAATTGAAAGTGGTGACAGTGGCATTTCCAGTTCCATAATTCCGGAAAGTGGCAGTGAGCGGTTGTTGCAAACTAACCACACAATTTCTTACCAGATTATTTGCAGATAAAGCGCCTACATCCTGAGCCGGTGGTTTATATAATTGAATATCATCCAACAACCACCAGAAACTGTTATTACCAGACCATGTAAATTTTACTTTGCATATATTGGATTTATTAAATACTGCATTCAATCCATCCAGAACAATCATGGAAGGATTAGAGGAGGAAGTAGTAGAATTCTGATAAATAGATGTCCAGGTTACGCCGTCATCTTTACTGGCAAACACCTCACCCTGTCCGCCAAAACCACCTTCAAAGTATTCAAAGAAACGGAGAGTGACGATATTTTGACCTGATAAGCTAAAAGTAGGACTTATTAATTCTACTGTTTCAGCAGAACCATCATTGGAATAATTTGCTCCGTCAAAAATTGCAAACGGTGCGCCCGAGGGACTTTTCCCTAACGTGCGGTTACCGGGATTATCAAAATGCCAGACATCGTTTACAGTGCCACTAACTGTATTTGCAGTCCATCCTGTTGGTGGAGTAGAGCCGCTGGCTGTAGTGAAATCCTCTGTAAGAAAAGTTTGGGAGAAAGCGATTTTTGAAATCAGAATGAAGGTAAGATTTAGTAAAAGGTGTTTCATTGTTTAATTGTTAAAATAGTAAAAATAATTAATGTGTCTGAAACTTTGAATTTGTTATTTTTTTAATGGTTTCCCATTGCAACAAAATGATAATAATAATTTTTGTCATTCAATCGAATCCTTAAAATGTAATCGCCAGACGATAAATCAGAAATATTTATTTTCAAATGCTTACCGTTAATGCCGGTAAGAGTGGGTTTAAAAGCGTTTGTACGTCCCAATTTATCCAAAATAGTAAATTCAATATTATTAGAAAATGATTCAGGTAAGTCAATAAAAATAAAATCATTAGATGGGTTTGGATAAATTTTACTTTCAATAATATTATTATTATCAATACTAGTAATAATTAAGGGTTGTACCTTAATATAATCCTTCTTAACCAACGAATTACTGCACCCGGTATTGTTCATTACCGTCAGTGTTACTGAATACAAACCTACCACGTTGTATGTTTTCTCAGGTGAAAAAACCGTGCTTCCATCACCATCCCCGAAGTACCATTGATAAATAGTACCGCCTGTGCTGAAGTTACTGAAAAGTATTGAGTCCTGGATAATAATTTCTGAATCGGAAGCGGCAAAGTCAACAATAATTTCATCGGGCTGGCTTATTTCAATGGAATCATTTACAGGACAATTCATGGCATCAGTAATTGTAAAATTATAAGTTCCTGACTTAAGATTTGCAATCCCTGAGGAGGTTTTACTATTATTCCACTTGTATGAATAGGGAGCATTACCCCCCATGGCAGTTAAGATGATATATCCTGTTGCATTTCCGTAGCAATCCACATCTTGTTTGGTGAATGTATAATTAATTCCATTAAGTGGATCATTTAAATTAACTGTACTTTCCGTTGTGCAATTAGTAGCATCAGTGACTGTTACTGTATAATTTCCTGCAAGCAAATTAAATAACATGCTGTTTGTGGAGCCATTATTCCAGGAATATGAGTAAGGATTTACCCCACCGGTTACAGTGAGTGAAATAGTACCATTAGCTCCGTTTTTGCATAAGGGTTCTGTGGATGTAAGATTAGAAATTAAGGATAACGGTTGGGTGAGTGTCACTGATTTTGATTGAGTGCAACTATTTGCATCCGTAATTGTAACTGTATAAGAACCGGCAGACAACGAAGAAATTGAAGAAGTAATTTGCGCTCCACTCCATGCATAAGTGTACGGGCTTGTACCCCCACTTACAGTAACGGAAGCAGAACCGCTACTTCCTCCAAAACAAGTTGGGTTAATACCCGAAATGGCTGATGTTAAAACCAAAGGATCAACAAGCGTAAAATTGTCAGAAATTGCACAATTATTTACATCAGTCACAGTTATAGAATAAGTTCCGGACGATAACCCTGTAATTGTATTACCGGTTGCTCCTGTATTCCATAAATAAGTATAGGGAGAAGTTCCTCCTGAAACAGTTGTAGTGCCACTCCCATCATTTCCACCATTACAGGAAATAGTTGAAGTGTTTATAGAAACGGTTGGAGCGGTAGCATTGGTGACACTGACATTATTTGTAGCAGTACACCCATTATTATCTGTCACGGTTACATTATAAATTCCCACCGGAAGTCCCGTACCAGTCGCTGTTAATTGAGCAGGAGATGAATCCCATGAATAACTGAAAGAAGGAACTCCACCTGAAGTGACACTTACTGTCACTGTTCCGTCATTCACCCCACAGGATGCGTTTGTGCTGGAGACGGAAGAAACGATTACTGTCGGATTATTCAGTGTTGTAGATTGACTGATAATACATGAATTTGCATCGGTCACCGTCACAGTATAAGTACCGGCTAAAAGAGTGTTGATAGATGTAGTGGCACTGCCTTCATTCCATAAATATGTATAAGGGGAAGTTCCTCCGTTTACCGTAGCAGATAAAGCACCGTCGTTTCCTCCATTGCAACTCACATTAGTTATACTGAATGAAATAGAAATAGCTGAAGTTTCTGAAACGGTTATTGAACCTGAGACCTGACAATTGTTTGCATCGGTAACGGTAATCGTATAAGTTCCTGCGGATAATGCTGAAACATTTAAAGTTGTGGCACCTATATTCCATAAAAAAGTATATGGAGAAGTTCCTCCGGATGCAGTTCCAGTTCCACTTCCGTCACTTCCTCCATTACAGGTAACATTAGTAGAACTCATAGTCACGCTGGGTCCGCTGGCATTGCTAACGGATGCATTATTAATGGCAGTGCATGAATTGTTATCTATCACCGTTACATTATAAATTCCCACCGGAAGTCCCGTAGCAGTCGCCGTTAATTGAGCGGGAGATGAATCCCAAGAATAACTGAAAGAAGGCACACCACCGGAAGTGACACTTACTGTCACTGATCCATCATTCACCCCGCAGGACGCGTTTGTGCTGGAAGCAGAAGTAATGATAGCTGACGGATTATTCAGCGTGGACGATTGACTGGCTGTACAGGCATTAGCATCGGTAACTGTCACCGTATAAGTGCCTGAGGCAATTCCGGAGATAGTTGCCGCCGTACTTGCATCATTCCAGAGATAACCATAAGGACTTGTGCCACCGGAAACAGCATTGTTAATACTACCATCCGCGTAACCGTTGCAGGTAGGATCAGTAGGAGTGAGGGTGATGCTGATAGCGGTTGGTTCAGTGATTGAAGTATTAGAACTTGCCGTACAAGATTTACTATCGGTTACCGTTACAGTAAATGTTCCGGTTATGAGATTGGTGATTGTGGCAGTGACACTCCCTTCGCTCCATAAGTAGGAGTAAGGAGAAGAACCACCGGTTACGGTGGAAGTAGCCGTTCCGTTATTTCCACCATTGCAGGAAGGAGGAGTATTGCTCATTGTTAAATTAAGAGCGGTTGGCTCATTCACCGTTACGTTATTGCTTTTAGTGCAGGAGTTGGCATCGGTTACAGTTACGGTGTAAGTGCCTGCCGAAAGATTATTTACCGTAGCGGTAACGCTGGCTTCGTTCCAGATATATGAATAGGGAGAAGTGCCACCACTTGCCGTTACAGTTACAGTACCGTCATTTCCACTGTTACAACTTGCATTGCTGGAACTCATGGATGTGCTGAGAGCTGTAGGTTCAGAAACCGTTGAGTTATTACTTGCAGTGCAAGATTTGGAATCGGTGACAGTCACTGTATAAGTGCCAGTCGCAAGATTACTCGCCGTGGCAGTGACAGATCCTTCGCTCCACAGATAAGTATAAGGAGAAGTTCCACCGCTAGCGGTAACAGTAGCTGTTCCGTTGCTTCCTCCATTGCAGGAAGGAGGTGTATTGCTCATGCTTAAACTGAGAATAGTTGGCTCGCTGAGTGACTGGTCACTGCTTTGAGTGCATGAATTTGCATCAGTTACTGTCACAGTATAAGTACCGGCTAAAAGAGCATTGATTGATGAAGTGGCACTGCCATCGCTCCATAAATAGGAATAGGGTGAAGTTCCTCCGCTTACGGTAGTAGATAATGCGCCGTCATTTCCACCGTTGCAACTCACATTAGTGGCACTGAATGAAATAGAAATAGCTGACGGTTCTGAAACGGTTATTGAACCTGAGACCTGACAATTGTTTGCATCGGTAACGGTAATCGTATAAGTTCC
>MEPC01000009.1 GCA_001769655.1 Bacteroidetes bacterium RIFCSPLOWO2_12_FULL_37_12 | reverse complement strand
TTGCATGGCGGTAAAATAACCAAGATTTCCTCCGTTCTTTTTAGCAGAAGGGTCATCCGATATTTCGCGGGCTACTTTTTCGAAATCCTCTCCTCCCTCTACAATTCTTTTCCGGATATCCATCATACGATTAAAGGCAGTGGCTGTGTCGGCATCAATGGCATCGGGAGCCAGATTGAGTAAGATGTGCTGGGCTTTTACTTCGTAGTTAAGGCGTTCATACACCTCTTTGGCAAGTTTTTCAAGAACTGTAGTATCCCTTAGATAATTTTTTGCAAGTTGTTTCCGGTACCCTTCGAGTTCTTTTTTAAATTTTCTGGTGGTATCAATCCCCTCAATTTCAGCCGCCAATACTTTTAATTTAAAATTTGAATAAAGGTCAACGTATTCCCTGATTTTTGGCTCTGTGAAGGCATCGGGAGGGTTTGGGTTTGGCAAACTCTTCTTATAAGCATATTTGAAATCATCCGTATAGACGACTTTACGGGTTCCGAGCGAAATTATTACCGGTTTTACCACGGGTGGTTTGGAACAACTAAAAAAGATTATTCCAGCAAGGAGAGAGTATAGTAACTTCTTCATAGTAACAGTTTTTAAAAAAACACGCAATTTTAGTGAATTTTTTAATATAAACAAGTATTTGGGTGAAAAATCAGGTTTTTTTCTATTACGCCGCTTTTCGATATTGCCTGATTGCTTTCAGATCCTTTTTTAAATATTTATTCTCTTCTTCCAGGTCATAATCATCTTGTAGCCCCATCCAGAATTTTGCAGTAGTTCCGAAATACTGCGAAAAACGTAACGCTGTATCTGCTGTTATTCTGCGATTGCCTTTTACAATTTCTGATATTCTTGTTTGTGGAATTCCTAAATCATTAGAAAGTTTGTATGCTGAAATACCGAAGGGGATAAGGAATTCTTCCATTAATATTTCCCCAGGATGAACGTTTTTTAGTTTTTTCATGTTTTTTAAGATTTAGGATTAGTGATAATCAATAATTTTAACTTCAGAAGCGTTATTGTTTTTCCAAATAAATATTATTCTCCATTGACTATTAATCCGGATGGAGTAAAATTTTTTTAAATTTCCTTTAAGTTTCTCCAATCTATTGGAGGGAGGTACTGTAAGGTCAAAAAGATTTTGTGAGTTATTTAACATTCTGAGTTTTCTTCTAGCTGTTTCCTGTATATCCGAAGCCATATTTTTAACCCGTTCACCTTGCCAGATTTTTTCAGATTTTTGGTCTCCAAAGGAAATAATCATATTAACGCATTACGTTACTTACGTCAAAGGTAAGTAATATTTTTTTAAAAAATATTTTTGATATTATTGGTTATTGTTTGGATTGTGCCCAATCTGCCTTTAACAGCTAAATCGTATACCCCCCTCTCTTAAACTCCTCCAATCTTCTCCTTATTCCTTCATCATTCAACGCCAATATTCTTGCCGTTAAAACAGCGGCGTTTCTTGCGCCGGCTTTTCCTACGGCAACACATCCCACCGGAATCCCCGGAGGCATTTGTACAATGGAATAAAGGGCATCAATTCCACCCTGTAACCCACCTTCAAGGGGAACTCCAATAACAGGTAAATCAGTATGAGCGGCAACAACCCCCGGTAGAGCGGCGGCCATTCCTGCGGCGGCAATTATACAACTATATCCGTTTTCTTTTGCACCGGTAGCTAACTCAGCTACTTTTTGAGGGTCACGGTGAGCTGATGCCACGATCATTTCGTTGTTGATACCGAACCAGTTGAGATAACGGACGGTTTCCTGCATAACGGGTTCGTCGCTGGTTGAACCGAGTAGGATGAGAACTTTAGGCATGGGGCAAAATTACATGAAATTTTGGGGTTAGACAAACAAGATGAAAAAATCCTAACGCGGACAAACTACAACCAAAGAAGGAAATAATGAATATATTTTATAAGAACCTAAAACTTCACAATAACCCTAACATTCACCAAGCGGTTTGTAAGGCGGTTCGGAACTGCAAACTGTGTCCCGTAAATATCTTCAATCCATATATAGGAGCCGGTATTTGCGGCTTGCAATAAATTTAAAACTTCCAAGCCCGCCCATAAACTTTCAAGATGCCGTGAGTGAAAAGTTCGTTTTTCATTAAAGATAAGCAATTTTGAAAATCCAATATCCGCCCGCCAATAGGGTTTAGAAGTAAACGAAGAGCGCCATTTCATACTATTCGGAGGACCAAATGGCACTCCGGTAGCAAAGATAAAATTGAGATACATTTTAATGGTTCTGTTTCGTGGGAAATAATCCTGAAAAAAAACCGAGGCAGTAAACAACTGATCAGTGGGTCTGGGAATGTACCCTTTCTCCTGCCTGGTAACGACTAACGTGTCGCCGGTGTTCACATCAAGAGTGGCATTCAAATCGTAGTCGCCTTCCAGATTTTCCTCTGTTCTTAATAATCCCAAGCTAAACCATGAATCCACTCCTTTTACAAATTCACCATTAATCCGGAAATCAAACCCCGCCGCATACGCCTTCGCTTTGTTGTTTGCAAAATACCGGATGCGAATATTGTCAACATCATACGGAATGATATTATACATGTATTTATAATATGCTTCGGTAAAAAGTTTAAAAGGTCTGCCCCACATTTTAAAATTTGAATCGGTTCCCAAAAGAAAATGCACAGAGGTTTGTGATTTTACATTATTATTGATAACCCCATTTCTGTCGCGCAGTTCGCGGTAAAAAGGCGGCTGGTGATAAAATCCAATGGCTGTGCGAAAAACAACATCCCTTTGCGTTGAATCCTTGCGAAACCAGAGGGGCTTCCATGAAAACTGCAACCGGGGGCTGAGGGTTATATCCTGATTAGCATCCCAGAAAGATGAACGAATCCCGATGGTCAATAATTTCAACGAATCAAACTGATAGCTATCCTGGATAAAACCGGAGTACCGTTTGGAAGTAAGTGTAAGATTCGTATTTACGTAATCATGAAACTGCACATAATCGGCTGAATCCACAAAGGTCCATTCTGAAATTTCATCATTGATGTTTTCAAAAGAAGAACGTATTCCATACACCCACTTATTACGGTTTGACGAATAAAATCCTTTATAATCCAAACTATACACCTGCGCATTCAGAAAATTCCGTGCATGATTAAAAAATGTGCCGATGCCTCTTTCAAAAACACATTTATTAAATTCATCATTTCCTAAGCTGGTGCTTACGTCACAAAGACGATACCCTCCCTCTATGTCATACGTTTCGCTTTCCCCCGAATACATTCCTGAAGCAGTTAGTGTGTACGAAAAATCGCGGCTTGCACGTCTTGTAAAAATCAAGCCACCCTGCCAGGTATCAAACTGGTCAACTTCCTGTCCATCGAATGCCACAAACAAGCGAAACACTCGCATGAGTGTCCCAA
The DNA here is from genome assembly GCA_001769655.1 of Bacteroidetes bacterium RIFCSPLOWO2_12_FULL_37_12. Taxonomy (GTDB): domain Bacteria; phylum Bacteroidota; class Bacteroidia; order 2-12-FULL-37-12; family 2-12-FULL-37-12; genus 2-12-FULL-37-12. The sequence goes on along the minus strand of MEPC01000009.1, from coordinate 43,532 downwards.
ACGAGGTCTCCTGTGTGGTTGGAATTACATGATATCTGTTTCGCGAATAAGCGCCGAGAAGTCCGAGGTCGGAACTTCTGATGTAATCCGTTTTTTTATTTTCTGTAAACACAGTGTCACTGGAAAGGTTAAAATTAACAAACGTCTGGATGTCTGTAAATGAGGGTTTGTATTCACCTTTGGTTTCCTGCGTACCCAGAATATCCTCCGCTGATTTTTGGCGTATCCCGATTAGGTACGAATTTTTTTTGTTTTTGGAAACGCCTTCAACATGGGCAGTGCCACCCAATAATCCGGCAGAGACAGAGCCGGCAAATTTTCTGGGCTTTTTGTATTCAATACTTAACACCGATGACATTTTATCTCCGTATTTTGCCTGAAATCCGCCGGCTGAAAATTCTATATCAGAAACGAGATCCGGATTTACAAAACTCAACCCTTCCTGCTGACTGCTACGGGTCAGAAACGGGCGATAAATGTCAATACCATTTACGTACACAAGATTTTCATCAAAATTTCCGCCTCGAACAGAGTAGGTGGTTGCCAATTCATCTCTGGTTGCTACTCCGGGAAGAGTGGTAATGACTTTTGAGAAATCTCCGAACACTGAAGGAAGTGTTTTAATTATTTTAGGATCCACTTTGGTGACACCAGCTTGCTCACGGACATTGTCAGGAATTTTTCTGGTATCGTGCACTTCAACTTCCGGTAATTTTTTACTTTCCTCAACGAGAGAAACGTTTAAGAGTAATTCTTTTTCTGAGAGAACAAAAAGCGTATCCGAAATTTTTTTCCGGTAGGATTGGTGTGAAAAAGTCAGAATAAATTTTTTATTCGAAGGGATGGTAAATTTATAATACCCATTTTGATCGCTGATACTTCCAATTCCTGAAGAGGAAAGTATATTTACGTTAGAAACCGGTTTATGGGATTTGCTGTCGGTGATGGTTCCAGAAATCCATGACTGTTGGGCGTTGGTGGAGAAGGGAATGAAAAAGAGAAGGAAGAGAAGTGGCACGGATGGAGGAATGAAAATAAGCACGTTATACGAACTCATATCCCGTGAGTTCATTTTAAAATTTTCAGAGACATTTCCACCCCCTACCCCCGCCAGCGGGGGACACGATTTATATTCCAACAATTAACTCTGTTAATGGGGGATATAATTTGTATTCCAACAATTACCCTCTCAATTTATCGAGCAATTTGCTCAGTTGTTCGGCTTCCACAGGTGTAAGATTTTTCATTGACTTCGCTTCTACTTCTTTGGTTACCGGGTCTATTTTATCAAGTAATTCCAACCCTTCTTTGGTAATTACATATTCTTGCTGAATTCCATGTTGCATTACTTTAATTCCTTTAATCCATCCTTTTCTTGCCAACGCAATAAAAAACTGCATTGGAATCTGGTGCGCCCGGCGTATCATTCGTTGTCGAATTAATGTAGGACCGAGGGCTGACGGATACTGCCCTCGCAATATTCTTAAAATATTATAATGTATATCTGTCACAAAATGATTTTTCAAGGTTTCATCAAAGTGTGATGAAAGCTGTGAACCAGTGAAAATAACATTCACCAGCGCTTTATGGTAAGCGCTCCGGAATGTTGCAACCTTTAATTCTTCGGAGATATTCATGGTGAGATCGGTTAGTTCGAATGGATTGGAAAATTTTTTTGGCATGGGAAATTAGAAATTAGTCATTGGGCATTAGTCATTAGGCATTAGTCATTGGGCATTTATTGCGTTCGTTTGTGTACTCACAAACGTAGGATTTAGTTAACCTTTTTTAACTGTAATGGGTTTTGGGCAATTTTTATCAAACCAAACATCAAATCGGGAAAGTTCCAATCCTGCGGGATTCCAATCATAATCACCCTTGCCTTCCGATAATAATTTAAGTTCTTTTTCACATTCGAGTTTAGTCAGATAAAAATCACTGTTTTTGTTTAAAAGAGTTTGGATAACTTTTGAAATGGCTAAGATACGGGTTAAAATCATACCTTCTTCAGTGCCCACTCTCCAAACCTTGGATGCGAAAACATCTTTTTGCCGGGCAAGCATTTGAACCATGGAATCCATCCTATGATAGGTTAGGGTATAGTCAATTCCTGATTCTACCAGATTCATCATTTCAAGCATTTTTAGTCCAACAATCCATCCGGATTTATCCCTGAAGAGAATATTTATCTTGTTGAGTTGATTTAAAGAAGGAACATAATTTCCTTTTTTGAAAAGAATTTGTGCTTTGAAATATTGCCATTTGCTAAAGTCGAGATTCGACATTTCGAGATGAGGATGATTAAATGCATCTTTGACAATATCCTCTGCTAATTTTAAATCGCCGGCATGGAAAGCGGATATAAAAATAAGTTCCATGGCTCTTAATTCGTTCACTGTTTCAGGGCTAAACAATTCCACTGACTTTTGAGCGGCTTTTAATGCATTTTTATAATCATGTAAACCGAGGTTTGCCTGACAAATCTGACCATACGCCATTCCCAATCTGGCGTCGGAATATATTTCTGTCTTTTTTTTCAGTAGCTCTATCAATTCTTCGCTGAAACGGATACATTCGGTAAAATTTTTCATTATCCGGTTAGCAGTTGCCCCAGTATGCAAATAATAATATCCTATATTCGCAGAATTGGTTTTCGCGAATGCTTCCTTTTGTTCAGCTATGTATTTTGTTGCTTTTTCTTTAAAGCCATCTTCTTTTAAGTCGAAAAATGCATACGGTACTTCTAATTCCTGTGAATAATGTTTTGATTTCATATAGAGGTTAAACTCCTCCAAAGATTTATGATATTTCTCTGCATATTTCTCATATACATTCTTTCCATGTAAGGTTCCCATGTGTGTAGCCATAAGGTCATAAATAAAAACTTTCTCATAAAGGAGATCCCATTTTTCTGCTAAATCCGCCGATTTGTTCATCAGATAAACAGCAGGAGTGTAGGCACCTCTCTTTAATAAAATATCGGCTTGCTGAATTTTCTTACGGACATCAAAAGTTTCCATCAAATACTCACTTTCAAATTTATCTCGCCCTTCGCCGACCAGTAAAAAATCCGCCATGAGATGGGCTAATTTACCTTTAATCCTCCAGTAAGCAGGTTCCGGGTCTCTGTTAAAGAGTTTGCGACTAAGCGCTCTATCGTCTTCATACTTCCCTTTTAATAACTCTTCAAGTAATTCCATCCCTTTTTTTTCAACGTCGTTTTTATTTCCATGAAACCAGTAACGAAGGTTTACTAATTCCCTCTTTTTCAGGACGTCCGATATTTCAGTTATTTTTTCCATTTTTCAACTATTTGATTGATAAGATAATACAGTAAAATCGTTGGCAAATATACAAAATAATTCAGTTATCAAACTATAATGAATATTATTTTGTATGTCAAATTAAAAAATGATATTTGGTGATTTTTGGATTTTCTGAATGAGAATTGTTGGATGTTGGATGTTGGATGTACACTTTTTTTGGGCTTACGATAATTATTTAGTAAAAAATTTAACGAAATATGAAATCAATTCTGATTATAGACGACAATATTGAATTATGTGAATTTCTCGTTGCGTTTCTAAGAAAACATCAATACCGTACTCACATTGCTCATTCAGGAATAAAAGGAATGCAGGTGATGGAACATGAGAAACCCGACCTGATACTTTGCGATTTCCGGTTACCCGATTTGAATGGTGAAGAAATATTAAATTATATTCACAAAGAAAATAAAAAAATTCCTTTAGTGATAATTACAGCGTACCCTGATGTAAAAATGGCTGTCAATATGATAAAAACGGGCGCTTTTGATTACGTTACAAAACCCTTTATCCATGAAGAATTGTTATATACCATTAAAAAAGGATTACAATCGGGTATGGAAAAAGACAGGGATTCTAAAAGAGGAAATGAAAAAACCGTTGAAGAAATTGTTGTGGGAAATAACCCAAAAATCAAACAATTGTTCAGGCAGATAGACCTGGTAGCCCCCACTACGATGTCGGTTATGATTACGGGTGAAAGTGGAACCGGAAAAGAAGTGATTGCAAAAGCCATACACAAGAGAAGTCAACGGGCTACCGGTCCATTTGTAGCTGTTGACTGTGGAGCAATTCCCAAAGAACTTGCCTCTTCCGAGTTATTTGGCCATGAAAAAGGCGCCTTTACAAGCGCTATAAATTCTAAAACCGGACATTTTGAATTTGCCAATGGAGGTACGTTGTTTCTTGATGAAATTGGGAATTTACCCGCTGAAGTTCAGATGACTCTTTTAAGAGCGATTGAAGATAAAAAAATCCGGAAATTAGGTAACAATAATCTAATAAATCTTGACATACGGCTGATAACGGCTACCAATGAAGTGCTTGAAAATTCCGTGAGAGAAGGAAAATTCAGAGAAGACCTCTATTACAGAATCAATGAATTTTCATTGCATATTCCTCCATTACGCGAAAGAACCGAAGATATTGAAATGCTTGCTTTTCACTTTTTAAAAAAATCGAGTTTGGAATTGAAAAAAAATATTGAAGGATTTGAACCTGAAGTTTTAAAACTATTTATAACCTCTCAATGGAGAGGCAACTTACGTGAACTGCAGAATGTCGTTAAACGGGCTGTATTGTTATGTAATAGTACCAAAATAAATGTTCAATGCTTGCCTTACGATTTTGCCATTACTCAATCAAGCCCAAGTAGCAATGATCATGCTCTAAGAGAAACCTATTTGCTGAAAAACACAGCTCGTGTTGCCGAAAACCAAACCATCATTGATGTTCTCAGAAAGACAAAATTTAATCATACCGAAGCGGCAAAAATTCTGAATATTAACCGGAAAACACTTTATAACAAACTTAAAGCATTTGAAAAAAATGAAAATAAATAAACCCATCCGGATTCTGCATCTGGAAGACAATCCGTATGATGCTCAAATTATTGAGCGTGAAATCCAGAAATCAGATTTTATTTATGAATATATAAATGTAATAAATAAGTCAGGATTTTTATATCAGTTGAAAAAATTTAAACCGGACATAGTATTATCTGACCATACCTTAAAAGATTTTAATTCTATAGAGGCATTTGAAATCGTAAAAAAATATTCTTTATACATTCCTTTTATCTTAATCACCGGGACCACTTCCGAAGAATTTGCGGTAGCAAGAATAAAAGAAGGAGTAGATGATTATATTTTAAAATCAAGCATATTACGCTTACCCGAAGCCATAAAAAATTCTTTAAAGAAAAAACAGGAAGCATTTGAAAACACCCAAAACCTGAAGAAACTAAAACAGGAAAAAGAATTTATAAAATTACTTCTTGATCATTCACGTTTACTTGTTTTGGTGCTTGACCGGCATGGGGTTGTAAAAATATTCAATAAGGCATGTCAGCGACTAACCGGCTTTTCTTCTTCCGAAATTGTTCATAAACCAGTTTGGGAAAAGTTAGTGCCTGTTGAGCAAACAGAGCGGTCTAAAAAGTTTTTCAATGACGAAAAAGGTTATATTGAAAAAAATGAATATATAAACAATTGGGTGACCAAAGAGGGAAATTCTGTGCTGATTCAATGGTCAAATTCTTTCTTTTTTAATAAAAAAGGGAAAATTAAATCAATGCTGGGAGTTGGGAGAGATATAACAGATATGAACAATCTGAAAAATGAGAATGAAAATTTAAGCAATCAGCTTATCCAAGCCCAGAAAATGGAAATATTAGGTACTATGACGAGCGGTTTAGCACATGATTATAACAATATTCTGGCGGCTTTGCTTGGAAACCTTTCATTAATTGATCCCTTGCTCACCAGAGGAAGTCGTGAATTAAAAATAATAAAAAGAATAGAAACATCTACTACCCGATTAGCGGCGTTAAATCAACAACTGCTTCAATTTACCCGGAAAAGTCAGCAGGAAGAAAAGGCGCTGAATATCAATAGTTTAATAGAAGAAACTTGTAATATAATCATAAAAACCGTTGATAAAAGGGTAGAAATAAAAAAGCAATTCCAGCCGGATTTACCTGAGACAATGGGAGATGAAAATCAAATGATGCAATTATTCATGAATATTATTATGAATGGAGTGGATGCAATTTCTGAGACATTTGAGAAAAACAATTGTGGTACTATCAACATTCACACTGCCCGAACAATTCTTGAAAATGAAAAACAACTTTTCGGGTATCACGGTGTTAATTTGAATTCTGAACTTCTTAAAGTTACTATTTCTGATACCGGCACCGGAATACCTGAATCAATACAGCATAACATCTTCCAACCTTTTTTTACTACTAAAAGTAAAGGAAAAGGGACAGGACTTGGTTTATCTATTGCCGATAGCGTGATAAAAAAGCACAAGGGGGCTATTTTATACGATTCTGAAAAAGGGATTGGAACTACTTTTTATATTTATTTACCTATTAGAGTAAATGGCATTGGTTTGAAAAGGCCGGAGACACAAAAGCAAGTATTAGAAAATAACCTCCCACAGGAATCACAGAGAAAAACGTTAAAATTTTTGAAAATTCTGATTGTGGATGATGAAGAAGATGTGTTGGAGTTTTTCGGTGATGTATTAACCGGACTTGGACATTACCCAATAACGACTATAAGTGGAAATAAAGCACTGGAAATTTTCAGGAAAGATTTCAAAAACATAGACCTGGTAATTATAGATCTCAATTTACCGGATATGAATGGGGCGCAAATCTGGGATGAATTGAAAAAGATTAATCCCACTACCAAAGTGGTTATCTTTTCCGGTGCATTAGTACAAGAAGATATAAATGACTATCTGAAAAAAGGGGCAATAGCTGTTTTACTAAAGCCCTTGTCGCTTGAAAAATTAAAGGAGGCGTTGAAGATGGTTGGAGAATGATAGGTATAAAAAAAAACACCCGCCTTTGGGACGGGTGCTATGTAATTTAGTTATAAAAAAATCAGAACGAAACGCCTAGCTCAAGTCCGAACATATTATTTTTAAAACTCATATCTTTAACTCCGCCGGTTTCGCCACCATTATCACTGTAGGAATTTGTCAAACCCCTTTCGTATTGAAGTGAGAAGAAAAATCGGGAACCTCCAGCGCCCATAGGAAAACTCATGCCCAACCCCAACCGCAAAGGGATATCTAAAAAAGAAACAAATTTTGAATAATCTATCTCCTCTGTTTTTGTACTTGGTTTCGTAACCACTACATTTTTGGAACTATCCCATAAAAATGATTTTTCCGTACCATCCTTGCCTCCTTTGGCGGAAATTAAAATATCAAATGCGCCTCCCAATTGTACAAATGTTTTAACATTTTCTCCAAAGAAAAGTTTAAGGGTTAGCGGTATATCAACGTATTGAGAACTATAAACAGTTGAATATACTTTGCCAGAATCTACTCCGCCTTTAATTGTATTTTTAATGCCGGATCCTTTGGTAGCAAAAGCAAGACCGGATCCTATAGCATAATTTTCGGCAAAAAATAAATCAAATGATAAGCCGGCTGAATAATTCAAAGCCGATACATCGGAAATTATTAAATTAATTGAGTCAACTTTAGGTACGTCCGGTTTGCTGTACCAACTAAAATTTGGTTTTAATGTTATTCCCAGCTTAAAACCTTGAGCATTCAAAGCGCTAACCAGCGCCATACAGAGCGAAAATGATATAATTTTTTTCATAATTGTTAAAGTTTAAAAAAGTTTGACTAATTTTGGGTTTGTTAATTTGCCCGCAAATATAAATAAAAAATCAAATAATGAAACAAATTGTTAATTTTTTTTTAATAGCCCTACCTTTTTCAGCATTTTTTGCTTCCTGTACCTCAGATCGCGAGAAAGCGCCTGATGTATCAGGGATTCAGATTGACTTTACCACCCATAACATCAATGAGCCGTTTTTCCGTCTTTCCGAAAATGCTACCTTGCCCGAGTTGGAAAAACTCTTTACCGGATATCCCATGTTCGCTAAATATTATCTGGGCATGGAAAATAAGCTCGATAGCAATCTGTATGCAGAGTTTCTCACTTTCAGAAAGGATGCTAAAGTACAAGAGCTTTATGAGGAACAAAAAAAAGTGTTCTCAGGATTTGAACCTTATACAGAGGCATTGAAAAAGGCATTTACTTTTTACCGCTATTATTTTCCTGGGAAGGTTATTCCGGAAGTGGACTATTTTTTTACCAGCTATATATATGAGATACTTGCCGTTGACAGCATGGTTTTAATAAGCCCCGAATTCTTTTTTGGCAGTAATTATAAATACCTGGGGCAGTTTTATGACTATCAGAGACGGAGATTCAGTCCCGAATACTTAGTTCCCAAAACAATTTATGAATACGGTCTATCGCAGGAGAAAGAATTTACGAGTAAAACCCTGGTAGCTTCCATGATTTATTTTGGGAGGGCTTACTTTTTTACATCAAAGTTACTGCCTGATGAACCTGATAGTTTAGTGATTGGATATAAGCAAAAACAATTAGATTGGTGTGCTAAAAATGAGACCAAAATTTGGGGATTTTTTAATGAGAGAAACCTGTTGTTTGATGAAACACAATTCAGAACACGCATATATGTAACCGATGGTCCCCATACCAATGAAATGGCTAAAGATTCTCCGGGTAGAATAGGTCATTGGGTGGGATTACAGCTAGTCAAAAATTACATGAAAAATAACAAAGACGTTACGTTAAAGCAATTAATGGCTGAAAGAGATTTTATGAAAATTTTTAACGGCGCACGGTATAAGCCGAGGTGATTACTTCACCTCATTCCTATTTAAAATACTCCTTCCCAGGGTAATTTCATCGGTAAATTCCAGTTCACCACCTACCGGTATTCCTCTTGCCATAGTTGTAATGTGCAATTCTTCGTGGGTTTTAATTTCTCTTATTTTTTTAGAAAGATAATATATAGTGGTATCGCCGTCCATCGTGGGACTAAGTCCCATGATAATTTCTTTGACTTCGTTATTATTTATCCGCTGTATTAGACCTGGAATATTGATATCATCGGGAGAAATGCCATTTACCGGTGATATGATTCCACCGAGTACATAATACAATCCCGGATATTGTGAAGTTTTTTCAATAGCCATGACATCTCTCGCCGATTCAACTATGCAAAGCAGTTCCCGGTTTCGTTTAGGATTGGTGCAAATATCACATTCTTCGCCGTCTGAAATGTTCTTGCACAAGTGACAATGATTAATTTTAGTACGCATGTCCAAAAGCGCTTGAGATAATTTCATCGTATTTTCAACCGGCTCATTGAAAAGATGCAGTACCATCCGCAAGGCAGTTTTCTTCCCGATACCCGGCAGGCGTGAAATTTCATTAACAGCTGATTCAATATATCGGGATGGGTAAGTCATTGAACTTCCAAAAGTATAAAAAAAAGTCATCTGAAAAACATATTTTTGAAGTCCCGTTCTCAGCCGCTCCACAAATCTCATGTATCCCACCCTCACTCACCTTATCAAAGACCTGTTTGGAGTCACCATTCCGCTTCCCATACAGACCTTTGGCTTTTTTGTGGCTATTTCATTCATACTGGCTTATAAATTCGGAGCACTTGAACTGAAAAGAAAATCAAAAGAGGGATTGATTCCACTCCGACATGTACAAAAAATAAGGAACGCAAAGGAATCCAATTCTTCCTTATTATTCTCAGGGCTAATAGTTTTTTTAGCCGGCTACAAATTGGTTTTTGCCCTAATAAATTATTCTTTATTTACCGAAAACCCGCAAAAGGTTATTTTATCTTCTGAAGGCAGTTGGATGGGAGGAATTCTGACTTTGATGTTATTTGCATACTCAAAGTACAAAGAGTTTAAAAAGCTGAAAGATAAAAAGCCCTACACAGAAACCGTAAATGTGTCTGCCCATGAACTATTGCCTGACATAGCCACACTTGCTTTTTTCGGAGGATTGATTGGAGCAAAATTTTTTCACAATCTGGAATATTGGGACGATTTCATTAAAGATCCTTTTGGGGCATTGATTTCTTTTGACGGGCTTACTTTCTACGGCGGGCTGATAGTTGCTACACTTTTAATATGGTATTATCTCCGGAAAAAAAATTATCAATTCATCCATTTTGCCGATGCAATGGCGCCTGCACTTATGCTTGCTTATGCTTTTGGGAGAATTGGTTGTCAACTTGCAGGAGATGGCGACTGGGGAATTGAGAATACTCTCCCCAAACCGGAGTGGCTTTCATTTCTACCTGAGTCATTCTGGGCTTATAATTATCCACATAATGTAATTAACGAAGGGATTCCAATTCCAGGCTGTGAAGGAAGATTTTGCCATTCGCTGGAAGTTCCGGTTTATCCAACTCCATTGTATGAAGTTTTTTTGGGCGGTTTTATATTTTTAGTTTTATGGAGTATCCGGAAAAAAATAAAAGCGCCCGGAATTCTTTTTTGCATCTATCTTTTTGGAAATGGGATGGAAAGGTTTTTTATCGAAAAAATAAGAGTCAATGCAGAATATCCTTTTTTAGGCGGAGTGACACAGGCAGAAATTATATCATTTTTGCTGATGATAGGAGGGATTGCCGGCGTGGTGTATTTTTGGAGGAAAGCTGACAACTAAGCGGTCAATCGTTTTCTGCCTCTTCTACGGCGGCTTTTAACAACTCTTCTGCCATTTTTGGTGGACATTCTTTTACGAAAACCGTGTCTGCGTTTTCTTTTCAGACGAGAAGGATGGTATGTTGGACCCATGATGGATAATTATTGGTTTGGAAATTCAGCGGCAAACTTACATAAAAAATGCTAATCATCCAACCATCACCTTCAAACTTTGCGGGAAAATTTTAAATTCAGCTTTTCCGTCTATTAAAACAGGTTCCCCATCCACATGCCCGCATTTTTCGTTTGTATGTACACTAAGCGAGTTAGTTTGAAAAGAGGTTGTTAGTTTACTTTTGTCAATACTTCCGGTAAATAGCAGGTAAGCGGTTTGGAAACATTGTATCAAAGAAGGTTTTTTTATAAGACAAACATCCATCATTCCATCCATTACACTTGCTTGAGGCGCTATCTTAACATTATTCCCGTATTGTGAGGTATTAGCAACCGTAAAAATAAATGACTTAAACGTTTCTTTTTTATCATCGTATTGAAGGGAAAATTCTTTTTCATGATAATTAAACCATTCCCTAAGGACAAGGAATATATAGGTTTTGAAGCCCCGTGTTTTGCTGTGTGAAAATTTTTCGCTGATATGTGCATCAAAACCAATACCTGCTCCCACAAAAAAAGGAATTTCATTCATGGTACAGGTATCTATTTTTATTACTTTAGGATTGTTCAAGTTAGAAATTGCCTTTTCCGGGTGGGTAGAAATTTTTAAATCTCTTGCCAATCCATTTCCTGAACCGGTTGGAACAATTGCCAATGTGGTTTCGCTGAATCGCAACACGCCTGCAATTTCATTCACCGTACCATCGCCGCCACATGCACATACAATTTCTATCCCTTTCTCAATTGCCTCCCGAGCAAGTGCGGTTCCATGATTTTTGTATCCGGTAAAAATAATTTCCGGTTCAAAAATTTTTTTATCGAGCAATGACCTGATTAATTCCGGAATGGAATGTTTGCTTTTGGTTCCGGAAGCAGGGTTTATGATGAATCTGATTTTTTTCAAGTTGATTTATATGTAGGACAAAGGTAATCAGAAATATGAAAATTAGAGGGAATAGGGTTGGATGGTTAGGTGGTTAGATGGTTGTTTGGATGGTTGGATGGTTGGATGGTTGGATGGTTAGATGGTTAAATGACAATATTTTAATAAATTAGCGCACAAATAACTTTTTTTATACCCCCGCATGCGCTTCCCTCTCTTCCAGGTAGATGCCTTCACCGACAAATTATTTTCAGGCAATCCCGCCGCTGTCATTCCTTTAATAAGATGGCTCAGGGATGAAATTCTTCAGAAAATTGCCATGGAGAATAATTTATCGGAGACCGCATATTTTGTAAAAACAGCCAAGGGATTTCATATTCGCTGGTTTACCCCTAAGGCAGAAGTGGACCTGTGCGGGCATGCCACCCTTGCCTCCGCATTTGTTTTATTTAATGAATTGGGATATAAAAAGAGTGTCATTTTCTTTTATTCAAGAAGCGGGGAATTGAGTGTCACTAAAAACAAAAACTGGCTAACGTTAAATTTTCCTGCCGATAAAATTAAAAAAATTACATTCAGCCGGAAGTATCTGAATTGTTTTGATTTGAAACCGTTGGAAATTTACCATGGAAAAGAAGATGTACTATTTATTTTAAAAAATAAAAAACAGATTGAAACTATAAAGCCGGATTTTGAAAAAATTTCTCAATTGGGCATGCGGGGCGTAATCATTACAACCAAAGGCAGTGACACTGATTTTGTATCGCGTTATTTTGCGCCTGCTTATGGGATAAACGAAGACCCTGCTACCGGCTCGGCGCATACCGCTCTAACACCTTACTGGAGCAACCGCCTGAACAAGACCTTTATGACTGCCAGACAGCTTTCAGAGAGAGGCGCTTTTTTTAAATGCAGGCACTTGGGGGAGAGAGTGGAAATCAGCGGGCAGGGAGTATTGTTTATGAAGGGGGAAATAGTGACAAATAAACTCTGATTTTAGGAAAAAAACATATAACACTAAACAAGAAATAACTAATTTTTATTACTACTTAACATTACTCCGACACTTCACTCCACCACCATCATTCCATTCATTGAAATAAAGTTTGCTCCGGTGAGATGATAAAAATAAACACCACTCTTCAAACTGCCCCGCTCAATGATATATTCATCCCCACTCCTATTTAAGTTGCATTGTTGCGTTACTTCCTTCCCCAACAGGTTATAAATCCTGCACGTAATTTTTGTACCGGAAGTAATGGAAGAACCGGTTATTTTTATTACAGCCAAACCATGAATTGGGTTGGGATAAATTTTTACAAAATTATTTTTACTTTTTTGAATAGGGATAACTTTAGTGCCGGTAGTTATTTTTTTAACTCCGTCATTAACCGTATGTAAAGTGGCATTGGTAATAACCGGTGCGTTGAAATCAAAATAAATTCCTGCTGAGTTTTCTATTTTTTTTCCGTTGGGTAAATTTTTATTTTGCTCTACTTTAAAAGAAACAAAACCGTGACTGCCAGGCTCGTTCTTGTTGCTGTCGGGTAAAAGAATATTGTTAAAAGTCCACTCCAGAATTCTTTGTCCATAGAGCCGGAATGAATAATTATGGCTGGATGCTCCGGATTGCACTGTAAAAATATCCAGATCGGTATCTAACGTATCTCGGATTACCACAGTAAACGCCGTATCGGTACCCGTATTCTGGAATCGAATTACATATTCCAGCGCCTGGTTGGGATAGAGATTGCGCGTAGAATCAACACCGGTTGGATAGCCCGTTTTATCGTTGGGGTCATAGGCACCTGTGACAACTCCGCAATAAATATCCACCACGGGGTCGGCATCGTCATTGGGAAGTGCCGTAATTAAACCCGGTTGCCAGAACATCGTTTCGCCACATAATTCAATGCATGCGTTTGGATGTGAATTCCCGGGATGTTTGGGATGCTGGTCTGCTTCTAAGCGATAAGTTCTTCCGTCACCGGAATAAACATACACCATGCTGTCACCGCCAATAAGTTTTACAGAATCTAACTGAGTAAGCACACCGTCTATGTATAAACGAACGGGGCTGTGACACTTCATGTCACCGCCTCCGGGTTCGCCGGTGTTATATATCACAAAGCGTACTGCTTTACCACCGATAGTGTCACTAACGCAACTTGCTTCCACTTTCAAAGATGATTTATCCCAGGGAAGTGTGCAGGGTGTGGTTCCTACGTTAATATCCGGAATAGTATCAAAAACGCAGGAATCTGCGGGGAATAAATTTGCTGACATGCACAGGGTCTGACCTTGAATTGCGTTACAGCTTAAGGAACATGCGATAGAAAAATTCTGACACTGACCCGGGTTTAGATTACCGATGTCGAAGCGATATTTATTGTCTCCCAAATCAGAATACGTTAATGTGGAAGATTGCAAACTCAGTAAGGTATCCAACTGCACAAGTACATAAGCGTTATTCAATGCACCTGTGGCGATATTTTCATTGCAGGCATTTACATATACATTCTGGTTATTGAAACAGCGGCGCATGAAGGGCATATTGATAGAGACATCCGGTTGAGGGCAAGGTTCTGTAGAGATGAAACCAAAGTTAGGGCCTTCAGTGACAGAATCGGGATGGACAACGGTGAAATTTTGTGTCACAGGGCAGGTTGGTTTCCATTTGCCGGAGGTATCGGCGGTGATTGTGTAGTTTCCTGAAGGGAGATTATCAACATACCAGAATCCTTCATTGTTTGTTTGCACAATGATATTGCCTGGGTTTAATATTTGATTTCTATTAAATAAACCAATTTCGGTTGAACTCTGGTTACAATCATTGCTGATGTCGTTAAAAACACTACCGTAAATATTTATTGGTTTTAATTTTGCGATAAAAATATCATTATACCCTGAATTATTTAATGTTAAAGTACCGAAGGTGATGGAATAACGATTAAAATAACCAGTTACAATAATATTTCCACCCATATCGGTAGCACAACTAGAACCTCTATCATCACTAGTTCCTCCCGCACTTTTTGCCCAAAGTACATTTCCACTCAGGTCATATTTCCCAATAAACATGTCTGAATATCCGACAGTTGTTAAAATTTTTGTTCCAAATGCCATGGTAGGACTCTCAAAATCACCTGTTATGATGATATTCCCTTTGGCATCGGTTGCACAACCATTGCCAACATCAGCTTTAGAGCCACCAACACTTTTCGCCCAGAGAACATTTCCGTCCGGGTCATATTTAACAATAAACACATCAGAATACCCAGCATTTGATAAAATAGTTGTTCCGAAGGTGATGGAAGATTTCCCAAATAAACCCATTAGGATGATATTCCCATTGATGTCGGTTGTGCAATGATAACCTTCATAATAAGAGGTTCCTCCCATGTTTCTCGCCCAGAGAACATTTCCGTTTGCATCAAATTTTGTAATGAACATATCCGTAATAGATGAATCTGTTTTGGTTAAAATAGTAGACCCAAAAGTGATGGTAGAACTTCCAAATTGTCCCATTACAATAATATTCTTATTGGTATCTGTCGCACAAGTAAAACTATTATCACCAGATGTTCCACCTGCGCTTTTCGCCCAGAGAACATTTCCGTTTGGGTCATATTTCACAATAAAAATATCCCAATTTCCAGCATATTTATTGGTTAAAGTAATTGTTCCAAAGGTGATAGAAGGACTAGAAAAAAAACCCGTTACAATAATATTCCCATTTGCATCAGTTGAGCAACTATTACCTTGATCAAAATTGATTCCACCTTCGCTTTTCGCCCAAAGGACATTCCCGTTTGCGTCATATTTCACAATAAATAAATTACAATCACCAGTATTGGATAAAGTAGTTGTTCCAAACGTGATAGAAGAACTTTTAAAAATACCCATTAAAATTATATTGCCCCCCCCATCAACAACGCAGCTTCTTCCTATTTCGTCCGAAATTCCTCCTGCGCTTTTCGCCCAGAGAACATTTCCGTTTAGGTCATATTTCACAATAAAAATATCTTCGCTTGCGACATTGTGCAGAGTAGTAGTTCCAAAGGTAATAGAAGAACTAGAAAAATAACCTGTTACGATGATGTTGCCTATTGCATCGGTAGCACAACTATAGCCATTGTCAAAACCATTTCCTCTTGCGCTTTTTGCCCATTCATACTTTGAGTATTGTGCATAGGTATGTTGAATTAAAAAAATATAAAGAATGAGAAAGATTGGTTTTGTTTTCATGATGTTTAGATTAAAAAGGGTAAGCATATTTATTGTAGATTTTTCGAAGGTGTAAATTTAATAAATTTTTGCCAAATTTCATAATAGAACTTACCCTGGCTAATTCTTATTTTCAGGTGCTGTAAAGGATTTATCTTTGCTTTTTTATTTTATCAGGATTAATAATATGCCACGGTATCTTACTAAATAAAATCAGTTCCGTAGGAACGGTTCATATTGTAACAACGGACTGAAGTCCGTTGTTGTAACTTCTGACTTCAGACCCTTAAGTTCCGTAGGAACGAAACATAAAAAAACAAACTTTCAGGGAAGAGTATCTGCAGTTATTGAAAAAGTTTGAAGTATCGTATGATGAAAGATACATTTATGAGGATCTGATATGAATCGTGCCTACGGCACTCTTAGCCATAGAACGTACAGATTTGGAGGACGGACTAAAGTCCATCCTTACAAAATTTAATCGTGCCTACGGCACTTATTACAAAAAACCGCAGATATTTGAAGGAAGGACTAAAGTCCATCCTTATAAAATAAAGTCGTGCCGGAGTTTTCCATGACGGAGGAAGTGGCAATTTTGGCACATCATGCATGTTTTTCTGCTGACGTTTTTGTACGTTATAAACGGCACTTTATAAAATTGAGTTGGTAAATTAGGAAAAAAAAATAACTTATAAGGTAACGGCTAAGTATCTATAAAAGTTGTCACGCTAAGTCGCTAAGAAAAAAATCATAAATGATTTTTTTTCTCTGCGGTCTTAATTCTTTGCGTCTTTGCGTGACTTTATATTTTTGCATAAATAATAAAAATATCCTACCTTCGCACCATTCAAATTTAACTAAACGGGTTTAAGACCCGTTTCTACACCAATAAAAACAATCATGAAAAGAAAAATCTTTTATTTAATTGCAGGGACTTATATTTTCTGCAACCTTTCTAATGCTCAAACCAATCTCAATTTTGAGGGATGGTCTGGAAATGAACCTGATGGGTGGGTAACTTCCAATTACATTACAGAGCCCAATGGAGGGGCTCAAACTGTTTTTAAAGAAAACACAAATCCCGGGCAGGCATCCAATTCCGTAAAAATGGTAACCGGCAGTTGTCCGGATTGTCCGAACTTTTCTGTTTTTGGAACTTTCGGTCCTGCTACACCGTTGCCTAATCCGTATGGTGGAGGAATACAACTGGGATCATTTGTAAATCCCGGTGCGCCCTATTCACAAAGACCCATTTCCATTGACTTCAAATACAAATCAAAACCATCCGGCAGTGACATTGGCGGATTTCATCTGGAATTAACCCGTTGGAATTCAACCAAAGGTGAAACCGAAACAGTTGGAGAGGCATCTTTTTTTTCAAGTACCCAAGTTACCAACTGGACTAACGTAAACATACCCGTAGTTTATTATTCCAGTTCAGCGCCTGACACCATCAATATTTTTGCAACATCAAGCATTGGTTCCATCCCTGATCTTTCTGCATTTGGAGTACCAAAGCCACCAATACCGACTCCTGTGAGTGGAAGTGAATTTTATCTGGATGCTATTGTAATAAATCTTCCATCCTGCGATGGTTTTAAGATTTCAATGAGCGGAACCAAAGAAACAGGTATTGGATTAGGCGATGGCACGGCTTCAGTAACAACTAACGGTGGCGCCGCGCCCTACACCTATCAATGGAGCACACTCGCAAATACACAAACCATAAACTCATTAATTCCCGGATTATATTATGTAACAGCAACCGATGCCAATTTGTGTGTAAAAGTTGGTTCCTATTTTGTGGCACCCGGCGGTTGCAGTGTCACTATTTCGGTTACCGGTACAAAATCAAATTCCAATGATGTTTTCCAGGGAACTGGTTCAGCTACAGTTACTGCTGTGGGTGGAAATCCTCCGTATGAATTTCTATGGAATAACGGTGGTGTCACTGCATCGGTTTCAGGTTTACCGGTAGGAACTTACGCTGTTTGGGTATCGGAGCAGGGTAATCCCGCTTGTGGCGCGTGGGGTTATTATACGGTTTGGGGACCAACTGGACCAAGCAGTATAAAAGAGAAAATTTCCAATAATGAAATTTCAGTATATCCAAATCCTGCGAGCGAAAATATTTACTTCAGAATTAAAAATACAACTACATTGAACTTAACGATTTTGGATATTTCCGGTAAAATTTTAATCAAGCGCTCCCTTTCAAATAAAAATAACTTTATAGCGGTTGTTGAGCTGAAAGAGGGAGTATATTTGTATCAGATTAAAAATTCTAAGGAAGAAAATTTTAAGAATGGCATATTCAGTGTAGTGAGGTAGGCGGGTTTAACTAATACTAATCCCTTGTATAGTTGATTCCAATCACCAGCACGTCATCCGTCTGCACTGTTTCTCCCATCCATTCTACATGTTGTTTATCAAGAATTTTTTGCTGTTCATTCATGGGAAGCATTTTTATGGAATCGAGCAGGGTGATTAAATTTTTTTTCATAAATTTTTTATTTTTCATGCCGCCGAATTGATCCGCATATCCATCGGTAAAAATGTAAATGGTTTCCCCTTCGGCAATGGTTTCCGAATAGGTATTAAATACATAATCATCCGGTGTAAAACCTCCGATGGCAGTCCGGTCAGATACTATTTCGTTCAAGGAAAGCGTTTTTTTATGGTTACCCTCTTTTTCAAAGTGAAAGAAACATAAGGAACGGTTTGCGCCGGCAAAATGCAAGGTGTTTTTTTTCCGGTCAAATACACATAGCGCGATGTCCATGCCGTCCTTAGTGTCACTCATTTTTCCGGTCTGTTTCAAGGATTGTTTGATTCCCTGATTTAAAAGCGTCAGAACTTTCCCGGGATCCTGTATTCCTTTTCCCAGAATAATGTGATTCAATAAGTCATTCCCTATCATTGACATGAAGGCGCCCGGTACTCCATGCCCTGTGCTGTCGGCAACCGCTACAATAAAAATATCTTGTCCATTGCCTATTTCAGTAAACCAATAGAAATCACCGCTGATAACGTCTTTGGGTTTATATAAAATAAATGATTCTGGAAAAATCCTGTACATATCACTGGCTACAGGCAAGATACTGTCCTGAATTCTCCGGGCATAGTCAATGCTGTCGCGTATATCCTTATAGGCAAGCTCTAATTTTGAATTTTTCTCTTCTATTTCTGAAAATGCTCTTTCCAGATTTTCCGATGTTTCCTTTAATTCCATCGTTCTTTCATCCACGAGTGAACGGAGTTTTCTTTCACGGGTTTTAAATTCATTTACAATGGATGTATTCTGCGACCTCAATCTGTTTATTAAAACTTTCATTATTTCCCGCGCCACTTCATTGTATTTCCGGAAAATGGCATAAAAGTCATCCTGGTCTAAGCGGAGTAAGGTGCAATTGGTTATGGCGGTCACTGATGCCGAGCGTGGTTCTGTATCGAGTAAGGAAAGTTCCCCGAAAAATTTACCGGTTCCCAGTTCTGCAATCGTATAAATGTCATCATGAACTTTTACAGTTCCTTCGTAAATAATGTACATGCAATTTCCGGGTTCTCCTTTTCTGATAATGATTTCATTTTTTTGAATTTGTAAAATTTTTAACAACGAAGAAATATCAGACAACACCTTGTCGCTGGATGCTGTAAATAATTCAATGTTTTTCAATATCTGAATGGTATCTATGCTTATGATATGTGTCTTGTCTAAAATTCTTTTCAAGGTTTCTGTTTCCTGCACCTTTTTAAAAATTTTATTGGAAGAAGAAAGCAAAAGGGTAATTTCATCAACGTGTTTTTGTTTTTTTTCCACTCTTAACCTCTTAGCGGTTGCGGTGAAATAGGAATGTTTATTCATAAAAACAACTTGTTGTTCATACCACTCAAGCAGTGTGTGCGGTTTGCCATATTCATTCCATTCCCTGCGTAAATCATGGGAAATAGAAAAGAAATCGTCTCTTCCGAGGTAATCCAAATCCGCATCGCATAATGTTTTTTCGAGTAGTGTAACAGGTTGCTGTGGGATAGAGGTAGCCATAATCAATTGACAAATAATTTCTATATCCGCTTTTTCAAAACCGTAGGAAGGAAGTAATTTACCTGCCAGCTTCGCTCCTTCTCCTTCGTTGTCATAATATTTGATTAAAAAACCGGTATCATGAAAAAGTGCGGCTGTCATAAGCAGATTCAACTCTTTTTCGTTTACCTTTTCTTCCCTAGCAATAACAGAGACCGCTGAGAGTACCCCACGCGTATGATGTACCCCGTGGTAATAGAGGTTGCGTGGAAGCTCTTTGGAAAGTTTATCAAGGATTAATTTTTCAAGTTCTGAAAAGTGCATATAAAACGAATTAAAAAGCAAATCTATACTATTTAAGTAATAAATCCCAAAATAAATACTTTTCTCGTAACTATTCAGCTGGAAGACGGAAAACTGCTAATTCTTATTTTGAGGTGTTATAAGTAATGTTAGTAATGATATATCTTTGCATTTAAGTTCCGTAGGAATTAACCATGTTGTAACAACGGACTGAAGTCGGTTGTTACAATCAGGAAAAACATCAAAAAAACAAACGTTTAGAGAAGAGTATCTGGAGTTTTTAAAAAGTTTGAAGTATCGTATGACAAAAGATACTTTTTAAGGATCTGATATGAGTCGTGCCTACGGCACTTCTGGCCGTAAAACGTACAGATTTGAAGGACGGACTAAAGTCCGTCCTTACAAAATTAAATAGTGCCTACGGCACTTTTGAATTTTAAAGGTGGATATTTTTATTTTGTTATTTTTATCGGCAAGTATGGAGGAATTACGGTTTGCATTAAGATGATAAATAAAACACTCACGTTTTTTTATAAAATTATTTTTTGCAGTTGCCTTACGCTAACTACCAATGCAGATACTCTGCAGGATTCCTCCAACAACTCAAAATCTCAACAATTGAATAATGCTAAAATTGACTCCCTCAAAACCCTCTTATCCACTACCAAAGAAGACACCTCCAAAATTGAATTATTAAGACAAATAGGCATATCGTTACACAACTCAAAAGAATCCCTCCCATACTACCAACAAGCCCTTGATCTCAGCCAAAAAATAAAACATTCACAGTCAGAAGCAGAGTTTTACAATGATATTGGAATTGTTCAGTTTAATCTTTCCAACTACCCGCAGGCATTGGCTCATTACCTTAAATCATTAAGAATAAAAGAATCTCTTGGAATGGAAAACAGCAAAAATTATGCAAGAATTTTGAATAATATCGGAATTGTTTATAGAATGTTAAGCGAATATGATCGGGCATTGGAATTTCATGAGAGAAGTTTATCAATAAAGAAATCCCTTGGAATGGACAACAGCAACGAATATGCAAACAATTTGAATAATATCGGGATTGTTTATGATATACAAGGCGAATATGACCAGGCATTGGAATTTTATCAGAGAAGTTTAACAATTTTAGAATCCATTGGAATGAAAAACACCAAAGAGTATACAAACAGTTTGAGTAATATCGGAATTGTCAATTATAATAAAAACAAAAAAGACAGTGTGCTTTATTATTTTATCCGTGCACTGAAAATACAAGAAGAAATAGGTGATAAAGCAGGGATTGCAACAAGCATGGGTAACATTGGTGAATTATTTAGCGAGTTGGGGAAATATGATAGCGCTCTTGATTATTTATTAAAGGGATTAGTTCTTTCACAAGAGATAGGAGATAAATATATGGTAATGAATATCGCTACAAACCTTGCAAACACCTACGCCCAATTAGACAACCACAAAGCCGCCTACCAATACCATCAGGAATTTTCCACTTACAAGGATTCCATATTCAATGAAGAAAAAAGCAAGGAAATCGGGGCGTTGGAAACCCGCTACGAGTTGGATAAGCAAAAAGAAATCAACGACCGCAAAGAAAAACAAGACCGCCTGCTTGCAAAAGAGTTAGCGTTCAGAAGCAGGATGATAACCTTTTCGTGGAGTTTTCTGGGCATTATTGCCTTTATATTTATCGTAATATTTTTGGTAAGAAAAAGGTTTCCTGTGCTATGGGCGGCACGACTACTTTTCTTTGCGTTCATGATGCTGTTGGAACTAACCCTGCTCATCCTTGAACCGCAAATTCTAAAATTAGCACAAGAGAAAATACTTGCACTATTTGCACTCAACTGCGTTGTGGCAGGCATTTTCTTTCCTGCACACAAGTGGTTGGAGAAGCGAGTGAGCGGATACCTCGCGAAGTTTGGAAGTTCCAAGTTTCAAGTTTCAAGTTCCAAGTCCCAAGTAGGAAGCCAAAATCCAACATCAAATAATTTGGGCATATTTATCATCTACTTGCTTCTTTCTTGTACCGCATTACAGTTCTCCGCCTTCGTTAGTGTCACACAAACGAACACCGACACTCCGCAAGATTCCTCCAACAATATAACAATTCAACAATATAACAATTCTAAAATAGATTCCCTCAAATCTCTCCTATCCAACACCAAAGATGACACAGTAAAAATTAAATTATTATTAGAAATAGGTATAGCGTTACACAACCCAAAAGAGTCCTTGCCTTACCTTCAACAAGCCCTAGAACTCAGCCAAAAAATAAAACATTCACAATCAGAAGTAGATTGTTACCAAAATATTGGAATTGTTCAGTATAATCTCTCCAACTACCCTCAGGCATTGGCTCATTACCTTAAATCATTAATAATATATGATTCCCTTGGAATGGAAAACAGTGAAGGGTATGCAACCAATTTGAATAATATCGGTGCCGTTTATCAATTTCTAATAGAATATGACCGCGCATTGGAATTTTATCTGAGAAGTGCAAGAATATATGAATCCATTGGAATGGAAAACACTAAAGAGTATGCAATGAGTTTGAATAATATCGGGGTTGTATATATGACACAAGACAAATATGACCGGGCATTGGAATTTTATCAGAGAAGTTTAATAATATATGAATCCATTGGAATGAAAAACAACAATGAGTATGCAAGCTGTTTGAATAATATCGGGATTGTTTATGATTATCAAAACAAAAAAGATAGTGCGCTTTATTATTATATTCAGTCAATGAAAATAGAAGAAGAAATGGGTAATAAAGCAGGGGTAGCTACAAGTATGAATAACATGGGTGAATTATTTAGTGAGTTGGGAAAATATGATAACGCTCTTGATTATTTATTAAAGGGATTAGCTCTTTCACAAGAGATTGGAGATAAATATATGGTAATGAATACATCTGACAACCTTGCCAGAACTTACGCTAAAATAAACAACCACAAAGCCGCCTACCAATACCATCAGGATTATTCTACATACAAAGATTCCATATTCAATGAAGAAAAAAGCAAGGAAATTGGGGGCTTGGAAGAAAAGTACGAGTGGGAAAAGCAGGAACGGCAACGAAAATACCAGGAAGAAGACCTGGCAAAAATAGCTAAAGAAGAAAAACAAAGAAACGATATGCTCACCGTGTCCGGAGTGTTTATTGTGCTTGTGATATTAATTATTGGACTACTGCTCTATGCGGTTAAACTTCCCTTATCCATCCATTTTATAGAGGGATTGGTATTCGTAGTATTCATGATGTTTTTTGAACTAACGCTGGTGTTTTTAAATCCATACATTGATATGTTCGCGGATGGCAATGCAATCATAAACCTGCTCGCCAACTCTGTCATAGCCGCATGTCTTGCGCCTTTGCATGAAGTATTGGAGGGGAGGATGAAGAGGAAGATTTTGAGGGATAAGAGGAGGAGGGGTGAAGGTGAAGGTGAAAGATAAAAGGTGAAAGGATAAAGGATAAAGGATAAAGGAAGGCACTTATTTTATCTTTTATCCTTTAACCTTTTATCTTTATCCTTATCCTACCTTCCCCCCATTCTCCCTCGCAAACAAAGCCGCTCCATACGAAACTACAAATTGCGGATGTTCAGGAATCAACACTTCGGTGTTCATTTTTTCGCTGAGCACATTTTTAAAATAGGAATGATGGGCAATAACGCCTCCAATTAAATACAATGGCAGACCTTGTTCTGTTTTAATTTTATTGATTCGGTTGGAAATGGCGAGATAAATTCCCCTTGCAATGTCTTCGTGGCTTGTGTCATCAAATATCCAGCTCATGATTTCAGTTTTTGCAAATACGGTACAAAAACTATTTAGCTCTTTGTTGGAATTTGAACGGCTGGCAAACTCACTCATTTTCTCAAGCGGAATTTCCGCCCGTTCCGCAGATTCCACAATAAATGCTCCCGTTCCCGCCGCACATTTATTATTCATAAAAAATTCTTCCACCTTGCCGGTTTCTGACGAACGAATTACCTTTATGTCTTCCGCTCCGATGTCAATGATGTTTTTCCTCACAGGGAACTGGCTCGAAAGTCCTTTGGAAGCGCAGGTAACTTCCGTTTTAGTAAGATCAGCATTATGAAAATGTTCTCTCCCGTATCCTGTTGCACAGATGGACTCAATATTAAAGCTATCCTGAATCTGTGATAAGGCGTTGTACAAAGATTTTTTATCACGGTTCATGGTCTTTAACAACTCGCGATACGTTACTTCTCCTTTTTCATCGAGTACGGTAATTTTGGTAAAATAGGAACCCAGGTCAACGCCGAGAAAATATTTTTTACCTGTTTTGCTCTTGCCGTTTACGTTGCTTTTTTGATGAATGGTAATCAAGGTATCGCGAAGCAACGATTGAGCGGGTGTTTCTTTTCTTCCTTTGTGCGCATGAACAAGATTTGTAAAAACCTGATTCAAGGGTGTCTTTACATAATGCTTTTTTCCATAGAAGACAATTTTACCGTTAAAATAATCAATCTCTGTCTGACGGTTGTTCAGCATATCCAGTGCAAGAGAAGGAAGATGGTCACCGGCTCTTTTCAGATACCTCAGGCATTTTTTTATAAAATTTTCGCCAAAGCGAATATCTTCCGCCTCCGCCACCTTAACCGATTCCACTATCACTTGCTCAACTATATCGTACGTGTCACTCAGTTCCATTGCCTGCCGCATGGTAAGACCCGTTAAACCACACAAAGCGCTCAACGATGAATTTAAGATAGTTTTTTCCCAGATTTTATTCTGAAGCTGAAATGAATCAACGGCAACGGTATCTAACGAAACCCTGTTTAAAGCAGTGGAAATTCTTTCACAAATTTCTGTCTGGGAATCGTCCACTGAAGCCAGGTAATTCGGCGCGTTGAAAAAAGTAATGTTGATGTGATGTAAATCTGTAGGATTTCCTGCAAAATTAATGACAAGTCGTAACGTTTTTTTCTCTCCGAAAATAGCGCTCAGATTTTTTTCAACGTCAATTCCATTCTGAGCGCTCATTACACAAAACCGGTTGGCATTCATTCGATATGCCTCCGTAGCAATGGCAGTGGTCTGATAAACCTTTACCGAAAATATCAGCAAATCAATATCAAGCGCCACCAATTCTTTTACCTGAGAAACGATATTTGTAAATTTTCTTGTCTTATTAATTTTCCCTTCCAGAATAATACCTTCCTTTTGAATTTTCTTCAATTTGGCAGTATCCACATCACAGAGTGCCACTTCAAAGCCGGCTTCTGCCAGGTGTACAGCTAAAATTTGTCCAACAGGTCCAAGACCGATAATACCGATTTTCATGTCATTTGTTCTATAAAGGTTTCAATTTTCGTAGTACTCTGCGCTTCCGAAAAAAAGTGTAAGTCACACAGGTCACCTTCCACAATCAATGTTTCCACTCCACACATTTCTTTTAGACGCAAGGGAAGTCCAAACCGCGCATTAGAATTGTTAAAGCAGGTTTTGGAATCATGAAAAATAACCCCGTTGATGTTGAAGTCCTCAATTATGGTTTTCATCATTTCGAGTTTTACCTGCTCGCTACGGTTAATAAATATTTTTGTATAAGCTAATGCCGTTGATTTGAATGGGTCTTTCTCATCAAAATCATCAAAAATCCAGCTATTGCAATACGTAGAAGCTACCACAGCAGTCCGGTTGCGTAAAAATAATTCTGAGAGCGAACGTAATTTCCCCCAGATCGGCATGCCTTCCCAATACACACGGCAATTTTCTTTGTCTAAAATTCCCGAGCCCTTTTTTTGATTCGTATTAAGTTCCTCCAATAATTTTATATAATAATCAACCGCGGTTTGAGTGCCACGCAACACAACAATAGGTCCCATGTGAATGACACCATCGAAAAAACTCAACGGAGAAGGAGAATGACGGGCTGTGTTTAAGACATCTTTCCATGCCATTGTTGCTAATTTGCTTAATCGTACAGTGTCACGGAACCTGTCTATATCAAAATTTTTTCCGGTGACATTTTCGCAAACGGAAATCATGCCTTTAAACTGTGCCACAACATCCGTCACTTCTTCTTCGGTAATATTCCCTACATATCTTGGTGGCACTATTCCGTAAATAGGGCAATCAAATTCCCTCGCATAAAAGCTGAACCAATCCTGGACTTCGCGGCATTGATTGGTATTGTAAACAATCAAATCCGGTTTAGGAATTGAGTCGAGTCCATATTGTTTTGTAAGAGGAGTTTGCTTTTTAAGAAAAGAACCAATGTCAGAAGTCAGATAGGAACAAATATCTCCTGAATAACCGTTTTTCGCCGCCTCGGGAATAAAATCACCGGAAGTACGGCTTGCGCCCAAAAGCGCTCCATGATTTTCAGGAAAGTAAACTTCAAAACCAAAAGAACGCAATAATTCAGCGGGTCCTACGCTGGTGCACCAGGCAACGGGTGTGCTTTTATTATGAAACGATTGGAAATAATCGCTCATGATTTTTTTGAGCAATGAAGTGGTTTTTATTTCGTACATGATTTTTATGCCGTTACAAATATCTTTATTGATCTAAGTTAATTACATATACATTTTCCTTCACTGAATTTTCTGCACCATATAAATTTTCCAGATGTGCTTTATAAATGTTCAGAATATTTCCGGGCGACGCTTTCAGGGAGGGTGTAAGCGTTTGTTTTTCTATGGATAATTCATCGTCAACCAACATCATGGATTTTATACGGGTGAATTTCTTTTTATTCTCATTGTTTACATCCGACATACATCCTCTAAGACATTTTCCAAGTTCATAAATTGACCGGGGACAAAAACATCCGTCCAATGGTGACACATTGTAGGAAGGGTCTCTCAACAATTGCTGATTAGGAAATAAAATTGCCACGGGATGATCTTTTCCGTTTCCTGTTACAAAGGCAAAAGAAATGTAATGACACTTACATTGCAGTAATGATTCTAATTCTGAAGGGATTACTTTTTCTCCGTTGGTAAGTTTGAATATCCTGTCTTTTCTGGCTATTAATTTCAACCCGTCTTCTGTCATTTCCCCCACATCGCCAGTACGGAACCAACCATCCTCTGCAAAAACTTCTTTATTGGCATTATCATTTTTATAATAACCAGCCATCACATTCGGACCTTTCACTAAAATTTCACCATCATCCATAATTTTTAAAGTGACACCCGGTATTGGAAAACCTACATACCCCGGTTTTCTTTTTTTATCGAGCGGGGTAATGGTACAGCATGGAGATGTTTCTGTTAAACCCCATCCTTCCATGATTGGAATATTTCTTTTTTCAAATTCATCTGAAATATGGGAAGGTAATGGAGCGGCGGCGGTAAAAATAAATTTTAATTCAGGATGAAAAAGGTTGCTGTCGGCTTCCTTCTTTTCCTTGCAAAGGTTTATCAGGTTTTCATATACACGCGGCACACTGAAAAAAACAGTTGGTTTCACCAATTTCCAATTTTCGTATAATATTCCGGCATCTTTTCCAAACCCTGATTCCAATGACATAGTGGCACCGTTGTATAATGAAGAAAAAAGTTCAAAAATCCCACCAAAACTATGGTGCCATGGGAGATAAGACAAATAACGGTCATTCTCATTTACATTCCATAGCTGAGACATTGCTTCTTGTTGTGATAAAATGTTTCGATGGGATAATTGAACGCATTTAGGAATTCCCATGGTGCCTGAAGTGTACATGTTCAGACAAATTTCATCAGGAGAAGAAGATAATTTCAACTCATAATCTTCCGAATAAGGATCTAATAATTCTAAAAATGGAGTGAAATTTTTTGAGGACATCGTATCAAAAATAAAAACCTCTTTTAAATTCAGATTAGTTGACAACTGTGCCGCTTGCCACTCACCAGCTAAGGTCAAAAAACGCGCATCGGAATGGTTAATAAGGGAAAGAATGGTATCTCTCCGGTAATGTGCAAAAACCGGAACGGAAATGCCACCCGATGCCATTACCGCCAAGCTAAGTTGTAGCATTTCGGCTCTGTTCGGGGAATAAATCATCATTTTATCACCTTTTTCAAATCCTCTTTCTTTCAGATTAAAGGAAATTTTCAAAACATTTTTATAAAAGGATGACCAGGAAATTTCTTTCCATCCGTTATTATTTCTTTCACGGAAAATCAAATGATTCTGAAATCTCTCTGAATTGGATTTCAGCAGTTGGGCAATATTTTTAGGGATTGATTTCACAAATAAAAAATTTTGTTTCGCCCTTTCAGGGCTTCATGAGATTTTTGTGATTCATCCATAGGGCGTTGTCCTATGTTATTGAATTACGCCCTTTCAGGGCTTAATAAACATACCGAAAATTTTTCAATCTCGCAAACTCTGGTTTAAGTATGAAGCGCGGAAAAGTGCTACAGCTACTTAAACCTATAAATAAAAAAAAGTTTAAAACTTTTTTTTTAGATAATTCACGCTACAACTTTCGCCATCACTTTTCCTTGCTTCAGCTTATGATATCTGTATGCACCCCACAACGCCGCGCCGATTGCACCCGCATAAATTGCGTCAGGATTAGTTTTAATTATGAAATTTTTCTTTGTTTCCTGTAATGATTCCTGTATGGCTTGAATTAATCCTTTATTCAATGCCATACCTCCGGTCAAAAAAACAGGTGACTCTGCTTTCAATGCGGATAATAATTTAATAATCCTGTTTGCAATGGATAAATGAATTCCCTTTATGATATCGGGAGTGGTTATTCCGCGTGACACCATGTTGATAACATCCGTTTCTGCAAGCACAGCACAAATACCCGATGACACTTCCGGCTTCGTAGAGCGAAGTGAAATGTCACCAACTTCGTCAATGGATAATCCCAGATAACGTGAAATATTTTCAAGAAATTGTCCGGAACCGGAAGCGCATTGTCCGGTCATTTTATAATCCAGAACTTTTGCCTGTGGATTTACGCGGATGGCACGAACATACAAAGCCCCGAGGTCAACCACTGTTTTGGCTGTGGAATCAAAATATACAGCGCCCCTTGAATGGGTAGTCATACCGTAAAAATGTCCACGCTTTCTGATGACAAGATCCCCTTCGCCGGTAGAGGCAAGATACGCAAGGTCATCGTATTGGAAATTATGTTTTTCTAATAAATGCGTTGTCATTTCATCGGCAAGCTGTGCAGGGTTGCGTTTCCGGATTTTTTCAGTATGCTTGTCGAGAATGACACTTTTAGTAGTGCCACATTCCATTAAGACAGCTTTAATGAAATTACTGCCTACATCAATACCAAGGGTGAGGAGGGTGTTCATGGGTTGGGTTTATAGTTTACTAAAAGTAAAAAGGAATCTAAAAAATAATAATTAACATATAACACTTAACAATAAATGACAAAGTGGGTACCTATCTAAATATTTGCAATTCATTCGACAGGCACCATCTTATGTGCCAGCTCCGAAGCCCTCCGTGCAAACAATGCTCCTCCAAGTGCTCCCATGAAAATAGAATCGGTATGAATATTTATTTTTATTGTGTCACCATAATTTTCTTTTACGAGTGCGGTAAGATATTTTATAACAGCTTTGTTCCGTGCCACTCCTCCGGTAAATGTAAACTCATTAAAGACACCGCCGGAACGCGCAATCAGTGACATGGCACGCATGATAATCGCTTTATGCAAACCCCCGAGTATATCTTCTCTTTTTTCTCCAAGATTCGTTAACTCCCTCAATTCAGCTCCGGCAAATACGGTGCAAGTGGAACATATCTGCACTTCTTTGGTTGCCTGCAATGCCATGGGTCCTAATTCATTCACCGGCACGCCCATTTCATCGGCAATATAGCCGAGATATCTGCCACATCCGGCGGCACAGCGGTCATTCATCTGGAAACTTGTTACCAAGCCATGTTTGTCAACCTGAATTGCTTTGGTATCTTGTCCTCCTATGTCCAATACAGTTCTTGTTTCAGGAAAAATAGCGTGTGCCCCATAAGCGTGACACAAAATTTCGGAGCGGATGCAATCTTCGGGAAATGGAAGTAGCGCCCTTCCGTATCCTGTACCGGTCATGTTGGAAATATGCAATTCATAATCGGCAACACGGTTTATATGGTCACGCAAGGTGTCTGATACTTTTTCATAATTTCCTTTCAGCAAGTTTAGTTCTGCATCAAAACGCATGGAAGTGTCACCGGAAATATTATCAGGAAGTGATTTATATTTTTTCTGAAGAATGTCCATTGCCTGATTCACCATAATTTTGAAATCAACCTGTAATATTTCATTTTCAACCGGAGTAATGCTTTTGTCAAATACGTTCATCAACGGTTCAAAAAGTGTCTTATCTTTTTCAGCGACCAGCTCATTATATATGCCGGTAACCACATCTCGGAAAAACTGATTCTGAAGACCTAATTGATTTTGTAGAAATTCGTTTTTAATTTTTGTTTCCAGTGAAGGAAGTATCTGCATCAAATGCTGAAGTAGGGAGGAACGGACTTTGATTTGAAAATAAGAACCTGCATTTGATAAAAGCAGTTTGTTTAATTCATCGAGGCGGATTTTAAACTGCAAATATTGAAACACATTTTCGATGTCACGGATAAATTGATGGTATTCGGATTTCCAGGATAAATCGGTTTCCAGATTTTTTTTGAGGATATAAAAACGGGCATTGTAAATGGCTTCCATTTTGGCAATTTCTGCCGCTACAGAATAATTAGCGCGAGTATTGGTAATTCCCCTGCCGGTAATTTTACCCTCTTCATCTACAATGATTGCCTTGGAGGTGGTGGAGCCAAGGTCAACTCCGAGAAAATAACGATGCATGTTTTTTATTGATTAAATGCCTTCGTTTGTGAGGACACAAACGAAGGCGATGAATGACTAATGACTAATTTCCAATCATTGCAAAATCAATTTTCTTTGTTCCAACATCTGAAAATATGATTCCAACCGGTTTTTAATATTCGCATAAGAAAAATAACGGGGGTCAACCAGATCCGATTCAATAAATCCTACCGACACTCCCATCCTTTGTTCTATTTCGCGCATCATCAATAATTGTCCGGCGGAAAAAGAGTTACAACTTTTTATAGAGTTTATCAGAAATCCATCGGCTGAGTACTCCTTGATATAGTGACACAACAATTCAACCCGTTGCGGGATGTTCATATTGGTATAACAACCCATGCAATATCTTGATAAACTTTCCAATGGATTTTTAGGATCATGACGGAATCCCATATCATACACCCCTCCTACTTTTGTATAAGACGATGCCACTATTACAGCACCCATATCATAAAATATTTTCCAGAATTCCCGGAAATTCGTCCAGTTAGGCGGACCTTCTACTACTAATCTGTATTTTTCTTCCTTTAATTCTCCTTCAGGAGTGATAGGACCTTGCTTCAAACTTATTCTTTCCTGAATTTCCTTGTATAATTCAGAATAATAATCAACCGCTTGTGTAGTGCCACGAAATGCGGTAAAAATCGGACCTATATAATAAACCCCTGCAAAATAAGCATCAATCGGAGAAGGTTTTAATTTTGCTGACTCAAGAACTTTTACGAGGAGGTCTTCTGATAAAGCTGATTTTTCAAGCATGTACGACAAACGGGCTTCATCGTATTTTTTGCCGCTTACTTTTTCCATCTTTGGGATAACATCTTCTTTCAATTGTTTTACCATATAATCAACCATTCCGGGAGTAATTTTTCCGTCTTCCTGATAGGGAGTGTGTAACATTGCCACCGGAACCCCGGGATAAAGCCGCTCCAGATTTTCAAACCATTTCATAAAGGTGAAACACCCTGTATAACTCAATAACAGAAGATCCGGATCAGGAATTTTTTCATCCGTTGGACCTATATTCCCTTTCAGCATCATGCCGATGTCACACTTCACATACGTGCAAACATCTTCCGAATAACCAATTTTTTCTGCCTCTTTAATATATTCCCACGATTTTTTTCTCATACCCGATTGCAGAGCATTTATTTCAGGATACACGGGAAGCATGTCGAAGGAGAGAATCAACTCGGTGATATTTCCGGGAACAAAAGTATAAACCACCTTTTTCCCTTTTTCTTTTGCAGTGCTTAAATCCTTAAACAAGCCGGCAATCATCTCTTTTTGCAAGAGCATGCTTTTTTCTTTTTGAACTTCAGGTTTTTTATTGGACATTGGATGTTAATAATTTCTATTTTTTAATTTTTATATTTTCTAAAATTCAAACCTTCAAGGTTTGCCGGCTCTGCAAGTCCATACAAACCTTGAAGATTATCCCCTCACGCCCATAATTTAATTGAATCTGAAAATGTACCGCACTGTTCTTTAATAACTTTAAACTGTCCGGTATTTTCGTGGAATTGGAAATTTATATGATGTATGCCTGCTTCGTCACAGGACTTTTGCATTTCAGGTCTGTCTAACAATGCAGGATCGCAAAAACTCGCCGCACAAAAAATCACACCGTCAGCTTTTCGGTTTTTAACTAATTCAACTAATCTGGCTCCTTTAGGATTCCCAACATCATATAATGCGGAAGAGAATGTACTTTGCGTAAGATATGCATTGACAATGGCATTCATCGGGTCATTGCTTTTTGAATCAATGTCACCCTGAATCCAACGGGAACCCAATATAAAATCATCATCTACAATGTAACAACCCGCCATCTCAATGGATTTTATAAGCCCCAGAGGTGGTTGTTCGCAGAATGATCCGCTCACCACAACACGTATATTATCCAATGGTTCTCCCTGGTTCTCCTCCAAAAGAGTTTGTACATCAGATAATATAGCGTTGTGCTCTTCTACCGTCATCATCAAGCCGGCTCGTTGAATACAATACCAGTCAACTGCTGATAATCTCCATGGGAATTCCTGCCGTATCGCATAAATATTTTCGATGAATCTTCGATTCTGGTTATATTTTTCAATTTTTTCATTTAAAATCTTCACGGAAGGTAATACCCCGTTGATCCTGCAGATTTCCTGCTGAACGGATCCAAGTTCCTGGCGATAGAAAACCCCTCCGGTTAAGGGATTAAAATTTTGCGGGAAATCAAGGTATTTTGAAAATTTTCCGGTTTTTGTAATTCTGAACATTCCTGAAAGATTTCTGACGCAGTCGCATATAGAAGGAAAAATAAATCCGTCAAAATCGTTGAAATTATTATCTAATGCCAATTCAATCACTCCTCTGGGTAGGTGACATATATAGGATTGATAAAAAGCATCGCCTTTGATAACTTGTTTTTGGTCACCCACTCCAAGTATTCCAACTGCTATTCCATTCATGGCTTCAACTATTTCCCGCGGGAAGTAGATAGGAAGATACCCAACCAATACTCTTCCTTTTTGAGCAGATTTCCATTTTTTTGCACCAAAATAATTCAGGTCAAATGCCTGTTTCCGGCACTCTTCACTGATTTGTGTCAGGTTTTTCATGTTTTTCTATGAAAATAAGGCAATTTTCATGTAAAAACAGAACATAAAAAATGACATTTCTTTTATTTAGTACTGACATTTGTCATTTTACAGGGTTGTAATTACCCGTTTATTTGTGCTACATTTTGTCCGGGTCACCGCAGGGCAATGTTTCCTGTGCTTCAGAAATATCCTTGTGGTGATCCGGTAAAATGTTTCTCCCTGGTTCTTCTCCTCCTTTTTTTTATTTCATCATTCGTTGTTCCTTGTTCAATGATCATAGTTCATTGTTTCATTGTAATATTCCTTCATTGTAATATTAATGTCCAAAGAGCAACCGCAAGGTTTGCCCCTACGATCGTTCAACTAAAAAATGTCATCCTCTGTCATTATACTTGCTTCCGGGTTCTCTGAAAGAATGGGATTTGATAAACCGCTCTTGAGGTTTGATAACAAAAAAACATTCATTGAAAAAATTGTTAGTGAATACAAAAAGTTAAAATGCAATAAAATCATTATTGTTACCGGAAAATGGTTAAGGGATAAGATAAAAAAACTTCCTCAGATTGTTTCCTGCAAGACAGCAATGATAAAAATAAATCCTTCCCCTGATAAAGGCAGAATGTATTCGGTATTACTCGGATTAAAACAAATAGAACCTACGGGTTATTGTTTTATTCAGGATTGCGATAATCCGTTGATTTCGCTTAAGGTTCTCAAACAATTATTGAAAGAAAGATGTTCTTCAGGTTTTTCTGTCCCTGTTTATAAAAGTAAACGTGGTCATCCGGTTCTGATTTCTCCTTATGTGTCAATTAATTTAATGTTAAAAAGAAATTTTAAAATGACATTAAAAGAGCAGTTATCACATTTCATCAGAAAAAAAATAACTGTAAATGACAAAAACGTTTTAGTGAATATTAATACAATGAATGATTATTTGGAAATTTGTGACTAATGACCAATTCCTCGTTTGTGAGGACACAATCGAAGGCGATGAATGACCCCGCTCTGGTTTAAGTCTATAGTCAGGTTAGTGCGGTTGCGACTTAAACCTTGTAATAGGAAAAAGTTCAATCGGGTAGGTTTAAGTACCTTACGCACAAACTTAGCTACATACTTAAACCAGATTTGCCTTTGTCCACTAATGTAACAAAGTAGTACCAATGACTGATACCCAACCCCAAACTGTTCTCATCACCGGTGGTGCCAGTGGCATCGGACTCGCTATTGCTAAACGACTGGCAGAAGAAAAAAACTATCAGGTTCTGATTTCTGATGTTCAGGATGAGAAAGGTAATACAGCGGCACTTTCTCTTCACGCCGATTATTTCCATTGCAATATAGGAGAAGAAAATGAAGTGAAAAATTTATTTATGGAAATAAAAAACAAATACAATAAATTAAATGTCTTGGTAAATAATGCCGGAATAATCCGGGATAACGTGATTTGGAAAATGCCGGTAAATGATTTTGATGCAGTGATAGATACCAATCTCCGCGGAACCTGGCTTATGTGCAAAGAAGCCGCTATTATAATGAAAGAACAAAATGCAGGACGTATTATCAATATAGTGTCGCGTGCCTGGTTGGGAAACCCGGGTCAATCCAACTATTCCGCATCTAAAGCCGGAGTGGTAGGATTAACAAGGGTACTCGCTCTTGAATTGGGAAGGTATAATGTTTATGTGAATGCCATAGCTCCCGGACTTATTGATACCCCACTAACACAGAATCTAAAAAAAGAAGTTCTTGATAAATTAATAGAAGCACAGCCCACAAAATCCGTAGGAAAACCGGAAGACGTTGCAAACGCTGTGGCATTTCTTGCCAACGAACGAACGCAATTCATCACCGGACAGGTTATTTATGTAGATGGGGGAAAGAGTGTAGGGGCGGGAGGAGTTGTGTAGATGAAAAATTTCATGTAAATTTGTAAGGATTCACTGATGGAATATAAAGAATGGTATAATGCCTGAAATATCTCGTTTTTTTGGAATTATTATAAGGATGTATGTGGAACCTACTCAACATAATCGTCCGCATTTTCATGCATATTATCAGGATAGCGTTTCCGTTATTGCTATAGATGAAATTGAAGTTATTGCAGGGAACCTTCCTCGTAAGCAGTTACGGCTTGCCATTGCATGGGCTGAGTTGCATCAGGCAGAATTAATGGAAGATTGGAATAAATTACAAAAAGGCAAACTACCCAAAAAAATAGAACCTATAAAATAATTTCAAATGAAACATTTAATTGTAAAAATAAAATCAGTTACTGTTCCTGAATTGTATAAAATATCTATCTTGTTTGATGATGGTAAAAAGCAAACCATTGATCTTGAGTCAATATTATTTGGCCCACTTTATGGTCCCCTTAAAGACGCTAAATTATTTAAACAGGTACAAGTAGACCCTGAAGTTACTACGGTTGTATGGCCCAATGGAGCTGACTTTGATCCTGCAACGTTGTACAACTGGAGCAAATACGAAAGTGAACTAAAGGAACGTGCTTCAAAATGGTTGTAATAATGCACACGCTAAACCTCACCATAAATAATAAACCCTACCACTTCCTGATAAGTGGCACTGAATCATTGGCTCAGGTTATACGGCAAAAAGCTGATTTGACCGGCACTAAAATAGGATGCGAACAAGGAACCTGCGGCGCTTGTACCGTTCTCGTGAATGAAAAAGCAGTGTTGAGCTGCATCTCACCCGCCATCAGATACAACAATTCGAGTGTCACTACTATTGAAGGAATTGCTCCCTTGCATAAATTACAGGAACAGTTTGTAAAACAAGGCGCCGTTCAGTGCGGCTTTTGCACACCGGGAATGGTAATGACTGCCCTTGATTTTCTGAAAAATAATTCTAATCCTACCTCTCACGAAATAAGAGAGGCACTTTCAGGAAATGTATGCAGATGCACCGGATATCAGAAAATTGTTCATGCTATTGAAGAATACGTTAAGCAAAATAAAATCCCTGAAACTAGTGCCACTACTTTTAAATCAAATGGAAATGATAATAAAAACCTGTTGAGCATTGTAGGAACCCGTCAACCCTATCTCGAAGCGGAACAGAAAGTTACAGGTAAAGCAGATTTTGCGGACGATATTCCCATTAAGAATCCGCTATACTGCCGTTTTCTAAGGAGTCCCCATCCTCATGCTAAAATTATTTCAATAGATATATCTGAAGCCGAAAAAATGGAAGGAGTAAAATGCATCATCACCGGAAAAGAACTTCCTGTCACGTTTGGCGTACTTCCGGTCTCTCAGGATGAAACAGCTATGGCAGTGGAGAAAGTTAGGTATATCGGTGAAATAGTTGCCGCGGTGGCGGCTGAATCTGAAGAACTGGCGGAGAATGCCTGTAAAAAAATAAAAGTGGATTATGAGATATTAAAATCATTCTTTACCATCGAAGATTCTCTTAAAGAAATAAATGAGAACGAAAAAATACATTCTCATGGTAAAAATAATAACAACATACACAAAACTGCTGAACTTAGATTTGGAAGCAAACAGGAAGGGCTTGAAAAATCAGTGACACATTCAGAATTTAATTTTAGTTATCTGGGATTAAATCACGCTTTTACCGAGCCGCATGCGGCTGTGAGTTGGTGGGATGAAAAAGGATTAACGCTCATTTCCGCCACTCAGGTGCCACATTATTTGCATCGTGCGTTAGCTAAAGTTCTGCAAGTGCCACTTTATAAAGTGCGGGTGATTAAACCCAACGTAGGAGGTGGATTTGGTGGAAAAAGCGATCCCTTTACACATGAAATAATCATTGCCCATCTCTCACGGAAAACCGGAAAACCTGTTAAGGTAAGATTTACACGCGAAGAGGTTTTTATAAACAATCACGGAAGACATCCTACCGAAATAAAAATGAATGCCGGAACCAATGCGGACGGAATTCTCCAGTATATTGATGCAGACATAAAAATTGATGGCGGCGCTTATGGAAGTTTCGGAGTAGTGACATCCTATTATAACGGAGTGATGTTGCAGGCGCCTTACCGTGTTAATAATTTTGGATTCATTACCAAAAGAGTATATACCAATAAACCACAGTGTGGCGCCATGCGTGGACACGGAGCGGTAAATCCCCGTTTTGCAATGGAAGTTTTGATGGACGACTTGGCGGAAAAATTAAACATGGATCCCTGTTAATTGCGTTTCAAAAATTTTATACCTTCATTTACTACAACTGTCGGGCAATACCGCATCACATCAAACGGAGTGCGTGAGTCATTGGAAAAAGTCATGGTGCAGTCAAAATGGAAAGAAAGACGCGGAAAATTACCCGTGGGTCATGGGCTGGGAGTTGCCTGTGGATTTTTTATCAGCGGAAGTGCACTTCCTATAATCTGGAATGAATATCCTCAGACATCGGTTCACATAAAATTGGACTTTGACGGAAGAGTGCTCGTTACTTCCGGCGCCAGTGACATAGGTCAGGGCAGTGACACTATGATAGCGATGGTGGCATCAGAGATTCTCGGAATAAGCATGGAAAAAATCACGGTGGTTGCGGCAGATACGTTGCTTACTCCGGTTGATTTAGGAAGTTATTCTTCCCGTGTGACATTCATGGTCGGAAACGCTGTTAAAATGGCGGCTGAAAACCTGAAAGAAAAAATTCTGCAAGCTGTCTCCATCAGAAAGAATATAGAAATTTCAGAAATTCATTTATATCAGGATTCTGTAACTTCCAACGATGGAAAAGTAAATTTGAACTGGCAGGAAACGGTGGATATAACTACTGCCGGTGTTGGCGCCATTTCGGTAACAGGAAAATACATTTCACCAAAATTGGGTGGAAATTTTAAAGGATCCGGAGCAGGATTAAGCCCTTCGTACAGTTTTGGGGCAGTGATAGCGGAAGTGAAAGTGGATAATGTCACTGGTCAATACGAGGTACTCCATTTATGGGGAGCGCATGATTGCGGGAAAGCGATTAATCCACTGGCAGTGGAAGGACAACTGGAAGGTTCCTGGCACATGGGAATGGGACAGGCAATCAGCGAGGGGTTAAGATATTATAAAGGGTTAATTCTGAATCCTAATTATCTTGATTACCCTGTGCCCACCTCGTTAGATACTCCTGAAATGAGTACTAATATTATCGAAAGCAATGATCCGGAAGGACCCTTTGGCGCTAAGGAATGTGGCGAAGGTGCATTGCTACCGGCGATACCTGCTATTGCAAATGCTATATATAATGCTACTGGAGTTCGAGTGAATGAATTGCCGATTACGGCTGATAAGGTTTATTTTGGGATGAGGAATAAGAACAACAAAAAACAATGAATTATTACAAACCTAAAGAACTGACAGAGGCAGTTTCATTAGCAGAATCTGCAAATGGTTCCGGTTTTTTTATTGCCGGTGGCACCGACCTTTGGGTTAACTATTTGCAAAAAAATACCGAACCAACATTATTAATTGACCTCTCGGAAATTGAGGAGCTTAAAGAAATAAATATCAGCAAGAATCAGATTGAGATTGGTTCTTTTGTGACCTTGGATGAATTGATTAGAAACCCATTGATTGCAAAACATTTTCCGTTACTTGCAACAGCAGGTTTGTCTATTGCCACACCTGTTATAAGGAAAACAGCCACCATAGGAGGTAATTTGCTTTGCGAAAACCGTTGTTATTATTATAACCAGTCCGAATTCTGGAAAAATGCGGCGGGGCAATGCCTTAAGAATTGCGGAGAAATTTGTCTTGCAACCGGTGGCGCTAAAGGATGTTATTCAAAGTTTGTATCGGATATGGCAGTGGCGCTCATTGCGGTGGAAGGGGAGGTTGAAATAGTAGAAAAAAAGGTAATTCATAAAATTCCAATAGAAAAAATTTATTCCGGCGATGGAATTAAATCCAAAAATATTTCTCCTGACGCAATACTTAAAAAAATCACATTACCTGTTGAAAAATATACCAAAACATATTATCGTAAACTGCGCTCCCGTAAAAGTGTGGAGTTTACTTCCCTTACGGTTGCCATGGCTTGTGACACAAAGAATAATATCCGTATATCTATTGGTGGGATCGCTCAAAAACCATTATTGCTGACAGGAGATTCTTCGACTCCGGTTGAAGAATTTATTTCCAGTGCCAACAAGCAATCAAAGATAATAGACAATGACCTGTTTCCGAGAGTTTACCGGAAGGAGATGATGGGGGTGTATATAAGGGAGGGGATGAGGGGGGTGGGGGTGGTGGGATAGTGGCTTGGAAAGAAATAAATAGTAGACCCCCTGTAAAATTCTATTTCATCTTTACCAGTTTTTTGACTTCTCTTATTGTTTCACCATTTTCACTTCTTGCTTCAAAGCTACAAAAGTAAATGCCATCGGGAAGATGTGTTGCTTCTAAAGTGAATGTATGTTCTCCTGCATTTTGCAATTTGTTATTGATGAGATTGATTTGTTCTTGACCGAAGAGGTTATGAAGAGTTAGGGTGACAGTGGATTTGGAGGGGAGAGAATAATCATAATGAGTATGGTCGGTAAAAGGATTAGGATAAATATCAGAGATATAATCGGGGATTTTAATTTTAGCATTTGAAATTAAGTTGTTTGAGCTCGGATTATTATCTGTAAAGTTGTTTACTACTGCCACACTTTTGGACTTTCTGTTTTTATGTGACTGACAAACGACTGGCGCAATAAAAGCATGAAAGTTACTAC
Organism: Bacteroidetes bacterium RIFCSPLOWO2_12_FULL_37_12; assembly: GCA_001769655.1. GTDB lineage: Bacteria > Bacteroidota > Bacteroidia > 2-12-FULL-37-12 > 2-12-FULL-37-12 > 2-12-FULL-37-12. Next base: position 3,216 of record MEPC01000009.1, on the reverse strand, counting down.
CGTTATGAGCATGAAACCCGCTTTCAAGATATATTTTGGTTTCCGATTGAAATGTGCAAGATACACCTGACAAAATATTAAAATTATTGCTTGCCGTTATATCATTCTTATTTTTAACGTATTCATCTTGTGTTAGAGTTCTATTTTGTAATAAAATTGGATTATTAAATTCTTGCCCAACCCCAACTGCGTACCAGGCATTTGTAACCTGTACCTCTTCATTTGAATTGGCTCCATATAGCCATTGCGTAGCCAAAATGGATGCTGAACGGGCTGAATAATAACCGGAATTCTTCGTTAAATAATTAGTTAATGTTGTATAAGCAATGCCAGCGGCTTTATCAATACCAAGCCCCTCAACACAATAATTATCAATATTATCATTGGTTCCTTCGCCACCTTCAGACAAAAGATAAAACCAAAAATTACCTACCCCGCTGTTAGTGTGAGAAAATTCGCTTGCATTTGTTCCTGTGTACCAATTGTCTCCCTCGTAGGTATCTGGTTGGGCACCATCCCCAGAACCATTAGGAACAGACATGTTTCTAATCCCAATTCCGTTTATTGTAATATCTTCTCCAATAATCCAGTTTCCATTGGATCCGTTTATATAAAATTCTATTACTGCACCGAAGATATCAGCGAAAGATTCACCTAAAGCACCAGATTCTCCAGAATATTCAAATCCGTTTGGGGCATCAACAGAATAACCTATTACTCCATGTGTTAATTCATGACCAACCATATCAAGAGAAACCCATGGATTATTATTAACCCCATCTCCATCTCCAAAATACAATGAAGAAGGAGTATACCAATATGCGTTGTCAGGAAGAAAACTATTGTGAACATAGATAGTTAATTTAGAACCAATATTATCATAACCGTTCCGGTTATGTACAGATTCATAATAATCATTAGCCATTTCTGCTCCCCAGTGTGCGCTAATAGCAATGTCATCATCAATATTGCAATCTTCATTTTCCGCTTGGGAAGATATTATATTTTTACTAGGTTCATCACGGGTTTCAATATTTCTAATGCCATCCGTTAAATTAAAAATAGTATGATCATATATACAATTATTGTTACTATTACCATCTTTATCAACAGTGCCATCATCCACATAACAATCCTGTTGCTGAATATCAAAACTTCTATGACCATTATATCTTGTATTTGTAGCGCAATTATTATTAGTTAATGGCTTGCAATAAGAAGTACATCCATAATTAATAAACGTATTTCTACTTATTTCTTTTCCTGAAGTTGCATCTATGTATATTGTTATACCATCAAAAGGAATCTGAGAATAAATATTAAATTTATAAGCTAACTTAAAATTATCAGGATTAATGTTAAATGGAAATGCTACTAAAAGCAGTTTCCCTTCAGGAAAATATGTGGCGTTTGAATCATTTTTAATTTTTTTTAACAATTGCTCTTCTTGTGGAACCTGCCATCTGTATTGTTGAGCTTTAACGGCGTCTAAAGCAAATTGCCTGGCTACATCTTCTGTTAGAGTAGGAGTGGTATTTACATTCAAATTTTTAATCCATGAACCATTTAAACTTTGTATAAATTCATTTTTTTCATGCAGAATAATTTCGCATCCATCTATTTTCACTTGGTCATAATATTGCTGAAACCGGTAATGTTTTCCGCCGCTTTTATCAGTTTCCTCACGTAACAATTTCATATTATCTTTTTGTGATAATCCCATTAGAGAGCGATAGTTGTAGCTAAAATTATCAATAGTTAAATTACTTTCTTTTTTTAATTTTATAATAAACTCGTGTGTATTTATTGGAATTAACCTATCTACAAAAGAAGCCGGGTTTGTTTCTTGCGAAAAAAGGTTATTAATCTTTAATAAGAAATAAAATAAAAATACAATTCTTGCAAAAACAGATTTCATTAATGGGTATTTCATTATTTATTGTTGTTTATATTTGTGTGAAAAACCATCTGCTGCCATATCTCTAAGATATATAGTATCTAACCTGAAATTAATAGTAATTCCTCGAATACTATCAATATGTAAAACATAAGACCCCCCTTCTTTTTCATTGTATTTATTTATTTCCCACGTAAAATAAACATTTTGCCTATATGTGAGAAAATTATTTTTGTACATTTCCATTATGCAATCTTTAGAAAACACTAATTTTTTATCGCATTTACAATTGGAAGGATTTTCATGTACATTGGCAACTCCGCCTGTAGTTTCTATCCACTGCCACTCCCCAATTAACTTGTTTACAATTACAGTATCCCCACAAGAAGGGGGTGAGGTTTGTGAATAAATTTCGCTATCCTTTTTACAGTTTGTAAATATTACTGTCAGTAATACAAAGTAAAAAATTGTTTTGGTTGACACCGTTTTAAAAAATTAATTATAAAAAATTAGTATATGTAAGAAAAAATGGATTAAAATTAATTTCCAAAAGATATTTCTCATTTTATTTTTTCAAAATTGTTAATTGCTCTTTTAACAAATCAATTTCTTTTTCCATTTTTTCTATTCTTTCATCTTGGTTAATAATATACAATGCCATTTCTTCTGTTTTTTGTAATAATTTTCTCTGCATCTCTCCTAATCCTACTCCTTTTTCTTTAACATTTTCAGCAGAGGGGATATCGGGCAATCTTTTATTAATCTCAATGTATTTCTTCAATTCATGCAAAGGCATTAGTTTGTAATTATTATCAAATACAAAATCGCACCACATAGCGGCATCTACTATTACTTCTTTAGCTTTGATAATTCCACAAACATTTAATTTTACAAACTCTTCGAAAATAGATGTTCCAATGCTTACAGCGCCGACACTATAAAAAATATTACCCCCGATTGTAGTCCATTGAGAAGATGCGGTCATATTTTGAGTAGATAAATTACCATTGGCATCTGTTATTACCATTTTATTGATTGGGAGTGAAGAAATTTTTACATCCCCGCCAACCGTTAAGTTTTTACTAATTTTTATTTCCCCATTTACATCTAAAGTTACAGTAGGAAACCATGTACCAATTCCAACCTTGCCCCCTGTATAAGTACCAGGATTCAATGGTTGCAGAATTAAATCCATGAATCCGCTTCCGGTTTTAAATCCCCCAATGTCTATCTTACCATCCTTTGTTCCGTCCTGGTTTAAATCCCTGTCAATTCCAAAAAACATATACAAGTCAGGATTATTCTGATTATAAATATAG
>MEPC01000008.1 GCA_001769655.1 Bacteroidetes bacterium RIFCSPLOWO2_12_FULL_37_12 | reverse complement strand
AATTTATTTTTGAAAATCAAACCGTTAAAGTGGTGGATACCAAAAAGGAGAATAATCTATGGGTTCATTATTCAGAGGAATTGCCTGTAGATCCATCCACTGAATTCATAGCACGGGTAAATAAAAACAAGCGGCGTGACACTGAAAATAATCATAGTGCCACTCATGTTTTACACGCTGTTTTGAGAAATGTTTTGGGAAATCACGTTGTTCAAAGAGGGTCTCTGGTTTGCGCTGACTATTTAAGATTCGATTTTTCTCATTTTTCTAAAATAGAACAAAGTGAATTGGAAGTTATCGAAAAATTAATCAATGAAAAAATACGAGAGAACATACTTCTTACAGAAGATAGGAATGTACCTATAAAAGATGCTGTGGCAAGAGGGGCTATGGCTTTGTTTGGTGAGAAATACGGTGAAATGGTGAGAGTGATTACGTTTGATTCAAAATTCAGTGTAGAATTATGCGGTGGCACTCATGTGAAGCAATTAGGAAACATAGGGCTGTTGAAAATCATTTCAGAAAGTTCCATTTCTGCGGGAGTGAGAAGAATTGAAGCGGTTACTGCTGACGGCGCTGAAAATTATATTCTTCAACGGATGCACTTGTTACAGAAAGTAAATGATTTAATGAAACATCCTAATGACACTGTTTCGGTGCTTGAACATATTTTGAATGATTACCAGTCATTGAAAAATGCTTTTGCACGACAAAAAGAGAAAGAGTTGTCTGAATTGGCAAAAAGGATTTACGTACAAAAGAAAATTAAAGGGGGTGTTTCATTCATCACAGAAATAATATCAGAAGTAAATGATTTTTCCGTAAAAGATCTTGTATTTAAAATAATGGAGTTGCAAAAAGAAGAAATATTTATTGCCATTGGTTCTTGTGAAAACCAAAAAGCAAATCTTTTTATTTCTGTTTCCGATGATCTGATAAAGGAAAAAGGGATAGATGCTTCAAAATTAATTATGGAATTCGCTAAAGATATTGAAGGGGGGGGAGGAGGGAAGCCGCATTTTGCAAGCGCAGGAGGAAAAAATCCGGAGGGGCTAAAGGTAGTAATGGGGAAGGTTGAACGGCTGGTAGGTGGTATTAATTCCTAAGTGTATTATCCAGAGCAAAGAAAGGAATAATGAATAACGAACAAGGAATAACGAATGACGAAGTTTTGGTTACTTCGAAATTCATTATTCCTTGTTCAATATTCAATATTTTTAAAAATTATTTTTTAACCACCTTCCCCGTTTGAGCTTTTTCACCTGATGGAATAACCTTCATAAAATAGATTCCACTACCCAGTTCATTCATATCCACTTCCTGCACGCTGGTGCCACTACTAAGGTTGATTTTTGATTCTTTTACTATCTGTCCTACATTGTTTATAACCTGGATTACAGCCGGCTGTGTTTCTTCTGTGTAAATATTTAGATAAGTGAAACCACTTACAGGATTCGGAAATATTTTTAATACTTCCATCTTTTTTAACTCCATAAAAATCACTAAAGGATCAGAATAATTTTCTGTACCGCTTTTTTCATAATATTTCAAGCGGTAATAAGAAATGCCATGATAGGGTTCGTAGTCAATATACTGAAAATCTTCAAACCCTGTTAGATTTTTGGTACTTGAATAAACATTTCCCATATTTTCAAATTCAGATAAATTTCTGGAACGTTCGACTGTAAAATTTGCATTTTTTAAATTTCCTCCTGCAGACCAGGAAACCAAAACGTTTCTGTCGTTTATTATGCGTGAAGAAACATTAAATAAATTTATAGGTAATGGCAAAGATGCATTTTCACTTCCCCACGACCATGGAATATCGTTGGATGCATTGACTGAATTTTGTTCAATGTATTTTAAAGAAGTATTTATAGTTGTAGGTGTAGTTGATGCTGTCCAGGTTGTACCTGTATAGCTTGCAATCGTTATGTCATTCAAGTCCACCCCTGCAGGAAAATCAGATGTTTCGTAATAAAAACGTTTAGCGTTATTTGCGGCAGAACCCTTGTTTTGTTCCCACCAGTATTTATTAGTAACTCCACCGGGTAAGGTCGCAGGATTAAAATCCAAATAATCAGGGTGTGCAGAATAAATCAATCGTGCAGTATTAATATTTCCACTGGTCATAGATGTAGATCTCAGAGCCACTTTCCTGCATTTACCTTTATTTCCTATAGGAAAATTATGCCAGCGATCGTCATTATTAACGGCTCTTGAGACATATCCATCCACATGATTTGCATCCGTGGCAGTTATCATTTGTTCAACATCCACATCATCCATAAATAATGTCTTTACAGTTCCAGCACCATTGGAACTTGTATTCATCATAAGTATGCCACTCGTTAGCACCAATACAAATGTATCCGGTGACACTACATCCGTAACATCCAGTCGCATATCATGGTCAGACCAAACGCCGGTTGAACGGTTTATGGTAAGTTTTTTAAGGTTAACGATTCCTGATGGAATTGGCAATTGAGTTTTTCCACCAATGTTATTTACAACTAATTGTGAATTAGAAGTGGAAGTCATATTAGCAGGAGTAGTGACAGTAAGATTTCCAGAAATTGTCAATGTATTTGAACCTATGACTAAACTTCCAGTGCCATTAAGAGTCAGGTCAACGCATGAATGAGATGCGGTCATGGTAATAGCATCTCCAGTCAAAATGGTAACATGATTTCCAGAACCGGGGATTGTACCTGTTGCCCAGGAGCCAGCCGCGTTCCAATTTCCACCTCCGGTGCCATTGCTGTTTATATTCGTGATACCCAGTGTTCGTGAGCCGGCAGGGGCAGTGACACTTGGTGTTTGGGCACCCCCGTTATAAACAAGGGCTGTACATTCTCCATCAACGAGAAGACCGGTAAAAGTTCCTGCCGCTATGTTGTAAGCGAGCCAGAAATAATTTGTGCCCTCTGAAAGTGTGGCTGTTCCGGAGATGGCATAAGAACCAGCAGGTGGGCTTGCTCTTGTACCGAAAAGAGTGGTAGTAGAAAACGTGGAAGAAGTTCCTGAATAATAAATATTGGCATCAGTTATATGTGCAGTAGGATCGCTTGAGCCCGTTGGGTTTAATGTAAAAGAAGTAACATTTTTTGCGTCACATGAATTAGTAACCACCACCTCAATTCTTAATATTTGATTATCGTTAGTACCTTCTGCAATATTATCTGTACTGCTTTGCGCAACTGTACTGGAGGTATATACCATTGCATTGGATGCAGTAAGGGTGCCAAATGAACCGGTTGGTTCAGTGGTAGCGTTATCAATTTTGAGTGTACCTGCAGAACTTGTGCTTCGCAAAATACTTCCGGTACCGGCGGCAGTTGCCCTAATTTCAAAATTGTTAAAGTTTAATACATTTAACTCACTATTGGTTGCCGAAACAGTTAACGTAACTGTGACACGCGTTGAACTTGGATAAGAAAAAGATATAGCTGATAATTCAGTTCCTGTTGCAACAACTGCATCCGAAGCGGCAGTAGTATTAAACTCAAATCCGGCAGGTAGATCAATCGTTAATGTTTTCGCAGATTGGTTTTTACTAAATCCATCAGTACCTGTATTTGATGTTTCAGTTAATGAAAAATTTACTGTAGAAAATGAAGTAGGAAAAGAAGAGGCGCACCAATTTGGATTAGTTATTTGAGTGATGGTCATAGTAGAAGTTGCTCCTAATACCTTGCTGGAAATTGCAAGTATAAATGTGAATGAAATTATAAAACATATTACAAGAAAGTTCAATCGCATTCGACAACCAGAAAGGAAATTTTCATTCCATTTGGATAGCAGACAACTCAGCAATTTACCATTAAAAAATATGGAATTCTTATATTGCATTTTGACTCGAGAGATTAGAAAATAGTTTAACCAACTAAATCAGACCCTAAATATACTGTAATAAATTTTAAAAAGCAAATTTTTTTTTAAAAAAATTAAACACAGAATTAAATTTTTAAAATAATTGATATTATAAAATTATATTTTGCACCAATTTTTGGTTTAAAAGTGAGAAATTAATTAGGTAAGTGCCTTCTTATACCTTTCTCTTTTATCTTTCACCTTTCTCAGTTTTCACCTTTTACCTTTACCCTTTTATATGATTTCCCACATAATTTTTTAAAACAAATATCAAATTTTCATATATTTGCACCAAATAAAAAAAGTATGGCTGAAAGTAATCCTGAAAAAAAATTCTCAAAAAAACTTGCAATCATTGATGCAACGGGTTGTACAGGATGTTGTGTCTGTATGGAATTTTGTGAATTTGATGCCATCGTAAAAATTCCTGGTCCCATAAATGAAATTGAGGATATTTCTTCTATATGTCAGGTTGACCTTGAATTATGCACCGGTTGTTCTTTATGCGCTAAGCCATGTCCCTGGGATGTAATTCAAATTTTCGAAAAAGAAGTTGTTCCTGCAGAAGAAATAGCTACAGCTGCTAATAAAACAATTTTTCAACGGAAGAAATGGACAGCGGGTTCGCTGACTTCGGAATGAATTGGTCATAGGACCTTAGTCATTGGTTATTCAATTGTAATACAGATGTAGTGATTTTTATAATCAAATATCAAACAAAAAACATCAAACATCGAATATCAAACATCAATAATCAATATTAAATATTCAATTCCAATATGTCTGAATCCAAAAAATCATCAAAATCAGAAGAAAATAAGCATTTATACTTCGGTGATAGAAGAAGTTTTTTAAGCAAACTTGCCTGGGGTAGTTTTTTCACTTATTTCGGAATGTTTGTATTCGGTTCCATCAGAGGTTTATACCCGAGGGTATTGTTTGAACCACGAAAGGACTTCATCGCTGGATATCCATACGAGTTTGCTCCCATGCAGGTGGACGAAAGTTTTATGTCATCACAACGGGTTTGGATAATCAGAACAAATGAAGGATTTATTGCATTAAGTGGCATTTGCACCCATTTAGGATGTACACCCCGTTGGTTAAAAAATGAAAACAAGTTCAAGTGTCCTTGCCATGGATCCGGATTTAATGGGTTTATGTCGGATCAGATTGAAATTGCAGTTAATTTTGAAGGACCAGCACCCAGACCTTTAGAGAGATTGGAAATAAGTTTTACTGCGGATGGACGTTTGAAAATAAACAAAGGAAAAAAATTTCTGGCTGAGAAAGGTGAGTGGGGAATGCCGGGGGCGTTTTTACCTTTTAGAGGATAAAGAAAGAGAAAAATAGAAAATAGGAAATAGAAAATTTTTATATTTATAACAATATAACGAACTAAGCCATATATGTCTGAAATAGTTAAATCTAAAACTCCTGTACGAGGACCAATAAAATCTACAGGTTCAAACTTTGATTTATCGAAAGAACTTCTTGATTCAGAGGTTTCAAAATCAATCTGGAGGCACGAGTACAGCGATAACAAGCGGAACAGGGCTTTGGAAATTGTCAATAATGTGTTTCTTCATTTGCATCCGACCCGTGTGCCGAGGCATGCAGTAAATGTTGGATATACCTGGGGTATGGGAGGTATAACGCTTTATCTTTTTATTGTGCTTACGATGACGGGAATTCTTTTGATGTTTTATTATCGTCCAACATCCCAATATGCATACCTCGACATGAAAATGTTAATGCACGATGTTCCGTTTGGAGCATTTATCAGAAATATGCACCGGTGGGGCGCACATCTAATGGTTATTACCGTTATGTTGCACATGTACAGGGTTTTTATGACGGGTTCTTATAAACCACCCAGACAATTTAATTGGGTAATTGGAGTTTTTTTACTTGTGTTTACTTTACTATTATCTTTTACAGGTTACTTACTTCCATGGGATCAACTTTCTATATGGGCAATTACGGTGGGAAGTAATATGGGGCGTGCCACTCCTTTGCTTGGTCATGAAGGACCATTTGCACAGGAATTTCAAAATTTAGTTGGTTTTGGTGGATTGCCCGATAATGATGTCCGGTTCCTTTTACTGAACGGAACCATGGTAGGAGCGCCTACCTTGCTTCGTTTTTATGTATTGCATTGTGTTTTTTTCCCGGTACTTGCCGCTGTATTCATGGCAGTTCACTTTTTCAGAATTAGAAAGGATGGAGGAATCTCGGGTCCTCCTATGATTGAATTTCATAAGGCAGTCGGTGACTCAAATAAATTGAAAGTGAGCATTGTTGACCACCTTCCCAAATATGAATATTTAGAAGGATTTCAGCGTAAAGAAGGCGTTGTTTTGCAAGAGATTTTTAGTGAAGAAAAAGAGAAAAATGTTAACAGTGGCTCTGTGGGTTCGACGGCAAGCGATTTGTTAGGTTCAGCTTTGGATATTTCTAAATCTGAGGATAAGAAAGAAGGATAAAGAAGAAAGGATAAAGGAAGAAGGATAAAGAATAAAGGAAAAAGATTTAAGAATTTATTAAATAATTTTTATAACACATGATAACTGCTCTTGAACTTTCAGAAGGATGGGAAAATTTTATGACCATCATTACGAAAGGCGATAATGTTCCCATTGCCATGATGTTGCCTTTTGTAGGATATTATACATGGCATTCTTTGCGTAAAGCATTTAAGAATGATAAATTATCTGAACCCATTGAGTCAACAATGACGGATAGAGTACAGGTTTGGCCCTATCTTACGCGAATTGAATTTCTTGCTTGTATTATTCTCACTATATTTTTAACTGTATGGTCAATAGTAATTGATGCTCCTTTAGAAGAACCGGCGAATCCAGCAAATACACCCAATCCCTCAAAGGCGCCATGGTATTTTCTTGGATTACAGGAAATGCTGGTTTATTTTGATCCATGGATGGCCGGAGTGGTTCTTCCAAGTTTTATTATTTTCGGTCTGATGACCATTCCCTATGTTGACATAAATCCGCGAGGAAATGGATATTATACTTTTAAAGAAAGAAAATTCGCTATTTCATTTTTTATATTTGGCTTTGTAGGACTTTGGGTAATGATGATTATTTTAGGAACTTTTATTCGAGGTCCTGGATGGGAGCTTTATTGGCCTTGGGAAGATTGGGGAGTAAATAAAGTGATTGAACATAACAATGTGGACTTATCCGAATGGATTGGAAGAAAGTTAAATATAAGTGCGTTGAATACCAAAGATGTATTAGGAAATTATCAATCTTTAAGTATGCTTACCGGAACGGCTTTTGTAATTCTTTACTATGCCGCAGGAATTCCGGCACTCTCATATATGTTAAAAAAGACAACCAACAATGATAATATAGTTAAGGATTTGGGACCTTTACGATTCGGTCATGTTTATTTTTATGTCTGGACAACTTTATTATTGGTTCTAAAAATTGTCTTGCGTTTAACAATATCTATCAAATATTTTATCGCTACTCCTTGGTTCAATCTTTAGTTTGTAACTACTCAGACGAGTATTATTTCTCGCAATTAGTATGTCACGCAAAGGCGCGAAGTACGCAAAGTATTAAGTACGCTAAATGAAAAAATCATTAATGATTTTTTTCTTTGCGTTCTCTGCAACTTTGCGAGAGAACTTTTCTTATGCTGAATAGTTACTTTAGTTTTTATAAAACGTTTTTTATAATAATTGACTAATTTTGGCGAGGTTAATTGTTAAAGTTGGAATAAAAACCTTGTAATGATAAACTTCCTGCCAAATGATTTCTTCTGCTAATACAGCAAATTCCCAACACACTTTTCGAATTAAAGAAGTATTGAATGCTACGGTCATTGTGGCGGCTTTAGGTTATTTTGTTGATATCTACGATCTGGTGTTATTCAGCATAGTGCGTGTAAATAGTTTAAAATCTATCGGAGTGGGAGAGAGCGATCTTCTCAATATGGGAGTTTTTTTAATAAACATGCAAATGGGAGGGATGCTGATTGGAGGAATTTTATGGGGAATTTGGGGAGACAAAAAAGGTCGTTTATCTGTTTTATTTGGGTCAATCATTATGTACTCCGTTGCAAATGTTTTCAACGGATTTGCCGATTCGGTTTTTTCGTATGCTTTATGGCGTTTTGTTGCCGGAGTGGGATTAGCCGGTGAATTAGGTGCAGGAATTACGTTGGTTTCTGAAGTATTGTCCAAAGAGAACCGAGGATATGGCACCATGATCGTTGCATCAATTGGTATTTCCGGCGCTATATTGGCGAATATTATTGCTAAAAATTTTGATTGGAGGACGGCTTATTTTATCGGCGGTGGGTTGGGGTTAGTGCTGTTGATTTTGCGAGTCAGCGTTTATGAATCAGGGATGTTTAACCGGCTTAAAGCAATAAATACCCAAAGAGGAAATTTCATCAGCTTATTTTCAAACAATAAAAAATTTTTGAAATATCTCTGGTGTATTTTAATAGGAGTGCCCATCTGGTATGTTATAGGAGTATTGATTACTTTTTCTCCTGAATTTGCGAAAGAACTTCAAATTACTGACATTGAAAAAATAAATGCAGGTGATGCAATTATGTTCTGTTATATGGGACTTGTAGCCGGTGATTTTTTAAGTGGTTGGTTTAGCCAGATTATTTTATCAAGAAAAAAATCCATACTGATTTTCTTGATTTTAACAGCTATTTTTTCGGGGGTATATTTTTTCCAGAGTGGAGTTACGTCGTTTTTCTTTTATTCTGTCTGTGGATTATTGGGGTTTGCCACCGGATATTGGGCGGTATTTGTTACAATTGCTGCTGAGCAATTTGGTACAAACATTCGTTCTACTGTTACTACAACAGTTCCTAATTTTGTAAGGGGCTCCGTTATTCCAGTGACACTATTATTTCAGCTTTGCAAAGATTGGTTTGGAATTTTGTGGGGAGGGGCGGCGGTGGGAATTATCTGCTTGTCTATCGCATTATTTTCATTGTATAAATTAGAGGAAACTTTTGGGAAGGACTTGGATTTTTTGGAAGGTTAAAAATTCTACCAAAGCCCTAACCGCCTTCGCCCTGTGACTTATCTTGTTTTTTTCTTCAAATTCCATCTCGGCGAAGGTCGTTTCATATCCTTCCGGTATAAAAACAGGGTCGTAGCCAAATCCACCGATTCCTTTTCTGATTTCTGAAATTTTTCCATTAATCTTTCCTTCGAAGAAATATTGTTCCCCATCTAAAAATAATGCAATTACTGTTCTGAAACGTGCATTTCTGTTTGTTTTGCTTTCTAACTTTTTTAACAATAGTGAGACATTATCTTCCGCGGAACAATGTCTTCCTGCATACCTTGCACTATAAACTCCCGGTTCTCCTCCTAAGGCATAAACTTCCAAACCGGTATCATCGGCAAAACAGGGGACTTTATATTTATTCCAGATTATTTTGGCTTTTTGTTTAGCGTTTTCTTCTAGTGTTTTACCGGTTTCAGGCAAATCGCCGGTAAATCCTAAGTCGTTAATTGTTTTTAAAATTAGATGTCCAGGAAATAAGGGAGTAATTTCTTTTAGTTTATGAGCGTTATTAGTGGCGAGGTATATGGTCATTGGGTATTGGTTATTGGTCATTTGTCATTGGTCATTTGTCATTGGTCATTTGTCATTAGTCATTATTTATTTTCAAATATCCCAAAAATATCCTATCTTTGCACCTCATTTTAAAAAACCAGATAAATAAAGAAAAACATGGCTGTTAAACTAAGATTATCCCGTCAAGGTCGTAAAGGTATCCCTTTTTACAGAATTGTTGCGGCTGATTCCACTGCTCCCAGAGATGGAAAATACATAGAAACACTTGGTATTTATGACCCAAGATCTATCCCTGCCGTTATAGAAATTGACCAGCAAAAAGCATTAAACTGGCTGGAAAAAGGGGCTCAACCCACAGAAACCATGCGGGCGGTTTTAAAATATAAAGGAATTTTATTCAAAAGACACTTACAAAAAGGGGTAATTCTCGGAAAACTTACCCAGGAGGTTGCAGACAAAAAATATGCATTATGGGAAGAAGCAAACAACCGTAAAATTATATCTAAAAGGGAAGGAGTTTTAAAGTCACTTGAAGAAAAACGCCAAACTGCCTTGGTTGTTGAATCAAAAAGAAGGGAGCAAATCACTCAGAAAGTAATGGCAAAAAGGGCGGTAGAATCAGAAAAAACACAGACAGCCGCCATTGAAGCCGCAGTAGAAGCGAAAGAAACCCTTGAAGAAGTGGCTAAAGAAGCAAAAATACCTGAAAATCCTTCATAGAGCTTAAAACGTTGCTATAATCATATTGAATTAGTTTGCGGAAGTAAACAGGTATAAAGGTAGGGGTATAAGGTATAAAGGTATAGAGAAACTGTAACTTCATTCGCTCTTTATACTATACCCCTATACCCTATACCCTATACCCTATACCCTATACCCTATACCCTATACCCATTTTCATTTAGTATAAATTGTGACATTACCCATTGAACCTTCCTCTGAAAATTCTCAATTTTGCAAAATCGGGCAGATTATCTCCTATTCAGAGAGAAATATCAATTTTTCCATTAAATTATTCACTAACGAAACGGACTTTGATGGTAAATCAAAAGCGTTCCTGATTTATCTAAATGGGCAATTTGTTCCATTTTTTATAAAAAAAATAGAAAAAACCGGTACTTTATTCTTGCAGATTGTATTTGATGAATTATTAAATTCAACACAGGCAAAAGAATTATTGCAAAAAGATATTTATGTAGAAACTCCAGTAATTCATAAAAAGAATACTGAAAAAAAAACATTCAAAACCCTCTTAGAAAACCCTAAGTCAATTGTTGGGTTTTTATTAAAAAATCAGCAAGGAAAAACTCTCGGGCAGATTTCTAATTATTATAAAATATCAGAACAGGTTCTTTTATCTTTACAAATAAACGGAAAGGAATGTTTGGTCCCTTTTATTAAAGAATTTTTTATTAGTATTGAAGATGGGAAAAAAATATTAAATATGGAAATTTTGGAAGGGCTGATTGATTGTTGAAATAAAAAAAATGCGTATAGACATAATCACTTCACTACCAGGGCTTCTTAGTGGACCCTTTGACCACTCAATTATCAAAAGAGCAAAAGATAAAGGATTGGTGGAAATTCTTATTCACGATTTAAGAAAATTTTCAACCGACAAGCATAAAAAGCTGGATGATTATCCTTATGGGGGTGGACCGGGTATGGTGATGATGATTGAACCGATTGCATTATGCATTGAGCATTTAAAAAGCGAAAGAAATTATGATGAGATTATTTTTCTTTCACCGGATGGAGAATTGCTTAATCAAAAATTAATAAACCGTTTTTCTTTGTTAACTAATATTATTTTATTATGTGGGCATTATCGAGGGATAGATGAAAGAGTACGGGAACATTTCATTACTAAGGAAATCAGTATCGGTAATTATGTTCTTTCGGGGGGTGAAATTCCAGCGGCGGTTCTAACGGATGCCATTGTACGATTACTTCCTGGAGCAATTTCAGACGAAACTTCTGCCTTAAATGATTCATTTCAGGGTGATTTGTTGGATGTTCCTTTATATACCCGACCTGCTGAATTCAGAGGTTTGAAAGTTCCCAAAGTATTATTATCTGGCGATCATAAGAAAATAGATGCGTGGCACTTGGAGAGAGCATTGGAAAGAACGAAGAAAAGGCGACCGGAGAGGAAAGGATAAAGGAAGAAGGATAAAGGATAAAGAAAAAATATGTATATTTGCACCTTCTTAAACACGTAGAACTCATGAAAACATTCGAAATACTCAAGAAAGTTGAAGCCGAAGATTTGAAACGGGGAATTAATTTACCAGATTTTAGTTCCGGTGATACCATCAATGTTCACTATAAAATATTTGAGGGTAGCAAAGAAAGAATTCAGCAATTTATGGGGACAGTCATTCAACGAAGAGGGAGTGGAAATGGCAAAACATTTACAGTTCGTAAAATTTCTCATGGAGTAGGAGTTGAAAGGGTTTTTCCATTATTATCTCCCAACATTGACAAGATTGAAGTAAAGAAAAAAGGGGAAGTCAGAAGAGCAAGATTATTTTATTTGAGAGGAGTAAAAGGGAAACATGCGCGGATAAAAGAAAAGATAAGTGAAAAAATTCAAGTCCCGGAAACCCAGGTTCAGCCATCTTAAAGGAGTTTCAATTATTTTTTGCAGGCATAATTAACTGAAATTCGGGAATTTTTACCTCAAACAATTTGCCGTCTGGTTTTCTTTCAAACAAGTAAACACCATACATTTTACCCATTTCAGACCTAAGATTACATCCCGATATATATTCATATTTTTCGCCCGGTTCAATTGTTGGCATTACTCCAACCACACCCTCACCTTTTACTTCTTTTTTCTCATTTAAAGAGTCAATAATATTCCAGTGGCGATTAAGTAATTGTACTGTAAAGCCGCTTGTGTTTTCAATAAGAATTTGATAAGCAAAAACAAAACAGGAATGTTGTGGCTCAGAGTGAGATGGTTGAAACTGGGTTTTTACAGAAACCCGGATACCTTGCGTTGTTAAAGTTTGAGTCATCGTATTTAAGAGTACAACAAATATACTTAAAAAAATCTCATTTCCCCCTTCTCTCCCTCCAGAGTTGATTAAACGATTTAATAGCTACGACAGGTAGCTTTCGTCTTTTTCCCCAACTTGCTTTAAATAATATTTTCAGGAACGAATTTTTAATATTTCCCTTAAGTTTATTAAGTCGTGAGCGGTCTTTCATAGCATACTTCCACATCCATATACCAATATTTTCTTTATTCCCCGACAATCCTAACGTAATGGTTTCTTTGCGATTCAAAAGTAGTAATTTATGCAATTCAATTTTTACCGGACAAACTTCAGTACAGGCACCACAAAGAGAGCTGGAAAAACTAAGATGATTAAAATCATCCATGGAACGGAAATGAGGAGTAATTACCGAGCCAATAGGACCGCTATAAGTAGTATTATATGCATGACCGCCAATATTTTTATAAACCGGACAGGCATTCAGGCAAGCACCGCAACGGATGCACTTCAGCGCTTCTCTTTTATCTTCTTTTTCAAGCAAATTCGTACGACCATTATCAAGTAAAATAACATACATTTCATCGGGTCCATCGGTTTCTTCTGCTTGACGGGGTCCGGATAAAATGGTATTATAAACGGTAACATTCTGCCCGGTGCCACGAGTGGCAAGCAATGGTAAAAACAAAGAAAGATCCTGCAAGGAAGGAATAATTTTTTCGATACCTGCAATTACTATATGGGTTCTTGGGAATGTAGTGCTTAGCCGGGCATTTCCTTCATTTTCTGTCAATGAGATACCTCCTATGTCAGCAATTAAAAAATTAGCACCTGTAATTCCAACTTGGGCATTCAGATATTTATCACGTAAAATATTTCTTGCCGCAAGGGTAAGCTGGCGGGGGTCATTTGTTTTTGGAATGTTAAGTTTTTTATGAAATAAATCCGAAACATCTTCTTTTGACATGTGCATGGCAGGTGTCACTATATGATACGGCTTTTGTCCTGCCAACTGTACAATAAATTCACCGAGGTCTGTTTCGATAACCTCCATTCCCTTGTTTTCAAGATGTTCGTTCAAATCAATTTCTTCAGTGGTCATTGATTTTGATTTAACTACCAGTCGGGCATTTTTTCTCAGGAGAATTTTATCAATTTCCCTTAGAGCGGCATACTTATCGGGAGCCCAGATAACTTTAGCGCCCCTTGCCGAAATATTTTTTTCAAAATCAGTAAGGTATTTGTCTAAATTTTCAATAACACGCGTTTTAATGCTCGATGCCCGCTCACGCGCCATTTCCAGATCACTGAATTGCAACATTCCGGTTTTAACGGTATCATCATATTTTTTTATATTAAAAAGGATTTTACGTTGGTGTTCCTTATCTGCAGATTTACCGGTAGCATCAATTAAAAATTGTGAAGCAATCGGGTTCATTTTGTTTTTGGTAATTTATCAGCAACAATCCTTTTTTCACGATTTGCAAGTTCCCATGCGGTATGAAAAATCAAACGGGTTATTTTTTCCATTTTATCAAAATTTATTTTTTGTACTTCGTCACCCGGTTGATGGTAATCCTCGTGTACTCCATTAAAATAAAAGATGATGGGAATCCCCTTCTGTGCGAAGTTATAATGGTCGCTACGATAATAAAAACGGTTAGGGTCATCGGGGTCATTAAAAGTATAGTCAATCAATAAATGTGTAAATGTGTTGTTCATATCTTCGCTGATAGCATGCAATTCCGTTGATAATTTATCGGACCCGATGAGGTAAATATAATTAGGATTATTTCTATGAACCGAATCAATTCTGCCAATCATGTCAGTATTCAGGTTGGCAATGGTGTTTGATATAGGAAAAACAGGGTTTTCAGAATAGTATTTTGAACCAAGTAACCCTTTTTCTTCACCGGTAACCGGCATGAATAGAATGCTTCTTCTGGGTCGAAAACCATCTTTAGATGCATTAGCAAAAGCGGCGGCTATTTGTAAAACTGCCGCAGTGCCACTACCATCATCATCGGCGCCATTGTAAATGTCACCATCTATAATGCCAATGTGGTCATAGTGGGCTGTAAGTACGATCAATTCATCTTTTTTATCAGTTCCTTCGAGAAAACCCAGTACATTCTCAGTGGAAACTTTTTGAAAATTCCTTTCAATATTTAATGTTAATTCAGGATTATATGAACTCTTAATGGGCAGTGGTTTGCATTTTTTATTGACCTTTGATACATACTTTTTCAAATCACTTACGGAAAGTCCCAATAAATCGGCTCCCATTTCAGGAGAAATAAAGATACTGGAGAAATCTTTTTCTTCTTCTTGCAATTCTTCGGGAAGGTGAAGAGCACTTTGTTCAAAATAATGTTTTGACATTTCACTCCGCTCTATAAACGAATAGTCGCCGAGTCCTGTAATGTGAATAATACCGGTTGCTCCTTTATTTTTTGCCGCTATTAATTTACTGCGCCAATTAAGGGTCCAATAGTTTTTCTTTTTAAGTGAATAGGACGATTTGGTAAATTTTGGTTCACCTTCCAAAATCAGTATTAATTTTCCTTTTACATCTTTTTGGGTAAAATCAGAAAAATTTTCATCATCAATGCCATAACCACAAAAAACAAATTCCTGTTTAACCGGTTTCTGGGTTCTGGCTCCTGAAAAACAAAAGAAATCATCTATAAAGTTGTATTTTTTATTGTTGTGTGTAATATAGATGTCTTTCCCCCAGGATGATTCGATTAATTCAAAAGTTTGATAATATGAAAAAGTGTCATTGACAGCAACCGGGGGCTTTAACCCAAGATTAATAAAATGCTTTCGTATATATTCTGCGGCTTTTTTTTGTCCCGGTTTGGTAGTTTCCCTTCCTTCCAAGCTATCACTGGCGAGTATGGTAAGATGTTTTTTAAGTTCTGTGGCAGAAATAAGCTCTGAATATTGAATAGAAGTTTTATTGTTGATTTTTTCAACTTCACGAATTACTGATTGAGGCGCCTGCCCGTAAACAGGAAATATAGATATGATAAAAGAAAAATAAAAAATACTAAATTTCATTTAAAATATAGTGGCTGAATAGTGCTAAAAAATTTGAATCCGGCAAATATATATAAAATAATACTAAATTTCGGAAACATGAAAATGTTGGCTGATTTATTTTTGATGTGCTGAAAAATAATGAACATTGCATATACTATTACAATTTAAGTCCATTTAGGGACTTAATATCGGTAGAAAAGACATTGCATCGAATCTAAGTCCCTTTATGGACGAAATATAATGAACTTGGCAACACCTATACACAAATATTTCGTGCCTACGGCACTTAAAGATAAAACATGGAAATTTCTTTCTACCGATATTTTGTCCCTAACGGGACAGCCAGAAATTTTCCAACTCCTCAAAAATAAATTAACCCAAAAATTCGGCTAATTCATATTTTAGGTGCTGGTGAAATGATGGAATGTCCCTAATTGAACTGTCAGAAATTTTCCAACACCTCAAAAATAAATTTACCCTTTGGAGGTATATGTAGAAACAAAGTTCTTCGTATTTCTCGGTTCGCGTATTATAGACATAAAACTTGATTTTATCCTGATATTGTATAAATAAAAATTATAATGGATATTTGAACCATGAATGAAGCGTATATTATTGCTGGTTTCCGATCAGCAGTTGGAAAAGCAAAAAAAGGCGGATTCAGATTCACACGTCCTGATGACTTAGCCGCAGAAATCATCAGATACCTCTTGAAATCAGTGCCACAATTAGACCCCTCACGAATTGATGATTTGATTGTTGGAAATGCAGTCCCCGAAGCAGAACAAGGTTTACAGATGGGAAGAATGATTAGTTTGCAATGCTTGCCTCAGCATGTTCCAGGGGTTACTATAAACAGATATTGTGCTTCAGGTCTTGAAACTATTTCTATAGCAATAGCCAAAATCCGTTCCGGTATGGCAGAATGTATCATTGCCGGTGGAACTGAGTCCATGTCGTTGGTTCCTACCGTAGGATGGAAAACCATGCCAAATTATAAAATAGCGGTTGAAAATCCGCAATGGTATATCAACATGGGTTTAACTGCAGAAGCAGTGGCATCCAACTACAAAATTTCGAGAGAAGACCAGGATACTTTTTCATTCTACTCACACCAAAAAGCGGTAAAAGCCATTGAGCATGGATATTTTTCAAACCAAATTGCCCCTTTAGAAATTGAAGAAATATATCTCGATGAAAACGAAAAAAGAAAAAGCAGAAAACTTGCCATTAAAACAGATGAGGGACCCCGTAAAGATACCACCCTTGATGCACTTTCAAAACTAAAACCGGTATTTGCAGAAAAAGGAACAGTGACAGCAGGAAATTCATCCCAGACATCTGATGGGGCGGCATTTGTAATTGTAATGTCGGAAAAAATGATGAAAGAATTAGGGCTGAAACCCGTAGCTAGATTAGTCGGGTATGGGGTAGCCGGAGTAAATCCTGAAGTTATGGGAATTGGACCCGTAGCCGCAATACCAATTGCGTTAAAAAATGCCGGTTTGAAATTACAAGATATTGAACAATTGGAATTGAATGAAGCATTTGCCTCGCAGGCAGTAGCTGTTGTACGGGAATTAAATATTAATCCTGAAATTGTAAATGTAAACGGAGGCGCTATTGCCTTAGGTCATCCACTCGGATGCTCCGGCACAAAACTTACGATTCAATTATTGAATGAAATGGAAAGGAGAAAGCAGAAGTATGGCATGGTGAGTTTATGTGTAGGAGGTGGGCAGGGTATAGCGGGGATATTTGAAAAATTGTAAAAAATAAATAATATGCAAACTACTCAAACTCATTCCATCGGCGGCGATTTTATCGTCAAAGAAACCGACTTCAACGAAGTTTTCATCCCCGAAGAATTCAACGAAGAACAAAAAATGATGGCAGATGCCTGTAATGAATTTCTCGATTCGGAAGTTATGAATAAGTTGGATGCTATTGACAAACAAGAGCCCGGGTTGATAGTGTCACTGTTAAATAAAGCTGGGGAGTTGGGATTGTTGGGAACAGCAATTCCCGATGGCTATGGGGGGCTTGGAAAAGATTTTACTACTAATCTTTTATTGAGTGAGAAACAAGGAAAAGGTCACTCATTCGCAGTAGCTATAAGTGCTCATACCTGTATAGGTTCATTGCCGACCTTATTTTTTGGAACCGAAGCGCAAAAACAAAAATATCTCCCAAAACTTGCTACCGGTGAGTGGAAAGCCGCCTATTGTTTGACGGAGCCAGGTTCCGGTTCTGACGCTCTTGCCGCAAAAACAAAAGCGGTTCGAAGCGCTGATGGCAAGTCATGGATTTTAAACGGTCAGAAAATGTGGATTACCAATGCCGGCTTTGCAGATGTATTTATTGTGTTTGCGCAAGTTGACGGAGACAAATTCACCGGATTTATTATTGAAAGAAATTCAAGTGGGTTTACAGTAGGGGAGGAGGAGCATAAAATGGGTATCAAAGGTTCCTCTACCCGGCAGGTTTTTTTAACTGATTGTAAAATTCCCAAAGAAAACCTTTTAGGAGAAATTGGAAAAGGACATAAGATTGCATTTAATATTTTGAATATGGGAAGAATCAAACTTTCCGCCGCGGCTTTAGGAGCGGCTAAAAATACTTCCAGTGGTTCAGTAAAATATGCACTGGATCGGATGCAGTTCGGAAAAAGAATCGCTGAATTTGGCGCTATTCAACATAAACTCGCTGAACAGGCAATTCGAATTTTTGCTGTTGAATCAGCTTTGTACCGGACTGGGAAAAATATAGAAAGTGCCACTGAATCTTTTAAATCGCAGGGATTGGAATATGCTCCTGCCCACATGGCGGGAGTAGAAGAATTTGCCATCGAGGCATCCATTCTTAAAGTAAATGGCTCGGAAACACTCGATTTCTGTGTAGATGAAGGAGTGCAGATTTACGGGGGTTATGGCTATTCAGCCGATTATATGATGGATCGCTGTTACCGCGACTCTCGGATTAACAGGATTTTTGAAGGAACCAATGAAATCAACCGCATGCTGATTGTGGATATGCTGATGAAAAGAGCCATGAAGGGAAAACTGAACCTGATGGGACCTGCAATGGCACTCCAAAAAGAATTGATGGGTATTCCGGATATGAGTGGCACTGATGGAGAACCATTTTCCAATGAATCAAAAGCTCTCACAGGTTTCAAAAAAAGTATTTTGCTGATAGCAGGATATTCTGCTCAAAAGCTTATGCAGAAATTAGAATCAGAGCAGGAAGTGCTGATGCATATAGCGGACATGATAATTGAAACCTATCTTACTGAGTCGGTATTTTTGCGTGCCAGAAAATTAGCTGTACTGAATCATGCACACGCTGAGGTGGCACAATTGATTATGAAAATATTATTTTTTGAAACCGCTGAAAAAATCAATTATCATGGAAAATGCACTGCACTTTCAGTGGCATCCGGTGATGAGCAGAGGATGTTATTGATGGGATTGAAAAGATTCACTAAAACAGAGCCCGTAAATGGAGTGGCACTGAGAAGAAAGATTGCGGGGACGTTGATTGAGAAGGGAAACTATTGGTTATAATTTTTTATTCCTTCATCTCCCTCTCCGCATCCCGTTTTTTAATTGTTTCCCGTTTATCATATTGTTTTTTACCTTTCGCCAACGCAATTTCCATTTTACACAATCCTTTTTCATTTATAAAAATCTTCACCGGAACCAATGTAATTCCGTTATCTTTTAGTTTATTCGAAATCTTTCTTATCTCCCGGGTGGTGAGCAATAATTTTTTGATTCTTTCCGGTTCATGATTATAAATACCCGCATTCTTTAAGGGAGAAATATGCATGTTTTTTACAAGTGCCTCCCCGTTGTGAATATATGCAAAACTATCTTTCAGATTTGCTTCCCCTTTCCGGATAGATTTTATTTCTGTTCCTCTTAGCACAATACCAGCCGTAAATTTTTCAAGAAGAAAATAATTAAATCCAGCAGTTTTATTAGATATAACCATTTGTTGTGTGAATTGAAACAATTGTATTAAAAGAAAATGGGTATAGTGTATAAGGGCATAGGGGTATAAGGGCTTAATTATTGTATTTCCCCTATACCATTATACCTTTATACCCCTATACCATTTTTAATAATTTCCTGATTTTCTCCTTTTTAAGAACCTTTTGCCCTGTAACTCCTGTTGCAATAATTTTTTTATCACAGCGGGCAATAAAAGCAGTCATAAGTTCATTTCCAATCAGTGACACCAATGTAGAAGTAAATTCAATAACATCACCAATAAATGCGGGTGCTTTGTGTTCAATCTTAACCAAGGTTCCGATTCCTTCTTCATCCTCCTCTTTCATATCCAGCACAAATAATCTTCCTGTCCATTCTGCGTCTCTTGCAATAGCAAATGTTGAATAAAAAGGATGGACCTGACCGGATTCAAAATTGGCAGTATCTTCCTGCAGAACTTTTTTGGAAAATGTTTTCTTATCTCCCTTTTTGAATATTGACTTCATAATTTTTGGGAAAAGACGATTTTATATTATCAGGTTCTTTTTCAAAAATGCCAAAAACGGTTGAACCGGAACCAGACAAGGAACTAAAAACTGCCCCTTTATCATAAAGGGTATCTTTTATTTTTTTTATTTCAGGGAAAGTTGAAAAGATACAATCCTCAAACGTATTTATAATACAATTTTCCCATTCCAGAATTGGTTTTACAAGATTCCTTTTCAAGTTATAGTTGGGATCAGTTTTAATTTTTTTGTACGCTGAAATTGTTGAACAATGTATTTCGGGAAATACCAAAACTAAATAATAATTTTCTAATGAAAGCGAACAATCTTCCAAAATATTTCCCTTTCCGGTTCCAATGGCAACTGAATTTTTCAGAAAAAAAGTTACGTCAGAACCCAACAAACCGGCATAATAACTTAATTGTACCTGAGTTAATCCGATTAAAAAAAGTTCATTCAATAATTTCAGTGTAAAAGCGGCATCAGAAGAACCGCCTCCTAAACCAGCTCCCATGGGAATCACTTTGTGGAGATAAATGGTTACAGGCGGCAGTTCGTAATCATCTTTCAGCAATTGATATGCTTTAAAGCATAAATTCTCCTCCGGTTTTCCCAAAATTTTTCTTCCCGATAAAGAAATTGTTGTTTTAGCGGAAGGTACTATTTCAAGAATATCATTCCATTTTACAGGATAAAAGCATGTTTCAATATCATGGTAGCCATCCGTTCTTTTACCACGAATGTTCAGACCCAGATTGATTTTGGCATTTGGAAATGAAATCATTATTATTTGTGTGGGTGGATTTTCATCCCAATTTTGTTCTTTTCACCAAATAAGGCAATAATATTTGTTCATATCCCTCCTGAATATCTGCATCTATGTAATCAATTTGATATTGTGCTGATTTTATTTTTAAAGATTTTGTAAACTCATTCATTAATTGCACATATTCGTTCTTTACCTGATGCGTTTGAATTCGTAATTCTTCGTTTGATTCGAGATCTATAAACCGGTAAGGATGATCTTCAAATTCAAACAACTCTTCTGTTTTTTTATCACGAACATGAAAGAGGATGACTTCATGTTTATTATGTTTGAGATGTTGTAACGCATTAAAAATATCATTTGAATTTTCTGTGTTATCAAACATATCGGTAAATAAAATAACAAGAGAACGCTTATGTATTTTATCTGCAATTGTATGAATGGTTTGTGTCACTGATGACTTTTTAAAAACCGGTCCACTGGAAAGTAAATTTTCAAGATGTGAAAAAATTGTTTTTAATTGTAGTGTACTTGATTTAGGATCAAAGGAAGATATAATTTCATCAGAGAATGTAGTTAATCCGAAAGCATCTCTCTGACGATGCAATAAATAGAGTAAGGCGGCACATGCCATAATAGAAAAAGTCAATTTTCCTGAAGTTTCTTTTGGGTAATACATAGAACCGGAAATATCAAGTAATACTACCGCTCTCAGATTTGTTTCTTCTTCAAAACGTTTTACATACATCCTGTCGGTACGCGCATATAATTTCCAATCAATGTTGCGAATGCTTTCCCCTTGATTATATAACTTATGCTCTGCAAATTCCACAGAGAAACCATGGTACGGACTTTTATGCAATCCGGTGATAAATCCTTCCACCAATTGGCGGGCAAGAAGTTCAAGATTTCCGAATTTCCGGATTTCGTTAAGTTCGATGGTTTTAGTCATGATATTAAAGACCTCACCCCAACCACTCTCCAAAAAAAGGAGAGGGGCGAGAGATTCGTTATACCCTATACCTCTATACCCCTATACCTCTATACCCCTATACCCCTATCTATACCCTACCCCTTCCCTCAAGGCAAGCTACTCTTAAATTCCTGGTAGGATGTTCCTCCAATAGGAGTAGTGCTACATCCTAAATTTTGCGCTTTTGTTTTAATATTTTGAATCCGGTTGTCGGGGCATGGATGTGTGCTGAAGAATTCTTTTAATGAATTGCAACCTTTTCCATCTGCTTCCAATTTTTCAAAAAATCCGGATGCTCCGCTACATTGGTAAGAAGTAGGAGATAAATACCTTACAGAGATCGTATCTGATTCCGTTTCATTCGTTTTGCTAAACTGTAAACCTACGATAGATTTTGATACTTGAGCTACAGTTGATTGACTCGCCTTGCCTAAAACAATTTCCATAAGAAATGCCGCTCCGTATTGGGCAACCATCATATCAGTTGAATGTCGCAAGTCGGCATGACCAATTTCATGACCTAACACTCCCGCAAGCTGGTCTTCCGTATCAAGATATTTAATTAAACCGGTATATACATATATGTAGCCCCCCGGCGTACAGAACGCATTTAATACATCATCTTTCTGGATTATTTTGACAATCCATTCAAACTCTGTTTTATGTTTTATTTTCCCGCTGTTTAATATAACGTCCTTGATGCGCCGGATGTGCTGATAGGGAATAGGATACGTAGTTTCATTCAATACCGGATATTCGGTTGGATTGGATTCTATTTCGGTAACGACCTTCAGCCCAAGCGCTTTATCATCTGAGGGAGATAATACCACATCTATAATTTTCTCTGTGATGGTTCTGTTATCATCCTTTTTACAGGAAAATAAAAAATTCATGATAAAAACCATGGTTATAACAGCAAGGGAAAATAATTTTTTCGTTTTCATTTTTTTTTACAATTTATAAAGTTAAATGAGTTACTGATTTATTTCTTTGCGTACATTGCGCTTTTGCGTGACATACTACCCGTACTACCACTGCAAATTTACATAAGATTTTTGTAAATTCGTGGTCTTTGAAGAACCATCACTATAACAAAATTGAAAACAAATTCTAAAGAATACCATCAACTTTCCCACATTGAAACAATATTGGGAAAATTCAATAATACTAAGGACGTTTCTAAAAACTACCCTGATGTCACTAATACTATTCCCATGCATCAATTTATGAGTAATTATTTTAATAACCATCGGTTTCTTGGCTCCCGTGACAGGAGAGCAATCAGGCAGGGAGTTTATTCATATCTGCGGTTGGGGAATATTTTGATAAATAGAAATTTCAACGAACGGTTATCTATTGGACTATTTCTTTGTTCATTGGAAAACAGTGAATTATTGAATTACTTATCGGAAACCAATTTGTGGCTAAAAAATGCAAATCCTTCCACGCCCTTGGAAGAAAAATTGGGTGTTGTTAAAAACATTTTTCCTGATTTTAATCTTTTTGACTTATGTCACTGTTTGCCATTTATTTCCGAAAAAATTAATAAACAGGAATGGGCATTAAGCATGTTTAACCCTCCCCATGTTTGGATTCGTTTACGAAATGGCTTTGA
Organism: Bacteroidetes bacterium RIFCSPLOWO2_12_FULL_37_12; assembly: GCA_001769655.1. Classification (GTDB taxonomy): domain Bacteria; phylum Bacteroidota; class Bacteroidia; order 2-12-FULL-37-12; family 2-12-FULL-37-12; genus 2-12-FULL-37-12. The sequence continues at coordinate 6,452 of MEPC01000008.1, read as the reverse complement.
AACGTTTGTTAAAAATGAATTGGCGCAGGCATTATTTGTCTTTGAAGAAAACCCCGCATTTCCTCAATCATTATCGTTTCCTCCTCAAACGCCCTTGCAAAATCTTGAATCGTTCCGGAAAGGGTGGTTTGAAATACAGGATATTTCTTCGCAAAGGATTTTTGAAAATATTAAGATTCCGGAAAACTGTCATGTTTGGGATTGCTGTTGCGGCTCGGGAGGGAAAAGTTTATTGTTGCTTGATAAATTTCCAACCATACATCTTTTCTGCTCTGATGTCAGAGATACCATGCTTTTCAATTTGAAAGAGCGGTTAAATAAAGCAGGTCATAAACAAATTTGTACAACAAATATAGACCTTACAAAACCCGACATGCCAGATATGCTTTTTGATTTTATACTGGTAGATGCTCCATGTTCCGGCTCAGGTACTTGGGCGCGGACACCGGAAGCCATGCAGTCATGTAACGAAAATGCTCTTGAGAAATTTAATTTACTTCAATCTACAATACTAAAAAATTTGTCGTCTTATTTGAAACCTTCTGGAAAATTGATTTACACGACCTGCTCTGTTTTTTCTTTTTAAAACGAAAAATTGAATACGCAATTGGAAAATGAAAAAATTTATAGGAAGATTTCTGATGATTACATTTCCGGTGTAAAGACAACAAGCGATACAATGTATAGAGCTTTGTTGGAGAGAAAATAGAGTTTTTTAAAAAATAGTTGGATATAATGGTGTGTAAAAAAAAGTTAGATTTCATGCTAAACAGATTTTTTGATTTTTTTGTATTTATTCAAACTTAATTTTTAATACATCTAATAGATAATCCAAAATCCTTACTTACACTATTATCTTCAATAGCAAAGAATATCATATAACTTAACGATAGATAATAAGCCCTCGATATATCTTCCTCAGTGGAACTCCACCATCTTCCCACTTTTTGAATATCTTTAGAAATTTCGTAACCTTTACCCATATAATAGCCACCCGGTTTTCCATTAAAACCGCTTTGATTATCTCCATTACCGGGTTTATCATCTTCTTCATAATCAACATCGTTCACATCCCAATCACTTGTACTTTTAAGTTTTAAAGCTGATTCAAATCCTAAAAATTTAATCAATGTAGAAAATTCTGTCATACTTGGGATGTGGAACCCTTCTGGCGCTAGTCCATGTGGGTCAATTACTGCATACCAATTGTACAATTTTCCGTACTTTTCACCATTACTTGACTTGAAATCATAATAGCACCAGATTGGTTTTTTCTCATTGCATGCTTTTGACCATTCTTCTTTAGTTTTTGCTTCGGGAATCGTATTTCCATCGGCAAATTTACTTACATTCAAATTGTTAATTGTCCATGTTTGTGTGCCTATTTTTACAGTTTTTTCTGATTCAGAATTTTCAATATCGCTATTATATTTATATTGATAATCATTTTTTGAAAAATCAAATAAATCAAAACGACTGGTATCAACTGTCCCAGTTTTTGTTTCTATTTTATCAGCATGTTGTTTTAAATATACTAATGCCTGTTCAGCCATTTTTTTATTTAAAAAGTTTAAATCTAAAATAGTCGAATCTGGTATAAGAGTTTTCCCATCTCTTATATAATATTTGTTTTTACCTTTAAGAAATTCCAATTGTAAAGAATAAACATGTTCTACAGAATTTATTTGTGAACTGAACTGGTTTTCCCAAATTCTACATTTTGAATAGTTTATCTCCTTTAAGTTACATACATACTTTTGAAATAATATGTTCTTTACCTTTACATATAGTGAATCTCCGGAAAGAAAATAATAATCATCAGTTTTACCGAGTAAATCAGTATAACTGATATCCACATCCTCTTTAGTTGCTAACATTTTTTTAATTTCCATTGAATAATCCTGAGCATAAGTAGTATTTGCAAATAAAATATAAAAGCAAAATAACAACATACGTAAAATTGTATTATTAAGTGCAGGAATTTCAGAATGAAAGATATTTTTCATGTAATAATAAAAAAAATTCTATTGTAGTTTTTTTATGAAGGAAATCAATTACTAAGCGTGTTGCTATATCCCTCACCTTATCACTATCACCTTTCTCACTGCCATCTGAGAATTATTCACAAATAATTTAACAAAATATAATCCTTCATTCAATCCATAAATTAGAATCTCTTTGTTTTTCTGAACGGGGTCAATAATGTAAGCATCTACTCTGGTTCCTTTGTTGTCAAAAATCTCCAGCCAGATTTCTCCTATTGCCGGAACATCGTAATTAATGGAAATCTTTTCCTGAGCAGGATTCGGATATATAAAAAATTGAACCGAATCCATCTTTTGTCCCATGTCTATACTTGCTGATTCTGAAGTTTCCCGTAACATTTCCGAGGATAAAGAAATTTCTATTGTCTGACAAATTTTATCTGAACAAACATCTATTCCGTTAGTAGAAGTGATTGTTAAACACACCTCGTATTTACCTTCGTGTTGGTATGTATGTTCATTATTCTTCGCATTTGATTTAGTGCCATCGCCAAAATCCCATTCATACGATATTATTTTTCTGTTTTCGGAAACCATTGACTCGTCCATAAAATCAACGGTCATTTTATCCTTATGACTGTATTTTAGATCTGCCTCAGATCCACAATAGTTAGATTTTCCATAAACATATACCTTTCTGCATACAGTATTTTTGCAAACCTGATTTCCGTTTACAGCATAAACAGTGAGGCAAACATTGTAAATTCCATTTGCGGGAAATGTATGAATGGGATTTTGATTAGTTGATGATGTGCAATCGCCAAAATTCCAATACCATCCGGTTATGGTTGTACCAGCCGAAAGAAAACTAACTTCTGCAAATTGTTTTGTATAGCCAATTCCTTTAAAATTAAAATTAGCGGTAACAATACAATTATAAATCGGTCCTTTTACAAAAATGGTGTAACATATTTGCTTCGAACATTTTTGTCCGCAATTTTCTCCATAAATAGTAAGGCAGACCTTATAATATCCCGGTTTTAAATATGTGTGAGAGGGATTTTGCAGTGTAGAAGTGTAACCATTCCCGAAGCTCCAGAACCATCCGGTAATAGTTGTACCAGTACCTGCAAAGGATGCATCTTTGAACCAATACAAATTATTATTATTTGTATAGTTGAATCCTGGATACAAAGCACAAGGTGTCTGTTTATAATCTGTTTTTATGGTGACACAAATACGGTCTTTGCATTTTACAATTCCATTATCGCCGAAAATAGTAAGGCAAACTATGTAGTTTCCCGGATTATTATAAACATGGGAAGGATTTTGAAGGTTGGAAGCAGTGCCATCACCAAATTCCCAATACCATGAGCTTATAGTTGTGTGACACGTAACGGAACTCAGATCTGTAAAATAAATTGTACCACATTTACCATATTTGAACGTGAATTTTGCATCCATTTCACAAACATCCTCGAATTTCACATCTATTTTCTTGCAGATAGAGTTTTTACAAACCATACTACCATTGGATGCATATACATTGAGACAAACGTAATAGGTTCCTTGTACAGCGTAAATATGTGATGGATCCTGCGCAGTAGAAGTTGTACCGTCACCGAAGCTCCAGAACCAGTTGGTTATACCTGTATTACATTCCGTAATACTCTTGTCATAAAAGGTTACAGTGCCACAATTTCCATTCGTATAATTAAAATCAGGATTGACTTCACAATGATTTTTATTTACTATAATAATTGTTTTAGCAGTATTTGAACACCCATTCTGATCAGTCCATGTATAATAAACGACAAAATTACCGGCACCAGTGACACTTGGGTCAAAGGTATTTCCCGATACCCCGTTACCGCTGAAAATACCTCCGGATGGATAGCCGGAAAGGGTTACCGGGGAATCTGTTTCACAAAGAACAGGAACGGGATTTATTGAAACTGAAGGTAAAGGGAAAACAGTGACCGTAAAGCTGGCATATCCGGTACAGCCATGAATATCAGTATAAGTATAGGTAATGGTGTTAGCCCCAGGTCCTGCAACAGTGGGGTCAAAAAAGTTTCCATTAACACCAACACCTGAAAAAATACCGCCGAGGGGTTTCCCATACAATTGTACAGGTTGAGCATTTAAACAAAGTGGATCAATCATTCCTATAGCCACTATTGGTTTTGGATAAACATTGGCAATTTGAAAAGTGAAATTTGTACAACCATTAGCGTCTGCATAAATATAAGTGATTGTGTGTGTTCCTAAACCAGCGTTTAAAGGAGAAAAAATATTACCGGTGACACCAGCGCCTGTGAATATGCCACCGGTAGGATTTGCAATTAGTGTAACATCACTGCCATCAATACACACATCGGAAATTGGGTCCATTGTAACCGATGGCAATCCGTTTACAGTAATATTTATTGCGGCTGTATTGGTGCAACCATTAACATTAGTGTAACTATAAGTAATGGAATGAACCCCTACTCCTGCAATGGATGGATAGAAAACACCATTACTGACTCCAGTGCCACTAAATATACCTCCTGAAGGAGAACCATTTAAAGTAATTTCGTTTTCATTTATACAAATAGGATTAACAGGATCAATGGTTACAACAGGTAATTCGTTTACTGAAATTACTTGCGTGGCACTATTTGAACAGCCATTAGCATCAGTATATGTATAAGTGATTGTATGTTGACCTATGCCTGAAACGAAAGGGTCAAATTGATTTCCATTTACTACTCCATTTCCGGTAAAGACACCCCCGGTGGGTGTTGCAACCATTGTGATAACAGAGGAATTTATACAAATTGGTGTCACTACAGAAAAATCAACAGAAGGAATCCCGTAAACAATAATTGATTGGTTGTCAAAGTTGGAACAACCATTTAAGTCAGTGTAATTGTAAGTAATTATATTTGCTCCAACCAGAGCGTTTAATGGATTGAAAATATTACCAGAAACACCCATCCCAACAAAAGTGCCTCCTACAGGACTTCCGTTTAAAACAACGGGGTTAGCATTAGCACATAGAGGTGAAACGGTTGAAATAGTTACGACAGGAAGAGGGTAAACAACCGCTATGGTTGAAGCAGAAGAAATACATCCATCCCCATTAACATAAGTGTACGTAATTACATTATTACCCACAATTTGTGCAGATGGAGTAAATATATTACCCGAAACTCCATTTCCACTGAAAGCGCCACCTGCCGGTACTCCTGTTAATGTTATTACAGCTGAGTAAACACAAACCGGTTGAATGGAATTAATTGAAACTGCTGTAACCATTCCAACAACAACATACTGGTTGGCAGAATTTGTACACCCATTATCATCCGTAAATGTATAAGTAATAGCATGTGTCCCGGAACCGGCAACGGATGGGTCAAACTGATTTCCATTCATTACTCCATTTCCACTGAAAGCACCTCCGACCGGCGTCGCAACGAGTGTCACTATTGATGAATTTTCACAAAGAGGTGCGGTAGGACTAACCGGCTCAAATGTAATTGTTGGTAAATTATTTACAACAATTGTTTGAGTGGAAGTATTCGTGCAACCGAAACTACTTGTGTAGGTATATGAAATAGTGAATGTCCCTGCTCCGGTCAACGAAGGGTCAAATGTATCACCGGAAATTCCAGGTCCGTTAAAAATACCTCCGGTGGGATTTGCTGATAATTGTATGATTCCGGCATCAACACAAATAGGAGATAATGGATCTATGGATACAACTGGAATAGAGTTTACTTTTATAAATATTCCTGACTGTATAGAACAACCGTTGCCATCCGTGTAAGAATAGGTGATAAAATTATTACCAATCATTGCATCTGCGGGATCAAAAATATTCCCTGTTACTCCGTTTCCACTAAATGTGCCACCTGAGGGCGTCCCGATCAAAATCACAGAAGGAGCAGTAGCACATAAAGGATCAACATAATCAATAGTGGCAGTGGGTAATGGATTAACAATAATGTTTTCAGATACAGTACTACTGCATCCGTTAATGTCTGAATAATAATAAGAAATGACGTGAGTGCCTACCCCAGCAAGAGAGGGGTCAAATTGATCATTATTTATTACACCAGTCCCGGAAAATATTCCACCGGTAGGAGTGGCACTGATTGTTACTGCCGATGAATTTTCGCATAATGGTGAAATAGGATTAATATATAAGGTTGGTGAACTATAAACTGAAATTGTTTGAGATTGCGTTGAACTGCATCCATTAATGTCTGTATATGTATAACTGATAATATGATTGCCAGTACCTGCAATAGCAGGATCGAATTGATTTCCATTAACAACACCGGTTCCTGAAAAGTTACCGCCGTTTGGCTGAGCATTAAGCAAAATCGGAGAAGAATTCTCACAAACCGGAGAAAGTGAATTAAAAGTGATTGAAGGATTGTCATTTACAGTAATTTCTATTTGTGCCTGATCACTGCA
>MEPC01000007.1 GCA_001769655.1 Bacteroidetes bacterium RIFCSPLOWO2_12_FULL_37_12 | reverse complement strand
ACAATGTCATAACACTACCTTCTGGGATTACTCATGCAACTATTTCTGGCCTTACCATCACGGGAGGCACTTATGGAATTCACATTATAACCTCGGGATATATCACTGGGAACACCGTCAATAATAATACCTACGGGATTTACAACAATAAATATTCCACGGCAACTATCAGCGGGAACATTATTACAGGGAATGGCAGCTACGGAATATACAATTATGCCTCCTCACCAACCATTACTAAGAATACGATTATATCGAATAGCTACGGAATATACAATGATACCTCCTCACCAACCATTACAGGGAATACGGTTACATCTAATAGCTCGGGTATTGGCAACTTTAATTCTTCCAAACCAAATATTTTTTTTAATAATATTACACGTAATAAAAATAATGACATAGAAGTAGACATTTCTAGTTCACCAAATATAAGCTTCAATATCTATGATAATATTTCCGGTACTACAGGTGTAGGTGCCTATAACGTAAAATCAAATGGTGTGCCCCATTAAAATAGGGACAGCGCTCTATTTCTTAAGAGGTTGAATAGTTTTGAATAGGCGATAAACAGCGGCTAACTCTATGACAACCGTAATCCCTGAATTATGCATGGGTGAAAGATGCGAAAGACATGGCGGTTATCGGGCGGAGCAGACACACTGGTCATAATCCACCGCTTCGACCTTAAGAAAGATGAAGAACATATAATTGTTTAAAGGGTTTAATAGGGGTTTATACTGCTAAAGATGCCTGAATACAAAAAAGAAACTAATAAAATTCATAAAATTACCCTCGAATCTAAAATTGTTTATGTCATGTGGGGTAGTCTTTTTGCCTCAGTCGGAGACCAGGTGGTCATTAGTGTGTTTACACATTTCGTTGGGAATGGATCTAAAATAGAGATAAAAATTAAGGATAAATCAGGTAAGTGCTTAGAAAAGGTGACTGGCCAGATTTATAATAATAGTTTTGTCTGCTCTATTAATGTACCAGATAAAGCCAGAGATGAGCTGATATTTACGGCTAAACTTCCTAAACATGGCTTAGAAAAAGAATCACTATCATTGAAGATTATTCTTCGTCCTGAAATATTCAATGCCAGGTGGGATAAGGAGGAGGTTACGCGGGGCGAAATCTTGAAGCTTACAGCAGAGACAAAGAATATTCCTAATGAGACTGAAGTAATGATTCATATTTACGAACATGATTTTGACGATGCCCACGACTTTATTACCAGATTCCCTGCCAGAGTGAAGTTAAATAAAATCGAGACAGAATGGAGATTCGAATACCATGACAACGCGAGCAACATTCCTACATATGAAGAGATGAAGAAAATTGGCAGGAGTTATACTCCACCAGAATATTTTTTCTGGATTATTAGTGGTTCAGCCAAAACAAAATCAGGACTGATAAGGTTTAAAGACTGGATCGAGATAGAGTTGGTTTATCATGAGGGGACTCCGGTCAGTAACGAGGAATTTGTTGTAACCTTTGCAGATGGGGCAAAAAAGAAAGGAAATTTGGATCGAAATGGATTTGCAAGGTTGGAAAAGGTTCCGCCTGGTAAATTTATTATTGAATATCCTGACCTTAATATCTCATCTTGGGAGATACGAAGAAATAGGGAGTGTAAATGACAAAAAGTAATTCACAAATACTAAGCGGACAGATGCCGATAACAAGGGGAATCTCAGGTCACCGTATAACTTCAACTCTAAATGCACCCAATGAATGGTTTTGTAATTATCTACCTGTAACTTTTGATAACAAGATTGATTTGTTTATTGATGGACAAGATTATTGCGAAGACCTATACGAAAAATTAATAAATGCGAATCATTCCATTTGTATGACAGGACTCCACTTTATGGGAGATTTTGCTTTGAAACGAGATTCGGACGAATGTTGGGGGGATAATTATCCCTATCGTTTAGATAACGTGTTAATAAAATGTGCAAAAGAAAAAGGGGTGAAAATACGTTTATTAGTAAATCTTTTCTGGAGAGAAGGAGAAGGTGACCTACCTGAGCATAGAGATTTTGTCATTAATAAGTTCATTAACGGAGGTGAGCTGGAAAATTACATAGAGGAGACTTATAAGTTTTTTCACAAGTTAGAAGAAAATATTTCTCCAGATCTCATATTTTGTCGTGCTGACGTGCATAGAGGTATAATATTTAGTACTCATCATCAGAAAACTGTAATCATTGATAATAAAATTGCATACCTCGGTGGGATTGATTTAACGCATATTGACGGAGATCGATGGGATAATCAAAATCATCGATCCCAATATCGTGATCATGAACGTACTAATAAGTTCTGGCATGATGTCCATGTGAGACTCGAAGGAGTGGCGGTAAAATTTGTTGTTAATAATTTTATGGCAAGATGGCAATCTGGATTTGGGAAGTTATATAAGTTAAGGATCCAAAAGGCGTCTCACAGAGAAGTGGACAAAGAGCGGCTAATGACTACTGATAGAATCCGCAGCGTTCCTATGATAGATGTTGTTTGTCAACATAACCCTCCACATATGGAGATAAAGACTTTAGAGCAATTAAGAAAGAACCATAGTATGCCGCCATATGAGGCCCCAAAAATCGTTTACCCCGAGTCTTCAATATATCGTCAATTGGGCTCTGGCTCCATTTCTGCTACGCAAGTTGTTCGCTCAATGCCTAACCACGTTGGATATGATGAACAAAGGCCTCATTGGAATAGAAGTGCGGATAACTGGGAACATTCTTGTTTGGATGCCTACTTGATTGGGATTAGAAACGCACGAAAATCTATATATATTGAGAATCAATGGATTACAGACAAGGATATATGGAATGAATTAAAGAATGCTGTTATTCGAAACAAGGAGAATCCTGACTTTAGGATCGTTATTGTACTTCCTGCAGAATACTTGAAAGAAGCAGGATACCCTTGGAATCAAGCTTTAGATATAGGTCCATTGATTTATGATGTAATTCAAAATAGCCTTAGTTCTGAAACATTTGGAATGTATAGTCTATGGCAATGCTATCAACCACTAAAAGATGAACCTGGCACTTGGAAACAAATTTATGTTCATTCTAAGGTAATGATAATTGATGACTGCTGGTCTCTTATTGGTTCAGCAAATGCTGGAGGGATGTCCCTTACAGGACTAACATCACCTGGTCTACCAGACTCTGAAATTTCGATTATTCACTTTGACCAATCCTTTGCCATTGAATTCAGGAAACGGTTGTGGTCGGAGCATTTGCAACTCAAAGATGATGATCAAAGAGTTTTAGACTTTGTAGATGGAAGCAAAGAATTCAGGATACAAGCAGAAACGAATAGTTGGGATTGGAATAGTATAATACGGATTCATTATGCTCAAATTTATTTAGAACAAAAGAATAAAATTAAAATTGAAGAGGAAGAAAGAGAAAATAAATATAAAAAGTTAGTTCATCAGGTTGATCATCCAGAATTTTACCCAAAGTTATAGTAGAATTTGCAATAGAGGTATAAAAGCAGGGGGAATATGCGAAAGACATGGCGGCTATCGGGCGGAGCAGACACGCTGGTTATAATCCACCGCTCCGACATTAAGAAAGATGAAGATCCAGTCAAACCAGTTTTCCTGAGGTCGTGCCTTGATCGCTGGCTTGCCGACCCTCTATCGCGAAAAACCATTCTAGACATATATCAATCTATAGGCGGGGCTATTATAACCGGTGCAGATAAGCTATCTCCTCAAAGGATACACCGATATATCAAACCGCATCTTGAGGCAGCATTTTTACGTGGTGATTTCGTTGCGGTACGTCCACCACGCTCCCCCTCAATTGCAGGTCAAAAAGAGGTGCAGGATTTAAAACCTCCTTCAGCCTCGGTTGAAAAGAAACAGGAGAAAGAGAAGACATGGATTAAGTTACGTGTAATTGAAGATAAGTCGAACCGGCCAATTATGGGGTTAAAGCTTACTATTACTGCACCGAATGGCGCAGTGGTTAATAGTGTTACAAATTCAGATGGCACGATAGAGATTAAGGATATCAATGACGGTGTTTGCACTGTCACCAGTCCTGTTAAAATGACACGGTTAAATAAGACCTTCAATTTTGAGGGAATTGGTGAGAAACAAGCAACCCCGACAAGTACAGGGGCAGAACGGCATCCTGAGTCTGCCATAAATGGAGATAGTATGGCTATTGCTCTAATCAAGAGGCATAAAGTTAAAACAGGAGAGACCCTCGATAGCCTGGCTAAAACTAATGATTTAACATGGCAAGAATTATCTGAATTCAATTGGGGAACTTCAGTGTCTGAAGAAATTAACAGATGTCTTTATGAATATGTTGGATGTACAAATAAAACCACTGATGGTAAAAACTACATGTTTGATAGTAATGACGACCCTGGTATTATCTATATACCAAATAACTGGAAACAATCCAGTCTCGTTACTGATAAAACGTATACCCTGCGTGTTACTCTTTGTGCATATCCAGAATTCCAAGTTCTATACTTTATAGATCAACAGTATTATATCTTACCTAATGCTCCATATACCATTCTCGATGTAGAGGGAAATGTCATGGAGAGTGGGACGTCGGACAAGAACGCACACATAAAGTTGCCATCGAATTACCAAAAAGAGTGGAGGGTGGTAGCTGGTTCCGTTCACTCGATTAAGGGTACAATTTTCTTGCCTGACCTTCGTAAACCGTTAGCTGATCAACCTATTGAAGTAACTTTCTGGACCAAAAAAACGGTGAATACAAGGACTGATAATGACGGTCGCATTTCTTTGGAAAAAGTACCTCAAGGAAGTTTGGCCATACGGTGGCAGGGACATCAGGCAGTATATTGTGTGGACCGAGATAATGACAATGCATCTTTTATATTGAAATCCGCTGAGGGAAAGGGTGAAGAAATAGATACGCCGGATGATCATGATTGTCTTAATAAACTACGATTAACACCGGAGGTGACGGAAAGATACGTCATACTTAATCCGGTAGATGTAGAATTAGACCCATTTAGGCAATATCCACTGCATAAAAGTGTCGAAATTGCCATCTCGTATGAAATTAGGGCTGGTGATTCAACTCTGTCCAGCGGCAGTTTCAAATTTGTTCGTAATCAAAATGAGTTTCATAAAATCAATTTATCAGAGGAGTGGTACCAGACGATGACTAAAATTGTAATATGGGCTGAACCTTATGGCTATGCTGCACTATTGTCTCCGGGAGAGAAAGAAATCATGGCTAAGGGCAGACTGGAATACTCGCTGAACAGTAATAAAGATGATAATGAAATAATCTTTAAGTTTGAGGTTCTTAAAAGTGTTATTCAATTCATTGTCGATGAGATGAATTGGAACAAAAAGCATAAAGATGTTATAGACTATGCTTTGTGGAACGAAAGGGCAAATATACCTTTCTTAGGAAGTTACTTTAAGAATATGACAAATGAGGCATTTGCGAGAAAAGTACATACCAATGAAGGTGTTAAGGGTTTTGCGGCTGATATTCGGTTTCTCGGTGGTGGAGAATGGGATCACAAAGGGATCATCGGAGATATCTGGGGAGAACATAATCGGTTTGGTAATTCAGGGAAGTCATACTTTTATGATATTTATTCTAATATGCATTATGGTTACGTAGGGCATGCTGCTGGGTTCACTATAGATGAACTAAAAAGTGGTGCAAATATTCAACAGATGTTTGATCATGGTGAGAAAGATGATACATCCGACGTGGATGCAATAGTTGAAGGGTTTAATATGTATGAGGAAGATAAAAATGTAACAGTTGAGGAAGTATTGAAGATTATAGAAAGACATGATGAATGGCAAACAAAAGAACGTTATGTGGTTTGGGAGCTTATCAAGAAAAAAAAGCGTGAGGAAAGGGAAAGGATCATGCGAGATATCAAATATTCTGGACGATATCCAAAGTTATAATATGTATGTTTTGGAGACTATTTAGCCACAATTCCTTACAGTTTGCCACATGATACTGTATGATTTAATATAAGGAAAATCAAGTTATGGCTGATACTACTGTTATAAAAACAGAAGGTGTAGTATTCAGGTGGAAAGCGACAACGAATCCACTCAAATGGGTTGAGACACTTGTAATTGAAATAAAGCAGCAGGTTCTTCTAAAACCTGTAGGCAGTATGACAAACAACAAGCCCTACCTTATGATATACGAAGCGGATAGAGAAAATTGGGATAAAAAGACCCTATCAGACAACAAAGGTCTTGAACCAATCCTTGCCATTGAGGGGGAGTTTAACAATACTGGAAGTTTCGTTATTACAAAAATTATTCCTTCGATTAAGGAAGGTCATCTCTGCAGGTTTGGACTGCTGATCAAGGATATCGAGGACAAGACAATACAGCTCAAGGACAGAAATGGCAATGACGTAGACAATATAGAAGTGTATCTGCCGCCTATCGACAAGAATGACGAAGCATGGTATTTAGACTTGTCATTCCGGTCCAGCAAGGACTACGAACGGTACCAGGATAGATTGGTTCTTGATGCGGACTTGTCACAGCTTCTCAAAGGATCAAAATACCAAGATGATAGATTTGACGGCAAAGGTAAAGACAAGCATACCAAATATATCGAAAAATCCGTGGTGAACCGGAAATCTTATGACTATCTATATGTACACTGTGCTGCCGCAGCATCTGAATCAATCACAGAGTGGTATGAGTTTGCAAATGTGAGGGATATGTTCTCGAATAATGAGGTTGGTGCACACTTTATAATCGACCGCGAGGGGAATATCTATCATATGGTTAAGAACTCTGCTGTTGCAAGACATGCTAAAGGAGGAAATAGCAATGCAATCGGAATAGAAATGACAGGCTTAATTGATGATCTTTCCATCGCTTTATTGCTATCGAGAGCATTGATAAAACTTTCAAAGAGTCCTCCAACTCCTTCCTCAGGGTCATTGACAATTGATACAAAGGAATTTCTAAAAAAGGTTGTAAATTTCCTGTGTTATGGGTCGTCGCGTAAGACATATTTCATGAGGAGGGCTGGAAAAATGATTGATGTTATTTCCTCAAATTACCTCAATACCGATTTTTCTTCTCTTACAGCGGTCTGGGTTTCGAATGATCGGGATAAATGGGAAGAAGGAATCGTATATTATAGTGATCCGGCGGAAATAGTTAATATTGCCTTGCAAATACTCTATTGGAATGTACTTAAAGCAAAGATTGTTGGAAATAACATTCTATTGAAGGTAACAAACAGGGAATCTATTAAGGTTAAATTAGATAAATGTAAATGTATAAATCCGTATGGTGTTGATCTCGACACAAAAGAGGAAGGTATTACCCTTTACCGGATGAGCAAGGATCAGGAATTACAATGCACAACTGAGGATAAGACCATATTTGTCAATGTTAGCAAAACAGATATTACTGATTATAATAATAAGCTACTTGATAAGGTACTTAAAAAGGAGATTAAACGGGGTAATGCTAAGGAAAGATTAGAAATCATTGAGGAGATGATAGATGAACAGTTTAACAAACTTATAGGATATACAGATGCCCAATACGCGTCTCTGGCTGATTTGACACAAGCCCTGCACCAGATATATCAGTTCAAGCACGTTGTATCACACCACTTTGCTGATCATAAACGTAAGCGTGATCCTGGTAGTTATTTCGACTGGGATAAATATATAAGTCATAATTATCTTAAAGAAATGAGAATGCTCAATGGCTTCAAATGGGATATAAACGATGACAACCGGAAACCCAAAGAATTTGCCGAACGAATCCATGCTGGTAAGTGGGGTTAAGAATTCGGGAATGCCTCGTATGGTACCTACCTATCTCAACTAAAAGATGGACTAAACAGGATTAGGTAAAAGTCTGGATAGATTATACAGAATTATTTAATTCCTATTTTGTCATTATACCCCTAAAATAAATCCTGGAAGGTATTACTCAAAGATTTC
>MEPC01000006.1 GCA_001769655.1 Bacteroidetes bacterium RIFCSPLOWO2_12_FULL_37_12 | reverse complement strand
TAGTAGAATGGGACATATAGCCCTGGTTGTCCCTGTTGTTCATATATGGTATATGCGGTCTCTGCCAAACAAGATCGGATACCTGCTTGGATTACCTACTAAAAAATTAGACCAGGTTGTTTATTATGAAAGGTTTGTTGTAATTCAACCGGGCATAATGCAGGAAGAAGGAATTTCCAAAATGGATTTTCTTACAGAAGATGAATATGTAGAAATCATTGATAAATTGCCCAAAGAAAATCAAATGCTTGACGATATTGATCCCAATAAATTTATCGCCAAGATGGGTGCAGAAGCGTTGGAAATGTTGCTTAAAAGAATTGACTTGGATGAACTTTCATATTCACTCCGGCAAAGTGCATCCAACGAAACATCTCAACAGCGAAAAACAGAGGCATTGAAACGTTTGAGAGTGGTAGAAGCATTTCGCGATGCCAATACTCATAAAGATAATCGTCCTGAATGGATGATTATTCGTTTAGTTCCGGTTATTCCTCCTGACTTAAGACCTTTAGTACCTTTGGAAGGAGGTAGATTTGCAACTTCCGATTTAAACGATTTATACCGAAGAGTAATTATCCGGAACAACCGGTTGAAAAGGTTGACAGAAATAAAAGCGCCGGAGGTTATCTTGCGAAACGAAAAAAGAATGTTGCAGGAAGCAGTAGATTCTTTATTTGATAATTCAAGAAAAGTTAACGCGGTAAGGGCTGAAGGAAATCGTGCATTAAAATCACTCAGCGATATGTTGAAAGGAAAGCAGGGACGTTTCCGCCAAAATTTGCTCGGTAAAAGAGTTGACTATTCAGGTCGTTCTGTGATTGTTGTTGGACCTGAACTAAAACTCCATGAATGTGGACTACCAAAAGATATGGCGGCTGAATTATTCAAGCCCTTTATCATTAGAAAACTTATCGAACGTGGTATTGTCAAAACGGTAAAATCAGCCAGAAAAATTGTTGATAAAAAACAACCTATCGTTTGGGACATTTTGGAAAATCTTATGAAAGGACATCCTGTATTACTTAATCGTGCTCCTACATTGCACCGGTTGGGAATTCAGGCATTCCAACCAAAATTGATTGAAGGAAAAGCTATTCAGCTTCACCCACTTGTTTGTACTGCTTTTAATGCTGACTTTGACGGTGACCAAATGGCGGTGCATTTACCTCTTGGACATGAGGCAGTTTTAGAAGCACAATTATTAATGCTCGCTTCTCATAACATTCTGAACCCGGCGAATGGTGCACCCATTACCGTACCTTCTCAAGACATGGTGTTGGGTCTTTATTATATGACAAAAGGTAGAAAAGGTGAAATAGGAGAAGGTCTTACTTTTTATGGACCCGAAGAAGCAATAATTGCTCTTAATGAAGGAAAAGTTAATTATCATACTTTCATTAAAATAAAAGCAAACGTAAAAGATAAAAATGGAGAACTTGTTTCTAAAATTATTGAAACGGTGGTAGGAAGAGTTGTGATTAACCAGCTTATTCCAAAGGAAATGGGTTATGTAAACGAATTGCTTACCAAAAAGAAATTACAGGAGATCATTTCTAATATTTATCAAACAACCGATGTTCCCCGTACGGCTGACTTTCTTGATGAGATAAAAACGTTAGGATTTAAAGCCGCTTTCAAAGGCGGACTTTCTTTCGCTCTGGAAGATATTGCCATTCCTATAGAGAAGGAAAAACTCGTGCAGGAGGCACATAAACAAGTAGCAGAAATTCAGAATCTATACAATATGGGATTTATTACAGAAAATGAAAGGTATAATAAAGTCATAGATGTCTGGACTATTACCAATTCAAAACTTGCAGATACTTTGATCAAGCAACTCACAAAACACAAAGATGGTTTTAATTCAATTTACATGATGATGGATTCAGGCGCACGGGGTTCAAAAGAGCAAATTCGTCAGCTTGGAGCTATGCGAGGTTTGATGGCAAAACCACAAAAAAATATCGCGGGGGGTGTTGGTCAGATTATTGAGAACCCAGTTCTTTCCAATTTAAAAGAAGGATTGTCGGTCATGGAATATTTTATTTCGACTCACGGTGCCAGAAAAGGTCTCGCAGATACCGCGTTGAAAACTGCCGATGCCGGTTACTTGACGCGACGTTTGGTTGACGTGGCACAGGATGTAATCATTAATGAGTTTGATTGCGGCACGTTGAGAGGCATTCATATTTCAGCGTTAAAAGATAATGAAGATATTGTAGAACCATTAACAGAAAGAATCATTGGTCGTGTCACTGTGGATGATATATATAATCCACTCGACAATTCCATGATCGTAAAAGCTGGAACTGAAATTACAAATGTCATTGCCAAAAAAATTGATAACGCCGGAATTGATACGGTCCAGATACGTTCGGTGCTTACCTGTGCTTCCCAAAGGGGAGTATGCGCCATGTGTTATGGAAGAAATCTTTCTAATGGGCGAATGGTTGAAAGAGGGGAAGCCGTAGGTGTTATTGCCGCCCAGTCAATTGGAGAACCCGGTACACAATTAACGTTAAGAACTTTCCACGTAGGCGGTGCGGCTGGTAATATCGTAGTTGAAGCAAATATAAAAGCAAAATTTGACGGAATAATTTCTTTTGAAGATATTAAAACAGTTGAAACCGACAATCCAAGAAATGACACTGACCAAAAAACAGTACAGGTGGTGATTGCCCGTTCGGGAGAAGTTAAAATACTGGAGCCCTCTACCGGAAGAGTTTTGACTACAAACAATATTCCTTATGGTTCATTCTTATTAGTGAAAGAGAAACAAAAAGTACAAAAAGGAGATGAAATTTGTTTTTGGGATCCATACAATGCTGTTATCGTTGCAGAATTAAATGGAACCGTCCAGTATGAAGCCATTGAGGAAAATGTCACTTTTCGTGAGGAATTTGATGAGCAAACAGGTCATCGTGAAAAAGTGATTATTGAATCGAAAGATAAAACAAAGAATCCTGCTCTTATTATTCATGCCGCTAAAAATGAACTTAAGTCATATAATATTCCTGTGGGAGCGCATTTAGTTGTTGACAGAGAGCAAAAAATAAAAGCAGGGAATATATTAGTAAAAATTCCAAGAGCTACCACTAAATCAAGAGATATTACAGGGGGACTCCCGAGAGTCACAGAACTTTTTGAAGCAAGAAATCCATCTAACCCGGCAATTGTCTCTGAAATTGATGGAGTGGTTTCCTACGGTATTATTAAGAGAGGAAATCGTGAAATTATTGTGGAGACAAAAGATGGCGAAACAAAAAAATATCTTGTTCCTTTATCTAAACATATTTTAGTTCAGGATAATGATTTTATAAAAGCCGGTTACCCTCTATGTGACGGCGCCATTACGCCATCCGATATCCTCGACATCAAGGGACCTGCGGCGGTTCAGGAATATCTGGTAAATGAAATTCAGGAAGTTTACCGTTTGCAGGGGGTTAAAATAAATGACAAACACATTGAAGTTATCGTGCGGCAAATGATGCAAAAAGTTAGAATTATGGATCCTGGTGACACTACATTTCTTGAAAATCAGTTAATTGACAAACTTGGTTTTATGCAAGTAAATGATGATATTTTCGATAAGAAAGTTATCGAAGAAGCAGGTGATTCTAAAAAGTTAAGACCCGGTCAGATTGTTTCTATGAGGAAACTAAGGGATGAAAACTCATACCTAAAACGGAAAGATATGAAACTTGCAAAATACAGGGATGCAAAACCTGCTATTTCTTCACCCTCATTGCAAGGGATCACTCAGGCATCCTTGGGAACCAAGAGCTTTATTTCCGCCGCTTCATTCCAGGAAACAACCAAAGTACTCAATGAATCAGCTATTCAGGCGAAAGTAGATTTATTAGCCGGATTAAAAGAAAATGTTATTGTGGGACATTTGATTCCAGCCGGAACGGGATTAAGAGAATACACTAATATTCTGGTTTACTCTAAAAGTGAGTACGACGCATTAGTGGCATCCAAAGAAGCTTTTAATAACAGGAAAACTGAGCCCGATATGGAAGATTATGTGGAGATTGAAAGAGAAGATGAGGATAGGTAGTTGGAGAATTAAGTTTAGAATTCATAATTACTATGGCTGAAGAGCAACCCAAACCACAACCTAACCAGGTTAACATCGAACTTACCGAAGAAATTGCGGAGGGACATTATTCCAACCTCGCTCTTATTTCTCACTCCAGCGGTGAATTTATAGTGGATTTTATCAAGATAATGCCCGGGGTACCAAAAGCGAAAGTTAAATCTCGAATAATTCTTACTCCCGAACATGCAAAGCGGTTGCTTAATGCTCTTCAGGAGAATGTGAAAAAATACGAAGCAAATTTTGGTGCCATAAAATTTCACAGTGAAGCACCTCCACATTTTCCTATGAATTTTGGTGGCACAGTCGGGCAGGCATAGGGTTAGGATTTACCTTTTCTTTCTATTACCTTCCACACTTTCTTCACAATATTTTCCACCGTCAGCCCATATTTTTCCATCAACTCCTCCGGTTTTCCACTTTCTCCGAACGTATCTTCTACACCCACCATTTCCAAAGGGGTTGGAAAATAGCGTGACATTATTTGTGCGATAGTGTCACCAAGTCCACCGTTTAACTGATGCTCCTCCGCAGTCACAGCACACCCTGTTTTTCTGATAGAGGTTAGGATGGCTTCTTTATCAATGGGTTTGATAGTATGAATATTAATCACTTCAGCATTGATTCCTGCTTTTTCCAGAACATCTGCCGCTTCGATTGCTTTCCAGACCAGATGTCCGGTGGCGAAAATTGATACATCTTTTCCCTCACAAAGAATATCAGCTTTACCAATGGTAAACTTCGAATCCGGAGATGTGAAATTCGGGACAGAAGGTCTTCCGAAACGGAGATATACCGGACCTTTAAATTCTGCAATAGCAAGCGTGGCGGCTTTAGTTTGATTATAATCACAGGGGGAGATTACGGTCATATTGGGAAGCATTTTCATTAAACCTAAATCCTCAAGAATCTGATGAGTGGCACCATCTTCACCTAACGTTAAACCGGCATGAGAAGCGCATATTTTTACATTTTTATTTGAATAGGCAATGCTCTGGCGAATCTGGTCATATACCCTACCGGTTGAAAAATTAGCGAAGGTACCGGTAAAAGGAATTTTTCCGCCAATAGTCAGTCCTGCGGCAATACCCATCATGTTTGCTTCGGCAACTCCTACCTGAAAAAAACGATCCGGAAATGCTTTTTGAAAATCAGTCATTTTTAGCGACCCGGCTAAATCGGCAGTTAGTGCCACTACATTAGGGTTTGATTTACCTAATTCAAGAAGTCCGGCTCCAAATCCGGAGCGGGTGTCTTTGTGGTCGAGGGGTGTGGGGGTTTTCATTGTAATATTTGTATTTTGGGCAGTTCTAATTATTCATTTTTTATAAAAAAACAATAGAACAATTGAATTTAGAATAGCGAAGTAAATACGCTCAAATCAACAATTTTCATTACTTCTTCATTCTTTATTCAAATGTTCAAATGTTCATTATTTAATTTTTGGAACCACACTATGCGTTTCCCAATCAACCATGCTAGTCGGATTCGCCTCTTTGCTCTTCATCCCCATCTTTGCCACAAACGCCATTCTCCCAGCTTCCACTGCCATGCGAAAAGCTTTTCCCATAGTAACAGGATCCTGTGACACAGCTATGGCGGTATTTACCAACACAGCGTCTGCACCCATTTCCATTGCCTCTGCGGCATGTGATGGAGCGCCTAACCCGGCATCAACCACTACTGGGACAGTGCTTTGTTCTATTATTATTTCTAACATCGGTTTTGTCTGAATTCCTGAATTGCTTCCTATAGGCGAACCTAACGGCATAACGGCATGTACGCCCACATCTTCTAATTTTTTACATAAAACAGGATCGGCGTGAATATAGGGTAATACAATAAATCCATCCTTTACAAGTTGTTCAGCGGCAATAAGTGTTTCAACAGGATCCGGAAGCAAATACCTGGGGTCGGGATGTATTTCAAGTTTAATCCAATTAGTACCTAATGCCTCTCTTGCTAATTGTGCCACAAATAGTGCTTCACGGGCTGTTCTTACTCCTGCAGTATTTGGAAGAATATTTATTAAAGGGTGATTTAAGTGATCTAAAATTGTATCATTTCCCTTTTTCAGGTTTATTCGTTTTATAGCCACCGTAACCAGTTCTGAGCCGGATGAAAGAATGGCTGATTCCATAATTTCAGGGGAACTGAATTTCCCGGTTCCTGTGAATAGACGGGAGTTAAAGGATTTTCCGGCGATTATGAGTGGGGGCATTTTTTTTTTTTTAACAATGAAACTATGTAACAATGTAACAATTTAGCAATCTTCCATCTCCTCACAAAATCTCTTCACGCTCTCACCCAGATTCTCCGATAAATTAATTGCCGAAGATACAGCAAATCCGTAAATTCCTGCGTTCATTATATCCTTAATATCTTCCAACTGAATTCCTCCAATGGCAATTACCGGTTTTGGGGAAAGAATTTCTAAAATATTCTGAATTTCACTTTTTCTCAGTACTGAACTTAAATTTTTTTTAGTGGTTGTATAGCGGTAAGGTCCCATTCCAAAATAATTTACCGGAGCATTTTTATTTTTCATGGCATCTTCTTCAGAATTAATGGTAAGTCCAATGATACAATCAGCACCTAACGATTTACGGGCTTCCACCGGTTTTACATCTTCCTTTCCCAAATGTACACCATGTGCCATAACTTCTTTAGCAATCCCAACATGATCATTAATAATAAGAACGGCACCAATTGAGTCAGTAATCTTTTTTATAGCTGTTGCGGTTTTAATTAATTCTGGGTAGGGGAGGAGTTTACTTCTGAATTGCACCCACCTTGCGCCTGCCTTACAGGCAATCATAGCCAACTGAACGTGATCTTTCCCCGAAATAACATCCTGTGTTAAATAATGAAAACGGGCAATTTTGTTTTCCATTTTGTTTTATTTGGATATAGGATGTTTATATATGTAAAAAAATTTTAAAACTTCAATTCTCAAACATCTAATATCAAACATCTAATATCAAACCCCAGTGGAATGAAAGCCCATTAATGATTTATTGCTTCTGAGATATTTGCGAACGTACTTTTTAGCAATAATGCATGAATTAGCGACAGAATATCCTTTTGCGAGATTTGATACAATGGCTGAAGAAAGCACACATCCGGTTCCTCTTTTTGAAAATTTTTTCAGATAGGTTCCTTTGATTACAATTTTATTATTTCCTATAATCAGTAAATCATTGCAATAACTTGAAGAAACTTCTGAAGATTTTAATAATACAGGACAATATTTACTTAATATGCATGCGCCAACATCATTTTTTTTATCAGGATATATAGAACTTACCTCTTGCGGGTTTGGGGTAATAAGATTTATCTTTTTACAAATATTTTTAATTTCCGCTTCTTTAAACTTTTTGTGAAAAAAATGACCGGAGGTTGATTTTAATATAGGGTCCCAGACAATTTTGATTTTATGATTGTATTTTTTGAGTATGGAAATAATCTGCAGTAGGATTTTAAAATCTTTTATAATTCCGATTTTACAGGATTCAAACTTAAAACGATCGAGCAAAATTTTCAGTTGTGATATTATTTCAGTTTTGCTGAGCCATTTTATTTTTGAGAAAGAAATATCATTCTGACACGTTATTGCAGTGCATACAGCCATGCCGTACACGCGGTTGGTTTCAAATGTTTTTAAATCTGCAACAATTCCTGAAGTGCCACACGGGTCTAACCCGCCAATGGTCAAAACAAAAGGTCTTAGTTCATAAAGGCGGTGCATGTTTTCTGAATTTTCGAAAATGCAGTTAAAGGATTAGCTGAATTCCAAACACCACCAAGTACCGCAACCCCTTTAAATCCCAGGTTTTTTATTTCTTTAATTTTGTCAGAAGAAATTCCGCCTAACGCAACTACATCTGCTTTTGAATTAAGTAAGGTTTCCTTTAAATCATTCAAATTATATTTCTTGCTTTTACTTTCTTTTTTTGAGATGCTGTTATAAACAGGTCCCAGAAAAACATAATCAAATGAAATTTTATTTAGATTGATTTCTTCCAACGAATGATAAGAAGTGCTGTATTGAACGGGTCTCCGGTACATACTTTTGATGGTAGAACCGCTGTTAAACCAACTGGTGAAATGAACTCCTTTTAAGTCAAACTTATGTAGCAGATGATGATGAGAGTGTAAAATTATTCTTTCATGAAATTCCAACGGGACTGCAGTGATCCATTTTACCATTTCGCTTTCATTGAATTCCGGTTTTCTGAGATGAAAATATTTTAATCCTTTTTCAAAGAATTTATTTATGATAATGGATTCGTTTTTTACAGGTTTTGGATTGGAAATGATAATAAGTTTCATGTATTTTTTGTTTTAGTATTAGTTAAAATAATTTTTATACTCGTTGGATTTCTCATTTAACCCTGCCTCCACGACTTCGGATTCATCCAAACCGTGTGTTTTTGCGTATTCACGCACCTCTTCGGTTATCTTCATGGAACAAAACTGAGGTCCGCACATAGAGCAAAAATGAGCAATCTTAGCATTATCTGAAGGTAAGGTTTGGTCATGAAAATTTTTAGCGGTTTCAGGATCCAGGGAAAGATTGAACTGATCATTCCAACGGAAATCAAACCGTGCTTTACTAATTTCATTATCACGAATTTGTGCTGTATGAAACCCTTTGGCTAAATCAGCCGCATGAGCGGCAATCTTGTAGGCAATAACTCCCTGCTTTACATCTTCGCGGTCTGGTAAACCTAAATGTTCTTTAGGAGTCACATAACAAAGCAATGCGCATCCAAACCATCCTATCATTGCCGCACCGATGGCGGAAGTAATATGATCATACCCCGGAGCAATATCGGTGGTCAAAGGACCCAATGTATAAAATGGCGCTTCCATGCACTCCTGTAATTCTTTTTCCATATTAATTTTTATTAATTGCATGGGTATATGACCCGGACCCTCAATCATAACCTGCACATCGTGCTTCCACGCAATTTTTGTAAGTTCACCAAGTGTTTTTAATTCGGCGAACTGAGCGGCGTCATTCGCATCTGCAATGGAACCAGGCCTCAGACCATCCCCTAACGAAAATGACACATCGTACGCTTTCATGATTTCACATATTTCTTCAAAATGGGTATAAAGGAAATTTTCTTTGTGATGAGCCAAACACCATTTGGCTAATATTGAACCCCCGCGTGACACAATTCCTGTGATTCGTTTTGAAGTCAGAGGAATGTATCTCAGTAAAACACCGGCATGGATGGTAAAATAATCCACTCCTTGTTCGGCTTGTTCTATCAATGTATCGCGGAATATTTCCCAGGTTAAATCTTCTGCTTTCCCATTCACTTTCTCCAAGGCCTGATAGATGGGCACTGTACCTATGGGTACAGGGGAATTTCTGATAATCCATTCGCGAATGTTGTGAATATTTTTTCCGGTTGACAAATCCATCACCGTATCCGCACCCCATCTGCAAGCCCACACTGCTTTTTCAATTTCTTCTTCCACGCCGGATGAAATGGCAGAGTTACCAATGTTTGCATTTATTTTTACCAGAAAATTCCTTCCTATAATCATCGGCTCTGATTCCGGATGATTTATATTGGAGGGTATAATTGCTCTGCCGGATGCTACTTCTTGTCTTACAAATTCAGGGGTAATGGATTTTAATTGAATGTTTGCACCAAAATTTTGTCCATTATGAAATGACGGTGTATTAGAAATTTTTTCACATTCCTGATTCTCCCGTATAGCTATATACTCCATTTCGGGAGTAATGATTCCTTTCTTTGCATAATGCATTTGAGTGACATTGCCACCGGATTTAGCGCGCAAAACGGGTATCCTTTTTTGAAAAGTTGTTTTTCCGCTACTAAGGGTTTCTTCGGTTTCTTTTTTATTACCATTGTTATTAATGAGAAAATTTCTAACTACCTCCGTGTCTTTTCTATTTAAAACCCATTGATGTCGCAAGGGATTAAGTCCGCTATTAATATTAATTTGTTGTGCCGGATCTGTATAGGGACCGCTGGCATCATATACGGTTAGTGATTTATGAGAATTTCCATTAGAACCGTTTTTATCTCCTAATGAAATCTTCCGCATAGCAACCTGGATATTATGAATTTTTCCATGCACATAAATTTTTTGTGAAGCAGGGTAGGGTTCGGTAGCGATGCCAGGGGTTAGTTTTTCCATAATTACAAATAAAAGAGTGAAGGTTAAAATTTAAATAAATAATAAACACTAAACACTAATTAACCACCCTGTGAAGCAGTTATAATAGTTACTTTCTGGTTTTCCAAAAGTTTAACATTTTCCCAATCAGATTTTTTAATCACTTGTTCGTCTATTGCTACAGCAATTCCATTCAGTTGTTTAATATTCAAATGGGATAGTAACTGATGAATTGAAATGGTTTCATGCAGTTGCAGTGATTCATTATTAATAATAATATTCAAGGGTTAAAAAAATAAAAATATTTCAATCTCAAATCCTTAATAACTATGAAAGTGTGTATTATTTCACACAAATATAATGCCACGCAAAGTCGCAAAGTACGCAAAGAATAAAGACCGCAGAGAAAAAAAATCATTAATGATTTTTTTCTTTGCGTACTTTGCGTCTTTGCGTGAGAACTTTTATTTATGCTGGTTAGTTACAATCCTTAAAATGAAAAAGAACGGTAAAAAAAAGCAGGGGATACAAAAGATAGCTGAATTCCCTGCGTCAGAATTACCTGCATCAGGTTCATTGGGTATGTTCTCAGCCGTTCATAAAACAGCACCCCCGTTGAATAAGAGCACGAATATACAAAAAAAAAAATTATTTATAAATCCCCACCCACACCTTCCCATCCGCAGTAATCACTCCACGGTACATTCCCTCTGAATTGAAAGTCATGGTGTAATTGCCATCTTTATCCACTGCAATGATGCCCCCCTCCCCGCCATCAGTCACTAACTTTTTCATTACCACTTCTTCAGCCGCATCTTTTAAGGATAGTTTTTTATACTCCATCAGCGCAGAAATATCATAAGCGACTACATCGCGGATAAAGTACTCGCCGTGACCGGTGCACGAAACTGCACAGGTATTATTGTTTGCATAAGTGCCTGCACCGATGATGGGCGAATCTCCTATGCGTCCCCATTTTTTATTGGTCATTCCACCGGTAGAAGTAGCTGCGGCGAGGTTACCATTAGCATCCAACGCCACAGCACCCACCGTACCGAATTTTTTTTCCGTTTCGGTTTTCAGCCAACCTTTTGGGTCCTTATCGCCGGAGTGATCTAATTGAATTTTATCATGTTTAATGGATTTCTGCCATTGATCGTAACGGAAATCGGTATGGAAATAAGAGGAATCAACTATTTCTAAACCATTTTCCTGTGCAAAGCGAATGGCGCCTTTACCTGTCATTAAAACGTGGGGGGATTTATCCATAACCAAACGTGCGGCTTTGATGGGATTTTTAATCGTATTTACGGATGCCACTGCGCCTGCTTTCCGGGTTTTGCCATCCATAATAGAGGCATCCATTTCATTTTTTCCTTCACTGGTGAATACAGATCCCTTGCCGGCATTAAACAATGGATTGTCTTCAAGTGTCACTACAGCGGCTGACACTGCATCCAAGCTGGATCCTCTGTTTTTTAAAATTTTATAACCCGCTTCAAGCGCTACGGTCAATCCTTCCGTATATGCTTTTTCCTTTTCAGGGGTCATGCTCTGTTTAGTGATTGTTCCGGCACCGCCGTGAACTACGAGAATTATTTTATTCATGCTGGTTTGTGAAATTAATGGGATGGAAAGAAGAGTGAAAATTGTTATGAGGGCAATATGTTTTGATATGATTTTCATACGGTTGAAATACAATTGTAATACAGTTGTAATACGGTTGTAATTCTTTGTAATGCGGTTGTAATACGATTGTAATACAAATATACAAAATCAAACATATCTTTTCAGTATTCCCTCCACACTTGATAAATATCCACCTCCAAACAGGTTTACATGCACCATTAAAGGATATAAATTATAAACATCGTATCTTTCATCAAACCCCGGTTCAAGAGGAAAATTATTCTGATACGATGTATAAAATTCATATTCAAACCCACCGAAGAGTTTAGTAAAGGCGAGTTCTGCCTCACGATGTCCGTAATAAACGGCAGGGTCAATGAGCCAGGCGTATCCATCAGGACCCGACATAAAATTTCCGTTCCAAAGGTCGCCATGCAGGAGGGAAGGGTTTTCAACTGGGAAAATGTCTTTCAACTTTGGAAATAGTTTTTGAAATTTTTTTACCGTATTGTCCGATATATTTTTTTTGTCAAAAGCCAATTTGATTTGCTTCGATAGACGTTGTTCAATGAAAAAATCCACCCAATTATTTCTAAACTCATTATATTGCACCAGAGAGCCGATATAATTATCATGATCAAGCCCAAATTTTTCGGAATGATTGCGGTGAATATTTGCAAGCGATAGACCGAAATTTTCCCAGAAATTCCTTTTTCTTTCTGATGAGAAAATAGATTTTAAGATTAAATAATCATCATCACCCGCATTTCCGCATGCAATTACTTCTGGAACGCTTATACAATTTGCTCTTCTGAGAATAGTTAATCCTTTCACTTCTTTCAGAAACATTTCAGGAAAATATTTACTCCGGTTCCACTTTATGAAAAAAGTTCCGTTACCGGTTTTAAGAACGGCACATTCATTTATACAACCACCTCCCATAGCCGTAACAGACAAAATTTTAACTGGAACATTAAACTTTTTTGAAAGGGTATCTTCAATCGTTATTTTTAATTCACTATGCATTAACAGATTTCAATTTTATGCTTTAGAATCAGAAATTCCAGAAAATTGTTGACAGATTTGTCGAGCAATTGAAATACCACTTCAAAACCATCTTCACCCCCATACCATGGATCAGGTACATCCATGGACATTTTAGTGTCATCGTATTCTCTCATATATAAAATAGAACTTTTTGGATTTGCAGGAATAAAGTTCTTTTTCAAATCCTCCATCACAGAACGATCCATAACCAATACATAATCAAAATCGTGGAAATCAGATTTTTTGATTTGCCTTGCTTTGTGTGTTAAGTTTATTCCATGTTCGCTTGCGGTTTTAATCATTCGCGGGTCTGCAGTTTCACCTATATGCCAGTCGCCGGTTCCGGCTGAATCGCAGGAAATTTTGCAATTCAATTTTTTTTGCTCAACGAGAGAGGCAAAAATCCCTTCAGCTAAAGGGGAACGGCAGATATTTCCGAGACAAACGAAGAGCACTTTGAGCATATAGAGGTGGTATAGGGGTATAGGGTATAAGGGTATAAGGGTATAGAGATATCCCTATACCTTTCCACCATGCATCAAGATCCTGAAACCGGAACCTTACTTAATAATTTTAAATTAAACGGATCACTCGCATCATATTGATATAATCCATCTTTACCTATAATAATCCAATTATTTCCCAATGGAATGACATCATACGTTTTCATATCAGTGATAAATTTCATTATAGTGACACTCATAGGATTTTTAACATTTAGCACTTTCAACCCATAGTCACCTTCGCATACAAATAATAAGCTGTCACTGATTCCTAACCCATACGGATTTAACATGGTGTAAGATTTCTTTAAAACAGGATTTTGAATATCTGACAAATCAATAATATCCAGTTGATTCTGCCCATTACGGCAAGTGCTTCCGTTTCGTTGTGTAACGTAAGCAAGATTTCCTTCCACTACTACCGGGTCACAACTTAAAATATGATTGAACTGTGACACAAAAGAAGGATTGCCTGGGGAAGAAATATCATATACCATCATTCCTGAAGTAGTACCAATAAAAAGATAATTCATATAAGGAAAAAGTGTTTCCGCAGTACGATTCACAGTAAGACGGCTTTCTAACTGCGGCAAAGAAGAATTATTGAGATTAAATAACCATATATCTCGGTTATTTAATCCATACAGATAGTTACCGATGATTGAAAATTTAGCCATCGAACCCGCTTTCCCGGAATTATTTTGTGTACTACCCCCTGGGCTTGATTCGGCGGACTTCACCACATTACCATAGGAATATTCATACAAGTTTTGTTTTGGGCTGGCATTATCGCAATCTACCGGTTCTGTCACCAATTCTTCTTTTGTATCATATTCAAAAAACACGCCCTTAGAAGTGTCAGGATTGTACGAATAAGGTTCAGGAAACACTTTTTTTAGCCGTGATTTTTCTTTAACATTCAATGGATCTGAAATATCAATGGCTACAAGGTCAACGTAACTGTCGGCGTAAAGAATGTTGCTTTTAATGGCAATATCCACGTTTCCCGGAATTTTATAAAATGCAATTAATTTTGGATTGGTAGGGTCCTGATTATCAACTACATGAATACCGGTAAGTTGCTCATTTATATATATATATGGTGGTAAATAATAGATTTTTCCAGGATTTTTCAAACCCATCGGAGGGTTAGAAATAACCGGTTTTCGTAAACTATCCCAGGATAAGAACCGTGGAAAATACGTTGTTTTTTTTCGTGTGATTTCACATTTATCCTGAGTACAGGAATAGAGTAAAAATAAAATTACAGGTACAATCAGAAATATTTTTCCGTTTATATATGCATTCGTTTTCATAGTTTTTTTAGTTTGTTAAAAAGGAGTAAATTTACAAAAATTCCTGATTATATGAAATTATTTATTGTTGTTATATTTTTCCTGCAACTCTGTTATATTAATTTATATTCACAGGAAGCGGAAAAATTAAATTCAGAAAGAAAAGAGAAACCCTTTAAAATATCTCAGAATACCTTCGGTAAAAAACTATTTGGTAGTTGGGCAATACACATGCTAACATCCAATAACAGAAAAGACCTTGGCGGGCAGTTTGATGTTGGTTACCAACTTTGTCCATATTTTTTTATTGGTTCCGGTATTTCAGCAGATGTAATGGAATTTACCGTTTTTCAGGGATATACTACTGCGCATTTTCATTTAGACAAAGGCACTCCTTTGGTTCCTTATTTTTTCGGATCCTATGGCTTTAATATGAAAGTAATTTTTGAAAACGAAAATTACAAAAATCCCAACGGAGCGAAAGTATATAGCGTAGGTATTGGAGTAAAAAAAGTGATTCAGGAAAGATATGCAGTTAATTATTATTTTGGTTTTAAAAAAACTTCAGTTTCCTATAGCTATGAATCGTATTATCAGAATGAATATCAGATTAAAAGAGAAATTTTCAGGATAATATTCGGAATAGGTTTCCAGTTTTAATTTAGTTTCAGCATGTTGAAATATTTTTATTTTTTTTTCATACTCTCTGTTTTCAGCACATCCCTGTTTTCCCAAACTCACACCATAAGCGGCTATGCGTTGGATGAGAAAAGCAGTGAGGCATTAATCGGATGCAATGTCTATGTGAATAATCTGAAAAAAGGAACATCTACAAACGCTTACGGTTTTTATTCTATTACCTTACCTGAGAGCAAGGATTCCGTGGAATTAATTATTAGTTATATTGGATATGATTTGAAGATAATTCGATTTATTCTAACAAGTGACATTAAATTAAATATCACACTTAAACCCACTTCTGAACAGTTGGAGCAAGTAGAAATTAAAGGGGTAAGAAACCGTGAAAATGTGGAAAGCACAAAAATGAGCGTCATTGAACTTCCTGCCAAACAAATAAAAGAATTACCTGCTATATTTGGTGAGAAAGATGTGTTGAAAGCATTGGTTCTGTTACCCGGAGTCCAATCCGGTAGAGAAGCATTTGCCGGTTTTTATGTACGGGGTGGAGGATCCGACCAGAATCTGGTCTTGCTTGATGAAGCGGTTCTTTATAACCCTTTTCATTTATTTAACTTTTTCAGCGTCTTTAATTCCGATGCCATTAAAAATGTACAGCTTATCAAAGGTGGATTTCCAGCTCAATATGGTGGAAGATTATCATCCATCGTTGACATTTCACTGAAAGACGGAAATGCCAGAGAATATCATGGTGAAGGTGGAATTGGTTTTATTGCTTCGCGTTTAACAGTGGAGGGACCCATTATAAAAGACAAATCCTCATTTATGATTTCCGGTAGAAGAACTTATCTCGACCTATTAGTAAATGCGTTGAATCCTAATCCGGAAGACGGAGGGGGAGGAGTTTATTTTTACGATTTGAATACAAAACTTAATTATAAGATTTCTGAAAACGACCGTGTTTTTGTAAGCGGTTATTTCGGTAAAGATGTTCTCTATTCTGAAATACCTTCTGACTCGATGCTGTTTCAGATTGATTGGGGAAATAAAACCCTGACCTCTCGTTGGAATCATATTTTTACAAAAAAACTTTTTTCAAATACAACGTTTATTTATAATGATTATTTGTTCAGAATTATTATTGAAAGAGGAAATACCGAAGCCAAATTGCTTTCTGGAATCAGGGACGTTTCCGGTAAAATTGATTTCGATTATTATCCTTCGTTACGCCATAAAATCAAATGGGGATTTCATCACACGTATCATACTTTTATTCCCAGTTTAGTAAAAGGAACCCGTGGCACTACACCAATCCCTTTCCCGGAATATCCTCAGAAATTTGTAAACCATTCGGCAGGTTATATCAACAGTGATTATAGTTTTTCCGATGTAATAAGTTTAAACAGCGGGCTTCGTGTACCATTTTACAAGTATAAAAATTTTGATTACCTGAACTTTGAACCGCGCCTCGCTATGAAATATTCTCTCAATCAAACCTCATCCATAAAATTAAGTTACACCCGCATGGATCAGTTTGTACAATTAGTTACCAGCGCACAGGAAACACCCTTGGACCTGTGGGTGCCAAGCAGTGATAAAATAAAACCTCAGAATGCTGACCAAGCCGCAATCGGATATTTCAGAAATTTTAACGATAACAAGTATGAGAGTAGTTTTGAGACCTATTATAAGAAAATGAATAACATCACCGAATATAAAGAAGGGGCTGATATCTTTTTGAATCCAAACATCGAAGATTTTATTCTTTTTGGAGAGGGGTGGGCGTATGGAGGAGAATTTTTTATACGTAAAAATGAAGGAAGAGTAAATGGATGGATTGGCTATACGCTCTCTTGGTCCATGCGTCAGATTGATGGGTTTAACATTGGCAATGAGCCGTATCCTGCCAAGTATGATCGGAGACATGATTTATCGGTTGTGGCTTTTTATAACTTCAACAAGAAATGGTCATTCAGCGCAGTGTTTGTTTATGGCACCGGAAATTCAGTGACACTTCCTGTTGGAAGATTTTCAGATCCCAGTTACGGATGGGATCCTTATTTCTCGTGGTATAGTGATTACGGTTACCGCAATTCGTTTAAAATGCAATCCTATAACCGTCTTGATCTGGGAATTAAAAAAACTGTGGTAAAAAAAAGATTTACTTTTGTTGAAAGTTTTGATATTTATAATGTATATAATCGCAGAAATCCGTTTTTCTTAATGAACGATAAAATGTATGATCCTAAAACAAATTCTGAAAAATGGATGTTAAGGCAATTTTCAATTTTCGGAGTGATTCCAACTATAAATTTTTCAATTATTTTTTAACTGTCAAATGTTAAACTTTATCAATTATAACATCAGAATTCGAAGCGAACAAACCTTTACCGGCTTTGGGCACAGATTTTTATTATTTATTATAGTAATAATTACTTTCAATGGTTGTCAGCAAATTGTAGAGATGGACTTAGGAAGTTATGATTCAAAATTAGTAGTGAATGGCATCCTGAAGCCCGATACATTTCCTCGTATTTATCTTTCAGAAAGTACTTTTTTTTATGATATTGATGATTACCGCAACCGCTTTCATTTTATAACAAACGCTGTAGTCACATTAAAACGGAATGACACTAAAATATTTCTGAAGTCAGACAGCGCTTATGAGCCACTTAATAAAAACAGGTATAATATGAATAGTGGTTTTGGAGATGAATATAAACCGGATACAGTACTTGTTTATTTTTATACAGATACAATCAGACCAAAACCCGGAGATTATTTTGAACTGGAAATAACTTCCGGAAACCGGAGAGTGACATCAGCCGTCACTGTTCCGTTTCCTGTAGAAATTGATTCGGTAAAATTTGCATATTCAGAAAGACCAAAAGATCCGTACAACGAAGGATTTCAAACGGAAGTTTATGCGGAAACATATTTTAAGGAGACCATTAATAAAGATGAATATTACCGTTTAAAATTAACCGGATGGTATAAAGAACCATCCTACATTGACCCTTCTGACAGCAACCTGCTCACTTTCTCACATTCAACCGATGTTACGGCAGGTAACATATTAGGTGATATTAATAAAGTAATTAACGGTTATCTGGAATGTGGTTTTTATTATGAAAATGCAAGCAAGAATAAAAAACATGTCAGAATAAGTATAGAACGGTTAACAGAAGAAACCGGCAGATATCTTGAATCATTAGTTTTACAAAGGGAACATGAGGATAGTCCTTTTACAGAGCCGGTGATGGTTAAATCAAATATTGAAGGTGGATTGGGTGTTTTTGGAGCGTATTCGGCTTCAAAAGAAATGGAAGGGATTTACTATTGCAAATAATTTCCATCATTCCATCATTCCATCATTCCATCATTCCATCATTCCATTTTCCATTTTCTATCTTCTATTTTCTATCTTCTATTTTCTATCTCCTATCTTCTATTCCCCATCATTCCTTATCCGGAACCAATTTATATCTTCTTCCAATATCAAATCCCAGGTATAAAAATCTCCAGTCAATTTCGTCAGTTTGCTTTTTGTTAAAAACCCGGCTCTCGGAATAATTACGGTAAAACAAATTCATATCCGCTAAATAAATTCTGTAAAAGAAACCTTTCCAGAAAACATGACCAAGCCCTGCTGTAAATCCTAATGCAGTTTCACGACCTGGTCCCTCATTAAATTCATCGCTTTGATAATTACCAAGCGTCAATGTTCCAAATAAATAAAAATCTTCGTTGTTAAAAAGAGGGTGTTGGTATTCAAGTTTTCCGTTTATACAAATAAAATATTCCTGAGTATATTCTGCAAATTTTTCCACTAAAAGATTAAAAGAGTAATTCAAGCCGAAATGAACCCTGCGAAATGGGGAAATCAATAAATCATACTGCATTACTCTCAAATTAAAGGTATCGGTATAATTGTTTCTTTTCTCATATATGTTTTTCCATTCCCATGAACCGCCGGAATTTCCAAATTGACTCCCATAGTTATTAAAATATTCACCGGAATAATTAAACTCTCTTGATATTTCGATTGAATTAAGATTCAATCCAAGTGCCACCGAAATGTACCAGGCATCATCTTTATTCTTCCACCATCTTGCAGTAGAATCTTTAATTTCCTGAGAAAATATTTTTGCAGGAAATATAAATTGTATGAAATAAATAGAATAAATTAAATACTTTTGCATAATTTCTTCAAATTAACAGAAAATTACTGAATTATTACGGGGGGAATGAAATCAATCGTAAAGATGCGGTGCACCGTGTAAAGCGACACGGCGCACCGTGTCGCTACAAAACAATCATACACTATTAATTTGAACTATCAGCGTATTCACCATTGGCGATTAAAGTACCTTCCTACCCGTACCTACACGCTTATTCTTGCCAGCGTGATAGGATGCTTTTCCGGATTGGCGGCAGTACTGTTAAAAACATCTGTGCATCACCTGTACACTTTTCTTTCGACGGGTTGGGAAATAAAACACGAGCATATCATCTACACAGTGTTTCCACTTATCGGAATTATTCTGACAGTAGTAATTGTGAAAAAATTTCTGAAGGTTAATTTAGGACATGGTATTCCGAGCATCATTTATGCTGTCTCAAAAAAATCGAGTCGCCTGAGACCACTTATGATGTATTCGAGAATGGTTACCAGTTTTATTACCGTTGGTTTCGGTGGTTCTGTAGGATTAGAAGCGCCGATAGTGGTAACCGGTTCAGCCATTGGATCAAACGTGGCTTCTTTTCTCCATCTTGATTATAAAAAACGAACCATTTTGCTGAGTTGCGGAGCCGCGGGCGCTCTTGCCGCAATTTTTAATGCGCCCATAGCCGGAGTGCTTTTTGCCCTTGAGGTTATACTGATTGAATTCAATATTGCTTCTTTTATCCCCCTGCTTATTGCCTCTGCCTCAGGAACCATAGTTTCCAAAATTCTCTTGGGAGAAGATGTAATGTTCGCCTACGAATTGAAAGATAAATTTTTATTTTCCGATATATTATGGTTCGTTTGTCTTGGATTCATCACCGGATTAGTATCCGTGTTTTTCGCCCGCATAAATCATGGCGTTGATAAATTATTCTGGAAATTTGAAAATCCATTTATGAAAGCCATGACCGGCGGTATAATACTTGGAATCATTATATTGTTTTTTCCACCGATATTCGGAGAAGGGTATTCCAGCATTAAAAATTTATTAGCCGGTAATGCGAATGAAATAATTAATAACAGTTTTTTTCAGTCATTCAATCAAAATAAATCCTATATTTTATTGTTTGCATTTTTATTGGTTTTTATAAAAATGTTTGCGTCATCTCTTACCATTGCTGTGGGAGGAAGCGGTGGATTATTCGCTCCGGCATTGTTTGTCGGCGGTGTCACCGGATTTTGTTTTTCCAATGCCATTAATCAGTTACGCATGTTCAAACTATTGTCTGAAAGCAATTTTGTATTGGTAGGAATGTGCGGTTTAATGAGCGGGATGTTAAGCGCTCCCCTTACCGGCATATTTTTTATAGCAGAAATTACAGGGGGGTATGAATTATTTATTCCTCTTATGATTGTTTCATCTTTATCGTATATGACGTTCACTTATTTTGAGACCCATTCAATTTATACTAAACAATTAGTAATGTCGGGTAATCTTTACATTGGTGATAAAGACAAACAGGTCTTGAGTCAGATTGATATGGATAAACTCATTGAAAAAGATCTGAAAACAGTTACTAAAGACATGACTATCGAAGAAATGACACAGATTATTTCCAGCTCAAAAAGAAATATTTTTCCGGTGGTGGATGAAGATGAAAAATTGCTGGGGATCCTTTTATTGGATGATGTGCGTGAAATCATGTTTGACGAGGAAAATCGCAAAAATGTGAAAGTGCTTGAAGTCATGCACGACCCCCCCGCCATCGTTGATTTGCATGACCCTGTTGATTTGGTCATGACTAAATTTGAAAGTACCAATGCCTGGAATTTACCCGTTACTAATAATCTAAAATACGTTGGAATCCTGTCAAAAGCGGCGATTTTTTCTTCATATAGGAATACGTTGAAGAGGATATAATTAAAATTTCGTTTCAAATCCTCACCCCAACCACTCTCCAAAAAAGTGGAGAGGGATGATAAATAGCCCTATAAATAATTTCAATATCAAATGGGGGTTTATGTATAATTGAAATTTCTTGTACATTTGTGAATAATTTTAGCATTTATTTCATCTTGATCATTAACATAATTTATTGTATCACTTATGTCCATAAACGAAATAAATCCCGAACAACTGCGAATGGCTTACGCTGAGAAAAAGTACAATCCCCAGATACGTAAAAGCAAGTTTGTAATAAAACTTATCTATCGCGATGGGAAAGAAGAACTTATCCCCTGCGATACCCATGAGCAAATGAATGAGCAACATAGAGAAATTCTTAGTAAATTATGGAATAAATATTAATTTCAAGTACAGACGGGTTTTAAACCTGTCTTTAACCAATTTCTAATTTTCTCCCCATGTCCAACGCACTTTTCAAAGTTCCGCACCCGGCAAATGAACCCGTACTTAATTATAAACCCGGTTCTCCGGAAAGAGCCGAATTAAAGTTAGCTCTCACGAACGCAGTAAACAGTTCTGTAACGATTCCTATGTTTATCGGTGGAGATGAGGTTGATTCAAAAAATAAAATCAGAATAGCTCAGCCACACGACCATCAGTATGCCCTTGGCTATTATTATGCAGGAGATAAAGAACATGTAAAAAAAGCCATTAATTCAGCGCTAACTTCTAAAAAGGATTGGGCAAATCTTCCTTGGGAGCATAGAGCGAGTATTTTCCTAAAAGCCGCTGATTTGTTAACGGGTCCTTACAGGCAACAGGCAAATGCCGCAACCATGCTTGGGCAATCCAAAAATGCTTTTCAATCAGAAATTGATGCCGTTTGCGAACTGGCAGATTTCTGGAGATACAATGTTGCCTTCATGACTGAGATTTATTCCCAACAGCCCAATTCTTCTGCGGGAATGTGGAATAGGATGGAACATCGTCCCCTTGAAGGATTCACGTTTGCCCTTACTCCTTTCAATTTTACTTCTATTGCCGGAAATCTTCCAACCTCCATGGCATTAATGGGAAATACGGTTGTCTGGAAGACATCAAAGACACAAATTTATTCAGCTTGGACGATAGTAAAAATTCTTCGGGAAGCAGGATTGCCGGATGGGGTAATAAATCTGGTTCACGTCAGCGGACCTACGGCAGGGGAAGTGATTTTCAACCATCCTGATTTTGCGGGAATCCACTATACCGGAAGCACCGAAGTGTTTCAAAACATCTGGAAGACCATTGGGAACAATATTCATAAATATAAGACCTATCCGAGAATAGTAGGGGAGACCGGTGGGAAAGATTTTGTGGTGGCACATTCATCTGCAAACCCTGAGCAAGTAGCAACAGCATTATCGAGAGGAGCTTTTGAATATCAGGGACAAAAATGTTCAGCCGCATCCCGTGCCTATATTCCTTCCAATTTATGGAAATCAGTTTCCACTCGTTTACAAAGTGATTTAGCGAGTATGAAGATGGGCTCACCGGTTGATTTCAGAAATTTTATCAATGCCGTCATAGATGAGTCATCTTTCGATAAAATTGCTGATTACATTGAGAATGCAAAAAAAGCAAAAGGAGTAAAAATAATTGCAGGAGGTAAATGTGATAAGTCGGTAGGATATTTTATCGAGCCCACTGTTTTGATTGTGAAAGATCCTTATTATAGTACTATGTGCGAAGAAATTTTCGGTCCCGTGCTGACTATTTATGTTTATCCCGAAAATGAGTTTGAGAAAACCCTGAAGATCGTGGACTCAACCTCAAATTATGCGTTAACCGGAGCCGTATTTGCCACCGACCGTCATGCCATTGATTTAGCGTTGAAAAAACTGACACACTCTGCCGGAAATTTTTACATTAACGATAAACCCACAGGTGCTGTTGTGGGGCAACAGCCGTTTGGCGGGGCAAGGGCATCGGGTACCAACGATAAAGCGGGTTCTGTGTTAAATCTTTTAAGATGGGTGTCACCGCGTGCCATTAAAGAAAATTTCGTGTCACCGGTTGATTACAGGTATCCATTTTTGGCGGAGGAATGAAAGCTCAAGAAGTCCTATGTTTAAAAATATATCCGCATTTGCAAATTCATTCATTGAGAAGGTTAATAAAATTAATTATCTAATTCCGGGTGTTGCTCTTTTATTAATTTATTTTATAGTTCCACTACCTTTTTATAATTATTCTATTGGAGATGGAGATATTTCGGAATATTTAAACAATCCGTTACGGATTATAAATGGCGATTTGCCCTATTGCGACTTTTGGCTTTCTTTTCCTCCCGGGGAAGTGTATCTGCCGGCTCTCATTTATAAAATTTTCGGTCTGAATATAAATTATGTTCTTGTTTTCTCAATCTTAATAAGTGCGCTTATTGGATTTTTTTTATATATTCTTGGAAAAATTATTTTCAGAGAAAATTGGCTTGCATTGATTTCATCCCTGCTTGTATTTTTTAATGGTCTTCCTTTTCATTATTCCGGACATGCTTATAATCATTTATTTTTTTTATTTCTGATTATTTCTGCAATTTATTTCATAAGGGCACTTCTAAAAATTCAGCCAAATGTCTCCCTTTGGAGGGAGATAAAGAGGGAGGAAAATAAAAAGATTGAGGTTTTAGAAGTGCCCATCAATCATGATTTCTTCCTGTTACTTTTTTTAGCCGGCATATTCAACGGGTTGGCGTTTTTTTTCAGATTTTATGAAACGCTCGCCTTTTTTTTCGCTCTCGTCCTTGTAATTTTCTTGGATTGCAACTCTAAGAAAAAAACATTTTTTATCTCATTAAAATCTATTTTATGTTTTTCAAGTGGAACTTTATTAGTTCTTGGTATTGGCTCTCTTTTTTTTATTGATATTATTCAGAAGATGTTTAATGAGGTTATTTTAGGAAGTATTTTACATGGAACTTCTTTAAACAGATTTTATTTTACTAATTCGATTACGCTATGGAATAAAATTTTTACAGATTTTGAAATTCTGTTCGAATCGGGAAATTATAAAATGGTATTAATCATATTTTATCATTTTATTCATTTATTAAATGTATCGCTTGCATCTATTTTGCCCTTCATAGTTTCAGCTATAGTCATTTGGTATTTAGCCGGGAAAAAGTTAATTGAGACCAACAAATCACTGATTTTTTTCTTTTTTTTCTGGGGAATTTTTTCATTTCCTAAAGCATTGGGAAGATCCGATATGTCGCATTTAGCACCTTCAATAACTCCCTTGTTTTTCTTAGTTATTTATTTTTTGCAAACTTATTTTCGTTGTGCTGATAAAAATAAAAATACAATGGATAACTTAGTTAAACGCTGTCTATTGATAATTACATTTATTCTGTTATCTCCGGTCCCTTTATTTTTTGCAAAGTCAGGATATTCATTACTAAAAACTCCTTATAAAGTAAGTACAGCACACGGTACACTATTATTTCATAATAAACCGGAGGCAGATGATGTTAATAACCTGATACAGTTTATAAATAAAAATTCTGACGAAAAAGATTATATTTTTGTAACTCCTTGGTTTTCACCCCCACTCTATGCGTTGACAAACAGAAAAAATCCAACGTATTATGATTCTATGGTGGATTTGATTTCCCAACCATCTATCCAAAAACAAAATGAAGTTTGTAATTCCTTATTGAATAAATCAACTAAAATGATAATACATTATCCAGATTGGGGATTTGATGGAAAAAAAGAATTACAATTTTTGTATGCTTGTCCTGTATTGCAAAAATGTATTGAAAATAATTTTAACTTGAAGAAAAAATTTGGAAATTATTGGGTTTATTTAGCTAAGAACAAATAGTTGTAAATTGGGTATATAAGCACCTTATATGTTATATTTTTTCATTACTCTCCGACTAAGCATATAAATACAACTATTCTCTCTTTGAAGAAAGTTATTTTACAAAAGTGGACTCCCCCTGATTACTATAGGGTTTTGTTTAGCCCTGAAAGGGCGTAACATATTAACACAGGGCAACGCCCTGTGTAATGTAAGTACAGTGATTCGCTTAGCCCTGAAAGGGCGTAACTTTTACATTAAATGCTTTTGTAACCTAAGGGTTTAGAAGTGTAACCCTTTCAGGGTTAGGAGAACGTAAGTTTATTCTGCACAGGGCGGTGCCCTGTGTTATGAAGTTAAGCCCTTACAGGGCTAATTGAACTTATCACTTATTTTAGTCGGACAACAGTGATATTTTTTCATACATTTGTGATTGATTGAAAACAATACACAATAACTCTACAACTCCTCAAAAATTTTAATTCTTCAATAAATCATGAACTATTATCAAAGCTGGTTTAATCTACTCGATTCACGCAAAGACCTTGAATTTGTAAACAATGCCAATGCTTATCTGAGTTTTCTCCAAAAGAAGGGATACATTGAAAATTTCCGGATTACTAGGAGAAAATTCGGATTTGGACCGGCAGAAATAGGAGAATTCAGCATAGAAATAGGGATAAAAAATCTGGCTCAGTTAGATGAATCATTCTTGTTTGTGGCTACCCGTGAACCGGAAATTGAGAAATTACATGCTGGTATTTATACTATGGTAAAAGACGTAAAATTTGCGCTATACCGGGATTTTCCGGATGAGGTGAGACAACATTAAAAAATCCCTTATATTACATTTGCGGTAATATATTGAGTTTGTATTTCGTACTTGCGTTTACCCTGAAGAGAGCGAAACAGTATATTGTTTTTATTGTTTGAAATTATAAATTATGATGATAGTTGCATAAAGCCAACCGGTAATCGAATGCTTTGTGTTATTATTACAAATATAAATGAGTTAGTTCAAGTGCGACAAAATGACATTAGTAATTTTCAACTTTAAATCAACAGACAATGGAAGTTTAGATGAGAAAAGTTATTTATTTTATGGTTAAAGCATTTTTCTATTGAATTTTGCTAAAGAATAGATATAAGTCGACCAACATTATTTAAAATCCTACATTGCTTATGATAAATAAATCTCTCTTTTCTCTCACTTCTATAGTTGCTGTGTTATTGACAGCAATGACACTGCGCTTCTGTTATTGGGAAAACAATTCTGCTAATGGGTATAATGCAACTTCATGGGATGCACTTGGTTATTACATGTATCAACCTGGTTTTTTAATATATGGGGATGTTAAGAATTTGCAATGGCTTACTCAAATAGATTCTATATACCATGTAACCGGAGGCATACTCTATCAAGCAAACAAAGTATCTAATGGCAACTTTGTCTTCAAGTATTTGGGAGGAATTTGCATTTTGCAATTACCCTTCTTTTTTATTTGCCATACAATAGCCAAATGTGAAAATGTGCCCCAAGATGGCTTTTCATGGCCATATCAATATTCCATTATGCTTGGAGCAATCTTTTGGTTTTTTATTGGCATACTTTTCTTAAGAAAGGTAATGCTTCATTTCTATTCTGATTTTATTACAGGGTTAACAATTCTTCTGTTGTTTTTAGCTACCAATCTACCGCAATACATATCCATCGATGGGGCTATGAGTCATAGTTGGATTTTTCCTATGTACTGCTTTATGCTTTGGCTAACATACAGATGGCATGAAAAACCATCAATGATTATAGCTTTTTTCATTGGCTTAACCTGTGGTATTGCCACCATCTCACGTCCGACAGAAATTATTATACTATTTATACCTCTCTTATGGGGGTGTCAAACAAAAGATTTTTCTAAACAAAAATGGGATTTGGTAAAACAAAATCATACTCATGTATATATAACTATCTTAGGAACAATTATTGGTATTTTACCGCAGTTGTTATATTGGAAATATGTGACTGGAAACTTTGTGTATGATGTAGGAAGTAAATGGAATTTTTTGTCTCCTTGGTTTCGGATTTTATTCGGATTTTATAGCGGATGGTTTATTTATACGCCTATTACACTAATTTTTATTGCTGGCCTTTGGTTCATGAAACATCAACCTTTTAAAAAATCAGTAATTACATTTTTCTTATTAAATATATGGATAATCACAGCTTGGTCAGACTGGAAGTATGGCGTGTCCTATGCTGGGCGAGCACTATCACAAGGGTCTGCTGTTTATGCTTTTGCTGTAGCTTCTTTTTTAACAAAATATTATTATGGTAAAAGAAGACTTTGGATATTTCTCATTGGAATAATATTGATTTTTGTGAACTTTTACCAAATAAAAATATATAATAGTGGTATATATAATAATTTCTCTGTTTTAGAGAAATTATTGAAGAGCCCCTAAGCCTAACATATAAGGATTAAACACAGCTTTGTTTTTCGCAAAGGTGCAATTTAGTCCTTTGTTGAACTGAACCGTAGTAGCTATAACGAATAAAAGCGTTGCAAGAAGCTGTTATTAATGCCATTGTACATAGAGATTATGAAATTGATGAACCAACCAGAATTACTGTTTTTTCAGACAGGATTGAAATCCACTCCCCTGGATCGCTTCCGAGGGCAATTGACAAAGAAAAATTTGTTGTTGGAAAAGCAAATCTATTTTGGAGGAATCAGGCGTTGGCTTATTTTTTTAATAAATTAGAATTAGCGCAGGTAGCAGGGCAAGGTGTCTCTACTATTATAAGGACAATGAGAGAGGAAGGTTGTCCTGACCCTAAATTTGAAATAGGTACTGAAAGTGTTACATGTATTTTGCCTGCTCACTCAAGACATACATTGATTTAAAACCTGCATGAAATTGAAACTGATATAATCAATAAATCACCGTCACAACTCCTCCCCGCACTAACCTCTCTTTTCTATTATCAACAATAAGTATAACGTAGGTATAGACGCCTGGCAATACCTTGGGTCCTGTATTATTAATCCTACCGTTCCAATTCCTATTGGTGTACCAATCCCCCGTAAATACGGGCTTCCCCCACCGGTCATAAATGGTGTAACTGAAAAGATAATTAGTAGGAATTTGTCCTACTACAGAAAATTCTTCATTCAAATTATCGTTATTCGGAGTAAACGCAGTAGGAAAATATAACCATAAATCAGGAGTTACATAAATATAATTTTCAGCCACAAAAGTATCTCTGCAACCAAATTGATTTGATGCAATTATTTTTAACGTGTATTTTCCGGTGTCACTGTAAAGATATTTAAAAAACATTCCATTCATCGTATTACCATCCCCCATATCCCAGATTAGGTCAGTAGTATTTTTAGTGGAACTTATAAATTTTACCGAATCCTTTAAAAAAGGGTCTCTCGGAGATGCCTTAATTGAAATTTCAGGAGTAGGAAAAACTCTTATCAATGATTTGTTCGTAAATGTTTGTAAACAACCGTTTTTTAATTTTACAGTTAATCCAACATCAAACGAACCGGAATCAGAATAAACAACATTAACAGGCGACATTTCAGATGAGGTTTTGCCATTTCCAAAATTCCATTCCCATGTGGCAACACTATCTGTAGAAATATTTATCTCCGGTTGAAAAGAAGTGATTAACGGTTGACAGTCATTATTATCCAAAGTATTTACAGTGATTGTTAATGGTGTCACTGTAACAGTATCTGTATCCACACATAAACCATTTGAAACAAATACCACATATTCTTTCTGACTGTTTACTAACACTCTGGGGTCAGAAGCAAAAGAATCATTCAAACCCTCAGCGGGTTCCCAACGATAGTTAGGGATAGCCAACGAAGGAAAATCTACATAGTTTTCTCCTCCTTTAGCATGTAAAGAAATTGAATCACCCTCGCAGGAAATCTGGTCAGTTCCGGCAGTTGCAATTACCTGCTCAGAAGAAATAAAAACAT
Organism: Bacteroidetes bacterium RIFCSPLOWO2_12_FULL_37_12; assembly: GCA_001769655.1. GTDB lineage: Bacteria > Bacteroidota > Bacteroidia > 2-12-FULL-37-12 > 2-12-FULL-37-12 > 2-12-FULL-37-12. The sequence goes on along the minus strand of MEPC01000006.1, from coordinate 27,225 downwards.
TAACTATGGCTGAAATACTGCATTGATTGACGGTATCTTTAATAAAAACTATATAGCTGGTTGCCTGTGATGGATTGGCTATAGGATTTGAAATAGTAGAGTCAGATAAACCCGTAGCGGGCGACCATCGGTAATAATTTCCTCCAAACGCTGTAAGTTGAACTTTAGTTGAGGGAGGACAAATTGCCTTATCGTTTCCTCCATTGGCTTTTTCAAGATTAATGACATTTAGAGTGACACTGTCATTAGTTATACATTCCAGTATCGTATTATCTTTCACTATAATTTTATATACTACCGAATCTGTGGGAAAAACATAAGGATTTGGAATTAAAATATTACTTATGTTTTTTGCGGGACTCCATTGATAAGAAAGAACCCCTTTTCCTTGCGCAACGACATTTATCGAAATAGTGTCACCCTTGCAGATGGTTGTGTCACTACTGATTGAATTAATAGTTGGAGAAGCAATGACTTCAAAATAATTTGTTTTTAGTAAGCTATCGCTTCCGAAATTATTCTTAACCACGAGTTTTACAGAGTAAAAACCAGGATTTGCAAATAAATGAATCGGATTAGGAACCGTATCTGTATTATTATTCCCCGATGCGGGGTCTCCAAAATCCCACCGGAAACTATTCGGACTATTTAATGATTGATCTAAAAACTGAACTAAATATGGAGAACAGCCCACTCTGTTTTGAAGTACGGAAAATTCCGGTTCAGGCGGCATTTCACAAGCATCTACTCCAGCACTTGGATTTAGATTTATGGTAAAATTGCAGTAGGTGGGATTTAATGAATCACCGGCGCCGTCTATCAGAATATAATAGTTTGTATTAGGCAGTAAAGTGCCCGACAAAAACATATCGTCTGTATTTGTTAAAGGATTATCAAAACAGGATGCATTAGGAACAGCCGGATTAGAGGGGATTGCCTCTATCGTGGCATTACTGCAAGGAGTTCCGTTGAATCGTAATAACATAGCTTGTAAACCATTTGTATTACTATTACCGGAGGATGAATCGTGGCAGTTTTTTATATTGGTGATTGTAATGTTTACAGGACCCCCGCTGGAATTTGTGGTAAACCTGAACCACACAGAATTATCAATAAAAAAACAAGGGGAGATGTCGTTGGATCCCCCGCATTTTTTATGGGTACTGCTCCGATTACAAGGGTCATTGATTGATTCCCATTTAGCATTTATATTATCTGCTGTAATAGGTTGATCAGGACAAAGCACAATGGCATTGTTGCATAAATCATTCTCCGGCGATTGGGAAAATAAATTAATGGAGTATCCTTGAATGAAAAATAAAATAATAAAAACGGAAAATTTGTAAATTGAAGTCATTTCACAGGTAAAAGTACAAAATTCTTCATCTCCCCACAATCTCTATCCTTTTATAATTGGATTTTTCCCCGTGAATAATCCGGATGCTTGATTTTGGGACATCAAAATGTTCAGCTAAAAAGAGTACAAGTTCTTTATTGGCTTTCCCATCTACGGGCTTAGATGCAATTTTTATTCTTAGTTGACCACTATCATCCTCAACCCATTTATTTTCCCTCGAATTGGGTATTACTTTAACAGAAATTATCATTAAAATTCAAATAATAACTGTACTAACTCCAAAAACCAATCCTACATTGTCTTCTTACACGCATCCGAGCAGGAATGTCCTTTCTCGCCATGTGCATATTCATGATTTCCGTCTTTGCACATTTCTGCACATTTGTGCTCTCCCATGTTCATGCAGGCATCGGAACAAGTATGCCCATTTTCTCCATGTGCATAAGCATGATTTCCGTCTTTACACATATCAGAGCATTTATGCTCCATTCCTCCCATGTCAGCCGAAGCAGTGCCTTCCGTTGCGGGGGTTGCTTCAGGAGTTGATTCGGTACTGGTTTGTTCAGTAGCAGTGGTTTCATTTTCGGTTCCTTCGGTAGAACTTTGTTCGCCTGAAGAACACGCAAACAACATCGTAGCTAAAATTATCAAATACTTTTTCATTTTGTTTTATTTATGGGCATCTCTAAAAACAACCTTTATGTCCCTCTCTTGGAGAGGGTGGGGAGAGGAAAAATATCTGTTTTTAGAGATGCCCTAATATTACACATACAAACGGTTATGTGCTTGTTATCTTTCAGGCCGTATCCTGCTTTTTTTAAAATTGTCTGCAAAGTTAATAATATTTTAATAATAATAAATAGCTGAAATTGAGTAATTTTGTAATTTAGCACAAAACCATTAATGTCATAATGATTACCCAGGAACTCATACTCACAGACCTTCGCTATTGCCTGAGCCATTTTAACTATCAGCGCATACCTACAAGGGTTGTGAAAATCGGAGATGTTCCGCTGGGAGGTGACCATCCTATCCGTATTCAATCCATGACCACAGTAGATTCTATGGATACCAAAGGATGTGTTGATCAAATTCTACGAATGGTGGAGTCGGGCTCTGAATATGTTCGGATTACTGCACCCAGTTTAAACGAAGCACGGAATCTCGAAAACATAAAAAAATCTTTAAATGCCTCCGGTTGTCATGTACCTTTAATAGCCGATATCCATTATACTCCAGGAGCCGCTGAAATTGCCGCCCGCATAGTGGAAAAAGTCAGAATTAATCCGGGAAATTTTGCGGACAAGAAAAAATTTCAGGTTTTGGAATATACTGACAAGACCTATTCCGAAGAATTAGAAAGAATCCGTGAACGTTTTTTACCGCTTGTAAAAATTTGTAAAGAACATGGGACTGCCTTAAGGATTGGCACAAACCATGGGTCGTTATCTGATAGAATTATGAGCAGGTATGGAGATAATCCTATGGGAATGGTTGAGTCCGCTCTGGAATTTATTAGAATTTGTGAAGATGAAGGATTTCATGACTTGGTACTTTCCATGAAAGCAAGTAATCCGCAGGTGATGGTACAAGCATATCGTTTATTAGTAAACCGTATGTGGAAGGAAAAAATGAATTATCCTATTCATCTGGGAGTAACTGAAGCAGGAGATGGCGCTGATGGTAGAATTAAATCAGCCATGGGTATTGGAAGTTTGTTAAGAGATGGAATTGGAGATACGGTAAGAGTTTCATTGACCGAGGACCCGGAATTTGAAGCGCCTGTAGGATTTGTACTTGTAGATTCTTTAAGAACTATTAACAGGAATTTAAGAACTATTAACAGGAAATTGAAATCAGATAAACAGCAGTCAGTTAAAGGTTTTGAAATAGCAATAAACAATACCAATGGAAATGGTTTGAATCCTAACCATGATTCTTTTATTTCTGAAACTAATTTATTTTATAATCCTTATGATTATAAAAGGAGAAACACTCATGAAATTATAAATATAGGTGGGAAAAATGTACCGAGAGTGATTATTGATTTCTCAAATGGGGGAGTATCCTACAAATTATTGGAGTCAGCAGGGCATTTTTATTCCCCGGGGTTAGATAAATGGAACATGTCGGAAGCCGGTTGCGATTATATCTATTTAGGAAAAAATATTTCCTCTTTCATGCTTCCAAACGGACTGAGGGCTATAGTTGACTTTAGCGCATGGGTGACACAAAGTGACACTAATTTTAGTTATCCTTTGTGCAATAGTAATGAATATTTCACTTCTAAAAATAAAGGACTTGCTCCCGCTAAAATTATTTTTGTAGAAATAACATTACCCGATTATGAAGAAAATGTATTGGATGTTTTTGAAAATGATAAACGAGTTGTATTTATTTTGAAAAGCACAGCTGTAAATCATATAGGAGAATTCAGAAAATTTTTCTTTCTGTTATTGAAAAAAGGCATTCATGCTCCGGTTGTTCTTTCACCCGTTTTGAATACACCTTCTTTAAAATCCGAAACTTATTTACCCAACACCATTCCTCAGAAATGGGCAGTGAAAACGACTCAGAATTATCAGATGGAGGCGGCTACGATCACAGGATCTTTATTGCTTGATGGATTTGGCGATGGAATTTTGCTCCCCATAAATTCAATCAATGTTCTTCCCGAAGAAATAAAATTATTGAATCTTGTTTCATTCGGAATATTGCAGGCAAGCAGAACCAGAATATTTAAAACGGAATACATTTCCTGTCCTTCCTGTGGGAGAACGCTCTTTGACCTTCAGGAAACCACCAGCAGAATCCGAATGAGAACAGACCATCTTAAAGGATTAAAAATTGCCATTATGGGGTGCATTGTGAATGGACCCGGGGAGATGGCGGATGCCGATTACGGATATGTAGGCGTAGGTCCTGGAAAAATTGCTTTATACAGAGGGAAAGAGGTTGTAACAAAATCAGTAAACGCCGAAGAATCGGTAGATGAATTAATTAAATTAATAAAAGAGGACGGAAGGTGGGTGGAGGAAAATATTAGATAGAAAATAGAAAATAGGGTAAACCTTCAAGGTTTAGTAAGGATTCGAGGCGCCGGCTAACCTTGAAGGTTTGAGATTTAAGGCGCCAGCTAACCTTGAAGGTTTGAGATTTAAGGCACCAGCTAACCTTGAAGGTTAGATAATTTTTACTAATTACTAAAATTCAACTTCAACTCCGTCCACGATTCTTTATTACTGATTTTAGTATCCGTCCATTTGCTGATCTGCCACTCACTGAATTTGTTTTTTGTTAATATAAAAATAAGTTTTCCGGAATATTGGGTAGAAAAATTTTTTTGACTATGAAAAACCTGAATACTGTAACGGGATGAATATTCAACGGAGTCGGCTTTGATGAATTTTTCAGTTGATGAAGAGAGGTAAAACGTATTTTGTGAAGAGGAGGGTGATTTGCTTTTTAAATTCTGTAAATACTCATTTTCATTTTCTTTTGACCAGGATTGAAAGACCCCTTGATTTGACCTTGAAACAGATGGGTCCGGTGTGAAAGTAAAATTTTCAGAAAAACACCGTTGATAGTTTTCTGAATTGAATTTTTTAAATGCCAGTGATAGGTTATTCATCAGGATGGAGGGCTCAGTAGGAGAGGACCAATCACTATTCACTTCCTTCGGACCTTCTGCATCACGCAATTGGAAGCAACCATTTAAAAATATCAATGACAGAAATAATAATTTTTTCACGAGCGCAAATTTTTAAAATAACAAGAGTATATTTGGAATTTTAAATCTAAGTTATAAGTCAATTTTGTCACTTTTCAGTCCAAAATGAAAAAATACAATTTTGCCACAGATTACACGGATTATTGTTATAATAAATCTTAAAACCATTTTTAATCCGTGTAATCAGTGGCTAAAATTTTTTTTCTTAATCAATATTTGGTTTAATTGCGGAGGAACTGAGCAATAACGAACCTTATAATTCACAAATTTAACAAAAAATATTGAAAAACTACATTCAAAATAATTTTTTACCAGAAGTTATTAAGGTAACTCAGGAACTTAATCTGGATTACGAGCTTATAAAAGACGATGCAAATGACAAATTTTCAGAAATTGAGAGTTTGGAAAAATTTTCTCAGCTAAAAACACTTAAAATAAATAATCATAATATACTAAAAATCAACAAGTTAGAAAATTTATCTTCGTTAGTTCACCTTGAAATTTCGCATAATGGTATTCAGAGAATAGAAGGGCTGGAATCACTTAAAAAACTTAAAACGCTAGACCTTTCTTTTAATGAAATTTTAAGGTTAGAAAACTTAGAACATCTCACAGACCTGGAACATTTAATAATGACACATAACCGGATTAAAAAGATTGAGAATATTTCATCACTTCATCATTTAAAGACCTTACATTTGTCCTCAAACAGGGGCATCAATTGCATAGAAAATCTCAACCATTTTCCATTTCTCGAATCATTATACTTGAAAAATTGTTTAATTTCTGAGTGGGATGGTTTGGTGTCAGCTGAAAATTTGAAAGAATTATTTATTTCACCCCGGGAAAAAATTGAAACCGGAGTACTAAGTAAACTAAAAAATTTAAAAATCCTTCATATTTCATCCAGAGAATTATCTCATATAAATTCATTTTTAGAAATGCCCACTCTGGAAGAGTTAACGGTTAACGGTTGTTGGTATCTGACAAAAATAAGTGGGTTGGAAAAATTAAACGATCTTAGAAAATTAAAAATGGTTAGCAATAATCTCACGGACATTTCGGGACTACATCCTCTTCAAAATCTTGAAGTACTTGATTTGAAAATGAACGGCATAAGAAATATAGAAATATTACGCAAAGGATTTTTATCCTTGAAAAAACTCATTTTAAGTGGAAATCCGCTGGAAAAATCGCAATTAAAAATTTTAAATGAACTTAAAGAGCGAGGAGTTGAAGTGTTACATTCTTAATTCGTAACTACTCAGCCAGGTAATAAAATACAAAACCACGGAGACACCGAGAACACAAAGAAACACAGAGTTGATTATTCAAAATATATATTTCCAAGGTTATTCTCTGTGCAAATCTGTGTTCTCCGTGCCTCTGTGGTGAGTAGTAACCTTAACTCTTAACTCTTAACTTTTCACTTTTAACTCTTAACTCATGCTTTTCAAAACAATCCGGATAGGCACACGAAAAAGTCCATTGGCTCTCTGGCAAACACAATTTGTGGGGAAATTGCTTGAAAAACACAACTATTTTGTTAAAATTATTTCCATGCAGACCTTAGGAGATAAAAAAACAGGAGTGCCACTTCCTGCCATTGGAGCTAAAGGAGTATTCACTATAGAATTGGAAGATGCGTTGCGCAAAAATATAATTGATCTTGCAGTTCACAGCGCAAAAGACGTACAAACCGATTTACCGGATGACATGGCACTACTTGGATTTACTAAAAGAGAAATAGCCCATGATGTTTTAATTAGTCACAAAAAAGGGATTGAAATAGAAAATAAAAGTAAAAAATTATGCATTGGAACTTCTTCGGCAAGACGGAAAGCGCTTTTAAATTATTATTTTCCTCACGTTAAAATTGTAGAAATGCGTGGGAACCTTCAAACACGGATTCGCAAGATGAAGGAAGGTAAGTGCGATGCTTTAATACTGGCAGGGGCAGGGGTAAAAAGATTGGGCTTTGATAATATGGTAGTTAAAAAATTTGCATTGGGAAAATGGTTACCGGCTCCCGGACAAGGCGCGTTGGCAATTGAATGTCTGAAAGAAAAATCAGCGGGTTTTGATAATATCCGCGAAATTATTAATCACAAACCCACTGAATTTTGTGTTATCGCTGAAAGAACATTCCTTGAGAAAGTGGGAGGAGGATGCAGTAAACCGTTTTTTTGTTTGGGCACAATTAAAAAAGGGATTATTTCCTTATCTGGAGGTTTTCTGAATCCTGAGGGAGATAGAATGGTGAAAGAAAACATTTCAGGAAGTTTGTCAAAAGCAGAATGGCTGGGGGAGCGTTTGGGGGAAATGATTAGAAAAATTACAGGTACGATATAATCCTAAACTATATGAATATTTCCGCTATAAAAAATACGATTCTTTTTGAGGATGAAAATTATTTCATCATCAATAAACCATCCTATATTTCGACATTACAGGACAATAGTGCAAATGAACCGGAATCGTTATATGAAAACCTGCTCAACTATAACCCTGCGCTGAAAGTATGTCATCGTCTCGATAAAGAAACCTCCGGCGTTATGGTATTTGCCAAAAACGATGCCTCTTTTAAACACCTTTCAGCGCAATTTGAACATCATAAAATAGAAAAAATATATCACGCAATAGCGTCAGGTAATCGTGATTTTATAGATTTTTTAGCAGATTTTCCTATCTCTATTACAAGCAGAAACCACGCAAAAATAGATATTCTCAATGGAAAAGAGAGTGTCACTATTTTAAATTCACTCAAAAAATTTAGAAAATGCCAATGGATAGAATGTAAGCCCAAAACCGGTAGAATGCATCAGATACGGGTTCATCTTTCCTACCTTAATTCTTCTATTTTAGGAGATGTTGAATACGGCGGAAAACATCTGACATTATCAGATTTAAAAAGAGATTTTAAGCATAAAAAAGAAGAAGAACCTAAGCCCTTAATCAAAAGAACTGCGTTACATGCATTATCAATTTGCTTCGAATCCATAGATGGAAAATCATTATCTTTTTCAGCCCCCTATCCGAAAGATTTTTCAACCTGTTTGAAGATATTAGAAAAGTGGGGGTAAAATATGAAATCATGAAAACCTTAATAACCCGATGCCCCTGGTGTCTTTCCTCAGAAAAAATGAAAAACTATCATGATGAAGAGTGGGGAGTGCCACTGCATGATGACCGGAAACTTTTTGAGTACATGCTTCTTGATTCTTTTCAGGCAGGATTAAGCTGGAGCACCGTTATTAACAAACGGGAAAATTTCAGAAAAGCGTTTAAAAATTTTGACCCCGAAAAAATTTCAATTTATGGAAAAAAACAAATTGAAAAACTGATGCAAGATGCCGGCATTATCAGAAACCGGTTGAAAATAAATGCAACAATTACAAACGCCAAGGCATTTATTGCCATCCGGAAATCTTATGGCTCTTTTGATAAATATATTTGGCAATTTACCGGTGGGAAAACAATTATAAATAAATGGAAATCCTTACAAGAATTGCCTTCAAAAACAATAATTTCTGATAAAATGAGCAAGGACCTTCTTCAGAAAGGGTTTAAATTTGTGGGTTCCACTATTTGTTACGCCTTCATGCAGGCGGCTGGAATGATCAATGACCATCTGATTAGCTGTTACAGATATAAAGAACTAAAAAATTTTCATTAATTTAGCCCCTTAAAACTAACCCCATGCGCAACACATTCACCCAAGGCACTGCCTCCGAAATTACAGCACGCTATACCTACGGAACCTGGAAATTCCAGAAAGGATGGAAACCCTTGCACGTAAAAGATGCCGAAGGGTGTTTTTTTATCGATGATTCCGGAAAAAAATATCTCGATTTTTCATCGCAATTAATGTGCGTAAACCTCGGGCATAAAAATAAAGCCATTGTTGATTCCATTGCGAAACAAGCAGAACAGTTGGCATTTATTTCACCGGGTTATGCAACCGATGCCAGAGTTGAACTTACAAAATTATTACTGGAGGTTCTACCCGAAGGACTTACTAAATATTTTTTTACAACCTCCGGCACTGAAGCAAACGAAGCGGCAGTAAAAATTGCCCGCATGTACACCGGAAAATATAAAATTATATCAAGATATAATTCATATCATGGCTCCACAGCTTCGGGAATTTCCTGCACCGGTGACATGAGAAGATGGTCAGCAGAACCTGCCGGAAAAATTGACGGAGTTATTTTTGCGCCTGAATGTAATTGCTATCATTGTCCTATGGGTAAAAGCTATCCGGGCTGTGACATTTCCTGCGTTGAGTACATTGAGTATATGATACAAAACGAGAATAATGTTGCCGCTGTTCTTCTGGAACCCATTGTAGGCACAAACGGCGTCTTAGTGCCACCTGATGAATATTTTCCCCGTCTCAGGAAAATATGTGACGCTCATAATGTATTATTGATTGCCGATGAAGTGATGACAGGGTGGGGTAGAACCGGGAAATGGTTTGCCGTTGATCACTGGAATATAAAACCCGATATTTTGTATACTGCAAAGGGAATCACGTCTGCCGCGGTGCCACTGGGTTTAACCGCAACGACTCAGAAAATTGCTGACTTTTTTGAAGACCATTACTTCGCACACGGTCATACTTACGAAGCACATCCTCTAACACTTGCTCCTGCCGTTGCCGCTATTAACGAATATAAACGATTAAATTTAATTGAAAGAGCATCCGGTATGGAAGGTTTTTTTAAATCAGAACTTGAAAAAATTAAAACAAAACACCCGTCTGTCGGTGACATCCGCGGCAAAGGAATGTTTTGGGCTGTTGAATTGGTAAAAAACAGAGAAAAGAAAACTCCATTCAATGAAAAAAAAGATAAAGTAACTCAGGGAGCAAGTATTTTAGTTGATAAAATTGCCGGTGAAATGATGAAAAAAGGAGTATTTATTGTTTCCTGGGTAAACCACTTTGTAATTGCACCTCCATTGATAATTTCCAAAGATGAAATAAAACAAGGATTGAATGTGTTAGATGAATGTTTGAAAATCGCTGATGATTTAACAATTTAATAGAAGATAGAAAATAGCAAATAGAAAATATTCCAAAAACAAAAATCCAATGAACCGACTTATTAAAAATGGCACTATCATTACCGCCAATGACACATTTCATGCAGACATCCGCATCCAAAACGAAAAAATTTCTGAAATAGCGGCTTGTCTAAAACCTAAAACCGGTGAAGAAGTGCTGGATGCAAAAAATAACTATGTCTTTCCCGGTGGTATTGACCCGCATGTACACCTCGACATGCCTTTTATGGGAACAACTTCCGCCGATGATTTTGAATCCGGCACACGCTCCGCCGCGGCTGGTGGCACTACCAGTGTTATTGACTTTGCCATTCAGGAAAAAGGTCAAACACTAAAAGAGACATTGGAAATCTGGCGAAAAAAGGCAGTTCCAAAAGCGCTTATTGATTTCAGCCATCATGTAGCAATCACCGATTATAATGATTATATCGAAAAGGAAATTCCCGAAGTCATTAAAAATGGTTTCAAGTCATTCAAATGTTTTATGGCTTATAAAGGCGCTTTGATGGTTGACGATTCACAATTATTCAGAATCATAGAGCAAACAAAAAAGCACAAGGCGCTTCTTACCATTCATTGCGAAAATGGAGACATAGTGGCACTGTTGCAGAAAAATTTTATTGCCGGGGATTGTACTTCACCAAAATATCACCCGCTTTCAAGACCTGCCATTATAGAAGGCGAGGCAACGGGACGTGCTTTTAATTTGGCGAGGTACCTTGAGTGGCCCGTTTATATCGTGCACATGACTTGCGAGGAATCTGTAAGCCGATTAATTTCTGCCAGAGCAAAAGGGCAATTAGTATTTGGCGAAACCTGCATTCAATATCTTCTGCTTGATGATTCTGTGTATGAAAAACCAAATTTTGAAGGAGCAAAATTTGTAATGAGTCCGCCTATCCGTAAGAAAAAAGACCAGGATTATTTATGGTCTGCCTTGAAACTTGGTCATCTTTCTGTGGTAAGCACTGACCATTGTCCCTTTGATTTTAAAAAGAAAAAAGAAATGGGGAAAAATAATTTTTGTCTTATTCCCAACGGAGCGCCTATTGTTCAACATCGCCTGAATTTATTATACACGTATGGAGTTCTTACAAAAAAAATCAATCTGAACAGATTTGTCGAACTTGGTTCTACCAATGCGGCGAAACTTTTTGGAATGTACCCGACGAAAGGTACGATTACAGTTGGTTCCGATGCTGATTTATCAATCTTTAATCCAAAACCAGAATGGACTATTTCCGCAAAAAATCATTTTCATAATTGTGATTATGCTTTGTTTGAAGGATGGAAAGTTACGGGAGAATTTGCAGAGGTACTGAGCAGAGGGGAAACTATTTTTAAAAACGGTAAGGCATTCGGTAAACCTGGAAGAGGAAAATATCTGGTTAGGAAGTCGTTTGAATAGTGATAATACGTTCATAGATTAGATATTTTTTTTGGTGGGTTCTGCCAAAAAACATTAAAAAAAATATATATTGGGAAATGTTAAATGTGTAATTATCAGTATAGAAATAATTTTAATGTTTTGGGTAAGATATTTTACTTAAAGAGTACTGAAAATAACTTGTCTTTTTATTCTTGCATATTTATTTTTATACTCTTTACCGGTTGTGTTGGTTATCAATATGTTTCCAGTCCTCTCTATATTCCGGTTAATGAGAAAAAAGGGGAGCTTAAATCTAATATTTCATATACCGGTTTACAGGTTGGGTATTCAATATCTAATAATTTTAGCATATTCGGAGATTATGATTTTATGGTACGGGAATATAGATCTAATTGGCCGGGGCTTTCAAGTGAGCATGATGGGCACATTTCCGGAAGATATGGATCAAATGATTATAATTTTGGAGTAAGCATTTTCAAAACACACAATAATTTTTTTACTGAAATACTTTTGGCTGGAGGAATTGGCGATATGTTTTATAATAACTTTATGGCAACATATTTATATAACAGTTTTTACTTAACCGTTAACAAGAAAAACTTATATATTCAGCCGGTTTTAGGTTATAAATATTCAGACGCGAAACATAAAATTGAATTTGGTTTGTTTTCAAGGTTTTCTTACACCAGATATACGGATATAAATGTAACGATATTTAAACCTGATAATGCAGAAGTTTATTTGGATAATGTATATTTTGTTGGAAAGAAAAATTTAGATTTATTTTTTATTGAACCTGGCTTTTTTTTTAGAGATGGATTTGAACATATAAAATATCAATTTAATATAACTCCTACGATTAGCTTAAACAGTAAACATGTAAAGTATAGATTTTTTAATTTGTTTTTTGGAATATTTTTAAATTTTGATTTACTCAATAAAACGTTAAAAAAATGAAATTTTATATAGGGTTATTGCCTATTATGTTACTATTATCTTGTGAAAAGAAGGATGTTGAAATGAGATTACCGGGTTTTGACACTCCAATAATAACAGGATTTGAATTGAGAGGAGAAAACGGTGAATTCAGAGGAAAAAAGGGTATACCAAACATTAGATTAGGTGATAAATCAAATGATTCTAAATCTTCCGATTATTATTTTAGGTGTACTCCCAATCCAACATCAGATTATCTTTATATTCATTTTAAAATGCCAGCGGATTCCATATTGAAAAGAATCTGGATAACGCAGGCAATTTACTATACAGAAGAAAATTCTGAATCAGAAATTGATCCTAATCTTGCAAAAATTGGTGGAACAGCAATTCTTGAATTTGAAACAATTGAGAATTTTTTCTTTATTGAAATGAAGAAATTTGAAAATAATGGCAGTAGTAAAAATAATGGGAAACGAATTCCTGACGGATTTTATAGAGTTTATGTACAAACTGACAATGTTTTGTTATGGGATAACATTTATTTTACAAACCAATAATATAAAATGACTTTTAAAAAAACTTTATCATTAATTTTGGTGCTTTATTTATTATCTATTGCATCAATCGTTTTTTCGCAAAATGATAGTAACAAAAGAACTTTTGGCTTAAGTGCTACTTTACAAGGGATCCAATACGGCATGAACCTTCCTATTTGGTTAGGTGAACGTGCAACATTAGGTCCATCTTTTCAATTAATATATGCGGAAGAATTTGGAACAGATATTGGCCTTGGGCTGGTTTCAAAAATATATATTAAGCATGAGAAAATTTCTCCTTATGCAGGTTTTAAGATTGGTTTTATAAGCAACATGCCAAATAAAACAATCTACAATCAACAGAAAACAATAACTGATTTATATGGAGGTATCGCAGTGGGAGGAGAATATTTCTTCGATAGACAATTCAGTATAAATGTTGAATTTCAAGGAAACGTTACTAAATCAAACGCTGATTCTTATCGTTTTGGTAATCCTGGAGGAGTGATAATAAATACTGCAACAATGGTAGCTGCAAATATTTATTTTTGAGTAACAAGAAATTTTTTATTTACTCTCGAACCGCAAGTCATAAAATTTTCAAAATTCTACTTTCCCCTCAAAAATTTTTACAACCGCTCCCTCCAGAAAGATTTCATGAAATTTTTTTTCTTCATCAAATAGAAATTTTACTTTTAACTCTCCTCCCTTGGTAAAAACAGTTACATTATCACCACTTCCGGAGTATAGGTAAGATGCCAGCGCAACAGCTACCACTCCTGTACCGCATGACAACGTTTCATCCTCAACCCCTCTTTCATACGTTCTTATCTCAATCCCTTTTTTGCGTATTCTGGCAATGTTGACATTTATTCCTTTGGCTTTGAATTTTTCTGAGAAACGTATTTTTTTTGCCGTATTAATTAACTTATAGGTATTGATTTCAGACCTTGTAAACAAAATGTAATGAGGCGAACCGGTATCAAAAATAAAATATCGCTTTCCTTTGTTGAATTTTTCCACATTCTTCATTTTAATGCGGATAATGTTTGGACCAATTAATTCGGCTGAATGTGCTCCATCGGATGCAAGAAAATTAACTGTTTTGGATTTTACTATTCCCCTCTCAATGGCATAATGAACCGCACAACGACTCCCGTTTCCACATAAACTTGTTAACTTTCCATCCGGGTTATAAAATTTCATCTCGAAATCATATTGTGCATTTTTACATAGTAAAATTAGCCCATCGGAGCCAATTCCAAGATGCCGGTCACATAATTCTTTTATTTTTGCCTGTGTTAGAAAATCTTCCAGTATTTTTGAGGATTCAAAAAGTATAAAATCATTACCGGTTCCCTGGTATTTAATAAAAGGAAAAATCATGTTGGTTGGAACAATTGGAGAAGGAGCCACAATTTTAACATAAATATTTCTGAATAAGAATAAAGTAACCAAAAATATTTTTTCACGTTCTAATTTTTCACAATTAACCAAATAATCATGCGTAAATACTTTGCAATATTCCTTGTTGCCATCCTGGGAGGAGGGCTTGGAACCTACATAATAAATTATAATACATCTAATTCACTACCTGTTTCTTCCACTCCTCCGGTTGCCCTTGTTCAGCTTCCTGCTCAGTCCAGCACAATCCGTAGTCAGGATGCCGTTACCCCTGATTTCGTTCTTGCCGCTCAGGTAAGCACCCCCGCAGTCGTTCATATTCAAACGATTATAGAGGGAACTAATCCAAACGGTCCTATTCCGGATTACTACCGTGACTTTTTCTGGTTTTTTAACCAACCGCAAAGTCCAAAAGTATCCGCCGGTTCCGGAGTTATCATTTCGCCCGACGGGTACATTGTCTCCAATAATCATGTGGTAGAAGGAGCTACACAAATTCAGGTAACTTTAAATGATAAAAGAACTTTCAAAGCAAATGTTATTTCCACGGACCCGAATACAGATTTGGCACTGCTAAAAGTAGATGCCAAAGAACTCCCATTTATAAAATTTGGTGATTCCGAAAAAGTTCAGGTAGGTGAATGGGCGCTGGCAGTAGGAAATCCATTTAATCTTACGTCCACCGTTACGGCAGGTATTATCAGTGCAAAAGGTAGAAACATAAATATCTTTAATAAAGGAGCTTATCCTTATGCAATTGAATCTTTTATTCAAACAGATGCCGCAATTAATCCCGGGAATAGTGGTGGCGCTTTAGTTAATCTTTCAGGTGAATTAATTGGCATAAACACAGCCATTGCATCCCAGACAGGTTCTTATGCAGGGTATGGTTTTGCTATTTCCAGTAATCTTGCCCGTAAAATAATTGATGATTTTTTAAAGTATGGAGTCGTTCAAAGAGCATTTATTGGTATATCAATGCAATCGGTGGACGCAGATTTAGCCAGGGAAAAAAATCTTAAAGAAATTAAAGGGATTTATGTAGCCAATGTATTGGAGGGTGGAGCCGCTGAAACCGCCGGCATTAAAAATGGAGATGTTATTTTAGCCATCAACGAACATCCGGTTAATTCATCCTCTGAAATGCAGGAATTGGTAGGTCAATTTCGTCCAGGTGAGAAAGTTAAAATTACGATTAACCGTGATTTGAAAACCCTAACGTATGATGTGGTGCTCAAAAATCTTCAGGGGAACACAGAAACAATTAAAAAGGAAAAAGAAGAGAAGTTTTCGTTTATGAATGCAGATTTCTCTACCTTGTCTTCCGATGAAAAAAACCGGATGGGATTAAAATACGGAGTTAAAGTAGAAAGCACAGGAAGTTCTAAATTCAGAGATATTGGCATTGAACCCGGTTTTGTTATCACCGGGATTGATAACCGTCCGGTTTATACTCCTGATGATTTAAAAAAATGTCTTAAAAACCGCAAAGGGGGCGTGTTAATAGAAGGTTATTATTCCAGAGGTAGAAAAGTTTTTTATGGAATAGAACTGGAATAATTTTTTATTTACCTTTGTGCATAATCATTTCGAATTATGCACACAGACACCCAACTATTTTCTATCATTGAAAAAGAACTCAGCCGCCAGCGAACCGGGCTTGAACTCATTGCATCCGAAAATTTTGTAAGCCAACAAGTAATGCAGGCAATGGGAAGTTGTCTTACCAATAAATATGCGGAAGGACTTCCCGGCAAGCGTTATTATGGAGGATGTGAATTTGTAGATGAATCGGAGCAATTAGCCATTGACCGTGCTTGTCAGTTATTCGGGGCAGAGTGGGCAAATGTGCAACCTCATTCCGGCGCACAGGCAAATGCCGCTGTCATGCTTGCCGTATTGAAACCCGGCGATAAAATGCTGGGGTTTAATTTGTCTCATGGCGGTCATCTCACTCATGGGTCTCCGGTTAATTTTTCAGGTAAATTATATAATCCGGTTTTTTATGGTGTTAAAAAAGAAACCGGCAGAGTGGACTATAATGAAATTGAAGAAATTGCACTAAGAGAAAAACCGAAATTGATTATTTGCGGCGCTTCCGCTTATTCGAGGGATTGGGAATATGATTCGTTCCGCAGAATAGCTGACAAGGTTGGAGCTATTTTGATGGCTGATATCTCTCATCCGGCAGGTCTAATTGCTAAAGGGTTATTAAATAATCCCATGCAACACTGTCATATTGTTACTACTACAACCCACAAGACGTTACGAGGACCCAGAGGCGGAATGATTATGATAGGAAAGGACTTTGATAATCCTTTTGGCTTAACCACTCCAAAAGGGACTATAAAAAAAATGTCGGCTATTGTGGATGGAGCTGTTTTCCCCGGAACGCAAGGTGGACCGCTGGAACATGTCATAGCCGCCAAAGCAGTGGCATTTGGAGAAGCGCTGACGGAGGATTTTAAAAATTATTGCATTCAAATTATGAAAAATGCCACTGTCATGGCACAGGAATTTAATAATCGTGGATATCAGATTATTTCCGGTGGCACTGATAACCATTGCATGCTCATTGACCTGCGTTCGAAAGGGCTGTCCGGCAAACTTGCGGAGGATACCTTGATAAAAACCGATATCACCGTAAATAAAAACATGGTTCCTTATGATGACAAGTCGCCTTTTGTCACTTCCGGAATACGTGTAGGAACGCCTGCTGTCACTACCCGCGGATTGAAAGAAAACGAGATGAAAATAATAGTGGAATTAATTGATAAGGCGTTGATGAATCCAACGAATGAAAGTGTTATTCACGCTGTAAAAGAGGAAGTGCACAAGTTGGCGGAAGGGTTTCCGCTATATTAGATAGATTACGCAATCTAAATGAAATAGTCCCATAAAAATCGTATATTTGCGAGCACGAATTTTAAAATTGAAAACAAAGTAAACTATCCGAATCAAGCGCCATGGAAACACTCACAGCACCCCAAAAGAAAACATCTCCCGCAAAGGAGATACAGAAAATTCAAAATTACGTCAATGGTAAATGGGTGACACCCGAAACCACCGAGTATCTGGATGTAACCAACTCCGCCACCGGCGAAATCATCGCTCACGTTCCGGTATCAACGGGAAAAGATGTGAGTAGCGCCATTGAAGCGGCACAAGCCGCTTTTCCCGCCTGGAGAGAAACTCCACCGGCTGAAAGAGTAAAATATTTTTTCCGTTGGAAAAATCTTCTGGAAGAAAATTTTGAAGAAATAGCAAGATTATGTACCATAGAACATGGCAAGACGTTGATTGAATCCAGAGGTGATTTAAGGCGTGGCATTGATAATATTGATAATGTCATCGGAATCCCTTCCTTAATCATGGGTGAATCTTTTGAAGATATTGCCAAGGGAATTGATTGCCGCAGTGTAAGAAGACCTCTCGGTGTTTTTACTGCTATCGCTCCTTTTAATTTTCCACCCATGGTACCCATGTGGTTTTTGCCTTATGCCGTTGCTTGCGGTAACACCTTTGTATTGAAACCTTCTGAACAAGTGCCACTAAGTCAAGTGAAGATTTTTGAATTGATTGACAAATGTGGATTCCCCGCCGGAGTGGTCAATCTCGTCAATGGAACTAAAGATGTCGTAAATACTTTTTGCACTCACCCTTTAGTTAAAGGAGTGTCATTCGTTGGTTCTTCTCCGGTAGCCAAACATGTGTATGAAACCGGTTGTAAGCATGGGAAAAGAGTTCAGGCATTGGGAGGAGCAAAGAACTTTCTGGTTGCAATGCCCGATGCAAATATTGATGTAGCCGCTAAAGTCATGTGTGACTCCGGATTTGGTTGTGCCGGTGAACGTTGCCTGGCTGGTTCAGTGATCTTAGCTCATAAAGATATTTACCCGCGCCTTCGTGACAAAGTGGTTTCTATCGCTAAAACATTTAAAGTTGGAAACGGATTATATCCGGATACCGGCATGGGACCGGTAATTTCAAAAGTTCATAAAGAAAAAGTTTTACGTTATATTGAAACCGGCATTAAAGAAGGCGCTACCTTATTAATGGATGGACGTAATGTCACTGTTCCCGGTCATGAAAACGGATTTTTTCTTGGGTTAACAATTTTTGATAACGTGAAACCCGAAATGACCATAGCGAAAGAAGAAATATTCGGACCTGTAGTTTGTATTATTAAAGTAGAAGACCTCGACCACGCCATTTCAATCATAAATTCAAATCCTTACGCAAACACAAGTTCTATATTTACAGACAGCGGTTCTGCGGCAAGGGAATTTTCCTATAAAATTGATATTGGAATGATTGGTATTAATCTGGGAGTGCCGGCACCTATGGCATTCTTTAGTTTTGGAGGTGCAAAAGAATCACTTTTTGGCGATTTAAAAGCGCATGGCAAACATTCTATCTACTTTTATACTGATACAAAAACGATTGTAAGCCGCTGGGATCATACCATGCCGAGGAAGAGTGAGCAGTAAGAAATGACTTTTATCAGTCATGCACCTGACTTCAGTTTTGTTTTTAAAAAAAGTCATAGTGTATTATTGCACTTTTCTCTCACTTTATTCCAATGTATAAAATCACTGAAAAAGAATTTCAATCTCCCAATGTTGTAAAATTAGTTGTTGAGGCGCCGGAAATTTCAAGGAGCCGTAAGGCGGGCCATTTTGTCATTATCCGGATTGACGAATCCGGAGAGCGTGTCCCACTAACTATAGTTGATTCTGATCCTGAGAAGGGAACTATTACCCTCATTGTACAAAAAGTGGGAGTAACTTCTCATAAATTAACACTTTTAGAGAAAGGTGATTTTATTCTGGATGTTGCAGGACCCTTAGGTAAATCCACTCATATTGAAAAAGTTGGAACGGTCTTATGTTGCGGCGGTGGAGTAGGAGTTGCCCCTTTGTACCCTATAGTAAGCGCCATGAAAAAAGCCGGAAATAAAGTGATTTCCGTTCTTGCCGCTAAATCTGCTAATTTATTGTTATTGGAGAAAGAAATTAATGCATGTTCTGATGAAGTTATTATTATGACAGACGACGGAAGCAGAGGGAAAAAAGGATTAATAACCATAGGCATGGAGGAAATAATTAACCGGGAGAAAGTGGATCTGGCAATTGTTATCGGACCTGCAATCATGATGAAATTCGGGGCGCTGTTAACTAAAAAATATGGAATAAAAACCATGGCAAGTTTAAATACCATTATGGTGGATGGCACAGGAATGTGTGGTGCCTGCAGAGTGACCGTTGATGGTAAAACAGCGTTTGTGTGTGTAGATGGACCTGAATTCGATGCTCATCAGGTGAATTTTGAAGAGATGCTTTTGCGTTTAAATGCTTATAAAGAAATGGAAGAAGAAAGTTATAGTCAATGCTCTCTTAAACCGGTGCTTGACGAACGATAAAATATTTTTAAACTCTAACTGAATTGAATATACAAATAAAATTTATAATTTCAGAAATTTTTTGTTTTACGTCACCCCTTCTCCATTTTGGAGAAGGGGACGGGGGATGAGGTTTTTTTAATTGAAAATTTATTTTCAACATGGATACAACACAAGACAATGAATACTACCACAATGAAAGAATGGCTGAATGGAGGGACAAATTACGTAAATCGTTAAAGTCGAAAGAAAGAACAAAAATTGAAAGGGTAAAAATGCCTGAGGAGGATCCTTTGGTAAGAAATAAAAGTTACGTGGAGGTAAACAAAGGGTTGAGTGTGGAACAGGCGTTGTTGGAAGCAAAAAGATGCTTGGATTGCGTTGACCCGACTTGCATTACTGGATGTCCCGTTGGGATTAATATTCCTAAATTTCTAAAATTTGTAGAATCAGGCGATTTTCTTTCTGCCGCAAAAGTGATTAAAGAAACGAATTCTCTGCCTGCGGTTTGCGGTAGGGTTTGCCCTCAGGAAATTCAATGTGAGGCACAATGTTTTTATACCATAAAGCTAAAGTCACCCTCAGCCGCGATTGGTTATCTTGAGCGATTTGTTGCCGACTATGAGAGAGACAGCGGCAAAATTTCCATACCTGAAATGATGCCTGAAAATCATATTAAAGTAGGAATTATTGGATCCGGTCCTGCGGGTCTTACTGTAGCTGGTGAACTTGCAAAATTTGGGTATGACGTTACTGTTTTTGAAGCGCTCCACAAATTAGGCGGTGTGCTTAAATATGGAATTCCTGATTTCCGGCTTCCTAATATGATTGCAGATGTAGAAATAGAAACCATCCGTAAAATGGGTGTAAAATTTAAGACAAATTTTATAGTTGGAAAAACTGCAACGATTGATGAATTGAAAAAGCAGGGATTCGAAGCATTTTTTGTAGGAAGTGGAGCCGGATTACCTAATTTTATGAATATTCCCGGTGAAAATTCGGTAGGTGTTTTATCGGCAAATGAGTTTTTGACAAGGGTAAATCTGATGGGAGGTTCGAAAAAGGACTTTGACACTCCTTTATATGTTGGCAAACAGGTAGCAGTTATAGGAGGTGGAAATACAGCCATGGATGCGGTGAGAACCGCAAAACGATTGGGAGCAGAAAGAGCGATGATTGTCTATCGGAGGTCGAGGGATGAAATGCCGGCACGGAAAGAAGAAGTTCACCATGCCCTGGATGAAGGGATAGAGTTTTTGAATTTGTATTCACCCATAAAATACAATGCCGATGAAAAAGGAAGGGTGAAGAACATGATACTACAAAAAATGGTTCTGGGAGAACCGGATAAATCCGGAAGAAGAAGTCCGGTTCCGTTGGCTGGATCGGAGGAGGAAGTAGCCGTTGACATGGTAATAGTTGCCATTGGAGTATCGCCAAATCCATTAATTCCACAATCAATGCCGGAGCTTGAAATGACGCCAAGGCACACCATCAAAGTGGATGAAAACATGATGACAACGGTTCCTGGAATATTTGCTGGAGGGGATATTGTTAGGGGGGGAGCTACAGTTGTACTGGCAATGGGTGATGGTAGAAAGGCGGCGGCAGGAATGCATAAATACATCAGTTCCGTTGTCCATAATCATCTTCTTGTTTCCTAAACAATTTTCACTTACCTTTCTTTTATAGTATCTTTTAAAGAGAGCCAAACTTTCAATAAATTGAGTATTAAGATAATACATTGTCCCCCGCTGGCGGGGGCAGGGGGTGGATTTTTTACCCTGTTTATATATAATTTATAAAATTTCATGTACCTTTGCCCCGTTTAATTATCAAAAACAATGGCAAAAAAAGGATCACGCGTACAAGTCATCTTAGAATGTACTGAGCACAAAACCTCCGGTATGCCCGGAACTTCCCGATATATCACCACAAAAAACAAGAAAAACACACCCGATCGTCTTGAGTTGAAAAAGTATAATCCGGTGTTAAAAAAAATGACCTTACACAAGGAGATAAAGTAGGGGCAACCCTTGCGGTTGTCCATTAGTCATTAG
This sequence comes from Bacteroidetes bacterium RIFCSPLOWO2_12_FULL_37_12, assembly GCA_001769655.1. Classification (GTDB taxonomy): domain Bacteria; phylum Bacteroidota; class Bacteroidia; order 2-12-FULL-37-12; family 2-12-FULL-37-12; genus 2-12-FULL-37-12. Next base: position 5,341 of record MEPC01000006.1, on the reverse strand, counting down.
TGTCTTATCAATAATATTTCAACCAATTTTCGCAAAATGTTTTTTTAAATATCGAATAATGAACAAGGAATAATGAATTTCGAAGTAACCAAAACTTCAACATTCTTTATTCCTTGTTCGATATTCATTATTCCATTTAAATTACATAACCCCCATGGCAAAAGAACCCGCAAAAGAACCCGCAAAAGTTAAAAAGGTAGAAGCACCTAAAGAAGAAAAAAAGAAAGGACCTGTTATTAAGAATCGTGTAATGGCAGTACGGAGCGTTAAATCGCCAAGAACCGGCGCTTACACTTTTAAAAAAGAAATGATATCGTTGGATAAGGTGAAAGATTTTTTTAAATAACATCTACGGAGTATAGATCTACGGACAGCGTATTTTTTGGATTTATGAAATATGAAATCTACAACATTTTATAAGTTTTCTAAATTAACGCGGATGAAACAAATAATTTTTCTTGCAATAAACGCTATAATAGTTGCGCATATATCCCAAATTTGGATGGCTTTACGCAATAGGTTACGTAGATAAAATTTTATTCGAAACCCTTGCACTTCGTAGCAAGTGACATCGTAACTTGAATCCGACAGACATAATTTTAACTTTGTAACGATAATTAAATAGACAAAATACAATGGCAATTAAAAGGCATAAGACAAAAGCACTCAAATCAAAATTTGGGAAACTGACTGTATTTCATTTGACAATGAAAGTGAAAGATGTAATTCACATTTCGTATGTTGCAGTAAGAGGCAAAGACGATGAAGAAGGTGCAGTTCAGAGGTTGCTAAACAGACAAAGGATACTATCAATAAAATCTTTTGTCTTGGAAGGGAATATGTTCTTCAACACTTTCATTCTTAATTGGACAAACGAAAAAGTAAAACCCGAATTTTCTGATGGAGAAATTACGGTTCCAATCGTTCCTTCCGCATCCCAAGTAATAGACGGACAACACCGGCTTGCCGGACTTTCGGAAGCTATGAAAGATGATGAGAAGATTGGGGAACAAGAAATTCTTGTAACTTTTTGTATTGGACTTACAACAAGAGAAGCAGCGTTAATTTTTGTCAATATCAACTCCGAGCAAAAACCTGTTCCTAAAAGTTTAATCTATGATTTATTTGGCGAGATGGAAGATGATACAAACCATGCAATCAATCGTGCAACAGATATTGCAGAGGACTTAAATAATAATGAAGAATCAGCGTATTATGGTGCGATAAAATTTCCTGGCAAAGCAAGAGGTGTTGGAATTATTGACTTATCAGCAGTTGTAACGAGTTTAAAAAAACATTTAGAAACAGATGGAGTTTTTGCAAATCATAAACTTACAAATCTTCAAAATCAAAAAATGGCAATACTGAATTACTTTTCCGCTTTGAAATTTTATTACGACAAAGAGGATTTATGGAGTAACAGAGCAAAGAATCCATTTTTCACTAATGCGGGTTTCATCGGTGCAATTGAGCATTTAGTTTCTAAATTAATTTCAAAATGTGCAGAAAATAAATCCTTTCAAGTAGCCGAGTTTAAAAAACTCTTGGACTTGCCAAAAGGAGAATTGCTTCTTAGAGCAGACCTTAAAAACCTTGAAGGTAAATCACAAAGAAAAGCTGTTGTTGAATTTTTGGAAAGTCATCTTTTAAAATCATTGCCAGACCAAGATGAATATAAGTTTTGACAGGCATAGAGCGCAACTTCGTTGTGAGACAATTCTAAACTGCCAAACTCTTGACCAATGGAATGTGGCTGATTTTAAAAGTCTGCAATTAGATAAATCACAAGCGTCACTTTTATCTTCTGAATTGCGAGAAGATGCGAAAGACCTTTACTTCAAAGGTCTTTTGAGTTTGTTTGAGGCGTTGAAATCAATTGAGGCAAAACTTTTCTCTTGGGCAACAATTAAATTTTATTACTCCATGTATTATTTTTTAAGATGTACAATGGCAGTTAATGGAGTTGCACTTATCAGACAAAAGTCCCTCTATTATTTAAAAGCACTTGACGGTGAATCCCCAGTGACAAAAGGAAACAAAAAATATAATTCCGACCACAGCGGAACGATTAATTTTTTCAAAGACCTTTTTAGTTCTGACATTCTATTATCACAAGACATTGACACCACAAATGCTTATGATTGGTTAATGAATAAAAGAGAACAAGTGAATTATAGGGAACGACATTTCAACGAACCAAACCATTCAGAATTTTGGAAATTGATTGCCGAACAAATCAACAAAGGAAATTTAGAAAAACTTTTAAAGGATTATATTCAAGACAAGTTTATTTTGTGTTTCCAAGAGGAACATGCAATCCTTGCTATCCCAATTAAAAGAGCACTACTCACAAAAGAAAGATTAGATGCTGAAAATATTGACATCGGTTTGAGCAGAGAGCGAAAGAAAATTCTTCTTGATTTACTATCAATAAAAATTCCAGAATTAGTTCAACTTACAAACAGCTAATTAAAATAAAATGCAAGAAACTACCGAGGACGAATTCCTTTCAGACAAGAATAAAAAATTCAGTGTGCCACTGAAGTATTGGATACCAACATTGATTTCTGTAATATCAGGAACAGCTATCCTTATTTGGTTTGTCTTTTCATTAATAAATCCATTAGAGAATGACCTTCTTGAAGTCAAAACAAAGGGCACAACGAATTTTAGTAATAGCCCAATTGTATTAAATACAGTTTTCCTTGAATCAACCACTGGTGAGGACATTACGTATCAACAAACTCTTGCGATAAAAAATATTGTTTTTAGATTAAAGCAACGAAACGACCTCGTTTTAGTTGTAGGCGGTTATACTGATGATAATCTTGACAATGACCAATTTCAAAAAGTAACTGAAAGTAGAAAGGCATCAGAGAGAATTAAAAACATCATCGTTGGACAAGGTATTGAGCCTTCACGAATCTATTATGACGGCTTTGGGCAGAACGTTCCGATTCGTTTTCCCAAGACCAAAAAACATAATGTCGCTCTAATGGTAATAGATGTATTTGAATTAATGGAAGGAACATTTAATGGAGGGGCAATATCAAGTGCCATATAATGACCAAGAATAAAATTTACATTACATTATTGCTTTTGACTTTTTTAATAATTGGAGGATGGTTACTTCTGTCAAGTGATTACCGAAAGTTATTATATCCAGACCAATCAGCAGACATTAATAAAATTGAGATTGACAGTTCTGCTGTAAAGGACATAGAAGAAAATATTGATACAATAATAAAGTGGGCAGAACTTTATAAGATTTCACCAGAGGCAATTATGGGAGTTATCATTGCAGAAAGAAGTCTTCATAAAAGTCCAGCAAATCAATTTGAGGAATACTATGTTCAGAAAGTTTTTTTAGAAAAATCTGATTTATATTTAGAACAACTTGCAGAGGCTACTAAAAACAAGATTGAAAACAAAAAATTAACAGGTGAATCTGAACAAGAGTTTAAATTCAGATTACAGCATGGGTTAATTTGGACAATTGGTTTATGTCAAATATCAATAATGAAGAGTCTTGAAATTGACAGCTTGCTTTCACTTGTAGAAAACCGTTCCAAAAGAACGGTAAAGGAAAATATTAAATGCTTAATGACACCCAATTGTAGTATTGAATATTGTGCGTTTGAATTAAAAACTATTAGAGATAATTTTAAGTCAGGAACAGGAATTGACATTAGCAATAACAATGGAGTTCTATGCACCTTGTATAATACTGGCAAAGTTTCAGAATCTATTTCAAAATATAATAAAACAAAATCTACTCCCCAGCCGAACATCTTTGGGAAGTATGTGGAACTTAAATCGGGGTTGCTTTCAGGCAAACTGAAACAACATCATGATAATAAAGCGAACATCTAATAAACTTTCTTGCGAACTTCCAACAATTGTGTTTCGTGAACAGAGTAGAGTATTCGCATAACAGTAAGATTAAAAGAAATAAAAAAAAGAAGGGCTTTGAGAGGTAAACAAAGAGTTGAGCTTCTAATAAATAGTGCAGGTAAACGAACAGTTGTGGTTCTAAACCCTTCTTTTTTTTACTTCTTTAATCCCTTCTTCGTTAGCTGAGATGCCAATTGAATCGCTCAACTAACAATGTAAAAATTAAACTTTCAACAATAATGATTATTTTTATTCGTAACTTTGAAATATGAAAATATCAAGACCTCTTGACTTTGTGATTGATAAAATAACAAACTCCATTGAAAACACTTTAACGGGAGAAGTGTTTGACACCGCGATTATAAAACTTACTATTAAAGATTTGAGCCAAATTATAAAAGCTGACTGGCAATTTGACTGGACAAAGGAAATTAAAGATAGGGACAAACAGGTTTATAAACTTACAACAGTAAATAACCATACTATTATTCAGGGGCTACTAAGTATTGAAGACAAAAAAGATCACATTTTTATGCATCTCATTGAAAGCGCAAAGTTCAATAAACATAAAGACAAAGTATATTTAGGAGTTCCGGGAAATCTTGTTGCTTTTGCATGCAAGGTATCGGTAGATAAAGGTTATCAAGGTTTTCTTGCTTTTGATGCAAAGACAGCATTAATCAAACACTATCAAGACACACTCTTCGCAACACATTTTCGTGGACTTCGAATGTTTATTGAAACAAATGCAGCACTGAGATTAATTTCACAATATTTTAAATCATAAAAAAATGGGACTAATCAGAGAACCAAAAAATGTTGACTTTACAGTTCAATCAAAACCTTGGACAGAAGATGAACTTCATGACTTCAGAAAGCTAATGACAGAACTGAAGGCAAAAAATGTTGCTATAAAAAGTACCCGAAAGATCGCGACAAGGAAGAAAATGATATTAGCATAATAAAATTGCTACATGGTTCTGGATGAAAGAAGCACCACCGATAACAACCAAGACCTCGTTGCGCCCTTATGACTTGCAATTCAGCAACTGTTGCACTAAATCTGCCTCTGGACGGATGTTTTTTTCCCTTTGATTGTTGTGTTTTTTTCCTCTATGGGGATTTCGTTAATAAAGAAGAGTGTCGATATTTATGAAAATATGTTCAAGAAGTTCCTGAGAGAACTTATTTTTTTATTTTCTTGATTTTTGACTTCCCTAAAAGCAAAATATCAAAACAGGTTGATACCAAATTTTTAATTTTCATTCCGGTCTATTTTTTTTTCCTTCCGTATATCGCTTCTATTCTATCCGGTTTTTGTGTATTTTTGCTGGTGAAAGTAGTTTTTAGACGGACTGCCGTTAGCGGAAATCCTCCCTATACCGTCCCATTGACTTCTCAAGCTAACGTATTTCAGTTTACCAGTTTACTTCATAAATTTGCATAA
>MEPC01000005.1:28811-32969 GCA_001769655.1 Bacteroidetes bacterium RIFCSPLOWO2_12_FULL_37_12 | reverse complement strand
ACCTTTATACCCTATACCTTTATACCTTTATTCCTGTTAATTCACGCAAGTACATTTGAATGGTGTTTTCGAGCCCGAAATATAAGGCATCGCAAACTAATGCATGTCCGATGGAAACTTCTGAAATAAAAGGAATTTGCTGAACGAAGTATTTCAAATTCCGCAAATTCAAATCATGACCGGCATTAATTTTTAATCCCAGATTTTTAGCCAGCGTTGCCGCTTGAAAAAATTTATTAATGACAGAAAGATTTTTTTTGTCAAATTCAACGGCGTATTCCTCTGTATATAATTCCACTCTGTCTGTTCCGGTTCTTACAGCGGGTTCAAATAAATCAAGGTCGGTTTCAATAAAAACAGAGGTCCGGATGTTATTTTTTTTAAACTCAGAAATAATTTCCTGAAGAAATTTTTCATTTTTAATAGTATCCCATCCTTTATTGGAAGTCAACGCATCCGGTGGGTCCGGCACTAAGGTTACCTGATGGGGTTGAACTTTTAACACCATGTCAATAAAACTTCTGGAGGGATATCCTTCAATGTTAAACTCAGTAATGATAAATGGTTTTATTTCAAAAACATCATTGTAGCGGATATGACGCTGATCCGGACGCGGATGAACTGTTATGCCCTGTGCACCGAATCGCTGGCAATCTTTTGCTACTTTCAGAATATCGGGATTGTTTCCTCCTCTGGCATTGCGTAGGGTTGCAAATTTATTGATATTGATGCTTAATTGGGTCAATGGTTATTGGATGTTTGATGCTGGATGTTGGATATTTGATGTTTGATTTTAAAATTCAAGGGGGTAAAATTCATTATAAATGCTGAATTTTGCAATGATAAATTTTTAATATGATTAAATCCATATACATATATATATTGCTTGCCCTGGCGGGGTGCTTGTTTTTTCTTCCTTTTCTTGGGTATGTACATCTTTTTGATTGGGATGAGATTAATTTTGCTGAGGCGGCAAGGGAGATGATACTTACAAAAGATTATTTAAAAGTGGAGATTGATTTCAAACCATTTTATGAAAAACCGCCGCTTTTTATCTGGTTGCAGGTTTTATCTATGAAATGTTTTGGAATTAATGAATTTTCTGCAAGGTTCCCGAACGTTATTTGCGGAATTTGTACGTTAGGAGTTTTATTTGCGATAGGGAAAAAAATTTCAGACCAGACCTTCGGTTTAATCTGGGCTTTCATTTATTTTGGTTCCCTCCTACCCCATTTATATTTTAAATCAGGAATTATAGACCCATGGTTTAACCTTTTTATTTTTTTATCTATTTACTTTCTGATAAAGAACTCAATTGAAACTAAAGAGGTGACAAATCGATTTGGAATAAGTAATGTTTTGTATTCAGGGTTTTTCGGCGGACTGTCGCTTTTAACTAAAGGTCCCGCTGGAATTTTAATTATCATCATTACCTATTTTTTTTATTTTGTATTTCGAATTAAAAAAATAAAACGATTTTTCATTTCCATAGTGATTTTTTTATCCGTGACATTACTAACATCATCCGTATGGTATTTATCGGAATGGTATGTTCATGGATCCGGGTTTATTAAAGAATTCATAACGTATCAGTTTCGGCTCTTTTCTACAGAAGATGCAGGTCATGGAGGACCATTTTATTTCCATGCGGTGGTATTGTTTTTCGGATGTTTTCCGGCTTCTGCATTTTTATTTTCAGGTTGGAAAACCAACAAAATTTACAATGATCATTTCAGAAATTATTCTTTTCTGATGAAACTGCTGTTGATGGTAGTTTTATTGATATTTTCTATAGTTAAAACAAAGATTGTACATTATTCATCTCTGGCGTATTTCCCTCTGACTTTTATCGCGGCAAGTTATATATATAGTGTCATTGCAGGAACAGCAACATTAAAAACCACAACAAAAATTATTTTCTTTATTCCATCCATTATCCTATTGGGGATTTTTATCATGGTGCCGTTCCTGTTAACAACTCCGGATATTATCCTGGATAAAATCAAAGACCCCTTTGCCGTTGCCTGTTTGAAAGAACCGGTTTCGCAGTCATTATTCTTGTATTTTCCTTCACTTGTTTTTCTGACCTTACTCATTTTTTGCGGAATACTTATACGGTTAAAAAACAAAATACATTTCTTTATTTTAACATGGTTTATATTACCTGTGTCACTGTTTTTCTTTCAAGTTATGAATCTACCTTTATTAGAAAAGAAATTACAGGGATCAGCCATTTCATTTTATAAGGAGGCGGGGAAAAATGAAGAATGTGCAGAGCCCCGTGATTTTAAAAGTTATGCTCATTTATTTTACGCACAAAAGAAAGATTCTTTGTGTGGGTCCACCTATATAGTTAGTAAAATTCAATACGCTGAAAAATATAAAAACTCACCCGAATATCAGTATCTTTTTACCAAAGGGGGGTTTGTTTTTTTAAAAATTTCTAAAGGGGAGAACTAAAACTATTTTAACCACATAGGTACATAGGCACATAGATAAGCACATAGTAATTTCTATTGAAAAATTCTATGTGTCTATGTGCCTATGTGGTAAATTTTTTTATAGAGTTTTTAGAGTTGCCCTTCAGTTCATCCCTAAAAATTAATTCAATGCATCACATAATTGCAAACCGCGCATTGGGAATACTCAAATTATTTCTCGGGCAATATCCGGATAAAAAGAAATGGGCGTTACCAGCCACGATTTGTTTTTCGGTGCCTGCTTTGTTCTATTCGGAAAAGAAAGAAATATATTTTTATGATTTTTCGATAGATAATTCAAATCTGTTAGAAAAAAAAATATTATTGAATTGTGACGGAATTCTTGCAGTTGATTATTATGGCACTGAAAAAACGGACGTTTGTGTTTTTAAGAAATTAAAAGAAAGCGGAAAAATCATTATTTATGACAAGTGCCTTTCAGCTCCTGATTTTACAATCAACCCAGAACTTTTAAATTTTATTGATTTAGTTTTATTCAGTACCGGAGATGCGAAAGTAGTTGATTTGGGATATGGAGGGTATGGCATTAGCCGGGTGCTATTAAAACCGGGGAAATATAATGCAGAAGTAACTAAAAATTATCTGAAATTAGATAAAGAATGGGATATTGCTTTTAAATCTAACCTACCTATTCAGATTAACCGGTTGCATGAAAATGAATGGGTTGACATCAGTGATAATCATATTCAAACAAATTATAAACAAGGCGTTAAAAAACTTACCGGACAAATTATGGTTGAAAAAAATAAAATTAATGCGATATACAAAGCGATTATTCCACCCGAATTGATTTTTACAGAATTATCAGATGTCTGGCGATTTAATTTACTGATTAAAAACCGGGATTTTCTGTTGCGTGAAATTTATTTTAACAAGTTATTTGTCGGCTGTCATTACGCGGATATGTCGGTTCATTTTAATTTCAGAAAAAAATTAAACTATTCAAAATTTATTGAAAAGCACATATTGAATCTGTATAACGACAGGTATATAACGCCGGCGCAGGCGGAAAAATGCGCTGAGTTAATCAGGATTTTGTATGAACAAGGGAGGGTTGGGGGGGTATAGTTGTGGCAAATCAGTGTGTTTGCCTTATTGAGTTATTGAAGTTATGACTTGTGTTTAGCCCTGAAAGGGCGTAACATACTAACACAGGGCATCGCCCTGTGTTAGGTCAACTCTGTGATTCTCTAAGCCCTGAAAGGGCGTAACAGACGTCCAAATTGGGCGTCTCTAATTATCATTAATACTTTAGTTATGTTTATTAATAGAAGTTAAACCCTTTCAGGGTTATGTGAACGACGTGTTTATTCAACACAGGGCGATGCCCTGTGTTATGAAGTTAAGCCCTTTCAGGGCTATATAATCACATCATTATTTTTTATTAGGACAACAGCGTCATAGCATATAATATCCTTTTAGATAAAATTGGATAGCTGTTTTATTTCTTTACAAATGTGGATAACTTTTATCTGAAATGTTGCATTTTAATAAATAACGTAGTACATTTGTTTTTTCTTTCGCTTCTTTACCACAAAGTATAATTCACTCTTTACCCAGATAAATACCATGAACACAACCCCGAAATCACCCGCTTTCTATCTGAAAAATAATGCACTATTTCAATCGGAAATCGTAAATCTAAAATCTTCAATTT
>MEPC01000005.1:0-28783 GCA_001769655.1 Bacteroidetes bacterium RIFCSPLOWO2_12_FULL_37_12 | reverse complement strand
CAATTTTATCCCCCCCCCCCCTATCGCGCGAAAAATAAATTTACTGCGTACTATTAATCGTTACACATTCTACTTTTATTTTTTATTGCTTGTACTTGTCATGCTTTTCTCTACGCAAAATTCTTTCTCTCAAAATGACGGAACCAGTTGCGGGAAAGCAATCATTCTGCCTCCGGCGGCTGATCTCTGCAACAAAGACGAATTCAGAATAAAACAAGCTGAAATGTGGTTTGAATTTACTGCCAATGCACCGGAACATGAACTAATTGTATCTCCATCTGTAACACAGCCCAATGCAGAAATCACCAAACTTAAACTCTTTGAAAACAAATGCCCGGATTTGCACTTGCGTAAAGAAGTTTCCTCGCAACCGCCTGAACTACCTCGCATGCGGGTGGAACAGTTAATTGTAGGACAAAAGTATATAGTGAAGGCAGAGAGGGAGGCATTAACAGAAGCCGCAAATTTTGAGATGTGTTTGATTAGGGATAAAGTGGGTGGTGGGGATGGAGATGAAACTATATCATGTACCGGAAAAAATGTAGTAAATGATGCGTGGATAGAAAACACAGGTTATCCTGATAAATTATATTTATGTGATAAATATAAGTATTTAGGAATAGGAATCTATACTCCGCAGGAAAAACTGGAAGTACTTGGTAAAATAAAATCACTTGGAGTCATTTCTCAAGGGAGAATTGCCTCCATAGGAATGTTCCCTTTTGGAGGTCAATTGAGTTTAGCAAACCCTGAAGAGCAGTCAGCCGGAGAAAATAATTCGTGGACATTAGATAATGGTAGTAAAACGTTACGGGCATATTATAATGATGGTACAGGTAGAAAATATGCTTTTATAATTGACAGCGAGGGGAGAATGGGGTTTGGAAAGAACCCTGTTACTGCTTATAAATTAGACCTGCAAGGAGATGCAAGAATTAACGGGGACTTATCCATTACGGGTTTACTTCATTTGAATAATGAATTATCCGGCACTGGAAATTTTACTACGAATGGAAATATTGTAAGCACGGACGGGTATTTGAAGAGCGGGAATTCTATAATTATAGTTGGGAAACCGATTGCGCCACTTTCAAGTAATAAAATATTTACGACAAATAATATTCTTGCTCTACTTGGTGGGTCTCCTACAGATGAGAGAATTGGAACTATGAAAGTAGGAATTGGTACAATAAATCCTATAAAAGCCCTGCACATTAAAACTATTCATATCACTAATCCTGAAAGTGGTACTCCTCATACCCATTATGGAATTCGTTTGGAAGATAATGACATTAATCCCGATGGAGCCAAAAACTCAATTTGGGATATAGAGCCAATTGCCGCTGACCCTGCGGATAATAGGCCTCTGTTTTTTAGCGCTGTAAATGATAATGGTAGCAAGATAAAAGTATTAACAATGTTTAAGAATGGGAATGTAGGGATTGGTACTGATAGCCCGTATGAAAAATTAGACGTAAATGGGAATGTAAAAATTAGTGATGACTTAACGATTGTGGGAAAAATAAAAGTGAATAAAAGTGCGTTATTTGAAGGAGAAACCACAATAAAAGGAGGTCTTTGTATTAATTCCATTATATGCGATTCTCCTGAACCATTCCATATTAAAAATAAAAACAATTTGGATTTATACATGTTTGTTGGTGTAAATAAAGATTATACCGGAGATCAAGTAGGAGATGGAAAGGTTGAAATAGGCGCATTTGAAACCGGTGTTGGGTTTAAAGATTTTATTCTACAACCACATCCAACAGGGAGGGTCGGCATTGGAAAAACTAATCCTCAACATACCTTGGATGTAAATGGAGAAATCGTTGCAAGTAGAATTGGAGTAGGTACTTCTCCATCTTCTTCCCTTCATGTAAAATCTTTAGCAGGAGCGTATGGTTATTCAATCATTTCTGAAGTAAACGACGCAAGAACAAAGGCATTTGTAATTTGGTATAACGGTGTTGAAACATTTAAAATTTATGGCGATGGATTGGCGGCGGCTACGGGAATGTGGCTAACGGTTGCAGAACAATTCCCTGATTATGTGTTTGAAAGAAATTATTCACTTTTGCCTTTTGAAACGACTATAAACGATTTGAAAGAAAAAAAACATTTGCGTGGAATTCCCTCTGCCGCTGAAGTCAAACAAAAAGGGTATGAGGTGGGAGATTTTAATCTGAACCATCTTAAAGCAACCGAAGAGTTGTATCTGTATGTGAATCAGATTAATAATAAATTTGAAAAACTTAAAGAGGATATTGAAAACCTAAAAAAAGAAAATGAAGAATTAAAGAAGGAAATAAAAAATGCTAACCACAGTACCGGTTCAAAATAAAATTGATACAACAAAAAATGAATAATTCCGGTTTATGAAAATGTTTGAAATTATGAATATGCAAAAAACGAGTTATGTACTTCTGTTATTTTTCGCCCTTTTGGAGTTTAACTCCTGTGGACAGGATGTGGCAATTATCCCTGTTGATAATTCCGTAGGGATTAATCAGACAACTACGAAAAATCAAGTTTGGAAAAAACTTTGCAGTACTAAATGGGTACTAGTTAAGACAATAGCTAGTTGTGCTGGTTGTACTGTTGATGATATTGCAAGGAGAAAAATAGACACTAATTATTACAGCATTGATACAAAGTATTCCATCCTTTTATTTGAGAAGGATAGTACATTTTCCGAAATCAATTACGAAAAAAATAAAAATAATAGTGAACTTAAAATAAAATATGAACGATTAGGGTTATGTCATATTAACAAAGGAGGTGATAAATTATATAGGTATAGATTTGATGAAGAGATTGAAAACCCTGAGGAACAAGTATGGCCAGAGGAAATGAAATTTCTTTTAAATGACACATTGCAATTAAAATTTAATTTAATTTGTAATGTGAAAAGTTTTTATGTTCCTATAAATAAAATTAATCATAAATAACAAAATGAATCCTATAAGTAGAATAATATTATTTTGCATTCTGACTTTATTAGTTTTTCAACAAACTGCTTTTTGTCAGGATATACAAATTTGCGGAACTGATGAATATGAAAAAGCAAGGATACAAGAAAATCCTGATTTATTAAAAGCTAAAGAAGTAATGGAAAAGGATTTTTTGGATTTGAACAAGAACGGCGGTTTAAATTTAATGCGCATAGCCGCAAGCTCGGAGGAAATAATGAAAATTCCTGTAGTATTTCATATCATTGATATTCCTAATTTTGATTTAACCCGGCTTGATAAACAAATAGATATTCTTAATAATAGTTTTAGAAAAATAGAAGACACCAGAATTGAGTTTTGCATTGCTACAAAAGATAATAATGGTTCTAATTTAGCAGGAGGTGCCTATAATTATATAGTTTCAGATAAAACTAAATGGGATGCGGTAATTGATGATAATACTTTAAAAGGTTTAATACACTGGGATCCGAATAAATTTTTGAATGTGTATATAGTTCATGAATTATATAATGGAGATTATAAATACGATGGTTATTCTACTTACCCTTGGGAAGATAAAAAAAAACCGGAATTAAGTGGTTGTGTTGTTGATATCACAACATTTGCAGGTAGTTCTTTAAATTTTTTCAAAGAAGGTCTAACCCTTGTTCACGAAGTTGGGCATTGGCTTGGCTTATATCATCCCTTTCAAAATGGGATGAATAGAGATGAAACGGATTGTAAAAATGATGACCCCCACTCTAATGGTGACCTTATTGCTGATACACCTCCTTGTACATTAGATAATGATGAATTAGAATCTATAAAAACTCAAACATGTAGCCAATTGGCATCGCGAAATACATGTATAGAAACTGACCCGAATCCGAATGATAACATTTTAATAACAGATAAAAATGATCCCATAGATAACTATATGCATTATACAAATGAACTATGTAAAAATACTTTTACATGGTTACAAGCGGGAAAAATGCAATATTATTTAAAGAATAACAGAAAAAGTATTATAACAGATAATCCCGCTTCATGTCCAAGCCACTGTGATAATCAAATTCAAGATATAGACCTTGGGGAAACAGGAGTAGATTGCGGTGGAGTTGATTGTGATCCTTGCCCGATTGTCATTAATCCTGGAGGTATTGGACCAAGCACCATTGATCCCCTACCCATAGGAGCGGAATGCGTACCTAATGACCCTATGCCGCCATATTTTACTAATTGCGGAATAAGGACAAACATTATATATATTTTTAACTGTTTAGAAGGTGAACTTGGTGGAGATACCCGTAATTTATACTCATTTAATTACGTTATTGGTACAGACAATTTTCGGTATGGTGGCGGGCGACTCAGAATTGTTGCAGATAACTGGGCTTGTCCGGATGCTGAATACGATAATGCTAACAATTTAACATCAAAAGGCAATGTTGTGGCAGGAAAAATTATTTTGCAAAAAGGTTTCAAATTCATTTCTGAACCTTCTAAGCCACAAAATTCAATTGAATTTAGGTTGGCTAATTTATATCCAAAAGGTGCAGGTGATTTCAAATGTGGTAAAAACACAAGCGACCAGTGCCCTTTTGACCGTGTTAATCGCTTTGCCAAACCCTTACCAAATCTTCCCTTACAGGAACAAGCCACAACCCAAGACACCGTTACAATAGATAATACCAACAAGGTAATTTCTAATGTAAATTCTTCCGAAGAAAACATCTATATTTCATTTAACCCAAACGATTTTGAATCAGATAAAATCAATCAAAGTTTTAACGTAGATATAGTTGATGTATTAGGAAGAAAAAAGAGTAACATTCACCGGATTTTTCAATTAAACAATGAGAATCTATTACTCGTATTCCCAAAATTCAATTTTACTCCCGGCGTTTATTTCTATATAATTCATCTGAATGAGAAAATGACATCGGGTAGATTTGTGGTTTATTAAATTTTAGAGCACTTCTAAAAATTCAATCTTTTTATTTTTCTTCCTCTATTTTACTAATTTCAACTAAGAATAAAACAATACACTTAACCTCCAAAACAATTACAAAATTTTCTTAATATTACTTATTCTAACTGTTTTTTCACCTCAATCTTACTGCCAACCTCAAGATAGGGGGAAATCGTATGGTATTTCGGTTTCTTATGATTTAGTACCTGGCAGAGTGGTGGATTTAAACCGCACACTATTTCAACATTGTATTTCTATAGGTGTTGTATCTGACAGGGGCTTATTAAAAGGTGAATTCCCTCATGATCCTGGTATAGTTTTCAAGTATAAATTTTTTCCTAGTGAAATGTTTCAACCTTTTGATATGTATTTTTATAGTAATCTTGCCTTTTTTAATAGTGATTCATTATGTCGTCACAGGGACTTTAATAAAGCTCTAGCTGATTATTACGCATGTAAAATTTTATTAAATGGTGCAGGGTTTGGGTTTAATGCTTACCTGAATAAAAGAAAAAATATTTATTTGCTGTTTGAAACGGGTATGATTATGGGAAATGCTTTCCATAAAGAGATTACAGTTGATTTACGAACACCTTTTTTTATTCCACAATTAATTTTAGGTATAGGCATTAATTCTATATTTTAATATATTATAACGAGTGTTCAAAAATAATTATACCCTTGCAAGCGAAATTATTAAAAAATTCTTATGGCTAATAAAGTTCTTTTATCTTTCTTATTAATACATCTCTTAGAGTGTAACTTGTATTGCCAGACAAAAATCAGAGGAAAATTATTTGGTATTTCCGCATCATACGACTATATGGCCTGGGGTAGTTATGAAAGAGGTATTGAGACCTTCAATTTTATTTATACCGCCAACCGACATTTTATTTCCGGTGGGGGGTTCTTCATAATGAACTTTAATGATAAGTTCACCAATCAATCCCCAGGCATTGCGTTTGAATACAAATTTTTTCCAAACAGAATGCAGGAAAGTTTTGATATGTATTTTTATAATACTATGAGTTTTTACAGAAAGGAATCCGCATTGTGGGATTGGGATTCATGGAAATATCTTTCAGGAAGTTTTTTACATAACTGAGCTGGTTATGGTTTTATTTCATATCTAAGCAAAAAAAGGAACTTCAATATAATTTTTGAAATAGGTATTGTTGTTAGAAGATATTTTAAAAGGGGGGATGAGTACAATTTAAGTATCCCGTTATATAACATGCGTGCTTCCCTTGGTTTTGGCTATCAATTTAATGTTAATAAAAAACCGAATAGCTCCATTACAAAAGAAATTTGAAATCTAAATTATTCCCATATACTTTCAATCCCCCCTCCCAAATTTCCCCAAATCAGGCAAAAATTTCTTCTCCCTCTTTATTTCAAATTCATAAAATAATTTCCCCAGATTTTCAAAGAATGGTTGAGCGGTTTTTTCATATTCGTAAATGCCATCATTGATAATTTCATTTTTATTTACATAAATAACTGCGCTCAAAAAGAATTCTACCTTGTTTGAAAAATCCACAAAATAAGCGCAGTCGGACATGAAACCATACGCCAAACCAACATGATTAAAAATGCGGATGGTAGTATCTGAAATAGTGTCATAACGAGAACCAAAATAAATGTACTTCTTATAACTGTCTTTATACTGCAAAAAAGGATAGGCAGGTTTTGTGCTTTCCCTTGGGTACATGGACATATATTTATACAAAAACTTATAATCATCCTCATTCAATCTGAATCGTTTTTTATCAGACATGGTTTCAGAAAAAATAATTGAAATCAATATTTTGTGAATATCTTTCAAAGGAAGGTTATTGGAATACGTGAAATCCATAGGAACTGCGATGTATTTGCCATTTTCTAAATACCCTTTTCCAAGGTATGTTGCGCCATTTGGATTACATGATAAGACCGGGTAATAGGACATGGGCTGTTGGTAAATAATTTCATTTTTAGAATTCAGAAAAGTAAAAGGATTAGTATAACGGTTTGAAAGAGTGTCACAGCCGCTTTTAAAACGATGGGTTATCCTTGCATTTTTATAACTTAAACTCGCAAGTCGTTGGTTCAATAATTCCGGTCCTGTAAATTCATAAAGATGATTATAGGCATCGTTATCACTTACTAAAAACATTTTCTTTATATAATGAGCAATAGATGGAAATCCGTCTGGGGATGATGCATCAGAGATCACTGTACTTTGGCATGTATAAGCGCTGTCAATTTTTAAACGGGTGTATTTATCAAGTTCCGGTATGTTCAAATCATTTAGTTTTTCCAGAGCTATTACCGCTAAAGGAATCTTCACTAAACTGGCAGGGTAAAAATATTCATTTGGATTGCTCCGAAACGAAAAATGTGAAAGATGAGGGAAGTTATGGCTATCGCGGTTGATTTGAGAATAAACTATCTGAAGACGGTATTCAACGGCATGATTCAATAATTCTTCGAATTTTTCTTTTTGGGTTAATAACAGATTGCGGATAAAAGTTGTATCGGCGGATATTTTTGTTTTTGGGTTTAAATTTTGAGAAAAGGTAGCTATGCAATTCAGAATGAATAAAACAAAACTCAGAAAAAAATAATTATTTTTCACGATGCACCTGATAATTTTTCTTTTTGGCATAGAGAAGATTTACGCCTCGTGTGCCCCACTTGTAACCAAGAGAGAAGGGTAAAGGACGTGTGGTAGTGTCACGGGTATAAGCAGATGAGAGGTCTTTCTCAAAATAGTTTTTAAAATCATCAATAGGTTCTGTGTATTTTCCAAATAGTTTTATATTCCAGGTTGTGTCACTAAAATATTTGTAAGGAATACCTGAATCATCCTGGAGCAGGCGGAAACTGTGAGTAAGAATAAAATCCCTGATAAAGGAAAAATTGCGGTTATGTA
Organism: Bacteroidetes bacterium RIFCSPLOWO2_12_FULL_37_12; assembly: GCA_001769655.1. Classification (GTDB taxonomy): domain Bacteria; phylum Bacteroidota; class Bacteroidia; order 2-12-FULL-37-12; family 2-12-FULL-37-12; genus 2-12-FULL-37-12. The sequence goes on along the minus strand of MEPC01000005.1, from coordinate 20,940 downwards.
GAAGGTAAGATGCCGATTTCATGTAGGTTGTCAATGAATCGTTTTTAGAAAGAAATTTCAAAATACCCTTATTGTTTTTTAACTGTGCGTCTGACAAATCCATGGAAAAATAATATAGAGATTTTATCTGACAGGTGTCGCATGCCACAAAATCAATTTTAATTGCTCTGGGTCTTTTCTTTTTAGGATTATTTCGTGTGCTGTCTTCCGGAATAAAATCGGAAATTTTTCCCAAGCTGTCAATTTGCAGATAGTTGACATTGACAATTCGGTGGGATGTTCGTGTCAGAAATACAGATAATATAGGAAGGGTTCCATCCATCTGGTTATTTAAGTATTTATCCATTTTACGGGTGATAAAATAACCTTTTCTGAATAAATCACCGAGAGAAGCGATCATCTCGTCAAAAAAATTCTTCAAAAAAGAATGTTTGAACTTTTTCACATCAGGAAAAGAACCAACCCGTTCCAATCCAATTAAATAATAATTTTCCCCATCCGAAAAGAAAGTAAAAGCATTTAAAAAATCGGGACCTGAAAAAGGATAAAAAATATTTTTATGCTTTAGTTGACCCTCCTGAATACTTACATTCCTCCATGTTCTCATTTTGATTAAGCGTTCACGTTCAAGCTGTGCCCAATTAGTATCAAATTCACGGGAATAATTGATCCATTCGGACCATTTTTCATATTCGCTGAGATCATTAACGGATTTTTGTTTAATTCCGGAAATAAAATCTGAAATGTGGGAATAAGTGGTATCATTTTTCAATGTATCATTAACAATTTTTTTAGTTATCACAGGCGTGACTGTGTTTTCAATTTTCTGAGAAGTAGAAGATTGACAGGCAAAAAGTGTTAACCCAATTTGAAAATAAATTGCATATTTATAAAAACGTGAAAGCATATATAAAAAAACTTAAAGATTAAACCTCAACTGTCTTTTTCTGCTTGCCCAATAAAAAATCAGCCCTGACATTACGGTCAAAAGTCCTGTGAATGATTCTACCGGTTTCATTACTAACCCTTGATAAATTGTCCACAAAGTTACAATTAAAAAAAACAAAGGAACAAAAGGGAAACCCCACCCTTTCAACACATTGTCAGGGGTAGTTTGGAGACATCTTTTAAGGAAAAATATTCCAAATACAGTAAGAAATGTAAAAATGCTTAATGTAAATCCTATATACAGTAAGATGCTTTCAAACGTGGCAGTCATTATCATGATTAATGAAATGACCGATTGGAAAATGATGGCAAGGTATGGAATCCCCCATCTGTTTTTTTTTGCAAACCAACCGAATAATTTATAGTCCTCTCCCATGACTTGTGGCACTCTGGGACCGGCAAAAATCATGGAACTAACCGACGAAACCAAAAGTACTGCAATAATTGCACTGATTAGTTTGCCCCCATAGTTTCCAAAAATAAATCGGGCTGACACGAATCCAACTTCTTTTTGACCGGCAAGTTCTCCTATGGGTGAAGTATAAAGAAAAACAAAATTTAAAAATACGTAAAGAAGTGTCACTACTAAGGTGCCCGTTAAAAGTGAGGCAGCAACGGTCTTTACCGGTTTGTCAATTTCTCCGGCAACATAAGCCGAAGCATTCCAACCGGAATAGGAATAAGAAACCCAGAATAGTGAAATTGCAAAGGAAGATGAAAATATTTCTGTTATACTAACCGCAAGTCCATGATTTTCAAAAACCACAGGGGATGAAACGGTAAATCCTGAAAGTATGATAAAAATAATCAATACTACTTTAACGGTAGTAATGACATTCTGAATTCCACTCCCGATTTTAATATGCAAGGTATGTATAATGGTGAACATAATAACCACGAACCCTGCGAAATACAATTGATTAATGAAAGGAAAAACTTTTGAGGCATAACCAGCCAACAGCATGGCGGAAAGCGCTACCGGAGCTGAAAATCCTACGGTTAAAGAAATCCAACCTGATAAAAATCCAATGGCAGGATGAAATATTTTTGAGAGATAAAAATACTCTCCTCCGGAGCGTGGCATTGCCGCCGCCAATGCGCCATACGTTAAGGCACCGCATAATGCCACAACTCCTCCCACTATCCATAACATCATCAACGCAAATAGGGAATGAATTTCAAGTACCTGAAATCCTAAGCTGGTAAATACTCCGCTACCAATCATATTTGCGATAACGAGAGAAGTGGCGGTGTAAAAACCGATTTTGTTGGATGGCATTTTTGATAAAAGACCTCACCCCAGCCCCTCTCCCTACTTTAAGAAGATAGGGAGAGGGGTGAGAGAGACGTGTGATTGTTGTTAAGACCTCACCCCAGCCCCTCTCCAAAATGGAGAGGGGTGAGAGTGACATTAAGTAATCATAAATTCCCTTGCGCGGGTTCCTGTGTTAAAGAGCAAGTCAAGAACCGTTACTTTATGTTCAAAATTTCCATGTAGCTGAGGGTACTCAGGATAATTGTCAACTTTTAAAAATTCAACAGTGATACCTTCGTTTTCGAAGAGTGATACGTCAAGATATGACTTTGCGGCAGGACCGGAAATATAATGGGTTGCACCGGTGGCTTTGCAAAAATTTACTAAACGTTCAACGCGGTTTCCGGTACAATTATAGTCAGATGACCATGAAAAAACTGTCTTAATAGATAATTTAGTACAAATCCAGGAGATGAACATAAAATTTATTTTACTTAAAAATTTTTCTGAACTTCCGAGATAAATCTCTTTTAATTCATCCTTATAAAGATTGAAAAAAGGCGATTTGCAATAATTTTGTTGAATGGATTTCCAATGTTTGATACGCCAGTTATTATTTAACACTTCCACTTCATTAATTTTCTGTTGCAGGGGATTTCCTTTGTGTTTCACCGGAATTGTTAACCATTGTAGCCCGTTGGGAATTTTAATTTTATTCCGGTTTCTCCAATCCAACACGGTATATTGAACATCATCGTATAAAATAAATTCATCTACTGATGCCATTAAATCAAAGTGACCTTTCCATGGAATATAAGAGGATTGGAGAATGGCGATTTTTTTGTTATTCATAAAAAGAAAATTGGTATAGGGGTATAAGTCAGTAACTTCATTCAAGTATCCAATTCAAAATAATTCATAACAAAGCATACGACATTCAATAGTGGCATTATAAAACTGAATTTTTCTTTTAGTTCTTAAGCCGACACTTTTTGCCAGCACAGAATTCCCGGTAAAAATTACACCTGTGTATCCTTTGCATTTTTGTTTCATAAAATCACCCATTCTTTTATATTCAAGGGCAAGATTTTCCTCCTCTCCCATCCTATCGCCATAGCCAGGATTGAAAAATATAATTCCTTTTTGAGTTGGAGTAATACGGGTTTCACTAAAATCGCATCGTTTGAATGAAATAAATTTATCAACACCGGCTATAGTGGCATTGGTTCTGGCGGCGGCAATGGCTACATTAGATAAATCGGTCGCCGTCAGATTACACTCTTCCGGATTTATACCTGTTAAATTTCTTTTAAGGTTTTTAACAGCCGTTTTCACAAAATCAGGGTTGTATCCATTCAGATGCATGAACGCAAAATTTTTTCTCTGTAAAGCGGGGTAGATTCCCAAAAGGAGCAATGCGGCTTCAATAATAATAGTGCCACTCCCACACATGGGATTTACAAAAGGCGATTTTCTATCCCACCCCGTAGCTCTTACTAATGCGGCGGCGAGGGTTTCCTGTAAAGGTGCCATAAAGGGGTTTAAACGATAACCGTGTTTAGCCAAGGTTTCACCGGAAGTATCTAAAAAAACAGATGCACTCTCATTAATCCAATGCAGATGAACGACAATTCCATTTTTTTCTGAACCGGTATCGGGTCGTTGATGATAAACACTTTTAAGCCGGTCTACAATGGCATCTTTACAAACCAGATTCGGATAACGAGTGTCACGAATAGTGGGGTTGTCCACAACAGAGGTAACAGCAAAATACCCGTTGGAAGGCAAATATATTTCCCACGGAAATGACTTAATAGCGGCAAACAATGCCTTTGGGTCACGGGCGATAAAATCTTTCAATAAAAATAAAACTTTATGTCCAATGCGTGTGGAATAATTAATTCGCATGCAATCCATTAAGTCGCCATCTAATCCCACCCAGGTATGTGAATTGGAAGTAGTATTAAAACCCGATTCCTTCAATTCTTCTTCCAACCAGGGAGCTAATCCTTTGGGGCAGGAAACGATAATTTTACTTTTTTGATGGAAGAGATTCTGGGGGGGCATTTTGGTAAACAATATTACCGAATAATTCGTTCCTACGGAACTCAATTGTTGGAAGTCGGACATTACAACAACGGACTAAAGTCCGTTGTTACAACATGGTTCGTTCCTACGGAACTTAACTGAAAGACAATATCCTTTCTAACATTACTTGTAGAGCTTTAAAATAAGAATTAGCCGATATCAAGCATAAAAAAAATATTCTGCAATATTCCGTATATTTCGTGAAAAAATGAAGATTTTCCGCATATCATTTCAGCAAATACTTGTTATAGCGCTTATTTCTGCCATTACAGGGTTTCATTTCTTGCCTGATGAGAGTAAAAAAAATGAAATCCTTGTGAAATTAATCTTGCAAGGACTCCGGTACAGCCATTTTCAATCGAAAACGGTGAATGATGAATTATCAAAAAAAATATTTGATTTATATATTAAGCGGCTTGACCAGGGAAAAAGATTTTTATTGAAATCAGACATAGCACATTTAAGCAATTACCAGTACCAGATAGATAATCAGTTTATAGATGGGGAATTTTATTTTTTTAACATTTCCAATGAATTGATAAGTAAAAGGGTAAAGGAAGCAGAAAGTTATTACGAAGAAATTTTAAGCGCTCCTTTTGAATTTTCATCTGACGAGGTGGTAGAATTGGATGGTGAGAAGTTACCTTTTGCGGTGAGTAAAGACCAGTTAAAAGAGTATTGGAGATTGACGTTGAAATATCAGGTTCTTGCGCGCTTAGTGGAGAAATCAGATGAACAGGAGAAAAATAAAAAGGATACTGTAAAATTAAAAACGTTTGAACAACTGGAAGAAGAAGCACGGAATAAAGTAAAAAGTTTGCATAAGGACTGGTTTCACCGGTTATCACAGATAACCCGGAATGACCGGCTTGCTCAGTATATTAATTGTATTGTTAACTTGTGGGATCCCCATACATCCTACTTTCCTCCCAAGGACAAAGAAAATTTTGACATTCAAATGTCCGGGAAATTTGAAGGAATCGGAGCAACGCTTCAGGAAAAAGACGGACATATAAAAGTAGCTGAAATTATTCCAGGTTCTGCTTCCTGGCGACAAGGATTACTAGCACAAGGGGATGAAATACTTAAAGTGGGGCAAGGAGATGAGGAACCCATAGATGTGGTTGACATGAGAGTGGATGAAGTAGTGAAATTTATTCGGGGTAAGAAGGGAACCATTGTAAGATTAACTGTTAAGAAGAAAGACGGAAACACTCAGATAATACCTATCACCAGAGATGTTGTAATTATAGAAGAAACATTTGCAAAAACAGCGATAATTCGTTCTGATAAATTAAAATCAACTATTGCTTACATTCACCTTCCTAAGTTTTATGCAGATTTTAATAACCCAACTGGAAGATTTTGTGCAAAGGATATTAAGATTGAATTATTAAAAATAAGAAAAGAGAAAATCAATGGAATTATCATTGACTTAAGAAATAATGGAGGCGGTTCATTGCAGGATGTAGTTGACATGGCAGGATTATTTATCCCTTCAGGACCTGTGGTTCAGGTAAAAACATTTCAAAAAGGTCCTCAGGTGTATGAAGATCGTGACACTGCGGTATTTTACCGGGGTCCTTTATTAATCATGGTTAATTCATTCTCTGCTTCTGCCTCTGAAATTTTAGCGGCGGCAATGCAGGATTATGGAAGAGCGGTAATTCTTGGAAGTACATCCACATTCGGCAAAGGGACTGTACAGCGTATTTTCAACCTTGATGATTTTCTACGGAATAGTTATGGTGATTCTCTGAAGCCACTTGGTTCCATGATGCTTACTGTGCAAAAGTTTTACAGAATCAACGGCACTACTACTCAACTGAAGGGTGTCACTCCCGATTTAGTTTTACCGTATGAATACAATGAAATTAAAACAGGTGAGAAGGAACTGGAATACCCGCTTGAATGGGATGAAATCAATTCCTTACAATTTGAAAAATGGAAATCCAGACCTAATTATGAAGAACTAAATAAAAAAATGCTGAAACGGGTTACTTCGGATCCTTTTTTCATGTCAGTGGATGAAAAAGCAAAACGACTTAAAAAACAGCAGGAAAAAACAAATTCTACATTAACTCTTGAAAAATTCATAAAGGAAAAAAAGCAGAACGAAGATGGAAATAAAGGAATTACCGATGTTATGAAAGAAAATTCCGATTTGTCATTACGTTCTTTATCGGAAGATGAAATTGAAATAAAATCCGACTCTACCAAACAGGCTCGCCGGGAAATCTGGTTTAAAAATCTTAAGAAAGACCCCTATATTTATGAGAGTATGAGTGTTTTGAAGGATATGCAATAGAGGTTGGGATGAGTTTGAAAATTAACATACTTTTAAGTTGGTCGGGTTTGAACATTTTAATTCCTAATATATTAATGTAAATTATATGGCAAAAATTAATGTGAAACAAACCAATGTCACAATTTTGCAAATCAACGAAACTGATTATATTTCGCTCACTGATATAGCAAAATATAAAACTACCGATTCGTTTATTGTGGTTTGCAATTGGATGAGGAATAGAAACACTATTGAATACCTGGGTATTTGGGAAACATTGTACAATCCAGATTTTAAACCTATCGAATTCGATAGGTTTAGAAAAGACGCAGGATTAAATGCCTTTACCATGTCGCCTCAAAAATGGATAGATACAACTAATGCAAGGGGAATAATTCCAAAACATATAATGTGCTTGTCTTAAAACTAACATCTAACGAGACATAAAACGCAACCCTAAATCCCATGTCCGCCGCAAAAGAAATATTACAACAACCCTTATTCAGCGTCATACAAAAAGCCGCCGATGAATTAAATGCAAAGTCATACATAATCGGCGGATATGTGAGAGATTTGATATTAGGAAGACCCACCAAGGATATTGACATAGTCACAGAAAAAAACGGGATTGAATTAGCCGAAAAAGTTGCTGAAAAATTATCTGAATTAAACAAAATAAACTCAGCCAAAACAGGACGGCAACCTGAAAAAATTTATGTCACTGTATATAAAAACTTCGGTACTGCCATGCTGGTTTGGGAAGGAAAACAAATTGAATTTGTGGGAGCCCGCAAAGAATCATACCGTTATGATTCACGAAAACCAATTGTAGAAGGTGGAACTATTGAAGATGATCAAAATCGCAGGGATTTCACTATTAACGCAATGGCTATATCTCTGGTGCACGGCGAAGAAGGTAAATTGATTGACCCGTTTGAAGGATTGAAAGATATTGACGAAAAAATTATCAGAACTCCTAAAGACCCCGACCTTACTTTTTCTGATGACCCTCTGCGAATGATGAGAGCATTTCGCTTTGCTACTCAACTGGGGTTTTTTATTCATAAAGACACGTTTCACGCTATCGTTAGAAATAAAGAAAGAATAAAAATTATTTCTGCAGAAAGAATAGCCGAAGAATTGAATAAAATAATTCTTTCGCCGGCTCCTTCTCTTGGATTTACTCTATTATTTAATTCCGGGTTACTGGAATTAATATTCCCCGAGCTTGTAAAATTGCAAGGGGTGGAACACAAAAATGGTCAATCACACAAAGACAACTTCTACCATACCCTACAGGTGTTGGATAATATCTCTCAGACAACAGACGATCTGTGGCTGAGATGGGCGGCTGTGCTACATGATATTGCAAAACCATTGACTAAAAGATTTGACCCAAATGAAGGGTGGACATTTCATGGTCACGAGGAAAAAGGAGCGAGAATGATTCCGGGTATTTTTGAAAATCTCAAACTTCCCAAAAATGAAAAAATGAAATATGTGCAGAAATTGGTACGCCTGCATCTGCGCCCGATTGCGCTCGCTGATTCGGAAGTCACCGATTCTGCTATCAGAAGATTGTTATTTGAAGCAGGAGAAGACATTGATTCACTAATGAAACTCTGCCGTGCCGACATCACCTCCCGCAACGATGCAAAGGTAAAAAGATACCTCACTAATTTTGATTTCGTTGAAAAAAGGATGAAAGAAGTGGAAGAAAAAGACCATTTGCGAAACTGGCAACCCTGTATTACAGGAGAAGACATCATGAAGGCATTTAACCTTAGCCCCTCCCCTGTTATTGGAAAAATCAAGGATATAATCCGTGAGGCAATTTTAGATGGGAAAATAAAAAATGAACGTGAAGAAGCTTATGCTTTTATGCAGAAAACAGGAGTTGAACTGGGGCTGAAAGCAATTTAAAAAAAAATCCTATCTTTGCCCCTATTATTAATAATAATTCTATGGCAGACAACATTGAAACAAAAGAAAGTACAGAACCGGAAAAGGAATCCTTATCCGAAAAATTTGGAAAAGTAGAATCCTATTTTGAACAAAATAAAAATGTTCTTTATGGGGTACTTGGTGGAATCGCCGCCATTATCTTGATATATTTTGGTTATAAATATTATATCAATGAACAAAACAATGAAGGGCAAATATCCATGTTTCAGGCAATCTATTACATGGAAAGGGATTCACTCAAGAAAGCGCTTGATGGGGATGGCTCTAATCTGGGTTTTATAGACATTGCCGCTGACTATAGCGGAACCAAAGCCGGTAATCTCGCTAATTTTTATGCCGGAGCCGCTTATTTGAAAATGGGTAAATTTCAAGAAGCCATTGAGTATCTCGAAAATTTTAGTTCATCCGATTGGATAGTACAATCAAGAGCGTTTGCTCTCATAGGCGATGCCAATATTGAGTTGGGAAATTCGGACGATGCGGCAGAGTATTATTTAAAAGCCGCTAACCGGAAGCCCAATAAAATTTATACTCCAAAGTATCTTATGAAAGCGGCATTCGCTTATGAATTACAAAAGGATTATCAATCGGCTCTTGCAATGTACCAAAGGATAAAAGCTGAGTTTGATGAAACGCAGGAAGCCAATGAAGTAGAAAAATATATTGCCCGTGCAGAAGCCATGCAAGGGATGTAATAATTAGTTCCTTATGAAAAAAGCGCCCGCTTTTAAGGATTTTAAATTAATTCAGAATTACTGTGTAGGAATCTGCGTTTCAAGATGGAATCATGACATTACAGATAAACTTTGCAAATCAGCAGTAAAAACATTGATTAACAATGGTTTATCAAGAAAAAATATTACAATTTTACATGTCCCTGGTAGTTTTGAACTTCCCACCGCATCTCATTGGTTAGCAGAACAAAAAAATATTCATGGGGTCATTTCAATAGGATGTATTATTAAAGGGGAAACAAAGCACGATGAATACCTCGCTCAGGCAGTCGCAAATGGATTAGTTTCGGTAAGCATTAAAACTGGAAAACCGGTAATTTTCGGGGTTTTAACTACTAATAATTATAAAGAAGCAGAAGACAGGAGTGGCGGTAAGAAAGGAAACAAAGGAGAGGAAGCGGCGTATGCGGTGTTGGAGATGATGGGGATATATAAAAAATTTACAAAATACGATTTCCGAATTACGATTTAAAAAATGAAATACATTTTCTTTTTTGCATTTATAATAACAACTTTTTGTGGTTGTTATAAAGAAGTTGCCTGTCCTGGGGTAAAAGGTGGCACCACCGGTAATGTGATGACCACCACGAATGAAAAAGGGGAATTAGTGACCCGTAAGGTTAAAAAAAGCAGAAATGGATTAATTAAAAAATAAAATTTAGCAATTCGTGCCTTTTATAAAACACAACATTAACAGACGTTCTATCAACTATTTTTTTTCCGTGCTGTTGATTTTATCATCATGCGTGGCAAAACACAACCCTACTTTTTTTTCAGGCGTCAAGTCACAGAGTAATCCTAAAGGAAGTCCTGATGCTTACGCAACGCTCCGGAAAATGGCGCCGGCTCCTCTAAAAAGGGGATATAATATATATGCAGGAGCGCCTGTTACCAGAAAAGTGAAAATGCAGAGAGGGTATGATATTTTTAAAGGAGGGCCTAAAACACCTAACGTGAAAAATGAAAGGGGTTATAACATTTTCAAAAACACCCCCAATGCCCCCAATGTGAAAAATGAACGAGGGTATGATATTTTTAAAAATACTCCAGATGCACCCAAAATTAAAATGGAAAGAGGATATGACATTTTTAAAAATGCTCCTGCAAGCAGAAAGGTAAAAATGAAAAGAGGGTATGATATTACAATGGGACCTAAACTCAGAAAATTTACCATGAAACGAGGGCGTGGTTATTATTCAGCCATCAAGGGACCCAAATTGAAGATATACAGACAACCTTTTGAATATACAGGTCCAATGGATAGAGACATAGAACCCCCAAAAGCACGTCAAAGAAATGTAATTGTGTTGTTAAAACCCAATAAGATTAAAAAGCCAAAGATTTGCAAAGCGCATAAGAAATTTAAGATTATCCCAAAATATGAAAATGATTATGATATATGGAGGTAAGAAGGAATACAATTCCCTTTTTTTTCACTATCTTAGCGGTAAAATAAGCTCGACAATCAGCTTTCCGATATGAAAAATTTTTCTTTGTTGACATTTTCTCTCTTATTATTTTTAGGAAGTAAATCCTCTGTGTTTTGTCAGATACAGCCGGAAGATGATTATAAAATTCAAACATTTAAAGGATACCGGTGCAGTACGGATGGCATTATTGGATTTTCATACAGAAGAGGTTATGTAATAGATGTTGGAAAACAACAAATCTGGGGCTTTGACATTACTAATATTGAGCATGAGAAAGAAACCCGACTTGTGCATCCATCAACCGGAAATTCTTTTATTCTGGGGAAAGCATTGTATTTTTTTACCCTCAGACCGGAATATGGCGTGAGAGACAGATTATTCAGACGTGCAAATAAAGACGGTATTGAAATTAACTGGATTTGGTCAATTGGTCCTTCCATAGGAATTTTAAAGCCATATTATATACAATACCAATCACTTTCAAACTATCAACCCTTCGATCCAAAAGTTCATGACCCGCAGAATTTATTTTGGCAAAACCAGGACGTTCTAGGGAGCGGTGGATTTTTTCGAGGTTTCAGCCGTATTAAGTTAGAACCGGGTATTCATGGGAAATTATCGTTCGATTTGGAGTGGGGCAATGATTTTGAAAATCTCAATAGTGTGGAAGCAGGTATTATGCTTGATGTTTATTTGCATAAAATATTGATAATACCGCAGGCAGAAAATAAAAGCACTTATTTCTCTATTTTCCTATGTTATAATTTGTTTGGTCAGAAGTGGTAAGCGGATATTTTTTTTGATAATTTTGTATTTACAATTTTCAACCATGACTTCTCCCCAAACCGAAACCCTGATCCCAGAAAACTTTCCCGGCAACACCGGAAGAAAGCCGGAATGGCTTAAAGTAAAACTACCTTATGGGTATGGTTATAAATCAGTATATCAAACAGTTGAAGAAAATAAATTACATACGATTTGTCAAAGCGGTTTGTGTCCAAACATGGGCGAATGTTGGGGCGCCGGCACTGCTACTTTTATGATATTAGGAAACATCTGTACACGTTCATGCTCGTTTTGTGCTGTTGAAACCGGAAGACCCGGTGAGGTGGATTATGATGAACCGGCAAGAGTAGCTGAAGCCATTCAAAAAATGAAACTGAAACATTGTGTGATCACCTCAGTTAACCGGGATGAATTGCCTGATTCCGGAATGAGAATCTGGGCATCTACGGTAAGAGAGGTAAAAAAAATTAATCCGGAAATTACTATTGAAACGTTAATACCGGATGTAAATGACCACTGGGATGCGCTTGATTTAATCATCAATGAAAAACCGGATGTCATCTCTCATAATATGGAGACAGTAAAACGGCTTTATAGAACTATTAGACCACAAGCAAAATATGAAAGAAGTTTGGAACTGCTGAACCGGTTAAAAAAAGCAGGTATACGCACCAAATCCGGAATTATGCTCGGACTTGGTGAAACCGTGCAAGAGGTTTGTGAATTAATGGACGACCTGGCGAATGTAAAATTAGATGTATTCACCATGGGGCAATATTTACAACCCTCCAAACTTCATCACGAGGTTGTTGAATACATTCACCCACAACTTTTTGAATATTTAAAAGAAACCGGAATTTCAAAAGGGTTCGATTATGTAGAATCAGGACCCCTCGTACGTTCTTCCTATCATTCTGAAAAACATATAGGGAAATCTCTACCCCCTCTCCATTTTTTTGGAGAGGGGCTGGGGTGAGGTCTTTAAGTTGACGCGTTTGCTTTATATTCCTTCTTTCAGTTGACTTTCATGCAACTGATAAAAGTTCCCTTTAATTTTTAACAACTCCTCAAAATTGCCTTCTTCAATAATTCTACCCGAATCAAGCACAAGGATATAATCGGCAAATTTAAGGGATGAAACTCTGTGAGAAATAATTACAGATGTTCTGTTCTTAATAAATCCCCCAAGATTTTCAAGTATCAGATTCTCTGTTTTTGTATCAACTGCTGATAAGCAATCATCCAGTATCAATATTCTGGGCTGGCGTATTAATGCTCTGGCTATGGCTATGCGCTGTTTCTGCCCCCCGCTTAGTGTGATTCCTCTTTCTCCTATTTCGGTTTCAAATCCGGAATTGAAACCCTTTATAGTTTCAAAAATTCCCGCCTGTTTTGCCATTTCAATCACCTCGTCATTTGTAGCATTTGTAGAACCAAATGCAATGTTATTGTAAATTGTATCAGAAAAGAGAAATACATCCTGTGGTACATATCCAATGGAGTTTCTTAATAATCTGATATCCAATTCATTTATTGGCTTATCATCTATCCTGATTTCCCCCTCACCCGGATCAAAAAACCTGCAAATTAAACCTGCAAGTGTTGATTTCCCTGAACCAATATTTCCGGTGACTCCCAATGTTTTATTGGCTGGTAACTCAAAAGAAATATTTGATATTGCTTTACGTCCGGAATCAGGAAAAATAAACGAAACATTTTTGAAACTGATTTTCCCGCTCATCACATTCATATTTTGAAAGTTTTCATTTATCGACATATTTCGTATATGCTCAATACTTGCTTTTCCACTTTCATTTTCAACATTTCTCAAATCAGAAAAAGACGGGGAAACAAGTATTTGTAATTCATTCTTTTGGTCTAAAAGAACATTAATCCTTCTTTGCGAAACAGCGGCACGTTGTATCAAGCTGGTAACCCAACCCAGAGAAGTCACGGGCCAGGCAAGCATATTCACATATAGCACAAACTCGGCTATATTTCCGGTAGTAGCGGAACCATCCATTACACCCATTCCACCTACATAAACCGTGAGTATGGTACTAAGTCCAATCAGTAACACCAATAATGGATAATACCACGCATTTACAAACGTCAGGCGATTTGTTTTCTTAAAATAGCCGGCATTTAAGATGGAAAACCTATTCAAAGAATTTTGTTCCCTTGAAAATGATTTCAAAACTCTTATTCCTGAAAATGCCTCTTGTGTAAAAGTAGATAATTCCGATACAGCCCCCTGAATTTCTTCAGAATGTTTGTTAATTTTATGATTAACCAGATACATTAGTACTGCAAGCAATGGCAAAGGAGTCAGGACGATAATAGTAAGAAATGGATTTACATTTACCATCGAAATTATGACAAGCAAAAACATAAAAAATAAATTTATGGAATACATGATGGCGGGTCCTAAATACATACGAACCCTGCTCACATCTTCAGAAATCCTTGCCATGATATCCCCCGTATGTTGTTTTCTGTAAAAAGCAACAGGTAATGTCTGTAAATGTAAAAAAATGTCATTTTTTAAATCGTTTTCTATTTTGCGCGACATTACGATTAATGATTGTCGCATAAAAAACATAAACAATCCCCTGAATAAAGCTAGTAAAATAATCAACGCACCGAATATTCCAAGGAAAATAGCTATCAAATTATAATAGGATACTTCCAAAGATGTATGGTTAAACCAACTGAATAGAGTAATCTGTTGTTTTATCAGGTCAAAGGCAACCCTTACTATTTGAGCCGGATAAATGGAAAGCAGATTGGATAGAATAATAAAAAAAGTCCCCCAAAGCAGATGATATTTGTATTTTAATAAGTAGGAATTAAGCCGTGAGAGTGAACTCATATAAAAAAAATGGTTACTTTACTATAAAAAATCCAACCTCACCCCAGCCCCTCTCTAAAAAAATGGAGAGGGGTGAAAAATTTGTTGAATTTTTATTCTGTTTGTGTGTAAATAAAAAATTTCATGTAAGTTTGTGACGAAGGTAAGAATTAAATTATGAACAACATTGATATTTCCCGATTAGAAAAAATCTGCTCCCAGGTTCGCCGTGATATTATCCGAATGACACACGCCGCCAAGTCCGGACATCCCGGTGGCTCGTTGGGATGCGCTGAATACATGGTGGCTTTGTATTTTTCTGTCATGCAACATAAAACCCGTTTTTCAATGGATGGTGCCGGAGAAGACATTTTTTTCCTTTCAAACGGACATATATCTCCGGTATGGTATAGTGTGCTTGCACGTTCCGGTTATTTTGATATAAAAGAACTGTCCACTTTCCGGAAAATTAATTCCCGTGTGCAGGGACATCCTGCCACTCATGAAGGTCTTCCGGGAATTAGAATGTCTTCCGGTTCTTTAGGACAGGGATTATCGGTTGCCATAGGTGCCGCTCTATCCAAAAAATTAAATCGTGACACAAATCTGGTTTATTCACTACATGGTGACGGCGAAATTCAGGAAGGACAAATCTGGGAAGCGGCAATGTTTGCTTCTCATCATAAAGTTGACAATCTTATTTCTGCCATTGATTTTAACCATCAGCAAATAGACGGACCTACTGATAAAGTGATTTCGCCAGGAAATATGAGAGACAAATGGGAGTCATTCGGTTGGTTGGTGTTGGAAACAGAAGGCAATTCTATGGAAAAAGTGTTAACTGCCCTTGATTCAGCTAAAAAGGAAACAGGAAAATTAAAACCTGTAATGATTCTGCTGAATTCCATCATGGGTAAAGGGGTGGATTTCATGGAGAACAATTATAAATGGCACGGCGTGCCACCCGATGATGAACAATGCACGAAAGCATTGGCACAATTGGAAGAAACCCTGGGTGATTATTAAATCTAAATCCGATGCCATTTCAAAACATTCATGCTTCTTATCCATGGGAACAAATCCGGGAAAAAATTTACAATTCCTCTGTCAGTGATGTTCGTAATGTACTAAATCGCAAAAATTTACATGTTTCCATAGAGGATTTTTGCTCCCTCCTCTCCCCTGCCGCAGTTCCCTTTCTCGATGAAATGGCTGAGCGAAGCAGACAGATGACACTTCGCAGGTTTGGAAATATCATTCAAATGTACATACCGTTATATTTATCCAACGAATGTCAGAATATTTGCACGTATTGCGGATTCAGTCAGACCAATAAAATTTACCGTGTCACTCTGAACGATGAACAAATCCTTGCGGAGGTTCATGCCATAAAAAAATGGGATTTGATAATGTTTTATTGGTGACCGGTGAAGCCAATAATTCTGTAGATGCCGGTTATATCCTCCATGCGATTAAATTAATCAGACCTTTTTTTGCTAACATTTCGATAGAGGTGCAACCTTTTGACACTGAAATTTATAGAACTTTTATTGCTGAAGGTGTCAGCACCGTTCTGGTTTATCAGGAGACATACAACGTTGATTCCTACAAACAATTTCATCCTAAGGGAAAAAAATCCAATTTTCAATACCGTCTTGATACACCGGAACGGCTTGGTAAATCCGGAATATTCAGAACCGGATTAGGGTTTCTTATTGGCTTAGATGATTGGAGAACTGAAGCATGGTTTTTAGCGTTGCATCTGGAATACCTGAAAAAATATTATTGGAAAACGAAATATTCAGTTTCATTTCCACGTCTTCGCCCTGCCGAAGGGGTTGAAATAAAATCAAACATCACGGACGATGAATTATTGCAACTGATTTGTGCATTTCGCTTATTGGATGAAAATCTTGAGTTAACCCTTTCTACCAGAGAGGCGCCTGCCTTCAGGGATAAAGCAATATCCCTTGGAATCACAAATATAAGCGCCGGTTCAAAGACACAACCTGGCGGTTACTCAAATGGCATTAATAACCTGGAACAATTTGAGATAACCGATGACAGGCATCCTTATCAAATTGCTGAAGTAATCTCGTCAAAGGGCTACGAGCCCGTCTGGAAAGATTGGTTTGAGGAGTTACGGGTATGATGTTTGTAAGATGAACTAAAATTATAACGGAATCAAAATGCGTCTATTGACTTTATTTTTTATTATTACTACCTGTACATTCACCTATTCTTTTTCCCAAACGCGTACCAACAATGCCTATACTAAGGGGGAGAAACTCAAATACCGGATCCATTATGGTTTTTTAACCGGCGGGTATGCAGAAATAGAAGTTAAAAATCAAAATTTTTTTATAAACAACAGGCAGTGCCACCAGTTGGTAATCTGGGGTTATACTGTGGGTATTACCGACTGGGTTTATAAAGTAAAAGACCGTTACGAAAGTTTTGTGGATGAAAAAACATTACTGCCTTTAAAACATATCAGGGATGTCAGTGAATCAAGTTACAAAAGGCATGATGAAGTTTTTTTTGATTATGAAAAGGATACCATCTATAGTAAACTTCATGGTCGTTTCCCATTAAAATACGAAACACACGACATTGTATCCGCTTTTTTTAATGCCCGTTGCATCGGATTTGAAAATGCAAAAAAGGGAGATACATTGATTTTGCAAACTTTTTTTGATGATAAAATATTTCCTTTCGGTATGATTTTCCTGGGGAAAGATGTTATCTCAACCGATGCTGGAGAATTCCGATGTTTAAAAATACGCCCGCTGGTACAAACCGGGAGGGTTTTTAAATCCAAAGATGATATGACTTTTTGGATAACCGACGACAAGAATCATATTCCTGTTCTCGTGCAAACCGAACTTCTCGTTGGCTCATTAAAAGTTGATTTAACAAGTTATTCAGGTATTAGGAATGAACTTTCAAGAGTGGGGGATTAGAGAAATGAGTGTGAGAACAAGGAATGAAAATTTCATTTGGAGAATTTTCTTTGTATCTTATCAAAAACCACTTCGCCCGGAATAGATTTAATAATGCCGGATCGCAATTCTGACAAACGTTTTTTTGCAACTTTTGACCATTCACTTTCAATATCTGTATAGGTAGAATTGAAACTCAATAGTAATGAATCAACAATCAATGCTCTTTCCTCAACAGGTAGGAAATTTGCTTCGGAAATTAAGTCCTTTGTTTTCATTTTTATTAATATTTATAACAATACAAATATAACAAAAAATTATAATTTAATTATAAAATCACAAAACCAAATCAAGTATCCTACCGCACCACCACCACCTTCCCCCTCTTATAAACTTCATTCCCGCTAAAAATTTTATACACATACACCCCCACCGCCAATTCACTCTTACTACAAAGGAAAGCTATTTACGAGTACCTTTATTATTTTTTTTCCATGATATGCCATGTATTTGCACGAAATAATACCCGCCTGATTAGTTACAAAATCTTTTTCAGCGGAAGAATTGAATGAAAATTTCATTTGGAGAACTTTCTATGTATCTTATCAAAAACCTCCTCATCCGGAATAGATTTAATAATGCGACTCGCAATTCTGACAAACGTTTTTTGGCTACTTTTGTCCATTCACTTTCAATCACCGCATGGGTAGAGTTGAAGCTCAATAATCAAAGGGGAAAAAAACTTCCACCGGTGGTAGATTCAGTGCAACAGTGGCTTCATTGCATGTCCTATGGACGCAACGAAGCCTTAGTTGTTATGCCCAGTTTTTATATGTCGAAATTGTGTGCATTTGTTGTCTGATTGAAATTAACTTCTAATGGTGTCCCCGTTAAAGTTTCTCTTATCGTTATTCTGCATTCAAATGTTCTGTTGTCATTAATTGCCAGGTTTTGCAGTTCTAAAATTTGATTATATAAGACATAGTTAATTTTAGTATTTCGAGTAAGGTCTTCTTTGTTATTAACTTCGCCTTTTGCAATACCTGTCTGCACTCTATGTATCCATTCAAATATTTCAAACTTGAGATGTTTCTTAATTTTAATTTCAATAACAGGAACAGCTTCCTTTAAAATTGTTATTAAATCAGAATACTCTGTATTGATTTCAGGAGAACTGGCTTGAAGAATATAATCTCTTTCGCTGTGAAACCAGATATCTTTATTAATAATATTCATATAATCGATAGCGGATTGAGTATAGTAATGTTCTATTTCACCTTTTGGAAATATGAATGTATTACAGGATTTGAAAGCATTATGAAGTTGTGCTATTCTTCCAATTATTAAATTTAGGCTAGCGATATTGGGAGCGTCTAAAACCGTTCTTACTTCTGCATCATTTTTTAAAATTGTTAAAAGAGTAGCCACTCTTTTAGAATGTTCTTCCTCAGGGGCAAATGAAGCTAATTTTGTTTTTAGCGAAATAAGTTGAGGAATAGTTGTTTCTTGGTTTAGAATTCTTGTAGCAATGCTACTAAGATGTGTTTCTAAATCTCCAATTTCATTTGAAAGATTTGCTCCAATACCGTGTTGTTGAACATAATTTTGAGAACGCTCATCTTCACAGACAACTTGTCTTAATCTACCTCGGAAAACAGCATCAAGGTCTGCAATAATTCTACAATTAATTTTTAATAATTTGCAAAGTTTGTAAAATACACCTAATTCATCTTTACCACCAACATCTATTATGCAAGAGCCTGATGCACCTATATTAATTCCGATTTTTTCAAATAATATAGAAACTATTTGTTGGTCTGTATATCCTTCAACAAAAACTGGATTTGGTGAAAAGAAGAATTGTTTATGATGTGTGTTAAATCTTGGAAGAAATTTTTTTAGCACAAATTGGTCATCTGCATCCAATTCGGTCACAAAAGTAGGGACCTTATTTAAATGGCAAACCAAAATATTTTTCAAATCATCAAGAGTTTTTAAGTCAATAAAATAAGGAGAATGTGTAATAATGAAAAATATTTTTTTTCCTGGGTCGGTAAGTGGATTTCCCGCAACCTTTCTTAATTCTTGAAGAAGGAAGGATTGAAATTGCGGATGAAGATGTAATTCTGGCTCGTCAAAAATTATGCAGTTTTTTGTTGGGTCATATAGGAATGTTAAAAGTGTTATTAGTTCTTTTAGTCCGTGACATTCGCTCTCGCTTAGATTATATTCTTCACCTGCCTTGATATTTTGCATTTTGGGCTTTAAATATCCTCCTTCCTCAACAAGCCTAATTGTCTTTCCAAAAATATCCGATAATAGTGCTTCAATTTTAAGTCTGATGTCAAGACGTTCCTTTAATATTATTATTGCTGATGAGGAAAGTCCTCCCTCCTCTGCATATGACTTGTAACTTCCAAAATCAGAGATATTAAATCCTTTTGTTAGACTTCCTCCGCCATAATTTGAGATTGCCTTTTTCTACAATCCCACCAACCTCTCGGCATTTAAATATCTTGATTTAAATCCACCGTTACTAAAATGATTTTTTAATTGTTCAGCCAACAAAGACTTACCTGTCCCATTTGGGCCTACCAAATAATTTATATAACCCCATTCATTTTTAATGAAATGTTCCTGTCCCCAAAGTAGTGGTATTGAACTGTCAATGTTCTTAGTTATCATATTGTCGTTCTAAAATTGGGCATAACAATTATATTTCAGCATTCCTTATATTTTGCCCACATTATATAGCACTTTCCTATTATCATCCCATTTCTTTAAACTTTACCCGTAGCGTATTATTATTATCATATTTAGTAATATCACATTTTAAATATCTTTTAAAAATAGCGTTTTTTTAAATATCAACTTCTTCCTTGCAATCAAAGGTATGTAAATTTTCTTTAGCTTTATTACCTGAAGTTCGAAATTTTTACCTCCGACTCCGCTCTCCCTACTTCCTACAGCGTAGTAATAATTTTTTTCACTACTGTCCGATTAATCTTAAAAACAGTTCCTTTATTCACATAATAGATTGCCATTTTATAATATTAATCCCCTTACTCAAATATTAGACCCCTAACGCATATTTTTTTTTACTGCGGAAATTACCTATTCCATCCTTCGTGCCTCATCAAAACATCCCACCGCCCGCATCAATGTAGAATCCAAATCATGCATTACCGGGTAATACCCGTTATTTTGCCAGAGTTGTCTCGCAATTTGTGCTTTTAAATAGATTCGTATCTGTAAAAAAGGAATTTCCTTAGGATAGTTTTCTTTTTTAACGTCGTTTTCCTCTGCAAATTTTAAAAACTTTGTTACTAGTTCGTCCTCCACCTTAAACTGTTTCCTGAAATTATCAACGGTTTTAAATTTATTGAATTCCTCCCGGCGCTCATTCATGTAAGTAATGGCAAATTGATTAAATAAATCCTTGCTGAAAAGTTGCAATAAAAAAAATGAACTAAACGAAGTGTCGGCTGGAATGAAAACATCCGGAATAATACCTCCTCCACCATACACCACTCTGCCTTTTGAAGTATAGAACCGCGTAGTGTCCTTTATTTTTATGCTATCGGCATGTAAATACTCTCCTCCTGTCGCCCGCTCGCCAAGTTCATCATAATAGTTATTCAATTCTCCCGGATT
>MEPC01000004.1 GCA_001769655.1 Bacteroidetes bacterium RIFCSPLOWO2_12_FULL_37_12 | reverse complement strand
CCTATACCCTATACCCTATACCCTATACCCTATACCCTATACCCTATACCCTATACCCCTATACCCCTATACCCCTATACACTATACCCCTATACCCACTCTCATGACCAACTCTCTCATTTTCGAAAAAAGCAAACCCGGTCGGAAAGGATACTCCCTTCCAAAACGGGAAGTTGAAGACAACATTCAAAATCTGCCGGAGCGTTTCCGGCGAAAAAAGGATGCAAACCTGCCTGAAATTTCTGAAAATGAAGTTCAACGGCATTTTGTAAAACTTTCCAATGCAAATTATCACATAGATAAAGGCATGTATCCATTGGGTTCTTGCACCATGAAATACAATCCTAAAATAAATGAAATAGCGGCGCGAATGTCCGGACTCTTAGATCTACATCCCTTTCAAAAGGAAGAAACTATTCAGGGAGCCATGGAACTGATGTACCATTTACAGCAGTATCTTGCTACTATTTCCGGAATGAAAAGAGTGTGTCTTCAACCCGCCGCCGGAGCGCAAGGTGAATTTACCGGAGTGCTTATGATTAGAAAATACTTTGAAAAAAAAGGAGAACTTGAAACCAGAAGGAAAATTTTAATACCCGACTCTGCACATGGCACCAATCCGGCTACTGCCGCACTTGCCGGCTTTCAGGTGGTAACCATTAATTCATTAAAAAATGGATTGACGGATATTGAGCATTTTAAAGCAAATCTGAATGAGAATGTTGCCGGTATGATGATAACCAATCCAAATACCGTTGGCATTTTTGAAACGAACATAGGGGAAATTTGCCGCTTGATGCATCAAAACGACGGGCTGATGTATATGGATGGCGCCAATCTTAATGCATTGTTGGGGATAGCGAGACCCGGCGATATGGGATTTGATGTAATGCATTATAACCTTCATAAAACATTTTCAACGCCTCACGGTGGTGGTGGACCTGGCTCTGGGGCAGTGGGAGTAGGAGAGCGACTTTTGAATTTTTTACCTGGTCCTGAAATAATTTTTGAAAATAACCGTTATACCTTCTATAATAATAACCCTGATTCCATTGGCCGTTTGCATGGTTTTATGGGAAATTTTGGAATGTTGGTACGCGCGTACACTTATATAAGAGTACATGGCGCCAAAGGACTTGAAAGAATTTCGCAAAACGCTATTATCAATGCCAATTACGTTTTTTCAAAATTAAAAAATCATTTTAACGCTCCTTTTTATAATGAAAAAATAATGCACGAAGCCATTTTAAGCGGAGAAAAGCAGAAAAAAGAAAATGGAGTAAAAACGTTTGACATTGCCAAACGTCTTATGGATTACGGGTTTCATCCTTTTACAATTTATTTTCCATTAATTATTCATGAATGTATGATGATTGAACCTACGGAATCGGAAAGCAAGGAAAATCTGGATAGATTTTGTTCTGCAATGATTAAAATAGCCGAAGAATCGGTTTCAGATCCGGAAATGGTTAAAAAAGCACCTCACACAACGTTTCATGGTCGCCTTGATGATGCGTATGCGGCAAAGAATATAAATGTGTGCTGTTTAGTGTAACTAAAATATAATATCTGTTTCGTGATAAACTAAAAATTTAGAAATTAAAATTCTGAAAATTTCAGTTATTCATTTTTCCCTGATTATTTCAAATTCAGACGATAAAATTTATGTTTAAAATTTGTGGATTATTTTATTAATTGTTCAACCCAGTTAAATTTTTTTATTCCAAACTTTTTTCTTACCTTCGCACTCCATTCTGAAACATTTAACACTTAACTAAAAATCAAATGAAGAATTTTCTGCAAAAAACTGCTCTTGGACTTTGTGTTTTTGCCGTATTATCGGTGAACGCTCAAATTAAACCTGTGCAACAAAATATCCAAAAAGTTGAGAAGCCATCTCTTCAGAAAAAAACATCCTCAAAAATCAACAATGAAAAGTTGATTTCAAACAGGGGTGAGAATTTTCCCTCACAAACTCCAGTGAATAATCAAAAAAGAAATTATCAGATTTTGCCTTCTGATCAATCCATCATGGGCGCTGTGATATTCTCTGAAGATTTTGGTGATGGAACCATTCCTCAAGGATGGGAAACCATTGACAATACAGGTCAGGGGCAGGGTGTGTGGGAATGGGTAGCTTCTTTTTCAGGTTTAGTTTTCGGTTCTACAACCAGTTCAAATGGTTTTATGATGGTAAATTCAGATGGTGCTGGTTCAGCCGCAACCCAGGATGCCGAATTAATCAGCCCCTCCTTTAATTGCGTTGGTAAATCTGTGATAGTGTTAAAATTTCAGGATGTTTTAAGACAATATGGTGCTTCAGTAGGGGATGTATCCGTTTCTACAAATAAAGTAAACTGGAATTCTGTGTATCAAATTGGACCTGCACTGGGTCAGGATGAGTTGAGTGCAAACCCAGGTTTTCAAACTATTGATATTTCTTCTTTCGCCGCAAATAAACCTACGGTGTTCATAAGATTCAAATATACTGCCGCATGGGATTATTACTGGATGATTGATGATATCAGTGTTGAAGAAGTAGTGCCATTTGATGGGAAATTAGATGCAATTTTATCTCCCGGAAATATTTGTGCCTTTGCAGATGGAACCCCCGTTTCTGTAAGAATAACAAACGAAGGTACCGATGTCATGTCTGCTTTCGATTTAGGATATTCTCTTGATGGGGCACAATGGATAGTTGAATCTCCTGGTTTAGTTCTTAACCCTGGTGACACTGCCGTTTATGATTTCACTGCCACTGCTAACCTTTCAGGAATTACATCACATACTCTTTCAGTAGAAATTATGTGGTCTCAGGATAATGCCCAGTCAAATAATAAGATGGATATTACCATTAAAGAATATTTAAAAGAGATTGTTGCAGAGCCATTAGTTAATAGTTTTTCTTCTTTAGAATCTCTTGATGGCTGGGTAATTATTGATAACTCCGATTTCAGAAAATTCAACTTCATCCCTGAATCCGGAAATCTAAGAATATATGCAAGCACAGATGTTTCAAATAGTGATTGGCTGATTTCCAGTTGTGTTTATCTGGAAGCTGGAAAAGATTATGGTCTTGCATTTAAATATATTACCGGTGGGCAAATACACAAATTGAAAATTACTTACGGGACCACTCCAGATTCGATTGGACAAACTGAAATCATTGATGATATTGAAGTTTCCAATACAGAGCTTTTAAGCTTTTCAAAAATTATTACGCCTTCTGCCAGCGGGACTTACTATATTAGCATTAATGACCACAGTGATGCCGCTACTGGCGCCGCGGCTGATGTAAGATGGTTGGATATTGATGATTTTTCACTTTTAAATATGGGTTCCGCAGAAGCTGGAATTTTAAACATCAAATCACCCGTATCTGCTTGTGATTTAACAGCCGATGAAACTATCACTATAACTATAAACAATTTAGGGTCTTCCGACATTACCGGCTTCGATGTTTCTTACTCTATTAACGGGGGAACTCCGGTTTCAGAAAATGTAGGAACATTTTCAGTTGCACCTGGAGAATCTGCTGATTATCCCTTTACTACGCATGCCGATTTAAGCGCAATGAATAATTACAAAATAAGCGCTGAATTGGTTGTTTCCGGTGATATCAATAAATTTAACGATACTATAAGCGTAAATCTCAAAAAATTAAAAACCGATTTGAATTCCGATTCACTTTTAGAACAATTTAATAACAAACTTCCCCAAGGGTGGAAAGTTATGAATGTGGATTATCCAGATAGTGCAAGTTGGCTTGATACTTACACGGTTGGAGGTAATAACGTCATGATTCTTCCCGTGAGAAGTGATGGCTTGTCAAACGATTGGGTGTTTTCTCAATGTCTTTATGTAGAAGCAGGTTCATATTATAAAATAGGTTTTACTTATTGGAATGAAGCGAGTTCAACCCATCAGTTGGATGTTGCCTTAACATCAAATCAGGATGACTTGGGCGATATCTATCCCGTGTTTAATACTTTTGATGCAATTACAAATCAAAATTTTACAGATACTTCTACAATATTTCAGTCAACTGTAACGGGCAATTTGTATCTGGGAGTGCATTGTTCAGGTGGAACTGCAGGAAAATTTGTTGCTTTCGATAATCTGAGCATGCTTAAACTTAGCGAGAATGACCTTGAACTGGTTTCTATTAAATCTCCAGTTGACGGCACTTGCGAATTTTCAAATGCAGAAAATGTGACTGTGACTGTAAGAAATAACGGGATTACAGATATCACTTCATTTCAGTTTTCCTATCAAATTGATGGTGGCGCACCCGTAACTGAAACTGTTACTACATCTATCCCATTGGGTACAACTTACGATTATACGTTTACTACAGCCGTTGATTTGTCTTCAACTGATAATCATGAAATCTTAGTTTATGGTAACCTTACGGGAGATGAAAACCAAACCAATGATTCACTTTCTACTACTGTTTTTGAAACAATTACAAATATACCACCTGACAGTGCTCTTAATGATTTTACAGGTGGAATACCTCTTGGTTGGTCTATTCAAAATTATGATAATCCCGGTGTTGCCTCATGGTATGCCGGTTCATTTGTAGGGGGAAATCAAGCAATGTTTTTTGAGACAGATGGAGCTGGAGTCGCAGATGATTGGCTGTTTACAAATTGCATATATATGGAACAAGGAATAAATTATATAGCCGGCTTTAGATATTGGAATGCCGATGACGATTCAACTCATACCATTTCATTACAACTTTGCACAAGCGCCGATAACACTTCAGCATCACTTTTATTAGATCCCTTTGCATTTGCAAATAGTTCTTTTTTCAAAGATACAATTGTAACTTTTACGGTACCAAATACAGGAATATATTACCTTGCAGTTAATTGTCAAGGAAGTATTGGACCTAACGCAACAATGTCTATTGACAATTTTGTGCTTTATAAGACAGCGGCTTTGGACTTAGCGCTTGTCAATGCAGTAACCCCAACCACTGGCTCTTGCACACTTTCAACTGACGAAACTATTACTGTTTCAGTAGCAAATGCCGGTGTTAATCCATTTACTGACTTCAAATTAACGTATATTATTGACGGCGTTGATACGGTCTCAGAAGACATGAATGATGTTTTCGACCCAGGGTTACCACCTATAGATAAATCATTTGGTCAGGTGGCAAATCTTTCGGTTCCCGGAACACATGTAATTAAAGTGTATGGCAATCTTCCTGGCGATGAAAACCCATCAAACGATACATTAGAATTTACAGTTTATTCCATTCATAAGGATCTGGAAACGGAAGAAATTCACAATAATTTTGAAACCATAGAAGAATATGCAGGATGGAGAGCTGAAGATGCCGTCGGTCAATCCCCATGGTTCCGTTCAACCTATCAACCAAAAGATAATTCTTTAGTTAGTTTAGCGTTTGTTGCTGACTCTGGTGCTAATGCTGACTCATGGTATTTTTCTCCCTGTATAAATGTAGTTGGTGGAACAACCTATACTTATACCTTCTTTTATAAAGATGATGCCCCGAAAACTTCACTATTTACTATTAAACTTTCTATGGGGATGGAACAGACAATCGCGGGAATGACCGAAGATTTTTTTGAAGATACTGTTTCTAGCAATTCAGGTTATACAAAGGCATCTTATCCGTTTACTCCAACTGCTTCCGGCGACTATTACATTGGAATGCAAATTTATGGTTCACCCGACACGGTACAAAGAATACTTACGGTAGAAAACATACATATATTTAAACCTGCCGCTCCAGTAGCTATGTTTAGTTCTACGGTTGATTTAATCAATACACTTGTAATTTATTTTAATGACCAGTCAACAGGTGGCATTGATACATGGTCATGGGATTATGGGGATGGTTCTCCAGTCGAAACCGATCAGAATCCAGTCCATTTATATCCTGACAAAGTGGTTGCTGATTATAACGTTTGTTTAACTGTAACAAATGGTTTAGGCCAGAGTACGTATTGCGACTCAATCACTGTTTATGGACCAGATTCCAAAAACGAACCCGTTAATTTCGATAATACTATTTCCTATTATCCGGTTCCTGCAAATAACAATTTAACACTCAAAATTTCAGGAGAAAATTCAACCATCAATTCCGTTAGAATTCTTAATACCGTTGGACAAGTTGTAGTTTCAGCAAAAGTTACAAACACTGGTACCTATCAGTTGAATACCAGCGAGTTACCGGTAGGATTTTATTACCTGCAGGTAGTATCAGATAAAGGAGTTATTAATAAAAAATTGTTGATTAACAGGTAAATTTATAACATCTCTCTCACCCCTCTCCATTTTTGGAGAGGGGCTGGGGTGAGGTCTTAAATTGCCTATCGTCTACTTATTTCTACTCTTAACATTTAATTGTTCCTTTTCCGCTGTTTTAAAGATCCCAGCATCTATACCTTTGTAAGATACCTTCGGATGGTTATTAATTAAATATTTTGTAACTACTACGATGAGTATTATTTCTAACAAATACAATGTCACGCAAAGGCGCAAAGTACGCAAAGTATTAAGTACGCAGAGAAAAAAAATCATTTATGATTTTTTTCTTTGCGTTCTCAGCGACTTTGCGTGAAAACTTTTTTTATTCTGAATAACTACAATATTTTTTAACATTATCAATTTAATTGACGTATTCACCCTTCAATTATTTAACCATATAACCATTTAACCATTTAACCATTCAACCATTTAACCATTCAACCATTTAACCATTCAACCATTCAACCATTCAACCATTTAACCATATAACCATTTAACCATTCATCCATTCAACCATTTAACCTTTCACCCATGACGGCAAAAAACATAGCTCTAAACCTCCCAACCCCAAAAGTAAACCAACCTTTCAGTTCCAGAGTTTCTAAAAAAACTAAAAAAATTCCGTTCTGGGAAACCCATCGCTTTCAGAATGTTTCGGGTTCCTTTTTAATTCTACTCTCTCTTTGCCTTGGTATTTTTCTGGCGTCATTCATTTTTACAGGAGTAACCGATTACAGTGAAATTATTAACACAGAAAGTAATATTCCTGCTGGTAGATTTGAAAATTGGGGGGGCGCTTTGGGTGCATATAGTGCTCATTTTCTCATGTATAATGGTTTTGGATTGATGTCTTTTCTTTTTATCCCTTTACTCTTTTCCGCCGGGTTTAAAATTCTTTTTAAAAAAGATATATTGATCCGTTTCAGTTATTTAATCCAGATAGTATTTTTTTTCATACTCTGGGGTTCCGTTTCAGCCGGGTTTATTGTCTCCTTTTTTGAACTATCCGGAAGAGCTCATTTTTTATCCGGTGCCATTGGATTATGGTCTGCAGAATCGCTTTTTCAATACCTTGGGTATGGCACTCCTTTCATTCTGCTTTTTGTACTTATTGTGTTTTCGGTATTTTATTTTGGATTAAATTTAAGCAGTTTGTTTACGTTCAATGCCCCGGCAGTAGAAACAGATGTTATTGGAAATTATCCGATAGAAATTACAAATCAAACTAACAACGACACCATATTTTATGAAATTGATTCCAATCAAAACGACCCATCTAAGACGGAATCAAAAAAATCTGAAAATTCCGATAATCAAAAAAAATCAACTAATTTGAATCAAAATAGCACTTTTCAAGAAAATGAAGTAAATCTAGAAATAAATAAAGAAGAAAATGGGTCAGCAATTAAAACAATAGCAACTCAGGAAGAGGAAATTTTAAATACAGATGACACGGAAAAGAAACTCAATGAAGATGTGGATATCGAATTATTAATTGAAAAACCGCTTGATGACGAAAATGATTCCCCCAAAATAAAATCCGGTCCTCTTGCAAACAAGGAATTTTACGACCCCTCTCTTGATTTATCATCGTACAAATTTCCTGAACTCGAACTGCTCAACGAACCTAACGAAGAAAAATCGGAAATCAATGTGCTGGAACTCGAAGCTAATAAAAATAGGATTGTTGAAACATTGGCAAACTATGATATTAACATAGCTAAAATTAAAGCCACCATCGGTCCTACAGTCACTCTCTATGAAATAGTTCCATCAGCTGGTGTTCGGATTTCAAAAATCAAAAACCTGGAAGACGATATTGCCTTGAGTTTATCTGCACTCGGCATTCGTATCATAGCCCCCATGCCCGGTAAAGGAACAATTGGTATTGAAGTGCCAAATTCAAAACGTGAAGTGGTAACGATGAGAACAGTGCTTGCCGCTGAAAAGTTTGCCACCACCGAAATGGATTTACCGGTTGCCTTAGGTAAGACAATTGCCAACGAAGTGTTTATTGCCGACCTTGCCAAAATGCCTCACTTGCTTATGGCAGGCGCAACCGGTCAAGGTAAATCAGCAGGGCTAAATGCTATACTCACCTCCCTGATTTATAAAAAACATCCTTCACAATTAAAATTTGTTCTGGTTGATCCCAAAAAAGTTGAATTATCCAATTATAAGAAAATCGAAAAACACTTCCTTGCAAAATTGCCCGATTCGGAGGAAGCAATTATCACAAACGTAAAACAAGTGGTTCATACCTTGAATTCGCTTTGTCTTGAAATGGATTTACGCTACGATTTATTGAAAGAAGCGGGTTGCCGCAATTTGAAAGAATACAATCAGAAATTTATAAGTAGAAGATTGAATCCTAATGAAGGTCATCGTTATTTGCCCTACATCATTTTAGTTATTGATGAATTGGCTGATTTAATGCTGACCGCAGGCAAAGAGGTTGAAACACCTATTTGCCGTTTAGCGCAGCTTGCCAGAGCTATTGGTATTCATTTAATAGTGGCTACTCAACGTCCCAGTGTAAATGTCATTACAGGTCTTATAAAGGCAAATTTCCCGGTTCGTCTTTCCTACAAGGTAACTGCAAAGGTTGATTCCCGAACTATTCTTGATGTGGGAGGGGCTGATCAATTAGTCGGACAAGGTGACTTGCTACTTTCAATTAATTCGAATGTTTTCCGTTTACAGGGAGCTTTCATTGACACTCCGGAGGTTGACAAATTATGTGAATACGTTTTATCTCAGCCATCGTATAGCAGTGCATATTTGTTGCCCGAAGCGCCAGATGACCCCTTAGGCGGTACTGAAAATTCGGGGGAAGAAGAAAATGGGGAGAAAGACCCACTTTTTGAGGAAGCGGCAAGAATTCTCGTCCGTCATCAGCAAGGAAGTACTTCGTTGCTTCAAAGAAGGTTGAAACTGGGTTATAACAGGGCAGGCCGGCTCATTGACCAACTTGAGAAAGCAGGAGTAGTCGGACCTTTTGAAGGTAGCAAGGCAAGAGAAGTATTAATTCAGGATGAATATTCTCTCGAACATTTTTTAACCGCTCAAGCATCGTAATGCATTCGGAAATGTAGCGACACGGTGCTCCGTGTCACTTAATAGTAGCGACACGCTACACCGTGTCGTTTTAATGATCAATTGGAACGGTTTTTGTCAAACGCTCAGGTGTCGTGATTATTTCGTAAGTTTGACTTTTTTATGGCTAAACGAATTCACCTTTATTTTCATTTTACCGGATTGTTAAGGGCGCTACTAAAAATTCAATCTTTTTATTTTCCTCCCTCTTTAGTTTCCTCCAATGGGAGACATTTGGCTGAATTTTTAGTAGTGCCCTTAATTCTGATTTTTTTATCACCTGCTGTTTTTCCTCAAAACAATGACCCATCCGGACAAATTCTGGAAAAAGTATCAGCCAATTATAAATCCTTTAATTCTTTTTCCGCAAGTTTTTCGTATGAAATTGAGAATAAATCTGCCGGCATCCATGAAAAAGACAACGGTAAGGTTTTTATGATGGGAAATAAATATGTCATTGAACTTAGCGGGCAAAAAATTATTAACGATGGAACTGATTTATTTGTCTATATCAAATCACAGAAAGAAATGAATATTTCCAAGTATGAGAAGGATGATGACGAAATTACCCCTTCAAATCTTTTTACGTTTTATAATAAAAATTTCAAATATATTTTCGTGGAAGAATTAAAAGAGCATGGATCAATCACAGAAATAATTGAATTAACACCCAAAGATCATAAAAGAAATATTTTTAAAATCCGGCTTTTCATTGACAAAAAAAAGAAATTAATTAATTCGGCTCAACTTTTTGACCGTAACGGAAGCATTTACAATTATACCCTGACGGATTTTTCACTCAATCCGCCCGAATTGAATGACGCTTTTTTTTCTTTTGATAAAAGTAAATATCCAGGTGTACACATTGAAGATTTAAGGTAAAATAGTTGAAGCAACTCATGAAAAATTTTTTTTTACTATTCTTCACTTTTTTTTACATTTTGCCTTTTAGTGCTTTCCCTATAATTTTTTCCGACACGGTTTCTGTTACTTATTTAAGATCCGTTTTACATAAAAAAACTTCTACTGCTATAATTCCAGTTTCGCATAAAATCATTAATGAATTGGATTTTTATAACTTCCTTTGGTCCCAGCAACTTTCTGAAAAATATGAACTTTTCCGCTTGCCCTTTTACTTTCATTCTGACGCAACCGGTAAGTTATTCACTTTCGAAAATAATGAACCAAATACTGATAATATTTTATGCCTCTGGAATAGTAAGGACTCTGTGAACAGCTTTGTTTCTTTTTCCATAAATGTACCCGGTAAAAATGAAAAAGGAGAAGAAGGGTTGCAAAAAATAGATTATCAGGTTACTTACAAAAAAAGTATTGTCTTTGAAACGGACACACTTTTTGTGCTTTTGTTCTCTACAACAATCCTGTCAAATCTTGATTATAAGATTATTCTGAACAGCAAAGCAGAATTTTGCGGGTTTATAGATGTTGATGACCTGTCGTCAGGATATATTGCAGTGGACCAATATCTCGATGCAATACGAAAATATTATTATGATGAAGATTGGTGGTAGTGAATGGAATGTATTACATTTGTAATCGTATATTAATTTACTCTTCAATTAAACCCATTTTACATGAAAGCCAAACCATCTGATTTCAACTACAACGCAGTTCAGGAACCTATACAGTTAAGAGAATATGGTAGAAATATTCAAAATATGATTACGTATGCGGCAGGTATAAAGGATCGTGATAAAAGAAATGCCTGTGCCAGAGAAATTGTTCGTTTAATGAAACATTTTAACCCGGAACTGAAGGACAAAGAGGACCATATCCGTAAACTTTGGGATTATTTATTTATTGTCACAGATTTTAAAATTGATATTGATAGTCCTTATCCTATTCCCAAAAAAGAGTTGCTTAACCGTAAACCGGAAAGAGTCGCTTATGGAAATCACCGTCTGGCATACAAACATTATGGAAGAACTGTAGAATTACTCATTCAAAAGGCAGTTGAAATGGATGATCCTTCTCTGAAAGAAAAAATGATTCATTATATTGGTTGCCTGATGAAAATGTTTTATAAACTTTGGAATAAAGATAATGTTTCTGACGTAACCATTGCTGAACATCTCTTGGAGTTATCAAAAAATAAACTTAAAATTGACTTAAAAAAATATAATCTCGATTTATTAGCCGATCCGAAAGGCGGTTTGAAAATGGATGAAAGAAAACAATTCCATCAAAACAGAAACCTTAAGCAATCATTTAATACTAATAATTATCAGAGTAAAAAAACGTTTCAGCATGGGAAAAATGAAAATCAGGACCGTTTTAGAAAAAATCAACCCCGCCGAAACTTTAACAGACCTTCCGGAAAGGGAGGGTATAAGGGATAGGGTAAAAGGTATAGGGTATAAGAAATAATGAATATCGAACAAGGAATATCGAATGTTGAAGTACTTCGAAATTCGATATTCCTTGTTCAATATTCGATATTTTTTAAAAACCTCACCCCAACCCCTCTCCAAAATGGAGAGGGGCAAAGAATCCGTCAAGTGAAAGCTATAAATTGAGTTCATTATCAATGTTTTTCACAAACTTTAGATTACACATAACAAATCTCCTCCCCCTCTCCATTTTTTTGGAGAGGGGCTGGGGTGAGGTCTTTTGAGTTGATCCCTATACCCTATACCCCTATGGCGGCATTCGAAATAACAGGCGGCAATCCTTTAAAAGGCGAAATCATTCCTCAAGGAGCAAAAAATGAGGCATTGCAGGTCATCTCTGCTGTTCTGCTAACACCTGAAGAAGTAATTATTCATAACATACCAGCTATTCAGGATGTTCAGAAATTAATCAATCTATTGGAACGTCTTGGGGTTACGGTAAAACAAATCAATAAATCTTCCTGGTCGTTTACTGCCAAAGAAATACATCTTGACTTCTTTCAAAGCGATGAATTTAAAAATAAAGCAAGTGCATTAAGAGGTTCGATTATGATTGTTGGTCCATTGCTTGGCCGTTTTGGTAAAGGATTTATTCCTAAACCGGGAGGCGATAAAATCGGACGAAGAAGATTGGATACTCACTTTCTTGGCTTTGAAAAATTAGGCGCTAACTTTCAATTTTCAACCGAAGAAAGTTTTTACACCGTTTCAGCTAAAAAATTAAAAGGATGTTTTATCTTGCTGGAAGAAGCATCCGTCACGGGTACAGCCAATGTGATGATGGCGGCTGTATTTGCTGAAGGAACTACAACAATTTTCAATGCGGCTTGTGAACCATACATCCAGCAACTTTGCAACATGCTGATACGAATGGGTGCAAAAATTAAAGGAGTTGGTTCTAATCTCTTAACGATAGACGGCGTAAATGAATTACATGGATGTGAACACACCCTTCTTCCCGATATGATTGAAGTAGGAAGTTTTATAGGTATGGCCGCTATGACTGGCTCCGAATTAACTATAAAAAATGTTTGTTTTCAACATTTAGGTATAATTCCCAGAACTTTTGAAAGATTAGGTGTAAAGTATCAATTAATTGGGGATGATATTTTTATTCCCTCGCAACCACATTATGAAGTGGATACTTTTATTGATGGATCCATATTAACCATCGCTGACGCTCCATGGCCAGGACTTACTCCCGACTTGCTTAGCATCATCCTGGTTGTTGCCACTCAGGCAAAGGGAACCGTTCTTATTCATCAAAAAATGTTTGAAAGCCGACTCTTCTTTGTAGATAAACTGATTGACATGGGTGCACAGATTATTTTATGCGACCCTCACCGTGCCACCGTCATCGGACTTGATAAACAAATACCATTACGAGGCATTGAAATGACATCACCCGATATTCGAGCCGGTGTGTCATTGCTTATTGCCGCACTATCGGCTTCCGGTAAAAGCACCATTCTGAATATTGACCAGATTGACAGGGGCTATCAGGACATTGATGGCCGGCTCAGAGCTTTAGGGGCAGATATCAGAAGGGTTTAATGGCAACTATTTACGATTCACTATGAAATCGTACCAATCCATCTATTGGTTTTTTAATAATTCTACCCATCTTAAGTTTGTGTTTTTTACAAACATCCGCTAATACTTTCTTAAAATAATATCCTACAGAACCCACAAAATGCACCGGTAATTTTTTATAGCCAGGATAACGGAGTACTGTATTCTCTAAAAATTCTTCCAGTGATTCCACAGCTATTTTACGGATGAATTTAACTTTCAGATTTTTTTTAATAAACGGAGTAAAACTTCCCAAATAGGAGGAAGGAGTTGATGTATTATAAGTTTGTTTTCTGATCATATCTAATTTCATTCCGGAAAATTTTTCAAACTTACTAATGATGGAAGTCGGTAAATTATCATTTAACATTTCCGATAATAATTTTCTTCCCATAAATGAACCGCTTCCTTCATCTCCTAATAAATAACCAAATCCGCCTTTCTGCATACTTATTTTTTCTCCATCAAATAAACAGGAATTTGAGCCCGTGCCAAGAATGCATACTATTCCACTTTCATTTCTGCAAACACTGCGGGCGGCTCCCAAAATATCATGATGCACTTCAACAATCAGAGTCATTGTAATTTTGCAAAGAATTTTTCTCATTTTCCGGCAATGTTCAATAGTAGAAAATCCTGCACCGTAAAAATAAACGCGATCCGGTTTTTCATTTTTTATAAATGAGGTTATTGCTTTTTTTAATTGTATTTCAATGGTTTCCAAGGACATCAGATATGGATTTAATCCCGAACTGTCGAAATATTTTTTATGGGCGCTGGAAATAAAAACCCAATCGGTTTTAGTTGAACCACTATCGGCAATAA
The DNA here is from genome assembly GCA_001769655.1 of Bacteroidetes bacterium RIFCSPLOWO2_12_FULL_37_12. Taxonomy (GTDB): domain Bacteria; phylum Bacteroidota; class Bacteroidia; order 2-12-FULL-37-12; family 2-12-FULL-37-12; genus 2-12-FULL-37-12. Next base: position 129,211 of record MEPC01000004.1, on the reverse strand, counting down.
GAACATTCATGAATTTTTATTTTTTGATTTAAACAGCAAACAGTTATGGTTACCACTACACAAGTATTTTCAAACACACATCCAAACTCTCTTCCCAATGCGGAATTTGAATCCCAAAAGTATCTTTGATTTTTGATTTATTTAAAACGGAATAGGCAGGTCTTTTTGCCGGTGTAGGATATTGATGAGTTTCTATGGGATTTACTTTGCATTTCAAGCCAGATTTTTTCACGACCTCATGTGCCACATCGTACCAGCTGGTAATTCCTTCATTTGAATAATGGTAAATTCCGGTTCTGTTTTTTGATAGTTCTGGATTTTTGTCAATGGACTGTACAATCTTGACAACTGCTTTTCCTAAGTCACTGGCATACGTAAGACATCCTGTCTGGTCATATACCACTCCAATTTCTTTTTTTTCCCTGGCAAGCCGTAGAATGGTTTTTATAAAGTTTAATCCGAAAGAGGAATACACCCATGAGGTTCTGATGATTAAAAAATTGCCGCCTGCTTTAATCACTTCTTGCTCCCCGTTCTCTTTTGTTTTTCCATAAATGCTAATTGGATTTGGGGTATCATTTTCTTTGTATGGTATTGAATGGTTTCCATCAAACACAAAATCAGTGGAAAAATGAATGAAAAAGGTTCCTTTTGATTCGCAAATTCTGGCTAATTTTCCAGGGGCGGTTGAATTAATCAGAAATGCCTTATCCGGCTCCGATTCGGCTTTATCCACAGAAGTGTAAGCGGCACAATTGATACAGTAATCAATAGGGTGTTCATCAAAATACCTGGCAAGTAAAGGCGTATTAATAACATCAAGAGAAATATGATTCTCAAACAAAAAATTAAATCCGGGTATTGCATTGTTTGCAAGCAATCTTATTTCACTCCCTAATTGTCCGTTACACCCGGTAACAAGTATGTTTTTTTTCTGCATGCTCACTTGGTAAGCGCTAGTAAATACTTTCCATATCCACTGGCAACCAATGGCTGAGCCAGGGTATTCAATTGCTCTTTGTTTATAAAATTCATCCGGAAAGCAATTTCTTCAATACATCCTATTTTTAATCCCTGCCGTTCTTCAATTATCTGAACAAAATTACCTGCCTGTATGAGGGAACTGTGAGTACCGGTATCTAACCAGGCGGTTCCCCGGTTCATTTTATAAACTTTTAATTGTTTTCTATTTAAGAATTCCTGATTCACATCTGTAATTTCAAATTCACCACGGGGAGAAGGTTTAAGGTTTAACGATATATCTACGACTGAATTGTCATAAAAATATAATCCGGGTACAGCAAAAGAGGATTTAGGGTGGGCAGGTTTTTCTTCTAGGGAAACAACTTTATTTACTGAGTCCATTTCTACTACACCGTAGCGTTGAGGATCGGAAACATGAAAAGCAAAAACTGCGGCGCCCTTGTTTTTTTCAATGGAGTTACGAGTATCCTGCAATGTTTTAATAAGACCATCTCCATAAAAAATATTATCTCCAAGTATCAGGCATACATTTTCTTTTCCTAAAAAGTCGGCGCCAAGCGTAAATGCCTGAGCAAGCCCCTTAGGTATGGGTTGTTCAATATAAGAAATCTTCATTCCTAATTTAAGTCCGTCACCAAGCAGTTCTTTGAAAAATGGGAGGTCTCGTGGAGTCGAAATAATCAGTATTTCTTTTATACCTGCCATCATTAATGTAGATAGCGGATAATAAATCATGGGCTTATCATAAATAGGCATTAACTGTTTGCTTATGGTTAAAGTTAATGGATAAAGCCGTGAACCGGATCCACCGGCAAGTATGATTCCTTTCATGTTTTTTTATTTATCGTGCAAAAATAAGTAAATAAAGTGAAATAATAAATGTGGATAACTTTTTTTACCCAAAAGCTTGCTTTTTAAAATAGAGTAGTTTATATTTGTAGAATAATTTATATTACAAACTAATTTATTTATTTAACTCATTTATAAAATAAACCTGATTATGAAAACGTTAAGAAAATTTTTCAGAAAATTATTCTTCTCACCGAAAGCAGGGGAGGAGGGTAAAAACGGAATTTATCTCGTGAAGCGGATAAATTGTTATGATGAAACGGAATGGGTGTATGTGCGCAAAAGAGGTTTGCAGACACGGTAGAAGCGACCATTAAATAAATAAATAAATAAATAAATAAATAAATAAATTGTTTAACCAATCAATTAACATGTAAGAATTATGATTAAATCATTTCTGTTGGTTATTTTGTCAGGCATGTTCCTGCAAAACACCGGAAGCAAAATTTTTCAGGTTAATGGATATTGGAAAACCCAAAACGGGAATTCATATCTGAAAATTCAACAGGAAACAGCGATAAGTTATTCTAACCTGACCACAGGACAATATCATCAGAATCGTTATAAAGTAAAATGGCTTGACCACTGCAGGTTTTTGTTAATTGTAGAAGATAACAAAAGCAACGTGTTCCCTGAGCCGGTTGGAACTACTTACGAATTTGAATGTAATCTGTCCGAAGGAAATGATGTTTTGATGTGCAACAGAAAGTTGCTTTCTATGGAATCCAACAACGTAAAATTATTTTTTGAGAGATCCGGAAAAGAGGAATTTGAAAACTTTAGAACGGATTTTAAGGAAAAACTAAAAATGGCATTGAAAAGTCCGGTAGATTGGTCAATCCCTGGAGAAGTTATTAATTAAATTTTTACCACATAGGCACATAGACACATTAGAAAAACACATAGAGCTAAACAGTAAATAATATTTTTCATTTTCAACTTGTCAATAATATATGAAAACAATCCTTTTATCAATCGTAACCGTTCTTCTTTGGTTTAACGCACATACTAAAACTTCAGAAGATATTTTCCGACAAAAAATCGGTGCCGGATATTCATGGATGCCGCCAACCAACCAGGTTAATTTGTGGTACCAGACCTCATCGCCCGGTTTTATTTTTGATTATAACCGGCATTTCAGAATATTTTCACGAAGCATGGGATGCAGACAAATTGATGATCCCACTGTGAAAAGCACCTTTACACAAAATCTTGATGCAACTACCCATTCGATTGGGGGAGGTTATTATTTGACGGCAGATTTTCTGAAAATACGTTCTCTGCAATGTGGTTTTCCATTAATTGTGTATAGCGGCGTTGGTATGATAGATATAAAATCAGAACAGCTCCCGGAAGGATATTCTCCCTTGCCCGATTTGACAAATAAGACCTTCCTGCTTTTGGGGGTAAAACCAGGAATTACCATTTCATGGAATTTTCATCAGAAAATTGGAATATATGTTTCTGAATATTTAGATGTGCAGATTGAAGGACTGAGGAGTAAAGCGGGAGAAAACAAATTTGAATATTTTAATCCTTATTTCGGCTTGTATTACAATCTTTAAATTGCTTCAGCATTTCCAATTTTGTAGAATGTTAATAAATATGTTGGTAAAAACTTAATAACAAATAGTAACAATTTAACAATTTCTTAACAATTTTGTATCATGAAAATTTACAGAGAACTAGACCCTTTATTACACTCACAACTCCGGTTGTTTATCATGTCAATTCTGGTAGCTGAGGAACAGGCAGAGTTTAATTATCTGAAAGAAGTTACCAAGGCAACATCCGGTAACCTCAGCGCTCAAATCAACATTTTGAAGAGAGAGCGGTATTTAACAGTCACCAAAAAATTCCGGGAAAACAAGCCCGTAACCATCTGCCGGATCAATGACACAGGCATGGAAGCTTTTGGAAATTATGTGAAAGCGTTACAGAATTATATTAAAGCGGCTTAACATGACTGAAAATGACATCCGGATTTTAATGGAAGACGAATCTATCCGTCAGAAAGTTCACCAGCTAAAATCAGAATTTATACGTAAGTCAGCGTCAGGACTTGACGTGAATGATCATGATTTTCTGGGACTTGTTTTTCTGACTCCTATGATTTTAATGGCGCTTGCCAACGATGAAATCAGCTTATCGGAAGAATGGGAGTTAAATAAAAAAGCGAGAATGTTATCAACCGGCAGGTATTTTTTTGAACCGGACCCGGTAATTCTATCCATGAAATTTTTAATCAAACGTATCGGGCATTGGAAAAAGAAATTTCTGGAACTTATCCGTTACTGTCTTGAGGTTCACTCAGGTAATGGAATGGCATTTTCTGCAAAACGCGGGAAAAAAGAATTGACGCATGTTGACTTATCAAAAGAAGTGTTGGATGCTCCCTACTTTTTTGTAAGATTTATTGCATTTTTATTTTTTACCGATGAAAATGAAATCAAACCCCGTAAAGTTTCTACAAAAGAAAAAAATGAAATTCTGGAAATTGCAAAAATTATAGGAATTTCCGAAAGTCCTGTTTTTCTTAAATTTTTTAAGGAGTTGATAATATACTGAGAGGGTTGTTAGGAATTGGCGGTTGATAGTGGTGCACTGGAATGCAACTGTTATCTCAGTCATAATCCGTACCTTTGCCCGCCTTTATTATGCCCAAGACCGAAGAAATCAAAATAAAATACAAAGTATTCAACCGTAGCGATAAGATTAATACTACCGATGAATTACTTTTAAAAAACGCGGAAAACGCTGTTAAAAATGCTTATGCACCCTATTCAGATTTTCACGTTGGAGCAGCTGTTCGATTGAAAAATGGGAAAATTGTTACCGGAAATAATCAGGAAAATGCCGCATACTCATCCGGTCTTTGCGCCGAAAGAGTGGCTGTATTTTCTGCCGTTTCGCAATTTCCCACAATTCCTATATCAGCCATTGCTATTTGTGCCGCGAAAGGAAAACAAAAGCCAACCGTACCCGTGCCACCTTGCGGCGCTTGCCGGCAGGTTTTGCTTGAATATGAAGAATATTTTAAATCCCCGATTAAAGTGCTTATAAGAAATGGAAAAACAAAAAAAATAATTGTCATTGATTCCGTAGCTGATTTATTACCCTTTAAATTTAATAAGTCGTTTCTTTAGTGTTAAATAAATATTTAAAATAATTCAATAACTCAAAATCAAACCAACGTCACTCTCACCCCTCTCCATTTTTTTGGAGAGGGGCTGGGGTGAGGTAAAAAAATGAACATACTCATCGCAGACGACGAAGAACCCGCTCGTCAAAAAATGCAACGATTATTGCAAAACATTCAAGGGATTGAAAGAACTCTGACTGCCACTAACGGCACCGAAGCGCTTAAATTACTAAATACCGAAGACATTGATATTGCCTTCCTCGATATCAACATGCCCGGATTAACCGGCATCGAAGTAGTGGCAAAAACCGAAAATGATTGTGCAAAAGTTTTTACCACCGCTTATTCCGAACATGCCTTGAAGGCATTCGACCAAAATGTCTCGGATTATCTTTTGAAACCTATCAATCAGGAACGTCTCCAACAATGTTTTGATAAGATTTTAAAACGAAATAAAGTAATAGAAACTGATTCTAAAACATTTAAGCAAAAGAAGGAGTTCACTACAACTACAGAAAAAATTGCACTACCCGAAGCCGACAGATTCCGCCTTATCTCCTATAATGATATTTCTCTCATTCATATTGAAGGGAGATATTGCACCATTCATGCATCGGGTAAAACGTTTTCTATGATTCAAACATTGGAATATTTTGAAACAAAACTACCAGGGTTTTTTTTCAGAGTCAGCCGGAGTGATATGGTAAATCTGAATATGGTGAAAGAAGTCATTATCTGGTTTACCGGAAGATATAAACTGAAACTTTCTACGGGTGACGAAGTGCTTGTAAGTCGGGAAAAGAGCAAAATTTTAAGGGATATGTTAGATATAGCGGGATAATACATAAACTTTTCATTTTCTTTCATAACTTCGCCGGATTATTTTCGTTGAAAAGCGCTTTTTTCATTATTCCAACATTCCAATATTCCAACATTCCAACAATACCCTCTAAATGAATTCTTACCAAAAAATAAACAACATCACCGGCTGGCTTGTTTTTGCCGTTGCATTTTGGACGTATGGCACTACAGTAGAACCGACTGCCAGTTTCTGGGACTGCGGGGAGTTTATAGCTGTTTCCTTTAAACTTCAGGTTCCTCACCCTCCCGGAGCCCCTCTGTTTCTTCTATTAGGCAGAGTATTTTCATTTTTATCTTTTGGGAATGTACAACAGGTTGCCTTTTGGATAAATATGCTCTCGGTGCTTTCCAGCGTTTTTGCATCTTTGTTTTTATTCTGGACTATTACCATGCTTGCTAAGAAAGTTGTTTGTACAAGTAAAGAACCCCTTGATAATGCTAAGACAATCATAATTATGGGAGCAGGTGTGGTAGGCGCATTAGCAGGCACTTATTGTGATTCCGTATGGTTTTCGGCTGTTGAAGGAGAAGTATATGGTATGTCTTTGTTTTTTACTTCTATAACTGTTTGGGCAATATTGAAATGGGAATTGATAGCCGATGAAAAACATGCCGACAGATGGATTGTTTTAATCGCTTATTTGGTAGGATTGTCCACCGGCGTACACTTATTGAATTTGCTTACTATTCCTGCTCTTGCTTTAATTTATTATTATAAGAAGTACCCGGTACCGAGCAAAAAAGGAACTTTTATTACTCTTTTAATAAGCGTTCTGATTCTTGGGTTCATCCAATACGGTGTCATTCAGGAATCAGCGTCCATAGGAGGGGGGCTCGATTTATTTTTCGTAAATAACCTTGGATTACCATTTGGTTCCGGCATTCTATTTTTAATTGTATTGGTTGTAGGAAGCATGATCTACGGTTTCAGATGGGCGAAACAAAAAGGGTTTGTGGCACTGCACACTTCATTGCTTTGTTTGATGTTTATAATGATTGGATATTCATCTTACACGCTAATTATCATTAAATCTACTTTCAATCCCCCCATCAATGAAAACAGTCCTGATAATGTGATGAGTTTTTTATCCTATCTTAAACGGGAACAATATGGGGACCGTCCCTTATTACACGGTCAACAATTCACTGCCAAATTGATAGACCAGCAAAGGGGGGAAGAACGTTTTAAAAAAGGCAAACAAAAATATGAGGTCTATGATTATAAAATAATAAATATTTTTGACCCTAAGCATGAAACACTTTTTCCGAGGATGTATTCCAATCAGCCGGATCATAAAGAAATATATGAAGAAGAAAGTGGAGCTAAAGGTGGACGAAAACCAACCTTTATACAAAATATGAAATTCTTTTTTGTCTATCAGTTGAATCACATGTATTGGAGATATTTTTTATGGAATTTTTCGGGACGCGAAAGTGATATACAGGATTGTGGATGGCTTTCACCCTTAGAAACAAACAAAGGAGTGCCGGAACAGATTCGTAACAACAGAGCTCGAAATAATTTCTACATGATCCCGTTGGTGCTTGGCATTTTAGGACTTTATTTTCATAGTAAGGCAGATCCCCGGAATTCATTTTTTGTTTTTTTATTATTTATCATGACCGGCATTGCCATCATAGTGTATTTGAATCAATATCCTCTTCAACCGAGAGAACGGGATTATGCTTATGCGGCATCATTTTTTACTTTTTCAATCTGGATTGGCTTTGGAGTAATCGCGCTTTATAATTATTTGTCAAAATTTATTAAATCTGCCTCTTTGCTTTCAGCTTTTTGCATTCTGTTAGGACTTGTAGCTCCAGCCATCATGGCGAAAGAGGGTTGGGATGATCATGACCGTTCAAATCGTTATACTGCGGTGGACTCAGCCAAAAATCTTTTGAATTCCTGCGAAAAAAATGCAGTGATGTTTACCAATGGCGACAATGACACTTTTCCTTTGTGGTACGCGCAGGAGGTTGAGGGATTCAGAACAGACGTCCGCGTTTGTAATTTAAGTTTGATAAACACCGACTGGTATATTTCCCAGATGAAACGTAAGACATACGAGTCAGAGGCATTGCCGGTGACACTCGGGGAAGATGATTATCAACAGGGAACAAATGAATATATTCCATTTGTTGAAAATAAAAAAGTTACTTCACTTCCTCTCGATATTTTTATAAAATTAATTAAAGCAAAAAGCCGTTCTATTTCAGTTCCGTTGCAGTCCGGAGAAATGATAAACTCTTATCCTACAAAGACATTTGAATTATCCGTTGACAAGGAAAAAGTTATTTCAAATGGCACCGTTTCTCCAAAATTTGCTTCCTTGGTTCCTGATAAAATGTCATGGAAAATCAATAAATCGTCTCTTAGCAAACAGGATTTATTTATTCTTGATTTATTATCAACCAATAATTGGCAACGTCCCATTTATTTTGCAATCACTGTTGGTCCTTCTAATTTTTTGGGTTTAGAAGAATTTTTTGAATTGGAAGGTTTTGCCTATCGTGTAACCCCCGTAAAAATACCAGGCGCCAAAAACGGAAGAGTAAATACGGAGAAGATGTATAATACGCTCATGAACAAATTTTTCTGGAGAAATATGGATAATCCGAAAGTTTATTATGATGAAAACCACACACGATTTGCCTTAAATGCAAGAAATAATTACACACGTTTAGCCAATGAATTGATACGGGAAGGGCAAACGGATAAAGCGAAGGAACTAATAAAGTATTGCATGAAAATTTTACCCGACACTACTTTTAATTTTGATGTATTTACTACCGGTATAGTTGGAACATTATTCCGGTTAAAAGAAGACACACTTGCAAAAAATGTCGCCCTTAAAATGGTCAATAGAGCGAATGAAAATCTTGAATATTTTTTAAAATTCGAACGGAATAAAATGACAAGATATTTAAGGGAGCAAATAGGATTAAACTGGCACATTTTAAGAGAAATTTACGAAGAATTAGATAAATCCGGCTATAAATCAGAGGCAGAGAAAATTGAACCGATGGTAAGGAAGCATTATGAAAAATTGATGCAACTTCAGTGATAATGATTGTATCATTCATCCTTGCAATCCCTTATACATGCAAACGTCAAAACTTTCGCTATACCTTATATCTTGCCTCTTGTTTTCCTGCCTTTCCACGGGGAGAATCAGTAATCTCAATCTTGCCAATGAATATTCTTCCGTGCCGGAGTCATTTAATGTGTTAACCGAATTAGTGCATGAAAAAGACAGTTCTCTTGTCTTCCTTAAAATAATTAAAAATCCGCTGGCTCAATCAAAAGACAAAGAGATACTTGGCAAAACTATAGCCGATACGTTAAAAAACAAGTTGGTAGTACGAGTAAGAATTATTACTTCTTATGAAAGCAGAAAAACGCTGTTTAATGATACGATTGTTTTTAAGGAAAATAGTAATTATAATGAGAAACCCAATCAGGAAGATGGAAATATTATCACGTATTTATCATTCAGGATTCCACGATTTAAAAATCAAAATTCATTACTTGGGTTGAATGTATCAGAAGTAAATTATATGCCGGAAAAAGATGAACAGTTGAATTCAAAAAACAAAAACAGTTCACAAATCATAGTTCACTCAAAAACAATTTATAAAACCATACAGGAAAAAAAAGGTAACACCACCCAATTTTTTTATTTGAGATCGCCGGAGAATAATTATCCATTATTCAGAAATTATCTGAAAGTGAACGAGCCATTTATTGTTGAATTTCCTTTGTATCTGCAAGAGAGCATGAAACTGGATGTTCATTATTTTGATAAGAGATTTATTCCTGCTCCCCCGCCCATGGCATCCGTTCAGAAAGAAATGGAAGAAAAGGTTAGGGCAAATCCGGGAAGTTCTCAATTTTTAGAAAGTAAAGAAACATTCAACATCAAAACAAACAACGTAGAAAAATTCAATAAGGAAGGTCTTTATCTTTTTCTGTTGAAAGTCCCACCGATAAATGATGAGTATATCAATTCTGTGTTGGTAGTAAACAGCAACTATCCTCATATTGAAGAGGCAAGTATCATGATACCCCCTTTAATTTATATCAGTACCTCTGATGAATATAAAAGTTTCAATGACACGCTTGACCGTAAAAAAATTGTTGATGATTTCTGGTTAACGATTGCCAAGGATAAAAATCATGCAAGAAACATGATAAGGGAATTTTACAGACGTGTAGAAAATGCCAATAGTTTATTCACTTCCCACAAAGAAGGTTGGAAAACCGACAGGGGAATGATCTATATTATTTTTGGAGAACCACAAAGTGTTTATCGCACGGGAAACAGTGAAATTTGGGAATATTTTTATCAATTGGATTTTCAATCCATTGCCTTTAAATTTGTGAACAGGGAGAATATTTTCAGTTTAAACCATTATGAAATGTTACGCTCACCCGGTTACACTGAAATTTGGTACACGGCGGTTGAGCAATGGAGGGCGGGGGTATTGAAGGTAAGAGAATAAATCTGGTAAAAAAATTGTAACTATTCAACCGATGTCTTTAACTACAAAAAGAACACATAACAAATAACAAAAAACATTAAATAATAAACGAAAACCGAAATATGATTTAATCGATAAGCACTTAAACATTTTTTGTTTAGTGTTTTATGTTTAGTGTTATTTTTATAATAAAAATGTCAATACGCTGAGCAGTTACAAAAAATTTATCATAAATTCTCAATGAATTCATCTGAAATAGCGTATGGTATTCACCCGGTGCTTGAAGCACTCAGGGAAGGTAAGGATATCCAACGAATTTTTATACAACAGGGTAAAAATCCTTCAACGTTAGTTGAACTTAAAGAATTAGCAAAAAAAAATAATATTCCACTTGCTATAGTGCCGGTTGAAAAACTAAATCGACTAACTTCAAAAAACCATCAGGGCGTAGTATGTTTACTTTCCCCTTTAACCTATAGTAACCTGGAGCATGTCATCCCATCATTATTTGAAGAAGGCAAAATTCCCTTTATTTTGATTATGGATAATATTACAGATGTCAGAAATTTTGGCGCTATTGCAAGAACTGCCGAATGTGGAGGAGTGCATGCGCTTTTGATTCCAACAACCCACACAGCCCCCGTTAACCGAGATTCGTTAAAGTCATCATCCGGCGCATTATTGAAAATCCCTGTTTGCAGAACCGATAATTTAAAAAAGAGTTTGCTTTATTTAAAAAGCTCCGGGCTTCAGCTTGTAGGTGCCACTCACGAAGCCAGTGACACTTTATTTGACAGCAAATTAAAAGACCCAATGGCTTTGATAATGGGCTCGGAGGATAAAGGGCTATCCGCTGATGTCCTGCGAATCGCTGATAAATTGATTCGTATCCCTATGAAGGGAGAAATCGCATCCTTAAACGTCAGCTCCGCCGCTGCAATTTTTATATTTGAAATAATGAGGCAGAGGGAAATTGAAGGGATGAGTCATGCTGATTAATAATGTAATTTTATTTTAATGATGATATATTTAGTAAATTTCCAATGGTAAAAATTCAATATTTAATTATTTCTTTCATTACTGTAATTATTATTTCTGGAACAGGAACATGCACTTATGCACAGAAAAATGAAACGGTTTTTAATTTTCAAATGGATTCCACACAAAGAAAACTAACCACTGTCATTATAAAAAAAATAAATATTTCAGGATTGGATATCACTAAACCAAGAATAGTATTAGTTGAATTGGATATTAATGAAAATGATACGTTGGCTTTTAACAAATTAGCAGGTAAAATTGAATTAAACAGACAACGGATTTACAACCTCAGCATTTTCAATTTTGTATCAGCATATATTGATACTACCTCTATGAAATTCGAAGGAAATGACCTATTGCAGGTAACAATTAATTTTGTTGTACAGGAAAGGTGGTACATCTGGCCTATACCCATTCTTGAATTTTCGGAACGGAATTTTAATGTCTGGTGGGAAAGAAAAAGCATTGAAAGGTTAAATTATGGGTTGGTCTTAGTAGTAGATAATTTCAGGGGAAGAAAGGAATTTCTAAGAATAAAGGTACAACACGGCTATGACCGTAAATACGAAATACGGTATGAAATTCCGAATTTAAACCGGAAACAAAATCTGGGATTTGCATTTGAAGTATCACAAATCCAAAGTCATTCGTTAGAATACCTGACTAAAAACAATGATAAACTATCTTACAAAAATGACAACGAATTTCCCATCCGCAAGTTCAGAGCAGGACCCACATTATTTTATCGTCCTTCATTGCATCAAAAAACTTATATAAAACTAACCTACCGTTTTAACCAGTTATCTGACTCTGTATTTAACCTGAATAAAGAGTTTTACTCCGGATTCAAAGAGATTCGTTTTTTCATGGCAGAATTTGATTATACATTCAGTCGCAGGAATGATAATGCTTTTCCACTAAAAGGATTTTTTGCCGAATTCTACAGCATTCATTTTATCCCTTTAAGCAACAGTGGGTTCCGGTTCAATCAGATATACGCCATTATGTCCAATTATTTTCCGCTTGGAAATAATTTTTATTATTCTACGGGTTTTAAAATAATGTACTTGATAAACAAAGAAACCAGTTATGCAGAAAACACAGCACTTGGTTATTCATCTTATGTCAGAGGGTATCAATTATATGTTGTGGATGGACAACACTTCTTTTTATTTAAACAAACGTTATCAAAGGCATTAGTAAAAGATAAAATTATTAAAGCAGGATCTATAGAGAGCAAGAAATTCAACACCATCCCATTTTCCTTATATGCAAGCATTTTTTATGACACAGGCAGAACCTGGGAAAATATTTATTCTTTCGTACCAACTTATGATTCAAATACGCTTGTGAACCGTTGGATGAGCGGTTGGGGTTATGGGCTGACTGCGGTGAGTTATTATGACCTGGTTATGCGTTTCGAATATTCTTTTAATCATCTGGGAGAATCCGGATTCTTCTTTCATGCGGTTAAGGCGTTTTAAATTTTCATTACTTTCTTCAATAAAACCGACCTCACCCCAGCCCATCTCCAAAAAAATGGAGAGGAGTTAAAGAGAGCTTGAATATATATACTATTTACCTGTAAATCAAAATTTTCATGTAAATTTGTGTTAATTTTCATTTCATAAAACCATCCCCCATGCGTATAGCAATTTTCGGAAGAAAATTTGAAGAAGAAAACTTACCCTTTATTGAAAATTTATTTGAAATTATCAAGAGAAGAGGATATGAAGTTATCATTCATGAAAATTTTAGAAAACAAATAGAGAATTTTACAAGTACACCTCCATTCAAAAATTTTGGTGAAGGGGATATTCTGAAAGATATTGATTTTATGTTTAGCGTAGGAGGGGATGGGACTATCCTTGAGTCCGTGACGTATATCAGGCAGAATGAAATACCTATTTTAGGAATTAACACAGGAAGATTAGGATTTTTAGCTACTACTTCTCACGATGCCATCGGACAGGTATTTGAAGACCTTGATAAAGGTCTATACACCATTGATTCAAGAATGATGATTCGTCTCGAATCAGAAAAGGGATTGTTTGGTGAACTTAATTTTGCTTTGAACGACATTGGGATTCATAAAAGCGATACATCTTCCATGATTACCATTCACACTTTTGTAAATGGTGAATTTCTCAACTCTTACTGGGCAGATGGAATGTTGATTACTACCCCCACAGGCTCTACCGGTTACTCTTTAAGCTGTGGCGGTCCTATTATTTTTCCAAGATCCGGGAATCTTTTAATCACTCCCATAAGCCCACATAATTTAACCGTACGACCTATTGTAGTGGCTGATAGTGCAGTAATTTCATTTGAAGTAGAAAGCAGAAGCGATAATTTTCTGATTTCCTTAGATTCCCGGTCAAAAGTTGTCTCTACCGGGGTTCAATTAGCAGTGAAAAAGGAAAATTTCAGTGCTAAATTAGTCAGAATGAATGATGAGAACTTTTTGTTTACACTTAGAACAAAGTTGAATTGGGGACTGGATATCAGAAATTAAAAATTTTCTTGTAAATTTGCGGAAATTTTACAAGCACAATTAACAATTTAACCCATAAACACAATGAATAAAATTTTAGTTCCTATTGACTATAGCAAGTCATCCCTTATTGCATACGAAGAAGCAATCGTAATTGCAAAACAATTGAAGCACGATCTGGTTTTACTTTTTGTCCATGAGACATCGTTATTTCAAAGCAACGATTACAGCGATGTAATTGAATCAGGTCTTAAACTTAAATTAAAGGAGTTGGGAAAAACTGCAGAAAAACAAGGGCTAAAGGTTGATTATTTAGTTAGGAGTGGAAAGCCCCATAAAATTATTTTAGAAGTTTCATCTCACATTAAAGCAAAATTTATTGTGATGGGTGGACATGGAGAAACCGGTTTCCAGGAAAAATTAATGGGGAGTACAACGACAAAGATTGTAGGACAGGCAAATTGCCCAGTATTTACCTTCAAAATGAAAAGAAAACACACCGGCTTCGATGAAATAATCCTACCACTTGATTTATCAAAAGAGACCAAGCAGAAAGTAAAATATGCGATGGAAATTGCCAAAGCATTTAATTCCACTATTACCGTTTGCTCCGTACTTTATAATGCCAGATTGGATGCAAAAATTAAACTCGAATCACAGTTGGAAGAGGTAGAGGAAAAAATAAAATCAAAGAATATCAGTTGTCGTTCGAAACTTCTGATAGCTGATTATTTACCGAAAGCCATTATTGATTTTGCCGAGTCAGGTGGAATTAATGCTGTTCAAGGGGATTTAATTCTATTAATGACACAACAAGAAAAAAGTATAGGCGAGTATTTAATTGGTTCCTTTGCGAGTAAAATTCTAAACTCTTCAAAAACTCCTATTCTGAGTATTTGCCCTACTCAATCCAACTTTATTTATTCTATACCAACTATGTAACACTTTCGTTTGTGAGGACACAAACGAAAGCTATCATACATCAAGGTATGGATGAATAAAAAACTTTTAGAGAGTTTCTAAATATTTCTCGACGTTTCAAACTTTTCGAGATTCTCTGCCACACGTTTTAGAAACATTCCGCCCAATGAACCATCCACTACCCTGTGATCATAAGATAATGATAAGAACATTTTATGACGGATTCCAATCGTGTCACCCGAAGAGGTTTCAATAACCGCCGGTATTTTCCGGATGGCTCCGGTTGCTAAAATAGCGACCTGTGGTTGAAGAATTATAGGAGTACCCATGATACTGCCAAATGTGCCCACATTTGATATAGTGAATGTACCATCCTGAAGGTCATCAGGCAATAATTTTCCGTTTCTGGCTCTTGATGATAAATCGTTAACGGCTTTGGCCAATCCTGTTAAATTATACCTGTCAGCATTTTTTAACACAGGAACAATCAGATTAAAGTCATTCAGAGCAACCGCAATTCCAATATTTATGAATTTCTTTAGAATGATTTTAGTACCCTCCACCGAAACATTTATCATAGGAAAATCTTTAATGGCATTGACAACTGCTTCAGTAAATATCGGTGTAAGCGTAAGATTTTCTCCTTCTTTCTTTTTAAATTCCTCTTTACGTTGATTTCTCCAAGTAACAAGAGTAGTCACATCGGCTTCAATAAAAGAAGTCACATGCGGTGAGATGCGTTTTGACTCAACCATTCTTTCCGCAATTATTTTTCTCATACGTTCCATTTCAATAATTTCAGTTTTACCTCTTGCTGTTGTTAGTTTTTCAGTTACAAGGGGCTCTTTTTGAACAGACGAAACAGAAGTGGAAATGGGTGTTGCAGATTTTTGAATTTGTATTTCAGATTTCTCTTTTGTGATAGCGGAAAGTGAAGGTTCTATTTTTTTCCTTTCAATATAAGCAAGAATATCCTGTTTGGTGACACGGTTTTCTTTTCCTGTTCCTGGGATCAATTCAAGTTCCGTTGGAGATATTCCTTCTGTCATAGCTATGCTCATCACCAGAGGCGAATAAAACCGTTGTAAATTTTCTTTGGGAGCGACCGGGGCAGAAACACTTGGAATCTGTGATTCATTTACCAATACATTAGCTGGTTCGGCTATTTCCTCCTTTTGAACAATGGAACCATTTTCAGTGATATTAATAAATGCAAGGGTAGCGCCTACTTTCACCTTCTCACCCTCTTTTGCAAGAATTCCGGAGATAATACCGGATACGGGTGAAGGAACTTCCGTATCAACTTTGTCTGTGGCTATTTCCAATATGGATTCATCTGCATTTACTTTTTCTCCTTCTTTTTTAAGCCATTTAAGTACAGTTGCTTCTACTATACTCTCACCTAATTTAGGCATTTTAAGTTCAAATTGTGTCATGTGCTAAATGAATTTAAGTTCACAAAGGTAGGAAATAATCGGGGATAAAGAGAATTTAAGAGATGTTGATTGCACTTGATTATGGGAATGCGATTGTAATACAGTTGTAATACGGTTGTAATACGGTTGTAATACGGTTGTAATACGGCTGTAATACGGTTGTAATACGATTGTAATACAGTTGTAATAAGTTGTAGTTCGATTGTAAAACCTACAAAAAAAAAGCGTGACACTCTTTAGGAGCATCACGCTTTTCAAACTCTTAGCTCGCTTAGGAAAGATGTTTTCCGATGAGCTTGGTCATTTCAAACATATTGACACAACCTTTGCCACCGAAGACCGGTTTTAATTTAGCATCGGCATTGATCATACGTCTGTTTTTTTTGTCCTGGCATCCATTTTTCTTTATGTATGCCCAGAGTTTTTTTACCACTTCAGTTCTTGGGATAGCTTTATCACCAACAACTGCCGCCAGCGCTGGGCTGGGTTTTAATGGTTTCATGAAAGCCGCATTTGCTTTTCTTGGTGCTTTCTTCTTTGTTGCCATAGTTATTTAGTTTTAATTAAAACGTTAAAATATTACGGGGTCAAAATTATAGCTATTTTTTGAATTTTCCTCTATAAAACAGAAATTTAATCCACAATTTATTGACATTTTCATGAAATTTACAGAAAAAGGGACGTTTTCATAGGGAAAAACGGGATTTTTAGAGGGAAAATGGAATTTTGGTGGATTTAGAGGGAATAGCAGTACAATGGTAATACGATAGTAATACGGTAGTAATACGGTAGTAATACGGTTGTAATACGGTTGTAATACGATTGTAATACGATTGTAATACGATTGTAATACAGTTGTAATACGATTGTAATACGATTGTAAAACGATTGTATTACCACAGTATTACCACAGTATTACCATTGTATTACCATTGTATTACCACTGTATTACCATTTTCAAGAAATAATTTGTGCAAAGCGATTACTTGTGGTAATATTGCCTTTACTCCGTCATTAATAATTATAAAGTCAGATTTTTCCGATTTGATTTCCTCTGCCAATTGATTTTCAATTCTCTTTTTTATTTCTTCAATCGTCTGTTCAGGATTCCGTTTCTTTATTCTTTCAATTCGGATTTCCAATGGGCAAACGACGCAGATAACCTGATCCAATACTTTATCTGCGTTACTTTCAAATAAAAGCGCGGCTTCTTTTATTACATAAATAAATTTAGATAAATGCAAACCGGACCATCTCACAAAATCAGCGATGACCAATGGATGTACTATTGAATTTAACAAGGCGAGTTTTTCGGGGGAATGAAATACTTTTTTTGCTAAAGCAGGAGTCATTAATTTATCGTTAGAATCATACATCTCATTCCCAAAATTTAATTTGATTTTTTCTTTTAAAAGCGGGTCTGAATTATAAAGTTTTTTAGCAATCTCATCCGTATAATAAACGGGAATACCAAATGATTCAAATACTCTGGCAATAGTGCTTTTCCCACTACCCATGCTACCGGTAATTCCTATCTTTAACATTAATGATGGAAGGATTTATGATAGTAAAATCGTGAATATATCCTGGAAGATGTTCTACCAGAGGTAAAATAATTTGTTTTTCAGGGTCAATAAATCTATAATCCAGAATCAGACGAAACGAATCACTGGAAAATTCATTTAATTTTTTTGCAGGCATTCTGAATCCAACATTACAAAATTCCGGAATGGTTGAATCAGAAGAAAACTGTTCAGGAAAGTTTAATCTTGTAAATCTAATTTGTTTTTTTTGTTCTATAAACTCATCAATAGGGAAATGTATTTTAATAGTAGTATGACTGATTTTAATTCCCTGTTTTTCCTGAAAATCCAACTTTACTTCCAACGTAAAATCCTCATGCAGATTATTTTTGGTTATTTTTTTTGTATGAATTGATTTGATCTGATTTACCATGGAAGAAGCTCCTTCAATAATAACAGAATCCGGGAAAACCCTGGGGTCTCCCGATAGACCAAAATCTGGCTTAAATTCAAGTGAAGACGATAAAATCACAGGAACCTTTCTGACTAACCTTTTATCAAATGAGAAATATAAAGTGTCAGGCGAAATTGAGTTTATTTTTATTTCATTAAATGATTGATTTAATACCGGCATTATTTCTTTTGCAGAGAGAAAGTTGTTGCGAAAAATGCTTTCGTTATTCAGTGTAAGCGGTTCTTTATGAAAACCATACATTTTATCGAGAATCTTCCAACCAAAACCGGAGATATTTACATTCAGTTTATCGGGCAACTTTCTTGTAAATGTATAAGATTCCCTGTCGTAAGAAATTTCTAATGGATAGGAAAGGGTAGTAGTAAAATTACTATTCAGGCGGTTTAAAAACCAAAAGGCAGTGGCTACAAAAAAGCAAAGGGTAAAAGCAAAAATATCTTTTTTCTGCCGGCTTCCGGGGAGGGAGAGAAAAATTGATTTAAAACTCTTTAAGAGTGCCATTTTCTAATGAATGTACAGACGGATTTTAAACCCGTCTCTACTTTCTTAATTCCATTACTTTAGCCGAATATTCCTGTGAGATAGCGGATTTTTCAACCTTTATCTTAACTTCGTTATCAATTTCAAGAAAAAGATGGTCATTTTCTATTTGTGCTATTTTTCCATGAATTCCACCAATAGTAACCACTTTATCTCCCTTGTTTAAATTCTCTCTGAATTTCTGAAGTGTTTTTTGTTTTTTTTGCTGTGGCCTTATCATAAAAAAGTAAAAAACCAGAAAAATCAGCAAAAACATTACCGGTGTACTCCAGTTAAATGATGATTTAGCAGGAGCAGTTTGCAATAGAATTAATAAATTAATCATGAGTGGTTATTTTAAGGGTGAATCAATCTTTTTGATAACTTCAGCTTGAAAGGTTAATTTCTTTACACTTGGTTCTGTATTTGAAACCACGGTCACCGTTTTTACCTGATGACCAAACTTTCCCTGACTATTGAACGCCACTGATACTGAACCGGTGTCACCTGGTACAATCGGGTCCTTCGGCCATCTTGGTACCGTACATCCGCATGAACCGGAGGCATTGGAAATGATTAAAGGTGATTTACCTGTATTTTTAAACCGGAAAATATAGCTGACCAAGTCACCTTCTGTTATAGTTCCAAAATCTTTTATGCTATCAGCAAACTCAATGATGGGGAGAGTGGCTGGGTCAATTTTTGACTTTTCCGGTTCAGCGGTCTGACTGTTTTGAACAAGCTCACCGGCTGATAATGGCTCCCCCGGATTAGGACCTTTTTTCGGCTCACAAGAGGCAAAAATGCATAAAAGTGCTCCTGCAATTAATATACTATTGATGTGCATTTGAAATTGGATATTTTAGGTTTTAAGTTTTAAGTTATGCTCAAACTTTACTATAATGTGAAACTCTTTTTCTTTTAGTAACTTAAAACCTGAAACTTAAAACCTCTTTTTCCTGTCACTTCCCTTGAATTTGTCCTATCAATTGCTCAACATCTCCCAGCAGTTGCTCTGCTTTACGGCTCGCTTCACTAACAACCTTAGCCGATTCCTGCTTTGCCAGCGTGGGTATGATATTCCCTTTTTCATCAAACCATTGACGGGTTAAATCGGATAGTTTCTCCTTGTATTTATCAAGTTGAAATGCAAGTTTATCTCTGGTGTTTTTACCCTTGTCAGGAGCGTAGAGTATTCCAATAACCGCTCCAACAGCGACACCGGAAATAAATGCAAAGAATGTATTACTGCTTTTTCCCATGTTTGTAAAATTAAAGGGCAAAGGTACTTGTTTTTTTTATAAACTCAAATCAGGACAATCCTTTTCCGGATTTTTTAATTTTCTTGTCTCTTGTAAGTTCTTTAAAAATGCCATCTATGATCCCATTAACAAATTGTCTGCTCTTGGGAGAGCAATAATGCTTAGCTATTTCCAGATATTCGTTTAAAGTCGCCTTCGGTGGGATATTTTCAAATTCCAATAATTCGCATAATGCCATAAGTATTAAAATCCTGTCCAATTCCTGAATTCGGTTTACATCCCAGTTTTTGGTATTGTTTGCCAACCACGGAAGGTAACTTTTTTCATTCGAAATGGTTTTCCTCACTAATTTATTAAAAAAAATAGTCCCCTCTTTACTGGAAATCTCCACATCCTCCACTGTTTTATCCGTATCCGGTTTGTTTATATCAATCAATGATTGAAACACTTTATGTTTCACCATGGAAGAGTCATCGTTCCAATAAATATTAAAATTTTCAAAAAAATCTTCAAGGGTTGGGCTGTTAAAAAGAATTTCGGTTACGAAATAAGAAGGTGAAAGCGTTTTATTATTATGAATTGAAAGATTGTCTTGATTTTCTTTCAGGTTGTATTTTTCAATATCATTTTTTATTAAATCATTTAAAAAACCATTTTCATTTTTATAAGTCGGCTTGAATTTATTTTTCTGAATATTTTTTTTACACTCTTCAATAAGTTTTTGAGTATTTTCCTGGGTAAAAAATGAATAAAGAAATTCGAAGTTCTTTTTGCTATTTGAATTTATAAAATAATTGTTTAAGTCCGTCAATATAGAAAAATAAATCAAACAACATTTCTCAAATAAATCAAAACTTGCATTAGAATAGTTGATGATATTTTCTATGTCTGTTTTATTCAACTCAACAAAATATTGGCTTGTTTCAACAAGTTTTTTCTCAGCCAAGCTCTCTTTAAAACAATTTTTAGGGAAATCCAATAGATAATTTTTTTCATATTCAGTAGTATGAAGTTTGATATTTTCCCGGATTTCATTTTCCGTAAGAATTTCCTTATTCGTATATCCCGGGCGTAATTTGTCTTCTAAAAAATCAAGTGATATTTGATAATTGGCTTTTTGACATACATGATAACTATAAATTGCCTGCATGGCGCGTATCCGGAGTTGTCTTTGTGTCATCATTGTATATCAATCTGAAATGGGATGGCGAAAATAAAGGGATAGCGTTCGTTTGTGTCCCCACAAACGAAAATACTGCCACTGCTATTAAAATTCGTGGAGCTGGAGGGAATCGAACCCTCGTCCAAACAAGATAAATAGAGCGCTTTCTACATGCTTGGTTTCTGTAAATTGTAGGGGAGAAGCTGGTCAGAAACCTACCTGCCTGTCCCTTAGTTGCTATTTACTCCCTTTCATCTGCCGCAACGGACTTCAGAAGGTTCTCTGATTTACGATGCCCCTGATTCAAAACCAACAGAGATTAGGTTCTGAGGGACAATGGCAATGGCTAATTCCTAGAATTAAGCCGCCATTCTGTAAGCGTAGTTGTCGCTTAAATTTCAGGAGGAGTTATTTAAGGGTGATTCTCCTGTAACACCCTGCATGCTTACACTTATTTATACCTGCTGTCAAAGCCGGTCAGCCCCGTGAGTCGTGGAAGATATAAAGGTATAGGGATATAGGGGTATTAGGGTATATGGTATAAGGAAATTCGTATTTCAAACCTTTATACCCCTATACCCCTATACCCTTATACTCCTATATCCCTATACCCCCATTCCTCTATACCATTACAAAAGTACTATATATTCCTGACATGAAATTCAATTCCAAATCTTTACCTTTGCGCCTCAATTTCTAAATTTTATGCAAAACAAAATAACCGTGGGTATTATCAGAGAGGGTAGAGTCCCTCACGATTTTCGTACCCCCTTTACACCCGACCAGATTGCACAATTGAACATTGAATTCCCTGCGCACAAGTTTGTAGTTCAACATTCTCCCTTTCGTTGTTATTCTGATAATGAATATCTATCGAAAGGAGTTGAAGTTTGTAATGATATGAGCCATTGTGATATTTTATTTGGAATAAAAGAAGTTCCTGTTGATGAATTAATTGCTGATAAAACATACTTTTTTTTCTCACATACAATAAAAAAGCAGGAGCATAACCGGAAATTACTCCAGACAATTCTGAAAAAAAACATTCGTCTTATTGACTATGAATGTTTGACAAAAGCCACCGGAGAACGGTTGATAGGATTTGGGCGATATGCAGGCATCGTTGGAACTTATAATTCTTTTCTTGCTTATGGAAAAAAATACGGTCTTTTTGATATGAAACCTGCTATTGAATGTAAAACATATCAGAATCTTATTAAGGAAATAAAACCCATTAAATTACCTCCAATAAAAATATTATTTACCGGAAATGGCAGGGTTTCACACGGAGCATTGGAAATTTTGAGATTATTAAAAATAAAATCATGCACACCGGATGAAATTCGTACAAAAAAATTCAATGAACCCGTTTATGCCCAACTTATGGAAGAAAATTATAACGAACATAAAAATGGTCGTAACTGGGAAATGTTGCATTTTTATAAAAACCCCTCCCAGTATGTTTCTACAATGAATCAATTTATTTCTTCCTGCGTTATTTTCATTCACTGTGCCTTCTGGCATCGGGAAGCCCCTGTTTTTTTTACAAATGAAACTTATCTGAATCCAGAATTTACCATCAAAGTTATAGGTGACATTTCCTGCGATTTACATGGACCAATTCCTTCTACGTTGAGGTCAAGTACTAATGAAGACCCTGTATATGGCTATGATGCCGGTACTCAAAAAGAGACAAACCCATATTTGAAAAACACGGTGGATGTCATGGCAGTTGATAATTTACCCTGCGCACTTCCCAGAGATACATCGAATGATTTTGGAATTGATCTTTCCCAAAAAGTTGTGCCCGCCCTCTTAAGTGGAGTAGAAGATGATATGATTGATAGAGCCACAATCACTAAAGGAGGAAGATTGACAATGCCATTTGAGTATTTGAGCGATTTTGTTCAATAATGGACAGAAACGTAGAGACACGGTGCATCGTGTCTTTACAAAAGTATTCCCAGCATCACCCCTCCGGCAATCGCCAGGAGTTTTTTTATCATTACTTTATGATTGGTTCCCGATTCAAAAAGTATTGTAGTGCTCACATGGATTAAAGCTCCGCATACCAATGCCATCAGATAGGTGAAAAATGGAATTGTTTGCGTCTGTGATAGGTACAAATATTTTTCAAGGTACATTCCTGCCGGAGTTATAACTGAGTATATTATCAGTAAAAGTACAATAGTTCTATTCCTACGGATGATAAAAGTTAAGATACTGATTAAGGCAAATGATTCCGGAATTTTATGTGTAATAATTCCTGCCAACATGCCATAGTGAATGGTAATTTCATTATTAGAATCAAGTTTAAGAAGCGGCACACCTTCCAAAAAAGCATGAATGCTTAATGAAATAAAAATACCAAAAGGAATCTTATCAGAATATTTTTCCTGATCTTCGAAATGCACATGACCATGTTCCACACCCGTGGAAAACCTTTCGAGAACAACTTGTAAAAAAAAGCCCGTTAAAACGAAATATCCTATTTCCTTAAAGGAAGGGTTTTTCAGGTAAAGCGTAGGCAACAAATCAAGTATGGTAAGGGTAAATAAGTATGCCCCGCTAAAAGAAAGCAAAATAGGAACTAAATTCTTTTTTTGTGGAAAATTAAGAACTAATATTCCAGTTAAAAAAGTAGAAACGAACAAAAGAGTAATTGGAAGCAACATAACACGCAAACTTACATGAAAAATTTGATTTTTGGTGATGGGCTGGGGTGAGGTCTTTTTTAAATAAATAATTTTTCTTAAGAAAATGTTGTTTTTTACATTAACTTTTTATACGTTTGCACTCTTTAGTGACATAAAGTTTTAAACTATATATAAGAAACAAATATGAAGTTAAAATTTACGCTAATTCTCCTCCTAAACTTTTTACCTTTTTTATTTTTAAGCGCACAGGAACTCAGAAAACCTGGAACAGAAGATAAAAATGCAATCACCTATGAAAATATGTTTAAAGACATATCCTGGAATACGGATATAGAATTGCTCGATGAGCGTTTGAGTAGAATCACAAAAGCATTAAATTCACCTTCCACAACCAAAGAACAGAAAGAAGAATTAGTTACTTTTAAATCAAAAATGCTTGACTTTAAAATCCGTTTGATAGACCGTAGTTTAATTGACCCTGAAAGTACTCTAAAAAATTCATCATCTGAGAAAGAACGAGTTAAAATACTTCAAAAACAAAAGGATATTACTCTGGCAGAGATTGAAGGGTTGAAGCAATATTAAAATAAGTGAATGGATGGTTAAATGGTTAAATGGCTTTAGCCCATCAATGTAACAAAATAACCATCTAACCATATAACAATTTAACAATGTAATAATGAAACATCTTTACTTTCTTTTTTTTACATCTATTCTATTACACATTGACGTTTATGCCCAGCCGGCAAACGATAATATTTGTTCAGCGGCAGCTGTAACAATAAACGGGGGTTGTGCCACTCCCAATACTAATGTGGCGGCAACTTCCAGCACCCAGGCATCCCCAACCTGTTGGACTAAAAGTAATGACGTCTGGTACACATTTACCGCTACCGATGATAGTATTACCCTAAGCACCGATTATTACGGGAACGGCGCGGGTGACTTGACAGATACACAACTTGCTTTGTACAGTTCAAGCGATAATACATGTACAGGCACTCTTACTCAAATTGGATGTGATGAAAATGGGGGCGTAAATGTTATAAATAACTCACTTTTAAACGTCACCGGTCTTACAGTAGGTAATACTTATTTTATCCGCGTGGACGGGTTTAGCACAGCTACAGGTGACTTCTGTTTAGCTACTTTTGAGACACCTCCTGCTGAGACACCCGAAGGCGTTTCCTGTGTTGATGCAACCCAGATGTTTCCTTCTGATGTCTGCGATAAGTTTGACGGTAGTTTAACCTACAATAACACTACGATTAACGGTACTGTTGGTACAGATTTTTGTGGGTGTGATAATGAGACAGCCCAAAACGGTACATGGATAAAGTTTACTGCCAATAGTACCTCCACTACTCTTGAAAACCTAACAGCAGGTGCAAATCAGGTAGCTCACGATTATACACTTTTTACAGGAAACTGCACAACCTGTTCAAGTTGTACGGGCGTTGCCAGTGGTGGTAGCACCAATATTACTACAGTTGTAGGAACCACTTATTATATTTTAATTACTCCCCAGTCCGGTTCTACTTCTGAAATAAGAACAGATATTTGCGTTACAGGAAATCCTTGTACTGTACCACTAAATGATGAATGCGCTGATGCCTCTACTATTTCCGCTAATACAATCTATACCGCGTCAACCGCATGTGCTACGGCTGATAAGGCAAACTGTTCTGGTTCTACTGAAAATAATATATGGTTCACTTGGACTGCCCCGGCAACTTGGGTATCGGGGCAACAGGCATTCTTTAATTTATATAATCAGAATTGTTCAGCGGGTGACCAAGTTGGTGGTACTCAGTTGTCTATTTACAAATCCACTGAGAGTTGCGGCACCATTACGGGGGGCTCTGCTGAATGTAATGCACTTGTGGACCAAAACAGTTCAGCCGATATTAATGTTGGTTTTCCCGCTGACCCAAATACTACATACTATATATCAATGGACGGAGAAGCAGGAGATGCTTGTACTTTTGATTTTATTTTAACTACTGCCGTTCTTCCATGTGTAGCTCCAACAGTAACGGGTGTTGTTACAAATGTAAGTTGTGCCGGCGTTAATTCAGGAGCTATCAATATAACAGTAGCAGGTGGCACTACACCCTACGTCTATGCATGGTCAAATGGCGCGACTACTCAGGATCTTACATCATTGGCGGCTGGTACCTATACCGTATCTGTTACAGAAGCTGATGGATGTATTCAGATTGCGCCCTTTGTTGTAGCTCCTTATACTGCGTTAGCGATTACCAGCGTTATCACACCAACGTGTGTTGCGCAATCCACAGGGGCAGTAAATATTACTGTAACGGGTGGATCGCCAGCTTATACTTATAATTGGTCATCGGGAGCAACCATTGAAGATTTAACTGGTAAGGCAGTGGGAACTTACACTGTAACCGTTACCGATTCAAAAGGATGTACTGCAACTCTTGCCTCCGCTGTGGCAAATTCTGCATTTACAGTTAGTGCCGGCACCGATATTACGATTTGCCCAAATACCGCCTCTACAACCCTGAGTGGATCTTATGCTAATCCCACTTTAAGTACTACTAATACTACCTATAACGGTACAGGGGGTACAGTTACAGATAATGCTACTACAGATTTTACTAACGTATCCGCTACTTCCGGTGGAACTATTACTTCCGTATGTTTGGATATTTCACATAGTTGGAATGAAGACCTTGATATTTCATTTATCTGTCCTGGTGGTACAACAATTGATCTTAGCTCTGATAACGGCGGAAATGGAGTTAACTACACAACCGTATGCTTTAATAGAACTTCCGGTACCAATGTGAATACCTATTCAGGAGTCAATTCTAACATTACAGGAAATTTTCTTCCTGAACAAGCACTCTCAGGTCTTGATGGTTGCGCCAGTAATGGTACATGGACCTTACGTATTACCGACGATGCAATGTTCGTTGGGGGAACTTTAAATAGCTGGAGTTATGTGGTTACTTCAACAGTACCTCCCACTATTTCATGGTCACCTGCTACAAATCTTTCTGCCACAAATGTTCTTAACCCTACTTTTACTAACCCTGGTCCCGGAACATATACTTATACACTTTCTGTTACTGATAATTCTTGTACATTAACTGACGTAGTAAATATAATAGTAACAGGTCCTACTTTATCAAGGACCTTAGTAAATCCTTCCTGCGGTTTATCAAATGGTTCTATAAATCTTACTGTCAGTAATGGCACTGCTCCATTTACTTATGCATGGTCTAATGCGGCAACAATAGAAGATATTTCATCTCTCGCGGCAGGCACTTATACAGTGACAGTAACTGACGTAAATTCATGTACTGCCACTATTAATGGGACTCTTGTTGCGGCAGGAACACCTACGGTTTCATTGGTTACTCAAACTAACGTAACTTGTCCGAGTGGCACGGATGGCGCTCTTGACATTAGCGTTGCCGGTGGCACAGCACCTTATACTTATATTTGGTCAAATGCGGCTACTTCTCAGGATATTACTACATTGGTGGCGGCAACTTATACGGTTACTGTCACTGAAACAGGAGGATGCACTGCCACCGCATCTTATATCATCACTCAACCGGGTGCATGGAGTGTCACTAATGTGACTACGAACGTACTTTGCGCATGCGATGCCACTGGAGGTGTTGATATCACAGTTTCCGGGGCAACGAGTCCTTATACATATCTTTGGTCAACAACAGCTACAACACAAGATATTTCAGGTGTGGTTGACGGAACTTATACAGTCACCATCACCGATTCAAAATCGTGCACGACTACACGGAGTTATGCGATTACTGAACCTGCACAGATTACCATTACTTTAAATTCGCAAACAAATTTAAGTTGTTTTGGTGTTTGCATTGGATCGGCAACTATTCAAGCATCGGGTGGCACCAGCCCTTATGATTATTCAAACAATGGAGGGGGCGCATGGCAATTTCTTGATCAGGCAGTTGCGGTTACCTATTCCAGTTTATGCGCTGGCTCTTATACTTATACAGTGCGGGATGCGAATGGGTGTTTGACGCATTAAGGAATTGGTAATTGTATATTAGATATTTCATTTTTAATAATAAAAAACATAAAACATAAAATACTTAATGCCTAACGAAAATACCACTCATCTAAAAGCTATTTAAAATTTTTTATTTTGTGTTTTATGTTAAGTGTTATTTTTTTTAAGAAAAATATTTATATACTACGTATTCACTTACTTTTTTAAACATTATTTATTTATAATACCATGACCAGAATTATAATTATTTCCTTCATTTTTTTAAACTCGTTTACCGGGTTTTCACAAACAAACAAATTTCAAATTACCTACGGTGGCAGTGGGGGAGAGGAGGCATTTAATATGGCAAATACCTCTGACGGAGGTTTTGTTTTTGTAGGAAGAACCACAAGTTTTGGTATTACCAAAGAAGACGTTTATGTTACAAAAGTTGATATCGAGAGTAATGTTAAATGGAGCAAAGCAATTGGCGGTAGTACCAATTCCAACGTTGAATATGGCTTTTCTATTCATGAGACCTCCGATAAGGGATATATTATTTGTGGTTCTTACCAACCCAATGGTTCCGGTAATGCTAATTTTTATTTACTTAAACTTGATTCCATCGGAAATAAAGTGTGGTCAAAAACAATTTCTGGATCTCAAAGTCAGATAGGAAAATCGGTTGTTGAAATGGCGGACGGAAATTTTCTGGCAGTTGGTCAAACTGCAAGTTATGGTGCCGGTATTGATGATATTTATTTGATTAAAATCAGTAAAACGGGTAGTTTATTATCTGCAACAACTATTGGAGGAACCATGTATGATGACGCTCTTAAAATTATAAAAACTAATGACGGCGGATATGCAATCACAGGTAAAACGGAAAGTTTTGGAGCAGGACAAGCCGATGTATTTTTAATTAAATTAGATAGTACAGCTACAGTATCCTGGTCAAAAACGTATGGTGGCACTACACATGATTATGGGTATAATTTAATGGAGACCGGTGATGGTGGTTTTGCCATTACAGGATATACGATGAGTTATACTGCGGGATTGAGAGATATTTTATTAATGAAAATAAATAGTTCCGGTGATTTTGAATGGGCTAAATCGTATGGTGGCACTGCTGATGATGAAGGTTTATCGGTTGGACAATTATCCAATGGAGATTATGTTATTACCGGTTTAACAAAAAGTTTCGGAGCAGGTGGAAGAGACATTGCCTTATTGAAAACTGACTCTTCAGGCGCTTTATTAACATTTCGTGTTTTAGGCGGCGCAGTCCATGAAACAGGAGTATCCTTATCAATCCGTGAAGATAATCTGTGGGTTTTTGGACAAACTTCCTCTTTTGGCTCCGGGTCTATAGATTGGCTTTTTGCAAAAGTAGATATTTCTGATCTTTCAACTGGATGTAATGAATCATTGGTAACCACTGCAGTTGTAAATGATGCACCCCTTGTTGCTTCAACACCCACTATAATAATATCTACAGGAAATTCCATTTCAACAGTGTCACCCACAGTTACATCGGTTTCGACTTTGCTAAAAACCCTTTGTTTTTCGTGTAATGAGGTTATTCCGATAGCTGATTTCAGTTTTACTATTAATGATAAGACGGTTTCATTTACTGACAATTCACAAAATTCACCTGCTGTATTTTCCTGGAATTTTGGGGATTCCAATACATCAACAAATCAAAACCCTGAACACATTTTTTCAACGTATGGCACTTATACTATTTGTTTAACTGTGACAAATTGCGCAGGAACTCATACAGTTTGTAAAGATATAACTTTAACCAGCAACCAACCCCCGGATGCAGATTTTTCATTTGTTGTCTCAGGATATGATGTTGTGTTTACGGATTTGTCAAGCGGTTCTCCTTCTACATGGTCATGGTATTTTGGGGACAGCACTGCTTCTTCAACATTACAAAATCCTACACATACTTATTTAAAAGGAGGCAGTTATGAAGTTTGTCTCGGCGTAGGAAATACTTTTGGAAATAGTATTGATTGCAAGACAGTGATTGTATTTGACCCTCCCACAGCATTATTTGGTTATATTATTTCAGAATCATCGGTTAGTTTTACGGATTCTTCATCAGAAAATCCAACCGCATGGTTTTGGGATTTCGGAGATGGCAACACATCCATCTTACAGAATCCTTCACATATTTATTCAGATACCGGCAATTTTCAAGTTTGTTTGTTAGTATCAAATCAAGGTGGTTCTGATTCAATTTGCTCGAATATTAAAATCTTGTCAACGGGTGTTAACGAACTTCATTTTCCCAAAAATAACATCTCTATATTTCCTAATCCTATCACAGAACAAACCTTAAATTTTTATGGTTATGAACTTTTGAAAAACAATTGCTTGATAATTTATGATAATTTCGGAAGAACAATTTTCACGGCAAAAAATTTGATACCTTCAGAAAAGCAGGTGGCTACACTACCAAATTTAAAAAAAGGATTGTATTATGCAACATTTTTCAACGGAACTTGGAAAAAATCCGTACGGGTTGTAGTTCCTTAAAAGGGTTCAGAGAATAATTTAGTGGGGATATGAAAAAATGGATTAAGTTTTTTGCGTTTCTAAGAAATAAATCTTTATTATTTTATGTGCAGAGAATCTCTACACCCTCTCCATTTTTTGGAGAGGTGCTGGGGTGAGGTCTTTTAGTATGTAAAACATTTTTTTTTAATACCTTTGGCAAATTTATGAGATTAAAAATTTATTACCTTCATAACCATAAAATAACATGAAAACCAAATTTCAACTCTGCTTGGCACTTTTTTTACTGATATCAATAATGGTATCTGCCCAAATACCCACCGACTTCACTTTTGCTAAAAATTTTGGCTCTACGGGAACCGATATGGGGAATTCCATAACAACCGATGTTGACAGCAACATTATAGTCACCGGTCAATTCAAATTCACCACTGATTTTGGAGGGCAATCGCTTACTTCGGCTGGAATGCAGGATATTTTTATTGCAAAATATTCTTATGATGGTACTCTTCAATGGGTAAAGCAAATTGGAGGTGTTACCAACGATCAGGGAAAAGGAGTGGCTGTGGACGCAAGTGGAAATATTTATGTTACTGGAAATTTTACTACTACCATAACCATTGACGGCACGGTTACCTTAACTAATTTTGGTTTGAATGATGCTTTTTTGGCTAAATATAATTCAAACGGCATTATTCAGTGGGCAAAAGCAATGGGAGGTTCAACTGATGCTGACTTCGGTGAATCTGTGGCTGTTTCACCTTCAGGTGATGTAGTAGTAACCGGTTATTTTACTTCAACTGCTACTTTCGGCACTACCCAATTAACTACTTATGGTCAGCAAGATATATTTATTGCAAAATATCAATCTGATGGAACTTTTTCATGGGCTAAAAAAGCTGGGAGCCCTAGTGGTGATCAAGGGTTAGACATTGCCTGTGATTTTAACAACAATATTTTCATAACCGGCGTTTTTTCCGGTACCGTAAAATTTGATGCTATTTCTGTTACAGCTTCGGGAGCAGTGGGTTTTGATGTTTTTCTTGCAAAATACAATAATGCCGGAGATGCAATCTGGGCGAAAAAAGGAATCTCTCAAAGTGGCGCTTATGAATATGGGTATGGTGTAGCGGCAGACCGCTCCGGTAATATTATAATTTGTGGTTATTTTAAAGGAGGGTCCTCACTTTCGTTTGGAACCACTACCCTGACAAACAGTGGTCAATGGGATGCTTTTGTTGCAAAATTCGATAACGATGGGGTAGCGGTATGGGCAAAAAAATATGGTGCTTCCCAATATGATTACGCGTATGATATTGCTACAGATTTTAATAATAACGTTATCATCATTGGTGGTTATATGTCCACCGTTAACTTTGGTGTAAAATCACTGACAAGTGTTTCATCGGGCACCGATGATCTTTTTATTCTGAAAATGGATTCCACAGGTTCTCCGTTATGGGTTATGGGAGCCGGTTCCAATACAACTTCAAACGATTGGACTTGCGGAAACGATGTAGCCATTGACAGAAACGGAAGTGTGGTTGCAACCGGCTGGATTGAGGCAAATCCTACCTTTGGTACAAAAGCATTAACCAGCAATGGCGGTGACGAATCAGACGGGGAAGATATTTTTATTTCAAAAATTTATCAGAATGTTCCGATGACAGGATCACTCTCTGTCACTGCGACTATTGATAATGTCAGTTGCAAAGGTGGAAATAATGGTTTGATAAACATAGTTGTTGCCAACGGTACTTCTCCCTACACTTATTTATGGTCAGCAGGTCAAACTAATTCTGGAATCTCCGGATTAATTGCAGGAACTTATACCGTGACAGTAACTGATGGAGTAGGATTAACCAAAGTAGCATCCTTCAGTGTCAATGAACCAACAATAATAACATTAACTTCTTCAATAAATGGGGTAAAATGTTTCGGAGATAGCAATGGTTCAATAGATCTTACGGTTACAGGCGGCGCTTCATCTTATACGTACGCATGGTCAAATGCCACTATCTCTGAAGATATTCAAAATTTACTTGCCGGAACTTATACTGTGACAGTCACGGATGCAAATAGTTGCACGAATACAAAGGACTTTTCAGTTAATACACCGGCACAGTTAGAAATAATAGTGGACACAATTAAGAGGGCAAGTAATTCAACAACCTGTGACGGCGCCATTGAAATATCTGTAACAGGTGGCACTCTTAATTACACTTATTTGTGGGGTAATGGAAAAAACACTGACGATGTCACAGACCTTTGCACGGGAAATCATTCCATCACAGTTACAGATGGAAACAGTTGTAATGTGAGTAAAATTATTTTTGTGGATAATTTGACAAGTACGGATGAGAAATCTGTTAATGATAATCATTTCCCTTTCTTAATTTCAATTTCTACTTCGGGGATTATTCTATTTCCATCCGGAAGTAATAATCTTAATGATTTAAAAGAAATTAATCTTTACAACATAATCGGGCAAAAGATTGCCGATGTTTCTTTAAATACTTCCGGTATATCGTTTTATTCCTTGCCTTTTAAAAACATTTCCGGTAATCTTTATTTGTTAGAAATTAAAACCTCGCAAGGAAAAACTCATCATAAAATCTTTGCTGATTAATTAAAAACGAAACCCGTGAAATACAAATCTTTTTTTTCAATTTTTATTTTTTCCTTTTTCTTTCTCTCAGCTTTTGCCCAAAAAAGCACTATTCAAAGTGAGGTCTTAAAAGAGAGGGAGTTCCACAAATATGAAATTCTTATCCGTCAGGCAGAACGTCATTCTGAACGCATTATGTCTGCCATTGATAAACCGGATGTAACCGGCTATTTCGATCAACTTTATGAATATTATGACACAACTACCCTCCACAATTATTTTATACATCTGAATGAAAGTTGCAACTTATCCAAACGGATTTGTGCGTATATAGGTTTTTTTCTGGAAGACAATAATACCTACTTTAAAAAAATGGTTCACTGCGTATATGAATGTGAAATGGAATGTGGAACGTTTTATTTCATGTTTTCCTATTTTCTTGAAAATAATAAAATTGCATTGCAACGTTTTATCAGAAAACCTATCGGAAAACAGGACGATATAATTTTGAATGTAATTAAAAGAAACCCGTAGTTTTAAGTTTCAAGTTTCAAGTTTCACAACTTATGGATTTGTCTTCTGCTGTTCGACTTTCCCTGTTTTCCATGTATAAAACCTTCCATTCAAACCCGAACGCATCTTTTGATAATAAATATCCATGATGGGTTTATCGTCTGTTAATAATTGAGAGTAACCCATTCTGGTAGTGTCTGCTTTTAAAAATTGGTGCAAATATTTCCTGCAACATACATTCATCCTTTTGACATCCTGATCTTCCATGTTCTTTTTTTTGCTCAACCGGAATATTTTCATCCCATCCGCGATAGATGGCTCAACAAACAAAGCAAAGTTACTATTGATTTTTTTCAATGTAGCAATCAAAGATAATAAACCCTCGCTTTTATCTCCGGATACAGCTCCAAAAAAATGAATGAACAGGGTGCCATCTTCTTCCAGAAGAGAAACCATCTTTTCAAATGATTCCATTGTAAACAAGTAGGAGGGAACAGATTCTCCTGTGATAATATCCAATAAAATCACATTATATTTTTTATTGCAGGTATTGATATAATGCCGTGCATCATCGTTTATCATATTCACAGAAAATTCTTTCAATCCAAAAAATTCGTTGGCAACCTGTATGATATTTTTATCTAATTCAACTGCATCAACTCTAAATCCAAGACGTAAATATTCTATAATAGAACTTCCGCCGCCAATTCCCATGACTAACGCGTTGGAGTTTTCAGGATACACACTGCTTAATGCAGAAATCTTATGAACGTAGTTATAGTAAGAAATTTTAGTAAATGGATTTATCCACGATTGAGGAAGACGGTCTGAATACATTATTCTGTTTTTCCTGAATTTTTCTAACTTGTCTTCTACTATTAGCTGTCCCATTATACCATTTGAATTGTGTAAAATGGTTCTGTCTTTCAAATAGGAAAGATTCTTACCGGCATTATATCCTCCTAAAGCAATTAACCCTGTAAATATCCCTGCCAAAAGATATTTAGGCATGCCTGAAAGTATTAAATACAGGGTAATGATAAAATTTATTAACAAACTGAACGAAAGAAGAATCTGGTTGATTTCCATTATTTCCAAAAGGAAAAAAGCCATGGAAAAACAACCAATTATGCCCCCCAAGCTGGATAATGTAAAAAATAGCCCGGAAAGCTTTCCAGATTTTTCATAATCAGTCGCGAGAAGTTGTATAGTCAAGGGACCAATATTTCCAAGTATAAAACAGATCGGAAAAACCAAAATGAAACTACTTAAAAATAAACCAATCCCGTAAGAGAAAAAATATTCAAGTGTTTGAAAACTAATCATTGGCAGAAAACCGAGAAAACAGGATAAAAGATATAAAATTACCCACAACGCATTATAAAATTTCTCCTTTTTACTGAGAATGCCACCTGTATAATACCCAAGAGCTAATCCTGACATGGCTGTTCCTAAAATAGCCGCCCATCCCGTCAGGTTAATTCCAAAATAAGTGGCAATTAAACGGGTACAAATAATTTCGTAGGATAAAGCAATAAATCCTTCTAAAGCCGCTAAAATGTAAAATAAGCTCCGGGTTCTCATAATTTACAAAAAAATGAAAAAAAATGATAGAAATGTTGTTTTTCCCCAAAATAAACAGTAATATTGCAGGATTAGTTTAACTAGCTTTTAACACCATGAGGCATCTATACTCCTGTTTATCTCTTTTTGCATTTTTATTTCTTCTCCCTATTTTGACGAATGCCCAATCTATCTCGAGTGACGATAACAAGAATTCCGAAAATTCCTACAATAAAGAAATAAGTAAAGATGATGGTTCAGATAGACCATTAGTTGTAGTAATGGAAAATGCTTTCTTTAGCAAGATTAATACGGACAACAAAACTCCTGAGCAAATTTGTAAAGAGAAAATTTATTTAATAAACCAATCACTTTCTAACCCAGCAGATAAATTGAATGATAAAAAGTCGGAGAAAGAAAGGAAAAGATTGCTGAAAGAAATGAAAAGTAATATTAAATTGCAATTGAAAAGTAAGAAAGGTAGTTAGATGTTGGATGTTTGATGTTAGATATTTGAAGTTTAAATACACTTTATTTTTCGCTGATATTTATTATGAAAATTCTTACTAAATATTCACAAGTTGTTTTAAGTATTCTACCCATACTGTTTTTTTTATTTTCAACAAATCGTGTTCACGCCGGTGGTTCGTGTTCTTTTTCAGATAACTGCGGCAGTGCCACGAATTTTACTTTTTGTTCTCCCGTTTCAGCCAGTAACGAAAATTGCACTACCTCCGATATATGTGATGCAAGTACAGATAATGCCAGCACTTGTGGTTGCCCAGTAGATTTTGTTTTTGATGAATGTGACCGTGCCCTATGTAATGAAGGATGTGTAGTAGATGGTAGTGGTTCTTATACAGATGCAAGTGGTGAATGTAATGCAACTGTAACCGTAAATATGGCTGGATTAGCATCTTGCACCCAAAATGACCCTTTATGCGGAACTGTTGAAAATACTTCCTACTCACGAATATGCATTCCAGCTACTTATGTAGGTAGTTGTGCACCTACATTTTCAGTTACTGGTATTTCCTGTGCTGGCGGTGGTGCTTCTTTACAATGGGTGCTTTATCCTTCTACAACAACTTGTGCCAACATGCTTACTTCTAACCCTGACGGTGCCGGTTCAATAATCCCATGCGAAAACGGAAGAACAACAAATTATTCAGCTACCCCTACCATGACAGCCGGCTCCTGCTATATTCTCATGTTTGATGGAAATGCCAAGGCAGTATGTTCATGGACATTTAATATGACGGCTCCAACACCCGTTGCTTCTTTCACATCAAGCGCATCGACAGCGTGCACAGTAGCTCCAAACAACTGCGTGACTTTTACAAATACTTCCACATGTTACAATACTGCAAATGTTACGTGGACAGCTACGGGTTTAGCTAATCAAACTACGGATGATGCCACTTTTTGCTGGACTACTTCCGGAAGCAAAACAGTAACATTAACAGTAGGTTCTGGTATGGGTGCATGCACAGGCACTGCTACAGCTAACACTACTATAACTGTTTCAGTATGTTGTACTCCACCCACTATTTCTCTTGTTTCTAAAACCAATGTGACCTGCCCTGGTGGAACAAATGGAGCCATTGACATAAGTGTTTCAGGTGGAACTGCGCCTTATACCTACGCATGGTCAAACGGTGGTTCAACACAGGATTTAACTTCACTTGCCGCCGGCAATTATACAGTAACAGTAACGGAAACAGGTGGTTGCACTGCAACTTATACTAATTCAATTACTGCACCTGCGGCGTGGTCTGTTACCAATACAACTACAAATGTTTTATGCCCGTGTGCTTCAACTGGTGCTGTAAATATTACGGTTTCAGGAGCTACAAGTCCATATACCTATTTATGGTCAAATAGCGCTTCTGTTGAAGATATTACTTCAGTAGTAGCAGGTACTTATACAGTGACCATTACCGATTCAAAGTCATGTACCACTACAAGGAGTTATGCAATCACCGAACCTGCACAAATTTCAATCGCTTTGAACTCGCAAACTAATGTAGCTTGTTTTAGTCAATGCAATGGTTCTGTGACTATCCAGGCATCCGGAGGGACAAGCCCTTATGATTATTCCAATAATGGTGGAGCCGCATGGCAATTTAATGATCAGGCGGCTGTTACTTATTCTGGTTTATGCGCCGGTTCCTATACCTATACTGTGCGCGATGCAAATGGGTGTCTTACTCATTAACGGCTTTACACGTATTTGCCAACATATTCTACCTTTTACATTTAAACTTTTACCTTTTAAAATAGCTTGTAAGTGTGTACCTTTGAGAAATTTTCAAGATAAATAACTATTTCTTTTATGAAAACAAGATGCTATTCTATCCTTTTAATTGCTTTTATATTTCTGCAATCTGAAAATAATTTTTGTTTTGCAGTTAGCCACCAAATAAATTCACAAAGCAGTACTGATGAAAATGCTTTGCGCCTTTTCGAAGAGAGAGGTGATAAAAATAAATTAGTCCAATGCATAACATTATTAGATTCACTCCTTGCAAAAAATGAAGATGCAGGTAATCTGGTTTTAGCTTCCAGAGCGTATCATGTGTTAGCCGATTACGAAGATGAAATAGAAAAAAAATTATACTCCTATGATAAAGGTTTCAACTATGGTGAACGTGCTTTGAAATTAATACCTTCTTTTTCAACAGCCATGAAAGACAAAAAAAAAGAGGAAGAATCCATTAAATTGTTAACCATTGAAAATATATCCCCTTTATTCTGGTCTGCCGCCAACCTAGCTCGGTGGGCTAAATACGCCTCTTTTATTAATAAAATAAAAGTAAAATCGAAAGTGAGAGCACTATGGGATAGAGTGCTTGAACTAAACCCAAATTATTTTTACGGGGGTGTCTATAGATTTTTCGGAGGGTACTATGCTTTGGTTCCTACCATTACCGGAGAACAAGACCCTGCAAAATCAAAAGAGATGTTTGAAAAAGCAATTCAGGCAGGTCCCGAATACCTTGATTCAAAAATATTATATGCAGAAATTTATTGCACTCATGCAAAAATTAAAGACAAAGCGCTTTTCGAAAAGTTACTGAATGAGGTTTTGAACGCCGATATTTCCACCCATCCTGAAATTTTTCCGGAAAATACACTTGCAAAAGCCAAAGCCAAAAAATTATTGGAGCAGGAGAAGGAATTGTTTGAATAGGGGAGGGTTTTTTTGTTAGATGTTATGTGTTTTGTGTTATATGTTATGTGTTATTTTATATTATTTGGGATGTTAGATGTTTGATATTGGATATTCGATGTTAACAGTTTAATTTCATGTTATATGAATAAATATTTCCGGTACACACTTATTATAATCCTCGCATTTTCATTTACCTCACTTTTCGCTCAAACCAAGGTGCGTTTTGGAAGTGTGATTCCGAAAGATAGTCCTTGGGAAATGGGAATAAACGACTATATTAAAGAAGTAGAATCCAAGTCGGGGAGTGCGCTTAAATTCAGAACGTATCTGGGAGGGCAGATGGGCGGCGAAGTTGAAATGATTAAAGGTCTCGCCATGGGAACCTTGGATGCAGGTGCTTTTTCCTCAGCGGCAGTGGCAGAAGCGCTTGATATTCCCGAATTTCAGGTGTTTGAACTTCCTTTTCTTTTTAACAACAACGAAGAAGTGGATTTTATCCTTGATAGAATCATGTTCGAGCCCATGGCAGAACTTCTTAAAAAAAAAGGAGTGATACTTATTATGTGGGGAACTAACGGATGGCGGGGTTTCGGCACAGTTGATAAACCGGTTAAAAAACCATCGGACCTCAAAGGACTAAAAATGCGTTCTCAGGAGGCGGATGTTTATCTGGAGTTTTACAAAGCGCTTGGCGCCACTCCCGTCCCTATTGCTACACCGGATGTGCTTGTATCTTTAAAAACGGGTATGGTGGACGGTTTTGACCAAACACCCATTTTTTCTGTCTCTGTAGGATGGGCGACAACCGTTAAATATTTTACAGTTTCAAATCACATTTACCAACCGGGGGTGATTCTGGTTTCCAAAAAATTTTATGATAAGTTAAATGAATCTTCCAAAAAAGCATGTTTGATACAGGATAAAAGAATTGAAATTTCCATTAAGTCCAGAAATTACGTGCGAAATGATAATGATGAGATTTTAAAATCCTTACAAAATGATTTCAATGTGCAGGTAAATTATCTTGATGCCCAGCAAATAAATGAATTTAAAAAATCTATTCAGAGTGTATATAAGGTAATGACTGGTAAAATAAGTGAAGACATAATGTCGCAGGTTATTAATGAGTTGAAAAAATACCGGATGAATAAGCTAAAATGATTTCAATGTCACGATTTACAGATAGCTATTTTATTATTAACCGCCGTGTCGAAAAAGTGGAGAAATTTATAGCTGTCCTGATTATTTCTCTGATTGTCCTCATTATCTTTAGTGCCACTGTAAGCCGTTATCTATTCAACGCATCACTTTTTGGGGCTGAACGAATTTCAACCTATCTCATGATTTGGCTCGGATTTTTGGGATTTCAGATTGCCACCAGCCGCATGCGGCATATTGAAGTAGGATTTATCACTCAAAAAGTTAACCCCAGAACAAGGTACATTCTCAATTTTATTTCAGAATTAGTTTCATCAATGATTTGTTTAATATTTTCTGTTCTTTCCATAAGTTTTTTATTACAAAGTTTAGAACTTGGCGATAAAGACATCGTGCTCGAAATCCCCATTTGGATTATTATTTTAATACTTCCGCTTAGCTTTTTTTTATCAGCCGTTCGGTTTTTCATTTCCTCTTTTCTATGGATAGATGTATTAAAGGGTTTGCGGAAAGAGGAAGAATTCGTGAAAAAGGAATTTTTGTGAAAATTTTGACTTACAATGAAAATCAAAGACAACATCCCAAACACCTTAACCTGTCTGAATCTTTTTTCGGGCACCATCGCCATTGTCTATACTTTTCAGGATAATTTTCAACTTGCGTTTTATTGGTTGATAGCGGCTTTGATATTTGATTTTTCAGATGGTTTTGCGGCAAGGTGGTTAAAAGTAAGTTCCCCGATTGGAAAAGAACTCGATTCGCTGGCTGACATGGTGTCATTCGGAGTTTTACCCGGGTTGGTGATATTTCAATTGTTGCAAAAAAATTCCGAATTAACAAATGGAATGGTACCTTATGTTGGATTTATAATTACTGTATTTTCAGGAATTCGACTGGCGAAATTCAATCTCGACACACGACAAACGGTTCATTTTATAGGACTTCCAACACCGGCAAATACCATTTTTATAGTGTCACTGGGCTTGGTGGCTAACACTGATAATGAAATTATCAGAAATATTACATTGAATGAAATTTTCCTTATTGCAATCACATTATTATCAAGTTACATGCTCGTATCTGAAATCGGGCTATTTTCTTTGAAATTTAAAACTTTTTCATGGAAAGAGAACAAGGTTTTGTATATATTTATGTGTTGTGTGTTGATCCTGTTCTTACTCTTCGGGCTTTATGCTTTGCCTTTGAGTATTATTTTTTATGTAGCGTATTCTATCATTTTTTTTCGCAGTGCAACGGTTGAAAAATGAAAAAAATAATATTAAATTTAATTTCTTACTTTTGCATTATGAAATATTTAGCCGAAATCAACATCTTACCCCTCAAAGAACTGCTTGACCCACAGGGAAAAGCTGTACTTTCAGGTCTCCATAATCTTGGATTTAAGGGAATTCAAGATGTAAGGGTTGGAAAAAAAATAAATATCGTTTTAGAAGCTGAAAATGAAAATTCCGCAAGGGAGCAAATAGATATTGCATGTAAAAAACTTCTTGCAAATTTAGTGATTGAGAATTATGAATTTACGATAAAACCATTTAAAACCCTATAGCAAAGTTATGAAATCACACATAAATAGAAATAAGGTTACTATTGTTGATATGAAAAACCAACCTACTGACTTTGCTTTTTGGAAAACAAAATCAGCTGTGGAACGATTGCTTGCTTTGGAATCATTGAGACAGCATTTTTTTAACTATACAGATGATACTTCACAGCGACTTCAAAGAATTTATTCAATTGTTAAACAAAAATAAAGTTGAATATCTTGTTATTGGCGGATATGCAGTTGTTTTCCATGGTTATGTGCGAGCCACAGGTGATATGGATGTATGGGTAAAAAACTCACCAATCAATGCCATCAAAGTAGTAAAATGCCTTAATGAATTTGGATTTGATTCGTTAAATATCCAAACAAAAGATGTAGAAAAAGAAAATACGATAATCCAGTTAGGTTATCCACCATGCCGGATTGATATTGTAACTACACCTGATGGAATTACTTTTGATGAATGTTATGCGCAAAGAGTAAAAATGGAATTAGAAAAGAACCTGGAGGTGAACTTTATAGACCTTGATAATTTAATCAAAA
The DNA here is from genome assembly GCA_001769655.1 of Bacteroidetes bacterium RIFCSPLOWO2_12_FULL_37_12. GTDB lineage: Bacteria > Bacteroidota > Bacteroidia > 2-12-FULL-37-12 > 2-12-FULL-37-12 > 2-12-FULL-37-12. The sequence continues at coordinate 87,738 of MEPC01000004.1, read as the reverse complement.
ACAAAAAAGCATCCGGTAGAAATAAGGACTTAGATGATATAGAAAATCTGAAATAATAATTAACTATCATAAGTTTAACCAAAACCCAACAAAACCATGAATCTGTTTGAGAAGCACCAACCAGAATTAATGAAAGCCATATCGGCAGTTCATAAACGCGAATTTTACGCTCATTTTCCAGAAATGCCCTCAGCCAGCAACTACGGAGAATCAGCTAATGATTCCGGCAAAGCAAATTTTACAGCAATGCTTTCAAAAAACTTTGAAGGTCTATTGCAAAGCGGACAAAAAAAGTTTGCGGGAGAAGAACAATCTCCTTATACCTTGAAACCGCTTGGAGTTAATTACCCTGTAAACGAACCACAGGAAATTATTTCCTATTCTGAGAAAGCGTTTTTGCAATGGAAGAATACTTCCCCAGCAGACCGCGCTGGCATTTTAATGGAGGCATTGGAAAAAATAAAACATAAATTTTTTGAAATTGCTTACTCAACCATGCATACCACCGGGCAGGCGTTTATGATGTCGTTTCAGGCATCAGGTCCCCATGCAAATGACAGAGCACTCGAAGCCATTGCGTTAGGATATGAAGAGCAAACCCGTTTTCCCGATAATGCCATCTGGGATAAACCCATGGGAAAAATTAATGTGACTTTGAAAAAGAAATGGAAAATCATACCAAGAGGAATTGGATTAGTTATCGGTTGTTCAACCTTTCCGGTATGGAACTCAGTCCCCGGAATTTTTGCCAATCTGATCACAGGGAATTCCACCATTGTAAAACCTCATCCTGCATCCGTATTACCGATAGCCATTGTAGTTATTGAAATACAAAAAACGTTGGCGGATAACGGGTTTAATCCGGATATATGTTTTCTTACTTCAGATACATCTGAAAATCTTATTTCTAAAAAACTGTGTGAAAATCCATCTGTGAAGTTAATTGATTTTACAGGCGGACCTGTATTCGGCGAATATGTGGAGTCGCTCAAAAATAAAATTATTTTTACTGAAAAAGCAGGTGTAAATTCTGCAATTATTGATAGTGTAAATGACCTGAATCTTGTGATGCAGAATCTGGCATTTTCGCTCTCACTTTACTCCGGACAAATGTGCACTGCACCGCAAAATATTTTTATTCCTGAAGAGGGTGTTAATAATAACGGAAAAAAAATAAGTTACGCCGAAACAGTGACATCGTTGATAAACAGTATTAAAGGTTTAACCACCCATCCCAAAATGGGTTTTGCTACCTTGGGGGCTGTTCAAAATGAAAACATACTTAATCGGATAAAAGAAGCAACCGATACGGGACTAAAGATTTTGTTAAATTCAGAGAAAGTAACGAATCCGGAGTTTCCGGAGTCAAGAACAGTGTCACCGGTATTGCTGGAAGCGGATGCGAATAAAGATAAAGAAATTTTCAGTAAGGAATGGTTTGGACCGATTTCGATGGTAGTCAAAACAAAAAATTCGGAGGAATCTATAGAACTTGCAAAAGAGCTTTCTTTCAAAAAAGGAGCATTATCCTGCGCCGCATATTCAACTGACAACTCGATGATAGAAAAAATTGAGACAGAAATGACATCCGCAGGCGCACCTGTTTCATTCAATTTGACGGGACCCATCTGGGTAAACCAGCATGCAGGATTTTCTGATTTTCATGTGACCGGGTGCAATCCGGCAGGAAATGCCTCATTTACAAATCCGGAGTTTATTTTGAAGAGATTTTCGCTTGTGGGAGTACGGATACCTGCATGAACTTTTGAATTGATTTTGTTACTGTTCAGTACCAACGCAATTAACCATAAATTGAATAAGAAAAAAATTTTTAGCCACTGATTACACGGATTAAAAATGTTATTAAAATTTTTTATAACATTAATCCGTGTAATCAGTGGCTAATTTGTATTTTTTCATCTTGGACTGAACAGTTACGATTTCTCATAATTTTTTTTAGATAACTCATGAATAAAACCGCCATCTTCCCCGGCTCCTTTGACCCTTTCACAAAAGGTCATTTTAATGTGGTCATGAGGGCTTTACATGTATTTGATAAGATAATCATTGCCATTGGTGAAAACACTGCTAAAACAAGATGTTTTCCGGTTGAAAAAAGCATGATAGAAATACGGAATGTTTTTAGAAGGAATAGAAAGATTTCAGTAGAATCCTATCAAAATTTAACAGTAGATTTTATGAAGAAAAAGAAAATCAAGTTTATGATACGAGGACTGAGGAATACAACGGATTTTGAATTTGAAAAATCAGTGTCACAAATGAATAAAATTCTCTATCCCGAAATAGAAACGATTTTTATAATTACGGATCCCACTCTGGCACAAATCAGCTCTACGATTGTGAGGGATATTTATAATAATGGAGGAGATATAAAAGAATTTTTACCTTCCTGATACCTTTAGTACTCCTGTTTTTTCTGTCACTTAGGTTTAAGTATCTCTCGCGCGTGCTTTACTACATACTTAAACCAGATAGAGATTTTTACCTTACTAATACCGATAGTACTCCGGCTTAAACGGACCCTTTACTTTTACCCCGATGTAGTCGGCTTGTTCAGTAGTAAGTTCTTCAAGGTCAACTCCTAATTTTGCGAGATGCAAACGTGCCACTTTTTCATCAAGGATTTTAGGAAGCATGTAAACCCTGTTCTCATATTTTTTAGGATTAGTCCATAATTCAATCTGAGCAAGGGTTTGGTTAGTAAACGAATTCGACATGACAAAGGAAGGATGTCCGGTGGCACAACCCAGATTCACTAATCTCCCTTCGGCGAGCACAATTATTTCTTTACCTTCAATAGTGAAAATATCAACCTGTGGTTTGACATTTCTTTTTGACTTTCCGTAATTTTTTTCAAGCCACGCCATATCAATTTCAGTATCAAAATGTCCGATGTTACAAACAATGGCTTTGTCTTTCATACTTCTGAAATGTCTTTCAGAAATAATATCTTTATTTCCGGTTGCAGTCACAAAAATGTCACCGATTTTAGCGGCATTATCCATTTTCATTATTTGAAAACCTTCCATGGCGGCTTGTAACGCACAGATCGGGTCAATTTCTGTAATAATTACACGAGCACCCATTCCAAGCATTGACTTAGCGGATCCTTTACCTACATCCCCATAACCGGCAACGACCACAATTTTTCCAGCTACCATCACATCGGTGGCGCGCTTAATCCCATCGGCTAACGATTCACGACAACCATAAAGATTATCAAATTTTGATTTGGTCACCGAATCATTAACATTGATTGCGGGCATGGGTAATGTGCCTTTTGCCACTCTTTCATAAAGACGATGAACCCCAGTGGTGGTTTCTTCAGTAATTCCTTTTACTTCCGGAATCAGTTGAGGATATTTGTCTAACACCATGTTGGTGAGGTCCCCGCCATCATCCAGAATCATATTTAATGGTTTACGTTCTTTTCCAAAGTACAACGTTTGTTCGATGCACCAGTCAAACTCTTCTGCATTCATACCTTTCCAGGCATAGACAGAAAAACCGGCTTCAGCAATAGCGGCGGCGGCATGGTCCTGGGTTGAGAAAATATTACATGACGACCAATTTACTTCGGCTCCCAGCTCTTTAAGGGTTTCAATAAGAACAGCCGCTTGAATAGTCATGTGAAGACAACCGGCAATTCTTGCTCCTTTTAAAGGTTGAGTTTTTTTGTATTCAGCTCTCAATGCCATTAACCCGGGCATTTCTGCCTCAGCTAAATGTATTTCTTCACGACCCCAACGTGCAAGAGTCATGTCTTTTACTTTATGTTGCAAATAGGTTTCTACCATGATTTTAAGTATTTTTGATTTTAATTTTGAAGTGCAAAGATAGTAAAAATTTTTTGTAAAAAAAAAGACACCAAATCATGAACCCCTGGTTTTTTATTTCAAACCGAATCGGACGCAAAAGTGACAAGACCTTTTCACGCACCATTTTAACCATCGCTACCTGGGGGTTAAGCATTGGATTAGCTGTAATGATAATAGCTACATCCGTATTATTTGGTTTTCAACAAAAAATCAAGGATAAGATTTTTACGTTCACCTCGCACCTTACCATAAAAAAATTTTCAAACAATGAAAGTTACGAAGAGCCCCCTTTTTCAATAAATTATCTTAGTCAGAAAAGTCATTTTAATAAGAAAAGTATTGCTAATATTCAGCCCTATATTTATAAGACCTCCTTAATGAAAACAAATGAAGGAGTGCTTGGTGTTATCATCAAAGGGGTGGACAAAAATTTTAAAAAAAATTCCTGGAAAGAGTATATGATGAGTGGCACTATCCCGGATTTTGGGGACTCGCTCTCGGAAAGGGATGTAATGATAAGCAAAAAAATCGCTGATAAACTTAAAATTAAATCAAAGGATGAATGTTTATTGTATTTTGCGCAAAACCCTCCAAAATACAGGAAGGTAAAAGTAAGCGGAATATTTGAATCGGGCATGGAAGAGTTTGATGATTTTATGATAATTGGAGGAAGAAGGTTAATTAATTCAGTAAACGGAACATCGCAGGATAATATCGGTGGGATTGAAATATGGCTGAAAGACGAAAGGAAAATTGGAAGCGTGTATGAAGAATTGTCATCACATTTACCATACGATTTGCAGATATTGACAGTTTATGATTTGTTCGGTCATTTATTTGACTGGTTAAAACTTCTCGACAGGAATGTAATCATTATTATAACATTAGTTTTGTGGGTAGCCGGTTTTAATTTAATTTCTGCATTGCTGTTTTTAATTCTTGAAAAAATGAAAATGATAGCCATCTTAAAAACAATTGGCGCTACCAACAGGCAGATTATGAAACTCTTTCTTTATTTGGGCGCTGGTATTATTACTAAAGGATTAATATGGGGTAATTTAATTGGCATTGGCGTTTCATTAATCCAATATTATTTTAAAGTCATTCCACTTCAACCCGAAAATTATTACATGAATCATGTGCCTGTTTTGTTGAATGTGCCGGTTATAATTCTTTTAAATGCCGGTACCCTTTTGCTCACGTTGTTAATGCTTGTAATTCCTGGATACATTGCATCACAATTCAAACCCGTTACTATTTTAAAATCAGATTAAATTTTATGATTTTTAATTACTGTTCAGTACCCACGCAATTAACCATTAATTGAATAAGAAAAAAATTTTAGCCACGGATTACACTGATTAAAAATGGTATTAAGATTTATTGTAACATTAATCCGTGTAATCCGTGGCTAAATTTTATTTTTTCATTTTGGACTGAACAGTTATGATTTTTATAAAAAATTGTATATTTAGGGTTTTTGACAAACTAAGTTTTCTAATGGATTTAAAGCTAAACTGTAAATTTCTTGTTTATTCTCTTATATTAATTGGGATACTATTCCCATCGTGTCAGGATAAATCATCTTCCGTGCGGGAAGTTTCATCGAACCTTAAAAAAACTGTAAAGAAGCAAAAATTTGAAATAGTGGATGGAGATACCATTAATCTGCTTGATGAAGAAGGTCTAAAACAGGGTAGTTGGAAAACGTACTATAAAAATGGAATGATTAAAGACGATTATTATTATCTCAATGGGATTTTACATGGAAAATTCTCAGGATATTTTGCAAGTGGGAAGATACGGGAAGAAGGAGGTTTTCAAAAAAACAAGCGGGAAGGCGTTTGGAAAAAATATTTTGAAAATGGAACTATTTATCAATCAGGAATTTTCAGAGAAGATAAACGTGACAGTGTTTGGAGCAGTTTTTTCGAAAATGGAAATATTTACAGTCAGGAATCCTACCTGAATGGAATTCTTAATGGAAACAGTAATCATTATTTTTACTTGGCTAAGAATAGGGTTTTTTATATCAGCGTATATAAGAATGATTTAAAAGATGGGGTTCATGTATCCTACTGGGAAAATGGGAAAATAGAAAAAGAAGGAAGGTATAAAGATAACTTGAAAAGCGGCTTATGGAAATTTTATTATCGTACAGGCCAGTTATTATCTTCCGGTTGGTTTAAAAATGATACAAGAGATAGTACTTGGAAATTCTATCGCAAAAACGGTATTCTTGAAACGGAAGGTAATTATTTTGAAGGACGCAAGGATAGTTTATGGACTGTTTTCTGGGATAATGGAAATGTAAAAAAATCCGGAACTTACCAATCAGGAATAAAAGATGGGATTTGGAAATATTTTTGGGCAAATGGCAATCCTGAATCGGATGGTATATTCAGAGATGCTATAAAAAAGGGCTTATGGAAAACGTATTGGGAAAACGGAAAACTTAAAAATGAAGATATCTATAAAGAAGGAAAAATAGAAGGTTTCCGGAAATTTTACTATGAAAACGGGAAATTGGAAAAAGAAGGTAATTGGATAGCAGGCAAGGAACAAGGACTCTGGAAGTTTTATTATAAAAGCGAGGACTTGGAGCAAGAAGTGGTTTTTAATAATGGTTTATACTGGAATATTCAGAATACGTATGACCGTCAGGGAAAAATAGTAGATAGTGGCACACTGAAAAATGGCGCCGGCACTATTAACCGGTATTATCCCACGGGAAATATCAAAAAAACAACTGTTTACAAAAATGGGAAGAAAAACGGAATTGAAAAAAATTTTAACATAAATGGAGATGTTTCAGAAACAAGATACTATGTTGAAAACAGAGAAACCAAAATTGAGAGTAATCCTTTGTAATACACCCACGCTGAATCAGTTTGCGGAAATTAACAGGTAAAAAGGTATATGGGTATAAGGTATAAAGGGAATGTATCTTTTGTCACTCCTTATACCCTATACCCTTATACCCTATACCTCTTTTCTTTTAGTTTAACTTACCTTAATTTTTCAGCAAGCAAAGTGAATTCGAGAGCAGGGGATGTTTTATCATATAATATATGATACACTGCCTGTGCTATCGGTAAATCTGCTTTATATTTTTGATTTAGTTGATAAATACACCGGGTTCCGTAATAACCCTCAGCAATCATATTCATTTCAAGTAACGCCGATTTAACAGAATATCCTTTCCCAATCATGTTACCCAGCGTCCGGTTCCGGCTAAATTGGGAATAGGCAGTGACTAACAAATCGCCAAGATAAGAGGAATCATTTATATCGCGTTTTATAGGATGAACTATATCTATAAATCTTTTTATTTCCTGAATGGCATTTGAAATCAGCACGGCTTGGTAATTATCGCCGTAGTGCAGTCCATGAGCAATCCCACTGGCAATAGCATAAATATTTTTTAATACAGCGGCGTATTCCGTTCCATAAATATCATTTGAATTTTGCGTGCGTATGTACTTGCAGTTAAGATGATTTGAAAAATCAACAGCGTTTTCAATTTTCTGGCATGAAATCGTAAGATACGATAACTTTTCAAGTGCGACCTCTTCGGCGTGACAAGGTCCGGTGATCACTAATAAATCAGAAAAAGGAATCTGGTAAATTTCATGCAGGAACTCGCAGATTAACTGATTGCTTTCCGGAATGATCCCTTTAATGGCGCTGATTATTTTTTTATTTTTAAGAAGATTTTCATCCAGATCTGCCAGTGAATTTTTTAAAAAAGCTGAAGGAATAGCCATCAGAACATAATCAGTTCCGTCAATAGCTTTATTAATTTCAGATGTAATTTCAACCTTATCGGGATTAATCAAGACATCGCTCAGGTAGTTGGGATTTCTTTTATTCTGGCAAATAAAATCCGCATTTTCTTTATTTCTTACCCACCATCTTATGGAAATATCTTTCTCAGAAAGTATTTTCACAAGTGCGGTCGCCCAACTTCCTCCACCCAGAATAGTTATTTTAGTTTTGTTCATATAACGTACATTATATTACGCCCTTTCAGGGCTTAAAAATTAATATTACCAAATATGCTACAAATTTATGTTTTAGTATGACAAAAGTGATTTTCTATCTACTATTTTCTATCTCCTATTTCCTATCTTCTATTTTCTATCTTCTATTTCCTATCTTCTATTTTCTATCTTCTATTTTCTACCTTCTATTTCCCCCCTTTCCCTTTCTTCTCTTTTTCCTTCACCATCGTTCCATTTTTAAGTACCTTTGCAATTACATTATACGGTCCTTCAACTATAGACATTCCTTCCTTCAACCCCGAGAGAATTTCAATATTATTATCATCGCTAATGCCGGTTTTAACTTCCTGTACGTTAGCTTTCCCGTTTTCATTAACAAAAACGATTTCAATTACCTCATCTTTTCCCTTTTTATCTTTTTCTGCATTGGGTTTTTCATTTGCCTTCTCAGACACTTGCCTTGACTCTTTTTCTTCTTCTTCCATCAGTTCATCTTTGCTACGAATGGTGACAGAAGTAACCGGAACAGACAAAACCTGATGTTTTCTTTCTGTTACAATTTCCACAGATGCAGTCATCCCCGGGCGGAAAGGGGAGGGGAACTTCAATTCATTTTTTAATAAATGAAAATAGGACTCTCTCAAAATCCTGATTTTAACTTCAAAGTCGGTAACCTGGTCAAGATTCATGGTTTCGTTGGCTGTGCTTGAAATCTGTGTCACCACCCCTTTAAATTTTTCTTTCTGATGTGTATAAGAATCCACTTCGATGGATGCAGTGTCACCGGGTGACACTCGTATGATATCATTCTCGTTGACATTCACCCTCACTTCCATTGTATTCAGGTTTGCAATCCGCATGAGTTCGGTTCCCGACATTTGCAAAGTCCCCACGACACGTTCCCCTTTTTCAACATTCAATTTCGAAATAATTCCTATAACCGGAGAAAGAATAGTGGTTTTTGCAAGATTTTCCTTCGCTTCTTTTACAGTTGCCAATGCGCTGTTTACTTCATACTCAGCGGCTATCACTGCCTCTTTTGCGGCGTTTAATTCATGTTTTGAAATTTCATAAGCCGCTTTACTCGCTTCAAATTCTGATTCAGAGATTACCTTTTGATCATACAAGGAAATATTTCTTTTATGGGCGAGGTCCGTTTTAATAAAGTTTGCCTCATTTTGCGATTTTCTTGCCTTTGCCTGGGCTAATTGTGCCTTAATGGAATTTAAAGCCGATTCGGCTCTGTCAACAGCCGAAATATAATTATCCGGCTTAATTTTAGCCAATATCATCCCCGCTTTTACAGAATCACCTTCCGCTACCGGAAGTTCTACAATTTCTCCTGAAACATCGGAACTGATTTTCACTTCCATTTCCGGATGTATCTTGCCTGAAGCAGAAACAACTTCTGTAATGTCAGCTCTTTTTACTTTGCCGAAAATCACCATAGGTGGATTTTCTTTGAATTTTTCACGTAAAAAAATTCCAATTCCAGCAAGTACTAATACTCCTATAATTATATATAAAGTACGGTTATTGTTTTTGTTTGCCATAATATAATGATTTACAAATTACGATTTACAATTCCTTCGTTTGTGAAGACATAAACGAAGGCAATAAATTACGTACAGACGGGTTTTAAACCCGTCTCTACCTAATTACCAATTTCAATATTTTTCCCCGAATAAAAATCAAGAATTTTCATTTTAAACACATAATCATATTTTGCCTGAAGATATTCCGTTTCCGATTTATGAAATCTGTTTTTCAAATCATTATATTCGAATGAAGGAATTGAACCTGCTGAATATTTTTTTTCGGCATATTGGAATGATGTCTTCTGGGAATTTACGCTTTTCTCTGCGGCTTGATATTTTTTAAAAGCCGCCAACGCATCTGCATACGCATTCTGAATATTGTTTTTAAGTTTTTTCTTTGCATCTGTAAACGCATAATCATTTGCCATGACGCCGATTTTTGCTCTTGAAATGGCATGGTTTACCATGTAACCGTTAAATAATTTTACATTTAATGAGAATCCAAAATTCTGATTAAAATTATTATCAAATTGAGTGTTGAACGGAACTTTTTCACCGGTAAAAAAATCTTTGGTAAGTGAAAAATAACGGCTTGACATTCCCCCATTCATGTTTAAAGTTGGATACCTGGAGCTTTGTGCCACTTTTAATGCATGACGGCTGGCTAGTAATGTTTGTTCTGCCCCTTTTATTTCAGGCATATTTTCCAATGCTTTATAGTAGATATCTGTGACCGACAGCAGGTTATTGCTTTCAGGATCCAGAAGTGCAGGTCTTTTAATATCAAATTCCATTAAATCATCCAGATCAAGTAACTGACGCATGGTTAATATACTTAAATCAAGCTGGTTTTGCTTGGTTACTAATTCCAATTCTTCAGCGGCAATTTGCGATTGAACATTGAGTAAATTTCCTTCCGAAATAGTGCCGGCAGTAAATAATATCCGGTTCTTTTGTTCCAGTTCTTTCGTAATTTGTAATTGTTCATCAGCAATTTTGACCTGGTCTTTGTAAAAAAGAATCTGAAGAAAAATCATAGCCAGGTTAAGTGTAATATCATTTTTAGCTTTTTGATATTCAAAACCTGCCGCCTTGACTTCCGCAAGATTTTGCTTGATGGTTTGTAATTTACTGAACCCTTCAAACAGTGTCACTTCAGACCCGGCAAAATAATTTCCGGATTCTGAATTCTGATTAACATATTCATAACTGGTCTCATCAATATTTCTTCCGTAATTAAAATTATGCGATGCGTTGGCATTTAAACTGGGAATCAGCGCCATCTGGCTTTGAGTCAAATTTAATTTTTTAGTTAATTGATTCAATTGACTTTGCCTGACGGTTATATTATGATTCAACGCATAATTAACACAATCTTCAAAAGTCCAGGGATTTCCGGGAGCGGGTTGAGCTGTTACCTTTAAGTTAGCTGATAGAGAAAAAAATAATAGTAAAAAAAATGTAGCTATTCTCAAAATTGAATTTATGTGAAAAGTTAATGACATTAAAATCGTAATTCTATTTATCTTAAACTATGCACCACGAGCCCGCTTCTGAGTTTCGGTTCAAACCAGGTTGTTTTTGGTGGCATTATATTGCCGGTATCAGCCACTTTGAATAAATCATTGATTGATACAGGGTATAATGCAAAAGCCACTTTCATTTCTCCGCTGTCCACTCTCCTTGAGAGTTCTCCAAGTCCACGGATTCCCCCTACAAAATCAATCCTTTTATCGGTACGCTGGTCTAAGATTCCAAGTATGGGCTCAAACAGATTCTTTTGAAGAATAGACACATCAAGACTTTCAATAGGATGTTCTTTGGGAAATGTTCCTGTTTTAGCTGTCAGAGAGTACCAGATTCCGTCAAGGTACATGCTGAAATTATGTTTCTCCAAAGGGGCAAACTCTTCCTTACCGCCTAATTTTACAACGTTGAATGATTCGGAAATTTTCGCCAAAAAATTCTCATGACTTAATCCATTCAGGTCTTTAACCAAGCGGTTATAATCTAAGATTTTTAACTGACTTGCCGGGAAAACAACCGCCATAAAAAAATTATATTCTTCAGTTCCGGTATGATTTTTATTTGCTTCGCGCAGTTCCTTTCCTACTAAAGCGGCGGCGGCAGTACGGTGATGCCCGTCAGCTACATACAAGTAAGGAATTTTTTTGAATTGTTCCGTAATTTGAAAAATAGTATGATTGTCATTTACTAACCATAAAGTATGCTGAATTCCATCGGCGGTTATAAAATCATATTCCGGTTTTTCCCTTGTGATTCTGTCTGTAATAAAATCAATCGTAGGATCATCTCTGTAGGCAAAAAATACGGGTTCTGCATTAATTTCACTTACGCGCACATGATTTTTCCGGTCGTTTTCTTTAACAGGTCTTGTTAATTCGTGCTTTTTTATTTTGTCATTCATATAATCATCTACGGAGGCACATCCTACAATACCTGTTTGTGTTCTGCCATTCATTGTAAGCTGGTAAATGTAAAAATAAGGAGCAGGGTCTTTTGTAAAAACTCCGCTTTTCACTAATTTTTTAAAATTTTTTTTGCCCGTTTGATAAATTAATGAGGAATAGGGGTCAGTTCCGTGAGGCCAATCAATTTCAGGTTTTATCACATGGTAAAACGAAAGCGAGTTGTCACCTGCTTCGATTCTGGCTTCTTCAGAATCAAGCACGTCATAAGGTCTGCAAGCAACCTGGCTTACTTTATCAGCCGAAGGGCGAAGACCGCAAAAGGGGTTAAGAATAGCCATATAATTAAAATTTAAAAAAATTTTCAAATCAACCCTTTCCCTCTGAAAAAATCAATTACCTGTGAGGCGAGTTGTGTACCCACACGCTGTTGTGCTTCCACGGTGGAAGCGCCTGTATGGGGCGTTAAAGATACAGCAGAATGAGATAATAATTCAAGATTGTCGGTGGGTTCCGATTCGTAAACATCTACGGCGGCATACGCAATTTTATTAGTATTGAGCGCAGAGAGCAGTGCTTTTTCATCCACGACTCCTCCGCGTGAACAATTAATCAGACCGGTGCCGGGTTTCATCATTTCAAATTCTTTAGAGGAAATAATGGGTTTATCCCCTTTTTTAAATGGGACATGTATAGAGATAAAATCTGAATTTTCGAGTACGTGTTCAAAAGTGGTGGCTTTCACTTTAAACTCAAGGTTAATGTTCACATCATTTTGAGCGAAGTCAACTTTCAAACTGAATTCTCTATCGGTTCTGTTATGCAGGATGACTTTCATTCCCAGCCGGAAAGCAATCCGGGCGGTTTCCTGACCTATTCTCCCAAAACCAATAATTCCCATGGTTTTTCCCCGTAATTCTTTGCCGGCGCTGTATTTTTTCTTGAGTTCTTCAAATTTATTAATTCCAACAGCCGGCATTTCTCGATTTGATTGATGAAGAAAACGCGCCATACCAAACGTATGCGCAATAACAAGCTCGGCAACCGATAGGGTAGAGGCATCGGGAGTATTGATTACAGCAATTCCTTTAGCGCGGGCGTATTCAACATCTATATTATCTAATCCTACACCACCTCTGCCAATCAGTTTTAAATTAACTCCGGCATCAATTTCCGTTTTTTTCACTTTCGTAGCGCTTCGTACTAAAATGGCAGAGTAATTCTGAATTTTTCCCGCAAGTTCCTGCTGAGGGATTTTATTCATATCAAGCGTAAAACCTGCTTTTTCAAGCATTGATTTTGCTTCTTTGTCGATTCCGTCGTTGATGAGGATATTCATTTGTTGAAAGGTTAATTGATTAGGGCGTAAATATCCTGTAAATTTGGATAATTTGTTAAGGGTATAGGGACTAAACCTTTATATCTCATACTGACTAATTCTTTTTTTGATGTGCTGGAAAATAATTAATTTCGCCAATTCAATTACAAATTCAATCCCTTTAGGGACGGAATATCGGTAGAAAAGACATTGCACCAAACCTAAGTCCCTTTAGGGACGGAATATCGGTAGAAAAGTCATAGCACCAAATCTAAGTCCCTTTAGGGACGGAATATTAAGAACATGGCTAATACCTATACACAAATACACATTCATACGGTTTTCACAGTACAAAACCGCGAATGTCTCGTCCTGATATAGGTTTACAATAAATTTGTAGACAAATGGGACAGACAAGCAATAAAAAATATTCACCGGCTGCTTTGCCGACACAAATAAATTCTCTATCATTGGACAATTATTTCTTCATGTTTCTAATAAGAAACAAAATCTGCTGTAAACTCTTGTGAAACCACGTAGGTAGCCAACAACAAGCCATTCGTGCATGGGGCTTGCAAAAACCACAAGATTTATCGGTAATAAAACAACCTGTTTTGGTCGTGAACGGTGATAGCGACAAAATGGTGCCAAGCAGTAACACAACGGAATTGAAAAACCGTATTCCTAATTCTGAAATCATCATTTATAAAGATGCAGGTCATGGTGGTATATTTCAGTATAACGAGGAGTTTGTGAAAAGTGCATTGAAATTTCTTGAACAATAAACAAATGGACAATCAAAGATTAAAACACCTTCAAAGCTTTATAGGTAAACACTTTACGGGAAGCCCTTCGCCTTTTGCTCGTTGGCTAAACGGAAAAGTAATTTCTGTAGAAGAAAAATCAGTTGAATTCCAATTCTTAGTAAGAAAGGATATGACTAATCCCGTTGGGATGCTACATGGAGGAGTAATCTCGGGAATGATAGACGATTGTGTGGGAGTAAATTTTTTCATACTTGCTTTGGAATATTTTTATCCGACTGTTAATCTTAATGTTGAGTTTTTCAGTCCTGCATCTGAAGGAGAAACGGTTATTGTAAAAACGCAAGTAATAAAGCAAGGCAAAACTATTATCAATATTAAGGCTGATGTGATTAATGAAAATACCAAAAAACTTGTTGCGCAGGCAACTTCCAATTTAGTAGTCAGTAATATAAAAATGTCAATATAGAATGAAACAAAAAATAGCATTTGCCCTGATAATGGGAAGTATAACGACAGCCATTATTTCCTTTGCTCTAATTCTTATAAATGTTGATTTTTCTGAAAAGTTTTTGGGGATATGGTTAAAATCTTGGGGGATTGCCTATTTAGTGGTTATTCCCGCAATTCTAATTATCAGTCCAATAATTCAAAAACTTGTAGATAAAATATTTGCAGATAAGTAAGTTCAAACCTGAGAGAAGAAAGACAGCCACCGCACCAAAAAAATACACTCTTGCAAGCCGCTAAAGCCTACGCTGAAACCAAAGCTTGCAAGAGAGTATTTTTTTCTCCCAACCAAGAAAATTTTTTGCCCCCCCTTCTTTAAAAAGAAATTTATTTTTTCCTACCGCACGGGCATACTGCAAACTTGACACGACATTGCGTTTAATGTATATCGCTTTTAATTACCTTCGTGCAAGAATGGAAACGACACATTCTCGGACAGACAGAAAACCAGTAGCTAACAACTAAGGCTTCGTTGCGTCCATAGGACAAGCTATGAAGCCACTGTTGCACTAAATCTTCCTCTGAGGAAGTTTTTTTCCCTTTTGAATGTTGAGTTTTGTTTCTCAATGGGGATTTCATTAAAAAGGTAGAGTGGTTTTATTTATAAAAATGTGTACAAGAAGTTCCCGAGAGAATTAATTTTTTTATTTTCCAAATTTTTGAAATCCTTAAAAGCAAAATACGACCTCCGGTTGATACCAAATTTTTAATTTTCATTCCGTTCAATTTTTATGTACCTTTCGTATATCGCTTCTATGCTATCCGATTTTAATGTATTTTTGCTATTTAAAGGTAGTTTTTAGACGGACTGACGTTAGCTGTAATTTTTCAAGACCTATTTAATGGACTACAGAGACCCTTCTTCCATACCACTTCCAACAACAGATGATGATTTTGAACGTCTTTGTCTTTTGATTGCCCGTGATAAGTATGGAGCCGAATATTATCGTTATGGAAGAAGGGGGCAAAAGCAATACGGTATTGATATTTATTCAACTTATTACGATGGAAGATATTTACAGTGTAAGTTATGCAAAAAAGAAGTGCCTAGTGCTATTCTAATTTCACAACTTAAAAATGATTTAGCTCAAGCTGTAGAAAAATTTCCTGATCTAAAACAATTTATTTTCGCTGTTAGCATTGAGACCAGTCCTGAGATTCAAAATACCTGCAAAACGCTTAGTGCCGCTAATATAATTGTTACACCTTGGTTTTGGAATCAAATGCAAGAGGACATTGCCCGCTCAAAATGGTTACTTCGCTATTATCTGAATTACATTCCAGGTGCACAATGGATTTATGATGATTTTATTCAGGCAGAACTAATGAAGGGAAACAATGAAAATTGGCAACCACTCAACTTTTATTCAGGTAATTATTTTACTCAATGGTATGGAATCATAAAAAAATGGGACGCTCAGAGAGAACATTACTCAAATATTTGTCAAGAAATCAATAACTCTTTTTCCATCCCTTTTAATGATAATCCAATAGCTACTATAGTTCGCGGAGATGGAGGAAGCGGTAAATCAGTTTTACTCAGAAGAATTGCACATGACTTAAGAAATCAATTTACAGTTTATTGGATTGCAGATAATGCAGAAGATTTTCTCAAAAATGAATGGCTATATGATATAGAAAATAATCCAAATGAAAAATATCTTCTTGTCCTTGAGGATTGGTATAGAAATTTCTCAAAAACCAATGATCGAATTACAGCAAAAACTTTGTTGCAAAAGGTAAAAACGAAATCCAATGTAAGACTGTTAATTGGGGACAGATATTCCAATCAAAGCTACTACCCTGTTTCGGAAAGAGTAACACATGATTTAACTTCTGATGAGAATGGATCACTACTTTCATTTATTATAGACCAAATTCCCAAATGGAAAAACAAATTTTCTGAAGAACAAAAAGAACGATTATTAAAAACGGGACTTTTTCAAATGCTTTTTGTTTATCAACATGCCGATGCCTCAATAATTCAAAGTAATGCTAATAATTATTTTCTTGAAATAATTCAAAGCGATTATAAACAATTATGCACAAGAGATAGTGCTTTTTATGAAGGCATTGCCCAAATATTAAACTTGTATGCTAATTTGTATTCCGAATATTCAGTAATACTGTCACCAGAAGCAATTCTTGTATTAGCAGAAACTTATTCAGGAGAAAGGAGACCTTTAGAATTAAACTCGAATAGTGCTACTTTGCTTAATGAGACCATTATTAAGCGCTATTTCTACATACGTATTAAAAAAAGTGGCGATAAACAATACTTACAAGTACGCTTCCTGCATGATACCTTGGCGGATGAAGGTTGGAAAAGTATTCAGATAAAATCATATATAAAGTACAAAATAAACTCCTCGCTATTTCAGATAATTAATTCGCTAAAAACAGAAAATACTAAAGATGATTTATCATCATTAATTCAAAGTATTTCGCCAAATAATGAGATATTGACTCAAAATCAAATTCTTTCCTTCTGCGATTTCCTCATTCAAGCAAAAACCGAATCACCCGGTTACGTTAAAATTTTATTCAAAGATGATTTTTTAGACATTTCTAATGAAAAAAGGATTGATTATATAAACAAACTCATGCAATTAGGCATATCATATGATAGAATTTGGCAACCTATCATTAATTGGATAAAAAAGCACTTAAGTCAGACAAGTGTTTTAACTATCTTAAATAATTTGGTTAAGTCTGAGATTGTTTGTAATCCAGTTCTTTCCAATTTCTATCGCATGTTAGAAAAGGATGAATTAATAAAAAGAGTTCCAAATGATTTCACGGCTGAAAAATTGTTAGTTCGCTATAATACCGAAAGTTTATTTGTTTTTATAGAAAGACTTGGCTTGCATGCAAGTATTTATCCAACAATTTGTAATTTTATTAATACCGATGGTGCTGAATATTCAAATCATATTTTTACTGCCTGTTTAAAACTAATTAAGAAGAATAGAATAGCCAGAGATGCTGCTAATAGGTTTCTTTTATTATATGATCATAGTAAATATTCTGAGTGCTTTGGAATTTGCATTAGAATTCTTAAAGATGAAGAAATTGCTAAAGAAAAAGCTCGCACGTACTTGAATTCTGTCAATCTTAAATATCAGCCTGATGTTTTTGTTAACTGTTTAATCGCCGTTAAAGGAGAACCTATTGCAAATAAAAAAGCACGCGAGCACATAAACTTATATTGTACTAAAAATTTTAATGCTGATTTTACAACATGCTTGACTGTATTGGATATTGAAGCGTTTGATATTGCATCGGAAATACTTACATCACCGCTTGGAAAATATCGAGCTCAATCTGTTTACCGTTCACTTATAATTTTTTTAAAAGTAGATAAACAGAACCCTATTATCGAGAAAATAGTAAATCAAATTTTCATAGCAAAAAATGATATTGCTTTTCCAATACCAGTATATAATTATTATCTACAAATTCTCAAAGTGTCACTTTTTGATATAAGTGTTTGGCAGAATGAAGTTGATAGATTGCTCCACAATTACAAAATTATTAATCGAAATTTATTTTATTCTTTGACAATAAGTCACATTGATAATTCTTTTCCTCTTGCTGACGCCTGCATATATATTATTCGAAATTGGCGCAATGAATTTAAGCATCCAAAAAAACGTTGGGGGTATTTTATCCGATGTTTGGCTCATCCTACTATTCAAAAACAAACCGAACTAAGAGCAGAAGTTCTTGTTTTATGTAAAGACATGGTGAATGCCTCAAACTGTCCCTTTGAATTACAAGAAAGGCTCAATTTTATAGCAAATGAAAATATATTTCCAGAGTGGAAAATGAGCGATAATGCCAATTAATTACATAAAACTACAACTAAAACAACTAAGGCTTCGTTGCGCCCATTGGACATGCAATTCAGCCACTGTTGCACTGAATCTGCCTCTGGTCGGAAGTTTTTTTTTCCCTTGATTTTTTCCCTTTTTTTCTCTATGGGGATTTCGTTAAAAAGGTGGAGTGGCTTATTTATGAAAATGTGTTCAAGAAGTACCTGAGAGAATTTATTTTTAATTTTCATTCGGTCTATTTTTTTCCCCTTCCGTATTTTGCTTCTAATACATCTGATTTTTGTGTATTTTTGCTGGTGAAAGATAGTTTTTAGATGGACTGGCGTTGGCGGTAATGGCAAAAAAGACCATGACGGTTTACAACTTGCAGACAAAGACAATCTTTTTATTGTAAATTTGACCAAAATAAAAGGCGATTGAAAACACATCATAAAATAATAAACGGTGACAGCAGGCAAATGACTGCATTGGCAGACAATTCCGTTCATTTGGTTATCACTTCACCGCCCTACTGGCAACTCAAGGACTATGGGACAGACAATCAAATCGGTTTTCACGACAGTTACGAAAGTTATATCAACAACCTCAATTTAGTTTGGAAAGAGTGTTACCGTACTCTTCACAATGGTTGCCGTTTATGCGTAAATATTGGAGATCAATTTGCTCGTGCTGTTTATTACGGACGCTACAAAGTAATTCCTATCCGAGAGGAAATTGTTAAGTTCTGCGAAAACATTGGATTTGACTATATGGGCGCTATTATATGGCAAAAAGTAACTACATCCAACACGACAGGTGGTGGTGTTCAGATGGGTTCTTATCCATATCCACGAAATGGAATTTTGAAATTGGACTACGAATTTATTTTGGTTTTCAAAAAATTGGGAGACGCGCCAAAACCGACAAATGAAAATAAACAACTTTCAAAAATGACAGCAACAGAATGGAATACATTCTTTGCAGGGCATTGGAATTTTGCAGGAGCAAGGCAAGACAATCACATTGCAATGTTTCCCGAAGAATTGCCGAGAAGATTAATAAAAATGTTTGCATTTGTTGGCGACACGGTTCTTGACCCTTTCGCAGGCAGTGGAACTACAAACCTTGCCGCAAAAAATCTTGGAAGAAATTCGGTTGGCTATGAAATCAATCCTGAATTTATTCCTGTCATAAAGCAAAAACTTTCAGCAAATCAATCCACCTATGGCGGGCACGAAACAACTTTTGAATTTATGGTGGAGAAAACCCATATAGATTTTCAAATGGAAATTCAAAAGCAACCATATATCTTCAAAGACCCTCATACACTTGACAAAAAAATAGATATTAAAAAATTACAATTCGGTTCTAAGATTGACAAAAATAGTTCGGTAGAAAGAGAAGAATTTTTTACAGTCAAAGAAATTGTCAGTCCTGAAAAAATTCGGTTAAGCAATAACCTGACTGTAAAACTTATTGGTATTAGAGAGGATAAAAAAATAAATGGGAAAGCCATTGCTTTTCTTACAAACAAAACAAAAGGCAATAGAGTTTTTCTTAAATACGACAATGTAAAATACGACAGCGAAAATAATTTACTTTGCTACTTATACCTTGAAAACCAAACTTTTATCAATGCTCATTTAATCAAAAACGGGTTAGTGCAAGTGGACAGCAAAACTGATTTTAAGTACAAACAAAAATTCATTACCCTTTTTAACGAATCCAATACCCAAATCAACATTTAAGCGATATTTAAAAGAATTCGGAAAGAAAGAGAAAGTTCTCAATTACACCTGTCAAACATATCAGTTATCTCGTCCCAATAAAGTCGGCACAGTGATGGCTCTCATTCGTGAATGTCAACCGAAATCATTTGAAGAATGGCAGAAATGGTATTTTCAAAATGCCAATACGGACGGAAAAACACCAAGTAAAATTACAAAAGAAAGTTTGGAAGAGCTTGGTGAACGGCTCTATGTAAAAATCAAAGAAATTGTAATTCCTGAATGGACAGAAGCATTTAACCAACTTACATTACAGGACTGTGTTGATTATATTTTTAATTTAACCATCAACAGAACTTATGACGGTTTCATAAGAGAGAAATCAGTTATTGAAGACAATCTTGCAAAAGAATTTCCAAATGTAAAATTTGTAGAAAGCGACCCTGAGCTTGACCACGCTGGAGACATTGATTATCTCGGTTGGGTTGGCAAAAAAGCATTTGGCATACAAATCAAACCCGTCACGGCAAAAGCAAATTTCGGTAACTATTCAGCGACAGAAAGAATGAGAGTGAGTTTTGACGAATTTACAAAAAAGTTTGGCGGAAAAGTTTTTATCGTGTTCAGCATTGATGACAAAATAAGAAACGAAGAAGTAATCGGGCAAATTGAAAATGAAATTAAACGACTTTCAAAATAGCGGACAAAAGTGCCACATACCGCTAACATATGGTTTAAAGAAATAGCTGGCTACTTGAAAATTTGACAGTTCGTAATTTTAAATTAACTTTGTGCTTTCTGACAGGGAAGTCATATTAACATCGCCACTTCTTAAACCCTCAAAACATTAGCACCAATGCAATGACGACCGTTTTTCGTACATATTTTTACAGCAAATTGACACCACAAAATCAGACAATTATTAGGTGGATAATCCTTTTCATAGCGACAATTTTTCTGCTACTTGGACAAAGAAGCAACGGACAAACAAAAAGTAATAACAACTTATTTGCATTTATTGAAAATTCATCAGATAGTTCCTCATTAAAATTTATCCAAACCTTTAAATGTATAAGCAAAAAAGGGGATGACATCGCATCACTTTATAGAGCAATCAAACAGCAAGCACATGGGAAAGGAGCAAATTGTTTTAAATTTAAAAACTTCACGTGTGACAGCATAGGGACAATGACTCTGACGCTTGACACTTATTACGGTGATGACACTTTTATTAAAAACAATTTAAATAATCACGAAAAAAATACAGTTTACATTATCAGTGACGGCAACTTTAACAATAAAACATATACTTTCAGAGCAGACAAAGTAAAACGAATAATTAAATCAGGTACATATTATAAACATACAATCAAACAAAACGAAAAAGTTAAAATTAATAAAGGCGGTTTCTTCGGGGCAACTGCAACAATTGTTTGGGAGGAAAATAAAATCTGTAAGTTTTATTCTCTTTCAGGTTTTGGACTTGCTGATGTACCTTTTGGTATTTATCCAACCCCTACTTACTACGGGAGTCCAGGAATTGGCGTTTCCTTTACAACGGGTAAACTTAAATCGGTAGACAGAAGTTTTGGGCTTTTACTAACAATGATTTTAAAGCAACATCAGTAACGAACAACAGACACGAAAGACAAAAATGCACTGATGCTAACAACTAGAGTTTCTTTGCGTCCATAGGACATGCAATTCAGCCACTGTTGCACTAAATCTTCCTCTACACTCCGACACTACAAAATTAAAAAGTGACGACCAATGATTGAAACTAGATTCACACCTTTTCCAATTTTGACAACTGACCGTTTAATTTTAAGGCAACTTGAAACAACTGATGACAAAGACATTTTTTTGCATCGTTCAGACGATAGAGTAAATAAATATCTTGAAGGGTTCAGACATACATCTATTGAGCAGACGCAAGAGTTCATTGCCAAAATACAAAAGGAAATAGTAAATAATGAATCAGTGTTATGGATAATTACTCAAAGAGGGACAAATAAATTTATCGGGACAATCTGTCTTTGGAATATTTCAAAAATAGAATGTAAAGCAGAAACAGGTTACACACTTAACCCCGACTTTCAAGGCATGGGATATATGCAAGAAGCGTTGGTAAAAGTTCTTGACTTCGGATTTAATAAAATGAAACTAAGAAAAATTGAAGCATACACTCATAAGGACAATGTTAATTCAACCAAACTTTTATTAAGAAATAAATTTAAACTGGATACAACTCGTAAAACGGGAGACAAAAGCAAAGACATTATCTTCGTTTTAACCAATGAAACAGTATAGCATGAGACGACACGGCTTCTGGCGGACACTTATAAGGTCAGATCTACAAAACTGAATGATTTAATCTTTGGACTTTAGTAAGCTTTGCTACCTCGTCTTTTCAGTTTTGCCTCCTATCCGATTTCTGTTCGTCAGTACAGACCTTTACAGTCCCGCTTATTTCAGTGCATACCTTACGGTAAATCACCTTGTCACGACATTACTGTTGGGACTAATGTTTTCCCGATACTATCGGGACGCATAATGGACATTCACCCTTTGGATTTATTTGCCATTCTGGACACACACAACGCTCTTGAATTTATTGGTATCTAAAAAAGGAGATAGTTGCTCCAAGCCCTCTAAAATGGACGAATTGTGCAAAATAGAAAATATTGACCATCGTTTAACCAAACCCAGCGCTCCAAAAACAAATGGTATGGTAGAAAGAGCAAACGGAATTATTAAATCAAACAATATCCTCAGAGAGCAATATAATAAAGGATGAAATGAATACACAACTGATGAAGTTTTTAGTGTATTATCTTCTTTACAGGAGGCACGGTAGTTTGAAAAAATAATTGAATGTGAAAACACCTTTTTAGGCAGTCAAAAAATGGTACGAACTCAATCCAGAATTGTTTTTACAAAAACCGTATAGGTTTAAAAATAAAATTTTATATTTGCAAAACAAATTTAAGACAAAGTAAGTTTGTTTAACCCAACAACCTTGTGAAACTTGACAGAAAATAAAATAATGATTGAAACAGATTTATGAACCGAAAAATATTTTTTAACAATTAAAAATCAAAATGAAATGAAAAAACAATTACTTTTTTTAAAGGCGATAATTTTGATTTTCATTGCATTCAATTCAAAAGCACAAATCACTTTTGAGAAGGCAATTTGTGATGAACAAATAATGAAAAGCGATTCCACATATCTTGCATACCAAAATGAATCACTGAATATTTTGCAAAAAATAATTTCCACAAGTGGGAAAATTAATTCGGATACTATTTATACAATTC
This sequence comes from Bacteroidetes bacterium RIFCSPLOWO2_12_FULL_37_12, assembly GCA_001769655.1. GTDB lineage: Bacteria > Bacteroidota > Bacteroidia > 2-12-FULL-37-12 > 2-12-FULL-37-12 > 2-12-FULL-37-12. The sequence goes on along the minus strand of MEPC01000004.1, from coordinate 64,474 downwards.
CAGTAGCTGTTCATATTATGCATGTTGGTTCATCAGTTGGAGCCAATGAAAATATTCCCGATTTGCAGGTGATTAATGCAATAAATATTCTGAACGAAGATTATAGCAATATAAATGGAATGGGTGTTGATGCAAAAATAGAGTTTTGCTTAGCTTCAATAGACCCGTACGGAAACCCACATTCAGGAATCAATAGAGTAGACGCTTCAGGAGTGCCCGATTATGTTGCTAACGGGGTTACGGGTACTAATCTAAATCAACTTATGGCATTGACCGGCTTTTGGAGTAAAAACAACTATTTGAGTATCTGGGTTGTCAATAAATTTGCAAGCGGCTTGGCAGGGTTTTCGCAAGTAGCAAGTTTTTTAGTTGGGTATGGTGTATTTGGACTTTCAGTAAATTCTCATGTCGCTACGCATGAAATGGGGCATGCTTTAGGATTATTTCATACTTTTGAGGGAGATTTAGGTGGAACTACTTGTCCGGTCGGCAATCAATGTGGCAGTGATTTAGGTGATTGTTGTGGCGATACGCCACCCCATAAAAGAAGCTCCGTCTATTGTGATTCATCGGGCACTAATGCTTGTGATGGTAGTTCTTCTAATAATTTATTTGTCCATAATTATATGGACTATTCATCTGACGATTGTAAGAATCAATTTACCAATGAGCAAATAATGCGCATCCGTGCAAACATAGGACCGGGAGGAAGACAATATTTATCCAATTATCCAACTGCATCAAATCTAAATCTTACTGGTTGTGTAGGTAGCAATAAACCCATTGCTCAAATAGGAAATGTTAATAACACTTCATTTTGTGTAGGCACTCCAATACAGTTTATAGATTCAAGTTTATGGGCAACTTCATGGGAATGGGATGTTGATAACAATGGAATAGTAGATTATACAAACCGGAATCCTAATCATACTTATTCTTCCTCCGGAATTTATTCAGTCAAATTAAAAATCAGCAATAACAATTGGAGTGATTCAATCATCAAAACCAATTTCCTTACTCTTTACGATGCACCCTTGCCAGCATGCACAGTTTATGCAAAAAATTTATCCAATAACTATGGAATAGGAATTCGCAATATCGTTTTCAATACTATTAATAATACTACCGATGTAGCCAAGAATGATGGTGGATATAAGGATTTCACTTGTACTAAAATGACCACTCTGGATACGGGGGTTAGCTATCCGATTTCTATAACAACAGGTAGGATAGGCACTACTCTAAAAGAAGATGTAAAAGTTTTTATCGATTATGACAATGATGGAGTGCTTGAAATAACAGAATTAGTTTTTTTTACCAATGATTCCCTTGTTTATCACTCTGGGATAATTACTATCCCTTCATCAGGAACTGCATTAAATACTCCAATAAGAATGAGGGCTATTTCAGATCTTTTTACATATAGTATTCTCGGTTCTTGCGATAGTGTCAAGTATGGACAAGCAGAGGATTATACTATCATAATAAACGGATTAGGGGCCGGAATTTCTAATATGTTCTTTTCCGGTTTCGTTAATATATACCCCAACCCCGCCACCTCACTTCTCAATATTGACTTTAATAATCTGCAACCCGATGAAGTCACCCTCACCAACATTCTCGGTCAGCAGGTATTCAGCACCACCGGAATAAAAAACAATCACTTGACGGTGGAAGTGAAAGATTTTGCGAAAGGAATTTATTTTTACCGGGTGAAGAAAGAGAAGCAGATAATAGCAATAGGGAAATTGATAGTGAGTGAGTAAGTTTTTGAATTCATCATTTATTTTTTTTTGGGTGGAAAAATTTGGCTCTTTCCGATTTTTTGAGCGTTGCAAAAATCGGAATGTGCCAAATGAGCGAGAGAAAAAAAAAATTTCAAAAATGCTAAGCGTGGGTTTATTCTTTTTTTGTTTTTGTTTCCCGTGTCAAACCGCTATAAAAGTGTCAACTTTTTTCAGGACGAGACACTACATACTGCTTCTGACAATTACAACTACAGCATTTGGACAAATTCCTTTAAATCCCGGGGTTGACACGACAGATAAAGAGTTAAAAGCGGTTTATACTCTTTGGACAAATTATCTTATTTCAAAACCAAACAAAGACAACATTAAAAACAGTCCTTACTGGGCTGAATCTGAGAAAATAAAATATCCGAAAGTTGACCAACTGCTCAACGCAATCAATACCGAGACCCCAACTTATTCAATGGGGTATCCGACAATTTTATATATGAAATCTCAAAATGGTTTTATTGAAATCAAAACTTTGTTCGGATGGTCTGATAGTTTAAAGAATATTTATGCTCTTTGTATCACTTCCGTGTTTGCAAAGAAAGAAAACGGAGAATACAAATTATATAATGCCTTAACTGTTAATAGCTATAATTGGCAAATCCAAAAAATTGGTAGTTTAACATTTCATTTTCCACTGACACATATTTTTGATAAAGCAAAAGCAACTATTCTGATTTCATCCATAGATAGTTTGAGAAAACAATGGAAATTAAATTCAGCTCCTATTGACTATTACTTTGCTGACACATACGAAGAAATCCAACATTTGCGTGGACTTGACTTTGCAATCGGAATGGGTAACAAGGACAAACCAAGCGGAATCTCAGACCAAGAAACAAATACAGTTTTTGCGGGTGGTCTCGGAGAAAACTATTTTCACGAAGTAGTCCATATTTATTTGAATCGTTTATTTCCTAACTCTTCGTTGGTTGAGGGATTAGCGGTTTTTTATGGTGGTTCAATCGGACACGATTTAAAATGGCATTTGACAAGATTAAATGATTATCTCAATCAACATCCCGAAATAAATTTGAATGACTTTGAAGATTTCTGGTATATGGACAACTTTACAAATCCTAATAGCACAATTCAGGGACTGCTTTGTTATCTGGCATACAAAAATGGTGGACTTGACAAGTTAAAACAACTTATGTCGTATGACGACACCATTGTTGCAATTGAAAAAGAATTTGGAATTAAAAAAGACGAACTGAATAAATTTTTTCGTGAACAAATAAACTTGAATAAGAACTGACAATGAACACAGCAATTAACAACAGACAAAAAAATTCGAAAACTTATAGACGTTACCAGCCATTTTAGACGACCTAGATAATGAATAGAACACTTCTACTTATATTGACTACTCTACTGACAACACTTTGCGCTTGCGGACAAACTCAAGAAGTAAAGGACGACAAATATTCAAATCAGGTTGGTGAAATTGTTTTTGACGAAAAAATGGACGACCCCGCTTTTAAAGTTGCAGACACTTTGGCAATATTTGCAAAACCGAGATACGAAGGAGAAAAACCAACGATTGTCAGGTATTTCACAGAAAACTATAAAAACGGAGGATTTGAAAAAGTAAATGGGTATGTTATCATTCGCTTTTATGTAAATGATGAGGGCAAAGCGGGAAAGTTCAGAATGCAGACAATGGATTTTGATTATCAGCCAGTAGAGTTTGACAAGAAGTTTTGCGACCAAATTTTACAACATACAAAGAACTTCAATGGATGGAATCCAATTCAATACGAAGGGAAATCTTACGGTTATTATTGTTATTTGAGTTTCAAAATTGTTAATGGAGAAATAAAGGAAATAATGCCATGACAAAAAATATTGGACTTTATATTATTTTTATTTTTTTCGTTGTTAACTGCGTAGGACAACCTAATTGTAATATTTACAAATGGGAGGGTGATACTTTATGTTACAATGCTTGCCTTGAAGCAATTAAAGCCATAGAATTTGAGCAAGGTTCAAAAGAATCTCAAATACACTTTGACAAAGCAATTGAACTCTGTCCGACTTTTGCTTACGCTTATTTTGAAAAGGCAGTTCCGTATTTGAAAAGAGGAAATTTTGTTACTTGGAAAAAACTAATTGACAAAGCCGTTGAACTCAGCCCGGCAGAATATTTAGGTTACAGAGGTTGGTGTCGCTATCAATTTTTAAGGGACTATGAAGGAGCCATCAAGGACATTGAAAAACTGGATTCTTTAGTAAATTATGACATTGGGTATTCCATAAATGGTGATTACCATCTCAACATAGCAAAAGCATTATGTTATAAAGTACTTGGACAAAAGAAAAGAGCCATTGAAATAATTGAACAGCAATTTTCCTCTGACAATTATAGTCCTTCACTTTACGACTATCTCCATTTAGGTGTATTAAAATTGGAAACTGACGATTACAATGGTGCAATTACTGCTTTGAAAAAAGAAATAGAAATCAACGACTATTTAGCGGAGACATATTATTATTTAGCACTTGCTTATAAAAAACTGTCTGAAAAGGTTGAGTATGACAAAAATCTTCTCAAGGCAAAGGAATATTATACGAACGGGAAAAAGCGGACAGACCCTTATACAGAGCCAATGGACAAAATCTACCTGACTGACATTGAAGATGAAATGAAAAACGGCTGGTAACAAAGGAAAACAATTCGATTATGACACTTAGATACCTTTTCATTTGTATAATTTCCCTACTGACTTTCTTCAGTTGTAATGACAGCGGGACAAAGCAAAGCAAACTTCACATTTATGTTGATGAGAGAATGGAACTGCTGACAACGGTTCAATATCTTTCCGACTATTTTTTAATAACAAAAGCGGACATCTCCTATAAAAAAGACATTGACAAATATTTTGACAAATTCAAAACCCATCCTATTATTTCATTGACTAAAGGAGTTATTTCAGAAGGATGGTTTAACGGCAGTTCCGCCCCCTGGTATTTATATCAATTTTCTTTCCCGGATTTTAAGACCATTGGAAAGATTACAAATGAAGAAAACCAAATTGAAGAATATGAAACCCGCCGAGACACTCTTGAACTTATAAAAAAACAATTGTATGATTTTTATGTGAAATCAAATTTTCATAAATTTTATGAAGACCACAAAACCTATTATGACATTATTACTGCTCCCGTAGTAAAAAAATTAATGGAACAAGACATCATTAGCATTTTAGAAAGACATTACGGAGAAACAAATTTTAGTTACAATATCGTCTTGACGCCATTATTGCATGACGGGGGTTTTGGAGCATCGGTTAATTCACAAAAAGGACGAGAAATTTATGGTATAATCGGACCCAAACATGATAGCAAGCAAATTCCCGATTTTAACATAGACGAGATACTTCAATACTATGTATTGCATGAATTCAGCCACGCTTTCTGCAACCCGATTATTCACAAGTATTTTCCGCAACTTGAAAAAGACAGTTGTTTAATACGCCCCATTTTTGATGAGCAAAACAAGCAAGGATATGGCGGGGACTGGGAAACTTGTTTATATGAACACTTAGTAAGAGCGAACGAAGTGGTTCTTTGCAAAATAGTTTTAGGACAACAAGAAGCCGACAAAATATACAAGAAATATTACGAAGATAGAAAGTGGATTTACCTCAAAGGACTTGTTCCGATAATTGAGACAGTTTATCTCACCGACAGACAAACTTACAAGACACAATACGACTTAATTCCGAAAATACTTGACTACTTTGACGAAGAAAAAAATAAAAACTGCCAATAGCAATTATGAAAACGACAACGAAAACTAATGAAAGCAACTTTAGTGCCGGTTATCAATTAATTTGTAGTTCTTCTAAGGAAGATTAATAATTCAACCAATAATACATCAATTTCATATATTCATTATTCACCATCAGTAACCCATCCTCCGATTGCCACCAGAAGTTTTCATCGTACCGGTTTGCGGGTGAACCGGCAACGTAAACCGTAATTCCATAATTTTTAAAGTCCTTAAAAACCCATCGTACACGGCGTGTGTGAAAAATTGAACTTAAAACCGTAAACTCTGTTATTTTATTTTTTTGACAATACTCAAGCATGGCACGGGATTCTTCCATGGTGCTCGTTCCAAATTCAAGTAAATAAATAGCTGAATCGGGCACTCCTTTTCTCTCAAGCCACATTTTTGTAAGATGGGATTCAAACAATGGATTATTTACTATGATTAGCTCCTGAGGAATTACTCTTCCGGTACAGATAATTTTTTCTGCAATACCCTGATGAAATAATTTTGCCGCTGATTCACCACGCTCTATGGCACCGCCGCTCAATACAAATAAATATTTTGTTTTATGATGAGGATCTGTAGATTTCAGGTAGTCACCCATACTACGGAGAATTGAAAAACGTAAGGTAAATAAAATTGAGAAAAGAATTGCCAAAGAAATTAAAGCAAATAGGAATTTTTTTTTCATTATAAGGATAGTTCAAATTATATAAACCTATTTAAAATATATTAAGCTGGTTAGGTATGGAAATTATCCTAACGGGCTATTTTTCACCCCTCTCCATTTTGGAGAGGGGCTGGGGTGAGGTCAGACACTTTAAAATCATTTTATTTGTCTTTCTATCTCCCACGCCAATCCGCAAACACTTTTCCTGCTCAAAAATTTTCATATTGCAAACTAAGATATTACTATCGAAGAGTTTTTTAAAAATGATTTCCTTTTCTTCTTCAGAAGCAAAATACACATAAATAAAATTTGCTTGTGATTCAAGCGCGTTATATCCCGATTTTACCAAACTATCAAATAAAATTTTCCTTTCCTTATCATTATCAGCACAACACTTTTTTATAAATGCTCTATCACTCAACGCTACTTTAGCCGCTGTCTCAGAAAGATAATTAATGGAATAGGGTATTCTTGTTTTTTTAAGATTATGAATATTTTTTTTATGTGCAATAGCATACCCTATGCGAAGTCCTGCAAGTCCATACGCTTTTGAAAATGTTCTTGCAATGATAAGGTTAGGATATTTTTTCAGTAAAGAAACAGAATCAGGAAAACGTGTGTCACATACATATTCGCAATACGCTTCATCTACAACCATTAAAACAGGAGAGGGTAATCGTTTCATAAATTCATTCAGTTCATCATGGGTTATAATGGTTCCTGTTGGATTGTTTGGGTTAGCCAGAAAAATTACTTTAGTGTTTTTATTTAGTAAAGGAAAAATATTTTTAAGCCGGCATATAAAGTTTTCTTGCTTTGCAAAAATATATTTTCTATTGTATGCACCAGCCAGTTGATGGTACGCAGAGAAACTGTTTTCAAATGTTATTATTTCATCATTTTGGTTAGCGCAAAAAGTTTGAATAATTCCATCAATAATCCGTACAGAACCGGCTCCGATGACAATATTTTCCCGCGTCACATTTAATTTTCCGGCAAGTTCGTTTTCAAGGGATATAGGATTAAAATCGGGATAGAAATTAACATCCTTCAATTTTTTTCTCATAGCGCTGATCACTTTCCCGGAACATCCATAAAAATTTTCATTGGCATTGAGTCGAATCATTGGGATTTTATATATTTTTAAAAAAATTGTTGAAATTCGTTGAAAATTTTGATTTCAATATAAACTTGATAAAAATTCAAACAATTTATTACCCCTCTCCATTTTTTTGGAGAGGGGCTGGGGTGAGGTTGAATTTACAAACGAAAGACACCTTTACTAATATTATACAACACTTCTTTTCTATACCATGCGCTTGCACGAACATCGCTGATGGGGGAGGAGTATGAAAGAATTAATTGTGCAAATTCTTCCTTATGCATGTCTGAAAATGAAAAAATATTTTTATTAATCAAAAATTCTTCCGCTTTAGCTGTTTTTTTAATTGTGGGAGCTACAGCGCCTATAGCAACACCTGATTTTTGAATTAATCCATTCTTATCATACTGAATATGATATGCGAGTGACACTACAGAACATTCCATAGAACGGCGGGTTCCTACTTTAATGAATCCGGAATGTTGTTTGTAGTTTTTTTCGTTAAGAGGGATGATGACACTTCTTAAAATTTCTTGTTTTTTTAAAACGCTTTGTTTTGGACCTTTAAAAAATTCATTTATTGGTATTTTTATGTGTTTATTATTGACGTTGATAATTTCCGCCTCTGACTTAAGAGCCACCAGGGCACAGGCAAGATCACCTGAAGGAGAAGCCGTGCAGATATTTCCGCCAATAGTAGCAACATGCCTGATTTGTTGTGATGCAAGTGTGTTTGCCGCTTGGTGAAGTACAGGAAAATTTTTTAATATAAAAAAATTTTCAGAAATCTGATCAGCGGTAACCATTGCCCCTATCCTGAGAAATCTCTTTTCGCGGGTAATAGACGTAAAAATTTTATCGTTAAGGTTGGATAAATTAATAATTACATCGGTTGCCTCTGAATTTTTATTTAGTTCAGGAATAAGGTCTGTATATCCTGCGCCAAAACGAAATTGACGATTCTTTTGTATGGCACTAATCAACTCTGAATGAGTTGTGGGGGATATGACTGAAAAATTCATTGTAACCACGATTTTATTTCTTCCGATTCTTTTCCTCTGAAATTTTTATGAAAAAAATCATTAATTCTTTTATCGTAATAGTAATCCTTGCTCATTTTCCTGTAATTTTTTGAAATATAAGTGATCGCATCACAAAAAATATTCGCTTCATCATTTGTCATAACTGGGTGAATGGAAATTCGCACCCACCCTGGTTTTATCAACAAAATCCCTTTATCTATTTTCGAAGTAATTTTATGCGACTTCCCTTTATCAATATTCAGCAAGTAATGACCATACGTACCGGCACAATCGCACCCGCCTCTTGTTTGTATTCCGAAATGGTCATTCAATAATTTTACTGCAAGCGAATGATGAAGTCCGTTTATATAAAAGGAAATAATCCCCAGACGCTTTTCTATTGAGCGAGCTAAAATCTCTACTCCTTTAAGATTTTTTAAATGTGTAAATAAAATATTCATCAATTCTTCTTCTCTTTCCCTGATGAAATTAACTTTCATTTCTTCTTTCAATTTAAAACATAGAGCTGTCTTAATGGTTTGAAGAAATGGGGGAGTGCCACCGTCTTCTCTCTCCTCAATGTCAGAAAAATACTGATGTTCTCCCCAGGGATTAGTCCAGGCAACAGTGCCACCGCCCGGATGGTCAGGTACTTTATTCTTGTAGATTTCAGAGTCAAAAATCAATATTCCGGCAGAACCGGGACCCCCCAGAAATTTATGTGGTGAGAAATAAATGGCATCTAATTTTTCTTCCGGTTTCGCGGGATTCATGTTTATAGTAACGTAAGGAGCTGATGCCGCAAAATCAACAAAGCATAATCCGCCATGCCTGTGTATCATGCCCGCTATGGAATAGTAAGGAGTTTCAATGCCAGTGACATTTGAGCAAGCCGTAACGGCGGCGATTTTAGTTTTTCTGCTTTTGTATTTCTTCAGTAAATTCTCAAAATTGTTTAAATCAACATAGCCCTGTTTGTCGGGCTGAATAATTTCAACAGTGCCTATTGTTTCCAACCAGGAGGTTTGATTGGAATGATGCTCCATGTGTGTCACAAATATGACGGGCTTTTCCTTTTCAGGTATATGAGTCATCTTTCTGATTTTTTCAGGCGCCCGGATTCCGAGTACCCTTTGAAGTTTATTTACTGCCGCTGTCATGCCTGACCCACAGGATAATAACACATCGTTTTTGCCTGCATTTACAGAATCTTTTATGACTTGTTTCGACTCATGATATGCGCCTGTCATTAAAGTACCGGTGACAGTTGTAGTGGTGTGTGTGTTTCCAACATAAGGACCAATGACATTAGATATTTTGTTTTCAATCGGTCTATATAAACGACCGCTCGCCGCCCAATCAGCATAAATCATTTTTTTTATACCGTAAGGAGTACGGAATTCATAGCCATTACCGATTACATTTTTCCGGTATGGCGTAAAATATTTTTCTAATTTATTCATTTTATTTTATCTAACATCAAACTTCAAATATCTAACATCTAATATTTAACATCCAACATACAATTCCCAATTTCTAATGAATGTACAGACGGGTTTTAAACCCGTCTCAATTAATTTCTATATTCCTCCATAGCTCTCAACACCTTCTCAGGCGTCAACGGCAATGAATATATTCTGACACCTATAGCATCTGCCACTGCATTTGCAATAGCCGCGGCAGTAGGAATCAAAGGCGCTTCACCTATTCCCTTAGCTCCATAAGGTCCCGAAGGGTCATTGGTTTCAATCGGATAAAAATGTATTGCCGGTGTATCTGTCGCAGTAAGCATCTTATAATTATGAAAATTTGGGTTTAACATTCTGCCTTCCTCTGAAATCAATTCCTCACTTAATCCATACCCCATCCCCATTAAAACTCCTCCTTCTATTTGTCCCTGTGCTCCAAGCGGATTCAGTATTTTTCCAACATCCTGTGCCACCCACACATCCAATACTCTCACATTACCGGTATAAACATCTACAGCAACTTTGACTGCCTGTGCGGCAAATGCATACGTACCCGAAACGTTACCTTTATACTGTTGAGTTTGAAATTCGCTGGATGGCTCATAAAAATAAGAGGCAGTGCACAAATCATTGGGATGATTAAAATGAATTTCACGAACCACTTTCTCAATTTTAACAGACGAACGATGATTTGCAATTTCCTCATTTTCATAATGCAGTTCATCCGGTTTGCACGCCAGCATCTCCACAGCTTTCTTATTGAGTTTCTCTTTTAAGAGGTTGATAGCGCCCAGCAGTGAATTTCCCGCTGTGTAACTTGTACGTGACGCATGCACCCCCACATCCCAGGGTTTGATATCAGTGTCACTGTTTATGACTTTTATTTTAATTAATGGAATGGATAATTCTTCACTTGCCATCATCGCCAGAACTGTTTCCGATCCTTGCCCGATTTCATTAGAGCCGGTTATAATAGTAAGATGTCCGTAATCGTCAAGTTTAATGATAGTGCCACAACCATCGGAACGGTAAATTTTAGCGCCACCACCCACATGAAGCATTGAAGCATAACCGGTTCCTGTTTTCCAACGTTTTTCATCTGCATATTCTCGTTCTCCTTTTAATGTTGTACGATTATAAAAATCATTTGAATCAGTTTTTACGGGTTGTGCATAAGAGTTTAAATCAGTTTTATCGTTATTACATTCTAAAGATTTTTCAAACACAGTTTTCAAAGAACTTTCATGACCACAGGTTTGATATTTTAATCCGGCGCCGGTTATTTCTCCCTGAAAATTTGCATTTAGCAATCGTATTTCCTTTTTATTCATTTTCAATTCACCGGCAATCAAATCTATTGTACTCTCCAACGCAAAAGTTGCCTGCGGATTTCCATAACCTCTGAACGAACCGGCATATACATTATTCGTGTAAACTGCCTTTGAATCAAATCTGCAGGCAGGCACCTGGTAAAGTGAAGAAAATGTCTGCATCATGACGAACGGAGTGGTGGCACCCCAGGAAGTATAAGCCCCGTTATCCATTATTATATTGACTTCCCGGAAAGTAAATTTCCCTTTTTTATCTGCGCCGGCGGTAATTTCAATGGTCATTGCCTGACGGGTAGGAGAGGCAATAAATTCCTCTTCGCGGCTAAAAATAATTTGCACAGGACGACCGGTTTTTATTGAAAGAATTGCCGCAATGGGTTCATAAGGATACATATCGAGTTTGCTTCCAAACCCTCCGCCAATTACTACCTGTATAACTCTGATGTCTGAAGGGTTCATCTTCAACGCATGCGCCATGTCACGTTGATATAAAAATGGCACCTGTGTTGAAGAATAAAGAGTAAGTTTTTTGGTAACAGGGGAGTAATCGGCTGTAATATTACTGGTAGCCATGCAACAGTGTGCTACTCTCGGAAGGGTAAATGTTTTATGCACAGTGACACTACTCTTTTCTTTTTGTTCTTCGATATTTCCATGTTCATAATGAAAAGCATGGGATACATTCTTCCCGTATTGAGTGTCTTTTAAAAATTTATTTATGACTGGTGCATCGGGTTTTAATGCAGTCAAAGGATCGAAAATACCTTTTTTAGGTTTATAGACAACTTTAATGAGTTTCAACGCCTTTTCGGCTATTTCAGGCGTCTCAGCGGCTACAGCGGCAATCTCATCACGAATACAGTTGACTTCGTGATGTTTTAGGATGGGATGGTCTCTCCGGTAGGATATTGGGTTGCAGTCAAAGTCGCTTGCAGTAATTACACTATGTACGCCAGATAATTTTTTGGCTGAAGAAACATCAATCTTAAACCCAGCATGAGGATGCTCAGTTCTTAGAATTGCTCCATACAGCATGCCTGATAATTTCAAATCATGCCCATAAATTGCCTTTCCGGTGACACGGACACCTGCATCAATCTTTGGAACCGGAGTTCCAATTATTTTCAGTTTTTCTGACATTCATTCAAAAATGAGTGGATTTTACAAGAACAGGCAAATTTAGGAAAATTTATACAATTCCCTTACCCAAGAATTCTCATCACTTCCCTTAATCCTTCCAATAATTTATCTATGTCATCCTGAGTATTGTAGATTCCAAATGAAGCCCTGGTAGTAGCGGGTATATTATACCTCTGCATGACAGGTTGCGTGCAGTGATGGCCTGTCCGTACCGCAATTCCTTTTCTATCAAGTACAGTTCCGGTATCATGCGGATGGATTCCTTCCATTACAAAAGAAACAACCGCCGCTTTACGTTTAGCAGTGCCGATAATCTTCAAACCGGTAAACTCTGATAATTTAGTAGTAGCATAATTTAACAAAATATTCTCATGATTTTGTATTTTTTCTAAACCGATACCGCTAATAAAATCAATGGCTATCCCAAGACCTATAGCGCCTGCAATGTCAGGAGTTCCTGCTTCAAACTTATAGGGAATATCGTTGTATATAGTTTTTTCAAAAGTAACTGACCGGATCATGTCCCCTCCGCCTTGCCAGGGTTTCATGCTTTCAAGATGTTCTTTTTTTCCATACAAAACTCCAATCCCTGTAGGACCATACAATTTATGTCCTGAAAAAACATAAAAATCACAATCCATTTCAGTGACATTTATAGTTAAATGAGGCGCCGACTGAGCGCCGTCAATTAAAACCGGAATGGAATTTCTATGCGCAATTTCTATTATTTTTTTGACAGGATTAATGGTTCCAAGTGAATTTGAAATATGAACAATTGAAATAAATTTTGTTCTTTCTGAGATTAATCTTTCAAATTCCTTTAAATCCAATTCTCCTTCCTCAGTGATAGGTATAATTTTAAGATTCGCTCCTTTTTCTTCGCTGATTAACTGCCATGGAACAATATTAGAGTGATGCTCCATGTGAGAAATCAGTATTTCGTCATTTTTTTGCAAACGGTTCTTTACAAAAGATTGTGCCACAAGATTTATTCCTTCAGTAGTTCCACGGGTAAAAATAACTTCCTTCGGTGACACGGAATGGATAAAATTACTTATCTTAATCCGCGAGTTCTCATAAGCGGCTGTGGCTTTTTCGCTTAAATAATGCACGCCTCTGTGAATATTACTGTTGTAATGAGTATAATATTCTTCAATTGATTTTATAACTGAAAAAGGTTTTTGCGTAGTCGCGGCATTATCTAGATAGACCAGCGGATGTCCATAAATGGATTGGTTCAGTATAGGAAATTGATTTTTTATTTTTTCAATTTCAGATTCAAAAAAAGTTACGGGCGACATTTCTTAAAATTTTACAAAGAATTTCTCCTCCCTCTCCATTTACACAATTTCCAATCTTTTCTCAATCAATTCCCTTAACGGAACAAATTGGATCTTATTAATTATCTCCCTGGCAAAAGCTGTTACTAACAGATTAATTGACTCTGTTTTATTTATTCCTCTTGAACGCAGGTAGAAAAGAGCATCTTCATCCAACTGTCCACTGGTGGCTCCGTGAGAACATTTGACATCATCCGCAAATATTTCCAACTGTGGTTTTGTATAGATAGTGGCATCCTGAGATAACAACAGATTCTTGTTTGATTGATATGCCACGGTTTTCTGTGCATCTTTTCTGACAACGATCTTACCGTTAAACACTCCTTTAGAAGAATCATTTAAAACGCCTTTGTAAAGTTCATCACTGGTGCAAAGTGGTACTGCATGGTCAACCAGGGTATGATTATCAGCAAATTGCTCTCCGGATAAAAGATATAAACCGTATAAATTTGCATTGGCTCTTTCACCCGATAAACATGTTTTAAGATTGTTTCTGGTAAAACTACCGGATAAAATCAATGCAACAGAACTTAAAGAAGCATTTCTTTCAATCCGGATTCCTGAATTTATAATTAAATTCGTATCCGTATTATTTTGAATAGAAGAATCCTGAATTAAATTATGATGAAGAATGGAATCCTCTTCGCAATGAATTTCAGCAACACGATTACTTAACCCCGGATTAGTTCCTTCCTGAATAAAATATTCTACAACTTGCACAACAGCGTTTTTACCTGCATGAATCAGAAATCTGGAATTATTCATAATAGCCCCTGACTCAGAATCAGTGACATGAATTATAAATAGGGGAGAGGGGTTAGAAAATCCGGGAGGTATGTCAATAAAATAAAATTTTTCAGCCAATGCTGTATTGATGGAAATGAAAGAATCGTTGGCGGATATAATATTAGTAAAATGGTTAAGAAAGTATTTATTTTCAACTTCAGTTTTTTTTGGAAAAATTTTCAGAAAAGGAGTATAGACGGACCCTATTGAAAAATCAGGAGAAAATCTTCCATTAATAAAAACCAAACAATCCTGAAAATTACTAAGTAAATCATTTAACCGGTTATCGGATTTTTTAATATAATTTTCAGCAGTTATGGGTAGTTGATAGGGATGTTTCAACACACTCTCCAGATTTACATATTTCCATTCTTCATCTTTTCGATGAGGGAAACCGTGTTGTTTGAAGTCATCAAAGAATTTTTTTCGTACGTCTTCCAACCCTGTTGCATGATTGCCATTTTTATTGGTCTCAGCAAAAAGAAATTGAGTAGATATTTGTTCTTTTAATTGTAGAGAAGTCAAAGTTAATTAATTTTTTTCTATCATTTCTCTAGTCCAATCATATCCCTTTTCTTCCAGTTCCAATGCAAGTTCTTTACCTCCAGAACGAACTATCTTTCCATCAAAAATTACGTGCACAAAATCAGGAACTATATAATTCAACAACCGTTGATAATGCGTAATTACCAGAAAAGCGTTATCTTTTCGTTTAAGACAATTGACACCCTGTGCCACTATTCTTAAAGCGTCAATATCCAACCCGGAATCGGTTTCATCCAGAATACCCAGTGTTGGCTCAAGCATAGCCATCTGAAAAATCTCGTTTCTTTTTTTCTCGCCTCCGGAAAATCCTTCATTCAGAGATCGCTTGGTTAATTGAGAATCCATTTCCACTAATTTCATTTTTTCTTTAAACATGGCTAAAAAATCCATGGCATCCAAAGGATCAAGCCCTCTGTGTTTTCGCTGTTCATTGATGGCGGTCTTCAAAAATTGGGTGGTACTTACGCCAGGAATTTCTACCGGATACTGAAAAGCAAGAAATACACCTTCCCGTGAACGTTCTTCCGGTGACATTTCAAGTAAATTTTTTCCATTGAAGACGATGCTACCACCTGTAATTTCATAGTCCTCTTTCCCTGCAAGTACAGATGCGAGTGTACTTTTACCTGAACCGTTGGGTCCCATTATTGCGTGAACTTCCCCGGCATTTACTTTCAGATTTATGCCTTTGAGAATCTGCTTTGATTCAACGTTTGCTTTTAAATTTTGTATTTCGAGCATGGTTACTATAAATTATGTAATGTTTTGTCGGAAGTCAGAAGTAAAAACTCTACCCAACGCTCCCTTCCAAACTAATCGCCAGTAATTTTTGTGCTTCTACAGCAAACTCCATAGGTAACTGATTAATTACTTCTTTGCAATAGCCGTTGACAATCAGTGACACTGCATCTTCTGTTGAAATTCCACGCTGGTTGCAATAAAATAAAATATCTTCGCCAATCTTTGACGTACTTGCTTCGTGTTCAACTATTGAAGAGGGATTTGACACCTCAAGATATGGAAAAGTATGAGCGCCACACGTATGTCCCATCAGCAGGGAATCACATTGTGAAAAATTTCTGGCATTATCCGCTTGCTTGCTGACTTTAACCAACCCCCTGTAAGAATTATTGCTATGACCTGCTGAAATGCCTTTGGAAACAATACGGCTTCTTGTATTTTTTCCCAAATGGATCATTTTCGTTCCCGTATCTGCCTGCTGATAATTATTAGTGACAGCGACAGAATAAAATTCACCAATGGTATTATCTCCTTTTAATATTACGCTCGGATATTTCCAGGTAATTGCTGAACCGGTTTCCACCTGAGTCCATGAAATTTTTGCTTTTTCAGCAAGGCAAATTCCTCTTTTGGTAACAAAATTATAGATACCACCTTTTCCGTTTTTATCTCCGGGATACCAGTTTTGAACGGTTGAATATTTTATTTCAGCATTTTTATGCGCCACTAATTCCACCACCGCGGCGTGCAACTGATTTTCGTCACGCATAGGCGCAGTGCATCCCTCCAGGTAGCTAACATAACTCCCTTCATCAGCGATAATCAACGTACGTTCAAATT
The DNA here is from genome assembly GCA_001769655.1 of Bacteroidetes bacterium RIFCSPLOWO2_12_FULL_37_12. Taxonomy (GTDB): domain Bacteria; phylum Bacteroidota; class Bacteroidia; order 2-12-FULL-37-12; family 2-12-FULL-37-12; genus 2-12-FULL-37-12. The sequence goes on along the minus strand of MEPC01000004.1, from coordinate 47,913 downwards.
GACCAGTATTAGCTGCATTAATTCTGAAATAAGTAGAAAGTTCCATCGGGCATCTGACCCCTTTTGGAATGTAACAAAAAGAACCATCGCTGAATACAGCGGAATTCAAAGCGGCAAAATAATTGTCTGTGAAGGGAACAACTGAACCCAAATACTCTTTTACTAATTCCGGATGATGTTGAACGGCTTCACTCATGGAACAAAAAATAATTCCAAGTTCGGCAAGTTTACCCCTGAAAGTTGTGGCTACCGATACACTATCAAATACGGCGTCAACTGCTACTCCCGACATTCGTTTTTGTTCTTCAAGAGATATTCCTAATTTTTCAAAGGTCCTTCTTAATTCCGGATCCACTTCATTCAAACTTTTTAATTCCTTCTTTTTCTTAGGAGCGGCATAAAAAATTGTGTTCTGATAATCAATAGGAGGGTAGCTTACATTTGGCCATTTGGGCACTTCCATTTTTAGCCAATGTCGGAATGCCTTTAAGCGCCAGTCAAGTAAAAATTGTGGTTCATTTTTTTTGGAAGAGATAAATCTAACCGTATTTTCGTCCAATCCTTTGGGTGCTGTCTCTTGCTCAATATCTGACACAAAACCATATTTATAATCCTGGCTTGTAATTTCCTCAAGAATACCGGTGTTTTCGCTCATTTTATTATTAAATTTATTTATACTCCATCCCCTATACCCATTCCCTATTTAGATTTATTATAAATAAGAAGAATACCACAAAAGTACGTAATATTTATAGAATTAAATAATTTTTACTAATATTGTAGTACTTTTCTGCCCAAATATCTTTATGCTTCTCGATTTCGAAAAACCAATAGCCGAGTTAGAATCCAAGTTATCCTCCATGAAACATCTGGCGGAGGAAAGCAAGGTTGATATTAAAGCGGCCATTGCAGACCTTGAGGTTAAAATCCTGAATCTCAAGAAAGAAACATTCCTCAATTTAACACGTTGGCAACGGGTTCAACTATCCAGGCATGGGGATAGACCTTATACTTTGGATTATATTCATGGATTAACAGACAAATTTATTGAACTTCACGGTGACCGGCTGATGGGAGATGACAAGGCAATGGTAGGTGGTTTGGGAAGTTTTGAAGGGATGAAGGTCATGTTTATAGGGCAACAAAAAGGGCGCGACACTAAAACAAGACAATACAGGAATTTTGGCATGTCGAATCCTGAGGGTTATAGGAAAGCCATGCGTTTGATGCGCTTGGCAGAAAAATTTAATAAGCCGGTGGTAACGTTTATAGATACTCCGGGAGCTTTTCCGGGTATTGAAGCGGAGGAACGTGGGCAAGCGGAGGCAATTGCTACAAATCTTCAGGTTATGGCGACCTTAAAAGTTCCGATTATAGTTGTGATTATAGGGGAAGGCGCCAGTGGAGGCGCTTTAGCTATCGGGGTAGGAGATAAAATTTTTATGCTTGAAAATACCTGGTACTCGGTTATATCTCCGGAGTCCTGTTCTTCGATTCTTTGGAGAAGCTGGGATTACAAAGAACAAGCCGCTGAAGCGCTAAAATTGACTGCAAAGGATATGCTTGAGCAAAAATTAATTGATGACATAATACCTGAACCGCTGGGTGGTGCCCATGCAAATCCTCAGCAAATGGTGGAAACGATGAGGAAGGTCTTAGTAAAAGAACTGAAAGAATTATCTGCCATTCCCTCAAATCTACTCATTCAAAAACGGATAGAAAAATTTTCGAACATGGGGTTGTTTACGGAGTAGTTTTTTTTTTGATGTAAGAAATCCTGCCAATTTATTTTTCTATCCTGATTAAAACTTTATAAACATCCTTGACGTTATAGTTTTTATCAAAAGAAACATTTTTATTCAATTCCAATAATAATCTGAGAATCCATTTAAAGCGGGAGGAAGTTTTCCATCAACATCAAAAGGCAACCACGCTTGTGTTTTATTTAATTCGGAAACAATTTCGTCCTGTACTACCATCGTATAATGCAGAAGTTTTTTTGAAGATACAATTTAATGATTTCATATTTTAGGATAATTAAGAATGGTTAATATTTTAAATATGATGTACCACCCATAAAAAAAATCACTGTTGTCTGACTAAACACATAAAAAAACTATTCTCACTCTGATAAATAGTGATTTTAGAAAAGTACCCCCCGATTATATATGACTTTCGTTTAGCCCTGAAAGGGTGTAATATACTAACACAGGGCAACGCCCTGTGTAATGTCAACCGAGTAATTCACTAAGCCCTGAAAGGGCGTAACTTTTATCATAAATGCTTCAGTTACGTTTGGAATTAGAAGTGCAACCCTTTCAGGGTTAGGTGAAGTACTCGTTTATTCTACACAGGGCGATGCCCAGTGTTATGAAGTTTAGCCCTTTCAGGGCTTTTTGGACATTTCATTTATTTTAGTCAGACAACAGTGAAAAAAAATTAACAAAAAAGCTCTAAGATACACTAAGAAATTCTTTGTGTTTTTGTGCTAAAAAAACTGAATTCTGTTTTTCACCTTGCAATAACTAATTTCCCTGTTTTCAAAACATTTCCGTCGTCAGTCAGTGAGTAAAAATATATCCCTGCCCTTAATTCATTTATCAGGATTTCTTCTTTCAAAGAATGTAATTCCGATTTCAAAATAATTTTTCCAGTAAAGTCATAAATAATGAAATAGGAAAAGTTCGTTGGATTATTATAATACTGTAACTTAATTACATTGTTAGGAGGGTTTGGAAAAACAAAAAACATAGAACGATCACTGTTTTCATTTACTCCAAGATGAGCGCAATCCACACTATAGGAAGTGGTAGAGTCAATTCTAAAATTATATTTTGCTTTAACGCTTTCTACATCATCAACCTGAACACATTTTAATTTTGGATTTTCATACGCATCAAATCTCAGAAGTGAAGTAGCGCCGGAAATATTTACAAATTCCAGTGAATCATTTCTGATGCAATCCAGATATTTCATTTTCTTAAATGTGGAAAAATCCAGTGTAGTAAATTTATTAGAAGGACAGTTCAATTCAATAAGGATGCTGTTTGGGGCAAACTTTAATTCCGTTAAAAGATTATTCTTACAATTCAATTGATAAAAAAGAGGGTTTGCTGAAAAATCCAGATTAGTTAATAAGTTGCTGTCACAATCAAGGTAGGTAAATGCTTTATTGTTTGAAAAATCCAACGTGTCTAATTGATTATACCAGCAAACCATATACGATAGCGAATCGTTCCCAGAAAGATCTAATCCGGATAATTTATTATGACCACAATTTATAAACGATAGCGCTTTATTCGCTGATATGTCTAAATTGGTAAGCACATTGAACTCACAGTTAAGATAAAATAGGGCAGGGTTGTTTTTAAAATCCAGATTGGTAAACAGGTTATTTCTACAACGCAAATCGTAGATGGCAGTATTTGCAGATACATCCAGAGTAGTTAGTTGATTTATACTGCAATCAAAGTAAATTAATGCGGTATTAGTTGATAAATCAAGATTTGTTATTTTATTATTACCGCAATAGAGTGTGCAAAGTTTGGTTAACCCGTTTACATTCAAGTCGGGCATTTGATTACTTCCACAACTTAAATACACCAGGTCTTTACAGGCGGATACATCTAAACTTGTTAATTGATTTACGCCGCAGGTTAATTTATTTATGTATTTACACCCTGTAATATTCAGGTTTGTTAATTTATTCCAATCACATATTAATCTGTAAATATACGGAGCGCCTGACAGGTCCAGATTTTCAATCAAGTTATTATTACAATACAATTCGGAAAGTTTTTGTGATTTTGAAATGTCTAATAAATTTATTTTATTGTTGTTGCAGTCAATTTTAGAAATATTTTCGGGTGTTTTAAGCCAGACAAGTAAATTATTATTGCAAGTTACAGAACCAAGTTTACTATTCATAGATAAATCAAGCGAGTCAATTTTGTTATATTCACACTCTAATCCACCAATAGAAGTAAAACTTTCTATTCCGATCATATCGGTGATCCCTTTTCCGGAAACATCAATAACTCCTGCGTAATTAGCCGCTTCCAAACTATCTATTAATCCAAAGGGTTCGTTTTTGTCTAAGCCGCCATGGCTAAGCAAAGCATTGTAAAAGTTTACATCGGGAATATTCACAAAGGGCTGGGAATAAAGTGGGTTACAAAAACCCAACGGTAGCAGGATGGCAAATACGTGATGTATATTTATTATTTTCACTCCGCAAGATTATAATTATGCTACTAAGCAACAATAACTAATGATTATACTGCAACAGAGTTGTTGTAAAGAAATTCAGGTGAAACGTCGTATTCACAAGTGAAATAATTACGATAATCAGTTGTGCAAATTTACATCAAAATTTTCATTTTAACATAGATGGTTAAAATGGATACTTCTTATTTTCAAGTCAGGTGTTGGAAAGGATTTATCTTTGCTTTTAATTTTATCAGATTTAATAATTTGCAATGATTTTTTACTATATAAAATTAGTTCCGTAGGAACGGTTCATATTTTAACAACGGACTTCAGTCCGTTGTTGTAACGCCTAACTTCAGACCCTTGAGTTCCTTAGGAACGATACATAAAAAAAAACAAAGTTTTATGGAAGAGTATCTGGAGTTTTATGATAAGTTTAAAGTGATGTATGACCAGCGACACATTTTTGAGGATTTGAAATGAACCGTGCCTACGGCACTTTTGAAGCATAAACTGGATGGATAGGAAGGACGGACTAAAGTCCATCCTTATAAAATAAAGTCGTGCCGGAGTTTACCCTGACAGAGGAAGGGGCACTTTTGGAACATCATGCATGTTTTTCCACTGACGTTTTTGTACGTTAAAATCTTTTGTGGCAATTTCTCCAACATCTTAAGATAAGAATTTTCTTTAAAAATCGAGTTGCTTTCTCGCTTTAAAATAAAAGCTCTACCTATTCCGGCGTAGCCACATATAATTCCCCATACGTGCATACGCAGGAGGTAATAGCGTAAAGTTTATTATTTCTGACCGCGAGAAAAATATCAGAGGATTTTGTTGTCAGACCAGGTAACCCTACTCCGATAGGATTGTTTCCGGAAAGTTTCACAACAGTATTGGGGCCTGCGGTTCCGTTTACTTGTGGTCTGTAACCTAAATAAACTTCTTCATTTAACAAAACAAAACTTGTGGAATAAAGTTTGGAAGAGATGGAAATATTTGCCAATGTGGAAACGTTTTTATTTTCAATATTAATTTTAATACAATTAATTTTAAAAAGGTTGTTTTCCAGAGAGTTTACTATGACCAAGACAGGGTTTCCGTTATTGCTAAAATACACAGGAGATTTTACAGAACTTATATTTCCATAAATCCCGTTAGCCATATAATCAAAGTTTCCGGCGATTCTTTGTTCAAATTCCAAATCCCATTTCTGAGTGGAGTCATTCAAACTCAAAACAGCTATTATTGTACTGTCAGCGTTGAGATAGTTTCCCATAAAAGCATACTTTTTGTTGTTAATGATTTCGGCTCCCAGAACAGCAGAGTTTAATCTTTTGTATGTCCCGTTCTTCCAATATTCCCATGTACTACCGGAGAATCGTTTTACAAAAAAAGAACAATATTGGTTATTAGGATCGTTAGTGCCACTGCAAAAATAGATGCTATTATTGTCCACCAATGTCAAGCGCCCCTGGTATTCTCCCCATGTTTCATTGCTTTCACTAATAAAAACACCGTTATCAAACACCTGCCATTTAGACCCTCCGGGGGTTTCCCCTTGCTTATTTTTAATCAAGATAGGTGAACCGTTCCTAAGCATGAAATGCACTGGTCTGTTTTCAATCTGATGTTCAAAGGGCCATTCCAGCATATCTCTTTTTACCACGTTACCACTTGCATCGTATTCATCCACTCTTGTATTTACATAATTATAATCCTGTTGCGATTTTCGTCTTTGATAGCTCATGACTCTTAGATTATTATTTTTAAAATCCATGTCGTAATAATAAATGTCGGCACTGCCGGAAATTCCAAGCATTCTATCTACAACTTCTACCGTTTGGACCAACTTCCATCCTTTGGTTTTATCAAAATTGGATTGCTGTGTTTTTTCGGTTTCGCAGTTTACACCTTCCCACCCTTCAGGACAGGCGCAAGTACCATCATTACAGGTGCCGCCGTTGAGACATTTTACATCGTTGCATTTATCTTTGATGCAACCGGAAAATAAGAGCAACACAATGGTTGCTAACGTGAATATGTTTTTCAATCGTTTGAATGGTTAATGTTAATGATAATAGTTAAGATTAACGGTTTTTTTAGTGTTTCTTAATGTCCTTGGTGCCTAAGTATATAAAATTTTAACACAAAGGCGCTATGAAGGGATTGTAGTTGCGCATTCCTTTTGTTTTACTTTTCAAAGATACAAAAATAATATTCTCAAAAAATTTGGTTACCTTTGTAATACTATCAATCAGATAAATAAATTAATTTTATAATTATATTAATAAATTTACCAACGCCATGCAAACCAAATTTATTTTAAGTAATTATATAGAAAAAGCTATTTCTCAGGCAATTTATGATAAACTTGAAGATGGAAGCTATTCAGGAAAAATTCCTGTATGTAAAGGGGTTGTTGCATTTGGAAAAACACTCAAAGAGTGTGAAATAGAGCTACATTCAACTTTGGAAGAATGGATAGTAATGGGGTTAAAACTTGGACACAAATTACCCTTAATTAATGGTTTAAATTTAAATAAAAAACCGGTATATGAACCGATGGTCACCCTGTAAACGAAGAGATTTTATAAAAAAATTAAGAAACCTTGGTTTTAATGGTCCTTATTCTGGAGGGCGTCATGAGTTTTTAATTTATGGGAATTATCGGCTTGCTATACCAAGCAATAACCAGTATTCTGTCCCCCAATTAAAAATGATGTTAAGTGAAATAAAAGAGATTATTGGAAGGGAGATTTTGATTGATGAATGGTCGTTTCTATAATTAAATAATTTGTTACAGTTTAGTGCTCACGCAATTAAACCATAGATTGAATAAGAAAAAAATTTTGCCACTGATTACTCGGATATAAAAAATGTATTAAGATTTTTTTTAACATTAATCTGTGAACTTAGCGAAACTATTTCACGAACACACTAATAAATTAATATCTTGTAAGTAAATCTGTTGCAAAATTGTATTTTTTCATTTTGAACTGGACAGTAACGTATAATTTTAATTTTCTTATTTCTCATGAAACAACGGGACTCAAACTCTGCTGCCATTTACAATGAGATTCTTTTCAAAATGTCACCTGAGAAAAGGTTATTGAAAGCATTTGAATTATCTGAATTTGCCAAACAACTTTTTAAATGCGGATTGAGAAAAAAACATCCTAACCTGAGTGAAAAAGAATTTCATGCAATCTTTATTAAAGAATTTTCAACATGTCACAACCGGAATTATTAAAAAAGGTCATTACTGTTCTGGAAAACAACGGGATTCCTTACATGCTTACCGGTTCAGTTGTTTCCAGTTTATATGGAGAGCCCAGGGCTTCACATGATATAGATTTTATTGTTGCCATTAATCAAAAAAATATTTCCAAATTAATTGAAGCATTCCCGGAGAACCTTTTTTATCTGAATAAAGAAAGTATTAAAGAAGCCATTGAAACCGAAGGGATGTTCAATATCATTGATATAAATGAAGGGGATAAAGTAGATTTTTGGATGCTTACTCATACTCCTTTTGATATTTCCCGGTTTTCACGGAAGCGCAAAGAAAAATTTTTAGATATGTATATGTTTGTACAATCACCTGAGGATGCCATATTATCTAAACTCAAATGGTCTAAAGACGCAGGGGGAAGTTCAAAACAATTTAATGATGCACTAAGGGTCTTCGAAATGCAAGTGAAAACATTAGATAGGGCATACTTAAAGGAATGGGCAGAACGTTTGGATGTTCTGGAACTATATACTGCAATACGCGATAAGAGCGGAGGAGGAAAGTAGTCCCCTATTTTGGTATAGAGGAGCCATTGGTGCACGTTGGGATTTTATAGCAGAAGAGCACGTTTAGGGAATTTTCATACTTTCTCAACCACCCAACCCTCAATGTTCTTATCCTGAAAATTTACGCCCGCAAGATAAATATCCTTCCCTTTGTTAAGCCAGGGTTCAAAATATTTTTTTTCTTTGATCTGTTGCAAAGCCACTTCCTTGGTTTGGTTAAATTTGAATTCGAGAATAAAAATAGCAGAATCTTTAACTACCACATCTATTCTGGCATCCGATAATTTGAATTCTGTCAGGATTTCAAGACCCATTAGTTGGAAAATGGTATAAAAAATTGTCTGATAATATTTTTCATAATCAAGATGCAGGTCGTAGGGAATTTCTTTGAAAAAGGATTTCATGATCTGAAAAAATTTATCAAAATCCTGTGACCGTAAAGCAGCAATTAACAGGTAAACAGAAGCAACCGGGCTTATCTGTCTGGAATATGCTTTCAGTATATAAGACAAAAATGATTTTTTCACTTCCAGATTAGGATAATCTAAAGTAAATAACATCGTATCTGGGTGATATGTTTTCAGCGTGAGATACCCCGTTTGAAAGAGGAGCGGAATTATATCAAGATTTTCTAATTCATAAGTGGAAAAAGACATGGCTTCAACTGTGGTAGGAATTTCTGAGATGGAATAATTTTTTGATTTCATTATATCTATGAGGAAAGTAGGTGTACCCGATTCAAACCAATAGTTGCTAAACCGCTTATTCCTAAAAAAAAGCAAGACGGAAAATGGATTATACACACGCGTACATTCATCCGAAAAGCAATAGCCATTATACCATTCCTGCATTTGGTGCATGAAATCTTTTGTGTTCCATTTCCTGTCCTCACAAATCAACTCAATATATTGCGCAAAATCACACTCCAATTCGTGTTGGGTAATCCCGAGCATACCTGAATAGTTAGGATTCATAGTTATATCATCCAAATGATTCAATTCACTGAAAACACCTGCTTTGGAAAATTTTGAAACCCCTGTAAGTAACACAAATTTCAGATGAGCATCCATCCCTTTCATAACAGTGTAAAAGCCCTTTAGGATGTCCCGCATCTGTTTTGCCAATGGAATGTTCGTGAGGTGGTCAATGATTGGTTTGTCGTATTCATCAATCAGGATGACGACTTTGCCTTGTGCACTTAACTCCCTGATCAATTGTTCAAATTGCTCGTAATACTTTCCGGTGGAAAGAGAAATACCATAGTGTGCCGCCTGAAGATTAAGGTGTTTGGTTATATGAGCAATCAGGTCATCGGGCTGAGTTGCATTTTGTTTGCTAAAATCCATTCGGATAACAGGAAATTTTTCCCATTTCCAGTCGCTGTCATGAATCCACAAACCTTTGAACAAGTCCTTGTTTCCTTTAAAAATTTCCTCTAGAGTAGTAATTAAGAGGGATTTGCCAAATCTGCGTGGACGGGAGAGAAAATAGGTTTTCCCTTCGGAAATCAAGTTAAATACATACTTAGTTTTATCAACATATAGATAATTCTCCTCTATAATTTCAGATAAGGTATGTATCCCAATCGGTAACTTTTTTAACTTTCGATCCATAATTTACAAAATTACGATAAAATGGTAGATTCTCAAGGTAAGGGGTTGATAAGAAGTGTGGATATGAGGCAGTTTAGGAAACCTCTAAAAACTACTTTAACCACATAGGAACTTACGCACATAGTTAAGCACATAGTTATTTCTATTGTGAAATTCTATATGCCTAAGTGTCTATATGGTAAACTTTTTTTCGTTCTTGAGTTTTTAGAGGTGCCCTTTATTTAAAAAGCCCGAATAGGACGAATAGTTCCTTGTCTCGTTTTATTACTGGCGTTGGCTTTTTTGTTTCTTAGATCATAACCCCATGCACTTCCATTCATTTTTTCTGTGGATGTCCAAAAAAAACCTGCACCGGTCCAATCAATTTTAATATTGCTTGCAAGTTTTTCAAATTCATCCATGGATGGCAAGTACCAATCTGTAAACCCACCCTCATTATAAGCTTGACAAACACCTGCCGCTTCTGTAGCCAGACCACCTGCCTTAATAATGGCAGATGTATTCGCTGCACCATCTGAATTACTTTGTGCACCAATTAATTTATCTGTGTTTTCACTCCATTTTGCATTTGTACTCAGGTTATTTAAGCTTGCTATTAACCCATGCTGTTTTCCGTCAGTGCCTGTAAATACATAAAAAACTATGCCTCCACCAAATTTTTCTCCAACCTGATGAATGACAAGTCCTGAGTCCATCGGAAAAATCTTAGTTATTTCCGATATTTTTTTCGCTTTCGATTCATTATTTATTGCAATCAAAGCGATTACAATCGTGAATAAAACTAATTTTGCTTTCATAATACAATGGTTTATTAAATTTCCTACTCGTATGGCTTTTCGGTTTCGCCCCGTTTTTTTGAGTGGCTTCTGGTCTCCACTTAAAATTATTTTAGTTATGGTAAATTAATATTTTCATAACTGCTCAAGTTAAACTTTTCCAGCAGATTGCGCAAATTTACACAGAATATAATCTGCATTAATCTACGCAATCTGCTGGAGAAAATGACCCCTACTGGGTAAAAATAAATTTTCTAATCTTAGAACAAATCCTTCAACCAAAATGCCCAGAGTAAAAACCCTATAAGTGCAATGTAAAAAATACCTTGAGCACCTCCTTGGGTCAAGATTTTTTTCTCCGACAAGTAACTTAATGTAAATAGGAAGCCCATCGTTAAAGCGGCAGAAGCAAAGCCGAGAACGTACCCATTATCAGGATATTTAATTAGAGAATAAAGAGCTAAAGGCATTGCGAGTAATCCGCTGATAAACATCAATCCAGTAGAGCCCATAAGCCCAAATATTAATCCAACAAAAGTGAGAGCGAATGCGGTAATAGCCATTGTCACAGCAAGCCCTTCGCTTATTTCAAGCTTTGGCTGTTGAATATCTTTTGGAAAAGGCGGTGTTTCAATTTTCGTTTTCTTTAATACGGTTGGCAAAAGTTGAGATGACAACACAGTTTTTAATGCTGTTTTTAATTCTTTCTTTGACATTGCCTTAATTGCTTTTACGTTCGATGCAAAAACATCTTCATGAATTATTTCAGTTTCTTCACTTGGTTCAAAAATTTTAGAATCAGCTATTTCTTGTTTAGAAAAAATACTTGAGTTTGACAGTTCTTTATTTTCAATTACAATTGTTTTTTCCTGAAAGAATTTTCCACCTTCTATTAATTTATTTTTTGCAAATTCTTCGTTGCGGGAAAATTTCTTCATTTTTTCAAGTTTTCTATAATACCTTTTGGAATATTTTCCGTCTGTATTGAAGCAGGAAGTTGTTATGTCTTCTGTGCTCTTGCATGAGGGCAGGAATTGAAGGAGAATAATTACTGCCGTAATAAAAATGGATTTTGTTGTTTTCATTGTTGTTTTTTGTTTATGAATTGTTAAATGGTTTGCTCTATCGTTATTATGTTGCGCCCTTTCAGGGCTTAAAATTATAAATCAAAAATATCTTAATTAGTAAATATTTTTTTTCCTATTTCTGCATAGCCACCCAAGTAACTTTAACCCCCCAGGGTGTACTGCCATTATAAATAATATTGTCAATGTAAATTTTATACCGTTTTCCATCTCTAACTGAAAGGACAAAATATTTTTGCGCCGCTAACGCAATAGTTCTTGTTGAATTACCCTTAGTTGATTGTTCACATGTTTTCCAATTTTGATCTTCTGCGTATGGGCTAGTACTAATGAGCGCAGAACTACCCCCTTTATCAAGGGCATTACCAAAATTATCAAGGACCACTCCTTTACAGGCAGTATCTCCCTTTGCTTTATGTGGGAAATTCATGCTAAAATATAAGTGTGTGGATTGTGTCTGTTCTAATGATACAAGTAAATCATATTCATAGCCGGCATTGCATGGATAAATGCTATCTATTTTACCGGTTTCAAAATCAATCATGTAATTATTCATTAAAACAGAAGTAACTGCTCCGGTAGGTGAGGGATACTCACATTCACCATTATCTTCTTTTGCGTCTGCATCAAAATTAGTAGCACATGGAACCATGCAACCCTTGCCGTTACATCCATTGAATAAAAATAATGACAATGCAACTAAAGCGGTGAAAGTCAAGACAGAAATTTTTGTTTTTAAAAGCATTTTTAAAATAATTAATTATTTATCATTTATACCCTATACCTTATACCCTTATACCCTTATACCCCTATACCCATTTTCTTTCAGTTAATAACTACTTCTTTTGTGATTTTATCCTCCCCTTCACTATCATTTGTAACCTTTAATTCAATAGTGTAAGTACCCTGATGAAGAAATGAATATACTTGTACTACTTGTGCCCCGTTTACCTTGCTTTCATCATAGGCCTCATACGCATTCCACCCGATTACTTGCCACTTGTAATGTTCTGCATTTTCACTGCAAGATGCATCTAAAATGATTTTCGAAAATTGTTTCGCACTGGGAGTGTCCATGGTAAAACAAGCCGTTGACTCTTTTACACACCCACTTAGAAGGGCACTGAAGAAAAATGCACTCAGGATTAATTTGAGGTTTTTCATTTGGTTAAATAGTTGTAACTAATCCGCAAATATAAAAAATTAATAACAAATACTTTTGTAGGGGAATTTCTTCTTCTTACTATATTATTTATAGTTTACTCATATCTCAAAAAAAACATCTCACAGTGCTAATTAATCTTTGATACAGCGAACACTAAAACCATAACTCTTATTGTAGTTATCTCGGGTTGCAAAAGAGTACTTGCTGCTCAGACCCCTTCCCCAGGCGTTAGTTGCATCTTTCTCGGAAGCCGACCACCAGTCCCCCACGCCACCAACTTGCCAAAAAGATCCATTATCGTAGATACGGTAACCGCCCGGAAGCGCTGTAAAGCCACTACTGTTATTTGCTCCAGTATTTGGATAGTTCCAGTGACTTGTTCCGTTTTCTTTCATTTTGCCTCCGGAAATCTCTTCACTCCCAAGGTAATCAGTTAGTGTTGTCCATTCTGCATCTGATGGTACGTGCCAACCAACAGGGCAAATGTTCCTGCTGTCGGTTACAGTATACCATGTATAAAGCCGGCCGTAGGTTGCCACATTACTGTCGTTATAATTTGCCCATTGATATTTTGAAGTACTATCAGTAGGAATATTCGTTGCAGAAGTGGTGAGAATTGTGTTACCGTTTCTATATTTAGTAATTTTCAGATTTTCTTTCATCCATACTTGCGTACCTATGGTAACAGTAGAGTAAACATTGCCTTCTATATCTGTAACTGTTCCTCCTGATGTAAACATCAACGCATTACCATAACCCGTACCGGAACTGTTAGTTGCATAAGCTCTTAAATAATAAATAGTATTTTCAGTTAATCCCGTAATAGAACTTGTAAAACTACCAACTCCTTTTCCATCAGTAGTTTTACTATCTGTAATTATGGGGTTCTGATTTATACTCCAACAAACTCCTCTTGAAATTATAGAAGAACCACCATCCGTATTAACACTCCCACCAGAAGAAGCAGTAGTGTTGGTTATGGCTGTTATTGTTGTAGTTGATAATGTAGGCAAATTGGATGAGGGGTTATTATTATTTGCCTCTTCTTTCTTACAACCATTAGCAAGCATTAATGCTAAAGTTGTAGATAATAAAAATTTAAAATTTTTCATTTCTTATATTTTAAAACACAATTATTCGACTAAAATAAATGGGTAATTCAATTAGCCCTGAAAAGCATATTGCAAAATATTTTATAACTAAATATACAAATTATGATTTACGATTTTTTAATCGTAAATCATAATTTGTAAAAATCTTTCTCCTTCCCTATTTCTTCATCGCCACCCTGGTCATTTTAACTCCAACGGGAGTAGTGCCATTATAAAGAATTTGTTCTATATAAATTTTATAAAAATTTTCTTCTCTTGTTCTTAAAACATAATATTTTCCGGCAACCAAAGCGGCTGTTCTACCTTGAAAATCAACAGGAGAATTTTCACATGTACTCCAGTTTTGATCATCCGGCTGAGGGCTACCGCTAATCAAAGCCGCACTTCCTCCCATGTCATATTTGGGTCCATTGCATGATGTATCTCCTTTTGCTTTATGAGGAAATTCAATATCAAAGTACACATGTATTGGACTTCCACTGCTTGTTTCTATTAATATTAACATATCGTCTTCATAATTTGCCATGCCACATGGATAATTACTGCTGTCAATTTTGCCTGTAGCAAAATCAATTAACCAACTGGATCTGAAATTAAGGGTAACAGCTTCTGGAGGTTTGGTATAGTCACAATCGCCATCATCTTCTTTTGCGTCTTTATCAAAATTAGTGGCACAGGGAACCTTGCAACCTTTGCTGTTGCAACCATTGATTAAAAATAAAGACAACGTAGCTATTGCAGTGCAAGTCAAAACAGAAATTTTTGTTTTTAAAATCAATTTTAAAATAATTAATTATTTATCATTTATACCTTATACCCATATACCCTTGTACCCCTATACCCTATACCCTATACCCATCTTCTTTCAGTTAACAACCACTTCTTTTGTGATTTTATCATTCCCTTCACTATCATTTGTGACTTGTAATTCAATGGTATAAGTGCCTTGATGGAGAAATGAATATACTTGTACAACCTGGACTTCGTTTACCTTGCTTTCATCATAACGCTCGTATGCATTCCAACTAATTACCGCCCACTTGTAATTATCTGCATTTTTACTGCATGATGCATCAAACGTGATTTTCTCAAATTGTTTCGCAGTAGTTTTATCCATGGTAAAACACGCTGTTGACTCTTTTACACAGCCACATAAAGTGGCACTGAACAAAAATATAATCAGAATTAATTTGATGTTTTTCATTTCGTTAATATTATTCCGGAACAGCAATGTACGCTTCAGCACCCCCATCAAGCAAAACATGAATTTTATTATTTACCACTTTAAGTTTTATGGACGCTGAGCCCTTTGTAATACCTGCTTTTCCTACTTGAATAGTAGCATTACCTTTAAATTTAACCACAGAAGGAATACCATCTATATAATAACCCATATATATTTCATCCTCAAATGCAACTAAACTATAAGAACCTTTTACAGGGAAAGTTACATTCGCATGTTCTGTAAAACTTAAATCAGTCATATCAACTTTATATATAACGAAACCACTGTCGTTCTCCAATACCATTAATGGACTTCCATTGTTATTGAAATAATATTGCTCATGAGTATCTGCCCAATAAGGAACTTTAATATTTTTAAAGGGAATATGCTTTTCCTTCACAGTAATAAATTTACTTTGTGTAGTATCAAAGCGTTGTATAGCTAAAAAAGAGCTATCAAGTTTATTGAAATTTCCACCCATAAATGCATAAATTTCATTATTTATTAAATCAATACCGGTGAGTACGTTGACAGATTTTTTGTAAAAATCATTATTAACACTGAAATCACCTGTTTTATAAGTAGTCCAGATGCCATCCTGAAACCAATTAGCAAAAAACCTGGTTTGATTAAAGTTCCCAAAAGCAAAAATCATATTATCGTCGTACCTAACATTAACCCCTTTGGCTTCATAGCTACCAGAAATTCCTTTAGAAATGTTTCCTTCCGCCTTATTTTCATAATACCCCCAGTTGGCAGGTCCTCCACTCCCTGGATTATAGAGAGCAACCAGGCAAGGAGTTTCTTTGTATAAAATGTAATGCTGGAATACATAAGGAGGGATGGGATATCCGTTACGTTTTGGTGAAATCCATGAATGAGGATCTTCCCTTTTCACTAAATTACCGCTCGCATCATACTCATCCACCCTATGAATGGAATAAATATAACTTTGTTGAGATTTACGACCTTCCCAATAAAAAACACGTAGATTATTATTCTTGTAATCAATATCAAATACGGCTACTTTACGATCATTGTTAATTCTAACCAATACATCATCATACGGAATGGTTTTAAGTAATTTCCATCCTTTAGTGGCATCAAAATTTGATTCGTTGACAACAGGTGTAGCCGATTCTTGTTCCTCTTTTTTGCATCCCAATGAAGTAGCTACACAAAGAATGATAAATAATTTTGTGTTTTTCATTTTAAAAATGGATTGTAAAACTATTCCCCCGACAAACCGTCCTTTTGTTTTTCCTCTTTGTTGGATAAGCTTGGCACTTCAAATCCTAAACTCATGGCAAACCTAAAAAGTAAAAGATAATCATTTTTCATACCCGGTCTCATGCCAAGTTCATAACCAAATTTATAATATAAACCCCACATGGCATATTTTGTCCACATACTTCCCATACGAAAACCTAATGAATTGATCCCATATAATGAATCCCATTTGGTGCTTTCATATTTAGTGTAATCTTTATCTGTTCCGATTGTTTTATAAGGTTGGGAATTTTGAAAAGCAATGCTACTGTAATCAGCATTAGGAGTATAAGTGACAGAAGGACCCAGCATTACATCAATATAAAAGTTTTTTCTTTGTTCGCAATCGGTTAAATCACTGCGAATTCCTGAAATATCAATGGCTCTGTTCCTTGTAGTAATTATAGAAAAACCTGCATAAAGACCTTTCACATCCATTATTACTTTACCACTTCCCAGTACCTTGTTGTAAGAAAGCAAGCCACCCCTTACTCCGTATTGTTTTAAAACTTTAGAGGGGACTGATAATGAATACTTGGTAACAGAACCGCCCAGATTGGGATCACCATCAGTCCAACTATACCCGGTTTTGCCATTCCTCATCCAGTTTGCAAAACAAAAAGTACCCCCCACTTCATAATACCCGGAAGTCCTTTGTAACCCTTGATCATTAACCAATACACCCATCCATTCTTTACTTAAATCTGCGCTGAACATAATTCTTTTATTCAATTGATAATCTGCCCCAACTCCCACAATTAAATCAAGAGGCACAGCATAATCAAACCAATGCACATTAACTATTAAACTCTTCCATGAATATGGGTTGTCCCATATATTTTTATAGCTTACCTCTTGCCCCCTGACTTGTGAGACAATAAGAAAGAATCCAAACATCAACACTATGGTTGATGTTTTCAAATAGTTGATTTGTTGCTTCATTGTGTTTTTTGTAAAGTGGTGATAAAATTAATAGTAATTATTTCTGTATATTCCAAACAATTGGATAATCACCATTTGCTTTTTCTTTCTCTACAAGCTCCTTTAATCCCCTGCGGAAAACGGTTAGTAACTCCAATTTGCGGACAATCTTTTCTAATTCTTCCGGCGTAATATCCTTCTTTACCACTACACCCGTCGTGCTCTGAATGGATCCGTTACAATATTTTGTATTAGCTAATGAACCGTTGGTTCTTCCTGAAATTTCAAATGCAAATTTTGGTGTCATTCGCATGAGGTTACCAACTGGCTCTGCTGAAAGTTCCAGGTCAATGGTCATGGTCATCAGTGCATCGGCTCCTGTTTCGTTCATAATTCTTTCATTTACACTATTCACTCCAAACCCTTCGCTCAGTGGCATAAAGGCAGAAACAACCTTTGCACCGCGGTATGATCTGTCAATTTCAACTTTTGTGTTTTTGTCATCATTTGAATAGGATTCCATTGCGGCATAAGACGGAGAGTTTAAGATAGTTTCAATAGGAATAATCTCAGTAGATAATTCTTGCTTTACCACATCCATCAAATCAGGATAAAGTTTTTCCAGCATTGCGTCCCAGACCTCGTTGGGTGTTGGAGGAAATTGCAGTGTAACGTGAGTAGTAGTGATGGTAGTTTGTGTTTCGGTAGTAGATGTGTATTCTTTATATGTTGTTCCGCGAATGGAAAAAGAAGTGACACCGATTTTTTTCATTTGTTCAAAGGGGCGGCTGTAAAAAGCGCTGGCTTTATAAAAAGAATGATCCATTCTTTCTACATTTTCGTTATCTTTTTTTGAATCGTGTTTTGAAACTAAACCAAGATTTAGTTCCGGTTCAGCCGTTACATTGATAAATTTCCCAGCATTAAGCATGCAACGGTATTTGATATTAGTAATAGGACCTGAAATGTCAGTTGCATTTTCCAATGTTTCATATACGATCTGCAAATAGCTCTTTTTGTAATTATAAAGGAATTTGCTATCGGGTTTCAGCGCAATATTTCTGAAAGCGGCGGCTGGAATTGTAATTTTTGAGCCTGAACGAATGAAACATACATCCACAAATTCTTTCATGCCCATTTGTGTCATGGCGATGCTGATTTTAATGAGGGCATTTTCTGGAATGTCAGTATCCAATTCAACCGTCACATCTTTGGTTGGGTCTATAGAAATTTTATCCTGTTGTCCGTTAATGGATAGTACTTTTAATTTTTTTGAGGAAAGGTTAATCGTAAATGAGGATTTTTCTCCAGTAGTAGTAGTAATTTCTACCTTTTTAGGAGAATTGTCAGCATCCTCAATAAGAGAATAGGTACCGGCTGTTAAATAATCCATTGGCTTACCGTTTACATTAATGGTACCATCTACTTTATAATAAGCAACTGCAGAACTCCGCATTTCACTTGCGGTCTTTTGATCATTGGGTTTATTAACCAATGCTTGTTCAGCTTGCCTGTTCTTTTTAGTGACAGTAATGGCTAAGCCATCTCCACCCGATTTCCAACCATTCAGAAATGCCTGCGACATGGTGCCTAATTCAACAGGATGCAACCCACTGCCAACACTCACAAGCAGGTCCATATTATCTAAGGAAGCAGTTTTTTGATCCATCATAGTACCAACAGCTTTAGCTAATTTGGAGGTAAGCTTTCCCATGAGACCCTGGGAATAAGAAATATTGCATATTAACAGGAAGAACAGGAAATAAATGATTTTCTTTTTCATTGTTTTTGAGTTTAAGGGTTGAAATGTTAAATGGTTGAATGGTTTGAATGTTAAATTGTTACATTATTACATTGTTTCATTACTGTATGAATATAGATTTCTTGGTGTTACTTTGTGTCTTAGTGTTTAAATTTTTTTTAAACAAAAGTACAGAGTCAACATTCATTATTGAACAACAATTTTCTGATTATAAATTTTCCCACCTTCTTTCAACTGCATAAAATAAATACCCCTCGGTTGGTTAGAAATATCAATATTGAAATTTCTTACTCCATCCGGAATGACACTTTGTGTCACTTTTTTACCAAGTACATTAATAATTTCTAATGAGTTTATTTTGCTTGTGGCATTGAGAGTAAATTTTCCAGAGGAGGGGTTAGGTATCAAAACAAATGCATTTTCATTTAAAGATTCTTTCAAACCCGTAGTACCATCATAAATACAACGAATACTAGAACCCTGCCACATGCTATTACCTCCTTCATAAACATCAAAGTCATAATTAAAAACTTTTCTCACATGGGCATACGTACTGAAAAAGGGAGAAGATGTCCAAAACACACCATCTCTTCCTATTTCGGCATAAACATCTTTACCATGTGCGCCTCCGGGCAGGGCACTAAAACCACTGCTATTATCAGCGCCGAGATTTGGACTATTCCAACGGTCAGTACCTGTTTCTTTCAAATGTCCACCTGCTGAGTCCTTTCCACCAAATAAAGTGATAAGAGTACCCCAATCATCAATACTTGGAACTTTCCAACCACTTGGACAAATATTTCTGCTGTCGGTTGCCGCATACCAGGTGTAATGCCTGCCATAAATTGCAAGGGTACTATCACTATTTCCCGCACGCCACTGGTATTTGGGAGTTGTTTCACCGGAAACGTCAAGTGTGTCTGAGGTAGTTCCTATAGAGTCGCCGTTCTGATATCTGGTAACTTTCAAATTCTCCTTCATCCATTCCTGTGTTCCAATAACAACAGTATTATAGACATTTCCATCAATGTCCGTAACGGATTGAGCAATAGTTTTGCAATCATATCCTATAAGAAAAATGACTGCTATAAATAATAATACTTTCGTTTTCATTTTTTTGTTTTGGTTTAGTTTAGTTTGTCCTACTCGTATGGCTTTTCAGTTACGCCCTCCGGGAATTAATGGAGATGAAAATTTTAAAGTGGTATTTTAATACCACACTTTTAATTTCGGCTCGCAAGGTATAAATAATTATTGAAAAATAAAATGAGAATATTTAGGAGAGTGTTTACCAATCCTAAACATATTTGCGAAAGTTTAAGTAAAATGGAATAATGGAATGTCGGAATAATGGGAGGGCGAACCCAACATTCCAATATTCCATCATCACTTTTAAATTCGCAAACCTGTGTCGGTTTGTATTCATTGTTTCATTGCCTAACAATACAAATTTTTAATGTAACTTTGCAATTATAATTTTCAAATATTAAATGAGTAGAGAATTTAACATTACAGGTACTTGCATAGCTGAAAAGCATTATATGGTGGATATTTCTGAAAATCTGAAAGAAGTATTCCAATTGGTTGAAAAAGGTAACTATTTCACCATCAGCCGACCCCGGCAGTTTGGTAAAACCACTTCCCTCTTCTATCTAAAAAAAATGATACGAAAGAATCCTGATTACCTCGTCAGTTCCATCAGTTTTGAAGGAATTGGTGATGCTGTTTTTAGAGATGAAAAAACCTTTTGTCCATTCGTATTGAAATTAATTGGGGAAGGGTTTTTTGACGATGATATTCAAAAATATTTAGAGGATTCAAGTGCAAGTGTAACGGATATTAAAACACTCTCCGGGTATATTACAATATTTGTTAAGAAGTACAACAAAAAGATTGTCTTAATGATTGATGAGGTGGACAAAAGCAGTAATAATCAATTGTTCCTCAGTTTTATAGGGATGTTACGAAATAAATATTTATTTAGAGACCAAGGAGAAGATCATACTTTTCAAAGTGTCATTTTAGCCGGGCTTCATGACGTAAGAACACTCAAACTGAAACTTCGTCCCGATGAAGAACAAAAGTTCAATAGTCCCTGGAATATAGCTACAGATTTTAAAGTGGACATGAGTTTTGACCCAAGGGAAATTTCCACTATGCTAATTGATTATGCAAATGATAAAAAAGTGGAGATGGATATTATGAAAATTGCTGAGCGTATTCATCACTATACGAGCGGGTATCCGTTTTTAGTAAGCCGGATTTGCAAGGAAATTGATGAGGAAATTTTACCTAAAAAAACGACAAAAACGTGGTCGGAAGCCGATATAGACAATGCCGCAAGAGATATATCTGCCGAATGGGTAAGCAATACCAATTATGAGAGTTTGGTAAAAAATATAGAAGATAATGATAAGTTATATACTCTTTGTGAGGAGTTGGTATGCGGAAGCAACTCTTTTGCATTTAACTTGTTAAATCCTACAATATATCTGGGAGTAATACATGGATTATTCGGAAAGGGAAAGGAAAATAAAGTGGATTTTCACAACAAAATATACGAAGTGATAATAACCAATTATATTACCAGTAAATTGTCGTTGGACAAATCCAAAGATATCGCAAGTGAAGCGGTAAGTGTCCGGTTTGAAAGACCTGACGGAAGTTTAGATATTGAAAAAGTTCTGCTCAAATTTCAAGAAGTGATAAAAGAAAAATATTCTCAATCAGAGGTTCTGAAAAGCAATGAATTTCTTGAAAAAAACCTGCGCTTGTTGTTTCTTGTTTTTCTGAAACCTATCATCAACGGAAGGGGGTTTTCGTTCAAAGAAGTAGAAACCGGAGCAGAAAAACGAATAGATATTGTTATTATATTCCAGGACGAAAAATTTGTGGTTGAATTGAAACTGTGGCGAGGGGCAGAATATCATAAAGAAGGGATGGAACGGCTCAAAAATTATATGAAGCATGAGGGTGCTGAAAAAGGATATATGCTGATTATGGATAAAACCAGGCACAAAGAATTTATAGTGGAAAATGAAGAAGGTGTGATGATGGTGTGGATATGAGAACATCTCCTAAATCCATGAAAATACCATTTTATTAAACAATATCAATTAATTTTACTATCTTTGCACCTTTGAAATGGCTGTGAAGGGAAAACTTATGGGGACGGTGTCCCCTTTTTAGTTATAATTAGGCAAACCAAATCAGCTTAGTTTTAAAAAAAACATATAACACTAAACAAGAAATAAATAATTTCAAAGTGTTCAATCCCTTTGACATTTATAATTTTTTGTTACATGTTTTTTGTTTTTTTTTTTAACCTGAAGACCTTTTGTGTAAAAGTGCATAGAGGAATATAGTATTTGCAATACTTAGTTCTGATATCAGTTGATAATAAAATGGATCTAAAAAACAACATACTCTCTCTTCTTGAGCCAAAGTTAAAGGACACTGGGATCTTTGTGGTGAGTTTGTATATCCAACCGGGTAGAGTTACCCATATTTGTTTGTCTCTTGAGAAAGACAGCGGAATTAATATTGATGAATGTGCGGGAATTTCCCGTTACTTGTTGAATGAATTATCAGCAAATCCGGAATATGATTTCCCATATACATTGGAAGTTTCTTCTCCCGGCATTGATAAACCTTTTGTTCATCCACGTCAGTATAACAGGAACATTAACAAACACTTAAGAGTTATTACTAACGATGGTTCTTCCAGAGAAGGCATTTTAGAGAATGTTTATGAAAACGGGATAGTGCTCAAGGAAAAATTGGAGACAAAAGGGAAAAAGAAAGACCAGATTACTTTTTCAAAAAATATTGCTTTTTCTGAGATCAAAGAGGCGAAATGCAAGATATAATATTGAAAATCATTTGTAGAAACGGGATTAAAACCCGTTTGTACAATTTATTATTACAACCATTATTCATAAACCATTAATCATTAACTGAATTTCACCCATGAACAGCTCCATTTTAATTGATTCGTTCAAAGAATTCACAAAGGAAAAAAACATTGACCGCCCCACCATGATGAGCGTGATGGAGGATGTATTCCGCTCCATGATCCGGAAACAATTTATAGATGATACCAATTTTGAAATCATCGTAAATGTCGAAAACGGAGATCTTGAAATCTGGCGTAAGCGAATTATCATTTCAGACGAGGAAGAAATTACTGACGCCAACAAACAGATTTATCTGAAAGAAGCCCGCAAAATTGAAAAGGACTTTGAAGTAGGAGAAGAAGCCGCTGAAGTAATTGGTCTGGAGGCATTCGGAAGAAGAGCGATACAAACTCTCCGTCAGAATCTTATCCAGCGAATCAAAGAAATAGATAAAAACAAACTTTTCCAGATCTATAAAGACAAAGAGGAAGAATTGATAATGGGAGAAGTGTATCAGATCCGCCCTAAAGAGGTTTTAGTGCGTGACTCACAGGGAAATGAACTGATACTACCAAAATCAGAACAAATTCAAAAAGACCGTTATAAAAAAGGAGATATGATAAGAGCGGTTGTGATAAAAGTAGATATCATTAACAACAATCCGAAAATCATCATTTCAAGAACCGCTAACAGTTTTCTCGAGCGTTTGTTTGAACTGGAAGTGCCGGAAATTTTCGATGGCTTGATAACCATTAAAAAAATTGTTCGTGAACCTGGTGAGAGAGCCAAAGTAGCGGTTGAATCGTATGATGACAGAATTGACCCTGTCGGCGCTTGCGTAGGTATGAAAGGTTCCAGAATTCATGGGATTGTCAGAGAACTGAAAAATGAAAATATTGATATTATTAATTATACCAATAACCTCCAGTTGATGATTGCCAGAGCCATGAACCCTGCAAAAATTACAAGCATGAAAATTGATGAGGATACGAAACGAGTGTCACTCTTTTTAAAACAAGATCAGGTATCTCTCGCCATAGGCAAAGGGGGACAAAACATACGTCTAGCCGGAAAATTAGTCGGTTATGAAATAGATGTTTTCCGTGATAATGAAGATGCCGATACAGAGGATGTAAAAATTGAAGAATTTGTGGATGAAATTGATAGCTGGGCTATTGATGAATTAAAACGTATTGGTCTCGACACCGCAAAAAGTGTTTTAGCATTACAAAAAGAGGAATTAATCAGAAGAACGGAACTTGAAGCTGAAACAATTGAAGAAATTCTGAATATTCTTAAGAAAGAATTTGAAGAAGAAACCGAAAGTGTAAGTGAAAAGAAAGAGAAAGAGGAAGAAAAAGAAGTAGAAAAAGAGGAAGAGGAAAAAGAAAAATAGAGAATGGCAAAAGGTAGTTTTTAGAAGTACCCGTTATATAAATCAATTTATGTCAACAGATAAATTAAAAAGGTTAACCCAGGTTGCCAAAGAGCTAAACATCTCTATTGGAACGATTGTGGAATATCTTGGGAAAAGAGGACATAAGATTGATGGAAAACCAAATACTAAAATTGATGAAGAACAATATCATATTTTAAGAAAAGAATTTGCCACTTCCATTTTAGCCAAAGAAGAAGCTGATAAAGTAATCATCGGTAAGCAACGGTATAATTTGGATGCACAAGCATCTGAAATTAAAACAGAAGATGCGGAATCAGAATCTAATAATGATCTCAGAATAAAAGTTTCGACTACCAATGAGATTATTTCATCTTCTGATTTAGTCAATGTGAAAGAAAAACATGCACCATTACCTGTTGAAGATACTAGTTCTGTAACTGCTGAAAGTCAAAAAAGAGCTAAGGAAGAAACTACTGCAACGGAAAATATAGAGAAAACTTCTGTGGAAAAGGAAGTGAAAGAACCCGCCGTTCAATTAAAAATCAAAGGCAAGATTGACCTTGAAAAGTTTAAAGATACAAAAGAAAAGAAATCACATTCAAAAACAACCGAAAAAAATAAAGGGAGCAAGAGTAAAGAAGAAACAATTGAAAAAGCAAAAATTGAAAAAGAAGAACTTTCTCCCAAAGAACCCTCTATTTCAGCCCCTGAGACATCTATCATTCCACCATTGGAAACCATATCAGCCAAAGCAGAAACTTTAAAAGGACTCACGGTATTAGGAAAAATTAATTTACCGGTGAAAGATGTTAAAAATGATGACTCAGGAGATAGATCCGGAAGAAAAAAACGAAAACGAATTCTTATATCCAGCAAATCATTAGAAGATAAAAAACATAAATTTTATGGAGGGGGCGCACCCATTGCCATCGCTCAACGCATTGATTACCGGCAGGAACTTTCGAAAGGGAAGAAAAAAGGGAAATCAAAAAAGAAAAAAGCCCACAAGGAAGAGGTCTCTGAAAAAGTTATCCAGGACCAAATAAAGGCAACTCTCGCAAAACTTAGTGAAGGTAGAACCACCCGTTCATCACTTCGTGCTAAATACCGGCGAGAAAAACGTACAGAATTAGAAGCTGCAGAAATTGAAGATATAAAACAAAAAGAAATAGATGCCAAAGTTCTGAAAGTGACAGAATTTGTTACTGCCAATGAATTGGCAATATTGATGGATACTCATGTTACGGCAGTAATATCCTGCTGTTTGCAATTAGGATTAATGGTGTCAATTAACCAACGCTTGGATGCTGAAATTATTGGAATAATTGCCGAAGAGTTTGGTTTTAAAGTAGAATTTGTCGGAACAGAAGAAACCATCAAGGTTGAAGAAATACCTGATAATCCTGAAGACCTTAAACATAGGGCTCCTATTGTTACCGTCATGGGCCACGTAGATCATGGAAAAACTTCTTTACTCGACTCCATAAGAAAAACAAAAGTTACCGAAGGCGAAGCCGGTGGAATTACTCAGCACATTGGCGCCTATCAGGTAGAACTTGAAAATGGAAAAAAAATTACCTTCATTGATACACCAGGGCACGAAGCATTTACAGCCATGCGAGCCAGAGGCGCCAAAGTAACCGATTTAGTCATTTTGGTTGTTGCCGCTGATGACGGAGTTAAACCACAAACCGTTGAGGCAATCAATCATGCTACAGCCGCAAATGTTCCTATGTTAATTGCCATCAATAAAATTGATAAAGAAGGCGCTAATACCGATAAAATTAAAGAAGAATTATCGCAACACAATATTTTAGTGGAAGATTGGGGAGGGAAATTCCAGTGTCAGTTGATCTCAGCTAAAAAAGGAATCGGAATAAAGGATTTACTTGATAAAATACTTCTTGAGGCAGAATTGCTGGACTTAAAAGCAAATCCTGATAAGAATGCTTCCGGAACCGTTATCGAAGCAAAATTGGATAAAGGAAGAGGAATTGTTACCACTATTTTAGTGCAAAGTGGCACTATAAAAGTTGGCGATATTCTTCTTTGTGGTCAACATTTCGGGAAAGTCAAAGCCATGCATGATGATTTAGGAAAACAAATGACTGTGGCAGGACCCTCTGAGCCGGTATTGATTCTGGGTATGAATTCATCTCCTCAGGCAGGCGATAGATTTTTAATTGTTGATTCTGACAAAGAAGCCAGGGAAATAGCCGGTCACAGAGCCGCATTGCAACGTGAACAGAAAATGCGCACTAAAAAACATATTACGCTTGATGAAATCGGAAGGCGGCTGATGATTGGAAATTTCAGAGAATTGAACATTATTGTGAAAGGGGATGTTTTAGGATCTGTAGAAGCGTTGTCAGATTCATTTGCAAAACTATCAACTGAAAAGGTACATATCAGTATTATTTTAAGGGGAGTAGGACAGATCACAGAATCAGACGTCATGCTTGCTTCTGCGTCTGATGCTATCATTGTAGGATTTCAAGTTCGACCCTCGCTGAATGCTAAAAAACTTGCCGAAAAAGAGGGAATTGATTTACGTTTATATTCAATTATTTATGATGCAATCGAAGAATTAAAAACCGCCATGGAAGGTATGTTGATTCCTGAGACGGTAGAAAAAATTGTCAGTAATGTTGAGGTAAGAGAAATATTCAAAATAACTAAAGTTGGAACTATTGCCGGATGTATTGTTCAGGAAGGTACTATTGCAAGAAATGCAAAAATCCGAATTATCAGAGATGGGATCGTTATCCATACAGGGGAACTGGCATCCTTAAAAAGATTCAAAGAAGATGCATCTGAAGTAAAATCTGGATTTGAATGTGGTCTTGCTATAAAGAATTTTAATGATTTACAGGTGAAAGATATCATTGAAGCATTTGAAATGGTGGAAGTCATGAGTAAGGTTTAATTTTTTCTTTATTCAAACCTACAAGGTTAGCCGGTGCTTAAATCCATGCAAAACCTTGAAGGTTATTTTTTCTTTATCCTTTTCTCTTTACCCTTTATCCTTCCTTCCCGAATGGTTTCCGGAAAAAAAATTGTCGTAGTTCTGCCTGCCTATAATGCCGGAAAAACTCTGAAAAATACATACAATGAAATTCCTTTTGAAATTGTTGATGAAGTTATTTTAGTGGATGATTCATCAAAGGATGACACTATTGAAGTGGCACGCTCGCTGGGAATAAAAAAAATAATACAGCATGAAAAAAACCGAGGTTACGGAGGCAATCAGAAAACCTGCTATACGGAAGCGCTTAAATCCGGAGCCGATATTGTAGTCATGCTTCATCCGGATTATCAATATACTCCCAAACTCATGGAAGCAATGATTTATCCCATTGCAAGAGGGCTATTCCCGGTTATGCTTGGGTCACGCATTTTAGGACGTGGCGCTTTAGCTGGTGGAATGCCACTTTATAAGTACATTGCCAACCGGTTGTTGACTATTGCCCAGAATTTGTTGTTAACCCAAAAATTAGCAGAATATCATACGGGCTACCGCGCTTTTAGCCGTGAAATCCTCGAAAAATTACCTCTCGAAGAAAATTCAGATGATTTTGTTTTTGATAATGAAATGCTGGCACAAATTGCCTACACTGGATTTACCATAGGTGAAATAACCTGCCCCACAAAATACTTTGAAGAGGCAAGCAGTATAAATTTTTTACGAAGCATAAAATATGGTCTCGGTGTATTAAGAGTTTCTTTTCTCTTTCGACTTCAGAAATTTGGAATCATTACTTCAAAAATTTTTGATATTGAAAACGGAAAGAAGTTAAGATGGATATAGGGTATAAGGTATAGGGGCTAAACCCATATACCCTTATACCCTAATACCTTTATACCCTTATACCCTTATACCCTTATACCCTTATATATTAAACATGGACAAAATATCTTACCTGAGCAATGCAGACGTTTCTGCCATTCTCAATCTGTACGACCAATATCTTCAAAATCCCGATTCAGTTGAACTGACATGGAGAAAATTTTTTGAAGGTTTTGAATTTGCAAAATATACTTTTAATGAATTTCAGGATGAAACTAAAACTCAACTGAATGGAGATATAAAGAACGATGAAATATTTGCAAAAGAATTTAAAGTAATCAATCTGATACAGGGATATCGTACTAGAGGTCATCTTTTTGCAAAAACCAACCCCATCAGGGAAAGAAGAAAGTACAGTCCTCTTTTAACCCTTGAAAATTTTGGGTTGACTGTTCAGGATTTAGAGATGGTATTTCAGGCAGGTACACAAATCGGGATCGGACCCGCTACACTTGAAAATATTATTTCTCACCTTGAAATTACTTATTGCAGAACCATTGGCGCAGAATTTATGTATGTCAGGTCGCCCGAAATTTTAAAATGGTTGCAAACAAAAATGGAGGTATGCAAAAACACTCCGGATTTTGATGCCATCAGAAAAAAGAATATTTTAACTAAAATTAATCATGCTGTTGGATTTGAGCAGTTTCTTCATACGCGTTTTACCGGACAGAAACGTTTTTCACTTGAGGGTTGTGAAGCCATTATTCCGGCGCTTGAAGAGGTAATTGAATATGGTGCTGAATTGGGAATAGAAGATTTTATTATTGGAATGGCACATCGTGGGCGTTTGAATGTGCTTGTAAATATTATGCAAAAAACCTACGAGGATGTCTTCTGTGAATTTGAGGGCAATTCCATGGTGGAATCACTTTTTGATGGAGATGTAAAATATCATCTGGGCTTTTCCAGTGACATTACTACCGATTTCGGAAAAAAAGTTCATTTAAGTTTAGCCGCCAATGCTTCCCACCTCGAAACGGTTGATCCGGTGGTTTCAGGCATGGCACGGGCTAAATTAGATACAAAGCACCAGGGGAATGAGAATAAAATTGCGGCTATAATCATTCACGGAGATGCCTCCATGGCAGGACAAGGCATCGTTTATGAATTAATTCAGATGTCGCAACTCGATGGGTATAAAACCGGTGGTACTATACATGTTGTGTTGAATAATCAGATTGGCTTTACCACCAATTATACTGAATCACGGAGCAGTACGTATTGTACCGATGTAGGAAAAGTGACACTTTCTCCCGTATTTCATGTAAATGCAGACGATGTGGAAGGTGTTATCTACGTAACTAAACTCGCGATGGAATTCCGGCAGAAATTTCACAGAGATGTATTTATTGATATTCTCGGATACAGAAAATATGGACACAACGAGGGAGATGAACCAAGATTTACTCAGCCATTACTTTATAATTTAATTGACAAACATCCTAATCCAAGAGATATTTATTTTCAGAAGTTACTTGATGAAAAAATGCTTACGGATATTACCATCAAAGAATTAGATGCTGATTTTAAAAATGAATTGCAAAAACGTTTTGAGCTTGTAAAAACAGGAAAAATCGGTAAAAGTTCTGAACAAAAATTAGGAGGTCCCTGGGAAAAATTCAGACAGAGTAAAGAGGAAGATTTTCAAAAGTCCCCTGACACAAGAGTGGATGAAAAAAAATTAAATAAGTTGGCTGAAAAAATCAATACACTCCCGGATGGGAAAAAATATTTTAAAAAGCTTTTAAAAATCTTTGAGGACCGCAAGATTTTATATTTTGATAAAAAACAAGTGGATTGGGCTTTAGCAGAAATTCTTGCGTATGCAAGCTTGATGGATGAGGGTTTTCATGTAAGATTAAGTGGTCAGGATGTTCAGAGAGGCACTTTCTCTCACCGGCATGCTGTCATCAAAACAGAAGATACCGAAGAAGAAATCGTGCCTTTAAATAATTTATCAGATACTCAGGGAAAATTTCAGGCATTCAACTCATTGCTTTCTGAATATGCAGTACTTGGATTTGAATATGGCTTTGCCAGTGTATTACCGGATTTTCTCGTAATCTGGGAGGCACAGTTTGGTGACTTTGCCAATGGCGCTCAAATTATGTTTGACCAGTTTATAAGCAGTGCAGAAGATAAATGGTATCGCCAGAACGGATTAGTTGTGTTTTTACCCCATGGGTATGAAGGGCAGGGTCCGGAACATTCCAGTGCAAGAATTGAACGGTTCCTCGGATTATGCGCGGAAGAAAATATGATTGTTGCTTATCCCACTACTCCGGCAAATATGTTTCATCTTTTAAGACGCCAACTTAAATTTCCTTTCCGGAAACCACTGATCGTTTTTACTCCAAAAAGTTTATTACGACACCCTTTATGTGTTTCTCCGGTGAATGAATTGACAAACAATAGATTCTGTGAAATTATTAGTGACACTAAGACCGAACCTGAAAAAGTAAATAGAATTATTTTTTGTACAGGAAAAATTTATTATGACCTTCTCAAAAAATTGGAAGAATCGAAAAAGAATACTATTGCAATAATACGTATTGAACAGTTATACCCCTTTCCTGTGACACAATTAAAACTTGAAGTTAGTAAATTCAAAAAGGCAAAAGAATTTTTATGGGTGCAGGAAGAACCGGAAAATATGGGAGCTGGTTATTATGTGGAAAGGCAACTTAGGGATCTATCAGTAAAATTTATAGCTTCTCCACGAAGTGCCAGTCCTGCTAGCGGATCTATCAAACAGCATAATTTCAGGCAAAATGCAGTTTTGGAAAAAGCGATAGGGTAGGGGTAGAAACACGTTGCACCGTGTTTCTACAATACATTTTTTACTCCATCTTAACCACCTTGCCCCATTTGCTAACGCCATCTGTAGTAATTCTAAGTAAATAAATTCCCGGTGAAAGCGTTTTAACTGTTGCATTAGATACATTAAACCCATTCAGATTTCCAGATTGATTTTTATTTTCAACTAAAACAATTCTGCCGAATTTGTCAATCAATTCTAATTTAACCCCGTTTGCTAATTTGGAATTTGTATTCACAGTTAAATAATCAGAGAATGGATTTGGGAAAATATTAATTTCTGATAAATTACTACTACGTAAACTAAAATTTTCAGAAATGCCTTCACAAATAACATCATAGGTTTCAGAAATAGAGTCAGTGCCACAACTATTTTTAACAATAAGTTTTACGTTTGTTAAAACCCAGCAGCTAAACGTATCCAATGTATTTTTTTCAAAAGATTCTTTTCCATCCATAAATATCCAGTGACTTGAGCCACCGTTTTTTGAAATGTTTTTAACTATTACGATAGCACTATCAGATGAAATTTGATAAAATTCCCATTCAATATCAGCCACAGGCGCACCGTAATTCACGTTTACCCTCATCGAATCCCACATATAACAAGTATTCACCGGTAATACTGAAAGGGTAAGTACATACATCATACTATCGGTCGGTTTGGCATAAGGTTTAGCACAATCCACACAACTCAATCCTTGTACGGGTTCCCACCGATATTTGGGGAAAGTTATAGGACCACCGGAAGCGCTCAGTTGTACACTGTCACCAATGCAAAGTGTAGTGTCACTGCCGGCATTAAGCTTTAACGTTTTTTTCACGTTAATGACGACCGTTCCTGTGTCTATACACATCCCATTATCTCCAACAAGTTGGAATACGTACTTAGCTGAAGTACCTGGTGCCGCATTCATTGTATAAGCACTGTCAGTAACCATGGGAACGTTAACTCCGTCTTTTAACCAATAATATAAAATGGGATTATTAAAATCTGAAAAAGATTCATTTTTAAAGGTAACTGTCTCTCCAGAACAAACAGAAGTGGCAGAAGATGTTATAATTGCTTGTAAACATTCTTTAATAGTGACTTTTTTAGTTTTTATTGCCGAACAGCCCAATGTGTTTGTAACCATGAGTGAAACAGATGCTTTCCCAGCTTTGTCAAAATTAAAAACAGCATCTTTTTCAGTACCACTATATTTGGTAGGCACAGCACCCCCCAGAAGATTTGGCAGAATTGTCCAGAAATAAAAGGAATTTTCTACCGTATTCGTGGAAAGATTTGTTAACAAAATGTTTTTATGTGTAATGGAATCACCAATTGAAAAATCAGGAACCGGTTTTGGATTTACTGTCACTGTTTTAATCAAGGTATCCGTCATTGTCATAGTAGAGTCCCATGCAACTAATCTGACGTTGTATGCTCCTGTGTCACTGAAGAGATGAGCTGGGTTTCTTAAAGTACTAATAGGTGTACCGTCATCAAAGCTCCATTCCCACGCAATAGACCTTTGAGAAATATTAGTAAATCTTACAGAATCGCCCAGACAAGGAAATGCGGCTTTGTAATTAAAGTCCGCCATCACTTCTGTAGAATCCGTAACCTTCACCGGAATTTTCAATGTAGTACAAGTGTCACACAAGGTGTTACAAGTAACGAGTTGAACCTGAAAAGTACCTTTTGTAGTGTAATAATGTATAGGATTCCATTTATCTGAAATATTTTCTACACCGCTGGCGGGGTCACCGAAATCCCAATGCAGGGAGTCAGTATTAACTGGGATAGAATAAAATTGGATGTGTGCAGAATCATTTTCGTTTTGATATGCTAATGGTGGATTAGGAATAAAAACAGGCACCGGTGTAAAACATCTGGTTGAATCAAGATATTCAAGAGTTATAGGAACTTCAATCCCTAAATTGTACATGGATTTGATTCTCACAACAGGATAGCCGGAGCGAACGCTGAGCCAAGTATATTCTATGACTGAGTCAGGAAACTGCTCGGCAGAAAGACCAAGGGTTGTTCCATAAGAGAATGTATCCTGAGCCGCAAAAACAGTATCCACGCTATAAATCAGGGATCTGACTTTATAAGTACTGTCGTATTCACCAAAAGGGGTTTTAATTTTTCCCCATCCAACCACTTCATTATTTCTTTTTTGCCAGTGTTTCCATACAAATGGTACAAGACCATAAGTCGCTGTCTCCACATCATATTTGAAACTACTTGTGGAAGAATCCTTCTTACCAAAAGTCACAGGATAGGAGTAAATGACATCTGGATTATCATAACGCACCAACATGGGAACTTCAAGTCCAAAAGCAACAACGGTATTAGCGACTGCAGTATTTTTGAGTGAAGAGTTATCATTTTCTAAAAATTGATAGAAGTCAGTAATCGCTATGCCGACGGGTGTATAAATGCTATCTAATAAGGGCTTTGCAAGGTTAGTGAGTGCCAGCCAATCATTATCACATTCGGTTTTACAACCTTTTTTACAAGTATCCACGCAGGTCGCGTATTCTGTAGGTTTAGTGAATGGATTATAAACAGTCGCACATGTAAACAGGCAATTGGTTTGGCATGTTGATACTTTACAAACTTGATTGGCGTATTGATCTTTATATCCACTCAGTAACATTGGGTCATCATAAAAGAATGGCTTCTGGGTAATAGGAGAAATCTTTGAGAAATCCCAGGCAATATTTTCTCCGGTGGTATCGGCATTTGTTAAAAAAAGAGTGGCTGTATTCCCGGCGCTTACGGTAAAGGTGTCATTGGGATTGGCATAGTTTGAGGATTCATATTGGTATCCCTGACCGAATGTATGGACTGAGAATACTAATGCGATGGTTGAAAGGAGAAGTTTTTTCATGATTCTATGTTGTTGAAAAATAGTTAAAATGTTAAAGGATGATTAAATTAAAGGTTTTTTTTACACCAAGATTCTGATTTTATTGGTGATACTATTCTGCTTTTTCTTCCTTCATCCAGCAATTCTGACAATTTAGAATCTCTGTATTCTTCATTATTCATAACCGAAATGTCTTTTGTAAAAACACTTAAAATTTGCTTTACAGTATTTAGAATACTTTTATTTTGTATTTTGGCAATAATTACGCTCATAATAAATTAGCTAATTCTTATTTTTATTATCTAACATTATAAATGTTTTTGTTAATCGCACAAATATACCATTTTTGGGAATTAGAACAAAATGTAATTTTTTCTTAGTAGAAAGAAATTTCCATGTAATCAGACCTCCAGATTTTTTATAAAAATTTTTTCAATTTCCCCGTTGCAGTTTTTCTTATAAGTAGGAATATAATCACCGGAATGAAAATATTGAGGAGGAGAGTAAATGAATTTGGTAAAAAATTCTTTTACCTTGGATAAAAGTTTTTTGCGG
Organism: Bacteroidetes bacterium RIFCSPLOWO2_12_FULL_37_12; assembly: GCA_001769655.1. Taxonomy (GTDB): domain Bacteria; phylum Bacteroidota; class Bacteroidia; order 2-12-FULL-37-12; family 2-12-FULL-37-12; genus 2-12-FULL-37-12. Next base: position 13,597 of record MEPC01000004.1, on the reverse strand, counting down.
GTTTTTAGCTCGGAGTCCATAAATTTTATATTCGCTTTAATACGCTAAACAGGGTTCAAAGTTACACCTACCCTGTATATATTAAACGTAAGTAATCCCCATAAAATTGTGTATTGATTAAATTAATAGACGAAGTATCTATAGTATTACTACTTATACTGCAATCGGTATAACTTTTCGTTTACCCTGGAAGATTGTTATATGGTTAAATGGTTATATAGATTTTTGCTGAAATTTGCTTAGTTTACAGTATAATTACAACTGAATTACCATTGTATTACAACCGCATTACAACTGTATTACTACTGTATCACCACTGAATTACCATCGTATTACAACCGTATTACTGATAATTATTTAGGTCCTGTATAAATACAACCCACGTCATTACAGGCAGAACAATTTAACGTGACGGTTTGACCATTATATACATAGGTAAACGAATTACTTGTATTTCCCATTTTGTTGCAGATTTCACAAACAGTAGTCATTTGAGTATTATCAACCTTAACATAAGCAATGCTATCACAAGGCGATTGTCCTGCATTCGCTATAGTGGCTGTACATTCGCTCGTGTTCGCTTTAGGGTCATAATCAACTTTTACAGTTATAGGAAATCCGTAAAGGGCAGTTTTTAGTTCGGTGATACCACTGGTCAAATAATAACATCCTCCCTGCAATAACATATTAGTGGCTTTCAAATTAAAATATTCTAATTCTTTAACCCAGCCATCTCCCCAACCATTTATAGTTAGTTCATCGTCGCTCCGGTCGGTTAGGGTTTGTATATTCAATGATTTTGTCTTAAGATTCAACTCTCCTTTAAGTGCGGTAAGCAAGGTTCCATCTGTCAGATAAAAAGCACCGGAATTTGATAATGAATCCTTGGAATAGGAACCAGAAATAGTTAATGTTCTGTCAAATGCTTTTGTGTCATTATTTACAATCCCTAACGATAAATCAAGTTTCTGATTATTAACAAAATAATTTTCGGTAGAAATGGTAAGCTTGGTTCCAATCTCAAAAGGAAATCCTGAAAACAAAATTTTCAATTTTCCTCTTCTTGTAATACTGTCCGGGCATATACAATCGGAATAAGTTTGTGTGTTCTGATCGAAACCAAAATGTAAATACAATATTTTATTTACTATTTGAGAACGGTCAACGAACAAGCAGGGGTTAGTGGCACTCATATAGGATTTTCCCATTCTTCCTCCATCCGTAGGGCTGATATTATTATCAACATTCGCTACCATATACATAGATTCAGACATCATTTGATTTTGCTGATCACCCGCCGCTACAAAGGTTTCATTTTTATAGATGCAGGAATCAGCAACTGTTGCGGAAGAATTATAGTTTATGGCATTTTTATCCATACAACCTTTAATAACCGGAGTGGTCGTATTTTGGTCTAAGGTTTCCTTTTTACATGAGGAAGAAATGCAGATAAATGCAAGAGATGCAGATAAAATAATATTTTTTTTATTCATTATTATCCGGACAAATTAAAGTGAATATTAATTACACACCGCATCATTCAACTGAGCATCCCAGCAGTGCCACTGAGTATCTTTGAACTTGATGGAATCCGTCACCTGTCCCACTTTGGTAGTACGATTCCATTTTATATCGGTAAGATTATTTTTCCCTTTGTTAAATATTTTATAGTATGCATTGAAAGTGGCATCGCTGGTAATTCCATAATGAATGTAACCCCCGTTTTCAACGCCTCCTGGTACTATATTCATGTATTTTGTATCTGCAGTGCCACTAGTTGTATTCCGGTTCCAGGTAATGCTTAACAATGCTTTTTTACTGGTAGGATTATCATTTAAAGTCCAGGTTCCTGTGGAATTAGCCAGATCTGATGTACCAGAATACCAAAGAAAATCTGTAAATGAATTTGCTTTGGAAATAAACATCTCCCATTTGACGGTATTATCGCTCTGTAAAGTAGTTCTTAGTTTGGCGGTATGGTCTATGTTCAATGCTTTAAATCCGTAAGTCCATTCCCAAACATTGTCAGATGTTTGTGAGGCAGTATGATTGAATGATTCGTAAAATGATGCTACAGGAACTGCTAATCCTACCGTAAGTACTACATTCCAAACTAACACATTACCGGCGGCATGTAGCCAATTCGCTTTGGTTAAAGGAAAAGCACGTAAATTAATTTGCTCGTTCATAATTTTCTTAGTAGTATCAAAACTACTTGCATCCAACTGCATAGTTGAAGCAGGAGGGATGGCAGGAGCTTCTTTTTTTTCCTCCTCTTTTTTACAGGAAATTGTCAAGATAAAAAAGAAAATAAAAAATATAACAGGGAATTTTTTTGATAGTGTTTTCATTTTTGATGTAGTTTTGGATTAAATTTAATTTAAAAGAAAAAATGTTACTGTTCAGGCATAAATAGCAACTACTCATCATAAAAAAGAACTCACGCAAAGTCGCAAAGATCACAAAGAAAAAAATCATAAATGATTTTTTTTTCTGCGTACTTTGCGCCTTTGCGTGACATAATTATATTTGCGTGAAATAATACTCACCTGAGCAATTACGAAAACACAAAAGTATTACATTTAAAATAAACTGCAATGATTTTTATCAGATAGATTATAAAAAATCGTAATTTAAGTACACAATACACTAAAACGTTACTAATACCCCTTTGCAATCTCACACTTCCGTTGTATCTTTGCCAAACTCAAAAATAAAAACACCATGAACTTCGCATATAACGAAAACCAAAACATGATTGCCTCCATGATTCGTGATTTTGGTAAAAAACACATCGAGCCATATAAAATGGAATGGGATGAAGCACAAAAATTTCCTGTGGAAGTATTTCGCAAATTAGGAGAACTAGGATTGATGGGCATTTTGGTTCCTGCAGAATACGGTGGTGCGGGCATGAGTTATATGGAATATGTTACAGCCATTGTTGAATTGTCAAAAATTGACCCTTCGTTGGGATTATCCCTTGCCGCTCATAATTCATTATGCACCGGACACATTTTACAATTTGCCAATGATTCCCAGAAAAAGAAGTATTTACCAAAACTTGCATCGGGACAATGGATAGGCGCCTGGGGATTAACTGAGCCAAATACCGGTTCTGACTCCGGTGCCATGCTTTGTACTGCGGTAAAATCCGGAAAAGGATATGTATTAAACGGCACAAAAAATTTTATTACGCATGGTGTCTCGGGGGATGTGGCGGTTGTAATTGCACGGACCGGTGAGAAAGGCGATAAACATGGGATGAGTGCATTTATCATTGAGAAGGGTACACAGGGTTTTTCAGGTGGGAGAAAAGAAAATAAACTCGGGATGCGTGCCAGTGAGACCACCGAATTAATCATGAATAATTGTGAAGTTTCTTCGGAAAATCTTATGGGTAAAGAAGGGGAGGGGTTCATACAAGCAATGAAGGTATTGGATGGAGGTAGAATTTCAATAGCATCGTTGGCGGTAGGAACTGCCATAGGAGCTTATGAAGCGGCGTTGGCTTATTCTAAAGAACGCCATCAATTCGGTAAACCAATATCTTCGTTTCAGGGTATTTCTTTTAAGCTGGCGGGAATGGCAACTGAAATTGAAGCGGCTAAATTACTCACCTTTCAAGCCGCTGATTTTAAAAACCGCGGTTTAAAAGTTACAAAATTATCATCTATGGCAAAATATTACGCGGCGGAAACGGCTGTTCGCGTGGCTACAGAAGGAGTACAGATTTTTGGCGGATATGGATTTACTAAAGATTATCCTGCTGAGAAATTTTATCGTGATGCAAAACTTTGCACCATAGGGGAGGGTACGTCTGAAATTCAAAAAATGGTGATTGCAAAGGAATTGGCGAAAGAGTAAAAAATAACTTTTTATTTTGTTTAATTACCTAACTTCCAACTTCCTTTCTCATCGTTACGCCTGCGCCTGCTTCGTAATAGTTGTTTTCTTTTGACTTGTAATAACCCTGATCCATTAACGAAACATTTTTAATTACATTAAGTGACACCTGCCCACCGGTGTAATCCTCCAAACCCGTCATAACTCCCGCCTTCAAAACATCGTCTTCATGCATCAATGGCACGTTGTGGGATGGAGTAATGTAAAAATAATATATAAATTTTTTCTCATTTTTTATTGTTCATTATATGTTATGTGTTATATGTTATTAATTTTTTTTTCTGCTTAGTTAAGGATTGTTAACTTCAAATTATTTATTTTTCTCATACACCCTTACCCCATTAACAAAAGTAGTTAAAACGTTGACTTTATACAACTCACGATCATCAACCTTTAGTATGTCTTTATCAAGAATTACAAAATCCCCCGCTTTTCCAATTTCCAAACTGCCTCTTTCTTTTTCTTCAAAACAAGCAAAAGCTGTCCAGATAGTCATAGCACGTAAAGCATTTTCCCGTGTCACTGCTTCCGTGTAATTAAAACCATTTTTTGGAAATCCGGTAGTATCTTTTCGTGTCACTCCGGCATAAAAACCCAAGAGGGGATTAATTTTTTCAACAGGAAAATCAGAGCCATTTGCAATGATACCTGTTGTAGTAAGTAATTTATTGTATGCATAAGCGCCTGTCAGGCGTTCCTCGCCAAGGCGTTCCTTTGCCCAATACATGTCAGAAGTGGCATGAGTAAACTGTATGGATGGAATAATAGAATAATTGGCAAATTTTTTCATCTCAGAGGTATCAATCACTTGTACATGTTCAATGCGCCAACGTTTGTCGTTATTAGTTTTTAATTTTTCTCCATACAGGGTAAGCATGAAAGAATTGGCAGAGTCGCCAATGCAATGTGTGTTCATTTGAAAGCCCATGTTAAAAATTTTGTCAACAATTTCCTTAAAGTAGGAGGGAGGTTGCAATAAAAATCCTTTGTGTCCGGGTTTATCCGAGTAATCCTTTTTCAGACAGGCGCCCCGTGAACCCAAAGCCCCATCTGCTACTATTTTGAAAGAAGAAACATGAAGCAAATCCGTTTTGTAAATTCCATGTTTTGAATAGTATTTTAAATTAATAGAATCAGGATTTGCCATCGCATAAACTTTCATTTTTAGTTTCCCTTGCTTTTGTAAAGAGTCAATCAGGTCAATTTCTTTTTTATCCAAACCCGCGTCAGCTACGGTGGTTAAACCATAGCTGAAACATTCTTTTTCCACTGATAATAAAGCGGAAATAATTTCATCGTTGGTGGGTTTTGGTATAAGATTCTCAACTAAATCCATTGCATTATCCAATAAAATTCCGGTAGGTTCTTCTTCAGAATAGATTATCTCACCCCCGTTTACTTTTTGCCCTTTTTTAATTCCAGAGATAGTTAGAGCCATTGTGTTAACTATTGCCGCATGACCATCAATGCGTTTAAGGAAACAAGGTCGGTCAGGGAAAAGTGAATCCAACGCGTTTTTACCTGGGAATTCCTTGTTATTCCAATCATTCTGGTCCCAGCCCCTTCCTTTAATCCAACCCTGAGGGTTTTTAGTAGCAAATTCTGTTAATTTTAGTAAAACCTCTTCCCAACTTTTTGTTCCGGAAAGATTTGCATCGAGGGTAGTGATTCCGTATTTCAGAAAATGGCAGTGTGCATCATAAAATCCCGGATAGACAAATTTGTTTGTGCCATCCATTTCTTCTTTACCGGAATATTTATTTTTTATATCTTTAGTGTCACCAATATCTATGATTTTTCCATTGGAAATAACCATAGTAGAGACAGTAGAAAAATTTTGATTAACGGTATAGAGGGTTGTGTTATAAATCACGAAGTCAGCCGGAATTTTTTGCCGGTGGCAGGAGATGACGAATAGAATTGAGAATGACAGAAGGATTTTGAAACTAAAGGGTAAATTCATTTATCTATTTTTTTTAATAAAGCCAAAAGTTGTTTTATTTCCTCAATGGTTTTATCTTTTTCCTTATTGGATTGGCTATAAGCATTTATTTCAATTTTATTGCAAAGTTATGGAATAAGAAGACAAATTGTACATTTCTATATATGTGGTCTGACTTTTTTAAGGATGCATAAGAATTAGATTAATTGTAAAATTTGTTTTTTAAAAAGATTTTACTTACCTTGTGGTGTTTTTTCTAAGAAAATACTCCATTTTTTAGTGAACCCCATTTCCAATTTGTTAAAAACATGAAGAAAGCACTTATCATTTTCTCTTTCATCTGTCTTCCTTTTATTACATTTTCCCAATGTATGATGAAGGAAGTATCCCTTGAACAAAGGGCTAATCAGTCAACATACATTGTTGAAGGAAAGGTGATTAATCAAACCCCTTTCTGGAATCCACAGCATACTTTAATATATACTGCATATATCGTGGATGTTTATAAAATTCTCAAAGGAAGCGGTACACCCTCACGGATAGAGCTGATAGCTCAGGGGGGACAATTAGATGGAAAATGGCATGTGTTGAATCCCAATATAAATCTCTCTCCTGGAATGACCGGAATATTTTTCTGCCAACCATCAACTATTACCAATTCACCCAATGTAATCCCAGTTAATTTTAAATTTTCTCTCTATGCACTTTCTCAGGGAACCGTATTATATAATGAAATTAACGGAACGGCTTCCGAACCATTTCATACATACTCCGATGTTAAAAACGAATTGTATGATAAGATCAGTCAACTCTCAGGAACTTCATACAAACAGGTAAAATCCTATAATCTCGAAAGAATTGTATCGGAAAACAATAAAAATAATGTTAGCAGAGCAACTCCGGTTATAACTTCATTCTCTCCAAATCCAATTACTGCAGGTACCGGTAGCATACTTACTATTAACGGAAGTAATTTTGGTGGCACTGCTGGAAGCGTAAAATTCAAAGATGCTGACGATGGTGGTGCATCTTATCTTACTTCCACTTCTACTGATATTGTTAGCTGGACAGATACACAAATTCAAGTCAAAGTATTCCAAAAGGCAGGTACAGGAACTATTCAGGTAACTAATTCAACAAGTCAAACAGGCACTTCCAGTTCTGACCTTACCATTACCTATAACCTGACTAATGCCGGAACACCGAAGGCAAGAACCAATTTAATTAATTTAAATGGCACAGGGGGTTATACATATAAATACAGTACAAACACTGCTAACGGAGGTGTCAGTTTTGATGGGCACGCTACTGCAAAAGCGGCTTTTCAACGTGCTTTGGAAAGCTGGAGATGCAATACAGGATTTAATGTAATGGATGCAGGTACTACAACGGTTAATTCAGAAAGTGATGATGGAACTTCTACCGTCATGTTTGATAATAATTCGGACGCACTTTCTGCAGGAGTGTTGGGAACCGGCTATAGTTTTTTTACTAATTGTGGAAGCGGTTGGCAGGCAAGCGATATTGACATTAAGTTTAGACGGGATGGTACCGATGGAACTACATGGGAATTTGGTACTGCAAATCCATCTGCCGGAGAAAGTGATTTTGAATCGGTTGCCGTGCATGAATTAGGACATAACCACCAACTCGGTCATGTTATTAATGACGGAAAAGTTATGCATTATTCCCTGACCACGGGAACTACCGCTCGTGTTTTAGATAATACCGTGGACATTGATGCTGGAGTGGATGTTATAAATTACAGTGCTTCCTATTCCGGCTGTGGAGAAACCGGTATGACATCCTATAACTGCAATTCAGCTCCTATTGCAGATTTCAGTGGCTCTCCAACAAGTGGTTGTAGTAGTACACTCACAGTAAACTTTACCGACAATTGTCAGTACCAACCAACCGGCTGGGAATGGTCATTCCCCGGTGGTTCCCCTTCTTCTTCTACTGACCAAAACCCTTCCGGAATCATATATAACGCGTCGGGAACTTATACAGTGACACTGATTGCAACTAATGGAATTGGCAGTGACACAGTAACAAAAACCGATTATATCCAGGTTGGCGGCGGTGCCATGCCTTTCTCCGAAGATTTTGAAACAGGGGTAATACCTCCCTCAGGTTGGTCTTTAAATAATGCAGACGGAAGTAAGACGTGGAAGGATACCACTATCACCGGGCATACCGGATCTTCTACTCATGTTGGTTATATTAATCATTTTGAATATAATGTTAACACAGGCACTCTGGATGAATTAAGTTCTTCCAAAATTACTATTCCAAGCAGTGCCGTCGCTTCTTTATCTTTTTATGTTGCTTATGCAAGATATGATGCTTCAAATTTTGAACGGCTGAGAGTTTTACTTTCTACCGATTGCGGAAGTACGTTCCCGAATGTTATCTATAACAAATCCGGGGATGATGCCGATGGAAATACTTTACCCACTGCCGGTTCTAATAAAACTACAGAATGGGTTCCTACCACTTCCGGCGAATGGCGAAAAGAAACCATTGATTTAAGCGCTTATGCAAATAATACCATTATGCTGAAATTTGAATCCACCAATGGGTATGGAAATAATATGTTTATAGACGATATTTCAGTGGCTGAAAATTCCTTAAGCTTAAGTATTTCAGGTACCAATATTTCCTGCGACGGCGGAAATAATGGATCTGCTAATTTGACAGTATCAGGCGGGACATCCCCTTATTCTTATGCTTGGAGTAATTCAACTACAACAGAAGATATTTCTTCATTAACAGCCGGCACATATACTGTTACCGTTACTGATGCAACTTCTACAACAAAATCTGCGAGTGTCACTCTTTCACAACCAACAGCGCTTACCATTTCTGTAACCGGAACTAATCCAAGTTGTAATGGAGGAACAAACGGGACTGCCACTGCAACTCCAGGAGGAGGTACTGGTGCTTATTCTTACCTTTGGAATACTGGTCAGACAACTTCAACCCGTACATCATTATCGGCAGGAACTTATACAGTAACAGTAACCGATGCAAACAGTTGTACAATATCAGGAAGTGTTACGCTCACAAATCCAACAGTTGTAACAGCTACAGTCACTGGAACCAATCCTAGTTGTAATGGTGGAGCTAACGGAACAGCAACAGTAGTAGGTGCTGGTGGAACAGGCACATTTACCTATTTGTGGTCAAACGCCGCTACCACCAGTACTATATCAGGATTATCAGCCGGAACTTATACAGCTACAGTAACTGATGGTAAAAGTTGTACAGCCACAGGAAATGTATCCCTTTCTAATCCTACTGCAGTAACCGCTTCGGTAACTGGCACAAACCCAAGTTGTAATGGAGGTACAAACGGTAAAGCCACTGTCGCAGGTGCCGGTGGAACTGGTACATTTACTTATATGTGGTCAACAGGAGCAACAACCTCAACAATTTCTGGCTTAGCGGCAGGAACTTACACAGCAACCGTAACCGATGCAAACAGTTGCACAATATCAGGAAGCGTTACTCTCACAAATCCTACTACAGTCACCGCTACAGTCACCGGAACAAATCCAGTTTGCAACGGGGGAGCAACCGGAACCGCAACAGTAACAGGAGCAGGAGGTACAGCCATATTCACTTATTTGTGGTCAATCGCCGCTACTACGAGTACTATATCAGGATTGCCAGCCGGAACTTATACAGCTACTGTAACTGACGGTAATAATTGTACTGCTTCCGCAAATGTGACCTTAACCGATCCTACTGCTTTAACTCTTTCAGTAAACGGAACTAATCCAGATTGTAATGGTGGCACAAACGGAAGTGTCACTGCAACACCTGCTGGAGGAACCCCAGCGTACACTTACGCATGGGATGGCGGCGCAATAACTCAAACCGTAAGCAGTTTGTCTGATGGAACATTCACTGTCACCGTCACCGATGCCAAATCTTGTACAATATCAGGAAATGTTACACTGACAAATTCTACTGCAGTAACAGCCACAGTCACCGGAACTAATCCAAGTTGTAATGGAGATACTAACGGAAGCGTGACTGCATCGGGAGGAGGAGGAACCGGTGTTTATACATTTTTATGGTCAACCGGATCAACAAATATTAAAATTCTTGCCATAGGTGCAGGAACATATTCTGTCACTGTAACCGATGAAAACAGTTGTACAGCATCTGGGGAAATTACTCTTACTGAACCAACCATACTCACTACAACAATTTCAGGATCAAATCCTTCATGTAACGGAAGTTCTGATGGAAGTGCAACCGCTACTACCACCGGTGGTACATCCGCATATATTTTTAATTGGAGCGAGGGATCAGTTACAAGTACAGTAAGTAATTTATCAGATGGATTATTTTCAGTTACCGTAACTGATGCAAATTCCTGCACTGCCACTGCTTCGACAACTTTAACATCCCCATCACTTCTTACAATATCTGTCACAGGAAATAATCCAACCTGTACCGTAAACGATGGTTCAGCTACCGCAACTGCAGGGGGAGGCACGCTTTCGTACTCTTATAGTTGGAATGATGGACAATCCACAGCCACTGCCACTTCATTAAGTGCAGGTACTTATTCTGTTACTGTTTCAGACGCAAATTCCTGCACCACATCTAACGAAGTCACACTTACGCTGTCATCCTTATTAACAGTTTCTATAACTCAAACAAATATTTCATGTAACGGTGTAAATGACGGTAGCGCTGATGCAATTCCTTCCGGTGGGTTATCACCTTATACTTATTTGTGGAGTAGTTTGCAAACGTCTGCAACAATTACCAACCTTACAACAGGTAGTTACACTGTCACCGTAACCGATAATAACGCTTGTACTCAAAGCGCTTCCTTAACCATCACTGAACCAACTGTGCTCGATGCAACAGTAAATACTCAGCAACCTTCATGTAACGGCGGAAACGATGGTGCCGCTCAGGTAATTGCATCGGGTGGCATTACACCATACACGTATAGCTGGACAACCGGCGAACTTACACAAATAGTTACAGGGTTGTTGGCGGGTCCCGGTGGTGTCACCGTCACTGATGCTAATAATTGTCAGGTAATCAAATTAGGCAATCTTAGTGAACCAACTGCCATTACACTTACTATTTCTATGCAAAATGATGTTCTATGCAAAGGTGATAGCACCGGTTCCACTACAATCACTCCAACCGGTGGCACTCCCGGATACACTTATTTATGGAGCTCTCCCGGAAATCCTACCACGCAAACAATATCAGTTCTGTTTTCCGGATCATATATAGTGACAGTGACGGATGCAAATAATTGCACAGCTACCGAACAGGTAACTATCACAGAACCCGGCTCTAATGTCACTGTTTCATTGAGTAACACAGATGTAACTTGTAACAGTGGCACTGATGGAAGCATAATAGCTACTGTCACCGGTGGCATTTCACCATATTCGTATTTATGGAATGATGGAGTAACAACTCAAAACCGGATAGCTTTATTATCTGGAACTTATTCCCTTACTGTTACTGATTCAAACGGATGTACAGTCATTTCTTCCGATACGGTTCTTCAACCCACAGCAATCAGTTTGAGTTTTTCTGCTACTGACGCAAATTGTTCAAGCAACGATGGTTCAGTTACTGTCACTGCTACGGGTGGCACTGCAGGATATACTTATTTGTGGAACGATTTATCATCACAAACTACTTCAACAGCTGTAACGTTATCTGCAGGAATTTATAATGTTACTGTCACTGATTTGAATGGGTGCACAGCTACCGGAAATGGAATTATCGGTAATGTCGGTGGACCAACACTGAGTTCAGTCATTGATAGTGTGAATTGTTTCAGCGGTTCTGATGGTGCTGTTGATTTAATTGTAAGTGGCGGAACTTCTCCTTATACATTTAATTGGTCAGATGCAGTTACCACAGAAGATCGTGCCGGATTAGGTGCCGGAACTTATTCAGTTACTATTACAGATAATCTCGGATGTCTTGCCATGCACGTTGCACAGGTGAAAGAACCATTATTATTAACTATCTCACAACAATCAGTTACTCATCATGCCTGTCACGGCGATTTATCCGGTGGCGCCGATGTATTGGTTAGTGGCGGTAGTTCTCCGTACACGATGAGTTGGAACAATTCTATAACAACTTCCTCTATAAGCAATGTTCCGGGAGGAATTTATTCTGTCACTGTCACTGATATTAACTCTTGTACTTCTTCCTTATCAATTACAATTAATGAACCCGATTCATTGGTCTTCAGTATTACTACTACAAATCCTGACTGTTTTGGAAATGATAATGGCATTGTAGCAATCAATACTTCTTCCGGCGGCACACTTCCTTATTTTGCAAGTTTGAATACTACATCTTATGATACTATTTATTCTTTTGGAAATTTAGCTCCCGGTAGTTATACAATTGATTATAAAGACGATAACGGATGTACTGCTGTTCAGCAAGGAGCTGTGTTAAATTATACTACTGCTGTGCTTGCAAATGCTGACCAAGATGTTTGTTCTTCAACTCCAACTTTTTCCATAGCTAGTGGCACTCCGATCGGGGGTGTTTGGAGCGGGACAGGTGTTATTGATGCTGTCAATGGCACTTTTGATCCTGCTGTTAGCGGTGTAGGTTCTTTTACATTGACTTATTCCATTACGGAAGGTACCAGTACTTGTACAGATACAAAACAAATGATAGTAACTGCCGCGCCATTTGCAGATGCAGGTCCCGACCCTTCCGATATATGTGAGGGTTCCACAGTGACACTTTCCGGAACTGCCACTAATGGTACTGTTGCATGGAGCGGGGGTGCGGGTACATTTACAAATGTAACAAACGATACTACCGATTATATTTCAGGTGTTGAAGCAGGTAGTGTCACTCTTACCATGACTGTTTCAAATTTCTCTTGCCCTGATGCAACGGATCAAGTGACTCTCAACATTCTATCAATGCCTTTCGCAAATGCGGGTTCTAACGTCTCTATATGTCAAAATAATTCTATTGTTCTTAGTGGCACAGCTCTGAATGGAACCGTCTTATGGACAGGGGGTTCTGGTTCATATTCAAACGTTAATTCAGCAATGACAACTTATAATTCTGGCGTTGAAAGCGGAAATATAACTTTAACAATGACAGTGAGTAATACTCCTTGTGCTGATGCAGTTGATAGTGTGAATGTAACTATTTCAACACCTGAACCGGCTCCACTTGTTAATTGTGGCACTACCACTATATCCACTATTGAGTGGGTTTGGAATTCACTACCGGGAGCAATCGGCTATGAAATAAGTCGAGATGGTGGCACAACCTGGCTCACAAGTACCGGACTCTCTGAAGATACAACCGGTTTATCACCCGGAGAAGCATTAACATTATCTGTAAGAGGTGTTTTTGCTGGTGATTGCATTTATAGTGAAATGAGTTCTAAAACTTGTTTTTCTATTAATTGTACTCCTCGTGTTGTGACTGTAAGCAATGATACAACTATTTGCCAGGGTTCTTCTGCTACCATTGGTGTATTGGATGTTACTGGAGGGACTGGCAATTATTCTTATTCATGGTCAGGACCCGATTCATTAGCAGAGGTTGCAGGACCGCACATAGTTTCTCAATTTACAAATTCAACATATACAGTTTATGTCACTGACGAAGGTGAATTATCATGCGGGGTTGTTACAAAATCCATTTTTGTGAACGTAAACTCCGGGCTTTCCCTCTCACTTGGTTCCGAAAATGAAACATGCTCCG
>MEPC01000003.1:23960-78799 GCA_001769655.1 Bacteroidetes bacterium RIFCSPLOWO2_12_FULL_37_12 | reverse complement strand
AAATACGATGGAGGGGGCTACCGAAGTTTCAGTTCAACACAGGATTAAATCGCACCTTTGCGAAAAGCAAAGCTGCGTTTAATCCTTATATGTTAGGCGCGTATGTCCAATCAACCGGATTTCTTTCTCTACCCCAGGCATCGTAGTTCTGCTCGTAGATGACAGCGCCACTTTCGTCCGTAAGTTTGAGAATAGAACCCAAATGATCTGTATAAACATAATACATTTTATCTACATTATTATGCCTCACATTTATAGCCGTTAGCCCATCGCCTCCGGCAATATAGTGAACTTCGTAAGTGTCACTACCAATTATAATTTTTTCGTAACTGCCGGAATAAATGATTTTTTTAATAACAACGCCACTTTGTTTTAATTCAGTTACTTTTCTTGCATTGCCAGCGCCGTATTGAATAATAAGTTCATAATTATTTTCTGTAATGGTTTTTGTTTTATTGAAAGGCGTGTAGGTGATATCTTGATGGTTATGGCTGATAATGTTATGGGTAGCAGTGCCCTCCTCATCCTGGTTAATTATTTCGTCTGTCAAAGTGATTGTCTCTACTGCGTTGGGTGCTCCGCGTTTGTATATATAAGAGCCAAGACCGGTTTTGGTGGCGATGTTGCCGTTGTCGGAGTAGGTGAGTGTCACTGAAGGTTTTCCATTCACAGTAGATTGGGTAAGACGGCTCAAATCATCGTAAATGAAAGATTCTTTGAGGTCACTTAAATTATATTTTCGTTCGTCTAAGTTACCGGTGGTGAGATTCCATGTTAAACTCAAACTCTGAATGGAACCGGCATATATATCAGTGACGAGACCATATTCGTTAAATGTTTTATAGGTTTTTACATTATTACCGAGGGTAAATTCCGTGTATTGGCTAAAACTGTTCATAGCATCTGCTTTCCAGATAAATTTGCCATCGGCAGAATTATTTATTTGTGTAAAATATCCTTTGGCATTAAAACTTCTATCAACGCTGAAACCGGAGGGGTATGTAGTTTTTATTGGATTGCTGAATTTATCATATTTATAGGTTGTAGTATAATCAGCGCCATCAATTGTTTCTGTCACTGCTGTATTTCTTCCGAGTTCGTCGTATTGGTAAGATACGATGTTTCCTTCAGGGGTTGTAATTTTTTTTACCTGATTTAATCCATTTCCGGAAGTAACGTATTCATACACGGTTACGCCATCTGGTCCCGTTTGTGTTATTATTCTTCCAAGAACATCGTATTCCATAGCGGTAGTTCCTTTTGCATCGGTTTGGCTTATTAGTTCGCCGAAAGCGTTGTAAAGATACTCAATAGTTCCGGCATTGGCATCTATTAGTTTGGTTTGCCTTCCGTATTCGTCGTATTCAAATGTTGCAACAGTGATACCATTAGTAATGTCTTTCACATTGCCGTCGCTAAAGTAGGTGTAGGTAATTGTACCGCCGTCATCTTCTGCTGTAATTAGTTTTCCCCCGGCATCGGTTTTCTTTTTTGAAAAATGTCCGGAAGGTTGATTAGTTACGGTCACTTCTGTGCTTCCCGGTGTATAATCATAAGTAGTGTATCCAATAGAATTAGTTTCAGAATTAATTCGTCCAAAGTCATCATATACATAGGTTGTAGTGACAGTAGTGCCACTTTGGCCAAAGGAGGGTGTGCTTGAAGTAATGAGTCCTTTTTCATTGTAGGTTTTTACTGAAAAAACGGATTCATTAAACCCTTCCGTTTCTGTTTTTACTGCCCTGCCGAATCTATCGTATCCTATTTTAACAGTTGGCGCTAAAAAATTAAGTGAGCGCAAACTGACCGATATGGAAAAAATGAAAATAATTTCAGAGGGCAAAGGGGTTATGCCGAATTATTCATTTATGCCGGAAGAAAATGTAAAAGCGGTAGTGGAGTATGTGAATACGTTGAATTGAATTGAATATGATATCAGCTTTTATTTTTGTGTGTGATTGATTTTATTTAATTTTTTATTATCTTATAAATAAAATTTTTATTTAACGTAATGACCTTTAGAAAATAAATACCTGGCTTAGTATCATTCAAATTCACATCTATACTAGTTTCAAAAGTTTTTCTTTTAAAAAATTTTTCACCCATAAAAGTTGAAAGCTCTAAAATTGTTTCTGTACCTGATAAATTGTTTCCTTTAATTAAAATTGTAAAATGGCTATTAGTTGGGTTTGGAAAAATAAGTGCATTGTTTTGTTTTTCATTAATCAAGTTTCCGTTTTCATCACTCGTATTTGATACGGAATTTTCTTGATAATTTTCTTCATAAAAAGAACCGTTATAAGGAATTGTTTCATTAACTATTGACTTCATTTTCCGCATTGGAGAAAGACAGAGGTTGTTTGCAATTTTATAAGTCCCTGCCTTAAGGACTGTATTGGGTAAGATGGAAATACTATTGGTTGCGGTAACTGTAATATTATTTACAATAGTCATTCCACTCAAAATAATGTCAGTACCCGTTATATCTTCTAACAGGTCAAAATTTCCCTGTAATTCAATGTCTTTTGGTTTGACTCTGAAATATTTAGTTGTTTCCACCCAACCTTGTTTGTTAAAAGCGAGTTTGATTCTGTATAAACTTCCATGTTTCAAAGTAACACCTAATTCAGATAAATCATTGTTATCAATAACAATGGAGTGAATAGAAATATTTTTTAAATTAACACTAGCGGCAGAATTACGCAACCATTTTGAATGGTATGTTTGAGCATATGGTTGATATGTGTCATTTACTTCAACAATTTCTATAAAAAAATAATAAAAATAACAAATACAACCCAAAAAAGGGTTTAGTGGGTCTTCACAATTAAAAGCGTTGGGATTATCACAAGTACTTTCAGGTAATTCTTCTTTCGTAACTTCAATTTCCCAATTCGCCTCACCACAATCCTCAGTAGGATATGGATAAAGTGTGATTTCACCATCAATACATGGGGTTTCTACATTACTTCCATTTATAATCATTCCCATTGTTAAAGGTACTTTATACCATACATTTCTGCAATCTTGCTCGGATCCACTCCCTCCTGTTGTTACTGTTCCTGTGGGAGAAGTAACGGTAGATGTAGGGCAATAAGTATCTATTGAAGTAGCACCCGTATTACCCGGATCAAGCCAAGTAGCAAACCCACCATTTACCCATGATTTATAGAATTTGCCGTACAATTCGGATTCTCCATTATTTGTAGTTGGTGAAGTGCATTCAGAATTCCCGCCTGCCAATTGCCCAACAATGCGGTGAGAGCCATCAAACAAAGGGGAACCGGAAGAAAAATCCTCCATAACACCGATATCCCATTTTGGAACTCTCCAAAAATTGCCATTAGAGTCATCAAGATTGTCTTTGAAGGTGCTGGATATAAGATTCTGGTTGGAGATTGAAATTTTTTTTGGGTCACCTTGTGGATGATGAATTCCCGTAAAGGGTTTCTGTGGATTAGTGCTAAGTGTCCATCCTGAAAAGCATGCTCCAATTGAGGATAAATATTCTTTATCGGTATTTAACTGGAGAAGTAAATAATCTGAATTTGCATCCACAATAGCAGAGTTTGGGTCTTGAGATAACATTGTTGCCCCGTAAATACTTTTGTTTTCCGGTGAATCATAAGTGCCGCAAACTTTATTTTGGTAATTGAACCAAAATATCCAGGTGCCAAAATCAAAAATATTTACGTTATTATTATAAACATGATTTGCAGTAAGAAAATAAGGTTTCCCATCCTGAGCCGTATTATTAATTAACGCCCCGCTCCCAAATGCCATATAGTCTCCATATTCCCCTGTGGGAACCCGATAAACAATTGCCGCTACCGAATTGATTTCCTTTTCCCAAATTGCGCCTTCCGCGCAAGCAACATCTTTGTTGCATGGTCCGGAAAGATCCCCGGTAAGTTCCTTATGAAAAAAATCAACAAACACATGAACTGCTTTTGCAACTCTTAATTCCCCGCTAAATTCCACATGAGAGGGTTCATAATATTCCAGAACAATTTTTTTCCCCTCTATCAGTTGTGTTCCAAATGGAATAGCTTGATTGGGGTTACTGGGATTATTTTTTGATGTAAAAGCTCCCAGAATCATGGAACTGTCCTCATTAAAAATGAATAGAGTTGCACCAAAGGGGAGATGAAATTTATCAAAATAAAACTGAAGTGCATAAGCAGAGGATGATTCAAATCTTACTCTCCATAATTTTCCTCCATCGCTGAGTGTTTGAAGATAACCTGTATTGGTAAGTTCAACACTACTGTTTAACACTTTTCCATAATATCCTGTTTTGCATGATTCGCAATTTTTATTTTTAATAGTATCCGTTTTTAACTTTTCTATAGCATTATCTATGTATGGTAGCTGTATAGTTGGAATTGCAAAATTTTCATTGATTCTCAAGCTTACAGGCACTCCTCCGGAACTCTGTTGCCCATAAGAAAAAGATTTGTACATTAATAACAAGAAAAATATAATTCCAATTCTATAAATTATAAATTTTTCTTCTTTAGTGTTTCCACCTCGGATCCGGTTTAATAAATTTAATTTCATTTTGTTTGAAGTTTTCCATTTTAACAATTCTATTGTAAACTGTACTATCGCCTTTGCCGGATAGTATAATTTCGGTCATTGATATAAATTGTATTTCATTATTATCCTTTATTTTAGGAACCAGACAACAAATTCTATAAGGCATTCCACTTTTAGCAAAGTATTGGCTTGCGTCTCTTTTAATCCAAAGTCGAAAGAGGTAATTATTATTATATTCATTTTTCAAAATGTCGTAATTACTTTCGGGTAAAAGTCCACCCCCAACACTCCAGTCCACTACCAGAAGTGTATAATAATTAAAAACATTTTTGATTTTAATAGATGGATCACATTCCCATGAATTAAAAAACCATCCGGTATTTTCAGAATATTCGGAGTCTGATTTAATTATTCTATAGTACCAACCTGGTTGCCCAAATCCAGAGCATTGGCACTCTATTTTTGGAACTTCAATCGTATAATCCTCTAACTTCAATTCCTGTCCTAAGATTGAATTTGGAAATATTAAAGGATGGAAAAATTCAGTAACGAATATAATTAAGCATATCTGAATTATCCATTTTGTTTTAATAAAATTCATATTCATTAATTTTTTTCAGCAACATTTTTTATCATTCTGTGAAAAAATTTAACCTCTTTATAACATTCACACCATTATTCTCTTTCAGAAATTTCCAATATTAAACTATCCAACTTTTGCCTTTGTTCGTTTAATTGGATAGTTAATACCTTATTTTCTTCTTTTACAATTTGTAACTCCTTTTCTACATTGTTCAATCTGTCTTCATGTTTAAAAAGGTAAAGGAATATTTCTTCTATCTTTTTCATCATTTTTTCCATCATGTTACCAAGATTTAACCCCCCTTTTTCTACTTCTTTGGCAGAAGGAATTTCAGGTAAGTGTTTGTTTAATACGATAAACTCTTTTACTTTATCTAACTGCATTAAATTATAATCTTCGTTAAATACATAATCGCACCATGAGTTTTTAACAAAAACTATTCCAGTTGTTATTGTGCCGCAAACGGATAAATGATCACTAATTTTAACAACATTATACCTTGGATCAATTAGGAATGGAGTTTCTCCAGTTTGACTATTATGAATACCGAAGTAATTTACAGGGGTATTAACTTCAACTAAAACTGGTAAAAAGCCCCACATCTCCCATTCATGTGTAGTAATAATATCATCCTTAGAAAACATAGTCCATATATTTCCCTTTTTTGTTTCAAGCAGGATATTTACATCTTCACCTATATTGGATTTTATATGAAAATTCTGGTCATTAATAAATACGTTATTGAGATTTACACTACAGCTCTGATTCGAGCACACATGCATAATGCTACCATTAACTTCGAGATTTCCGTTTATAATAGTTTCGGCAGTACGGTTATTTGTGATATTACCCAACGTAATACGCGTCACACCATAACCAATTCCCGCAGGCAATAATTGTTCTTCAATAGAGAATATAGGTTCATTTAAAGAATTATAAATCTTCAAAGGCGTAACAATTCCAGCGCTAATGTCCATGGCTTGAATTGTTAATGATGCATCAATGGGAGCCGTCATAACACCAACCCCCACTCTTACATTTGAAAAATCCGGTGCATTGGTCGGCATACCTTTTCCAAATATCAAATTTCCGGTTGTTGAATAAATTGTATTATCATTGTTCCCTCCTGTTACGCCACCAGCTATAATTATAGAATTCCCACTCTTCAGATAACCACTTGCAACTACATTACCTGTAAATTCTGCTCCTATATTACCACTGGCAATAATTTTACCACTTACCCACAAATCCCCATTTACATCCAATTTATGTTTAGGGTCAACTGTCCCCACCCCTACAAACCCTTCATTAGTCATAGTTAATACCACTTTCTTGGTTACATTATCATTATCAAGCGCTTTGAAAAAAAGTGGTTTTTTATCTCCTGAAATCGGTTCAATATCCCATACAGAATTTTTGTTGGCTGTTTCGTTATTATCCTCTAATCGAATTCCGTAATGACTACCCCCACCTGTATTATGTATTGTTTTTATATGTAGCGCTTTTTGAGGGTCCATTGTTCCAATCCCTACTCTTATTTGTGAATAACCGGAGGTGCTTCCCCCAGGCGCTCCGTTGGCAATCATCAATTTTCCGTTTGTGTAAATAGTATTAATTGTATTGGCATCCGAACCACCGGAGAAATAAAATGAACTCCCGCTTTTAAAGAACCGCGATGCTATTACATCTCTTGCTGAAACTAAGTCAACAGAAGAGCTTATATTTCCTGATGCAGTGACACTTCCAGACGAAGTGACATTTCCCGTTGCAGTGACACTTCCTCCTGTGCTTATATTTCCCGATGCATTAAGATTTCCCTTGGTTTCAATATTCCCATCTGCCATCATCTTAAAACGCCCTCTTATATTCCCATTTACATCTAATTTGAACTGAGGGTCATCTGTACCAATTCCTACAAATTTGTATCTATTACAGATAAACAGTTTGTCGGGATAAGTTTTATTTTCCATCCATGCGTTTTTAGCGGCGTTGTCACCTTTACATTCCACCCCGCCCGTTTGAGTTCCTCCATTTCCATTATCTCCACCATCTCCGTCACCTCCCCCACCAACCTTATCACGAATGATACACATTTCAAAATTTGCGGCTGTGGTAATTTGTTCCCTCTCCGCCTTCACAATATATTTTTGACCTACAATTAATTGTTCCATACGCATCCGGGGAAGTTCGGGCGGTTGGGTAGAAACTTCTTTACGCAAATGTAAATCAGGGCATGTATTTTCAAAGAGCGTTAGCTTTGTGATTTCTGCCTGGGGTTGTGTTTCCGATGGCGATACAATTACTTCATGCTCCGGTGCATTGGCTGTAAACTCAAACCACATCTCTGCTTTTTCCATTTTATATACATCTTTAGGGCAGAGTTCAGCAGCAGGAGGTTTAGTGATTCTTTGGGCGCAATTACTACCGTCATTTTGAGAATAAGAATTTTGCAGAGGGAATAAAATGGTAGATATTAGAATAGAAAAGCCACAAAATAAAGCATGGCTGTTATATATGGCTGTTATATGTAGTATCGGAATTAATTTTTCGCGGGGGGGGGGGCGATTGATTTAATATTTACGATTTTGGATTTACGGTGTTCAATTGAAGGTTGAAAATTTGCGTAGTTTTTCAAGCAGAAGATTGAAGCGTTAGTAATGGATTTCATAGTATTATTGAGTAAAAGAAGGGTTAAACTTTATAAAAAGGAAGTAAGGATAAAAAAGCAAATATACAACAAATTTTTTTAAAATGCAACATTTTGTGGAAAAAGTTATCCACATTGATTTTTTACCGTAAAAAAAATTTACAAAAACTTGTTAGTGGGCAAAAGTTCCTGTCCGCACTTTCTATCGCTACAAACATAAATAAAACAAGATGGGGCTTTTTTTTTCTTAATGCGTCATACACCCATTCCCATCCCTTACTTTTATCACATAATTTCCGGATAAAAGAGAACTGAATAAAACAGGCGTATTTGCCGCAATATTATTATAAACGTAAGATGCTCCTCCATCTATTGAAAAATCATAAGGTGCTGTTCCACCGTTCACCTGAACCTGAAATTGACCGTTATTCATTCCAAAACATGAAACGTTTATTTGTGAAACTAAACTGATTGCAATTCCAGGTGGTTCCCCTAAAATGTACGAGAAAGAAGCTGTGCAACTCTTACTGTCCGTAATTGTAACAGTATATGTTCCTGCAGTAATGCTTGATAAATCTTCGGTGGTGTTTGAGTTTGACCATAAATAGGTATAGGGAGGAGTTCCACCGCTCGCTGATAAATTAAGTGAACCGGTTGCATCGCAAGGGCAGGTTGGCTGAACCGTACTGGCTGAACTTGTGATTACGGTCGGCTGTCCAATAGTTACATAGGCAGTATCCTGAAAAAAATAGTCATCTTCAATAATGACAGAATAAGTACCAGCGGTGAGAGATGAGATAGTTTGAGAAGTGGCTCCGGTTGACCATAAATAAATATATGGCGCAGTTCCACCGACAGGAGTAGCAGTTGCTGAACCGTTACTTCCGCCATTACAGGATGGGTCGGTAGAGGTAATAGTTGCTTCCAACGGTGGTGCAAAAGGGGCAACACATCCGTTATTCCCATAAGTGGGTTCTCCACTGTTTGTGTATGTAACGGTAGCGCCATCTTGCTCCCCCGGATTTCCTGCCTGGTTTAATAATTCATTGGGTTCATATTTTACGGTGTCACTACAACCTGAACCAAAATTCATAACAAGAGTTCGGTCACCGCAAGCAGGAGTGCAATAATTTTTAAAATGTCCGTTTGTATTCCCGGCACATTGAAAAATTACATATAATGTATAATTCAAATCAACAAAACTCATCGCTGAACTTACGAGAGCAGAACTTGTAACTAATAAAACCTTTGCGTTTGCTGGGATTATCCCACCTGGAGGTTGTACTAAAGAACCTCCACCGGTTATTGTTGCATTGGTATTGGCGACAAATGCGGCTGTATTTGCATCCTGACAAATGCCCAAATAGGAATTAAAGGGCCATTCAACGGTCAAATCAGAAGTATTCACAGGAGTTTCTCCGGTTTCAAATTGTACCATTTCCTGCAATCCTTCTGTCAATCCTCCACATGCATCTACCATAATACTTTTGATTTCAATACATTTTTCGCACGAATCTGCTATTACAATAGTTGGTGAAATTCCATCGGTGAGTGTGCCATTGGAAGCTTTTAAAGTGTAATTACCTGCCAGGTTAAATTGAAGATTTGAAACAGTGGCACACCCGTTAACAAATGTTAAAGAGGTAGTTCCAGATAATGTTCCTGGACCGGAATTTTTAGATAAAGTGGCACTTCCCATAAAAGTAGATGCCAGATTTCCACTATTATCAGTGGCACAAACCGTAGTAGAAAAATTTGTGTTTTTATTAGTGCAATAGGGAGGAGTAAAAGTAAACACAAATTTTTCAGGTGTAATAGCGGCACATCCAAAATCCTGTCCTGTGTTTACACTTCCTCTGGAATTAGCCGACGGTCCGGTCCATGAAAAATCGGTATAGGTTGTACCGGTTCCTGTAAGTTGTAAGGTATTTCCAACGGCAGGTTCAGGATCTTCATCCACTCCAATATTCACGGAAGTCATTCCGATAGCAGGACCATCAGCGGCGGTTATGACTCCTTCATAACTAAGAAATTGAATTACGGTAGATGTGCAAGTATTGTATAGCGCCACACCATCAGGCGCACCATTCTGAAGACCTGTCCATGAAAACCAAACAGTGCCATATCCATCACATTGATCAGGAATAGTACCGCTAAGATTGAGATTCATGTAGAATTTACTATCGCCACCATTGTAGGCAACTAAACGGTAACAGGCGAGATTTGTACCGGCAGGACCTGATATCTCAATGCCCTCATCCACATCGGCACCGGCATTGTCGTAGTGAATCTCGTTTATGAAAATCGTTTGAGAAACAGAGCGATTTAAAAAAATTAAAATAAAAAAAAAGAAATGTAGAATTTTCCTCATGAAGTTTTAAGGATTGTACATAAAAAACCACGTTAAAGGTAAAAATAAAAATAATATAAAGCAAATTTATGTTTAAATAGTTGGAGGGTTGGAGGGTTGGCTAATTCTTTTTTTTGATGTGCTACGAGTAATTCTTATTATAAGGTGCTAAACAATTTTTGCTAATAAAAACGTAATGTGTTAATTTTGGTCTAAAGTGCCGTAGGCACGATTTTATTTTGTAAGGATGGACTTTAGTCCGTCCTTCAAGCTCAACCATTATAGTCCATAAGTGCCGTAGGCACGGTTCATATCAAATATTTAAAAATGATTCGTTCCTACGGAACTCAATTTCAAAGATTTGTCCTTTCTAACATCACTTGTAACACATCAAATAAAGAATTAGCCATTTTATGTGATTCAGAAAATTTTACGTATCTTTGTCTCATTATGGTCACAGTTACAGAAAAAGCCAAGAATCAAATTACCCGTTTAATGTCAGATGGTAGAATGGGTGAAGATTATCATTTACGGGTTGCTGTTACATCAGGCGGATGTTCAGGATTGTCTTACAATCTTGATTTTGACAACAAAAATAATGAAGGGGATTTGGTATTTGAAGATAAAGGGGTTAAAATAGCTGTTGATAAAAAATCACTTCTTTATGTTGCCGGTACTGAATTGGATTTTTCGGATGGATTGAATGGGAAAGGATTTCAATTTAAAAATCCAAATGCAACAAGAACCTGCAGTTGCGGGGAAAGTTTTGCCGTTTGAAAAAGTATTTTTTTGCATATATTAATGCATACTATTACATTTTTGCCATCTATATCATTTAAAATCAATTTCTTTGCTTTTGCCGTAGTTTTACTGGCAACCTCATGCACTATCTCTGACAGGCAAGCAATAAAAAAATTAGAAAATACTTTTAGCACAATACAAGAAGAAATTCATTCAAAAAAGAGCGAGCAGAAATTACTCACTAATTCTGTTTACAGATACCATAAATTTCTCGGAAAAGGTTTTCTACCTTCTCCTGCTATGAAGAAACTTCTTACTCCGGAATTAATGAATTATATCAATGTAAATTATCATTCATTATTTGAAAAAGTGGAAGAAGTACGGATATATCCTTCAGCCGGTGCCCGAGTTTTTGCCTTAGACAACGAGTTTAATGCAGAATATGTATGGGAAAAACTTTATACTGGAAAATCGTCTGAAACATTTAACAGAATTATTTTTTTATTTCTTGATTTCGTTTTTATTTACAAAGACCATTTAATCATTTTAGAAAATGATTTTGCAAACCGGGAACTTTCACCCGTTCAGAAAAAATCAGTTGTAAACTATGAAAAACCATTCAAAAATTATAATCCTGAAAAAGCCGAAGGAGAGTTTTCAGTTTCTGTTACAATAAATGGAACGGGAAACGAAGATTTTGAAAAAGATACCCTAGAAGAAAAAATTTTAAAAGGATACATTACTTCCCGCCAACTTATTCATAAAACACGAGAATTAATCAGCCAAGATATGACTGAGCAAACACTGAAAAGTTCAAAATTTCTACAAATCAATTATACTGATTTTTTTAAATGGGGGTCCGATGATAAATCGCTCGAAATAAAACGATATCCGATGATTTGGGTTGACAACTGGCTTAGCGACAGGGCTACCGAAATAATTAAATATCTTGAAACAGAAACCGCATTTACGGATTCAGAGGGGATGCTCGATTCTTCGGGAATATTAAAAGAAATATCCAGCTTATATTTCCCATTTGCTGTATTAAAAAATTATGGTTGGATATTTGGTTCAACCGATCGCACAAAATATTATTTATTTCAATCCATGGCTGGTAAACCACAATTAAACGGATTAGTAAGATTCACCGGTTCAGATACACTTTTTGATAAACTGGAAGGAATGGACATAAATTTTGATGGTTGGGATGATCTGGCTTTTACCGAAAACATTGATTCTGTAAATAAAACGCTTACTTTTTTTATGATTTCAAAAAACGAGAGTTATAAACTAATTCCAGGCGGCATCGGTTTACATTCAGTCAAGCTTCTTACTGAAGAAAAGATACTATTAACCCAAAATTATTCTAAAAAAGATCCTATGAAAATTCAACTGAAATATTTTAAATGGATGAATGATAGTTTGCGACTTGTGGCTCAATCTTTTTCAAATCCAACACATGGCTCCCTCGATGTAACAATATGCATTAATAATGTGTGTGATACCAAAGGATTTAATCCCGATTCACTTAAAGGTAAAGATTGGGAAATTATGGTTGAAAAATTATCAAACTATCCCCCGGAATGGTAAACGACATTTTAGCATCGTATCTAGTACTTTATCCACATGTATAAGATGTGTGCGAAAACAAAGCACTGCCAGCCGTAGATAAACATGTCCTTCTATTAATGTAGAAGAAATATAAAAACTTTTCTCCTTTCTTATTAATTTTAGAAATCTCTGAGTCATTGTATCCGGATCATTCATCCCATCGTTATACCGGAATAAAACCACAGAAAAATCAGGAGGAAGAGGTGCTTCGATGAAAGGAATTTTTTTTATTCTTTCATAAAAATATCTTGCCAATAAAATTTTTTCTTCTATGGATGCTTTTAGCGCTTTCATTCCTGCAAAATGAATTGTAAGCCACATACGCATTGCCCGGAAAGGTCTGGTTAGTTCAGGAGAGAGAAGTGATGGATATAATTCTTCCTCTTCGCGATAAATATCGTGCATGTAATTTGCCTGATATTTAAAGGATTCCATTAAATATTTTTTATCGCGTATAAGAACTGCTCCTATTCCATAAGGAAGAAATAATCCTTTATGAGGGTCCATCACTACAGAGTCGGCATAGTTGATTCCTTTCATTATTTTTTTCCCTTGAGGTGAGAGTAAAAAGAATCCACCGTAAGCGGCATCTACATGAAACCATAAATTGAATTTCCTGCAAATTTTCGAAAGAACGATCAGATTATCACAAGCACCGGTATCGGTAGTACCGGCATTTCCCAAAACGAGCCACGGATGCAATCCTGAATTCTTATCAGATGAAATAGTGTCACTCAAAATAGTTGTGTTCATCCTGAAATGTTTATCCATGGGAATTTTACGAACCTTTATATCACCTAAACCAATTACCCGTAATGATTTTTCTACGGAATGATGCGTTTGGCTACTAAGATAAATAACCCAGTTAGTTTGGTTCTTGAATTTCTTAATAAATTTATCTCTTGCAGTTACCAGCGCAATAAGGTTAGCCATGGAACCGCCCGAAGTAATATTCCCGGCGGCAGTGTTGGGAAATTTAAGCAAGTGACACATCCATGAAATCATGCGATTTTCAAGTTCCACCGCACCGGGGCAGGCAAAATAGGCACCGGAATAGAGGTTTGAAATATCAGCCATATAGTCCCCTAAAGCGGCCCAGGGTACTCCTCCTCCGGGTATATAAGCCACATAACCACTTGAAGCCGGGTTTACTCCTGAATTTACTATTTTCTGATTAAAGATTTTGAGTAAATTTTTTGAAGACCCTGGATTTTTATTAAGTAGTTTTTTCCATCCGGGAAGTTTTTTGCGTCTTTGAATAGTATAATGTGCAGGTAAAGTTTTTAAATCAATAAGGAATTTTTCTGCCCATTGACTAATATCTTTATTCATGCGATTAAACCGTTGTTGATTCGGTTCTAATGCAGATGAAATTTTTTCTAATTTTTTGATTTTGTCCGTTTTCATTTTTTATAAAAGATGCAAATATCCAAGAATTTTTGTTACTGTTCAGTACCAACGCAATTAAACTTAAATTGAATAAAAAAAATATTAGCCACTGATTACACGGATTAAAAATGGTATTAAGATCTTTTTATAACATTAATCCGTGTAATCAGTGGCTAAATTGTATTTTTTTTTCTTGGGCTGAACAGTTACAAAAAATTTTCAGTATATTTGGCTTTTTAAATGAAGTCCTTCCTGCTTAAAATAAGTTTAATTTTTACCGTATGTCTGTTGATTCTTCCTGGTATCGGTAAAGAATTACATAACTACCAACACAAAGATGATTTTCATTGTGTCAATAATTTTGAATCTCATTATCATGAATTACGTCATTTTTGTGGTTTATGTAACTTTATTATTCCTACTCACCTGCCATTTCAAACCCTGATTGGATTTCATACAAATCAGAAATTTCAACGGGTTATTTTCTGTTATTGTGTTGCTGAACTCATCCCCGGTTCAAAACATAACATTCAATTACGCGCCCCTCCTTTTGCGTAAATTGCTCCTCCCCTATTTTTAGAATAGAGATTTGTACACCCTATTTTGTGTATGATTTTGTTGTTTCAATTAACCGGAAACAAACTATCAAACTTCAAATGTCAACTTAATTTTTTCGTAAAAAATTATGAGAAAGTATTTATATTCCATTTTTCTTTATCTATTTATTATTTCAAATAGTATTGCTCAACATACCATCTCAGGGAGAATCACAGATATTCTTACACACACAGCGATTCCATTGGTGAATATTTATATTCCTGACCTGAAAAGAGGAGCGGCAAGCGATGAAAATGGTCGTTTCAAAATAGAACACTTACCGGATGGAAAATATCTGATGATATTAAAACATATTGGTTACGCTTCTATTGTAGAGAAAATAGCAATTATACGAGATACTATTATGGAATTTCAATTAGTGCCAACCGTTACGGAATACGATGATATTATCGTCACAGGAACTTCAGCCGCTACTGAACGTAAAGAAAATCCAATTCCGGTGGTGGCAATCAGTAAAGAAAATCTGAACCAAACTATTTCAACCAACATCATTGATGCCACTGCAAAGATCCCCGGTGTCTCACAGATCACAACCGGTACCGGAATTTCAAAACCGGTTATCCGGGGATTATCCGGTAACCGCATAATAGTACTTCAGAATAACATACGGCAGGAGGGTCAAACGTGGGGAGAAGAGCATGGAATTGAAGCTGATGAATATGCCATTGACCACGTTGAAATCATTAAAGGACCTGGTAGTATCTTGTATGGGTCAGATGCAATGGGTGGTGTTATTAATTTACAACCTTCTTATATTCCAGAAATTGGAAAAATCAAAAGTGAACTATTTACTACTTTTCAAACCAATAATTCTTTATACGGTTATTCCTTAGTTAACTCAGGGAATCTAAACGGTTTTCATTGGTTAATCCGTGGAGGTCAAAAAATGTCAGGTAATTATTCCAACAGCTATGACGGTACAGTATTTAATTCCGGATTCAATGAAAAAAATTTTAATGGCACTATCGGATTAATAAAGAAATGGGGATTTGCCAATTTACATACCAGTTCATTTAATCAAATCATTGGTTTGCCTTCCGGAGAACGAAATGCTTCCGGTCAATTTTTAAGAGAGGTTGTTTTAAATGATTCAATAATTTCCAAAAATCCGGTGACAGAAAAAGAAATAAATAGCTCCTACCTTTTTGACCCAAAGCAAAAAATTGAACATTATCGCGCCCAAGGTGAAGTCAGCCATTTATTGGGAAAGTTCAGATTTAACTTTGATATAGTTGCTGAAATAAATAAGCGCATGGAATTTGAAACCTATATTCCACAGTATTCTATCAATCCATTTAATCCATTGAATGCTCCTGATTCCGCGGCAATTATTTTGAATAAATTAAATTTCTATCTACAAGAGAAAATTTTTATCCCTGAAATTTATGAGATAGAACCCACTCTCGGATTTAATTTTGACTATCACAAAAATTCTATTGGGGGGAGAGAATTCATTATACCTTCATTCCAGGAAAAAGGGGTTGGAATTTTTTCTTTCTTTAAAAAATCAATTATGAATTTTCATTTTTCAGGAGGCATACGCTGGGATATATTTTCGATACAAACGGATGGTATAAATTTGGATTCAACAGGTCATATAGTTTCTCAAAATGATCTTTTGAATTCTGAATACAAATTTTATCCGTTTTTATCACGCTATTCCAATGGGAGTTATACTTTTGGAGTAAGCTATAAAATAAACAAGAATCATGTCATTAAATTGAATATGGCAAGGGGTTTTCGTTCGCCAAATATCTCAGAATTGAGCGCAAACGGTCATCATCACGGCACAGACAGGTACGAAACCGGTGATACTTTGTTAAAATCTGAAACAAATCTGCAATACGATGCTGGATACGTTTTAAATTCTGAACATTTTACTTTTGAAATTTCTGCTTTCAGAAATTTTGTGAAAAATTATATCTTCAGTCATAAACTTACTTCCAGACAAGGCGGTGATTCCGTGCTAATTGATGACGAAGGCGGAGAAATCCTTAATGTTTTCAACTATGTTCAAAACAATGCACTATTATTCGGTGGGGAAATTTCGATGGACCTACATCCACATCCTTATGATTGGTTGCATTTTGAGAACAATTTTTCATTGGTTATGGGCGAGTTATCTGATTTGAGTGGTGTCACACAATATCTTCCTTTTATTCCTGAACCAAGGTATATTTCCGAATTGCATGCTTTTTTTAAAAATATAAGAAATCGTTTTATAAATTGTTTTATAAAAGTAGAATGGGAGATACACCTTCCTCAAAAAAGATTCTATTCGCTTTATAACACGGAAACTTTTACTTCCGGCTATAATCTTTGGAACACTGGCACTGGGTTCGATTTTACAACCAAAAAAGGTCTGCGAATTTGCCAATTCACTTTTTCCGTCAACAACCTTTTGGATGTTTCATACCAAAATCACTTGAATCGTTTGAAGTATATTGGTTACAATCCTGCCACAGGGAGAATAGGACTCTATAACATGGGTAGAAATTTCAGTGTAAAGTTGATTTTTCCTTTCGAATGGAATGTGAAAAGGAATTAGGTATTTAGGATTTAAGTAGTTCGTTAAATTCTTTTTTAACAAAATCACACACATCTAAAAGATATTTTTCTGTAAAATCAAATTTGATTCCTGCTGTATCATATACTTCCGGTATGGATTTTGTAAATCCCAATTTTAATGCATCTAAATAATTTTGTAATGTCTTATTGGGATTAATACAATTATTTTTCCAGAGAGCCAGTGCTCCTAATTGAGCGAATGCGTACTCAATATAATAAAATGGAGAAGTAAAAATATGATTTTGTTTTTGCCACATAAATGTCAAATCATCCTCATAGCCGGACCAATCTGCTATATCAGGATGAAATATTTCAAACATTTTCTTCCAGGTTTCTCCCCTTTCTTTCGGAGAATGAAATGGGTTCTCATACACCCAATGTTGGAATTTGTCAACTAAGGATATCCATGGAAAAAGTGAAATAATTTGTTCGAGGTGTTGAAGTTTTGCTTGTCTTAATTGCTCGCTATTTTGAATAAAAGCGTTCCATTGATTCATAGATAATAATTCCATTCCCATGGAAGCTAATTCCGCGATTTCGGAAGGGACGTGTCTGAATTCTCTTAATTCAAGTTCGTTCATAGCAAATGAATGAACCGCATGACCGCCTTCATGTAGCATGGTAATCATATCTCTGAAAGAGGATGCTGAATTCATAAAAATGAATGGAATGCCTGTTTCATCCAATGGACAATTATAACCACCCGGCGCTTTTGCTTTACGTGATTCGAGATCCAGGTGTTTAGATTCATTCATAATGTTAAGACATACAGCAAAGTATGGATTTACAGCATCAAAGCAATTAATTGATTTTTCAATTAGTTCATTGGTGTTATTAAAAGGTATAACCGGTTCCATTCCTCTTGCATCAACCAGCAAATCCCACGGTTTCAAAATAGTTAATTTTAGTCCTTGTTTTCGTTTCTCAGCAAACCAGGCATTTAAGGGACACATCACACGTTGTATCGAATTGTGAAATTGATGACAGTCGGCAATGGTATAATCAAATCTTTCCAATAAATCAAATGAAAAATTTCTGAAATTTGAGTATCCTGCATTCAGTGCCATTTGATGCCGCATCCTGATAAGTTTGGAAAATAATTCATCCAACTGGTCTTTATCCTGCAAACGTCTTTTTGAAATTCGTTCGTAAAAGTTTTGGCGTAACGCCCGATCATTTTTTTTTAAAAAATTAGTTGCCTGCTGGAGGGTTAATTCTTTCTCACCGTCCATAATGGTCATGTCACCGCAAATCCGGTTATATTCCTTTTCAAGTTTCTGAATTTCTGTAAATAGCAAGACATTTTCTTCTCTGAAAAGTTTTGCTTCCATTTCAGCTTTGCGAATCAGATTAATATATCTATGATTCTTTTTTAATTCCGTGAGGTATTGGTTTTTCAGAAATTTGTTATTTAATCTATTAATAAACCGTTCACATTCCGGTTCAATTTCAGTGATAAAATTATTAAAGGCAGTTATGTAGCCATTATTATCCGTATGGCATGTAAACCGGATATATCTCCAGGAACCTTCTTCATTTACTGCTGAGAGCAATTCACTTTTATCTTTTAGCCAACGCATTAAGGAATCAAGAGAATTTATTTCTCTTTCCTGAAGGTTTTTAAAATACAACTCAACATCCTGAAAAGAATTAACTTTTAATTCTTCCGGCAGAAATGTTCTTTGATAATTTTGTTTTACTGGGGGAGCTAAAGTCATAGTTTTTTTGAATATAATCGTTTACCATTGTTACCAGATTTCTTTTTCCATTCGTAAATTCCACTTTTAAAGAGTTCTCAAAATCCTCAAGATTAATTCGGTTTATTAATATTTTTTTCAGCATGAATAGACCTTTCCTGAGCCATTTAGCTTTTTTTTCAGATTCATCATTGTTATAAATTCTTTTTTCTATTTCATCTGAAAGAGTTGTAATGCCATTAATAGTACCATTGGATTCATCTGTATTTTGATTAGTAATTGTTTTAATAACCGGAATAATTTTTTGGGAAATTTCATTCTTTTTCAGAAAGTTCATTAACAGTTGAAAAAAATTTTCAGCCCCTTCCCTATCCGATTTATTTACAACTACTATATCGGCGGCTTCCGTAATTCCGGATTTCATGATTTGAATTTCGTCTCCCGATTCTGGCACCAACACTAAAACAGTAATGTCAGAAATATAAGAAATATCCATTTCATTTTGTCCAATACCTGCTGTTTCAATAATAATTAGATCAAATCCTGCTACTTTCAAAAGTTCAATAATTTCTGTTGTATTGCTCGAAATTCCACCTAAAACACCCCGCGTAGCAAGCGAGCGAATAAAAAATTTATTATGCACATCCGGCTGAGTGAATCTGATTCTGTCGCCAAGAAATGAGCCACCGGTAAAGGGTGATGACGGGTCTATAGCCAATACGGCTATTGCTTTATTTTTAGAATCATAATGGTTTAAAAGGCAATTTATTAATGAACTTTTTCCCGCTCCCGGTGGACCTGTTATACCCAGAACAGGAACATCCGGTATATTTTTAAGTTTGAGCAAAATTTCAGCCCCCTGTTCCAAATCATTTTCTATCAACGAAATTGCTCTTGATAATGACTGTCGGTCACCACTTTTGATCTTATCAATATAGCCGGAGGATGAAATTGTTGTGTTCACGAATTAGTGGGTATAGGGGTATAAGGGTATAGGGGTATAGGGGTATAAAATTAATAATGCATCCCATTTTTTCTAATATGCACCCAGGGCTTCATCTCGTCGTTAAGCTCTTCTCCTCCTGTTATTTTTGAAAAAACAAATATATGGTCATTTAATTGAAATTCACCCATTAATTCTAATTCAAGGTATCCAACCGATGAATCCAACACAGGTCCATATTCACTTATTTTTTTAAGTTTTACATCTGAAAATACTTCTTCATCGGGTTGAAATCGTTTGGAAAAATGTTTTAACAAATTAACTTGATTTTCTCCCACAATATTCAACACAGACCTGCCTGATTTCTTTACCAGTTCATAAATATATCTGTCCTTGTTTAAAGATATGCCTACGGTGGGAGGATCAAATCCTGTTTGAATAACAAAGGATGTCAGGGTACCGGTCAGTTTCCCTTCATGTTGTGCTGTAAGTACGTATAAGCCAGATACAATTTTCCCCAGCGGTTTTTCAAAATTAGGTTTAAGCATGTCATTTTATCCGATTTTGTAAACAAATATATATAATTAACTTTTAATTGTGAATATTAATCTTACGTTTTTGGTTAGATATTGGATTTCTATTCATACTTTTGCTTTTAAAATATGACTATTTTTTGTATTGGTAAAAATTATTCGGAACACATCAGGGAAATGGGTGGAAAACCTGATTCTTCCCCTGTATTTTTCATTAAACCTGAAACCTCCTTGCTTTTAAATAATTCCCCCTTCCCATACCCTTCATTTTCAAATCAAATTCATTATGAAATTGAATTAGTACTCAGAATTTCTTCAAAAGCAGCAATTGTAAAACCTGAGGATGCATTCCGCTATTTTGATGGCATCGGACTAGGTATAGATTTTACTGCACGGGATCAACAACAAAAGGCAAAAGTGGAAGGCAATCCGTGGACACTTGCCAAGGGGTTTGACCATTCAGCTCCTATTTCAGATTTTTTACCATTATCCCCTGAAATTGATTTTCAAAACATTAATTTTCATTTAAATATAAATAATTCATGCAGGCAAAAAGGGAATTCTTCAACTATGATTTTCTCTTTTGAAAAAATCATCTCATATATCTCTGAATATATTACGCTTAGACCCGGCGATATTATTTTTACGGGAACCCCACAGGGAGTAGGACCTGTTTTTAAAGGTGATCGTCTTGAGGGGTTTATTGGGGAGAAAAAGTTGCTTGATTTTTTAATTTCTTAAATCAGAAATAACCGGTACTTAATGGAATGATTTTTCAAAACTCATGTTTGATTTTAATTTTATTCTATTTATTTTCATTTTTTAATATTTTGAAGGGGCAAAATAGTGTCACTCCCGATACATTACTCTATCCAAAAGATTTTTTTCATTTTCCAATTATGCCCGGTGAACAGAATTTTCTCACCGGAACATTTGCTGAGCTCCGCCGTCATCATTTCCATGGGGGTCTCGATATTCGCACTAAACAGCAGGAAGGGTTGGAAGTTTATGCGCCAAGAAATGCATGGGTTTCCAAGGTTAATATTTCAAAAGACAGTTACGGGAATCTTCTGTATTTGACACATCCCGAAGGGTTTCAGACACTTTATGCTCATCTGAAGGGTTTTGATAAACCCATTCAGGATTTTGTGAGACAAAAGCAATATGAAGAAGAAAGGGCAAGCGGTGATTTTTATTTCCCTCCAAAAAAATTCAAATATAAAACAGGGCAGGTGATTGCATATTCAGGAAATACGGGGTCTTCACAGGGTCCGCATCTTCATTGGGAAATACGGGATAAAAAAGGGTATGGAATAAACCCCATGCTTTACAGATTTACTGAACTGAAAGATAAAGTAAAGCCGATCATTGATAAAATTGCCTTAAAAACTTTTGATGCGAATTCCAGGATAAACGGCGAATTCGGACGTTTTGAATTTGCATTGAATGACAACAATATTCCATTTCGTAAAATTAAAGCAACCGGATTGGTTGGACTTGAAGTAAATACGTATGATTTACTAAGTGCTTCTTCAAATCATACAGGCATATTCAGTATAGAATTATTTATTGACAGTGTAAGAATTTTTACTCATTCTATAGAAAAAGTAAGTGTTGAAAATTCTAGGCAGATAAATGCACATACCGACTTTAAAACGTATCTTTTAAAAAACGAATTCTTTCAGAAATGTTACGTTGAAGAAGGCAACCGGCTAACTACTTATACTTGGATTGACAGTTCGTATAAAGGTAAATTCCTTATAAATGAAAATAGAGATTTCAAGGTGTTATTAAAGATCAAAGATGTCTATTACAATGAATCTGTTTCTTCATTTCTTATTGAAGGAAATACTCCCGAAAAGGATACTTTTCAACTTGATGACACAAAAAAAGGAAAGTTATTTGATTATGAAATACATGAAAATCTTCTTAAGATCGATGCCCGGACTATTAAAAATAATATCGGCGTAATACTTTATTTTCCACCTCCTCCCAAAAAGATCAAACCCAAACAGGAAAAAAAAGTTGACAAAAAAAAATCTTCTATATTAATCTCTCAAAAAAATGTTAATGAGGACAGCACAACTTTTGAAGTGATTGAAAAAAATGAAGAATTCATTGACCCGTTTTTACAAAAAGATACTTTTTTTCAAGAACGTTCCATGATGATAAAATATATTTTATTAGAGAAACCAACCTATATCAGAGGAAACAGGAAAGTATTTTTTTATGATTTACGAAAAGGGGTTCCTGATTCCATCGACAATGGTTTCAGAAATTTACCGTTGCTAATTAAAAAAGTAATTTATCCCAGAGAAAAAAGTATTTTTAAAAGTGATAATATAATGATTATGTTTCCTGCCGGTACTTTCAATGATACTTTATACATGGAATATGAGCCAATTACAATGAAGGATTCCGGTTATGTCACTGAATTCAGAATCAATGACCGTTTCATATCTTGCTACAAGGAATTCATTGTAAAAATAAAAGTGGATACTCAAAAATTTAACATTTCTAAAACGGGTGGTTATTCTTCAGGCAGATACGGCGGGTACCGTTATGAAGCAAGTACCTGGGATAAAAATATTCTGACGTTTAAGACCAAATATCCGGGGACTTATAAATTATTGGAGGATGATAACAAACCGGTAATTGACCCGATTTCAACAGCATCACTGCATTATTTGCGTATTCGAATAGATGATGGACTTTCAGGCATCACTTCGTACAGGCCAACGGTGGATGGGAAATGGATATTGATGGATTGGGATGGAAAGAACGATGTAATTTTCACTAATCCTGATGATAAAAATATTCCTGATAAAGGTGAATTTATATTGGAAGTGACAGACAAAATGGGGAATAGGGCGACTTTTAAAAAAGATTTCAGATAAGAAAAAGAATTAATGCTAGATTCGACTATTTCTTTGTTTCATTGTTACATTTACCTCAATCTGTTTTAGTAGAATCCCTCTTAAATTTCTTTCTGAAATGTTTTCGTTGTTTATGAAATTTCTTTTTAAAATCATGAAAATCCTTTTGACAATTCCAATCAAAATAAAAATCCATATCGGGTATTTCCATATCAAAATCGGGAATAGTGATATGAATATCTTTCTCGGGGAATTCAAAACAATATGTATCAGAGTGCCAGGAGAAGTTTAAATTTCCTGGAAATCTGTCTGACCAAACCCATGAATCAGAATTTTTGTTTCTTTTACTTTCGGAATAATCCTCCTCGGAATATTCAATCTTGACAGTATCTTTTTTTTGCGCTTGTGTTAGTTGCATCCAAGCCGGGAGCAAACATAACGTAATTATAAATGTTTTCATAATTAATTTAATTTAAAATTTTAATTACTGAATTATTATATCGCCGAAAGAAGAGTTTATTTTCAATACCGGTACCTCATTCCCTTTACGATTGATAACTTTACTTTGAAAACCTGTCTTGTTAGAATTACTACCCTCATCCACGCTCTGAGGTAACCGGATTTTTCCAAAAGATGTTTCAAGATTGTACCCATATTGAGCGGGTGATTCAAGCCGTATATCAACATCCCCTTTAGAAGAATTAATAATCAAGCCATGTAGGTTTTTTAACCTATCAATCTGTATGTTACCAAAATCAAGATCAATATCAAATTTACCTTCTGTTTCATAAAATTTTATGTCCCCATAATTAGAATTTACAGTAATATTTCCAGCTATTTTTTCCCCTGTTATATCACCAAAATTTGCTGAAATTTCCATGACCCCACGAATATTGTTTAGCGAAATATCACCATAATTACTTTCAACATTCAATTTATTATCGAGGTTCTGAATGGTAATATCTCCAAAATTATTTTCAACTTCAGACAAACAGGAAGGAGGTACATTAATTTCAATATGAACTTTCTTACGGATTCGTTGTCCATGGGAATGGATACGTGATGTTATATTGACTACTTTACCTTCTGATACTTCAATAGTATAATTCATATCATTTAAACCATCCTCCGCTTTTTCTTTCAATGGATGTTTTGAAACCATACTCAATTTTATATAAATCTCGTTCTTCTCCCATCCGGATATTTTAATTTCAGCTTTTTCTGCATTTACGTTCAGGGACATCCCTTTCTGAAAAGGAATTGTTTTTTCAACAATCTTTTTAACCACCTGAAGTTTCTGCGCCATCAATCCGTTTTGAATGATGAAAGCAATAATAATTCCGATAAATAATTTTTTAGTTTTCATGTTTTTTTTATTTGTTTGAATTTTTTATTAAAAAATAACCTCATCCCAGCCCCTCTCCAAAAAAATGGAGAGGGGTGAGAAAGCAGTTATAATTACCATGTTTATATACAAATGAAAATTTGTTTTAGTTTGATTTAATTAATTTTAAGATACCACATATTGCATTAGTTTTTTTATTGACTTATTCTTTTCCTGTTCCAAACGTGTTTTTATTTTGAGTAATCCTTCCTCTTCAGGATATAAACGGATTTTTTCATCCGTATTATTTATTGCAAAATCTATGGTATCTATTTGAGTTTTCATGGCAACAAAAATTGTATCCTTGCAAATCTCGGGTTGCTTTTGACAAACTTTATTAATTTGTTCAAGGGCATTATTTACTTTTTCAGGAATACAATGATTGCCTGATTCAGCATTAAAGTTTGAAACAAACACAGTATCAATTCCGGATGTGTTTTTTTCTTCATGGTAGCTAAAAGATATTTTTTCCTTTGGATTAGACAATTTATCTTTTAGAAATATAATTGCAGATAAACACAAAACTATGACTGCCGCTATTCTCCAAAAAGCCGGGATAGCATAAAGTTTTCTTATTATCGCA
This sequence comes from Bacteroidetes bacterium RIFCSPLOWO2_12_FULL_37_12, assembly GCA_001769655.1. Classification (GTDB taxonomy): domain Bacteria; phylum Bacteroidota; class Bacteroidia; order 2-12-FULL-37-12; family 2-12-FULL-37-12; genus 2-12-FULL-37-12. Next base: position 53,737 of record MEPC01000003.1, on the reverse strand, counting down.
TGCTTTTTCTTATCAGGACTTTCTAAAGCGCCCAATTTCGCTGAAATTTTTTCCCAAACTTTTGAGTCCGGTTCGAACTCAGGCAATTCATGAATAAATCTTTCAATCATGTTATTTAGTGAGTATTAAATTGTTTTTTTAAACGTATTTATACTATTTCTTCTATTAATCCTACCTCACCCCAGCCCCTCTCCAAAAAAATACGGCAATCCGCCAGTGGCGGATTGAGCGAGAAAGTGCGGTAGGGGTGAGAAATTTGTTGAAATTTTATACTGTTTATATGGAAATCAAAATTTTCATGTAAGTTTGATTTTAGCTTCACCATATATACTTACGTAACCAATCATACTAATTCAAATTAGGATTTAATTCTTTAAGTTTTTTCTGCAACATTTTCTTTGCATGAAATAATTGTGACTTTGAAGTTCCCTCTGAAATGGTCAACTCCTCCCCTATTTCTTTATGGGAATATCCCTCAATTTCACTAAGAACGAAGACCATGCGATATCCGTCAGGAAGTTCTTGTATTGCCTGGTGTAATGTATTTCCATTTAATGATTCGTCCCAATAAACGGGTGTGTCATGAGTTTCAATTTCTAATGATTCTTCAAAATTTGGCTTTTTTAAGTATACTAATGACGTTCTTACTAATATAGTTCTTATCCAAGCCCCCAACGTAGATTGGAATTTAAAATCATTTAATTTATTAAAGACAGTCAAAAATGTATCCTGCAAAACATCTTCTGCAGTGTGTTTATTTTTTACTATTCTAGACGCTAAAGTAAACATGGCTTTTTTGTATTTATCGTATAAGGAACGTTGAAATTTCCTGTCATTTCTCAAACAACCCTGAATGAGTTGCCTCTCAGTGTCAGGAGTGCCGTAAATCAGATTCATAACAGGTTTTTTCCAAAATTTGATTTCAATAGTAAAGAGGGTAGAAAATATAAAAAGGTTGTATGGAGGTAAAATTATTTACAAACAAAGACAATGCTTCCCATAGAAATATCAATATCAAAAATAAGTGTATTGGGAGCATTAATAGCATAATATTCGTTCACAAAAATACCGGGTTTTACTTCTTTGAAATTATCGGGTAATCTGTATGATGAAAAAAATGTTCCTTTCAATCGTATCAAAACGGGGTTTTTTTCTTTAGATAACTGAACTTTCATAGTACCGGCTCCCAATTCCGCGTTTACATTACATTTCGAATAGGTTCTGCCTCTGAAAATCAAAATTACATTCCCAAAACCGGCATCCACGAGAATATTTCTGGCTCGTGCCTGCTCTGCGTTGTGAATAGTCAAATCGGCTAATCCAACCGAAATATTCATCGTATCCATTTCAAGTAAATTGGGACGATTGCTGTAAATTACATCTACATCGGTATTTGATGTATGAATGTAAAGATTTTTAACCCCTAAATCGGAAAGAGCAATGGTTCCCTTACCTACTCCAAAATCAAGAGAAAGGGAGTAATGCTTGTTTTTTTGAAAAAATAAAAGATAAGAGTTTTCATAGTTGGGATGTTGCTTTTGAAACTCAAGGATTGAAAATTTTACATGGCGATTTCCATCTGAAAAACTTTGCTTTATTTCGGTGCCGGATGGTTCAGCCATAAAATCAACAAACTTGACTACCCGGTACTCATCGTTGGAAAAACGCAAAGTTTTCTCTTCAGAAAAGTTTGTATTACTATTTTCTTTGACAGGTTTTACAAGATAAATTTTACCATCTTTTGCTAAATATCTTACTTTTTCATTAAATACGGGTTTTACCGGTATAGAACTTCCATTACCACATAATTTAAGCAGAAATTTCTCGTCTGTAGAGCTGATTTGTGTTTTTCCGGCTGGAATCCAAGCATTGAGGTAAAGATGGTGAACGGGAGTATCCTGATTATCATTTACAAATAGGGTGAATTGTTGTTGTGAGACAGCTTGGAAACAGGTATAAAAAATTAAAAAAAAGATTATCCTCAGCATGGCGACCACTACGTAAGTTGGATAATTAAGTTGTTTTTTTTTCCTACTTTTCGAAAAAATATGCAAAAACGAATACTGATAACAGGTGCGGCTGGATTTCTCGGTTCCCATTTGTGTGAATATTTTGTAAAAAAAGATTTTTATGTGATAGGAATGGACAATCTTTGCACAGGCACTCTTAAAAACATAGAACACCTTTTCCCATTAAAGAATTTTGAATTCTATCATCATGATGTTTCAAAATATGTGTTCGTCCCAGATCGGTTAGATTATATTTTACATTTTGCCTCTCCTGCCAGTCCGATTGATTACTTGCGAATTCCAATACAGACCTTAAAGGTTGGTTCCTTAGGCACCCACAATTTATTAGGTTTAGCCAAGGTTAAAAATTCGCGTATATTAATTGCCTCCACTTCTGAGGTTTATGGAGACCCTCTGATTCATCCACAAAGTGAAGAATATTGGGGAAATGTAAATCCGATTGGTCCAAGAGGTGTCTATGACGAAGCTAAGAGATTTCAGGAGGCAATAACGATGGCTTATCACAATTTTCATGGATTGGAAACAAGGATTGCACGAATTTTTAACACGTATGGTCCCAGAATGCGACTCGATGATGGAAGGGCTTTACCTACTTTTCTTAAACAAGCTATTTTAGGAGAGGATCTTACCGTTTTCGGGGATGGAGATCAAACCAGGTCATTTTGTTATGTTAGTGATCTAATTGAAGGAATTTCCCAGCTTTTATTTTCTGATTATTTTTTACCTATAAATCTTGGGAATCCTCAGGAAATATCACTTAATGAATTTGCTAAAGAGATAATTAAATTGACCGGAAATCGTCAAAAGATTGTCTATAAGGAATTGCCTATAGATGATCCCAAACAACGACAACCTGATATTTCAAAGGCAAAAGCATTGCTCAATTGGGAGCCATTGGTTTTAAGAGAAGATGGGTTGAAAAGGACTTATGACTATTTTTTGAGTTGTTTGGTAAAATGATAATTTTGAAGTTCGGTGGTTAGGTGTTGGATGTTAGATGTTTGATGTTAAATGGTTAGATGGTTAGATGGTTAGTAAATAATGCTAAAATCATATAAAAATAAAAAGAAAATTCTTGTAACCGGTGGGGCGGGTTATATAGGTTCTCATACATGCATAGAACTGTTAAATACCGGCTATGATGTTTTGATATTGGATAATTTTTCTAATTCCTCAACAAGTGTAATTAAGAATATTAAAAAAATTTCTAAGACCCGTATAAATTATATTCAATGTGACCTGAGGGATCTTGCAGATACAAAATCAATATTAAAAAAATATAAACCCGAAGCTGTAATACATTTTGCCGCACTTAAGTCAGTAATTGAGTCCGTAAGAAAACCATATCATTATTTCTCAAACAATGTAAGCGGCATGATAAATCTTTTAGGGGCGATGGAATATTCGGGGGTGAAAAATATAATTTTTTCCTCTTCATGCACAGTGTATGGCAAACAAAATAATTTTCCAGTGGACGAAAAATGTTCTTTAAACCAGGCACAGAACCCTTACGCACATTCAAAGCAGATTTGTGAAAAACTTATACAGGATATGTGTAACTATAATGATTTTAAAGCTGTTATATTAAGATACTTCAATCCAATTGGCGCTCATTCATCTGCATTGATTGGTGAAAATCCTATAGGGATACCCGACAATCTTGCCCCTTTTATTACACGAACAGCCCATAAAATATATAAAGAGCTTACAGTGTTCGGAAACGATTACAAAACTCCGGACGGTACCTGCATAAGAGATTATATTCACGTAGTGGATTTAGCAAAAGCACATGTAAAATCACTAGATTATTTATTAAATAAACAAGAAAAATTTACGATTGACGTTTTTAATCTTGGGACAGGAAAAGGGGTTAGCGTACTGGAAGTAATCAGAGAATTTGAACGATGCACGGGTGTAAAAATAAACTATAAATTTGGTCCCCGAAGAAAAGGAGATTTGCCGGTAATGTATGCAAACCCTGCAAAAGCCAATAAACTATTAAATTGGAAAACAGAATTAGCGTTGAAAGAAATGTTAGTTTCAGCGTGGAAGTGGGAACTTAGAAATTGTAAAAGAGAGTTTTCGTTTAGAAATTATTATGAATAAAAAATACGTTAGTAATGCAGTTGTAATACAGATATAATACAGTTGTAATACATTTGTAATACAGTTGTAATGCAGTTGTAATTCAGCTTTAATACAATTAAATAAATATAAATCATGAAAATACTAATCACCGGAGGTGCCGGATTTATCGGTTCGCATGTTGTAAGAAGGTTTGTAAAAAAATATTATGATTACATGATATTCAATCTGGATAAATTAACATACGCCGGAAATCTCGAAAATTTAAAAGAGGTAGAAGATGCCATTAATTATAAATTTATCAAAGGAGACATCTGCGACCGGGAATTTATTTTTAACTTATTTGAAGTGAATAAATTTGATGGTGTAATTCATCTTGCGGCTGAGTCACATGTGGATCGCTCTATAGAGCATCCCATGGATTTTCTCACCACAAATATTTTTGGAACGATGAATTTGTTGGATGCTTTCAGAAAATCAATGTCCTCTGATATTGACAAACGGAGAATTTTTCATCACGTTTCAACAGATGAAGTGTATGGCTCATTGGGTGATGAAGGAAAATTTCTGGAAACCACTCCTTATGACCCCCGTTCTCCTTATTCCGCTTCAAAGGCAAGTTCTGACCATTTAGTTTCTGCCTATCACCATACGTATCATATTCAGGTTGTAATTACAAATTGTTCAAATAATTATGGTCCTAATCAATTTCCTGAAAAACTTATTCCACTTGTAATTAATAATATAAAAAACTCAAAACCAATTCCGGTATATGGCAAAGGAGAAAATATAAGAGATTGGCTTTATGTGGAAGACCACTCTGCCGCTTTAGATTTGGTTTTTCATAAAGGGAGAATTGGAGAAACTTATAATATAGGCGGATTAAATGAATGGAAGAACATTGAACTTATTAAGACATTATGTATAATGATGGACAAAAAACTTAACCGCGTACCCGGCTATTCTGAAAAACTGATAACTTATGTCACTGACCGCCCTGGACATGACATGCGATATGCCATTGATTGCACAAAAATAAAAAATGACTTAGGTTGGGAACCTACTGTTTCGTTCGATAAAGGGCTTGAAATGACAGTTGAATGGTACCTTGCAAATTCCGACTGGTTGAACAATGTGACTAGTGGCAATTATCAACAATATTATAAAAAACAATACGAATATTAAATTATTCCCATGTATAAAGTAAAATTCCATATCAAAGATTTATCAAACTATAATTTTCTGATAACCGGAGGGGCTGGGTTTATTGGTTCTCATATTGTTGATTACTTAATTTCTCATAAAGCAGGAAAAATCAGAGTTCTTGATAATTTATCAAACGGTAAACTTGAGAATCTGAAAGATTTTGAAGGATTATCGTCTTTAGAATTTGTAGAAGGTGACATAAGGGATTTGGAAACATGTAAGCAGGCATGCAGGGATATACATTATATTTGTCATCTTGCCGCAGTAGGTTCTATACCAAGAAGCGTAAATGATCCGGTGACAACTAATAATGTAAACATCAATGGATTCCTCAATTTATTAATTGCCGCTAAAGAAGCAGGTATAAAACGTCTGGTATATTCGTCTTCTTCCTCCGTTTATGGAGATAATAAAAATTTTTCAAAGTCAGAGTCGGAGTTAGGCAACCCATTGTCTCCTTATGCAGTTACAAAGCAAGCCGGCGAATTGTATGCAAAGGTTTTCAGCAAACTTTACAATTTTGAAATTATCGGATTGAGATATTTTAATGTTTTCGGTCCACGTCAGGATCCTAACGGACCTTACGCCGCGGCAATACCTATTTTTATTAATTGTATTAAGAACAACCAGAAGCCGGTTATTTATGGAGATGGAAATCAAACCCGGGATTTTACTTATGTTGAGAACGTAGTGCAGGCAAATATGTTGGCACTTTTCAGCGATAATAAAGAAGCCATCAATGAAATATTTAATGTTGGAGTAGGAGAACGAACTTCGGTGAATGTTTTATATAAAACGCTTTGTGAAATTTTAGGAAAAAATGTTGAGCCAAGCTATGTTCCACCGAGAGCCGGTGACATAAAAGATTCACTTGCAGATATTTCTAAAATTATTCAATATCTCGAGTATAATCCGAGGGTTAGGTTGAGGAAAGGATTGGAAATGATGCTGGGGCGTTGAATAATAAGGATAAAGGTAAAAGATTAAAGAATAAAGGTAAAAAGGCAGGTACTTTATATAAAAAGGATAAAGGTAAAAGATTAAAGGGTAATTTAAAAGGAAGGCATTTTTTAAATTTAAATTTTTGCCCTTATACATTCAAGTTTAGAGATGTTACGACAAAAGTAAATACATCTATTGTTTTTTATACGGAATATAATTAAATGGAATTTCTACTAATTCAGAAAAAATTTTACCTGATGAGAGTATATCATTATCATTAATTTCATGATGCCAGTTGATGATTAATTTAGAACCGGCATTGGGCAATTCACCAAGTAAGTTTAATACATCAAGTAAATTTTTGGAAGAAGAAGTATTGAAATATTCCAACTCAAAATTAAAGATTGTATTAGGTCTGGGTGTTTTTTTATATTCTTCTATCCATTTAATAAGTGGCTGATAAAATTCGTAAGTATTTTCGGGCCAGGATCTACCCTTTAACCTCATGGTTCCAATGGTATGATCAAATGAAACTTCCGGTGTATTTTCGGTTTCTTTTAGTTGAAGTTTGTCCATAAAAACGATAAAGACAGGTATAAAGGTAAAGGGGATAGGGTGTTAAACATCATCAATCACACAAAGATACAAAAATTTTACATAATCTATAAATAAAGTTTACGTAGTTTCATATCATAAAAACAAAAAAACCCGTCGTATGACGGGTTTTTTTTTGATAATTAAATCTAATTTTTTGATTTAAGAGAAATCTCATTTACCATGATACCATTTTCATAACTTTCAATTTTAATCAGCCCCACATTCAAATCAATAAAAGTGAAATCATAGTTTTTATCTTTATTGGCGGCTCCTTCCCATTCTTTCATCTTAGCGCACATGAAAGTTCCTGCACCTACAGTTACTGATTGCCCGATTGCAAGTATTTTACTAAAAGAAGTATCCTTCACTCCCCCTTTGAGAGTATAATGTTTAAATTCATCTCCAACGGCTGGGGATGATTTTATTACCTGATGAAACGTTGTTGCTGTGGCTGAATCCTTTTCCCACAAGCCATCTTTATCTTTTTTCACGTACATGGAGTCAAGAGAAGTATATGGTCCAACTTTAGTTGTGATTTTGATTTTAAATAAGCCCGCGTTTTCAGATTCAACTTTCATAACCATGGCAGTGTCAATCGTTGTGTACCCTGTGTCTGGAGGAGTATTTATACCTTTTAAATTATATTTATAATTATTCCCGACTTTCAGGAATACGAACGCAGGTGTAGTGTCGGTCACCGGTGGATTATCGGTAGTTGTTTCTTCTTTTTTACATCCATTGAAGATGACAGTTAAGCACAACCCGGCTATAACCGTATATTTAATAAATTGGATTTTCATGATTTTTTTTAATTTTGATTGGTTAAAATGTTTGGTTTATTTTTTTTGGACAGGCAAAGGTATAAAATCTTTTACATATAAAAAAATAGAGTAAGGGCGAAAATTTTTCGCCCTTATACATTTGCTTCTACGAACTTCATCAACCGCTCAGCAATCTGCACGGCGTTGGTTGCCGCTCCCTTTCTTAAATTGTCAGCCACTACCCATAGATTTAAACTTTTTTCGGCCGATTCATCCCTGCGGATTCTACCTACAAATACTTCATCCCTGTTATGTGACATAATTGGCATCGGGTACTTCAAGTTGGCAACATCATCATACAAAATGACTCCCGGAGCATCCTTTAATATTTCAAAGACATCCTTTAAATTAAAATCCTTTTCAAAAGTGACATTTACCGATTCCGAATGTCCCCCCACAACCGGTACTCTTACTGCAGTAGCTGTAACCTGTATAGTATCATCCCGCATTATTTTTTTTGTCTCCCTGACCATCTTCATTTCTTCTTTGGTATATCCGTTATCTTCAAAAACGTCAATATGAGGCAGACAATTTTTATCTATTGTATAAGGATACGCCATAGTTCCTTTAATCCCATTTCTTTCATTCTCAAGTTGTGTCACTGCTTTCCTGCCTGTACCTGTTACCGATTGATAGGTGGAGACAATAATTCTTTTTATTTTATATTTTAAATGCAAGGGATTTAATGCCACCACCATTTGTATAGTAGAACAATTGGGATTAGCTATAATCATGTCATTCTCATCCAGAATGTCCCCGTTCACTTCCGGAACTATCAGTTTATAATCGGGATGCATTCTCCACGCAGATGAATTATCAATTACCCTTGTTCCTGCTCTGGCAAATTCCGGCGCCCATTTCAATGAGGTTTCTTTTCCGGCAGAAAATAACGCAAACTGTGGCTGTTCACGTATAGCATTTTCAACCGATATAACCGGATAATCCTTGCCGGAATAGTTAACAAGTTTTCCGATTGATTTTTCGGAGGCAACGGGAATTAAGGTGGATACAGGAAATTTTCTCTCTTCCAGCACCCGGAGCATGTTCTCGCCAACGAGTCCGGTTGCTCCTACGACAGCAATTTTCATGAAAAATAATTTTTTGATTTGCAAATATACCTGAAATTTTAATTATTTCGTTCCTACGGAACTCGTATGTCTGAAGCCAGACGTTGTAACAACGGACTGAAGTCCGTTGTTACAACATGGTTCGTTCCTACGGAACTCAAATGCAAAAATATATCCTTTTTAACATTACTTGTAGGATATTAATATAAGAATTTTCCCGAATTTTTAGAATCGCCCAAAATTATCAGAAATTTATTATCTTTACACCGATGAAAAAAGCAATAATCCCTGTTTTTTGGTTTACTACCATGTTGGTTTACCAAACCCTCTCTCAAACTATTCTGCTAAAAGAAGATTTTACAAGTTATGATGGGACATCTTCAACTACTCCTGCAGGATGGACTATTACAACACATTCAGCATATACTTCTTCTTCTTATGCAGGTCCGAGCGGAGTCAATTCTTATAAATTTTCTGTCACAAATGCCCAGATCACCTCTCCTTCTTTTTCTTCAATGGCTGATACTGTTAAATTCTGGATGAAATTAGTATCAGGAAATCCTGCAAGCAAATTAGTCATAGAAAGTTATATTTCCCTAATTTCCCAATGGGATACATTGAAAGAAATAGATTCATTACCCACTACCGGAACCCTGTTTAAATTCAAATTGGATTCAACCACGACTCAGTTAAAACTTACCTATATCAAATCAACAGGAAACCTTGCATTTGATGATTTCTCAATAACCACCAGCAAATCCGGTGACTTCGTAGCGCCTGTGATAACGTTGCTGGGAAGCAATCCCATGACAGTAAACAAAGATTCCGTTTTTACAGACCCCGGCGCCACAGCACAGGATGATAAAGATGGTGACATAACCAACAAAATCTCCATAACCGGTTCTGTCAATACATTACTACCTGGTACTTATCTATTACATTATAATGTAAGTGACCTTGCAGGAAACCCTGCCACTGAAGTTATACGAACTGTAAACGTTATTGAACTTGATTTAACTCCCCCGACTATTGTTTCAGCAATTCTGGCAGACAATAATGATCTCGATGTGTTTTTTTCAGAATCAATGGATGCAACAACATCTCAAAATATTATAAATTATAGTGTAAGCGTAATTGGCAATCCTGTAACTGCAATCATTGATCCCGGTAACGATTCATTAGTGCATTTAAATTTTACTTCTTCTTTTACCCCTGATCTCGAATATACACTAACCATTTCAGGAGTTAAAGACAAAAACGGCAATACAATACAAGTAAGTAGCACAATTAAATTCACATATTCTTTACCTGCACCAAAAGATATTATTATTTCTGAAATCATGTTTGATCCTGACCCACAGGTTAGTTTACCCAATTCTGAATTTATTGAAATTTATAACCGGAGTCAGAAAAAAATTAATGTATCCGGTTGGGAATTTACCGATGGCACAACTACCGGTACGTTGAGTTCTTTTGTTTTGGAACCCGGCAACTATTTAATCTTATGTCCAGCTACGGCGGTTTCTTCATTTACATCATTTGGTTCTGCAATGGGACTTACTCTATTTCCTTCTTTAAATAATTCAGGGGACAATATTGTACTTTCTGATAATAAAGGAACTGAAATTGACAAGGTATCTTACTATCCTTCATGGATGGGCAACAGCAGTAAAGAAGAAGGTGGGTGGACACTTGAAATTAAAAACCCTGATAACCCTTGTTCTTCTTCCGATAACTGGACAGCATCTACTTCCTCTACCGGTGGTACGCCAGGCATTCAAAATTCCGTTTATTCCACAACCGGTGATCTCACTCCACCGGAATTGATAAAAGTTCTTGTGCTTTCCTCGACAAAAATTAAACTTGTTTTTTCAGAAACACTGGAGAAAAATTCCTTAGCTAATGTGGTCTATTCACCATCAACCGGAATAATAAAAGATTCTCTAAGTGTTAATGAACTTAACGCTATTTATCTGACTTTCGGAAATAGTTTTACTCCAAAAGTTACAAACTCAATTTCTGTCTCTGGAGTAAAAGATTGCTGGGGAAATGCCATCACAACCCCGGTTTCTAAATCATATATTTACTATGAATTTTTTCCTGCGTCTGCGGGGTCTGTAGTAATTAATGAAATTTATGCCGACCCGGATGAACTAAGCCCTCTCCCCTATTCTGAGTATGTTGAGTTGTATAATACAACCCAAAATGCCATTAACCTAAAGGATTTCAAATTCAGTGATGCCACTTCAAGTGTCACTATTCCTGAAGGCGCTTATATAGAGCCGGAGGGTTTTCTGATTCTTTGCCCGACTTCAAATGTGTCACTGTTTCCTCCTGAAATTAATGTGGTTGGAATATCTATTTCATTGAATAATACCGGTGAGCGGCTTACGCTTGCAAACGATTCCGGAAAAATAATTTCAACAATCAGTTATACTGTTGATTGGTATGTTGACGGTAGTAAAGACGAAGGAGGTTGGTCCTTGGAACAAATTGACCCTTATAATCCCTGTAGCCGGGAGGCGAACTGGAGTGCTTCTACCGATGAACAACATGGAACTCCGGGAAGGGAAAACTCTCTATTTGCAAACAACCCTGACCTTACTACTCCGCAATTAGAGCGAGTTGGTGTTCCAGGCAACGACTCTTTAATTTTTTATTTTGACGAGTCGGTTGATTCTTCTTCTTTAATTACATTAAATTATATTTTTAGTGACACCAGTTATAAAATAATTTCAAAATCTTTAGAACAACCTGATAATTCAAAAATAATTATTGGACTTAATAAAAATCTTGTGCTTAAAAAATTATATTATGTTTCCATTACAGGAATTAAAGATTGTTCAGGGAATACTATGACTTCCCAAACTAGAAAATTTTTTGCCATGGGTGAAAAATCTGACTCTATGGATATTATCATAAATGAAGTTTTATTTGATCCCTTAACAGGTGGCTATGATTTTGTAGAATTATTTAACCGCTCAGAAAAATTTATTGATTTAAAAGGATGGCAACTAGCAAATACCAACAGCGATGGAGAAATTTCTACAAAAACAACTTTTACTTTTGATTCTTATATTTTATTTCCTAAATCATATTGTGTGATAACATTAGGAAAAAATGTATTACAGAAATTTTACAAACAAGCGGTTGACAGCACAATTATCGGTTTGGCGTCTATGCCAAGTTATAGTTCTTCTTCAGGCAGTGTAGTTGTTCTGAATGAGAAAGATTCGGTTTCGGATTGGTTTAATTATAGTTACAAAATGCATTTTGCCCTTTTGGATAAAAAGAAAGGTGTTTCTCTTGAACGTGTAAGCGCATTCAGACCAACAAACGAAGCGGCAAACTGGCACTCAGCCGCAACTACTGCTAAATATGCCACTCCGGGTTTTGCCAATTCACAAGGAGAAGAAACTCCGGTTTCAGGTGAAGAATTTTATATAATCCCGGGTGTTTTCACTCCCGATAATGACGGGAAAAATGATTTTACAACCATCGGTTTTAATTTTAATACACCTAACGCTATGGGGATTCTTACCATTTACGATGTGACGGGAAGAAAAATAAAATCCATAGCAAATAATGAACTGCTTGGAAAATCCGGCACATGGCCCTGGGATGGCACTACTGATGATAATACTAAAGCCAGGGTAGGATATTATATTGTATATTTTGAAGTTTATAATCTTGAAGGAAAGACAAAATCATTTAAGAAAACGGTGGTGGTAGGTGCAAGATTTTAAGGGAACGTAGTAATACGATTGTAATACATGGTAATACAGTGGTAATACAATTGTAATACAGTGGTAATACCATCCTATTACAATCGTATTACAATCGTATGATAACCCTCGCCTTCGCCTCAGACCATGCCGGATTTGAACTAAAATCATTTCTTATCAATGAAGCAAAAAAATTGAATTTTGCAATTAAAGATTTTGGTACTCGCTCTATTGATTCGGTTGATTATCCTGACTATGTTCATCCTTTGGCAAACGAAGTTTCATTAGACAATGAAATGCTTGGTATTCTTATTTGCGGAAGTGGTAATGGTGTTTGTATGACTGCAAATAAACATAAGGGCGTTCGTGCCGCTCTTTGCTGGGAACCTGCGTTGGCTGAACTGGCACGCCAGCACAATAACGCAAACATATTATGCTTGCCAGCCAGGTTTATTTCACAAGAATCAGCACTTAACATTATGACTTCCTTCTTAAATTCCCAATTTGAAGGAGGAAGGCATGAAAAGAGAGTTGGAAAGATTGAGGAGAAACAAAATGGTGGTTTTTAGTCGCACCTTTTCATTAAAATTTGATTTTTTCTTTTTTTTCACTACCTTTCGCTTTATTAAAAAAAAGCACCTTGAAAGGATTTTTACTCCACATAACGTTTTTTATTTTTGTTTTATCTGGGAAATCGTTTTGCCAGGATTTTAAAGCAGATACTTCACAAAAATGTTTATCGGGCGGTTTTGCCATTATTCGTTTTACTTATTCAGGTCCCGCCGGAAATACATTCAAATGGGATTTTGGAGACGGAGGTACAAGTTCTATAAAGGACTCTGCCTCTCATAACTATACGCAGTCAGGTACTTTCACCGTTACCCTGACGGTTGATAGCAACGCTCCGATTTCAAAAACTGTTCAGATTTTTGCAGAACCTACCTCTAATATCACTTCTACTGCCGCTACTTTATGCTCAGGTCCCATAACGGTAAACTTTTTAAGTAACGCTTCGCCTGATGTAACAACTTATCTCTGGGATTTTGCCGACGGTAGCAAGTCATCGTTGCCTAACCCCACTCATTTTTATAATTCAGGAAATTATAAAGTGTCACTCGTAGTTACTAATAATGGAGGTTGTAAGACCTCAAAGGAATATAATCTGAATATCACGCAGGATATCACAGGCATTATCAGTAATTCGTCAACAAATATTTGCAATCAGGCAGGCAAAGTTGATTTCGATGATTTATCTACGTCAACCGGTTTTCCGGTAAATTCATGGATTTGGGATTTCGGGGATGCCGGAAATGCCAGCACTAAAAGTCCGTCTCATGTGTATGCAGTATCCGATACCTATATTGTGAAACTGATTGTAAAAAATCAGGATGGTTGTGTTGACACTGTTTCAAAAGAACTTATTGTAACAATTAGCAATGTATCAAATAAAATCAAGAGTGCCACTAAAACCTCCGTCTGTGAAAACGATACATTATCATTTTCTGCCGAGAATAATTTATACAGCATGAGTTGGGATTTCGGTGGAGGAAATTTCGGTAATTCACAGAATGTATCCACCAGTTATACTACCGCTGGAAGTTACAAGGTTGTATTAACTTCCACGAATACATTTGGATGTTCATTTCGCGATACATTTCCAACACCCATCACTGTTCTTTCTGCGCCTATTCCACAGTACGCATGGTTAAAAGATACAACCTGTACCTCACCTATTCCCGTATCTTTTACTGACACATCTCAGAATAGTGTTAACTGGACATGGGATTTTGGAGATGGTCAGACAAGTACTTCGCAGAATCCAAAGAATTTTTATGATACCATTGGAACGTATCTGGTTACTCACACTGTAACTTATGCCAACAGTTGTGTCACTACCCGCAGTGATAGTGTTAAAATTACATTTACCGATATAGTAGCTAATTTCAGTATTTCACCGGCTACCTCTTGTATTGGAGATTCAGTTCAGTTCAATGACATTACCGGCTCAGGAGTGGTAGGATGGAAATGGGATTTTGGTGACCCGGGTTCCGGTGTAAATAACACATCCACACTTAAAGACGCAAAGCATGCTTTTTCCAAAAAAGGCAGTTATACAATTACACTTACTATAACCGATGACAAAGGGTGCAGTGACCCTGAAAGAAAATTTAACGCTGTCATAGTAGGTCAGAAAGTAAATCCTGATTTTACAGCAGATCCAAAAATAGGATGCATTCCTCATAAAGTTCAGTTTAATAACCTGACTACAAGCAATCCGGATAGTACTATTTATTTCTGGTCATTCGGAGATGGTGCAACTTCAGATGAGTATTCACCTGAGCATACATACGACGCAGTAGGTGACTTTGATGTATTGCTTGTAGTAATGTACCGGGGCTGTCCGGATTCTATTTTTTATGATACGCTAATACACGTAGAACCCCCCGATGCCATTTTTTTACCTAAACCATTAAGTGACACTATCTCATGCACGCTCCCTCATACCGTTCAATTTGAAAATTTATCTATTGGAGTTGATTCAGCTTTCTGGGATTTTGGAGACGGTACAACCTATATTGGCAAAGATGAAGACCCACCTCCACACATATATTTAACAGAAGGTTCCTATTCAACCAAATTAATTGTCTGGAACTTTACCAATGGATGTAGTGACACTTTGGAACTCGGTGATATTATCCGGATTGCAAGTCCGGTTGCAATTTTTAATTACGATACCAATCAGGTTTATTGTGCACCCGTAACCATTAATTTTGAAAACCTCTCCACTCCTACCTGGGGATTGTCAATCTGGAATTTTGGGGATTCTACGGAAGTGGATTCTTCTTTTACTTCTACACATTCGTTTACATTTAACGAGCCGGGAGCTTACGTAGTAAAACTTAAAAACTGGCTTCCAAACAACTGTCAGGATTCAATGATTAAAACCATAATCATCGGTGGCACTACTGCAAACTATTTTGCAGATACGTTACAAGGATGTGCTCCTTTAACCGTTCAGTTCACTGATTCTTCTTACATTGCACAAAATATAGTTAAATGGTTTTGGGATTTTGGTGATGATGTAACAGATACTGTTCAAAACCCCGTTCACACGTATAATTCAGATGGATTTTATACTATTTCTTTAACCGTAACTGACATTGGCGGATGTGTGTCACAGAAAATCAGATATAATTATGTCACTGTTGGTACTCCTGGTGGAAATTTTTCTTCTGATAAAACCATGGTTTGTGCCGGGGCAGGTGTTGGCGGACAGGTTTCTTTTACTTCGTTTCCAACCTCAACAGTTATTGCCTATAACTGGGATTTTGGAGATGGGCAAACCAGTACGGTTAAAAACCCTTTTCATATTTTCGATAAAGCCGGTTTATATACCGTAAAACTTGTCATCAATTACGCATCGGGTTGTCCGACTATCATTTTAAAAAATGACTTTATTACAGTTGTAAAGCCCGTTGCCGACTTTGTATCTAATGACACATTGTTGTTTTGTGCTCCTCAGTCGGTTATGATTAAAGATCTTTCTATTGATACAATTAGTACCATTGTGCGGCGGGAATGGAACTTCGGCAATGGAGTGACATCCAGTTTAAATATTGATTCGGCAAACACAACGTATCTTGTTAATGGGTTTTTCGATGTAAAATTAGTGGTCACCAACACGATGAATTGTACTGACACAATCATTAAAGACGAATACATAAAAATTTTTGGTCCCGTTGCCAAATTCTCTGTGAGTGACACAAGCGGTTGTGTACCGTTCACTGTTGTATTTACAGATTCATCCGAGAGAGCTGATATTTACCGCTGGGATTTCGGTGATGGCGGCAGTTCTTCTCTAAAAAACCCTGTTTACACTTATACTAATCCGGGAATTAATCCAACAGTTTTAGAAGTGGAAGCGCTTGTTCAGGGGCAGTCCTGTCTGGCTACCTTCGGTCCTGTTAAGTTTTACGCCAATCCGGTGCCGGTCGCAGGATTTGGAACATCCCAATTAACTAATTGCAATTTGCTGAATGCACCATTTACTGATAGCAGTAGCCAGTTTGTAACTAAGTGGCACTATGATTTCGGGGATGGTGACACCAGTAACTTGCAAAACCCTACTCATGGGTTCTTACCTGGGAAATATACAGTAAAGCAAAACGTTGAAACTGAGTTTGGTTGCAAGGATTCCTTAACCCGTACCGATTACATTATTGTATATCCTGCTCCTGTTGCAAAATTCTTCCCTGATAAATACACTTCCTGCGACACTATCACTGTTTTCTTTGAGGATATTTCAACTACTGACAGTTTACCTATAGTAACTTGGCTCTGGAATTTTGGGGATGGCACTACAGATACTGTAAGAAACCCAAAACATTTTTATGGTGTTGTTGGGAAATTTGATGTTTCACTTTCAGTTATAAACAATCGAGGATGTTTCAGCACTTATACCAGTGGCAAAGCGGTTATCATTGCCGATGCCACACCGGCAGAGTTTGCAGGATTAAACTATGCAAGTGTCATTTCTCCGTCTTCCGTTAAACTGTTCTGGAAATTTTCTACCAGCACAGACCTCGATAATTATCACATTTTTGTAGAAGAACCTTACGGTTCAAATAATTTTTCCCTTTTAGACAGCACAAAAAATACAACATATATTCACGACACCATAACCCCTGGTTTAAGACCTTATTGCTATTATGTTCTTGCGAAAGATACCTGTCAGCATTATTCCAAGGATATTATGATTCATTGCACAGTAAAACTTGATGTGAGTGTCAGCCAGCAACGAAACGGATTAAATCTGAACTGGACCCCATACGTTGGGTGGGATGCTTCCTTGCAATCCTATAATATTTACCGTGACACTTCCGGAAATCTGACTTTGCTCGATAATGTTCCTGCTACCGATACTAATTATACAGACCGTCCATTGTGTGACGATGATTATAATTACCAGATTGAAGCAATAAAACTAAATAATGAATTTACTTCCACCAGTAATATTGATACCGGAAGACCCGACTATCAATATTTATCAACTTCTATTATCAACACCACCGTAGTTGACAATGAATTTATACAAACTACTTTTCAAATTAACGACAGCATCCATAACGGAGATTATTTTATTTTTCACCGAAAGGCAGATGGTGAAATTATTTTTACAGAAAATTATTCTCGCCCAACTAAAGATGAAACCGTTTTTGATGACAGAAGCACGATTGTTGATTCCCTTTCCTATATTTATGAAGTGGCTATTGTAGATACCTGCGGATATATCAGTACGTACTCAAATATGGGAAAATCTATTCTATTATTAGCCACAAGAGATGAAAAAAAAGGAAGATTAAATTATGACATCACGCTTGTCTGGACGCCTTACAAAGAATGGAAAAACGGGGTTAGTAAATACATTATCGAACTTAAAAAAAATGAAGTATTCAGTCAGGTTGGTGAAGTGAACGGTAATTTAAATTCATTTATTTATGAATACCAATACGAAGACCTTCCGGAATATATTTTCAGAGTGTATGCCATAAATAATGACACAGTACAAACCTTGCTGAGTTATTCAAATGAAACCAAAATCATTTTACCACCCTTAATATTTGTTCCCAATGCATTTACATTGAATGGCGATAATTTGAATGACCGATTTGAAATCAGCACTTCTCATATTGACAAATACAATCTGAAGATATTTAACCGTTGGGGGATAAAAATCTGGGAAACAAACGAACGTTACGATTTCTGGGATGGCACTTACAAAGGGAAGCCGGTGATTCTTGATGCTTATATGTGGTTGATTCAGGCGACTGGCTATAACGGGAAGGCAATACTAAAATATGGTTCGGTGACGGTACTTAGGTAAGGGATTTACGATTTACGAATTACGATTTACGATTCTCGATTACTCGAATGACACTTCCTAAAACAAAAGAATTATCTGGTAAACAAAAAATTTTTTGTATCATCAGAAAAAAATGGGTTTCAAACACCCCTGAAGAATGGGTACGGCAAAATTTCATATCCTACCTGATACATGAAAAGAAATATCCCCGAGGTTTAATAAAAGTTGAAACCTTAATAAAAATTTCTGGAATGTCTTTAAGAACTGACATCATCGTTTATAATAAAAAGTTTGTTTCTTGGATGCTAATTGAATGTAAAAAGCCAGAGGTTACCATTTCACAAAAAGTATTGACGCAAGCCGGTAAATATAATATGAAATTAGCGGCAAAATTTATAGTCATAACCAACGGTGAAAAATTTATATGCGCTGAAATAAATTCTACAACAAAAAAAATTGTTCCTCATCAAACTATTCCGGATTGGGAGGATTAAGTTCGTATATTTTCCGATATATTTGCAATTCACAATAATATACACTACTTTTGTATTTTGTACTAAATATTAATTCCGATGTCTAAAATTCTAATCATTGACGATGAAAAAACAATCAGGAATACACTGAAAGATATTCTTGAATATGAAGGGTATGAAATACACTTAGCTGAAGATGGGATTTCTGGATTCGAAAAATTAAAAAATATCAGTTTTGATGCCTGCCTGTGCGATATTAAAATGCCCAAAATGGATGGGATGGAATTATTGGAAAAAGCAATCTTATCAGAGTTAGAAACACCCATAATTATGATTTCTGCTCATGGCTCCATTGAAACAGCCGTTGAAGCCGTTAAAAAAGGTGCGTACGATTTTATTCAGAAGCCACCTGATTTGAACAGGGTATTAATAACTGTCAGGAATGCCTTAGAAAAAACAAACCTGGTGACGGAAACAAAAATATTAAGAAGACGCGTATCCAAGACAAACGAAATAATCGGAGAAACACCTGTCATTCAAAAGATAAAAGAAACTATTGACCGGGTTGCACCCACCGATGCCAGGGTACTGATAACAGGAAATAATGGAACGGGTAAGGAATTAGTTGCAAAATGGCTACATGAAAAAAGTGCGCGGAAGGAAGGACCTGTAATAGAAGTAAATTGTGCCGCTATTCCCTCAGAACTAATAGAAAGCGAATTATTTGGTCATGAAAAAGGCGCTTTCACTTCTGCCATTAAACAACGCATCGGAAAGTTTGAACAGGCAAATGGCGGTACGTTATTTTTGGATGAAATCGGTGACATGAGTCAATCGGCTCAATCAAAAGTTTTAAGAGCGTTACAGGAAAATAAAATCATGCGGGTAGGAGGAGATAAAGAAATTCCAGTAGATGTAAGAGTAATTGCGGCAACCAATAAAGACCTGTTGAAAGAAATTGATGAAAATCGTTTCCGCATGGACCTTTATCATCGGCTTAGTGTGATATTAATTCATATTCCTTCATTAGACGAAAGAAAAGATGATATCCCTTTGCTAGCAGAAAGATTTTTAACTGAAATATGTGAAGAGTACGCTGTGACTAAAAAGCAATTCACTCCCAAAGCTATTAAGTTATTGAAAGAAATGGAATGGCCAGGAAATATACGTGAATTACACAACGTGATTGAACGTTTAGTTATCTTATCGAGTGACAAAATAAACGAAGAAGAAATTGAACTTTATGCTATGAAAAAACCTGCTACTGCATCAGAATTAAACATTTATGACCGTTTTGAAAAATTTCAGGAATTTAAGGAGTATGCCGAAAAAGAATTCATCAAAACAAAACTTAATAAATTTAACTGGAATGTCACCAAAGCGGCAGATAGCATTGATATACAACGTTCACACCTTTACAACAAGATGGAGAGGTATAATTTGTCGAGAAAAGATTAAGGGGGGAAATAGAAAATAGTAATGGATATTAGAAAATAGAAAATAGAAGGATTCGCCCTAACCTGAGTAGTAACCCTTATTTTTTGACAAAGGGAAATACGTTCCTTCTGCCGCTTTCATTTCTTAATTCTATCCAATACATACCCAATGAAAGATCTGCCAGGTCAATTAGTTCATGCGAGCTGGAAGTCGAAATTACACGATTTACTATTTTTCCTGTGAGGTCATAAATAGCACACTGAAAAACTTTGAAATTTTCGTTTGAAGAAACATATATAAAATTTGTGGCTGGGTTTGGATAAAAGACAATTTGATTTTGTTTCAAATCATCTTCTTTCAAACCGGTAGGAGTTGTAGCAGTAATTGATCCGGTAAATCCGTGGGGGGTGCATTTGTATTTATACTCACCCGCTACGCTTACAACGTACTTAAAAGTTGCACCTGAATTCAAAGTTCCTGAATCCCATGCGTTTGCGCTGACGGGTACAGAAGTAGAAGTGGAAGAATGGAAATTAGTTTCCCACATCCATAAAACTGTGTCTCCCACATTAACTGTTATTGAATTAGGCGAAAACGAACTGGAAAGAATCTTTACAGTTACAGTCGTTGCCTGACTTTTTATTATCATACCGAAAATAAAAAGTAATGTTGTGATTTTTGTTTTCATTTTTTGTCTGTGTTTAAAATTTGAATTTTATTGTTTATTAAAATAATTTACTCCCAAATATTTATCGTTTTTAAGCTCAATAATATAATTTCCAACAGGTAAACTCTGAATATTTATTGTATTCAAATTATTGTCTGTTACGTTTGATTTTGATATTAATTCACCTTGTATGTTAAAGATTGAAACTATACCATGTTCAAAATTTGAAGCAGAAAGAATATTAATTTTCTCTGTAGCAGGATTTGGAAATATTTTTATTAAACGGTTAGGTGTTGCAGTTTCAGTTATTCCGGCTCCCCCAAAAGGAAGTGAAAAATTTCCGGTAGCAATTTCATCTCCTGTAGTATTTCCATCATCATTCGTTTGATTTACAGCAGTATAAAATTTTACGGTTCCTTTGTCTGTTGCGGGTGCCTTCCATGCGACCATCCAGGTAGGATTGCCTGAAGAATCTACTGTGCCACCGTCTGCATGAGTTATATAATCTTGAGTTCCTGAACAAAAAGCTGTTGAATTAGGATCAACGATTGAAAAAGTACCGACATGCTGAGTTCCTGCTAAGGCAGTCAGTTCAAATCCGAATTTCATTTTCCCCGGTTTATTCACGGAAACTGAAATAAAAATATTTTGGTTTGGTTGATAAGAAGTAACCTGCCCGGATGTTGTTGTTGCTAAAATGGTCACCCCCGAAGTTGAGGCAGTTCCAGAATGACATTCAGTACAATTTTTTTCGCCTGGAGCGCTGGTTCTTGCGGAAGGTGCACCGGAGGAATATGTAAATAACGTAGTTTTAGAAATTGCGATAATGGATATCGAAACTATCAGAACAAGGGTTAACTTTTTCATATCTTTTTGGTTAAGGGTTAAATAATTCCAAAAACGATGCAAAGTTAATAAAATTTATGATAAAAGTCATAATTGGGAGTCGGGAGACCGAAGTCCGAAGTCGAAAAACATTAAATTATTGTAAAGCGTCAGCTATCATTTTTTCGGGGGTTGGCATAAACAATCCAAAGGGGTCCTCTTCAAAATACTTTTGAAATTCATTTTTATGTTTCGACATGATTCTTACATCCTGCGGTTTAATATCTCTGGGGTCTGTTCTTCCTAATACATGAGTCAATTGGAGCATATCATCATGAAATCCTTTCAGGTAAAAATGGACACGCGTTGATTTTTCGGGGATATCAATGCCATGCATTCTCCATGAATTGTGTGTGGTTATTCCGGTTGGACATTCTCCGGTGTGGCAACGCAATGCCTGAATACATCCTAAGGCAAGCATAGCTCCCCGTGCTGTATCAATAATATCAGCGCCATAAGCAAATGCCACTGCGGCGTGAGATGGGGTAAATAATTTTCCGGAAGCAGAAAGCACCACTTTATCACGTAAACCGGCAACTTGTAGTTTTTTATGAAGGTATGCCATGGATTCAATCACGCTCCCGTATCCTACGTAATTAACAAATTCGCTGGGACCAGCACCGGTTCCACCATCTGCACCGTCCACCTGAATAGCATCAGGACCATCCTTCATCGTCAACATAACCGATACCAATAAGTCAATTTCTTCGAGGCGACCAATGCAAAATTTAATGCCCACCGGAAGATTACTTAGTTTTCTAAGTTTCTGGATAAACTCGATGAGTTTAACTATGGTTTCTTTGGGAGTACTGCCAATAATTTCTGTGTGTTGAGGTGGGCTGACAACTGTTTGCCAGGGTTTTACTTTTCGAACAGCCGCAATTTCGGGAGTTACTTTTGCGCCAGGCAATACACCACCTAATCCCGGTTTTGCTCCTTGCGAAATTTTTATCTGGAGCATTTTAATATTGGGATTATCATTTACTAAATTTTTGAGAAGTTCATCATCCAATATGCGTGAAGGGGTTCCATCATTCAACACACAATCTTTTCCCACACCAAATTTTCCGGTACCGATTTGAAAAACCACATCATTTCCGGCAACGCCATGAGGACCATAGCCACCTTCTCCGGTGTTACAATAGGCAATATCTTTTGTACCGAAACTGATAGATTCACATGCTTTATAATTTAATGAACCAAAACTCATCGCCGAAACATTGATGCAACTTTTTACTTTAAATGTCTTTATATCAGGTCTTTGTTCACCTATAATTAAAGAATAACTTGCTTTTTGAATTTCTCCCGGAAAGTTTCTATGAAGAATACGCGCAGATGCAGTGTTTTCAGTATCGGTGATGTCCACCTCTGTTCCAAAGCTAGTTAATGATTTGGCATTATGTGCTCTTGCATAAATATAATTTCTGACAATTTTGGGAATGGGTCTGCCTTCGGTATTGGTTTCGGTAAAATACTGCATGATTTTATCTCTCAATGCATCCTCAATTAGATATCTTAGACGACCGAAGGGACCATAAATTCTGACAATGGAATGGTCGTCCTGGATAAAAAGTTCGCGAATTGAAAAAAGAAGGATGGCTATACCTGCCGCTATAAAGCCATACATAAAAAACCCTGTAACAATCAATCCCACTGTGGCAATGGCGCATAGAATAGATAGGATATCAAAGGGGGTCTGTAAGGGGGGGTTGTAGGAAGGAGGGACTAATTCTTTTTCTTTTCCATTTTTATGGATTTTGGAAAGAAATCCTTTTCCACGGGGTGAGATTTGGTATGCCATTTTGAATTTTTTTTTAAAGTGGATAATTAGAATGATTTGCAAAGATACTAAATAATATGATAAAAGTCATGTTTTAGGACTTAGAAAAACAAACTTACCAACATGTTGTCAACATTCACCGATTGCTTATAATCATTCGATTGTTTGTTAAAAAATAGATTAGTGCTCAGGTAGGGGCAAGCCACTCAAGTTTCTAATTTCTTTTTTCCATTACTATATTCAAATTTCATGAAAGTAGAAAATGGAAAATAGTAATGGATATTGGAAAATAGAAATTGGAAGAATTCACCCTGATCTGAGTAGTAACGAAAGTAGGTATATCCAGCCAAATGTGATATAAATTTAGTACTTTTGGCTGATTATAACCATACATGGTGTTTGTGAAAAATAAATTAGTGTTCAGGTAAGGGCAATCCACTCAAGTTTCTAATTTCTATTTTCCATTACTGTTTTCAAATTTCAAATTACATGAAAGTAGAAAATGGAAAATAGTAATGGATGTTGGAAAATAGAAATTAGAAGAACTCACCCTAACCTGAGTTGTAACAAAAATAGGTATATCCAGCCAAAAGTGGTATAAATATAGTACTTTTGGCTGGTTATAGAATAACTCATGCGAAAAATAATTGGTAGAAAATCTGAAATTACCACTCTCCTGAATGCCATAAAGAGTGACCGCCCTGAACTGATTGTTGTATATGGAAGGAGAAGAGTTGGCAAGACATTTCTTATCAGACAATGTCTTAAAAGTTATATCCAATTTGAGTTTACCGGTTTGCATAATGGTTCGTTGACAGATCAGCTGAAAAATTTTCGTCAGGTTATTAATGAGTATGGTAAAAAGTTTAAAAAACCTTCCAGTTGGTTGGAAGCATTTAATCAACTACGTACTTTTATTGATGGACTACGTTCCAAAGAGAAAAAAGTAATATTTATAGATGAATTTCCATGGCTCGCTACCAACAAATCAAAATTCCTTATGGCTTTTGAAAATTTCTGGAACAGTTATGCCTCTCAAAAAGATGATTTAATGGTGGTTATTTGTGGTTCTGCCGCATCATACATGATAAATAACATTATTAAAAACAAAGGGGGGTTACACAACAGGATGACTCATAAAATTCAGTTGACACCTTTTAATTTATATGAAACGGAGTTATTGTTAAAACAAAAAGGAGCAAAGCTAACGCGCTATGACATATTGCAGATTTATATGACCATGGGGGGTATCCCTCACTATCTTGAAAAAATAGAAGCGGGTAATAGTTCTGCTCAATTTATTGATACGTTGTGTTTCAGCAAGAATGGATTTCTTAGAACGGAGTTCAAGAACGTTTTTGCATCTTTATTTGAACAACACGATACGCACGAAACCATTGTCAGGGCTTTAGCTTCGGTTCGCAGGGGTTTAACCAGAACAGCGATAATAAAAAAATGCAAGTTGAAACCAGGGGGAACTTTAAGTAAAGTGCTCGTAGAGTTGGAGGAATCCGGATTTATAGAGAAATATCTTCCAATGAAAGGAATAAAAAATGCCCTTTACCGGCTCGTTGATGAATATTCATTGTTTTACATACAGTA
Organism: Bacteroidetes bacterium RIFCSPLOWO2_12_FULL_37_12; assembly: GCA_001769655.1. Lineage (GTDB taxonomy): Bacteria > Bacteroidota > Bacteroidia > 2-12-FULL-37-12 > 2-12-FULL-37-12 > 2-12-FULL-37-12. The sequence goes on along the minus strand of MEPC01000003.1, from coordinate 28,557 downwards.
TATAGAAAAAAACAAACCCGCCAATCACTTTTGGGTAAAGATGCATGGCTTGCAAACCTATAAAATATGGTCCGGCTACAGTTTTGAATCCATCTGTATAAAACACATTGAGCAAATAAAAAAAGAACTCGGTATATCTGGTATAAGAACAGTATATGGAAGCTGGATTGAAAAAGGTGCATCCGGTAACGCCCAGATTGATTTATTGATAGACAGGGATGACCATGTCATTAACATCTGTGAAATTAAATTCAGCAATACGGAGTTTACGATTAATAAAAAATATGCCGGCGAAATAGCCAAGAAAGTTCAGACGTTTATTTCTTCCACTAAGACCAAAAAAAGTATTTTGGTAACTTTCATTACAACATACGGATTGCTTACCAATCAGTATAAAAAGCAATATGTCCAAAATGAACTTACCTTAGACGATTTGTTTGTTGATGTATAAAGTCAGGAACCGGTATTTTTTTCCCCACGACTTTTTTTCAAATCCAGATAGTCAATATAATAAAGGAACTTCACAGAAAATGTATTGAACGGATTTTCATCCAAGGTGCCGCTGAAATTTTCTAAATAGTTACCCTGGCTGATGGAAGAACGGTCGGCTTCTATCAGGTTTTTCCAGACAATTCTTAATTCAGAACCCGGTGAAAATTCCCAAACATATCCTACATCAATAGTAAAAACATTGTAATTCTGTCTTTTCTCTGCAAAATTATAACCGGCTGGAACTGTTTCGATTGTAAAACTGTTTTCAGTGTTTCCATCTGATTTTAAAAATAAAAATTTATCATACACTGCCTCCGATAAATAATGACGGAACTTTAAAAGTACCGACATCTTGCTTGAAAAAATATATTGACTGCCTAAAAGCTGTGTCCATGTATTAACATTTCTTTCTCCAAAAAAAATGCTATCGTTCAGTTTGCCGGAAAAGCCAATGTCATTATTTCTAAAATCTCTTGTAAATGAATAATCAAAAAATAATTTATCGGTGACCCTGAATCTTGGTGAAATTTCAAACCCATAGTGATTTTGGTTTGTCCCAAAAAAATTTTTATGATTTACATTAATATCCATGGCAAATGGTTTTCTGTAATCGGTTGAAACCCAAAAAAACTCCCAGAAAAATGGTGGATACCTATAAAACCTTCCCGGAACTCGTGGTTCAAAATAATCATTTCCTCCTCCGGGAACCAAGGAAGAATGCCACCCCATATCAATAAAGCCAACCCATCGTATGTGCATCCCTGCTGTTATATCATTAAATGTAAAAACATCGGGTTTTACAAGCCGGTTGATGGATGATCCTCCAAAGACCTCGAATTCAAGAAATTTCCAGAATGGCTTGTATGCATCATAATTCAGATTAATGGAATAACTCTGTGAATTATTATGATCGAGATAACCGAGATCGTTTGGGTCATATTTGTCGTCCATCCGGCGATGACTGAATGTATAATGAAAACTACCGCCAGTTTTCCCTGCAGTAAATTCATAGCTAACTCCGGTTTTATTAAATTCATCTTTGTTAATTGAAATAAATGTTTTATTCCAAATATGGCTTACTAAAAAATTTCCATCTGCTGAAAATTTTTGCGTTTTGTTGATAAATTTAAAATCTGTGCCACTTACATTTGCGTTTCTGAATTCATTACCCCGGAGTACATTTGTATTTATAAAACTAATATATGAATTATTAGGTAAATTTTTCTCAGCAACCAGAATGTTATAATTAGCGGCTGGCTCTGTGTTAAAAATTTTTTCATTTCCAAGCGAATCTTTATAAACTGCTTCCATGTTAGAAGTAATAGCATTAAAAAATCCTAAGCCATTTCCTTTTTTTGAACGTCCTGAGATTTTGGTAGCATTGATAAGTTGAACCCTGTCAGGATTTTTAATAAGCGAGTTATTATATTTATAAATTGCATCATAATAACCGGAAGGAGTGCCCGCAATTCTTCTTGAATAAAATATGCCTCCTCTGTTGAACAATTCTGTTCCTTCGGTAAAAAATTGCCGCTTTTCTTCGTATTTTACTTCAAAAGGTGATAAGTTAAGCACAAGATTATCCGATTGAACTTGTCCGAAGTCGGGAATGAGTGTCATGTCGAGTGTGTAACTTTCAGTTAACCCTAATTTTAAATCCATACCCCCGTTAATGGAATTTGAAAAGTTAGATTTTCCCTCCACGTCTGCTGGAAAATGCTGTAAATACGCTGACAGATAGGGTGTGACTGATAAACGCAAAGGAGCTTTGATTCTTGATAACCCGGCTATGGATCCAAATTGATTTACGAATCCGGGAATTTTTTTATCAAAAAAATTCCATGTGGATTTTTCCCTGTGACGGCGGTCAATACGGATAAAATTCAATCCCCATTCCTGTTCGTTTTTATCCGGGAAACGGATAGCTGAATAAGGAATTTTTATTTCTGCGTTCCAACCATCTTCTGTTATTTTAGTGTCACTGAACCAAACGGCATTCCATCCAATGTCCTGTCCTATGGAAGAGGAATATTTTGCATCGGTTTGAATTCCTGAAGAAGAAACCATGAAACCAAAAGCGTTCTGCCCGTCGTGATAAGTATCAAAGAAAATTGCGGCTACATCCGCATTATTCTCTCCGACATCCCTCGTACCCAATTCCCTCAGAATGCTGTCCGGATGCGGGTCAAACATTTTTATAGCAATATATAACCCCGTATTATCGTAGGTAATTTTCAACGATGTCTTTGTTAATGACGGCTGACCTGTATAGGGTTCCATTTGCCAGAAATTTACCGGAGCGGAAAGTTCATTCCAGCAGGGTTCGTCAAGAATACCATCTATTTTTACTTTTTCATCCGGTTTAAGGGGGTACGCATTCAATATCCTATGTTTTTCGTTTTCAGAAAACTCCTGTGCCAATGATACGATACATAAAACAAATAAAGGAATGGAAAGAACAAGGCGGCGCATTAAAATAAAATATTATAAATCTGGGGCGTTAATTTTAATTGCAAATTTACACAAATATACAATTCAGAAATCATGACTTACTCATAAATTAAAATGTCCGTTTTTTGATGTTGGATATTTGATAATAATCAGATATGAATCGCTCTGTTTCCTGTAGCCGCCAAACATGCCTCTTTAAATGCTTCCGAATAGGTAGGATGTGCATGACAGGTTCTGGCTATGTCTTCTGCGGTTGCTCTGAATTCGATTGCGAGAACTGCCTCTCCAACCATATCTGCGGCTCTCGGTCCTAATAAATGAACGCCAAGAATTTCATCTGTTTTTTTATCGCATAGAACTTTAATAAATCCATCGGTGTCCATGCTGGCTCTTGCTCTGCCGCTTGCCATAAAAGGAAAGGTTCCGAAGGTATATTCCCTGTTTGATTTTTTCAAGTCCTCCTCGCTAAATCCTACGCTTGCAACTTCGGGCCAGGTGTAAACTACCCCCGGTATGGTGTGATAATTAATATGCGGTTTTTGTCCTGCAATGGTTTCGGCTACAAATACCCCTTCCTCTTCGGCTTTGTGCGCAAGCATGGGACCTTTGATAACATCTCCGATTGCATAAACTCCCTTTACGTTAGTTTCCAGATTTTCATTCACATTTATACGTCCGGCTTTATCAACAGAAATGCTTGTATTTTCCAATTTCAGATTACCGGTATAGGGACTTCTTCCGGTAGCAACCAGACAGTACTGGGCAGTAAACTTATTTTTATTTTTTTGTTTGTCTTCGGTAGAAAGTGTCACCGATTCCTGATTTTCATACACGCACCCGAGCGCTTTGTGCTCAAGATAAAATTCAATTTTTAATTGTTTACTGAGAATTTTTCTTAATTCTTTTCCTAAGGAACGATCCATATTCGGAAGTATTTCTTCAAAATATTCGATGACCTTTATTTTTGTGCCTAATCTTGCATAAACGGAACCCAGTTCCAACCCGATAACACCCCCGCCTATAATTATCATGGAAGAAGGAATCTCTTTCAGTGATAATGCTTCCGTTGAAGTAATAATTCTTGATTTATCAATAACAATCCCGTGTAAAGCAGAGGGTTTGGAACCGGTGGCAATTATGATATTTGCAGAATTAATATTTTGAATTGTGCCATCGGCAGATTTAATTTCAAGCGATTTTTCATTAGAGAAAGATGCCGTTCCGTATAACACGTTGATTTTATTTTTCTTCATCAGATAGTTAATACCGGCTACTGATTGAGTAATGACATCATTTTTCCGTTTAACCATTTTTGAAAAATCCACTTTTACCTCCCCGACAGTTATTCCCTGTGCCACTAATTTATGGTTGATGTTAAAATAATTTTCAGTGGCATCAAGCAATGCTTTGGAGGGAATGCAACCGACGTTCAGGCAAGTGCCACCCAAGGAAGGATATTTCTCTACCAGAGCGGTTTTCAAGCCGAGTTGCGCGCAACGAATAGCGGCAACGTAGCCGCCGGGTCCGGCGCCGATGACAGTGACATCAAAGGTTTCCATGTTGGTATGATAAGGATATAAGGGTATAAGGGTATAAGGGTATAAGGGTATAAGGGTATAAGGGTATAAGGGTATAAGGGTATAAGGGTATAAGG
>MEPC01000003.1:0-23951 GCA_001769655.1 Bacteroidetes bacterium RIFCSPLOWO2_12_FULL_37_12 | reverse complement strand
GGGTATAAGGGTATAAGGGTATAAGGGTATAAGGGTATAAGGGTATAAGGGTATAAGGGTATAAGGGTATAAGGGTATAAGGGTATAAGGGTATAGAGGAATCGAGATAATAGAAAAATACACGCTCTGGTTTAGGTCTGTAGCCAGGTTAGTGCGGTTGTAACTTAAACCTTGAATTATGTATTTTAAAACCCTAGCACCCAATAGCCCGGGTTCTCAATAAATTCCTTTACTTTCTTTAAAAATCCAACCGATTCTCTTCCATCAATTATTCTATGGTCATACGATAAGGCAACATACATGATAGGGCGGATAACCACCTGATTATTTACCGCAACCGGACGTTCTACAATATTATGCATACCAAGGATGGCACTCTGCGGGGGATTTAATATAGGAGTGGATAACATGGAACCGAAAACACCGCCGTTTGTGATAGTAAACGTGCCACCCGTCATTTCATCAATGGTAATTTTTCCGTCACGCGCTTTCCCGGCAAGTTCGGCAATCTTTAATTCGATTTCATGTAACTTGAGTGACTCGGCATTTCTGATTACTGGCACCATTAATCCTTTCGGAGCACTGACTGCGATACCTAAATCCACGTAATCGTGAAATACAATTTCTTCTTCTTCAATAAAAGTATTTACAGACGGAAAATAGTTGAGCGCTGATGTCACTGCTTTGGAAAAGAAGGACATGAACCCAAGGTTTACGCCAAATTTTTCTTTGAATGATTCTTTATATTTTGTGCGAAGTTGCATAACCTGACTCATGTCCACTTCATTAAACGTAGTGAGCATGGCAGTTTGATTTTTGACAGCCACAAGCCGTTGGGAAAGTTTTTTCCGCAAGGAAGACATTTTCTCTTTGCGCGCAACTCGGGTTACATCGCCTGTTCTTTTTTCTGATTTTTCTTCACGATTGATAAAAGTTACCACATCTTCTTTTGTAATTCTCCCTCCTACTCCTGTTCCGGAAACTGATACGGATGGGATTTCCTTTTCACTTAACATTTTTTTAGCGGCAGGCGATGGATGACCTTTGGCGTAAGAATCTTTTGGTGTCTGAACTTCTTTTGCGGGAGAAATTTCTTCTTTTGAGGAGTTTTTTAAATCAACATTGGGTTTGGAAGGTTCTTTTGCTTCCGTATCTATTACACAAGCCACAGCGCCAACGGGAATAGGATTACCTTCTTTTGCAAGAATGGATAACGAGCCATTTGTTTCAGCAACAAGAGTCAGTGTAGCTTTGTCAGATTCAATTTCAGCGAGTTCATCGTCTTTCCAAACATAATCGCCGTCCTTTTTAAGCCATTTGGAAATAACCACTTCCTTGATGGATTCACCAGGGCTTGGAATTTTATGTTCGATTTTCATTGGTTTGTCCGGAAAAATGTCAAAGGTATTAAAAGAAATGGAAATAAATGGTTAGATGGTTGGATAGTTAGATAGTTGGATGGAAAAATATTGCCATTTTTTTTCATTTTTTCTTGCTTTTCTCAAATCTATGTTATATATTTGTTTCTTTCATGAAGCACTTATAAAATAAATTAACTCCTTTTATATAATTTAACCTAACCCTTACGCTCATGAAAACATTAACTTGTAATCGCGAATCTGCCGCACAATACAATACAAATAGAAAATATATATTGTATATTTGCAGGTGAATAGTTACAAGTGTTTATAAATAAAAAATAATTTTAATAAAATTTTGCCAATTTTAAAAAAGTTACTATATATGTATGGATTTGTATTTTTTTTTATATTATTTGACTTAGAAAATAGTTCGGTTTGTTTTTTTTAAAGTTTATAAATAAAAGCCAATAAAGTTCTACAACATTGTTCAATAGAAAAAATAAACACTACTAATTGTAATTATAAAATAATTTCTGGCAAAGATAAAAATAAAACCAAAATTAATTATGAAATTTAATGAAGTAGTAAAGCTCATAAAACATGAGACAATAAATACAATACTTACAAGTATTTCACTTTTATGGTTAATATTTAATTATTTTGAAGAGAATAAATCTTCAATTATTTTAAGCAATGAAATACCTCATATAATTCAACTTCGTAATTCTGATACAACTCTTCGATCTTTTTTTGTTTATAATAGGTTAATATTTACAAATAATGGAAAAAGAAAAGAATATTTATTAAGAATTTTGAACCCAGTAATTAGAGCACGTAGTAATGGTATATTTTTGGATAAAATAGCAGTTGACTATAGATTCTACCTAACAGAAAATACTTACGATTTTTTTGAAAATGATACAGCTAATATAGCGAGATTGAAAGAAATTAGTAAAGAAGATTTACGTATTATTAGTCAAAGCATAAAGCCAGGTAATCATATTCACAAGAATTTTATTGTAATTTTTGATACGCATAGTGCATACCGACAATTCATAGATATGTTTGTATTACAACTTAAGCTCGAATTTTCAAATAACCAAACTGAAATTTATGAAAGAGGATATAAAGTATTTAATAATTAATTGTTTATCTGTTATTTTTTCATTTTATGCAATTTTTAATTTAATAAGTTGCACAAGTGACCAAGATAAAAATGATAACAAAATTCCTGACTCACTTTATTGGGTATCTACATTTAAAACTTTTGATGAACCTTCTGATACTAATCAAAGTAGTACTAGTATGCTCAGTGTTCCTAGAATAGGAATAAATGAAGGAAATAATAATCCCCTAAATAATCAAAGACAAATTGATTCAACACAATATACCAATATAGGCAACACAGATACTATTTCCGAAAATTACCCAAATAACTTTTCAGCAGAATTAACACCATTCTTTACCTTGGTCATACCGGATATTGAAAAAGTAAAATTTAGATGTAAGTGCGACTCATTCAACAACAATTTTACTTACTTATTGCAAATTTCAAACAACAAAAATTTTACATCTACATTAGATTCAGTCGAACTACAACAAAATGATACTTTCCCTACTTCAAATGAACACTATAAGGTTTTGAAAAAATCTAATGTAGCTTCCAAATCAAAATTATTTTTCAAATGTATAATTACAGGTGGTCAAAATACTGCTAACAGTGATGTAATTGGACCATTTGAGTATAGTTGTACTCAAGTTATAGGTTGTGATTTGATTAGAAAATCGGATAATTAATACAATATAAATACAATGAACAGAATAGTAACAATTCTTATTATCGTTTTTTTTTCAGAAATTTTATTTAGTTGTTTCCCTCCTAAAAAAATTCCTGTAAAAAACTCCATGATATCAAAATGTGATACGCTTAAAAATTATATTGATAAAAACGAATCAATCCTTAAGCCACAATTTTATAATTTAGATCCTGAAAACAAGATTTACACAGTTAAAAAAGGGAATGAAAGTAGTAGATTTTATGAATTCAAATTTAGTAAAATAGATCCGTTTACTAAATATATTTTATCGCTTGATGGTATAACCTTTCCCTTTAATATAAATTCAACATATTGTGAATTGAGTGACGATACAGTCATTTGTTATGTGGACGAACTTAAACTTTCCAAAGAATGTTCTAATAAAGCTTTAGGTAAAGGTTCAGTTGGTTTAGATTGTATATATGGTCGTTATTGGTCAATTAAAGTATGTGGAAATATTTGTGATACTTTTAATGGTCCATTTAGCGATGAGATTAAAGGTATTTCCCTGCAATGTTTCCCTCCTGACATCTCTAGGTAATGACTATCAAATATCATTTTTCCTTAACCGCTTTTATAATATCTATTTTATTTTTTTTAAATATATCTGTTTCATCCTCTCAAAATAATTGTGTGATTAAACAGCAGTACAAAAAATGTGAAAATATTAAAGGTATTAATTTTGACTCAATACAAAATAGTTTACCAAAAGATTCTTCTATCACTATAATTATTTTTAGATCTGAATCCTCACGGCATAATAAATCAATTATAATATCCCCAATAGAAAATCGTTTAAATTGCTTTGATGCTTCATTAATTCATATTTTTTCGCATGAATTAAATGATGATTCAGTAGCTAATTCCTGTTACTTTCCCATAATTTTAAACGGAATAACCGTTGATAGTACAAAAGGGCTTCCCCCTTCTTTTTATATAACAACTTACTATTCTTCATTCTTAGATAATATTAAAAAAAAATTTCCCCTTGCATATTATCAAAAAAGTAATAAATATCTTGTATTGTCAAAAGAAGTAAAAATAGGAAAAGTTGATGATTTTTTTGAACATCTTAATAGTATATTATCAAATTATAATTGTCAATTTTTAAATAAAGAAATTGCATGTTCTGATAGCCAAAAAAACAACCAAAAAATGGAATTCAATTTCGGTTTTGGCACTTTTCTGGAACAATTCCAAATGAATAGTAGTACTTCTACAGGTTCCTTTGAGCAATATTCTATTTTAAAATCATTTTACTTAAATTTACAAGGGGCTTATAAAAAATATTATAATCATGACTTTTTTATAAAATGCGGAATAAATATATTTTATTATAATACAAAAATTTGGAGCCAAAAAATTAATTCCCTTCCAATTAACCCGAGAATAAGTAATTTGTATAAAAACATTAATTCTTCTCAGCCAATTGCTACTTCTACTATCCTAATACCCGAGGTAAGCGTTACTTGGGGCAATACTTTTAAAATAAGTAAAAACTTTTTAATCAATTTAGATGCAGGTTTTTCCGTTGGCAAAATGGTATTTGCTAAATCCAAAGCTGATTTAGCAATTAACAAAACAAAACATTATATTATTACAAATAAAAGTTATTTTGCAGATAATAATATACTTACATTTTCACTTATCTCAAATCCAAACATAGAACTTGGTAATAAAATAAAAACACAAATCGGACTTTTAATAACAAGTGGGATTAGTTGGATGAACCCTACAGAAAATTATCAATTGGTGAGCGCAAATGAATACTATACAGCATTGGAAAGTGCAACCAAAACTATTTTTCTGGGAAATTTGGGCTTATCTTTTGGTATAACTTATAACTTGTAATAATTCCCTAATATCAGATATCTCTACAATTAATCTTTAACTTTTTTTGTAATCAATAGCTGTGATAGTATTGTCACTACAAATTTAGCAATTGTTACAGGAATTAAAACATTAGGTAGTGTAAGTGAGCAGTTGATAGTGAGTGCTTATCCGAATCCGTCAAACGACAAAATGAAAATTAATATACAGAGCGTTGAAAGCGGAATCTTTGAAATAGTTGATGTAGCAGGCAACATAATTTTACAATCTGTAATACGCAATCCTCATTCTGCAATCCCCATCAACTACCTTTCTCCAGGTATTTACATTTACAAATTCGCAGACAAAAAAGGGGGAATTGCAAGAGGGAAAATAATCATTCAATAACCATAAAAAAATCAACTATTACTATGAAAAACTTACTTTGGATAATTCGTTACTGTCCAGTCGGATTATTTTTTTTCCACTAATTGTACGAATTAGTTATTTTATTTTTTTCAATTAGTGTACAACTGTCGCAAATTTTGCGACAGTTCAAAATGAGCTTACTACCGAATCATTCTCACCCCACCAACTTTTTATATCTGATTCTCTTTGGAATTACATCTCCATTGCGTTTTTTGCGGTTTTCTTCATAGTCGGAATATCCTCCTTCAAAATAATAAACCGTTGAATCCCCTTCAAAGGCGAGAATATGCGTGCAAACCCTGTCTAAAAACCAGCGGTCGTGGGAGATGATGACAGCGCAACCGGCAAAACTTTCAATGCCTTCTTCCAACGCCCTCAAAGTATTCACATCAATGTCATTCGTGGGTTCATCGAGCAACAATACATTCGCATTCTGCTTGACGGTCATTGCAAGGTGAAGACGATTGCGTTCACCACCGGAAAGTACTCCTGCTTTTTTAGTTTGGTCAACCCCTGAAAAATTAAAGCGCGCTACATACGCTCTTGAATTTATATTACGACCCCCTAAATTTATTAATTCATTCCCGCCGGAGATAACTTCCCAAACATTTTTTTGAGGGTCAATTTCTGCGTGTGATTGGTCAATATAGGCAAGTGTCACTGTTTCACCGATTCTGAAACTACCGGAATCCGGTTTTTCCATTCCCAGTATTAACCGGAATAAGGTGGTTTTACCACAACCGTTTGGACCAATTACACCGACTACACCGCCTTGCGGAAGAGAAAAATTAAGATTTTCGAACAGCACTTTTTCGCCAAACGATTTGGAAACATTCTGGGCTTCGATTACCACTTTGCCAAGACGGGGACCATTTGGGATAAAAATTTCAAGTTTTTCTTCCTTTTCTTTGCTTTCTTCGCTTACCATTTTCTCATAAGAAGTTAAACGGGCTTTCCCTTTTGCCTGTCTTCCTTTTGGGGACATTCTAATCCAATCCAATTCTCGTTTCAGCGTTTTCTGCCGTTTGCTTTCCTGCTTCTCTTCCATTGCCAATCGATTCGATTTTTGTTCTAACCAGGATGTGTAATTCCCCTGCCAGGGTATCCCTTCTCCCCTATCGAGTTCTAATATCCAACCGGCAACGTTATCGAGAAAATAACGGTCATGGGTTATAGCTATTACGGTTCCTTTGTATTGTTTGAGATGTTGTTCCAACCAATCAATGGATTCGGCATCGAGGTGGTTTGTGGGTTCATCGAGAAGCAGAATATCGGGTTCTGAAAGTAACAGGCGGCAGAGCGCCACTCTTCGTCTTTCTCCCCCTGAAAGATTTTTGACAAGCGCATCTCCCTCCGGGCATCTCAGCGCATCCATAGCTCTTTCGAGGGTTGAATCAATTTCCCATGCATTATGTTTTTCAATAGTTTCTGTTAATACCCCTTGCCTTTCAATTAATTTATTCATTTCATCCTCAGACATTGGCTCGGCGAAGCGATTGTTCAGCTCTTCATATTCTTTGAGTAAATTCATAATTCCAGAAACGCCTTCCTGAACAATTTCCTTTACTGTTTTAGTATTATCAAGTTCCGGATCCTGTGAAAGATATCCGATTTTGAAATCTTTGGAAAAGACAACCTTACCATCGAAGGATTGTTCAAGCCCGGCAATAATTTTCAACAAGGTTGATTTTCCGGAACCGTTTAATCCGATAATGCCGATTTTGGCGCCATAAAAAAAAGACAGGTAAATGTTTTTCAAAACCTGCTTAGACGGCGGGAAGATCTTGCTTACATTAACCATTGAGAAGATTATCTGACGATCCATGAGAGTTAGAAGTTTTAAGTTAGAAGTTTTAAGTTAGAGTTTTAAGTAGAGACTGGTTTCAAACCCGTCTGTACAAATCCCAAGTTACAAGTTGAGTGAGTTCGGCTTTTTTGATTTTTTTTCCTTTTTTATATTTTTCTCCCATATTATTTAATATTACCAGAAGAAAAATCAGAAAAATTATTCCAAAACTTATAAGTAAGGAAAAATGAAGAATTTTTTTTAATCTTTTAATAGAACCCTTTGATGAAGTACTACGATTTCTACTTCCTTTGCGAATTACATAATATTCTTCATCATTTTGTAATTCGGGGATATTTGAGAAATTCTGGGACATGGATAGTTTTGTTGACTTTAACTTTAACCTTAGCTTCCTCTATAAGTATAATATCCATAAGGGCTTATTAACAAAGGGATATGATAATTTTCATCCATTTTATCTAAGTTAAAATGAAGATGAATTTCAGGAAAGAAACATTTAAGTCCTTTTGATTTAAAATAGCTGTGAACAAAGAAAGTCAAACGAAAATCACCGCCTTTTAAATTTTGTTCCTGGTTCATCAACCCTTTTATTCTGCCATCTTGGTCGGTAATGCTTTTTCCAACAGATTGCCATGTGCTATCTGGTAGTTGATGTTCCAGGATTACAATAATCCCCTCGGCAGGTTTACCGAGCGAAGTATCTAAAATATGGGTTGAGATTTCAGCCATGGTTACGGTGATTATGAATGATCAAATCTTATAATTCAATAATTTTAAAACAGTAGTTCCAATCTTTTTTTCAACAAAACCAATTCCGGGTGCAATAATAAAATAATTTCCATTAAAGTCCTCAAATTTACAGCAGTTTTTAATAAAATTTTTATTAACTTCAATGCTGTCTTTCAAAAGGCATGCTTTACGGGTTCCAAAAGCATCTCCTCCCAGAAGAAATCTGAACTGCAAGGAATCTGCAACCGGATAAAATTGCAGAGCTGGAAATGAATATCCGGAACGTTGGCGCTGAATCTGATAAACGCTATCGCCTCTCAATAAGTACTTCTCCCCAGTGCTGAGATGATAAACATTTTCGTTATTAAGTGATGAAATTTCTAATACTCTGACTGTGTCAATGGTTTGAATTTTGGTTTCTAATTTTGTTTTTTCATATACCCAGAATGAATTTTTTTCTATAGGAAAAAATGAGTTGGATTGAAGAACAGATACAGGGCTTTTTGAAACTTTATCAGAACAATTTCTAATTGGAAATAACAATGTTATAGAAAGAATTGAGAGTAATAACAGGTTCATGAGTTGTTTTTATTAAGTAATTTTTATTAACTAATCATTAGATTTCCCAAGCTCTGATATACGTTAACTTAAGGATAAATTTTACTCTTTCTAAAAGACCTCACCCCAGCCCCTCTCCAAAATGGAGAGGGGCAAGAAATCTGCCAAGTGAAAACTATAAATTGCGTTCAATTTATCAAAGTTATTCACAAATTTTAGATTACACATAACAAATCTCTACCCCCTCTCCATTTTTTTGGAGAGGGGCTGGGGTGAGGTCTTTATGTTGACGGCTATGCCCCTCCTCCCCATCTGAAGCTTTTCATGCTTAAATCAACAAGATCTAAAATTCTAAAAACTACCGTATCAACTAATTCTTCCAGCGTTTTAGCTCCGGAATAAAAAGAAGGGGAAGCCGGGCAAACTACTGCTCCGGCTAACGTTACCGTTTCCATATTTCTGATATGTATAAGGTTAAGAGGAGTATCCCGTGTAACGAGTATTAATTTTCGTCTTTCTTTAAGCATTACATCCGCAGAACGGGTAATTAAGTCATTGGAGACACCATTGGCAATACGACCGAGGGTTCCCATAGAGCAGGGGCAAATAATCATGGTGTCAAAACGGGCAGACCCTGAGGCAAAAGGTGCATTGAAATCGTTGGGCTGGTAAAAGGATGCTTGTGAAAAGTTCCTGTAGTCAATATTTTTTAATTCATGCTCCCAAACCTGACGGGCATTGGTTGAAAAAACATACGCCAGTTCACTGATAGCATCGGGTGTTGATTTTCGTATTTCACATAATTTACTTAAAAGCAAGTTAGCATAAATGCTCCCGCTTGCTCCTGTAATACCTACCACAATTTTTCTGTTCATTTTATGATGGGGATAAGTACGAAGTATAATTTATTTTTTTCAACTATTCTAACATAATAAATGCCTGATGATAAAGAAGAACATGGAATACTTATTGAACTTGTAAATGCAGGCAGAATTCCGGATAATAAATCAGAGCCGGTTAAATCAGATACTATAAATTTAGTGTCACAATGATTTTCATACAGCCAGGCAGTAAGAATGTTTAATTCAGGATTATAATGAATTTTAGGAGTATAAAAATTTTTATTCAATGATGCATCTTCTAAGCCAAGTAAAACATTAACCGGTAGTTTGCTGGTATCTGAAGTGCAATCATTACTCGCTATATATGTCACTTGATACGTTCCTAAGGATAAATACTGGTGAACCGGGTCTGAAATGCTATCCATCTGTCCATCTCCAAAATCCCAATAAAATTTATCTGCGTAGGAAGAGGTGTTTGTAAAAAACACTTTTTTGCTTTGTTTTGAATACGCGTAGGATGCCACCGGCTTTGGCCACTCTATAATTTCATACGATATTTTATCAACGCAATTTTTAATATCAGACACCGTTAGTGTGTATGTACCTTTACATAGTGACTTTGCTTTATTTGTATTCTGACCGAATGGATCGTTCCATTTATATTTGATGGGGTTGGTTCCTCCTCCTACAGCTACCTGAATAAATCCATCACATCCGTTTGAGCATACGTCTTTTTTATCAGCCAGAATTGCCATAGGAGAAGATATCAGATTAACCAGCAACGTGTCTGATATAGCGCAACCCAGCTTATCTTTCAACAAGAAATAATATTTGCCCGGCAATAACTGTGAAATATCTTCAGTGCTTGCTCCATTCGACCAAATCATGGAGTAAGGCGGAAAATTGCTGAATGGATTAATGTCAATTTTTCCATTAGAACTATCGGAGCATACTACCGGTGAAATGTTTGAGGAAAAACTAAGATTGCAATCACGGCATACCGATAAATGTTTTCCGAAATCACTATCATCATCCATGGAAAAAACATCCCACTCATTCTTACTCTCCTCCCAGTTACTATTTCCCTGCCGTACATCTGTCTTACGGCGCAAGGTAAAGTTCATAGTACTGCCGCCAGGAACACTCCAACCGGAAGGCGGATTTTCTCCGATTTTTCCTATTATGTCAATCAATGTATCATTCCGATATAAGGCGAGGGCAGAATTTCCGGTATAAGAAAAAGATACTGTAGCGGTATCTTTAACGTTTTGTAAATTCTGAAGAGTGGCATTGGCATTTGCAACAACAAAAAATTTTCCGGATGGTAAAGTTCCTTTTAATTTCAGTGTCACTGATGGAAATATATTCCCATTATGAAAGATTCTTGCTGTGTAATTTGATAATTCTTTATCGTTTCCGGTGGGGTTATAAATTTCCAATCCCTGATTAGAGTTACTGCCTTCCAGATATTCTGAAATGAAAAGGTCTTTGCATCCTACTATGTTTTCATTATCGGGAAGTGACACTTTTACTTTCATAATTACAGGCAAATGGTCAGCCATATTATGTAAGGCATTTATCACTGAATCAGAAATTAACGGATTAGAGGGGGGAGCGGTAATGGAATCGTTGAAGTGCTGTCCGTCGTTGCCAAACACGATAAATGAATTAGGAATATATGAAAGTTTATTGAAGCCATTTAAGACATCATTTGAAACAAAAATGAAATCAAATCTATCGTCAAGACCACCGATGGTGCCCCCTTCAAAAGCCCGTACCCGGGTGCTTTGTGAATGAAGGTTCGAAAAAACAGGATTATCGCTCCAGTCGCCCGGCGTATTGACAGGATCATACAAACTTTTTAACCCATTGTTTACAATCAAATCATAAGCAGGTTCTTCGGAAGTATAAAAATTCATATCGCCGCCGGCAAAAACATTTGTAAAATTCTGTTTGTTGGAAAAATGATTTTTCAATTTTAAAATTTCCTCATACCGTTTTTGCTGGCTGTTGGCATCTGACTTCAGGTGCATAGAGAACATATCAAGGAAAACTGTATCTTTATTATCAATAGAAATCTGGTTATTATAATATAGCATATACTCATTTATCAGCCTGAGAGCTGTCTGAATAGTATCCTGTGATTTTAAAGAAATTTTTACAGAATTATAAAATAGCAAATTATCAGAATCATATCCATCTGTAAACTCTGCCCTCTTATAATAATTAATTCCACGGGTGTTAAAAGCATATTTCAAGATTGTATCTGCACCCTCGGCTGATTGCAATTCGGTGACAGCCATGATATCCGGTTTAATAAAATGAACGATGGTTTGAAGATATTTCACTCGTTGCATAGTGCTCCCTGGATAATTCAGCAGATTATAATACATAATAGTCAGGGTATCTGTTTTTGGAAAAATTTCATAGACATAAAAAAAAGTAAAGATAAAAACACTGAAAAGGATTTTGTTCATTTAACCTATTTGAATTTGCTTGCTTTCAATAATTCTCTAAAGATAAGTTTTTTTCAGGTAATCTTATATGAATTTTTTTAAAGTTACAAAAAAACATAAATTTCTTCTATAATCCGACCTCACCCCAGCCCCACTCCAAAAAAATGGAGAGGGGTGATAAATTTGTTGGATTTTTATGCTGTTATGTTGAAATCAAAATTTTCATATAAATTTGCATCAACTATTAACTAAAAATAATATTTTTCCTTATTTATAAATGCTCAGAGTTACCAAACATTCTATTCAATGAAAATCATAGGTATCACAGGAACAAATGGCGCCGGAAAAGGAACACTGGTGGAATTTCTTATAAAGCAAAAGGGATACAACCATTTTTCTGTCCGTGAATTTCTCATTGAGGAAATAAAAAAGAAAGGATTACCGGTCAATAGGGATTCCATGGTAATTGTTGCCAACGAACTGCGCACTAAACACTCCCCTTCATACATTGTAGAGCGGCTATTTGAACGCGCTGAAAAATTAAAAAATAACTGCATCATTGAGAGTTTACGAGCAGTAGGTGAAGTTGAAGCATTGAAAAAGAAAGAGGGATTTTTATTTCTTGCTGTAGATGCTGATCCCGAAATTCGCTTTAAAAGGATCCGCTTAAGGGATTCAGAAACAGATAAAATTGATTTTACAACTTTTTTGAGTAACGAGCAACGGGAAATGAACTCCGAAGACCCTTTCAAACAAAACTTGTCTAAATGTATTGCAATGGCAGACCATGTATTTATGAATAGCGGGACTATAGACGAATTTTATAAAGAGCTTGAAGGGTATTTTGGAAATATAGAAAATTGAAAAATATTATAACTGAACTCAAACCCCTCTCCATTTTGGAGAGGGGCTGGGGTGAGGTTTTTTTGAAATTAGAAATTAATCATTAGAAATTAGCAAAAATGGAGCAAGAACCCACAAAAAAATACCAACGTCCTACCTGGGATGAATATTTTATGGAAGTAGCCAACACTATTTCCAAAAGAGCAACCTGCGATAGAGGACGCAGTGGTTGTGTAGTGGCAAAAGACCGTCAAATTCTGGTAACGGGGTATGTCGGTTCGCCCATCGGGCTTCCCCATTGCGATGAAACTGGTCATCAGTTTAAAAAAGTGTTACATGAAGATGGCTCCACTACCCAACATTGTGTGAGAACGGTTCACGCTGAACAAAATGCTATATGCCAGGCGGCAAAACTTGGAATTTCCCTAAACGGTGCAACGCTTTATTGCCGGATGACACCCTGCAGGGTTTGCGCCATGCTGATTATTAATTGTGGAATTATAAAGGTAATCTGCGAAAAGAAATATCACGCCGGCTCAGAGTCGGAAGAAATACTGAGAAACGCAGGCGTTAAATTGGAATATGTAATTGAAGAGGTGTTAAAGTATGACGGACAGAAGGGGTGAAATCACACTCTTGGGTCATTTATCATATCCAGAGTAATCCATGCTTTTTCAATCGGACTAATTGATCCCATTGATAAAAATCCACCTGATGATTTAGCTACATGCTTGGCAAAACTAAGCAAACTGTCATATAAACTTCCGGCAAAGTTTTTATCTAATTTCGGAAAAATAGAATTTAATTTTTCCAATTCTATCGCAATATCCACATTACGATATCTCGTTTCAAGAGGTAATTTTTCCAATAACACGATCAGGTTGCCTTTAAAAACCCTGTTAACTTCGTGAAAGTAAGTTTTTAGTAAAGCGTCTGAATTTTTTGCAAGGAAATCAGCAAACTTAATAGCTGAAGTAGTTTCACTTTTTTCTATATTTTCATCAACACCTGCAATTAAGATAGTGACATAAACAGGCGCTTTGATAAGAAGTTCGTTTTCTTCTTTAGTTAGATTTTTAAATTCTTGTATCATGGGTAATTCTTTGTTAGTGGTTAAAATGTTAAATGAAATATTGATTGTTTGATGTTGTAAATTGGATGTTGGATATTGGATGTTTGATGTTGTATGTTTAAATTATTGTACAATAGAATATTGCTATTTACATTTTTTCATTAATCACTCGCAAAACATCTCTCCGGCTGATTGTACCTACTAATTTTCCATCGTCCACTACCGGATATCTTCTGAAATGTGTTTTAATAAACAATTCTGCCATTTCTATTATATCAAGCGTTGAGTGAACCGTTTTGACATTTCTCGTCATGTATTGAGATACTCTTTTGGAAGGAAGGTTATGAAAAGTACCTTGTGTTAAAATACAAAGACAATCTTTTTCGGATAACAATCCAACGACTTCTTTTTTTTCATTTAAAACAGGAGCGCCTGAAATTTTATTTTTAAGCAACTTACCAACGGCTGTTAGAATCGGCATTTCTTCATCAAGCGTAATGACTTCTCTTTTCATTAATTCATTGACGGTGATATTTCTGGCTTTAGGCATTGTTTCTTTGTGACTTAGTTTCTTAGTTTCTTTGTGTCTTAGTGTTTAAATTTTTTTATTTTTCTTTTTCGCAAGAGGTCTATTGTAATTCACAATTATTAATTACTTACAAACGCTTCTGTCTCCGCTGAAATATTTCCACTCCATTGATTATCCCTGTTCGATTGCAAGGCATTGGTTTGCTTCGCCAGCCGCTTTTCAACCAAATCATGGTGAGTAGTTAAAAAGGGTAGTGAATAACCCACAAATTCCCGAACGGATTTAAAAGAATGTTTTTCCATAAATTTAGACAAGCCGTCTTTTAATTCATGAATCATCTCATAACCATGCAACATTACGCCGGTACAAACCTGAACAGTGGAGCCTCCTAACAACATAAATTCAATAGCATCATCGCTTTTAACTACTCCGCCAATAGCTGAAATTTCAATTCCCGGAATTCCTTTTGCCAACTGGGAAACCATGCGCAAAGCAATTGGCTTTACCGCGATATATGAATATCCACCGGGTGTTGAATATCCTTCTACAGTAGGCATTGGTCTTAATTTATCAAGGTCAATTCCAATGATAGAGGGAATGGTATTAATTGCGGCAACACCGGTGGCACCTCCTTCAAGAGCCGCTTTCGCCGGAGTCACTATATTTGCTATATCAGGCGTCATCTTAGCCCAAACCGGTTTTTTCGTTGCGGCAACAACCCAGTTAGTAACCTCTTTAAGTATGGGAGGATTTTGTCCCATAGCGGCTCCCATGCCTGTTTCCGGATGACCGTGTGGACAGGAAAAATTAAGTTCAAACATATCAACTCCAGTTGCGTCAATTAATCCTGTAAGTTCTTGCCATGCATCCTTGTTGTATCTTTCCATAATAGATGCAATCAATATTTTTTTGGGATGTTTATCTTTTACTTTTTTGAAATCGTCGAGCCATTGGTTCAATGTTCTGTCAGAAATCAATTCAATATTTTCAAAACCCACAATGTCGCCTTTTTGATTTCTTAGTTTTCCATATCGGGGAACAACGTTTATAACTTCCGTAGAAGGTAAACTACAGGTTTTTGCAACGACTCCCCCCCACCCTTCATCAAATGCTTTAATGATTGTCTTGGCATTGGTGGAAGGAGGTCCCGACCCAATTACAAAAGGATTTTCGAAATTTAGCCCATTTACATTAATTCCAATGTTTGGCATAGGATGTCCTAATCAAGAGGTTGATAATTTATGGAACAAAGGTATATGAAATTTTTTAAATTAAAAACTGGCGAGATAAAAATCATATTTTCGCGTCACAGTGCACCGTGCCGCTACATCATAATACAAACAAGTAAAAATATTTAAAAAATATACCCGATATTTAATTGCCAAACTAATGAGCCCAGAAAAAAATCTTTCCCGGGATAACTCGTATTATTAATATTTGAAAAACCCATTTCTGCTCTTCCCTCAAAAAAAACTCCCGAATAATCTGTATAACCTAAAGAAAAAATGCCATTCAAAATATTTGGACTATAAGGTTCTTTATCGGTATTAACATTTACTCTGCCTTCCATTGCCTTTACAAATACTAATAAACTACCGGACGCGCCTGCTTTCACATTAAACCTGTCTAAGAATCTAATGCCTGGAAGTATCTGAAAATCAAGATAATGAAGTGATAATCGATGGATGAATCCATTGTCATTAAAAGAGCCACCTTTCTGGGAATATTGCAATTCAGCAGTTACATCAACACGTCTTTTCATTTGAAAAATAATTAATCCCCCCGCCATAAAGCCAAAGTCAACAAATAGATACGGGTCATTACCACTTGTGTTTACTGCATTAAAAGGGTCGTTGAAAGGGCTTGTTTTATAAAAATCAGAGAAGTTAAAGCCGGCAGTACATCCAAATCTAAACGATTTTAAACGATTTTGAAATTGCTTTACATTTTGTGCCTCCAAAAAGTTTGCGCAGGTTAACAAGATTCCTGTCACGAAAAATAGAAAATGAATTTTTCCGAAAGTAAACAATTTATAAAAGAGGTGTTTCCTCATTGGTTAGGTACTTTTAAATTTAAGTATTTCCTTTAGGCGCTCCATCATTAAATATATTTCTTCCATAGTATTTAATTTACTGAAAGAAAAACGAATTGAAATTCGATCAGTGGGAGTTCCAATTGCTTTCAGGACATGAGAACCGGCATCGGAACCACTTGAACAAGCACTTCCACCTGACACTGAAATTGAATTGATATCCAGGTTATAAAGTAACATTTCTGTATGCTCGTTTCTTGGAAATGCTACACTTAATACAGTATATAAACTTTTATCTAAATCACCTGAAAGCCCATTAAAATTAATGGATGATATTTCATTTTGTAACATCTCAATTAATTTTTTCTTTAACATTAAAATATGATTTTTTTGCAAAGTAATGTCTTTATAACCAATTTCAATTGCTTTTGCCAACCCTACAATACCAGAAACATTTTCGGTTCCTCCCCTCATATTCCTTTCCTGCCCCCCTCCATAAAATAATGGCTCTAGCTGACAACCCCCGCGGATATACAGAAATCCAACCCCTTTTGGTCCATGAAATTTATGGGCTGATGCAGAAATCATATCTGCCTTAATATTCTGAAGATCTATCCTATAATGACCAACGGTTTGGACTGTATCGGAATGAAAAATTCCGTCATTCTCTTTTGTCATCCGGGCGGCAGTTTCTATATCAGTTAAATTTCCAATTTCGTTATTAGCATGCATTAAGGAAACAAAAGACCGTGGAAATTTTTTAAGTAATTCTTCCAAGTGATTCAAATCAATATTTCCGGTTCCATCATGTCTTACAAAATGTAAATTTATTTTCTTTTTTGAAGAGAGATAACTAAGAGGTTTTAAAATGGCATAGTGCTCTAAAGGAGAAGTAATTACGTTCTTAATATCAAAGGAGTTAATAGAGGAAAAAACTGCTATATTATCTGATTCGGTACCCCCCGAAGTAAAAAAAATTTCTGAGGGTGAAACATTAAACCAGACAGCAATGCTTTTCCGGGCATTTTCAACAGCAACTTTTAATTTTCTTCCATGTGAATGAATGGATGAAGGGTTACCGTAAAATTCATCCATATAGGACAGCATGGCTAAACGAACTTGCTCATCGAGCGGAGTGGAAGCGGTATTATCTAAATATATATGAGCAGGCATAATTTCGTTGTCCGATGCGGATTAACTTCGAATCATTTCCCTGATATCTGAAATAATCTTATTAGCCAGGTGTACCGCTGTTGTTTCAGAATTCGATTCTGCATAAATCCTGATGATGGGTTCTGTATTGGATTTGCGTAAATGCACCCATTCTTTTTCAAATTCTATACGAACCCCGTCTTCTGTATTTAAAGGGTATTTTTTGTATTTCTTTTTAAAATTTTCAAGAATGTTGTCAACGTCGGTTGTGGGAGTTAGCTCAATTTTATTTTTGGAAATGAAATAATTCGGAAATTTAGCTCTGAGCGCAGAGGAACTGATACCTGATTTTGCAAGGTTCGTTAGAAATAAAGCAATACCCACCAGCGCATCTCTTCCATAATGAAGTTCAGGATAAATAACACCTCCGTTTCCCTCCCCTCCTATTACCGCCTTATTGGTTTTCATTACTGAAACCACATTGACTTCTCCTACCGCCGCAGGGAAATATTTGAATCCCGATTTTTCAGTTATATCTTTTAGTGCCCTTGTAGAAGAAAGATTTGACACCGTATTGCCTTTTTTATGTTGTAATATATAGTCAGCTATAGATACTAATGTATATTCCTCACCAAACATACTGCCGTCTTCATTAACAAATACAAGCCGGTCAACATCCGGGTCAACCGCAATTCCCAGATTCGCTCTTGATTTTTTTACTTTCTGACTGAGTTCCAATAAATTTTCAGCTAATGGCTCAGGGTTATGTGCAAAGTTTCCATCCACTTCACCGTTCAGAACAATAATATCTGATACCCCGAGGGCTTTTAATAACTGTGGGACAATAATGCCTCCGGTTGAATTAATGCCATCCACTACAATTTTAAAATTCTTTGCTTTGATTGCCTTTGAGTCAACTAAAGGGAGGTTTAAAATTAGTTCTATGTGTTTAGAAAAATAGTGCTCGTTCCGAAAATATTTACCCGTACTATTCGATTGTGCAAATTCCATTTTATTTACTTTTGCTAATTCGAGCACACGTTTTCCTTCTGCATCTGATATAAATTCACCTCGCTGATTTAACAGTTTTAAGGCATTCCAATTTTTGGGGTTATGACTTGCTGTAATGACAATCCCACCGCCTGCTTTTTCAAGCGGAACTGCTATTTCAACAGTAGGCGTGGTAGATAATTCTAAATCAATTACGTCAATCCCCATGGATTGTAAAGTTGTTATGACTAATTGGTTTATCAAGGGACCTGAAATTCTTCCATCTCGCCCTATGACAATGCGTGAAAACCGGGATGATTCTTTTACAAAAGCACCAAAAGCCGCAGAAAATTTAACTACATCAATAGGACTTAATGATTCACCCGGAGTACCTCCAATGGTTCCTCTGATTCCGGAAATTGAGCTGATTAAGGGCATTTTTTTTATATTTTCGCAAATTTAATTAAAGAATAGCATATTTTTGACTTTTGGTTAAGTGTTCCACATAATTGTAACTACTCAGCAGGGTAATAAAATACAAAACCACGGAGGTACGGAGAACACAAAGAAACACAGAGATGATTATTATAAATATATTTCCACATAGGTTTTTCTCAGTGTTACTTCGTGTCCTCCGTGCCTCTGTGGTGAGTAGTAACCACAATTTACCATAATGAAACCCAAATTACTTCCTGATTTTGAATGGTTTGAAAGTGAAGAATATCAGTTGCTTTATCAGCACAGGGATGAGAAAGAGGCAAAATATTTTATCACGGGATTGTTAACTAAAATTTCATTGGATAAAAACGCCCGCATTCTTGATTTGGGTTGTGGCAGAGGCAGACATTCCATCTTTATGAATTCATTGGGGTTTGAAGTCACTGGTCTTGATGCCGGAAGCAAGAATATTGAAAATGCCAGAAAATATTCAAATGAAAAACTGGACTTTTACCAACATGATATCCGGAACATCTTTCGTATTAATTATTTTCATTTAGTCGTTAGTTTGTTTACCAGCTTCGGATATTATTCTTCTGATTTCGAAAATAAAAAAATTATAAGAGCGGCATTTAATGCGATTCAAACCGGCGGTTATTTTGTACTCGATTTTATGAATAATAATAGAATCCTGAAGAATCTGGTTGCGGAAGAAAATAAGAATATAAATGGCATGGGATTTCAGATCAAAAAAAATGTAACTAATGATTTTTTATTAAAAGAGATAACCTGCCGTAAAAATAATGTGGAAAAAAAGTTTTGGGAACAAGTAAGATTATATTCTCATGAAGAATTAATAAACATGCTTGCTTCAATTCATTTTAAAATAATTGAAATTTGCGGCGATTATAATTTTAACCCATTTATAGAAAATCAATCGGAAAGATTAATTTTGATTGCCAAAAAAAATGTTTGAAAATTTATTACAATGGGATGAAAAATGTTTTAGCTGGTTTTTTATCCAGTTCAGACATGCTGATTTTGTGTCGTTAATGGAACTCATTTCCAATAAGTTTACCTGGGTACCATTGTATCTTTTATTAATAATTTATTTTATCTGGAGGCATAAATTAAAATCAATGGTATGGATTCTTTCACTTTCTATTTTGGCGGGCATCACAGATTTATCAGGAAATTATTTGAAAAAATTATTTTCCAGAGACAGACCTTGTATGAATGTCAATACCGGAGAATTGATAAAAGAAATATATCAAAAAGAAGGGAGAGAATTTCATTGTCAAACCAAGGGGGGAAGTTTTCCATCCAATCATGCCTTTAATCATTTTGCGATTGGGATATTCCTTTTTCTTTATTTTTCTAAGAGAAACCGCATAATTGCCTGGCTTTTTATTCTATGGGCGATTTCAGTATCTGTGAGCAGAATATATTTAGGATTGCATTTCCCGCTTGATATACTTGGAGGCGGATTGATGGGAGGAATCTCTGGATGGATTTTTTACAGTATAACTAATAGTCGGGGTGCCCGGATTCGAACCGGGGACCTTGACGTCCCGAACGTCACGCGCTAACCGGTCTGCGCTACACCCCGAGAGTGGAAAAAGTGGAGTTTAGGGGATTCGAACCCCCGACCTCTTCGTTGCGAACGAAGCGCTCTAGCCAACTGAGCTAAAACCCCTAAGTATAGGGTTCCTTTACAATTTCTTATTACTAATTTCCAACAACAAAGACACAAAAATACATAATTACTATACTATTTACCAACTTTTTCCTATCTTTGCCCTCCCAAAACAATAACCACTTATGCTAATTGTAGAAGTAAAAAACAACGAATCGCTGGATAAGGCACTCCGGAGATTTAAGAAGAAATTCGAAAAAACAGGCGTTCTAAGAGAAATACGCAGTAGGAGCTATTTCCAGAAGGATTCTATTACCAAACGGCAGGTTGTTAATCGTGCCAAACGCCGTCAGGAACTATCTATTCAAGAAATTTAATCTTTTTCTTGTTTTTTCCAAAAGTATATAGTATCTTGCATTAAAATAGCAGGATACTTTGTTACAGCAATTTTTTAAGTATTTAAAATTTGAAAAGAGGTTCTCCCAGAACACTCTATTCGCATATCAGAATGATTTGGAGCAATTTTCTGATTTTATTAATTCATCTTTCCAGTTAGATTTAAGCAATCCTTTGTCTTTAAACCATAACCATATCCGAACATGGATAGTATCGCTTATGGACTCAAAAATAAATTCCAGAAGCATCAACCGGAAGATTGCATCTTTAAAATCATTTTTCAAGTATATGAGAAAACATCATGGATATAAAAATGATCCCATGATGAAAATTATTTCCCCAAAAATTCCCAGACGCCTCCCATCCTTTATAGAAAGAGAAAGGTTAGATAAATTAAAAGATGAATCCATTTTCCCGAACAATTTTACAGGAACCAGAGATAAATTAATACTGGAGTTATTATATGGTACAGGTATGAGAATCAGTGAGTTGTTATCGTTAAAAGAAACGGACATTGAAACGAATAACTCCTTAGTAAAGGTTACCGGAAAAGGAAACAAACAACGTTTAATTCCCCTTCATTCTGACTTATTAAACCTGCTTGATTCTTACATCACACAAAAAAATGAAAAGTTTCCACAATCAAAAACTCTCCTAATCGTAAATAATAAAGGACTTCAATGCAGTAGAAAATTTTTATATAATATTGTAAAAAAATACCTCTCTTTTATTACAACACAGGAAAAGAGAAGTCCACACATATTAAGACATTCTTTTGCCACTCATTTATTAAATAACGGGGCAGAACTAAATGCGATAAAAGAGCTTTTGGGACATTCTAGTTTAGCCGCCACACAGGTTTATACACATAATTCAATTGAAAAACTGCGGATAGTACATAGACAGGCGCACCCGAGGGGAGGGTAGTGAAAATAGAAAATAGAAGATAGAAAATAGAAGATAGAAAATATAAAATATAAAAGTGATTATTACACACAAACCAATAAAACCATGAAACTAAACATTCAATCCATTCACTTCAATGCGAGCCAGCGGCTCCTTGAATTCGTTGATAAAAAAATCAACAAACTTGATTTATTTTTTGATAAAATAATTCAGGGCGATGTGTTTCTTAAAGTAGAAAAAGACGGACAATCAGAAAACAAGATTGTTGAAATTAAATTAAATATTCCTGGTAAGGAACTATTTGTAAAAAACAAAGCCCAAAGCTTTGAGTTGGCTACCGAAATGTGTGTGGAAACATTTAAAAAAATGTTGAAGAAAACAAAGGAGAAGTACTATGAGCACGCGGAGAAGGGTGTAGGGGTGTAGAGGTATAAAGGTATAGGGGTATAGGGGGTATAGAGGTATAGAGGTATAGAGGTATAGAGGTAAATCACTCTTCCAATTTCAAAACAGCCATAAATGCTTCCTGGGGTATTTCTACATTCCCTACCTGGCGCATACGTTTTTTCCCTTCTTTTTGCTTTTCAAGCAATTTTCGCTTACGGGTGATGTCCCCGCCATAACATTTGGCAATCACATTTTTCCGCATGGCAGAAATATTTTCACGGGCAATAATTTTTGTACCGATAGCGGCTTGAACCGCAATATCAAAAAGTTGCCGGGGAATCAACGTTCTTAATTTTTCGCATAATCTCCTCCCCCAGTAATATGCTTTTTCGTTGTGAATAATCGCTGACAATGCATCCACCACCTCATTATTCAATCGTATATCCATTTTTACCATGTCTGACTCAACAAACCCGAGCATGTGATAATCGAGAGATGCATACCCACGGGAAATAGATTTTAATTTATCATAAAAATCGAAAACGGTCTCCGCTAAGGGCAATTCAAACGTAAGTTCCACCCTGTCCCGGGTAATGTGATATTGATTGATAAACTTTCCTCTTCTATCCATGCAAAGTTTTATAATATTCCCAATATATTCAGCACGGGTAATTATCTGTGCTTTAATAAAAGGTTCTTCAATTTTTTGAATTAATCCCGGGTCAGGCATGGCGGAAGGTGCATCTACAACAACTTTTTCGCCGGAGTAAAGATATACATGAAATTCAACCGATGGTACGGTGGTAATAATAGTCATATCGAATTCTCTTTCGAGTCGTTCCTGAACTATTTCCATGTGAAGCATTCCCAAAAACCCACATCTGAAACCAAAACCTAACGCCATGGAGGTTTCCGGCGTCCATACCAAACTTGCATCATTAAGCTGAAGTTTTTCCATGGAGTTTCTGAGTTCTTCAAATTTCGAGGTTTCCACCGGATATATCCCTGCAAAAACCATGGGCTTCACGTCTTCAAATCCTTTTACTCTTTCTTTACAAGGATTTTCGAGCAAGGTGAGGGTATCCCCTACTTTTACTTCCCTTACTTCCTTAATTCCGGAAATCAGATATCCAACGTCACCTGTTTTAAGAATTTCCTTAGGTTCCTTCTCAAGTTTTAATATTCCTATTTCATCCGCTATATATTCACGATTAGTGGCAAGAAATTTTATTTTATCCCCTTTTTTAATGAGTCCGTCAAAAATTCTAAAATAAACAATAATTCCGCGGAACGAATTGAAAACAGAATCAAAAATGAGGGCTTTCAATGGGGCATTTTCATTCCCACACGGCGCCGGTATCCTTTTAATGATAGCTGTGAGAATTTCTTCAACACCCGTTCCTTCTTTTCCTGATGCCGGAATGACTTCTTCGGGTTTACAACCAAGTAATTCAACAATTTGCTCTTTAACTTCACTAACCTGAGCCGCCGGCAAGTCAATTTTATTCAGAACGGGTACGATGACAAGATTATGTTCGAGAGCGAGATAAAGGTTTGAGATGGTTTGTGCCTCCACGCCCTGAGAAGCATCTACAATTAACAAGGCACCTTCACAGGAAGCGATAGAGCGGGAAACCTCATACGAAAAATCAACATGCCCGGGAGTGTCAATCAGGTTTAAAATATAATTTTCGCCTTCATAGGAATACTGCATCTGTATAGCATGGCTTTTTATAGTAATGCCTCTCTCTCTTTCTAAATC
>MEPC01000002.1 GCA_001769655.1 Bacteroidetes bacterium RIFCSPLOWO2_12_FULL_37_12 | reverse complement strand
CCCCCCCGTAGTCAAATTGGTTGAAATAATATTATTTTGTTCATCGTATTGAACACCCGCAATATTATTACAATCACCAGCCACCTGTAAATCCCTAGGATTACTGCATGTACCAACAGGAGGCGGGGGTGGCGGTGTCTCGTAGGATGAAACACAAAAAGTTCCTACATTATTTCCACTTCCATCAACCAAGAGGAAATAAGTGTTTCCATTGACAAGTCCAAGTAATTCAACTTCATTTCCACCTTTGGCACATCCTACTTCAGTGAATGTACCTGTGCAAGTATTATCCGAGGAACTATACACTGCCCCCATAGATTGAGTGCCGAGTGTGCCATCTCCAAAATTTATTGATATACTGTCGTCAGTAGCTGTGAAAGAATACCACACAGATGTACTGTAATTACTCGGATTACCGCTAAAACAAGAAGGTGTACTCAAGCCCTCACCGGTAGTAGTGGCACCCGTATTGTCACCATTTGTACAACCCGCACCCACAGTAATTGGCACAGCGCCACATTTACCATCATTTGCAGGTTGCGCAGAAATCCTGTTTTGAAAAGTTTGAAAAAATAAAAGAAAGAAAAAGTAGAGGAGTAAATTTTTAATCATATGTTTACAAGGTTGCTCTGTACCATATTTTATTAATTCGAAACCCCAAATGTATTAATAATTATCAAAATAAAAAAATTTATTTTGCCTACCTTTGCGAGTTAATATTTTCTGTAAAGACCTCAACTTAGCCCCTTTTCAAAATACGGCAATCCACCAGCGGCGGATTGAGCGAGAAAGTGCGGTAGGGGTTAAAGATTTGTTAAACCTAATCAATAAATTATGAAACCAAAATTATTAATCTTTGAAATCTACTTATTATTCTTATCTATAAGTTATTCCTACTCTCAACGCTGGCTTCCGGTTAGCAGTGGTGTTTCAGGAGCTATTTATGATATGGAAGTATTCAATAATGAACTTTATCTGGGGGGTTCATTCTCAAATGCTGGAGCAATTCAAGCTAATACCATTGCCAAGTGGGATGGGAATACTTGGAATGCAATTACCTCAGGGACTGATGGCTCCGTGAATTCATTTGCTGTTTTTCAGAATGAGTTATATGTGGGGGGTTATTATTCAGTGGCCGGTGGTTTAAATGCAAGTAATATTGCTAAATGGACGGGCACTCAATGGAAAACGCTTGGAACCGGCACTTTTGAATGGCAAGGAGTTCTTTCCATAGCAATTTTCCAAAACAGTGTTTATATAGGCGGTGAATTTATTTCTGCCAGCGGAAATCCTACCAACCATATTTCAAAATGGAGTGGGACACAATGGGCGGTCGTCCCGGGAACTGGGGTTGATTTTGATGGAAATGTAAGTGCTTTAACAGTTTACAATAATAATCTTTATATAGCCGGTAAATTCGTGGATGCAGGTGGTGTGACCGGTGTAAATAATATTGCCAAATTCAGCGGCTCAAGTTGGTCTGCATTATCCAATGGCATTAATAGTCCAAGCAGTTCTGTTAGTTCATTATTTTCTTTTAACACTAAATTATACGTTGGAGGTGGTTTCACACAGGCAGGTGGAAAAAATGCAAAAAATATTGCGGTCTGGAATGGCACATCCTGGGATTCACTTGGTGCTGGAGTAAATGGTACGGTATGGTGCTTTGCAACTATTGATAATGAGCTATATATAGGAGGAAATTTTTCACTTTCCGGAACAGATACGGTTAGGAATATTGCCCGGTGGGATAATGGAAAATGGGTGGAGGTTGCAGGGGGTACAAACGATGCGGTTTATTGCATGCAGGTTTACAATAACGAACTTTATATAGCCGGGAATTTTAACAGAAATGGTGCAGGGATTGACACTATAAATCATTTGGCAAAACTCTGTTTGCCGCCAAAAGCCAATTTTAACATCACATTAGACAGCGTTACATCAAAGGCAACCTTTACTGACTCTTCTACCAGAGCAACCACCTATTTATGGGATTTCGGAGATGGGACTTCAAGTACTTTAGCAAATCCAATACATCAGTATGCTGACACAGGAACCTACAAGGTAATGTTATATTTAGGCAATGAGTGCGGAGTGGATACAGCTACCATGGAACTCACGGTAGGTTCTTTTACTTGCATCCCTCCCACTGCATGGTTTGGGTTTTATAATGACTGGAACCGAAATGTTTATTTCACTGATTCCTCAGTACAAGCAACTTCATACTATTGGACATTTGGAGATAGTACTTTCAGCGTTGAAGTAAACCCTATACACCAGTACGAACTCGATCCTTTTTTTATAGATACTTTTAAAGTTACGTTGATTGTTACAAATGAATGTGGAAGTGATACTGTTACCAGAGAAGCAGTTGCAATGCAAGAGGTTGGAATAAAAGAAAATGATTATTCTAATGCTTCATTTATTAGCATATATCAATCTGATAATGAAATAATTATAAATGAAATAATTATAAATGAAATAAATAATAAATCTCCCCATATATTTACATTATTTGATTTATTCGGAAGAAAAATAAGGGTTGGAAAATCGGAGAACGGGAAATTCAGAATTAGTAAAAAAGATTTACCCAAAGGGGTTTATTTGCTGAGGGTTGGGGATGGGAAGAGAGATGTTAAGATTATGGTGAATTAGGGGGGTGATTTGATTTTAGGACGATTGGTATTGGATATTTGATGTTGGATGTTGGATGTTGGATGTTGCTAATCGCTAATTATTTCATCTCCTGCATATTTTTCACATCGTACTTTACAACTTCTGAGCGGGTGCCATTGGGTTCTTCACTCCTACTCTTCCATAAGTAAACAGTAGTTGGGATTAGTTTGTTGTCAGGAGCTGAAGTTACGCTGGCTTTTTTTGCCTCTTCGCATTTTACCTTAATGTAATTAATTGCATCTTCCCGTGTGTTCCAAACTGTATTCCGGTTTCCATTCTCATCGAGATAGGTGTCGGAAATAGCTTCTCTGGGAAGATATTTTAAGGTGACATTTGCAGGAACAGGTTGAGAGTTTTGGGAATAGGAAGTAATCGCAAAAAAAACCATCAAGCAGGTAAATGCTATTGTGTAAAGTGTTTTCATGATTTTATGGTTAATAATAAATTGTAAAAAAAAATCTAATTTTTAAAATTCTACAAATTCTTTCGGGTGTAAATGATTAGCTCCTTAAAATCAGAAGTTATTCAATACAACACATCACAAATATACTAAATATTGTTTACTACTCAATTTTTTTAATTATTGAACACGGATTTTCAAAATAACTTCACATCGTAGAATTTCATAGTAAAATGTATTTCAATAATTATTGAGTACCATTAAATTCTTATTCCAATGACACAAATATCATCTGTTTGTTCATATTTACCACGCCAGTTTACAAATTCCATATCCAATTTTTCTCTTTGCTCATCCATGTTTAAATGTTGAATACTTAACAGCAATTTGAGCAATCTTTTTTTACTGAACTTTTTATCTCTTTCTCCTTTGCCGCCAAATTGGTCAGTATAACCGTCTGAAAACATATAAAATGTATCCCCGCTTTGAACAGCTATTTTATGAGTAGTATAAGTGGGGTCAACTCTTATTTGAGCTCCTCCTATACCAAAACGATCTCCCGCAATTTCTACAAGTTCATAATCACCTTCTACTGTCCTTTTGAATTCTGCCGAATGTTGTGCTCCATTCTTTGTAATTAACCACATTGGTCTAATGGCTCCAGAAAACATTATTTCATTTTTATTCATATCAATAGTGCATAAGGCGATATCCATTCCATCCCTTATAGAATCTGAGAGGGGGGTATCTTTAGTTTTATGACCCAGTGCATATACAATGCCGTCGTGCAGTTTCTTTAAAATTTCTGAAGGATTATCAATATTCCTTTCAATTATTATTTGATTTAGGAGATCATTACCTACCATACTTACAAATGCACCTGGTACACCATGACCTGTACAATCGCAAGCGGCAATGATGGATCTTTCACCTTTCAAAGCAAACCAGTAAAAATCTCCACTTACAATATCTTTCGGTTTATATAAAATAAATATTTCCGGGAAATGCTCCTTTATTTCCGAATGTTTCGGTAAAATGGCTTCCTGTATAAGACGCGCATAATGAATGCTTTCAAGCATTTCTTTATTTTTCTCTTCAAGAAGTTGTTTTTGCTTCGTAATCGCTTTATTATTCTCTTCCAATTGTTTGTTTGTTTTTTTCTTATTTATATATCCTCTATAAATTAAAAATATTACTGCTGATATCAAAAAAATTACAAGAATAAAAGAATACAATACAATTCTTTGGCTTTCTATAGTTATAAGTTGATACTGTAGTGTTGACTCCTGCTTGGTAATTTGATTTTGTTGAAATTGAATCTTATCCTGTTGCCCCATTAATATCTGACGCTGTCTTTCAATTGCATCTTTTTGGTTAACTATTTCACTTTTTTGTATAACAATTTCACGTTCCTGTTTGGAAAGAATTTGAGTTTTTTTATCTAATATATCTTGTTGGTTTTTTGCTTTAAAAACAAGATTTGAAAATTCTTTTTTCATTAATTCTATTTTAGAATATTGAATCATAATGTCATCATTTTGTTTCTCAATAATTGCTTTTTGCTTATTGATTTCATCCTTTTGTGACACTACTTTGTCTTTTTCGGTTTCAAGTAATTTTTCGGTTTCTAAAAAAAGATTTTTCCAGTCGTTTGATGATTTCACTGACAAATTAATTAATTCGGGTTTTATGGTAAATCCTTCATCAATTATTCTTTTCTCCACCAGTTCATATTTTAATTTATCTTTTACAACGATAAAATTTATCATGGATGTGTTGAATTCGTAATTACTGCTAGTGAGTAAAATATTTTTTCCTTTTATGGCACTGAGTATTTCCTGCATTTCAAAATTGCTGTTTTTGTCCACATATAACATTTGTGGACTTTTAATGCTTTCAGGATTTTTGTAAAGCATAGGTACTATGGGCTTTCCTTTTGCAGTTTTAGTTTCTGCCATCCAATTGATGGCATTTAACATCGAAGTGTCATTGCCCAGTATCCCAATCTGGAAAGTATCCCATTGACTTTGGTTTTTCCATTCAACATATTTGGTAAAATTGTAAAGGAACATGGCTTCTATTTTGTACTTATCAGATGGTTGAGCAACAATGTTAAATGAATTTAACAAAACAAAGATAGCAATCCAAAAAGGTTTTGTATTTTTCAGAGTAATCATAAGCAATTGGATAGTTGTTTCATAAAAAAATTAAAAGCCAATAGCACATTGTAAAATAAATTCATTGGCTGAACTTCCATTTCCATCATTTAAAACTATACTGTAATTTATTTTAAAACTAAACCGGGAAACCTTCTTAGGTTCCGGGAATATTATCAAACCGGTTGTCATTCTTTGAATGGTCTCTGTATTTTTAATTTTGTCAAATCCAGTTACATTGGGCAGGTTTGCCTGATCGTACCTTACTACCGGCTCTAAATATAGATTCAAGCGGTAAGCAGATTCTATGAAAAATCCGTTCTTATTAATACTTCCCGATGCTGTATCTTCAATGGCATCTACATATTCACCGCGAAATGTAAATTTACTTGTCTTGCATTCTGCATCAATGCATACCAAAGATAGATTTTCTTTGCCATCAGTAGAGTATGTTCCATAGTAATAAGATACTCCTGTCTCAATTATTGCAACCGGCAGTATTCCAATTCTTCCTCCAAAAGATTTTTTGTCATTATTATAATCCCGAAAATTGTCACGCATATTTCTGATATCACTTCCATATTTACCATCTTTTTGTTCCAATCCGTTCACCACAAACAATGAATAATTGACGAGGACTTTTTTAGTGAGAGAAAAATTGCCCCTTAATTGTGCTCCAATTTCTGACCATACGGAAGGTATTATTTGCCAATGAGATATGGGCCTGTCGTTTAATAAATTGATATATTCTGGATAATAATATTCATTGAACTTACCGATTGGCATTAAAAATTTACCTATCCGTAGTGTAACAAATTTGAAAGGAGAATAATCAATAATTCCATATCTTATACCCATTTCTCCACCCCCATGCTCATACTCAAGCATTACTTCGGCAACTACTTTATCATGCACATTAACACCTAAAATCGGATTAAAATACTGCAAACTATAGGTTTTTGATTTTTTCCTTCTATTTAAATCATTCGATCTAAACCAACCTGCCGCATATCCATGTAAATACGTATTAAATTGTAATTCCTCCAATTGCTTCCCAAAACCACCTTTTTCTCCTGTTATGACCTTTATATCCAATAAATCTTCCAGTCCCATTTCCAAGAGATTATTAGATTCATTGGTTTTAGAAAGTGTATCCTTAACCTGAGCAACAGATACTTCAAACGATATTGCAGAGAAGGTTATAAGTGCTGTAATACTTAACGCAATGTGAAAATTATTTTTTTTCATCTGAAAATATTTTATTGAAAAAAGGGAAGTTGTACTTGATACAACTATTTTTTGAAAATATAAAAACATGTAAAAGAACTTTATTACACTGCCACCGGAACCGGAATAGGAATACCTAATATCAGTGCCTCAAAATAACAAAGTTCATTTTTGAAATTATTCAAATAATCATCCGTTTCGAGTTTCATGGTAGGAATCAGGTTTTTATAATACGCAATGCCTTCCAGCATATTGTTTTTAAATTCTGACAGGCGTTTGGTTTGTTTTTCAGTTATTTCATGAACGTTCTTACTAAATTCGGCTTTCCATTGTTCAATGTATAAAACAAGTTCGTTGACAAACATATTAGAACGTTTTTCAGAATTAAGAATATTTTTTCTGCCATAAATATGATCCACCATTTCCCTCAACGAAAAAATTCCTGAGAAATAAGCCAGGTTAGGTCCCGGGCAAACAGCTACGGCATTCAAATCATGTAAGGGTGTAATATTATTTTTTAGTAACGCACCCGCGGCTAACCCTTCACAAAGACACTCTTTTAATCCCACATTCTGAATTTCATTCTCATAGGATTCGTGAGAAAGATTTTTTTCATTAATTTCCTTTATTTTCAGATTTTGGTATTCGCGGGAAGCCGTACAGATTGTATCTTTTGTAAATTCTGTATTGAATGCCATAAACTTTTTATAACAAGGGCTACCGGGTCTTCCTTTTTCAATTCTCTCTTTTCGTAGAATATCCGATGAACTATTTCTAAAATTATGAAATGGCACTCCCAATGGTGATGCCTGGCTCAGATAATAATCTTCTTTTCGGGCTGTACTTAATTTATTCAATGTTTCCTCATCTACATTAGTTACTTCAGGTACCAGAAGAAAAGGACTTGCCCACCCCGTGCCGTCCACCTGGTAATGGTCGAAAAGAAAACTATTTTCGTTTGCAGTTCCAATACCCCCTTGTGCCGTAACTTTGAATTGAGGAGGTTGTAAGAAATTTTGTTTTCCGGTTTTTAATAACGCATCCATGCAAGTATTTACAAGTTCATCTCTAAGTTCTTTTCGTTTTGTTAAGAAATCATGCAGAATTGGACCCATTAAAATACCATCAGTGGCAAATGCATGTCCACCGCAATTCAACCCCGATTCGATGCGAAACTCGGATATCCACAATCCCTTTTTAGCAAAAAATTTCCCTTGAACCATCGCGGAACGAAAGTCACTGACCTTCAAAACAATTTTCTTTTTAAGCGCTCCTTTTTCATCGGGGTAAAAATCAGGGAATGACTCGCAATAGGTATAAAGACGAGGGTTTAATCCTGCAGAAAAAATAACAGAAGAAGAAAGATCGCTTAACGCAAAACCGCGTAATGCTCCCGATGAGTTAGTATATTCTAAGGAAAGTGGCGTTCCGTCACTTGCATAATTAATTTTATCCCCTTT
The DNA here is from genome assembly GCA_001769655.1 of Bacteroidetes bacterium RIFCSPLOWO2_12_FULL_37_12. Classification (GTDB taxonomy): domain Bacteria; phylum Bacteroidota; class Bacteroidia; order 2-12-FULL-37-12; family 2-12-FULL-37-12; genus 2-12-FULL-37-12. The sequence continues at coordinate 153,736 of MEPC01000002.1, read as the reverse complement.
GGTCATAATATTAACATCAATGTCGCCTGCAACAATACTGCTTCTCAATTGCTCCTGCAGATTTTTTTTAGCCACAATTTGATTTGTATCAAGCATTAAAAAATATTGTTTTTTTATGGGGGATTCAGTAGGAAGCAATTCAAAATATTTAACAATTTCATTTCCTTCTTCAAACGATTCTGCTTTCAACACTTCCATTTGTTTTTTTACAATCCGGTTCAACAGATTAAGGTAGCCGGTAATCCTCAACGCACGACGGTTGATGTTATCCTGTGTTATTGGAATATATTCTTCATTATATTTCTCACAATAAAATTTTCTCATCTGTTCCACAAGATTATCTTCCACGATAGATATTACAGATGAAATCCCGAAGCGGGCAACTTTCAGGGGGGTGTCAATAGTAAATCCCAATCCCATCACAGGAATATGGAATGTATGTAATTCTGATTTTGGCATAAAATGCAAACCAAGGACTTGTCCAAAGCCGGGAAAAAAATTTTGTAAACGACCTGAAAAATGGGAGTAGAAGGTAATTTATAAAATGGCTCAAACGTATGGCGACGCAATTATGATGATAATTTGCGTCAAAATACATGACAAAAATCAGTTTTTCAGAAAGTCATCACTTTATCGCTATCAACCACCCAGTTTGCCAATTCAGCCATCGTGCTTATTTCTGTGCCATCTATCAATTTAATATTTTTAATTCCTCGTGCCTCAGTACAACTTCCACAAATCTTGATTTTTGCTTTGTTTGAAAGAGCCAATTTTATCATTCGCTCAATATTGTAATAGCCATTTGGAGTAATCTGGTTTGCAATGGCACAGTTAACAGCATCAGCCATTAAAAAAATCCTGATTTCAACTTCGGAATGATCTTTTCCCAACTGATTAGCCATACGCAAAGCGTTATATGCTTTTTCGGTTCCATAAGGGGGATCGTTGATGATGATTAAAATTTTCATGTTTTTTTAATTAAAGTGATTTTGTTAGTGGAATTATTTTACGATGAGTTTAACTTTTCTTTCAAAATAATTTCCTGTTAATCCTTCTTCTGCATTGCCCTTGACTGATTCTCCACGGGTGAGCATTACCTGTAATTGCATTTCGGTATCTTTTGCGTTGCTCAATGATTGAATGGTCATGGGCAAGCTGGTGATGTCGGCGTCTTCATAACCCGGGAGTTTATCTCCAACCAAACGGCATGACATCGGGAGATTTACATCCCAGTCGGGAGCGAATTTTGAAAGTGAGGGTGTACCAATAGTTGAAGGGTCAATGTAAAGCCAAGCATTGCGATATGGAACGGCGATAGCATTTTCTTTTTTTCTTCCGATTACAGTCAACACAGTTTTTTGTTCCCATCTTTTTGTTTCAATTAAAAATGTTCCATCGGGTTGACGAAAAGATTTTTTTGTTTCCTTGTCAACAATATCAATAATAGTTTTGTCATCGTCTTTCCATTGACCGTTGTTGATGTGGCATGACAAACAATTTTTTGAACTGCTTAAAATTCCAACTGCAGGAGGATAGGCATAAGCCGCAACGTTGCTATTTTGTTTTTCATGGAATTCGGGATGGTAATAATTTTCAGTATTGATAAATTGACTGATGGTGATTCCTGATATCAAAATTGCTATCAGAATGATTGTTTTTGTTTTCAAAGTTTTCATTTTGTTTTTGTTTTATTAATTACTGCCTATTTTTAATATCACTAATGTCATCATTACAACCATCATTGCCCCCATTGCTATACCCATGCCCATCATCATTTTATTTTTTCCTTTTTTTCCTTCATCGTGCTTGTGGTTCATATCCATCATTCCGTGCATCGGGCACATCATCATCATATCCATTTTATGCTCCGGTGAAGAAGATTTTTTTTGGACTAAATCCATTCCGCACTTAGGGCATTTTCCTGGCTGAGCCGATGTTACTTCGGAGTGCATAGAGCAAGTGTAAACGATGTTATCAGTGGAAGTGGTTTGAGTTTTTGCAGTGTCGGTTTGTGCAAATAACGGTGCAACAACAGCAATAAAAACCAAAGAAAGAAAATGTTTTTTCATGTTTATCAGATTATCGTTTCTCATTATTGTTTTGATAGCTAATTCATTGGAAAATCCCTATCAATCCAGTTTACTTTTAAATTTCTGGGAAGATTCAAAAGTTTAGGATTTGTGAATTTCATTTCGGTCAGAAGTTTAAAAACAGGACGGATATTCGGGCAATTAACAAAAGGACAACATCCACAATAAATAACAATGGATGTATCTTTTGGAATTTTTAATAATTTATTTCTGAGTTTTTCTATAGTTTCTTTATCTCTTCCCTCTCCGATAGCGATTGAATTTTTGATAGCCCCTGAGGGACCGATGTTTAGAATGAGTGGTATTTTCCCGGAAGGATTTTTTAAAATTTCAGCCAGCGAGTCCGGTGGCATTAATTGTTTTTCGGTCCAAGGGTCTTTTTCGGTTTGAGCAATGGAGCAGGAAGCAAAGCTCATAAACAAGAGTGAGTAAATGTATGGGAGTAATGTTTTCATGATGTTGGATATTGGACAAATTACTATAAGTATATTATACTCTTAAAAATATTTAAACCACCAATACTTTTCAAACCAGACCTTTTCCCAGTGCCACCAAAAACCTGGATTTTTCATTTTAACAACCGGTGACGGTGATGCATAAAAGTTGCCATAGGCATAACCGGCTTTGCCATTTCCCAATTCCAGAAAGCATTGGCCTACACCGTTAAAATTTTTACTATCGGGTTCCCCTTTAATTCTATTAGCTATATTTTGTGCCACTGTCTCCGCTTGATAATGAGCAAATACTCCCGCCTTGGGTAAGGGCTTGCCTGATTCCAAAGGGATAATAGTGTTGTCACCAATTGCAAATATACCGGAGAAATTTGTTTCCATAGTATTGCGGTTTACATCAATCCATCCTGATTTTCCTGGCAATGTTGAATCACGAATAACCTGCGGGGGTATATGCTTTGGAGTGAAGGCAAGCAAGTCGTAGTCAGCCGTTTTTCCGTTGCTAAATGTCAGTGTTTGTTGATTTACAGAAGTAACCTGATGTTCGGTAAAATAGTGAATACCTTTTTGTTCAACCATCATTTTAACCGCATTACCTAATTCTTTGCCTGTTACAGGCATGGGTTGCGTTTCTGGAGTATAAATGGAAATTTCGGTTTTATTTTTCAATCCTTTTTTACGAATGTAACTTTCAATTAACATTGCGGCTTCGTAAGGCGCGGCGGGGCATTTGAATGGAAGGGAAGAAACGAGAATTACAATTTTCCCACCTTTGAATGTAGAAAGTTTATTATAAAAAGATGTGGCACCGTCAAGGGTATAAAAATTATGACCGTATTGGGGGAGGTTGTGCTCTGAATAAAGAGAAGCGCCTAAGGCGACAACCATAAAGTCGCCATGATAACTTTTCCCATTTACATTTAAAGAAATATTTTCGGGTTGAATTTTTTCGATATTTCCAAGTACAACTTCAATTCCTTTTCTATTCAATGATTTTGTACTCCGGAAAACCTGCTGAGGACTTCTTTTTCCAACCATCAACCAAAGCAGTGAAGGTACAAATACATTCTTCTCTTCTTTTTCAAAAAGAGTGATTTTTACCTTGTCTCCTGCTTTTTTTTGCAATTCATGAGCGGTAATTATGCCACCGGTTCCGGCACCTAAAATAAGTATATTCTTCATAATCTATATTATATTCTTAATCATCTTGTTCTGCTTTTTAAGATTGTCCATCAGCACTTCGCGCATGGTACGACAGGCGAAGGACACCTTTTTCGACGAAAGTTTATAATAAACATTTAAACCCTCTTTTCTTTGAAGAAGAATTCCTTTAGTTGTCATTGAGGTAAGATGCTGGGAAAGGTTTGATTTAGGACCCCCGATTTTTTCCAACAGTGTTCCAAAAGTCATCTCTTTATTCCCAAGAATATCAATGATCTCTATCCGGACAGCATGGCCAAGCGCTTTACAAATATTTGCGTGGAGAACGTATATCTTGTTTTGGGTTCTCATGAGGGTTTAGTTGTTTGTTCGCAAATATATGAACTTATAAACAAATAAACAAATTTTTTAGATTTTATTTAATTTTTTTACTACTTCCAGGACATATTCAATCGTATAATCTATTTCTTCTTCCGTTGTAAACCTTCCCAAACTGAATCTTACAGATGAACCCGTCTTTTGTTTGGTTAGCCCCATGGCAAGTAATACATGGGATGGCTCCGGGTTGGCTGAAGTACAAGCCGAACCGCTTGCAATGGCAATATTTTTAAGTGAAGTAATTAAGAATGCTCCGTCCATTTTTCCAAAAGAGAGATTACTTACATTTGGAAGCCGGTTTTTTGTGTCACCGTTTACGTGTATGTTTTTATCAGAAGTAAGTGCGTTCTCTAATTTATTTCTGAGTGTTTCTATCAGTTTATAGTCATGTTCCATACGACTTGAACAAATTTCAGCCGCTTTCCCGAAGCCAACAATCCCTGCTGTGTTAAGTGTGCCGCTTCTAAAACCACGCTCATGCCCTCCCCCATCCATTTGCGGAACAAGTGTCACTCTGGGATTTTTCCGACGTAAGTACAACGCACCGCACCCTTTGGGTCCGTAGATTTTATGAGAAGAGAAAGCCATCAAATCAATACGGGATTTTTCAACGTCCACAGGAATTTTTCCCACTCCTTGTGTGCCATCCACAAATAGCAAAACATTCTTGCTACGCGTAATTTCTGAAACTTCTTCTATAGGATGTATTACCCCTGTTTCATTATTAGCATACATCAAACAAACTAGGAGGGTTTCCTTCCGTATTGATTTTAAAAGAATATTCAAATCAATATGACCATTGCTATCGGTTTCAAGAAAAGTAATTTCAAATCCATTTTTCTCCAAACTATGACATGTATCCAAAACTGCCTTATGTTCTGTCTTACATGTTATAATATGGTTTCCCTTTTCATGCGCATATTCAGCAACTCCTTTTATTCCAAGATTAATGGCTTCCGTGGCGCCTGATGTAAATATTATTTCATGAGGGGTCGCATGAATTAAATCTGCGATTTTCTCTCTGGCAATTTCAACATACTCTTCCGCCTCCCAACCATACTTGTGTGTTTTACTTGCAGGATTTCCAAAATTTTTATTGAAAAGCGGGAGCATTTCATTCAGGACTTCCCCGTCAACCGGCGTTGTGGAGTTGTAGTCGAGGTATATGGGGAAGCTGAGCATAGTCACTTTAGGGTTTCAAAATTATACAAAATTTTCTCATTACACATTTCATCCATTTTCCATACCTTTGCCCTAAACTAAGGGTTTGGAAAGAAATAACCTTTACATTTTGACTTGTTCTTTTGCCATTTTTCAGCGTTGCGAATTTTGCTTATAGCCGCCAGCTATTAGCTGCAATTTGCGCCTTGAAAAATGACAAAATAACTTCGTCAATTCTGTAAACTTTATTTCTTTCCAAACCCTAACCATGTGCGGCATCGCTTTTATCCGTTTACGTAAAGATTTATCGTACTTTTCCGAAAAATACAAGACACCTCTTTACGCCCTGAACAAGCTTCATCTGCTTATGGAAAAGCAACGTAACCGCGGTCATGATGGCGCCGGTGTTGCATTTCTAAAATTGAATGTGCCTCCCGGAACAAAATACACAAGCCGTTTGAGGTCTTTAGCCGCTGATCCTATTACTGATATTTTTAATCATATCAATGAATCTTTCAACGAACTAAAAAAAGAACATAAGGAGAAAGTTCAGAATGAAGAATGGTTAAAAAAAATTTCCCCTTACTATTCTGAAATTTTACTTGGTCACCTTCGTTATGGAACTCATGGAGGATTGGGAATTGATTACTGCCATCCCATGGTCAGGCAAAATAACTGGAAATCAAAAAATTTGATTATAGCCGGCAATTTTAATCTTACCAACAACGACGAGCTTTTTGACAAACTGCTTGAAATAGGTCAGCATCCGCGTGACACCTCAGACATGAATACGATTCTGGAAAAAGTGGGTCATTTTATTGATGAAGAGAATGAAGATATCTATCAGCAATCAAAGAACAACTATTCCAAAAAAGAGATTTCAGGGATTATCGAAGAAAAATTGAATTTGCAATCCGTCTTACAAAACGCATTCAAATATTTTGATGGTGGCTACACGATTGCCGGAATAGCAGGTCATGGTGCGTCATTCATTGCCAGAGACCCCTGGGGAATAAGACCCGCTTTTTATTATGTGAATGATGAATTAGTGGTAAGCGCTTCGGAAAGATCTGCTATTCAGACCGTCTTTAATGTGGAATCAAGTGAAATTAACGAAATAAAACCAGGATATGCACTTATCATTGATAAATATGGGAATCATGAAGAAAAATTAGTTAGTGAACCGTTGGAGAAAAAAAGCTGTTCGTTTGAAAGAATTTATTTTTCACGCGGCAATGACCCCGATATTTATAAAGAACGAAAAAAACTTGGAGAACTGCTTATCCCGGATGTATTGAAATCCATTGAATATAATTTAAAAGATACCATATTCGGATATATACCTAACACGGCTGAAACTGCATTTCTTGGAATGATGAGAGAATTGGAAAATTACATTAAGAAATTCAGAATGAAGAAATTTCTGGAGAATAAACCGCTAAGCGAAACGCAATTAGATGAACTGCTTGATTTACGTCCGAGAATTGGAAAGATAATTATTAAAGATGTTAAGCTCCGTACTTTTATCACCAATGATTCTCAACGCGGTGATCTGGTGGCGCATGTTTATGATACTACGTATGGCATTGTGAGAAAAAATATTGACACTCTCGTGGTTATTGATGACTCCATTGTTCGTGGCACTACGCTTGAAAACAGCATCCTAAAAATGCTAGATCGTCTGGAACCGAAAAAAATTATCATTGTTTCTTCCGCTCCACAAATCCGATATCCGGATTGCTATGGAATAGATATGTCGCGCTTGAAAGATTTTATTGCTTTTCGTGCTACCGTACATTTACTCGAGGAAAGAGATATGACTTTTTTGCTGGACGAAGTTTACCATAAGTGCAAGGAAAATGAAAATTGCAAATCCGGTGAATGTGTGAATTATGTAAAACAGATTTACGAGCCATTTACATACAATGAAATTACAAACGAAATTGCCAGGATGATTCGATTTAAAGGAATGAAAGCGGAAGTGGAGGTTGTTTATCAATCGGTTGAAAATCTTCATATCGCATGTCCCAACCATTCAGGCGACTGGTATTTTACGGGGGATTATGCTACTCCGGGGGGGAATCGGGTAGCCAACCGTGCATTTATGAATTACATGGAGGGTAGTTTGGAGAGGGCGTATTGATGGAAGATAGATATTGGATATTGGATGTTAGATGTTGGATGTTAGATGTTAGATGTTAGATGTTAGATATTAGATATTGGATATTAGATATTAGATATTAAGTGTTAGAAGTTGAAATTGCTCACTTTTTTCGTTTTTCGTTTTCCCCTTTCCCAGCCAATAACTCGTTGCAATCATCCATTGAAAGTTCTTCCGGTTTTTTGTCTTTGGGAATACGTGCATTTTTCTTTCCATCAGTGACGTAAGGACCAAATCTGCCATTTAAGACCTTAATTTCACTTCCTTTAAATTCTTTAATTATGCGGTTTGCCAATTCTGTTCTTTTTGCATGAATTATTTCAATAGCTCTCTCTTTTGAAATTTCATGCGGGTCTTCTCCTTTAGGAATGGAATAAAAACTATTTCCGTTTTTAATATAAGGACCGAAACGCCCGATTCCTATCGTTAGGGGTTGATTTTCAAAGTCGCCTAAATTTCTCGGAAGTTTAAATAATTCCAGGGCATCTTCCATGGAGATGGTTTCAATGCTTTGCCCTGTACGCAAACGTGCATATTGGGGCTTTTCGCCACCTTCAACAGCAACGCCCATCTGAACCATAGGACCATATTTTCCAAGACGGGCAATTATTTCTTTTCCGTTTTGAGGGTGTTTTCCCAGATTGCGTGTTCCACTGTTTGCTTCTGTACGTTTTTCCCCTTTTACTTCAACAACTTGCTGATGAAAGGGTTTGTAAAATTCAGAAAGCATTTTAACCCATTTCTTTTTTCCCATTGCAATCTCATCAAATTCTTTTTCCACATTGGCTGTAAATGAATAATCAACAATTTCATCAAATTTTTCAATTAAAAAATCGGTTACTACTCCGGCTATATCTGTTGGAAATAGTTTTCCTTTTTCTTTTCCTGTTATTTCTGTCTTTGACTCAGGAGTTATTTTATTTCCTCTCAAAATGAAAATTTTATATACTCTTGGCAACCCTTCGCGGTCTTCTCTTACAACATATCCTCTTTTCTGAATTGTAGAAATAGTTGGTGCATAGGTGCTGGGTCTTCCAATTCCTAATTCTTCCAAACGTTTTACCAAACTTGCTTCTGTATATCGCGGAAGTGGTTTGGTAAACTTTTGAGTGGCACTCATTTCGTTTAACGTTACTTTGTCTCCTGTTTTTAAAGGTGGTAATAAAGAAGATGTTTCATCTTCTTCATTCGATTCATCATCCCTTCCTTCAAAATAAACTTTCAGAAATCCGTCAAACTTAATTACTTCCCCCGTAGCAATTAATTTATCACTGCGGTTGCTGATATTGATTTTAGCCACTGTTTTTTCAAGAATGGCATCCGACATTTGGGAAGCGATGGCTCTTTTCCAAATTAGTTCATATAATCTTACATGTTGGGCTTCAATTTCTTTTCCTTGTTCACTGATAGAAGGTAAAGAAAAATCTGTAGGACGAATGGCTTCGTGTGCTTCCTGAGCCAGCTCTGATTTTGTCTTATATTTCCGGGAGTTGACATATTTTGCACCATACGATTTTTTTACCATAGCTACGGCACTTGCTATAGCGCTATCTGCTAGATTTACTGAGTCGGTTCTCATATACGTAATATAACCAAGCTCATATAACCGTTGTGCCACTTGCATAGTTCGGCTCACTGAAAACCCTAACTTACGACTTGCTTCCTGTTGAAGGGTTGAAGTAATAAACGGAGGCGAGGGAGATTTCTTTCCGGGTTTTACTTCGAGTTCCTCAATACTGAAAGTTGCCTTTGAACAATCCTGGAGAAATTTTACTGCGTCCTCTTCTTTTTCAATTTTTTCGTATCGTTCCGCTTTGAAAGGTTTTTTCTGGTTAGAAAGAAAGTCAGCAAAAATTTTATAGGAAAAAACAGAATGAAATTTATTAATTTCTCTTTCTCTTTCCACAATCAAACGGACCGCTACGGATTGTACCCTGCCTGCAGATAATCCTGTTTTAATTTTAGACCACAAAATGGGGGATAATTCAAAACCCACCAAACGGTCAAGGATTCTTCTTGCTTGCTGTCCATCCACTAAGTTTTTATCAATTTTCCGGGGATTTTTAACTGCATTTAAAATAGCTGATTTTGTAATTTCATGAAAAACGATTCTACGTGTTTTATTTTCATCCAGGTCAAGCGCCTGAGAAAGATGCCAGGAAATTGCTTCTCCTTCCCTGTCCTCATCCGTAGCAAGCCAGACAATATCCGCTTTATCAGAAATCTTTTTTAAACCGTTTACGACTTCCTTTTTATCTTCAGGAACCTCATAAACCGGTTTAAAATTGTTTAAAACATCCACTGCGGCATTTCCTTTTGGTAAATCTCGAATATGCCCCATGCTTGATTTTACCGTAAAGTCCTTGCCTAAAAACTTTTCAATGGTTTTTGCTTTTGCCGGTGATTCTACAATGACTAGATTTTTTATCATATTTGCGTTTATAGTTTCAATTTATTTATAAAATAGTTGGAATACAGTTGTAAAATGATTGTAATGCAGTTGTAATACAGTTGTAATTCGATTGTAATAAAATGGTAATACGGTTGTAATTCGATTGTATTACCAATGTATTACCAATGTATTACCACTGTATTACCGTTGTATTACCATTGAATTACTATTTCAAGACCGATGACCAATACCCAATGCCCAATTTTCCAATAACCGCACAAATGAATTAAAAAGAATTCAAAATAAGAAACTTTTGGAAAAAAATATTAACTTTGCATAAATTGTCACTGTTCGGTACCCACGCAATTAAACCATAAATTGAATTAAAAAAAAATTTAGCCACTGCCCAATTTCCAAAGCCCCAAACCCCGCCTCTTTAGCTCAGTTGGTAGAGCGACGCTTTCGTAAAGCGTAGGTCGTTGGTTCGAACCCAATAGGAGGCTCTTTTCTGTAAGAATAAAAAAAATTATATATTTGCACTCTATATAGTTTAAAGCCAACCCATGAAAAATCATAAAAAACTATTTTTTTTAATTTTTGTCTTATTTATCATTTTTTCATTTAATGCTTTCGCTCAAAAAGGAAAAAGCAAGGCAAAAGGAAATAAAGCTGAGGAAGAAAAACCCTTAACCAAAAAGGAATTAAAAGCTCTTACCAAAGAATGGAAAAAGAAAAAAAACCGTCAGAAACCTCTTGATTACAAAAAAATGATTGATGACTATGAGACAAAAATAAGTGAGTTGACAGAAGGACAGAAAACCATTAAAGCAAAATCTGACCAGTTACAAAAAAAAGAAGTGGAATTGACGCTTGCCAATGAAGATTTAAAAAAGCAAGTAGATGAACTGACGGGAGTGGTAGCATCTCTTCAAAATAAGCCACCCGATACTACACAAAACTCCGTTCAGGTATCCCAACCCAAAGAACCCCCTCCTGTCAAAAAAGGTATTGAAAACGGCATTATTTTTAAAGTTCAGATTGGCGCTTTTAAAAGTTTTGACATCCGGGATTATCTGTGGAATAACGATGCTCTTTCAAGTACTAATGATGCAGATCTCACAAAATATACATTAGGACAATTCCGGGATTTTGAGACCTCTAAAGCATTTGAAACCGACATCCGCAGGATGGGATTAAAAGACGCATTCACGGTTGCGTTCAGAGATGGAAAAAAAATTAATGTAGAAGAAGCAAGAAAATTGGCTCCCGCTCCTGCTAAAGGAGAGAACAAATCAACTTCTTCAGAAAAGAAAATAAAAGATAATCTATCAACAACAAATACCGGTAAAAACAAAATAAAACCCACTACGGGAACTGCCAAAACCTCTCCTCAAAAACCTACCCGTAAAAAATGAAGCCGGAATTTCTTAAGACCAACAAAAGTGATATTTCTACCGACGACCGGGAATTTGAAAATCGTTTAAGACCGTTGACTTTTTCTGACTTTACCGGGCAGGAAAAAATAGTAGAGAATCTGAAAATTTATGTGCAAGCCGCTAAACTTCGTTCTGAGGCGCTTGACCATGTTTTATTGTATGGACCTCCCGGGTTGGGTAAGACAACCCTGGCATATATTATTGCCAATGAGTTGCAGGTAAATATTAAAGTCACTTCCGGTCCGGTGCTTGAAAAACCCGGTGACCTGGCAGGACTGTTAACAAATCTCGAAAAGGGGGATGTTTTGTTTATTGATGAAATTCACCGGCTAAGTCCTGTGGTTGAAGAGTATTTATATTCTGCCATGGAGGACTATAAAATTGATATAATGATAGAAACAGGACCCAATGCCAGGAGCGTTCAAATAAAAATTAATCCCTTTACCTTGATAGGCGCTACCACGCGTGCCGGTTTGTTGACAGCTCCTTTGCGTTCCCGGTTTGGAATTACATCCCGTTTGGAATATTATACAGCTCCGTTTCTGAAAACCATTGTAAAACGTTCCGCCATCATATTAGATACTCCGATAGAAGAAGATGCATCTTTTGAAATTGCAAGAAGAAGCAGGGGAACTCCACGGATTTGCAATATGTTATTGAGGCGAACAAGGGATTTTGCCCAAATAAAAGGCAAAGGGAAAATTAACAATGACATTGCCAGAATGGCACTTACGGCATTGGAAGTTGATGAGCATGGATTGGATGAAATGGATAATAAAATACTTTCAGTGATTATCGAAAAATTCAATGGGGGACCTGTGGGCTTATCAACTATTGCTATTTCCTGCAGTGAAGAAACCGATACATTGGAAGAAATGTACGAACCCTTTCTTATTCAGGAGGGTTATATGAAACGAACACCCCGTGGAAGAGTAGCTACTCCGTTGGCTTATCAACATCTCGGTAAAATAATTCCCGCCGGTCAATCTTCTTTATTTTAATAACTATGAACTTCAAGTTTCAAACATCTAATATCAAACATCTATCTTTTTCCTACCTTTGCGGTATGAAAAAATTACTTCCACTTATTTTTATATTTATATCATTCTTAACTTTTGCTCAGGGAATTGATTTCTTTCATGGAACCTGGGACGAACTCCTCGCTGAAGCACAAAAAAAGCGCAAACCCTTTTTTGTTGATTTCTACACTACCTGGTGCGGACCCTGCAAGATGATGACAAACATTACTTTCAAATCGGAAAAAGTAGGGTTGTATTCCAATAAATATTTTATCGCTTATAAAGTGGATTGTGAATCACCTGAAGGCAGACCCATTGCTGTAAAATATCGAATTGGTTCATACCCTTCCATTGGTTTTTTTGATTATAACGGAAAACTGATTAACATGGAAATAGGATTTCAACCTCCTGATGAATTCCTTGAAGTTCTTGAAGGATATGCCGACAGCAAGGCAATGCCGGAACCGGTTAATGAGGACTACTTTGCCATGCGAACTGCCTATTTTGACTCATTGGATAGAATTACAAAAAATGAAAAGCATGTAACAGATTTTTATGAGAAAATATTGGTATATGGTAAGCAAAAAAAGGATTTCGATTTTTTGGACTTGAAAAATAAATATGAAAAAATAAACGGTGACACTTTCTCTCATTTTCTCGATTTATATTTTTATCTTAGCAGTCAGAATACGGATAAATACATACAAACTGTAAACATACTTTTTGAAAAAAACTTACTTAATGCCGATCAAATGCATTTGTTCTCTTACCGGGCTATAGAAAACAGGTTTCAAGTTGAACCGGTGATGTTGCGGTGGATAAACGAAGCCGTTCGCAAAAATCAAACGGTAGAAATTCTGGAAACAAAATCTGCATTACAGTATGCTTATGGCAATATTGAAGACGCTTTTGAAACAGCTAAAAAAGCGCAAAAAATTCTGAAAAAGGAAAAAAGAAATCAGCCATCGTTGAATGTTTTGATGGATAAAATAAAATTGAAATTGTGATGAATGCAGAAACCCGAACACTCCCTCGCGATAAAAGCACCAAGCCCATTAAAAATGCCATTGATGAGATGTTGAAATTTTATAACCTCGACACTAAAGTGAAGGAAGCGGCGTTAATTAATAGTTGGAGCAAAATTGCCGGAAACCTGATTGCCAAGGAAACCAGCCAGATTTATGTCAAAGAGGGGAAACTTTATATAAAAACCCGTTCTTCAGTGGTAAAACAGGAATTAAGCTATCATAAAACAAAACTTTTACAATTAATCACCCGGGATATGGGAGAGCGAATAGTAGATGATATAGTGATTCTCTAAAATATACCGGAAGAAATTTGATTTCCGTATATTTTCTGATATATGGTTAGATGGTTAAATAGTTAAATGGTTAGGTGGTAGCATTTCTAAAATCTATCGCTCCTTGGAAAAAAGAAATCTGCCTCGATCACTGCATTCTCATCTGAATCCGACCCATGAATGGCATTCTGCTCGATGGATTCCGCATAAAGATTTCTGATAGTGCCAGGCGTTGCATTTTTAGGATTAGTGGCGCCAATCAATTTCCTGAATTCTTCCACCGCATTTTCTTTTTCTAAAATCATCGGAACAATGGGACCCGATGAAATATATTTTATAAGATCATTGAAAAATGGTCTTTCTTTGTGAATTGCATAAAATTTTCCAGCAACTTCTTCTGAAATTTTGAGCATTTTCAACGCAGTAATTCTGAATCCTGCTTTTTGAATATGTGAAAGAATTGGACCCGTAAAACCCTTTTGCACTGCTTCGGGCTTTATCATGGAATAGGTTAAATTTCCGGACATGTGTTTTAAACTTTTTTCCAAAAGTATGAAATTTTTCTGTAGGATATGGTATCGTGGCTATCGTTTATATACTGCAATCAATTTCAATACAGAATCTTTCGGTAGAACTATAATTTCATGCTTTGTTTCTGGGTTTTCTTTCCACTCTTTAAATTCAAAACCCTTCCAATCCATTGCCTCAGCTCTTACAGGAAGATTTTTAAAATAAATACCTGTCCATGGAAAAGTATTTATTGTTAAGGAATTAAGTTTTACATTTCCGGAAATGCTTTTTCCATTTTCATCTTCTGACTGGATAGTTACTTTGCATGTTTCTGATAAATGATATTTTTTTTGCATAAACCATCGCATGGTATCAGCTCTTTCATTGGCGAATACTCTAAGATTCTGGATATTTTTATCCCATTGTTCCATGCTTTGAATCCCACCTCTATCCTTCCATCTGGCTATGTGATAAGGCATTTCAACCACTAATTGATTTTTCAGTGAATCTATAAATTTATTAACCCGTGTTGGTTCAAAGTTCGAGTTCAGACAATCGGCAAACCGAGTTATGAATTTATTTTTAAATTCCTCGTTCTGAATCAACGCCCTGAATAAAATTGTTGAATTTAAAAGTGGTTCTGTAAGATGGGGCAAATGATAATTATTTATTCCACTTGCATAATCCAAACTATTAATATGCTTGCCGTTTTTTTTGGTGAAACCTAGGTCAGTATCAATCAGTATCCATCGCCATTTACTTCCGGGTGTTTCTTCTTTCCAATATTTTCGGTTTGCCATGGGCCAATCAATATTTGCAAAATATATTTCAGAAATCTGATAATCAATAAAATTATTCAAATCAATACGTTCAGTTATATAGTTGTAATTTTTTATCACACTGAGTGAATTATTTTCGGCAAAATTTAATATGGAATCATAATCCTTGTCGGAACCCACTAACGCACGATTATTTACTTCCACAAAATCCATTTTTTCTTCTGCCACGCCAAAGCGGTTACTTATGTAATGTTTGCAGATTTTCTCCCTCAGGTTATGTATGCCATAATATTCACCATTTATATATACCACACATGGTTCGTATGCTTGAATGTCATTATCCATTCCCCGGTAGGTTAAGGTCTGTAGCAGTGCATCTTTGAACAAGGTATAT
Organism: Bacteroidetes bacterium RIFCSPLOWO2_12_FULL_37_12; assembly: GCA_001769655.1. GTDB lineage: Bacteria > Bacteroidota > Bacteroidia > 2-12-FULL-37-12 > 2-12-FULL-37-12 > 2-12-FULL-37-12. The sequence continues at coordinate 138,503 of MEPC01000002.1, read as the reverse complement.
GCCCAATCGTTACCTGAATTACGGAGTAAAAAGCCACTGTACTTTTTTCTTTTTCTGGTATCAAAAAGAGGATAATTAATAAATTCCTCTCCGAGTTGCTTATTCGTATGAATGGATAAACTGCGTTGAGGAAATGTTTTGATGGCTTGGCCTGTGGTTTTTAAATCGCCTTTCATTTCAAAATTTTTATTCCCATCCCAGTCAAAATATTCCACATCCGCCGGAACAACCTGATAGCTGATTTGATTTGAATATATTCCTTTTGGACCAAACAAGTAAAACGAATCCACTGAAAGAGAAAAAACCGGTAAATTTTTATGTTCGTTAATAAAAAAAGTCCTCAACACCGGCTCCGAAGATAGAAATTCTTTGTTTTTAGTATAAAACTTTATCGTAGAATTCTTTTTGATTTCGATTGGTTTGGTATATAAAATTCCTTTTTCTGCAGGATTAATCCCATTAAGATTGTAAAATATTTCTGTTCCTTTCTCACGGGGTGTCACTGTCAATATAATTGGGGATTGATAAAATCCGGAAGAATGAGAAAAAACAGGATTGCAACAAATACCCCGAAAAGCAATGTCACTGTTAGTTTCGCGTGGAGTTGGGGTAAGAAAATAAACGAATTTTCTTTTCTCCTTTGTATTTCTTCCAAACGAGATGTTTTTCTTGAGGTTGGGATAGGTGACACTGTCAATAATTGTTTTGCCATCTTTATTAACCAATGCAAGAAATTCCCCCTTGCTGTTCAATTTAAAATTAATGTGTTTGGGTCCCTGTTCTATTTGCTTATCAAACCAGAAAACTAAAAAACCACCCGGTCGAATGGATGTAGTAAAAGGATCTTTTAAAACTAGTTTATATTTAGTTAATATTTTTTTATCGTCTGTGAAATACATCCCGCTCATGTCAATAGTAGAAGTGTCATTACTATATACCTCTACCCAATCATCAAATTCATTGAACCGGTCTTTGTGCACATTTATATTATCTGCCATTATCTCATTGATTATCAATTCAGGTTGTTGTGAAAGCCCATATTGAATCGAAAAAAATATCGAAATAATAGCTAAGTTGAATCTCATGATATTTTATTTAAATAAATCGAAAAACAAAAAAGTAACAATTTAGTAATAGTTAAAAATTTTCAAACCTCACTTTATCTCCTCCAATATTTTCTTTTCATTCATTTTCTTCCACTCCGGTTTTAATTTTACCGCTCTTTTCTTCCATTCATCCGCTGTATTCTTTTTATCCAAAGGCAAAAATGCAAGGTAAAGAAAATAACAGGTGGAAGCATCCTGTTCATCCATCTCGTAGGCATCGGTAAAATATTTCACAGCATCTTCATACATGTCGAGAAAATAATAGGATTCACCCAGGTTATAATAAATGACCGGATGTTTTCTGCCTTTTTCAACGGCTTTTAGTAACATTCTGATGGCGGACCGGTAGTCCCCTTTTCGCATGAAAATATTACCTAAATTTCCATACACTTGCACATACCCGGAATCCTTGATTAAAGCAGTATTATAATACATTTCCGCCTGAGTGAAATCCCCTTTCATTTCATATATTACTCCAAGATTACTGTAAACAGCCGGATAATCCGGATTCAAACGGATTGATTTTAAATAATTCTTTTCGGCTATTGTAAAATCCTTTTTTTGCATATACGCAATGCCAAGCGTGTTATATGCATTTGCATAGAGCGAATCAAGCGCGATAGCTGAGAGTGCATCGTTTATCATAAGTTCAAAATTATTTTTTGCATAATAAATCAATGCCCTTAAATTAAAAGCCGAACTATAACCCGGATTTACTATTAATGCCTTGTCGCAATAAAATAACGCCGAATCTAACACGCTATTGTTGTAAAAAACTCTTGAAGTATAATAATTCGCTTCCGGAAAATCCGGTTTCAATTTCAACACATTTTTAAAGAGTTCCAAAGCTCTATCCGTTTTACCACTCAGAAATGTATTTTTTGCGTTATAGAACGTATTAAACCATTCCAACTCCATGTTTTCCCCGGGTTTAATAAGAGGGATCTTATAAATTTCATACGCAGGGACTGCTAAATTTCTATTACCATCTGAAGTCATGGATCGGGAAATAATTCCTATAAGATTGCCTACTTCATTTATCAAAGCGCCACCTTGTGAACCGTTGGAAACAGTAGCCGTAAATTGAATTAAATTTTTTGACTCTTGATTTTCAAAAAGCCGTAATCCACTGATCAGCCCTTCCGTGAAAATATTTTCCAAACCAAAAGGGCAACTGACAGCAAACACATTTTGTCCAATGGAAAGATTAGAAACATCGGTGCTTTTAAGTTGGTTAAATAAACTGGTTTCAACAGATAATATCATCAGGTCCTTTTCAACGTCAATGCCTATTATGCTGTAATGGGAAAGAATAAGATTCCCCTGCTTTAATATCAATTTATCACATCCTGCAAAAACTGAATAAGTGGTTATTACCCATCCTTTATCTTTTATAACGACTCCAGAGGACTGAGAAAAGATTTGTGAATTTTTAAAAGTATAAACAGAAAGAATTGAAGAACTAACCTTTTCAAAAATTTGTTGCGGAGTTAATGTAGTTTGGGAATAGAGGAAAGGGGATGCTCCTAAGACATAAACAATATATAAAATGATGGATTTTTTGAGATTCATGTTTTGGATGTTGGATGTTTGGATGTTGGATGTTGGATGTTGGATGTTGGATGTTGGATATTATGTCGTGACCAATGACCAATTTCTATTTAATTTCCTCCAGGATTTCTTTTTGTGATTTATTTTTCCATTCCGGTTGAATGGCTAACGCAATCCTTTTATGTTTATCTGCCATTTTCTGATTATTTGTTTTATCATTTACCAAAAAAAGAAAATAATGAATGGATGCTTCCTCTTTGTTTGTTGCTAAAGCAAAAGTGAATTCCTTTAAAGCATCCTGATATTTTTCAGAAAAATAAAATGCAACTCCCAAATTGTAATGAATAAGCCAGTGGGAAAATCCTTTTTTTAATGCCTGATTATAAATACGGATAGCTCCATTAAAATTTTCTTGTCTCAGATAGACATTTCCCATATTTACCAATGTTTCACTGAGCGTTGAGTCAATATCAAACGCCTTCTTGTAATACTTTAATGCCTCGGTATATTTTTTTTGATTTTCATAAATGATGCCGATATTGCAATATGCTCGTGGCACATCGGGTTTCAACGAAAGACATTTCTGATAATTGGCGATAGCTAAACTTTCCCTCGCCGTCTTTTGATAAATGCTCCCGAGATTTAAATAAGGATTCGGATATTGGTAGTCCAAAGAAGTCGCTTTAAGGGCATATTTTTCTGCCAATTCATATTCTTCACGGAAAAAATGATTTATTCCAATCATATTATATGCTTCTTTGTTATCGGGGCTTTTCTCAAGAGATTTTTCAAAATAATAATTACTGGCACCGTATTCCCGTAGTTTAAAATAAACCATTCCTAAAAAATAATATGCTTCAGAAAAATTTGAATCCTTTCTTACCACCTCTAAAAAATAATCAACTGCCTGGTTGAGGTCTCTGGAACGATAATTATTTTTTCCTACATCCATCAGATTTAAAAGATTTAACGGATCTTTTTCAGTGGAGGAAATTTTTCTAAGACCTTTCATAACTGAACAAAGGGTCAACACAAACTCACCGTTGTTTCCGTTTGATTTTCTGGTAACCAAACCCATTAGTTCTTTAGTTGAACTTATTAGGATGCCTGCATTAATTTCCACCGGAATGACATTCAAAGGAGTTACCTGTAATTCGGTTTCTTTATTTTGCAAATTTACTCTATGGACTACAGAGGATTGACGAACGAGACGCTCTCCATCGAGAAAACAAATCCATCCTTTGGTTTCTTCCGGTTTGATGCCTGAAAAGCATGGGATTCCCGTTAATACTTCCTCCTCAATGGGTTTGAATTTTAACAATAATAAATCTTTTTGCACATCTACTCCAATTATCTCATGCTGGGCATACACATGATTTTCACGTTTTATAAACATATTATCAGCCGACTGTATTAAATGATAATGGGTTAACACCATACCACTGTCATTCAAAAGTATTCCTGTTCCGTAATGGAGTAATTTATTTTCCCGAAACGTGTAAATTTTTACAAGCGATTGCCTAATTCCTCTGGTGGTATCTCTTTTAGGTATAAAATTATTTAAAGGTATAGATGCGATGCTTTTTTCAGCAAAGAACAATAATGGCAATAATAAAATCAAAATTTTTCTTGAATACATCCTCTTTTTTAAAATTAATACAAATAACTAATATTTTGAACTAAATTTGTGAAATTTTTTTACTCAAAAGCAAATGTACGATAAAAAATTCACTGAAATAGAGAATAAATGGAAAACCAAGTGGGAGGAGGAGAAAGTTTTTCTTACTAAAACAGATGTAAATCGTCCCAAATATTATGTTCTCGATATGTTCCCCTACCCTTCCGGTTCGGGACTACATGTAGGACATCCGCTTGGATACGTGGCTACCGATATTGTTGCGCGGTATAAACGACTGCAAGGTTTCAATGTATTACATCCTATGGGATACGATGCTTTCGGGCTTCCTGCAGAGCAATATGCCATTCAAACCGGACAGCATCCGGCTATGACTACCGAAAATAATATTAATCAATACCGAAAGCAATTAGAAAATCTTGGATTCTCATTCGACTGGTCACGGGAAGTGCGCACCTGTAATCCTGAATATTACCGATGGACACAATGGATTTTTTTGAAACTTTATAACTCATGGTATAACAAAACTACTGATAAAGCTGAGGCGATTGAAAATTTAATAACAGAATTCAGTAAAAACGGTAATCGAAACATACATGCATCCTGTTCTGAGAGTATTGCTTCATTTTCTGAAAATGACTGGGGAAATTTTGATGAGTCAACTAAACAAAAAATATTGTTGAATTACCGGCTTGCGTTCCTTCAGGAGGCAACGGTGAATTGGTGTCCCATGCTGGGAACCGTTCTTGCCAATGAAGAAGTTAAAGACGGATTATCAGAACGCGGAGGATATCCGGTAATTAAAAAGCAAATGCGTCAATGGTTTCTCAGAATCACTGCGTATGCTGACCGTTTGCTCGAAGGACTTGAGCGGATTGAATGGCCCGTTGCGGTAAAAGAAATGCAAAAAAACTGGATTGGGCGTTCAGAGGGAGCAATGATTAATTTTTCTTTTTATAAATCAGAAAAAAAGTTAACCATATTTACAACCCGTCCCGACACTATTTTGGGTTGCACGTTTATGGTAGTAGCGCCTGAGCATGAATTATTGCCTGAGATTTGCAATCCGGTGAATAAAAGAGAAGTAATGGATTATATAGAATACGCCCGGAACCGTTCGGAACGTGAAAGAATTGCAGAAGTAAAAAATATTACCGGAAAATTTACCGGAGCTTTTGTTGTTCATCCTTTTTCCGGAGAAAAAATACCGGTTTGGGTTTCCGATTATGTAATTTTTGGTTATGGCACCGGAGCCATTATGGCGGTTCCCGCACATGACAGCAGAGACCATGCTTTTGCAAAAAAATTTGAACTCCCTCTGGTGGAAGTAGTGAGTGGTGGAGATGTATTTAAAGAAGCATACGAGGCAAAAGAAGGTACATTGATTAATTCATCCTTTATAAATGGGATGAGTGTCACTGATGCCATACATTGTGTCATTATAAAAGCTGAGGAAAAAAATATTGGTTTTCGTAAAATAAATTACAAACTCAGGGATGCAGGATTCAGCCGGCAACGGTATTGGGGAGAGCCATTTCCGGTTTATTATAAAAATGATATTCCTTACCCTTTGGAAGAAAAAGAACTACCATTAGTATTGCCTGAGGCAGAATCGTATCAGCCCACCGGTACCGGAGAAGGACCTTTATTTAAAGTGAAAGATTGGATTGAATTGCCTGACGGATGCCACAGAGATAGTAATACAATGCCGGGGTGGGCTGGTTCCAGTTGGTATTTTATAAGGTATAAAGAGGCAAGTAATAAAGAGGCGTTTGTGTCACCGGAAAATGAAAAATACTGGGGACAGGTTGACTTATACATGGGTGGCACCGAACATGCAACCGGTCACTTGCTATATGCGCGGTTCTGGAATAAGTTTCTTTATGATCTGGGTCTTGTTTCGCATGACGAACCCTTTTACAAATTAATAAACCAGGGTATGATACAAGGGCGCTCCAATCTGGTTTATAGAATTAAAGGAACTAATACTTTTATATCTTATTATTTACGCAAGGACTATAAAACCACACCCATGCATGTGGATATAAATATTGTAAATGATGATGTGCTGGATATAAAAGAATTTCGCAAGTGGAACCCCGATTTTGAGAAGGCAGAATTCATACTTGAAGACGGTAAGTATTTTTGCGGAGTAGAGGTGGAAAAAATGTCAAAGTCACGTTTCAATGTTGTGAATCCCGATGATGTAATTGCAAAATACGGAGCGGATACGTTTCGTTTATATGAGATGTTTCTGGGACCTATAGAACAAAGCAAACCCTGGAATACTCATGGGATTGAAGGGGTCTTTCGTTTCCTGAAAAAAGTTTGGCGATTATTTTATGATGAGAATGAAAATTGGATCGTCGTAAATGACACTCCCACCGAACAGGAATTAAAAACAATTCATAAAACCATTAAAAAGACACGCGAGGATATTGAGCGTTATTCTTTCAATACCTGTGTAAGCAATTTTATGATTTGTGTGAATGAATTGACTGATTTGAAATGCTATAAAAAAGAAATTCTTGAGAAATTTGCTATTCTACTTTCCCCTTTTGCTCCTTTTATCAGCGAAGAGCTCTGGTCACTGCTCGGAAATTCACAAAGTGTCATTTATGCAAAATTCCCTGAATGGGAGGGGAAATATATTACTGAATCATTTTTTGAATATCCGGTTTCGGTGAATGGGAAAGTGAGGACTAAAATAAATTTATCCTTGAGTTTAAGTGAAAAAGAAATTGAGGAAAGAGTTCTGACGGCAGAAGAGTTGAAGAAATGGCTGAATGGCACTCCGGTGAAGAAAGTTATTGTGGTTAAAGGGAGGATTGTGAATGTGGTGGTATGACTTCAATTTTATTTAAAGGCAGAAATCCGCTATCTACAGATCATTTCACGAAACTTTCGCAAACTAAGATTTTTATAAAAAAACGTTTATTGTATAAAAAATTTTCCGGTTCCAATAGCTTTTTTACGATTGTTATATAATTTATAAAAATATAATCCTTTAGTAAAATATTCAGTGTTGAAAACGAAAATATTTTTATTAATATCATTTGCTTCACTTATAACTTTTCCAGTTACATCAAAAATTTTAACTTCAAGAGGAAAATCTATGGGTTGATTTAAGGAAAATATCAGAGATTTATCCGTTGGATTTGGGTAAACTTTCAAATTATTCACATTACTATTAAAATCTTCATTAATTACGTTGTTTTTCATATCATATTTTATTTTTGAAATAAAAAAATCCAAACTTCCTTTTGATTTAACCACCTTATTTCCAAAAGTAGCTTCTCCTTCAAAATACCCCAAAACATATATAACATTATCATGTTTGGCAATGATATCTTTCCCTGCCCCGTGATGATCTTTAATTTCTTCCGATGTAGCCCATAATTCCTTGCCTGTAGCATCATAGCTGACTATAAACATGTCTGCAAAATACTGCGTTGTAGCCAAATTGAATGTCCCAAATTTTGCGGAGCTATTGAAGAAACCTGTTATGAAAGTATCTCCATTTTTATTAACAGAAATACTGTTTGCGATATCTCCCCAAAAGTATTGATTTTCAAACGGAACCGATGAGAGCTCTCCTCCCCCACCACATTTTATCCAAATCAAATTCCCATTAGAATCAAATTTCAGAGTTGCCACATCCTTTTCTCCCAACGAGGGGATAATAATGTTGTTTATAATAAGAGTATCAATAAAATAACCTGTTACATAAACATTTCCCTGAACATCAATTGAGGCAGAGGTAGTCCCTGACCAAGAATTGCTAGTAAAACTTTTAGTCCACAAACAATTTTCTAATGAATCATATTTTGCTATAAAGCAGGACTCATCGAGATCGGGATAAGATGGATTATAAGCACCAATAAAGCACCCCATGAATTCTGTGCCTTGAGTTTTTCCTGTAAAATAAATATTGCCCTCCTTATCAGAAAAAACACCGCTAAAATAATCAGAACAAACAGAAACACTTTGATGAGCTGAAATAAAATTACCGCCTGTATCATACCTTGCTTCAAACATATCAGTATTATTTGATATGGTTCTTAATAAGTACCCACTTCCAAAATTAATTTCACTTGCAAATTCGCCTACAACATAAATGCTCTTTTTATTAACTGCAATTCCATAAGCATAATCATCTCCTGACCCGACAACTGTTTTAGCCCAAACACATTTTCCGTTTGTATTATATTTTAATAAAACTATATCTTTCCCATTTAAAGAGTTTAACGTTATATTATCAAAGCTAACAGAGGATTGAATGTATCCGGCAATATAAACATTTCCATCTTTATCAACATCTATTCCCAAACCTGCATCATTTTTCAAACCCCCTCCTGAATTACCCCAAATGTATTTTCCTGAACTGTCAAACTTCATAATAAAAATATCACTATTTCCTCCTTTTGATATAAACGTATCGCTTTCAATAAATAGCGTGTCAGCAAAATAGCCTGTTACAAATAAATTTTCTTCAGAATCGGAACAAAATTTTAAACCCTTGTCATTTTTAGATGACCCAAATGATTTTGTCCAAAGCCATTGTTGTGATATTGCGTAACTACAACTAAATAAGGTAATAATTACAATAAATGTAAATTTCTTCATCTTTTTTGATTTAAAGAATGATTATTAATTAGTCACAAATTGTCAAGGTTCACAAGCTTGTTGAGTTAAAATAACCCTGCTTTGATTTAATTTGATGATACGAAAGTACTATTTTATTTTAAAATTACAAAGGTTTTTGTAAAAAAATTTTATACCCATGCACTCCGCCATACCACTAATTTCTCTTTACTCATTTCTTTCATGGTATGTGGAATTCCCCCCGTGCCTATACCCGAATAACCATGTCCACCAAAAGGCATCCAGTCCGCCCGGAAAGTAGTGCTGTCATTCACCATAATGGCAGAACCTTTTAATCGTTGAATACAATAAAATGCTTTGTCAAGGTTTGAAGTAAATACTGCCGATTGAAAATTGAATGATAGATTATTTGCAACGGAAATAGCTTCATCTATATTTTTATAGGAATATAAACAGATTACAGGTCCAAAAATTTCGTGAGTAGAAACTTTTGCTTTTTGAGAGGGATTAACAATCAGTGTTGGTAAAAAACTTGTGTCACTGAATCGTTTACCACCAGTAACAACATTACCGCCTGACATTTCCGCTTCTTTCACCCATTCTTCAAGACGTGCCATTTCATCAATTCTAATCAGGGGACCAATAGCAGTAGATTCTTCAGCCGGGTCTCCTACTTTCATTTTACCTGCTAATGAAGAAATTTCATTTGCTATTTGCTCCAATAAATTTTCAGGTACAAAAACCCGTTGCACTGAAACACAAACCTGACCTGCATGGTAATATCCTCCTTTTGTTATCAGCGGTAGCATGTCGGTAAGATTTGCATCTTCGCAAACAATCACCGGTGCGGCACCACCATGTTCAAGAGTACAACGTACCCCGGGAGCAAGTAAGGAATGAAGATGCCAACCGATCTTTGCAGAACCAATGAAATTGAAATAGTTTATCCTTGTGTCACTGACCATTTTTTCCGCAGTGGCATTATCACAGATTATGGGCTGGCACCAACCTTCGGGTAATCCTGCATCTGCAAGCATCTTTACAAAATTCAGGCAGGAAACCGGTGTCACCGGCGCAGGTTTTATGATGACCGGACAACCGGTGGCAATGGCAGGCACTACCTGATGTACAATCAGATTTAATGGGTGATTGAAAGCGCTGTAAGCAAGAACTACTCCGATGGGCTCTAATAGTGTAAATGCCAACCGGTTTGCTGATGAAGGAGTAATCCCCATAGGGATTTCAGTCCCTGCAAGAGTATGTATTTCCCTTATGGCAATTTTGACACCCTGAATAGCTCTGTCCACTTCAACTTTTGTATCGGTATAGGGCTTCCCTCCTTCTTTTAATGCGGTAGTAATCAAGTCATCGCGTAAACCATTCATAAGACGGACTAAATTCTCGAGGATTTCAATGCGTTTTATTTTAGTTAATTGCTGGTTTATATTTTTTGAAAGTGCAAATGCTCTTTCAAAAATATTTTCAATTTCCTTTTCGCCGGTAAAAGGAATTTCAGCGACAAGGGTGCGATTCCAGGGGTTAAGGACTTGGAGGGGGGGCATAGTTTGAATTTTGGAACAAAAATAGTTATTTACCAGATGTAACGCAATAGTAAATTCATCGGTAAATGCTTGGATACGACTGTACAGAATTAAAACAACTGTAACTACTCAACACATAGCTACTTTTCCTCTAAAAGAACAACACTAAACATAAAACACTAAACAAAAAATGTATAAGTGTTTTTAGATGATTTGTGTTTTCGTTTAACATTAAATATTTTTTGTTTTATATTATTTGTTTCTTCTTATGGCTAATGATATCTGCTGAGCAGTTATAAATAACTTTATGTCTTATTTAAGTAGTTTGATATCATTATTCTCATTATCTTTGCCCCCAAAATTGAATAAGCTCTTGAAAAAGATACCCCTCCTTTTCCTTATTACATTATTCAGTAACGCAACCTTCTCCCAACCATGGGACGCCGGAAATCCTAAAATTATTGCCCCACTAAGCGGTTGCGCTCTTTCTGCCACCGAAAAAATTAGCGTTGAATTTTTTAATTATGCTGATACAATCCAGTCACCCCCTGCCGGAAATATTTTTATTACGCTCAAAAACAACGGAATTCTGCTTTTCACTGAATCATTTCAGGATACAATTTACCCGAATACTTTTTATAAATACACATTTACCAACACAGTAAATATGTCTGTACAGGGAACGTATAATTTTGATGTAATCCTCAGAATTCCCCGGGATACGTTTCCTCAAAATGACAGCATGAGGCAAAGTCCTGTAATTTGTTCATCGCTTTCAGCCGGTGGTAATCTTACCCCCGATACCAGCGTCTGCACCGGTTTATTTACCGATACGTTGGCTCTGAGTGGTTTCAATGGGAGTATCCTTTTTTGGGAATCATCGGATGACAATGGTCTTCATTGGTCTATCATTAATTCACAAAACGACTCGCTGAAATCAAATGCCGTTAAGACCACTTTTTACAGGGTTATAGTCAAAAATGGTTTATGCCCAAATGATACTTCTGATATAGATACGGTTACAGTTTATCCCCCTGCAAAAGCAGAGGCAATCAGTGACACAACTATCAGCTATGGGTATTCTGTTTTTTTAAACGGAAGCGGAGGGATTGCCTATTCCTGGTCACCAGCCACCGGTTTAGATTTTACATCTGTTGCTAACCCGGAGGCAAAACCCTTGTCAGATATTACTTATATTCTTACTATTACTGATGCTAATGGATGTACTGATAATGAGGGTGTTAATATAAAAGTTATAAAAGATTATTATTTTGTGTTTTCATCATTATTCACACCAAATAGTGATGGGAAAAATGATACCTGGAATATTGAAAATACGGAGGACTACCCCGATTGCAAGTTGACAATTTTCAATCGTTTTGGCACGTTGATTCTTAGCAAAACCGGCTACACAAATGATTGGGATGGAAAATTTTCGGGCAGTGTATTACCAGATGGGACTTATTTTTATATGATGGATTGTCCGGGTTCATCAAAAGTTTTTAAGGGGTCGATATTGATATTATCGGGGGGGGAGTGAAAGGGGTTAGATGGTTAGATGGTTTGATAGTTAGATGGTTAGATGCAATAGAAACAAAAAATGAACAGATTAACTTTTATGTTTAATTTTTTAAATAGAGTGACTCAAATTATTAGTTTGAATACTCTCCAGTTTTCCCGCTGGTTAGTAATTCATACGATTGCCTTTTTTCTTTTGGCAACTATTGGATTCACACAACAATTACCCTTATTCGATCAATACTACCTCAATGAATTTATCAATAACCCCGCTAATACAGGCAACAGCGGAACTAATAATTTATTTCTACTTCATCATGCACAATGGGGCGACTTTCCGGGAGCGCCTGTCTCGAGCATGATTACCTGCGATGGGATGTTGGAAAATAAAAAAACAGGAATAGGCGCAATAATTTTCAGCGACAAAACGGGGTTGATTTCCAGAATTGGCGCCAGTGGTTCTTATTCTTACAAAGCCAGCTTTTCCGAAACCAGCGGTATTGTATTCGGATTGGCACTTGGCTTTTCTGACCATCAACTTGATTTATCAAAGGCGACTATTCCGACCATCGACCCTCTTGTCACTGCTAAATCATTTCACAATACAGCGCCCGAGGGCAATCTTGGTTTTAACTTAGTTCTGAACAAATTTGAATTAGGCGCCGCGGTGCCACAATTCATGAATAATAAAGTCACGTTCAGCACCCCCGACCAGCAAACTTATTTTCAATTGAACCGCCATTATTTGATTTCATCTAAATTTACTTTCGGCAACAAAGAAGAAAGCAAGGTATTATTTACCCCCTCATTCCTTATGAGAATATCTCCTACGGCAGGAATGCAGTTTGATATAAATATGTTGCTTGACTTTGTAGATAAAGCTTGGATAGCGGCTTCCTATAAGCAGGATTTTGCCATGGTTTTCAATGCAGGTATCCGTTTAAATAAACAATTCAGCATTGGTTATGCGTATGATTTGTACGCAGGTGATGTATTAAAATTTTCAGGATTGAGCCATGAAATTCTGGTATCTTATAAATTCGGAAAACCAAAAGAAACCGATGAAAATGAAGAGGTGTCACGAAAACCGGAATATCCTGATATAGCCAACAAACAATTATTAGATAAAATGGATAGTTTGAAAAATAAAGTTAACAATCTTGAAAACCAATTGAAGTTTATTGCCGCCAATCAGATAGGCGACAAATCCATGCTCGATATTGACGGCGATGGCGTACCCGACAGCATGGATATGGACCCATTTACAGAAAAGGGTGTCACTGTGGATGAAAGGGGCATTGCGCTTGATGCCGACAAAGATGGAGTGCCTGACAGCAGAGATGAGGAACCAAACACCATTTCCGGTGCGTTGGTAAATTCACGGGGAATCAGTGTCACTATACAATCTGCCGGTGCCGCATCAATTTATTTTCCTCCGGTATTTTTTGATAGCAGGAGTGACACTATAAAATATGAATCGAATTATGAAAATATTGCCATTATCGCCCGAGCTATTAAATGGAATCCTGGAATTAATATTAAGATTGTAGGAAATACCGACCCGGCGGGTAGTGATGATTTTAACCTTAAGTTAGGTTTGCGCAGGGCGGATGCATTAAGAAATTATCTGCTCAAAAAATATCAACTATCTGCTGAAAGAATCACTGCTGAATCGAAAGGGGAAGCTGAACCGCTGACACCCGGAATCAGCAGGATTAACAGAAGGGTGGATGTATATGTGCGGTAGGAAATTAAAACTTCACCACCAATCCCAACATCAATTCAACTCCTGAGAGGTTGATTTCTTTCCAATCGTCATCGTCCTTAATTTCCTGTTTTACGCCATCTTGTAAAAACTCATTCAACGAGAGTGCATTATTCGTTATATTAATTCCGGTGTACATGCCGAATTTATCTGAAAAATAAATCTGACACAGTCCAAGAATTTTAAATGCAAAACCACTATATGAAATATTCCGGGATACTTTATTACTATCCGTTCCGGAAATATTAAAAGTATTACCACCCAGCATAATGCCAGTGTGCAGATCCACTTTTTCGCGCCGTAAAAAATAAAAAGTAGATTGAAGTCCAAACGTCCATCCTCCGGCGGTGGTAGATTTTGCGGCGGAATCGTCTCCTGTAATGAAATTGTTTCTCTGAACAACAAATCCGACACCAAACTTATCTGCAAATGCATATTCATAAGTTAGTGGAAAGCTAAAAGATGCCGCTGTAGTAGAGGAGTCATTGGAAGCAAGTTTAAGAGAGTAAACAGCTAATCCGCTCCCCAACGAAATGATGTTGGCGCCTTTGCGATACGTTTGGCTTTGTGCAAACGAACATGAAAGTGCGAAGAGTACAATTATAATTGCAGATTTTTGGATTTTGTTTGTCATGGTTTTATAAGTTATGAAGTTACTTCTTGTAAACATAATGCAAATATATAATTTTTATTATCATGATAAACCAAACAAGCTACCCTACCCACAGCAAAAAACCCTTCAGATATTCCCCTTCCGGATGAAAAGCAGAAACAGGATGGTCAGGGGACTGTGAAAATTGCATGATAAATTTAACCTCTCTACCTGACGAAATTGCTGATTTCATTAACATTTTTCTGAAACTAAAAGTGTCAACTGCCTGTGAGCAGGAAAAAGTAAACAAAAGACCGCCCTGTTTTATTTTTTTCATTGCCAATGAATTAATGGTCTGATAACCGGCTAATGCTTTTGCAGTGGCACTCAGTTTTTTTGCAAATGAAGGTGGATCCAATACAATGGCATCATAAAAATCCCTTTCCATGTTTTTCAAAAAATCAAACCCGTCTTGCTGTATTATTTCATTCTCGTTCCATCCTATTTTATTTAATTCAAAGTTTTTTTTAATCCCTTCCAACGATGATTTTGAACTATCTACAGAATGAATTATCGAAGCACCTCCCCTACTGGCATAAACCGAGAAACCACCGGTATATGAAAATACATTCAAAACCTTTTTATCGCGAATATAATCTCCAAAAATTTTACGGTTAATCCTCTGGTCAAGATAGAAACCGGTTTTCTGCCCCGATTCAATATTCACCTCAAACAAAAGATTATCTTCCCTGATGATTAATTCAGTTTGTTTTCCAAAAAGAAATTTTCCAGAATTAATTTCTGTTTCCTGTGTAACCGTCTTATTATTTTTAAGGTAAATTGATTCGAGTTTCAACTCTTTATTTTTTTTTAAAATTTCTGCTAATAAATCCGCCATTTTTAAGAATCCCGAAGTATGGGGTTGAATTACTGCCGTCTGATTATAGATGTCTATCACCAATCCTGGAAATCCATCCCCTTCACCGTGAACCAGGCGAAATGCAGTATTTTCAGATTTATTTACAAATCCTAAATTTTTTCTTAACTCAAGCGCTTTATTTATTTTCCTTTCCCAGAAATTTTCATTGATAGTTTCCTTGGCAAATGAAAATATCCTGATAGCAATGCTTCCGGAATAATAATGACCAACCCCAAGGAAATTATTCCCATTATCATACACTGCAACCTGTTCACCCTCCTGTAAATTGCCTTCCATTTTATCAATGGCGCCAGAGAATATCCACGGATGAAAGTTTTTGATGGAATATTCCCGGTCTTTTTTTAGATGAATTGCCGGGCATTGGGAATTTGTCATTGGGCGTTGGGTATTGGGTATTATGCATCTCTAAAAAATTCCCAGAAATTTCTCAATAGCTTTTGCCTCATATCCTGCTGATTTCACATAGAGGACAATATCCTCAGCATTAATATAATCCTCACATTCTACTTTTAAAATTTTTTTTGCACTATTCAAATCAAAATGAAGATTTATAATGCCTTTTTTTTGCTCTAAAACACTGCGAACCTTTGATTCACAACTTTCACAGTGTATATTTGTATCAAATTTTAAATTTTTCATTATTTATCTGTTTTTTTATTGCTTCATTGTTTCATTGCTTCATTGTTGACTGAGAATCAATATTTCCGTGTATAATGCAACCATGTAACAATATAACCATGAAACAATAATACAACAATTTTATGACAATTTCATTTCTCGATTGGTTAATCATTATTTCCTTTCTCATCTTATCACTTGGCATTGGACTATTATATACCAAACAAGCAAGCAAATCCTTAAGCGATTATTTCCTTGGCGGAAGAAATCTTCCCTGGTGGATAGCCGGAACATCTATGGTTGCAACTACTTTTGCCGCCGACACCCCGCTTGCTGTCACAGAATTAGTGGCTAAAAATGGAATATCAGGCAACTGGCTTTGGTGGAACATGCTTTTGGGAGGTATGTTAACTACATTTTTTTTTGCAAGATATTGGCGAAGAGCCGGAGTAGTCACTGAACTTGAATTAATTGAATTGCGCTACACTGGAAAACCAGCCGCTTTTTTACGAGGATTCAGAGCGGTTTATCTGGGTTTATTTATCAATGCATTGGTAATAGGTTGGGTAAATATTGCAATGGTTTCCATTCTTCAGGTATTCTTTGATTTGAGTTTTCAAACAGCTTTGCTATACACTGTTTTTATTATGGTGTTTGTTGTCATATATTCTTCTCTTTCGGGATTAATGGGAGTAGCCATTACCGATGTCATTCAATTTATTCTTGCCATGACCGGTTGCATCGTACTTGCAATTATCGTTGTCAATTCAGATAAAATTGGTGGGATAGAAGGATTGAAACAGAAACTTCCATCTGCATCTTTAAATTTTTTTCCAACCATTACTTCCAACAGTGTCACTAATGAAAATGGTCTGTTCAATTCACTCGGCATAGGGTTAGGTTCTTTTCTGGCATTTATCGGAATTCAATGGTGGGCGAGCTGGTATCCGGGAGCAGAGCCGGGAGGCGGCGGCTATATTGTGCAACGGATGTTAAGCACAAAAAATGAAAGACATTCTTTTATTTCCTCTCTTTTTTTTCAGATTGCTCATTATTGCATTAGACCCTGGCCTTGGATAATGGTAGGATTATGCACCTTAGTTTTATATCCGGAATTAGGTGAAGCAGATAAGAAGCTTGGGTTCATTATGACCATGAAAGAATTTTTACCATCGGGACTAAAAGGACTTTTGCTGGCGGCTTTTCTTGCGGCTTATATGAGCACCATCTCCACTCAACTCAACTGGGGAGCAAGTTATCTTGTAAATGATTTATACCTCCGGTTTATTAACAAAACAAGTGACTCAAAAAAAATAATTTCTGTCTCCCGTAGTATTACAGTTTTCCTGATGTTGATTTCAATCGTAGTGACATGGAATATAAATTCAATTACCGATGTATGGAAATTTCTTATTGAATGTGGAGCCGGTTTAGGATTAGTATTAATTTTGAGATGGTACTGGTGGAGAATAAATGCCTGGAGTGAAATTACGGCTCTGGTGGTTCCTTTTTTTGCTTACTTCTCCGGAAAATATATTTTACATCTGGAATTTCCAGAAGGATATTTTTTTACGGTAGGAATTACTACGATTGCATGGATTTTTGCAACTTATATTTCATCCCCCGTGAAGAAAGAACATTTATCAGCTTTTTATTTAAAAATTAAACCTCATGGTTTTTGGGAACCTGTGAGAAAATTTGTGAGCGAAAATTATGGTAGTGTCAGCATTACAAATCAAACTAAATACACATTAGTATGGATGACAGGATGTTGGATTACTTCGGTATTATTTGCTTATTCCATATTATTCTTTACAGGTAAACTCATCTTGCACGAATGGAATGGAGTATGGCAATGGTCTGTTTCCGGAATAGTTTCGGGCTTATTGCTTTATATATTTATGAAGAAGGCGGAGGAATTCAAAAAAGATAGTTTCAAAGATTTCTGTTAAGAAATATGTCATTATTTTCAATTCCAAAACTAATTTCAAATTTTTCATGCCTCCTTCAAAAAAAATCCTTCTCATCTCTCTCCTCAAACCCGCTGACGAACCCAGAATGTATGAGCACTTTGGTAAGACACTTCTGACTGCCGGCTACGAAGTCCATCTCGCAGGTCAGAACCTCTCCTGCTTACATTCAAACACATCAAATCCAATTATCTTTCATCCCATATTTAATTTCAAACGGTTAAACTTAAAAAGATTATTTGCGCCTGTAAGTGTTTTACTTTTAACAATACGGCTAAACCCTGAAATAATCATTATTTCTACTCCCGAATTATTAAAAATATTTTTCTTTTATAAATTATTCAGAAAAGTAAAAGTATATTATGATATACAGGAAAATTATTTTGAAAATATAATCCACGCTACCTGGTACCCGCCGGTTCTTAACTATATTTTAGCTTGTACTTTACGTTTAAATGAATGGATATATTCAAAAATGTTCGATGGCTTTTTCCTTGCAGAAAAATCTTACCAACATGAACTTCCATTTATAAAAAACAAAAAATGGATAGTCCTTGAAAATAAGATGTGGCTGGAAAATGGGTTGAAAGAAAAAATTACACGACAACACTTTCCAAAGAAAAAAAATTATGGTGACTCGGTTAAATTTTTATTTACAGGAACGTTAGACGAGGACACCGGTATTTTTTCCGCAATAGAGATTACAAAAAAAATCCATGCACTCTACCCTCAACTTTCTTTGGATATTGTTGGTTCAGTTACCCGAGAGTCAATTTTTGAAAAATTGCAGGACCAACTAATGAATGTGTCCTATATCAGATTTCTGGGATCAAAACAGTTTGTTCAGCATGACAAAATACTCTCCGCTATACTTAATGCTGACTTTGGGATAATTGACTATCAACCATTCCCGCACATTCAACATAAAATTCCCTCCAAACTTTATGAATATTTATCTTGTGGTTTACCCATAATCATTAATCAAAACCCTCAATGGGAGTTAATGGTTTCAACATACCAGGCAGGGTTTAGTGTTCCATTCAAAACAGAGTCAGTTAACTCAATAGTGGATATGCTTTTCAAGGAATTTTACCCCAATGGTCCTGTTAAGGAATCATTATGGAATACTGAAGAAAATAAATTATTAAATTTTTTAGGTTAAACTAAATAAAATTTTATACCTTTGTGAAATTAAAAGGGTATAAGGTATAGTGGTATAGGGTATAAGGAAATATTGAAGTTTTACACTTCTTTAACTATATGCCCCTATACCCCTATACCCCTATACCTCTCCCCACATGCAGAGCTTATCCGAGGAAAACTACCTGAAGGCAATATGCCTTATCTCCCGTTTCGGGAAAAATGAGGTCACCACGAATGAATTGGCGGATGAAATGAAAACCAAACCATCTTCGGTAACGGAGATGTTGAAACGACTGGCTAAAAAGAACTTAGTTAAATATGAAAAATATCAGGGTGTCACCCTAACTTCTTCCGGAAACAAAATTGCCCTTACCATTGTCCGCAAACACCGGCTTTGGGAATATTTCCTGGTCGAAAAACTTGGATTTACATGGGATCAGGTGCATGAGGTGGCAGAACAGTTGGAGCATATTCAATCTTCCTCTCTGATAAACCGGCTTGATAAATTTTTAGATTACCCCCGTTTTGACCCCCACGGAGACCCCATTCCCGGCGAAAACGGTAATTTTCATCTGGGTAGTTTTATCACGTTGAATGAATTAAAAACTGGAAATTCTGCGTTTGTAATGGGTGTGAAAAACCATTCTCCTGAATTTCTTCAATACTTAAGTAAAATAAAAATTAAACCAGGTGTAACTGTAAAATTACTGAAACGGGAACAGTTTGATTTTTCTATTATCATTATGATTGAAAATAAAAAACATACAC
Source organism: Bacteroidetes bacterium RIFCSPLOWO2_12_FULL_37_12 (assembly GCA_001769655.1). GTDB lineage: Bacteria > Bacteroidota > Bacteroidia > 2-12-FULL-37-12 > 2-12-FULL-37-12 > 2-12-FULL-37-12. The sequence goes on along the minus strand of MEPC01000002.1, from coordinate 118,750 downwards.
TCTCAAAAGAAGTTGCCATGAATGTGTTAATAAAATGAATTATTCACAATGAAATACACGCAAAAAAAATCACTTGAAGAAGTTCACTCTACCGTAGCTACAGCCAACAAAAAAGGGTTTTGGAGAACACTTTTGGCTTTTTTAGGTCCCGCCTACTTAGTCAGTGTCGGTTATATGGACCCGGGCAATTGGGCAACCGATATTGCAGGTGGAAGTAAGTTTGGTTACACATTGATTTGGGTGCTCTTGATGTCAAACCTGATGGCGCTATTACTTCAAAGTTTAAGCGCCAGATTGGGTTTGGTACAAGGAAGAGATTTAGCTCAGGCATCGCAGGAAAAATATCCCTTTTTCATAAATTTCTTCCTTTATATACTCGCAGAAATTGCAATTATTGCCACTGATCTTGCAGAAATTTTGGGAATGGCAATAGGACTTCAACTACTTTTCGGGCTTCCACTTTTGATTGGAGTATCCATTACGGTACTGGATACATTTCTTATTCTCCTATTGCAAAATTATGGAATCAGAAAATTAGAAGCATTTATACTTGCACTTATAGCAGTGATAGGAATTGCATTTCTCATTGAAATGTTAATTGCTAAACCTGAAATTTTACCCTTAGTAAAAGGTTTTATTCCATCCCTGCCAAACCACGAAGCATTATACATAGCTATCGGGATAATTGGCGCCACTGTTATGCCGCATAATCTTTATTTACATTCATCATTGGTTCAAACACGCGAAATTGAGCGTACGGAACCCGGCATTCGCAAAGCCATTCGTTTTAATTTTTTTGATACAACTATTGCGTTGAATCTTGCCTTTTTTGTAAATGCCGCTATTTTGATTTTAGCCGCTTCTGTTTTTAATTCTAATAACTATCTTGAAGTGGTTGATATTTCGGATGCTCACAAATTACTTGCACCTTTGTTGGGATCCACACTTGCCCCCTTTTGTTTTGCGATTGCTCTTATAGCGGCAGGCCAAAGTTCTACCTTAACAGGCACGCTTGCCGGTCAGATTGTAATGGAAGGATATTTGAATCTCCGGATTCAACCCTGGTTACGCAGAATCATTACACGGATTTTTGCCATTTTACCTGCTTTTTTTACAATTTATTTTTACGGCGAAAAATCTACAGGCAATCTGTTAATTCTAAGTCAGGTAATTTTAAGTTTGCAACTCGGCTTCGCAGTGATCCCTCTCATACATTTTGTAAGTGATAAATTGAAAATGGGTGTTTTTGCCATTAGCTCACCAATCAAAATTTTATCATGGACTACTGCAATAATAATCGTAAGTTTGAATGTAAAATTAGTGATCGGTGAAATGCATGCTTTGAACCAAAATCCTGAAATAAATTCAATCATTGTCTGGATTATATATTTTTTAGTTGCATGCACGGGTATTTTACTGTTATACATTGCTTTAGAGCCATTTATTAAAAAATTAAAATTGGAAAAAACGATTATGCCTCACGGACCCGTATTAAAATTTCCGGATTTGGAGTTAAAAAAATACAAAAAGATTGCGTTAGGAGTGGATTTTTCTGCCTCTGATTCTAAGGTAATTAATTTTGGTATTTCACAGGGAGGTAAAGAAGCTGAATATCTTTTAATTCATGTGGTTGAAACCGCAGGCGCTATGTTCTTTGGTTCTGAAGTGCGTGATTATGAAACCGACTCTGACCAGAATCATCTCGACTTGTATGTTAAAAACCTTAAAGAAAAAGGATATGCGGCAAGTTCCGCTCTGGGTTATGGAAACCCGAGAAAAGTAATTCCCAATTTAACAAAAGATTATTCTGCCGATTTGTTAATTTTGGGTGCACATGGACATAAAGGACTCAAGGATTTACTGTTTGGTGAAACAGTGAATATTGTAAGGCATAGGGTAAACATCCCTGTCTTAATTGTGTAAAAAAATAAATAAATTTTTTTGTTTTAATAAAATTGTGTAATTTTACTTTTAAATAAGTAACCCCACTATATGAGTGTTATACAATTTAAAATAAAATATTCTGATGAGAAGGACATCATCCGGATAGTAGAAATAAAAACAGATAACTCTTTTGAGCAACTTCATAACTTGTTGCTAACTAGTTATGGTTTAAAAGGCAAGCAGTTGGCTTCCTTTTATACCTGTGATGAAGAGTGGAATAAAATAGAGGAAATAACATTGTTGGATATGAGCGATGATGAAACAAAAATACCGGTGATGAGCAAGACCAAAATTTCAGACATTATAAACCAACCCGGTCAGAAATTAATTTATGTTTTTGATTTTCAGGATATGTGGGAATTTTCGCTTGAAGTTCTCATGATAAAAGATAAATCTGAAAATAAAATAAAATATCCATTGGTTATAAAAAGTATTGGTACATTGCCTAAAAGGAACAATGGGCAAGGTAAATTAAAATTATCCGATAAAAGCCAGGATAAGGTTAAGATTCTGGAAGAAACCGAACTCTTAGATAATAATGGATTAGAAGACGAATTTAGCGAAAATCCACTCTATGATGCTGATGAAGATGTTGGAACCGGGGAGTTTACGGATGAAGAGGATTATTGATTGCATTGTTATTGTTCAGTACCCACGCAGTTTAACCGTAAATTGACAAAGAAAAAAAAAATTAGCCACTGATTACACGGATTACAAATGGTTTTAGATTTTATGTAACATTAATCCGTGTAATCTGTGGCAAAATTATTTTTTTATTTTTGTTTCTGAACAGAAACATTTCTTTTAGTAATTCTACCATGTAAGATTTTTTCCTGAGTTTTCACCCAATTTCTACTATAATTCCATTACAAAATAGTTCAATATTTGCACTTTCAACGTGTAAGATTTGCCTATAATTTAATGCCCTGACAGGGTATTTGATGTTTATATTTGTATCATAATTACTTTTTAACTAAACCTTTAAAGCCATGAAAGTAACAAGCATCAAATCCGTGATATTCCCTTTTTTAATGGTTCTTCCATTATTAGTTCACTCGCAAAACAGAATTAATCAACTATGGAAGAATATTTTTAATCAGAGAGGGAATTATGAAAAACAAATAAAAAAATCCTCGTCCTCATTTATATATCAATTTAAAGTCACCGATGGGTTGTTGCAAGATGTAACTATTTCTGTAGAGAACATGAAATGCACGGTTTGTGAAGACAGGCAAATAAATCTAATTGATGACCCCTTGCACAAAAATTTGAATGTTGCCGGGTTTTTAGAATATCCGATAATGATAAACGGAAATAAGATTAGTGCAAAGGCATTACCGGATGGCGCTTATACTTTTCTGATTGAACAAACGGGTAAAAAAAGATGTGAATACGGCGCCACTTTATTCGCTAATCTGCAAGTTGAAAACCGGTTAGTACTCCCTCTTTTCGGCGCCGCTGTGTCAAGTGATAATTCTCCTTATTTATACTGGAGTGTAGAAAAAGAATATGAGACGGAGCGTTACGATATTGAAAAAAGAAATGAAGGAAAATGGGAGTTTGTTTCAGCGCACGACGTTAGCAGAAACAGTGAATCACCGAGGCAATATACCATTCCGGTTCGTCATGAGTTGGGTAAAAATTATTACCGCATTAAAAGAGTGAAAAAAGACAATACATTTCTTTATTCAGACCCGCTGGAAGTAGATTGGAACGGGGAAAGTATCTTGTTTGACGCTTTTCCGAATCCCGCTAATTATCAGGAATTATTTGTAGCCATTTCATCTCAGGAAAAAAGAAGTTTTGACCTTAGCGTTGAAAATCAAAAGGGGGAAGAAATCTTCAAACAACGGATAAACAAAAAAGAAGGGGGATATGTTTCAACACTAACACTGAATAAGGGTCTTTCCAATGGGGTTTACTATGTGAAGGGAACCATAGGGAATGTGTTGTATTCAAAAAGGATTGTAGTACTGTAAATAATATAAATATATTTTAAAAAAATATGGGATAGAATAAATTGTATAGAGATGAGGTAGGGCATTAAAAAATAAAATGCTATGCGCTCAAATACTTATATACGGACAAAAGGAACTATACTATTTCTGAGAAAGTTTTTGAACCTGATTGGGAATATTCTGCTCGTGTCTTACCTTATCTTTTTCTCACATTTCCTGAAAATCTTTGCTCAACCACTCACTAATAAATCAACCAGCATTTTCTATAAAAAAAATGAACCGGTTAAAATATTACCCGAGCAAACCATTTATCTGCAAATGATTTATGAAGGGAATATTGTTAAAATTACATGGACTGCAAATGTAAATGGCATTACCACCTCTTTTTTTTCGGTTTTAGACAATCCTACTAACACGTATTGCATTGTAGTGGATGCCACACTTTTAAATAACAGATATGAACGAATAGGGGCGGTACTTTGCCGGAATGGAATGGAAAAAAATTTTTATATGAGAATTTCAGAGGAAGAAATATTAACAACTATAAATTACCATATTTATTTCATAAACGGAAATAATACAATTCTAAAAACCATAGATATACCTATTCAGTTTCCCGGAGAAAAAAAATAATTACGTTTAGCCCTTTCCGGTTTCCTTTCAAATGATTAATTCAATGCAATTCACTATTTTTGAGATGTTTTATCGAACATCACTTGTTCGAAAGTATATTTCATGAAAATTTAAAGGCCCTGTAGTTCAATGGATAGAACGGAAGTTTCCTAAACTTTAAATGGAGGTTCGATTCCTCTCGGGGCTACTGCCACTGCTACTGCTACTGCCACTGCAACTGCCACTTCCTACATTACTTTACGAAAACCTGCGTCTGGCAATTATACTCACACCCACCGCACCAAGCCAAAATCCATCCTGTGTGATAATTCCGGGTGAACCGGAAAAATGCGAAAACCGTATTCATATACCCCCGATTTGGTAGCGGGAATAGCACACTCATACAAGACCTCGTGCTTGCTTACAATATTTTTATTCAGTTCTCCTGTAAAGAAAATCTTTTTCTCCCCCGAGTTTTCATCCCTTTGAATAAAAACCACTTCCATGCTAATATCCTGAGGTGAAAGATCTTTGAGGTCAACTAATATTTTTGCCGTAAAATTTTCTCCTAAGGGTATGGGACTATTAAACGTGTCATACACATCCATATTTTTAACCTCGATGGATTCCCAGCTTAACAGCACTTTTCGCTTCCAATCGGCAAGTTTTTTAGCACGAAAAAATTGTTTTTCCTTGAGTTTCTCTGATTTATTTCCCAAGGACTCGTAATATCTTTTATGATATTCCTCTATCATTCTCCGGGTTGTAAATTTATGCGGTATATCGTTAAAAGTGTTTTTAATTCTTTTAATCCATTTTACAGGTATTCCTGACTTGTTTCGTTCAAAATATTCAGTAATAATTTCGTTTTCGAAAATTCTGTACAATGTTTCGGCGTCCAATTCATTTTGTAAATTATGATCCTGATAGGTTGATTCCTTTGGCAAACACCACCCATTATTTTCATGATATGCTTCATCCCACCATCCGTCCAATACGCTGAAATTCATAATACCATTCATAGCCGCTTTCATGCCGCTGGTTCCGGATGCCTCCATGGGGCGAGTGGGAGTATTCAACCAGAGGTCAACTCCCTGTACAAGTTGAGCCGCTATTTCCATGTTATAGTTTTCGACGAATATAATTTTACCCTGAAATTCCGGCTGAAGTGATAAGGCAATTATATGTTTGATAATATCCTGACCAGCTTGGTCGTTAGGATGCGCCTTGCCTGCAAAAATGAATTGCACGGGTTTGGTAGGATTATTTACAATGGACTTTAGCCGTTCCTGATTATTAAATAATAAATGCGCTCTTTTATACGTAGCAAAACGGCGGGCAAATCCTACCGTTAAGGCGCTCTCACTTAGCGTAGAGAGAATATTAATAATTTTTTGGGGATTCTCATGGCGGTTTGTAAGATTTATTCTTATCCTCTCTTTTATTTTCTCAAGCATTTGTTTTTTAAGATTCAAGCGGATGTCCCAAATTTCTGAATCAGGCACACTTTGAATGGCACTCCAATAATTTTTATTTGCTGGATTTTTATAAAATCCTTTGGAAAATGTTTTCCTGAATAATTTCTGCCATTCCCAGGAACACCAGGTGGCAAAATGCACTCCGTTTGTTACAGAACCAATATTCAATTCCTTTTCATCAAACCCATCCCAAACCGGGTTAAATATTTTTCGTGTCACTACTTCATGAATTTTGCTTACCGCATTTATTTCGCTGGATAAACGTAACGCCAGACAACTCATGGAAAATTTTTCCGTTGTGTCATTTTCATGGATCCTGCCCAAGCTCATAAATTGTGTCCATGAAATATTGAAAATGGTTTCAAAATTTGAAAAATATATTCTCATCAAGTCCTCTGAAAATTTATCATGTCCCGCTTCCACAGGAGTGTGTGTGGTAAAGAGGTTGCCGGAACGAACCACTTCCGTTGCTTCAGAAAAAGAAAGATTCTTATCCTGGATAAGTTCTCTTAAGCGTTCTAATCCTATAAATGCGGAATGACCCTCGTTGCAATGAAATACTTCTGGGTTTTCCTTCAATAAACGTAATAAACGCATTCCGCCAAAACCTAATAAAATTTCCTGCTTCAACCGGTTTTCTTCATTTCCACCATACAAGACATGAGTGGTCATGCGGTCAGTGACACTATTTTCTTCTATATCGGTATCCAACAGATATAATTTAATTCTGCCAACATCTATTTTCCATGCTTTCGCATATAAATTACGCCCCGGAAGTGCGAGTGTCACTTTAATCCAGTTTCCATCTTTATCTCTAACCGGAGTAAGAGGCAAAAAAGAAAATTTTTGATTTTTGTACGACGCAAGCTGATCGCCATGGATCGAAAAGGATTGTTTGAAATAACCTGAACGGTATAGAAGTCCAACCGCTGTTAAATCCAGGTTATAATCAGATGCCTCTTTCAGATAATCTCCAGCCAAAACACCCAAGCCACCCGAATAAAGACGAATTATGGAATTCAAACCATATTCCATGCAGAAATATGCTGTTTTAGGACCCAATTGGTTTTTCTTATCAGACATATATTTCTCAAAACGGATGCTGACTTTATTTAACTTAGTTAAAAAATTTTCATTGTCAAGTAATTCTTTGTATTTTGAAAAAGGTAAATCCTCCAATAATGCAATAGGATTGTGATGGTATCTTTCCCATGTCTCTTTATCAATGGATTCAAAAAGCAGGTTTGCCTCATAATCCCATGACCACCATAAATTATTTGCAAGTTTTTTAAGTATTTCCAACTCTGCAGGCAATTGACTTTTTACCAGCATACGTTTCCATTGTGGTTTGTTAATAAGATGACCTACATCGTTCCGGGATGAATTATGAAACTCAGGTTTCCTGATTTGTTTAACATGTTCTATACGTTTATTTACTTTATCTAACGCTAAACTAAATGCTTGTTTATATTGTGAAATTAATATTTTCCACTGAGTCGCTTTGCTAACGTTAAAAGCGGCTTCGCGGGTAGAATTTATTTCTTCCTGGGATTTTAACATATTTTCTTTTATCCGTTCCGCTAATGACGCTACAAACGATTCCTCCTCCCCTTCTCCCCTTTCCAATACATATACAGGTTTTTCGTTTTCGGAAAAATTCGAATTATACCATGCACCATACCCTGAGAGTGTGGTAGTAATAGTGGGAATCCCAAAGGCGATGCTTTCCTGAGGTGTATATCCCCATGGTTCATAATAAGAAGCAAATACAGTTTGGTCGAAACCCATTAACAATTCGTAATAATTCATATTGAATATCCCATCATTTCCATTAAGATAAACGGGAACAAAAACAATCCTGACATTGCTGTTGCTATCGTTAACCAAACCAAGTTCTTGCGATAATTTAAGAATTTGATCAGTGTCACTGTTAAGTAATTTATGAGTTAAAATAGCTTGTTCAAATTTAGAAAAACCGTTTTGATTTTCTCCGGATATAATTTCCTCCCGTGGACCTGAATGAGCGGCGGGAATAAGAAAAAATGCAATAATTTTTCTTTTTAATGCATCCTCTTTATTTAACAAAGCCAATGATTTTAAAAAAACATCCAGCCCTTTATTTCTGAATTCATACCTGCCGGAGGATGCAATCAGAAAATCGTTTTCTGAAATTTCCTGTTTCAACAAAGCGCGAAAAACAGAAATTAGTTTTTTTCGTGCATTGTTTTTTTTAACCGGTAATTCCTTTCGATCAGGCACCCAGGAAATATCAAATCCATTTGGGGTAATTACATCTGCTGTTTTTTCCAACAGAAATTTACATTCCCGGGCGGTAATTTCTGAAACCGTAGTAAAACAATCGCAATTTATGGCAGACAATTTCTCGAGTGAATGTTTTGAAACAATATTAAAATTATGGGCACACAGGTCTCCTTTATATTCTTCCAATTGAGCATACAATGGTAAATGATTACCGGCTATAGCTCTTCCTGTAGCAGTAGCATGGGTAGTAAACAAAGTGGCAATTTGTGGTATCTGTTCTTTCAAATATAAAATACCTGCGCCTGTCATCCATTCATGAAAATGTGCCACGGTTTTATCCAGATATGATAAATGAAAATAGTAAAAACTCTCTATTGCCATTCCTGCGGCATAGCCAAACAACGCCGGTTCAATATAATCCCACTGACCGCTTAAGGAATCAAGTCCGTATTTTTCATAGAGTTTTGTAAAAACTTCATCCTTTTTAGAATATAAAGGAGTAAAGTCAATCAAAATCACAAGTGGTTTTGATGGGATGTTCCATCTTCCCGTTCTGATTTTAAATGGCTTGTCAGCGAGAGATTCTTTCCATGAGCGGAACAGCATTTTATCTTCGATAAATTCCGGGTTTCTATCGGTTTCTTTCCAGATATCCGGACCGATCAATAAATGTCGGTTTCCAAACTCGGCGCCGAGGCATACTGATTTTGTGCTAACAACGGTGTGTATGCCTCCAACTTTATTGCATACTTCCCAGCTTACTTCAAACAGGTAGTCCGGGATTTGGGAGGAGGGGGTGGGCATGGGGATTTATTAAGGTCAATGACTTGGTCTGAAAACACTTAAAAATTTTGTATGTTGTGTTTTGTGTTTTGTGTTTTGTGTTTTATGTTATGTGTTATTTTTTTTAAGGGGAAAATATTTATGTGCTGTGCAGTAATAAATCATCCCTTTTGAATTTTTTTTGAAGCTCTCTTTTTAGTGGCACTAATTTTTTTACCCTTTTGAATTTTTTGTTTCTTTACAGCAAGGGGTTCTGCAGGAGCTGCGTCTGAATAATTCTTGTCAACCCGGATAATAAAATCCGAAAGCACGTTCATGTAATTAATAAATGCTTCGTAAGGAGTATTATAGGGATTAAAATATTTATGGACATCTCCGTCGGAAAAGAACTTCGTGCACATGTAATAAAAATGGTCGCTGGTTTGCAAATATTTCCAATCTCTCTGAATTTGAGTGTCACTGCAATTTTTAACTTTTGCTTCCAATTCATACAGTTTGTTAAACGCTTCATCCTGAAGTTCATTTCCCAGCCAGGCAGTGAGGTCTCTTTCTTCATCTGCCCAGGATATCGGGGTAGGCACATGAATGGAAGCTACGGGTTGAAAATGAGAACTGACTTCAGAAGGAGTCATGAACGTAAATGGCGTGTGACCATACACCATTTTGGGAAGCATACGCATAAAATCAAAAATTCCCGTTTCTGCCCACTGATGTTCTCCGAAAGTTTCGTAATCCATAAAAAGGTTGATAACCTCTTCTTTATGAGATATTGAATTGATCCATTGAATATATTTTTCAGTTGTCAAGGGCCACTCTCCCCATCCCCTATGGGAAAAACGGAAGGCAATGTCATCGCTTAACTGATAATTTTTCAATAATAACTTTAGTTTTGGTTGAATGGCATTGCAATAAAGAAAATTCGGACTTCTCCAACCCAAGATATGTTTTGCCCCTTCGGTTAACATGGCTTTAAATCCTAAGGAGTGAACCAATTCTCCGATTTTATCGGAATAAATCAATTCGGTATTACGGAAGCATGTGGGTGATACATTAAAATGTTCTTTAACTTTTTGTTTTTGTAACTCCACCTGACGGAAAAATTCCTCACGGCTTTTGAGAGCGGAAAGAGAATGTGAATAGGTTTCAGCAAGAAATTCAACACAGCCGGTTTGAGCCAGCTTACGAAAACTTTCCAGCACATCGGGAGCATATTGCTCAAATTGGTCAATAACTACTCCCGATAAAGAATATGCGATTTTGAAACGGGTTCCATATTCTTTTATTAAATCGAGCATCAGTTTATTGGCTGGCAAATAGCATTTATCAGCCACCTTTCGCATAATCGAACGATTGGCATAATCATCAAAATAATGATGACTCCCTCCGATTTCAAAAAAACGGTAGGTTCGCAACCGGAAGGGCTGGTGAACCTGAAAATAAAAACAGATGGCTTTCATAAATGAAAAAAAATATTACACGACACGAATTCTAATATCAAAATACAGCGACACGCTGCACCGTGATGTACAAAAATAATTATAAAATCAAATTTACAGCGGCACGGTGCATCGTGCCGCTACACCATGATATACAAAAGAAATTTCTAATGTCCATTAATCACATTCAAATATACGTTTTTAACCTTTAATGCGGCATTTTCCCATTTTAATTTATCAACTTCTTGTTTGCCATAACGTGAAAACATTTTGGATAAGGCGGGATAATGCAGTAACCCGTAAATACAATCTGAAATTGCATCAATATCCCAGAAATCCACTTTCAGGGCATAATGGAGAATTTCGCTGACTCCGGATTGCTTGGAAATAATTACAGGAACACCGGAGCGCATTGCTTCCAGCGGTGAAATACCAAAGGGTTCAGAAACGGATGGCATCACATAAACATCACTCATGGCAAACATTTCATCTACTTCTCCTTTATGAAGGAACCCTGTGAAATGAAATTTTGTAGTAATTTTTAACCGGGCGGCTCTTCGAATCATCCTGTATAACATATCTCCCCCTCCAGCCATTACAAACCGTACCTGATTATCTTTTTGCAGAACTTTACTTGCCGCTTCAATAAAATATTCCGGACCTTTCTGAAATGTAACTCTTCCTAAAAATGTCACTATTTTTTCATTGACCTTTTTATTATATTTTTCATCCGTATATTCTTTGGGAATAACTGCATTATGAACGGTGATGATTTTTGCAGGATCAATACCGTATCGTTCAATGACAATATCTCTCGTAAAATTACTGACAGTAATAACAGTGTCTGCTGATTCCATTCCGTTTCTTTCAATATTATAAACATCCTGATTAATATTTTCTCCAGAACGATCAAATTCAGTGGCATGTATATGCACCACCAGGGGTTTTTTTTTAATTTTTTTTGCGGCAATGCCTGCAGGAAAAGTTAGCCAATCATGTGCATGAATGACATCAAAATCATTATGCAAGGCAATTTTTGATGCTACAAGGGCATAACGTGCTACTTCTTTCATCAAATCTTTTCCGTAAGTTCCGGAAAAAGTAAATTGCTCTGAAAAAACCGATTCATCAATATCGGTAAAATCATGTTCTGATTTAGTAGTAAGCCGGTAAAATTCCTGCGGTGACAGATAGGGTACCAAACTGGAGCCCACAGAAATCACACTCATATTTTTCCAATGTTCGTGATATTGAGATTCACGAATATCTATTCGTAGATCACTCGCATTTATCAGATTTATGGTTGAAGCATCTTCATCACCGAACGTTCTTGGTACTACAAAAATTACTTTTACCCCATGTTTGTTTAACCCACGAGTAAGTCCCTCGCAGGCAGTTCCGAGACCGCCGGAAATATGTGGTGGGAATTCCCAACCGAACATGAGTGTGGTTAGTGGCATGGTTTTTATTTGGGACTGTAGAGACAAGGTGCACCGTGTCTCTACAAAAAAGACATCATTTAAAATTATCAATCATCTCTTTCATCCGCAGTAACTCCGCCACACTCCATGCCTGAGAGATTGCTCCAACAGCACGGTGAGGCGGATCTCCTTCGTATATTTCTGAAACGGTTCCAACTCCGGCATTTTTCATTTCTTCAGAAAATCCCTCAAATATTCCTGTTAAAAATGGAATAGCTGAAGCGCCATGAATTTTCAGATATGCTTCCGTGAAATGACCTAACAGCCAGGGCCAGACCGTTCCCTGATGGTATGCCTTATCGCGGCTTGTCTGGTCACCTGAATAAACACCAATATATAATTTATTTTTGGGAGCCAACGAGCGCAATCCACGCAGAGTTAATAATTCGTTTTTAACTTTTTCCAATACTAAAGATGACTTCTCATCTTCCAGCATAATATAAGGTAGTGACACTGCAAATAGTTGATTTGGTCTTACAGAAAAATCCCTGAAATTACCTTCCCCATAATCGGCAAGATATTTTTTTTCATCGCTCCAGAAAAAGTTAATAAATTCTGTTTTTATTTTTGTAACCAACTCTTTCCATGCACCCATAAACTCATTGTCGTTATTTTTTTCAGCTAATGCCAGACAAAAACATATAGCATTATACCATAGCGCATTTATTTCCACCTGAAATCCTGTACGCGGTGTCACCGGTTTTCCTTCGACAACCGCGTCCATCCAGGTAAGTGCCATGCCATTAATGCCGGAATAAATAAGCCCGTTCTCCATCATTTTAATATTGAACTGTGTTCCCTGACGATAACCCATTAGAATATTTTTCATAACAGAACCATATTTTTTCCAGATAATAGAGGAATTATTAAGTTTCCCGGAGAGCTTTTGCAAGGTCCAGAAAAACCACAGGGGAGCATCCACAGAATTGCATGCCGCTTGTAACCCAATACCCGTATTAGGAAACAAGGGACCCTTTAAATCCTGACAGAGGGTATCGAGCACTTGCATACATTTTTTAGTGTCACTATTTATCAGGGTAAGACCCGGTAGTGAAATAAAAGTATCTCTTCCCCAGGTACCAAACCAATGATACCCTGCTATTACTTTGGTTTTTTCGTCTTTAGATATAATAAACTGTTGAGAGGCATTTTGCAAACAAGTTTTTAAATCAGTCCTGGAAATTCTCTTTTTAATTTCATTCTTAAAAGAACTTAAAAACCGCGCAGGACTTCCTTCTTTTAAGGAAGCAGAAAAAGCAAGTATTTCATTTTTTTTTAATAGTAGTTCAAAAAAACCAGGTACGTAAAGATCCTCCAGAAATTCATACCCGCGTACTTTTTCTTCAATATATTCAATGTTATAGTACCATTCGGGATGAGGAGTGTATTCCGGAGTTTTGGAGAACTGCATATAAAGTTCAGAATAGCCGGTATACATTCTCAGTTTTATTCCATTCTTAATGGGAGTAAAGTGATGCGTCACATAATTATTTGCTTTACTGAGTTTGTGATAATTTCTAAAAGCCAAAAAGGGATGTAGTTGCATTCTGACAGAAGAAGGTCCTTCCTTTAACTGATACGTGATATAAACCTGGTCTTCGTTCTGTGCCAACAGAATTTTTTTAATGATTAGGGCATTTCCTATTTTGTAAACAAGAAAAGAAATGGGTTCTGTTTCAAAATCCTCAAGATATTTATGTCCCTTTGGGTAGTAGATACCCGGATATTTATGAATACCAAGGTCAAACGGTTGATTTTCTACAATAATGGTTTCGTCAATAGTAGAGATGAAAACATGTTTATCGTTATCAAATTGCGGTTGTTCTGCAACCAAAAGCCCATGATATTTTCTGGTGTTGCAGTTTATTATAGTGGAAGAACAATAGGCACCTGTAGAATTTGCGCGAATATATTCTTTTGAGAGGGAGTACTCAAGATTTATTAATTGGGTTTTATCGAACCTGATAAAAGGATCTGTGTAAGGCATTTTTGAATCCGTGTGCTTATATTTCAGCCAAAAATATGAATTTTTGAGTATTATAAAAAATTCATATCTTTAATCCCACAATTTAATTAACTTTTAATAACCACTAGCATGCTTAAAATACTTTTAGTTGAAGATGAACGAAAACTTGCTTCCTTTGTAGAAAAAGGTTTAAAAGAACAAGGATTCACAGTTCAAATTGCTTATGATGGAATGGAAGCAGACAGATTAATTAACTCAAGTAATTTTGATTTAATTATTCTCGACATACTTCTACCCGGTAAATCGGGGCTTGAGGTATGTAAATCCATCCGAAAAAAAAATCAACGGATTCCTATCTTGTTGCTGACCGCTCTCAGCTCCCTGGATGACAAAGTTACTGGGCTTGAATCCGGCGCTGATGATTATCTTGTGAAACCATTTGAATTTAAAGAACTGCTCGCCAGGGTGAGAGCATTAATTCGCAGAAACCATGAAATTTCCACCAATTCGCTTCTTGAAATTTCAGATTTGAAAATGGATACATCGGCAAAAAGAGTTACCAGAGATAATCAAAACATAAATTTGACGGCAAAAGAATTTTCATTACTCGAATATTTGATGAGAAATAAAAATAAAGTAATATCCCGTGATGATATTGCCGATAGAATTTGGGAAGTGCCTTTTGATACTGATAGCAATATAATTGATGTTTACATCAACTTTCTCAGGAAAAAAGTGGATAAAAACTTTAATAAAAAATTAATTCACACCATGGTTGGAATGGGGTATGTGGTAAAAGAAGAGATCTAAGCCCTGATGAATATTAAAACTAAAATAAGTTTGCAATTTACAGGTCTTGTGACCTTATTGCTTGCCACATTCTCAATTTATGTTTATTTGTTTTCCAGTGAATTCCGGGAAGAAGATTACTACCGGCGATTAGATGCAAGAGCCAGAAGTATCGTCAAAGTATTCCTTGTATCTGACTCAAGCCAAAATCTACTGATTAAACCAACTCGATTAAACTTTCTGAATACATTTACGGAAGAGGTATTAAGAATTTATAATTCCAACAATGAATCCGTTTTTATAAAAGACAGCATTAAATTCAAAGCTGACATCTCTTTTATTGACAAGGTAAGGCAATCAGGAAAGTATGAAGTACATAATGGTTTACGGCAAACTGTTGGTATTTATTTTACAGACGAAACAGGAACCCCGTTTGTGGCAGTGGCATCGGCGATTGATGTTTATGGGTATAAAAAAATCACTCACCTGAAACAAGTCCTGTTGTTTGGTTTCTGTTTCTCAGTTATTTCAGTATTTGGTTTAGGATGGTTTTTTGCAAGCCAAGCATTGAAACCTGTTATAAAAATCACCAATACCGCTGAAAATATTTCAGGCGAAAACATAAATCTTCGGATACAAGAAGGAAAAAGTCATGACGAACTTGCACGACTAACCAAAACAATAAACAAGCTGTTAGACCGTTTAGAATATTCAATAGAAAACCATAAGAGTTTTGTGGCAAATGCATCTCATGAAATGAAAACCCCATTAGCGGTCATTAAAAGTGAATTGCAAGTTTGTCTAATGAACTCCAGAACAGAGCAAGAATACATAAAAACATTAACATCTACCCTGGATGAAATAAATAATATAACCCGCCTGATTACTAATCTTCTTTTACTGTCACAAGCTACGTATGAGACCTCTAAAATACCTTTCCGAACGATACCGTTTGATGAATTAATTTATGATGTCACTAAAAGTTTTAAAGATAGATATCCCGAGAGAAAAATAGAATTTAAAATTTCATCTCATAACGAAGAAGATGATTTATTCAATATTAATGGAAACGCAGAACTATTATCAAAAGCATGCATGAACGTGCTGGATAATGCGGCTAAATATTCCCCGGTTGATCAACCGGTAACTATTGAAATGAATCCGGATAGAGAATCAATGAAACTGTCAATTATTGATTCTGGTATGGGTATTGAAGAAGATGAAATTACAAAAATTTTAGAGCCATTTTACCGTTCTGCAAAAACCAGATATATACCTGGGCATGGTGTGGGTTTGGCTTTGGTAAATACAGTTGTAAAATTACATAAGGGAAAGTTGATAATAAAAAGCATTCCCAAGAGAGGTAGTGTAGTGACTATTTCCTTACCAAGGAATGGTGAAATATGAGTGTAGTGACACGGCGCATCGTGTTGCTCAAATTTTCGCAAATTGTGGGAAAAAAGCTACGAGAAATAAAGTAATCAATAGGCAAAAAGTAAATATCAGCGAAGCGCTCACTACTTTACCAAATGGCTTATTAAATAATGCGCTTGCCACAAAAAGATTGATGCCTATGGGTGGTGTCAAATAACCAATTTCTAATCCTACAATAAAAATAAGTCCAAGCTGAACCGGGTCAACATCAAATGCAAGAGCAGTTGGTAATAGTAAAGGCGCTAAAATTAATATTGCAGAAATAATGTCCATAAATAAACCAACTATCAATAATAGAAGAATAGTGATTAATAGAAATTGAACTCTGTTTGTAACAAATGACTGAAGAAAATCTACAAGAAGCATTGGCACATCCTCAACGGTAAGAAAAAAATTGAATGCTGTTGCCATGGCTATGATGATGAAAATAATTCCAAGAATTATTACCGAATCGTACAATGTATTTACTATATCTTTAACTTTCATTTCCTTAAAAACAAAATATTCCATCACCAGCGCGTAAACAGCCGCCACAGCCGCGGCTTCTGTCACTGTATAAATTCCGCTATATATTCCACCAAGCACAAGCAATGGCATAAAAAGCGCCGGTAGCCCTCTTTTGAATTTCACCCATAATTGAGTGGAAGAGAAAGGAACTACCTCTGATTGAAATCTTAATCCCAATAAAACGGAAACCCCCATCAACAATATGCCGGTAATTACACCCGGTATAATTCCTGCTAAGAAAAGTTGATTAATATTTGCGCCTGTGACAATGGAAAAAATAATCATGGGAATGCTAGGAGGTATCAGGATGCCAAGTGAACCGGCAACTGAAATCACCCCGATGGATAAATGGTCCGGGTAATTTCGTTTTTGCATGGCGGGATACATAATTGAACCAATGGTAATCAACGTTACCGGAGAAGATCCTGAAATAGAAGCAAACAGCATACAAGCCGCAACACTCGCCACGGCAAGCCCACCCCTCATCCATCCCACCAATGCGAGTGCCAATTCCACTAATCTGCGTGCTATTTCCCCTTTTGCCATGATGGCACCGGCAAAAACATAGAGCGGAATGGCAAGAAATGCCGACTTATTCAACATGTCGAACATGCTTTTTATCAGCGAAAACATGGGTAAATCACAATACATAAAAAACAACAGCAGTGTCACTGCTCCGATAATAACAAAAAGCCGGGCACCGATAAATAAAAGAGAAATTAATAATAAAACGATTAAGACGGTTTCCATTGGATGTTGAAGGGTATAGGGGTATAGGGATATAGGGATATAGGGATATAGGGGTATAGGGGTATAGGGGTATAGGGGTATAGGGGTATAGGGGTATAGGGGTATAGGGATATAGGGGTATAGGGGTATAGGGGTATAGGGGTATAGGGGTATAAAGGTATAGGGGGCTACACCTTTATACCCTTATACCCCATACCCTTATTCCTTTACAAACGGATTGAATTTCTTCTCATAACCAATTGTTGTTTCAGGACCATGCCCGGGGAAAACCTTTACATCATCCCCCAGAGGAAATAATTTATTTTTAATACTACTGATTAACGTATCATAGTCGCCCCCCGGAAGGTCCGTTCTACCTATACTTTCACGAAATAATACATCACCACCAATACATATTTTTTGATTTTCTAAATAAAAAGCAACATGACCGGGTGAATGTCCGGGTGTAAAAATTGTCTTAAAATTATTTTTCCCAAGATGAAAAACATCTCCCTCCTTAATAAAAATTTGAGGGGTACATTCTTTATACTTAAAAAAACCCCATTCATTCTTATACGAATTTACTGCTTTGAGAACAGGTAATTCTAATTCCGGAATTGCTAATGCAAGTTTAAATTTACCGGATACAAACGAATTTCCAAGTACATGATCAATATGACAATGCGTGTTAAGCAATAATTTTGGAATCAGTTTTTTAGATTGTATGAAATCAACTATTTCTTTTTCTTCAAAGGGCTCGTAAACACCAGGGTCAATAATGGCACATTCGCCCGTTTCTTCATATAATATATATGTGTTTTCCGAAAAAGGGTTGAATGTAAATGGTTGTATGTGAATCATGTTACAAATCTAATGTTTCTATGGTAAATATCACTTTTTTGCGTAAATCAATATTTTAATGTAAATTTGTTATATATTATGACCTTTAAATCGTTTTTTGCCGGGTTTGCTCTATGCTTTTATCTGATTCTACCGTCGGCTTATTCCCAGAATTCACAAACTACATTTGGCCGTAACAGGGTACAACAAAAGGGATTTATCTGGCTTTACCAACGGAGCCAGAATTTTGATGTTTATTTTTACAAAGGGGGTAATGCCGTTGCAAAACATGCTATTATCCATTCGGAAAGAGAATTTCCCCGCCTAACTTCACTGATGGGTTACGCACCTGAAAACAAGATTGAAATATTAGTTTATAATTCTACCTACGACATGGAGCAAAGCAATATTGGACTCAGCCAGGAAATCACACTGAACGGAGGCGAAACCCGTCTGGTAAAAAACAAATTATCAATCCCTTTTGACGGTAGTTATATCAGTTTTGAACATACGCTTACTACCCGCCTTTCTGAAGTTCTGCTCAATGAAATGATGTACGGGGGATCCTTCCAGGAAATTCTACAGAACGCCTATTTATTGAATTTGCCCGAATGGTACACCGAAGGATTATATGCTTACCTTAGTGTAGGATGGTCTTCAGATATGGACGATTTCATGAGAGCCGCTGTGGTCAGCAATCGTTTCAAAAAAGCATCAAATTTTTCAAAAAATGAAGCGATGTTTACAGGACAAGCTATCTGGAATTATATTGTGGAAGAATATGGGGTTAATTCAATCAGTAATATTCTTAATCTGACCCGGCTTACCAGAAATGTTGAATCAGCCATTTCCACTTCGCTGGGAATTAGTTTTGATGCGTTTCTGAAGAAATGGATAACGTATTACGAACAGGCATACCAACATTCCATAAACAATTATGTAATGCCGGATGATTCATTATTAATTATTAAAAGAAACCGGAGAAATAAACTTTATAACCATCTAAAATTAAATCCCGATGGAAATTCGGTTGCCTATACTGTAAATTATAATGGTAAATACAAAGTGGTTATAATGAATCTTGAAACCCGTAAACGTAAGACAATTTTACGGGGTGGTGATTTTACTGAAATTCAGGAAATTAATTTCAATATCCCATTAATTTCATGGAATCCAACTGGAAAAAAACTGGCTGTCATGAATCTTACAAAAGGAAAAGTTTCTCTTTTCATTATTAACATGGAAACAAAAGAGAAAATACAAATTAATTTCCCTTTGTTTACCAACATTAATTCATTTAACTATTCCCAAGATGGTGGTTCCATAGTTGTAAGCGCTGTAATGAATGGGAAAACGGATATTTTCGTATATACATTTAAGAATCAACGCCTGACCCAGATTACCGATGATTCTTTTGATGACCTGGATCCATTTTTTCTAAAAGGCAGTAAAACAATTATTTTTGTTTCGAACCGGCGTGATTATACCGGTAAATACGTTCGTGCTGATTATGACATGATTGAAAATGTATATGATTTATATTCCGCTGAAAAAGTAAAATGGGATATTAAGTTAAAACGGCTTACACAAACTCAAGGTCACGAAAAAAATCCAATTCAGGGCGCTGATTCAGAAATTATTTATATCAGCGACGAAAACGGAATTGAGTCACTTTACCGTTTAAATTCTGAAACAGGTGAAAATAATAAGATGACACAATTTGATACCGGTATTAAATCCTTCGATTTTAATGCCGATTCCGGTTCGTTGATTACCATCATGAATCATCGTGGAAAAAACAAATTATTTTATTGGAAAAATTTCACTCATACTACTGAGTTTTTGGATATACAAACCTTAAGACAATCTTTACTAAAGAGCAGGGCTATTGAAGAAGAAAATGAACGATTATCTACTAACGTACAGGATACTTCCGTAACTTTTCGTAGTGACACTATAAGAAATTCTCCTATCTCATCTTCAAATGATCCTAAGAATAAACCGCAGGAGGATACTGCTAAAAGTTCAATAAATATTTATGATTACCGTTTCGAATCGGATTCCACTGCTTCAACTAATAAGAATAATGATCAGAATATGACCTGGAACATTCCTGCTGATAATTTTAAAGCTCCTAACCTTCTTTCTTCCAAAAAGCCAGACACCCTAATTAACGAATCAAATCTGAAAATTTCTGAGCCCTATCCTTACGGTTTGCGCTTCAACCTGGCAAAATTTGTAACTGGAATAAATTTTTCACCTTATCACGGGGTTCATGGTATTGTTGGAGTTGATTTAATGGATTTCTTTGAAAATCATCGTCTGGAAGCATATTTATTGTTACTTCCTAATGCAAGAAATACTTCTTATTCAATTAAATATTCTTATCTCGTAAAAAAACCTGATTTCGTGTTACAATATGAAAAGGTTTCCATTGGGTATGAATTTCAAAATTATCTGAGGAACGTAGATCATTATGATATTTCCGGTTATGTTTCTTATCCGTTTAGCCGTTCAAAAAGCATCAAAGCAGGTCCGCATTTTTCTTTGTTTTCAATAAATGACCCTTTGCAATTAGATGCCAGAGACACAGCCCGTTTTTATACCGGTGGACTTTTTACAGAATTTGTTTGTGATAACATTCTGAACCGTGGCATTAATTTACCGGAGGGGGTACGTTATAAAACGGGGCTTAAGACCTATTTCAGGGACATAAAACTTTACTTTTTTTATTTTGATTACCGGCATTATTTACCGGTTCATCGTTTAGTGACACTTGCTTCCAGAGGAACTTTTGGTTTTTCAGGGGGGAGGGATGCCACTAATTATCTGATTGGAGGCGTTGACAGTTGGGTGATTCCTCAATTTGACAATAACCCGTATGTACTCCCCTACCCGCTTGCCGGTTATGTAACAAATTTCCGGGGCTTCAATTATAATTTCAGAAACGGCGACAAATATATGATGGGTAATTTTGAACTAAGAGTCCCCATTGCCAGGTATCTCTATAATGGACCCATTTCTTCCAGCTTTTTATACAATCTTCAGATTACAGGTTTTACAGACGTAGGCACTGCCTGGAGCGGGAGCTTAAATCCTTTTTCTGAAGAACAAATTTATCAGCGGGATACCCTGGGCGCTGTTACCGGAAATCCCGTTACCGTTGTTATGATTACACGTAAAGCGCCCGTGGCTATGGGTTATGGGTTCGGAATACGTTCGTTATTTTTTGGGTACTATCTTAAATTAGATGTTGCCTGGGGCATTGATTCACAACTAAAACGCGAACCAAAATTTCATCTCTCCATGGGTATGGATTTTTAGAGCTTGTAGATAATGAAAAAAAACAAACTTCTTCTTATCCTGTTTCTCATCCTTTTAATTCCAAATCTCTGGATTCTACTGAGCGGTAAATTATTTCTGTATCCTGCACTTTATCATAATTTTGCTGATATTGATGATTATGAAATTTTTCATAATAGAGAACTAAAATCGCTCAACCCCTCTCCTATTCCTTCTAACTCTGAAATAAAATCAATTAACATCTCTCCCGAACTTGAAAAATTACTTGTGTCACTAAAAACCACCGCATTGGTAGTTGTGCATAATGACACTTTCGTTTATGAGAAATATTGGGAGGATTTTGATAAAAATACAATTTCCAATTCATTTTCCATGACTAAAAGCATTGTTTGCATTCTTACAGGGATCGCATTGAAAGAGAAATTAATAGATAATCTTGACATGACAATCGGTACATTTCTACCGTCATTTCAACATACGCCTAAAGGAAACATACGCATCAGGGATTTACTCACCATGAGCTCCGGTTTGGAATGGGATGAATCGTATATGGATCCATTTAGTGTCACCACAGAAGCGTATTATGGTTTTGATTTATGGAAACTTGTTTCTGGATTGGAAATGAAAGAAAATCCCGGAAACCTGTTTTATTATAAAAGCTGTGACACTCAGATGTTAACCTTTGTACTCGAATCGATTACAGGAAAAAAAATAAGTGAGTATGCACAGGAAAAACTGTGGAACCCCATAGGTGCTGAAAAAACTGCTTTATGGAGTTTGGATCATGAAGGGGGTAAAGAAAAAGGATTTTGTTGTTTTTCAGCTACAGCCCGTGATCTTGCACGCATAGGTATGCTGTATCTTCATAACGGAACCTGGAAGGGGGCGCAATTACTTGATTCATCATTTGTTCATAAGACATTATCACCCTGTTTAATTAAAGACCAGAACAGTAACCCCGTAGATTATTATGGTATGCACTGGTGGTTAGTAAGCGATTCCGTTCATAATTTCTACTATGCAAGAGGCATACTAGGTCAGTATATAATTTGTATTCCTGAAAAAAATGTTGTGATTGTCCGCTTAGGAAAAATAAGAGGATTAAAACGTGGTGAACATCCTTCGGAGGTGTATGATCTGGTGAATGAGTTTGAACATTTTCCACGTTAAGTATATCATTAAAAATGTAATTGTTAATAACTTGGTGATAACTTATTATTTTCTATTTAACATACCTTTAAAACTTACTATATTTTTGCACTTGTTTAAAATGGAATAATGGAATGTTGGAATAATGTGCGCGCCAACCCAATATTCCAACTTTCCAACATTCCAATATAAAAAATGGGCTTCTTCGATTTCTTCACTTCTGAAATTGCCATAGACCTTGGCACGGCAAACACATTAATAATTTGTAATGATAAAATTGTGGTTGAGGAACCCTCCATAGTGGCATTAGACCGCACCAATGGGAAAGTATTGGCTGTTGGAAAAAAGGCAATGCAAATGCACGAGAAGACGCATCCTAATATTAAAACGGTAAGACCCTTGAAAGACGGTGTTATAGCTGATTTTACAGTCGCTGAACACATGATCAGGGAAATGATAAAAATGATTCATCCCGGCAGAAGATTTTTTACTCCTTCTTTACGTATGGTAATTTGTATTCCATCCGGAATAACGGAAGTGGAAAAAAGGGCAGTAAAGGACTCTGCAGAACATGCAGGCGCTAAAGAAGTTTATATGATTCATGAACCCATGGCGGCGGCTATAGGAATAGGTATTGATGTCGAAGAACCTAACGGTAACATGATAGTTGACATTGGGGGTGGCACTACGGAGATTGCCGTAATTGCTTTAGCCGGTATTGTTTGCAATGAATCAATCCGAACAGCTGGAGATCACCTGAATAATGACGTTCTTGACTACATGCGCCGTCAGCATAATTTGTTAATCGGTGAACGAAGCGCCGAAAAAATAAAAATTGAAGTGGGTTCTTCCCTCTCAGAACTTGAAAATCCACCCGAAGACATTGAAATTATGGGACGCGACCTTATGACAGGAATTCCTAAAGTTGTATCGGTTGGTTATTCTGAAATCGCTCAGGCAATTGATAAAACCATTTCCAAAATTGAAGATGCTGTTCTGAAAGCACTGGAACTAACCCCCCCTGAACTTTCCGGTGACATTTTGAAAAACGGAATACATTTAACTGGCGGCGGTGCCTTATTAAGAGGACTTGATAAAAGAATTTCCGCCAAAGCAAAAGTGAAAGTTTATGTGGCAGATGACCCGTTGAGAGCTGTCGTCAGAGGCACCGGTATTGTCCTGAAAAATATCGAAACATTCAGAGGAATACTGATGACATAGAATTATGCATAATTTTTTTCTGCTTCTAAACAGATACCGTTCTTTTCTGCTTTTTCTTTTCCTTGAAATAATCAGTTTATGGATGTTATTCACCAAAAATCCATATCAAAGTGGGAAATTTTTTAATTTTTTCACAGAAATCTCCGGACGAGTTCATGAATTTTCTTCTTCTGTTTCCTACTATCTTAATCTAAAAAATGTTAATGACAGTTTAATGAATGAAAATTCACGTCTTATGATTTCACATTTTTCCGATGACAAACATGACTCCATCTCATTCCCTTTTTTGAAACATGCAGTAAATGAAAATCAATATGACATATACACTGCATTGGTCGTTAACAATACGGTATATCAACCTGAAAATTTTATTACTCTCAATAAAGGAATTAAGAACGGAATAAAACCCGGTATGGGGGTTATTACTCAAAATGCTGTAATTGGCATTATCAGCCGGGTATCGGAAAATTACTCAGTGGCAGTATCTCTTTTAAATACAAAATCATTATTTTCAGTAAAAATAAAAAAAAATAATACCGCCGGAACGTTAACATGGGATGGTATTGATCCATCACATGCAATTTTAAAATATATACCCAAACATATTGTAATTACGTTGGGTGATAGTGTTGTTTCCTCTGATTATTCCTCTATATTTCCAGCAAATATACCTATTGGAAAAATTGAAGAGAAAAAGTTAAACCCGGGTGAAAATTTTTTTACTCTCAAAATAAAACTACATGCTGATTTTAGCAAAATCCGTTATGTTTATATTATGCAAAATAAAACTTCGGAGGAACAACAGGCGCTGGAACAACCTACTGAAAGTGTAAGCAAAAAATGAAATCATATATTAATGAACATATTCTACGGTTTATTGCATGCATTTTATTGCAAATCTTCCTTGTGTCTAAATTTAGTATTTTCGGATATGCCTTCGGATTTATCTATATTTTATTCTTGTTGAAATTGCCAGTATCCTTGTCAAAACCGTTTCTATTGCTTCTTGCATTTATTACTGGATTTATTATTGACATTTTTTCCAATAGCCTGGGATTACATTCTGCATCTTGCCTGTTTATGATGCTTGTAAGACCTTTTGTTCTTTCTTTTCTAATGCCTCGAGGGGGGTATGACGACGACACTAAAATTGATATTCAATACATGGGTTTTACCTGGTTTTTCAAATATTCAATCTTTATTATTTTTATTCATCATAGTACACTTTTTTTCTTAGAAATATTCAGTTTTCAGAATTTTTGGGTTACTTTATTGAAAATCCTGTTAAGCTCATTTTTAACATTATTTTTAATTTTTTCACTGCACTTTATATTTAAGGACACTGAATATAAAAAAATCTGATGAATTTTAATTCCAACCGCGTAATCATTATCCGGCTTATTATTTTAGCAACCGCCATTATTTTCGTTGCACGGTTGTTTTATCTTCAGCTTATAGATTCAAGCTACAAGGCATCAGCCGAAGGTAATATTATCCGGCGTGTGACCGCCTATCCTTCGAGGGGATTAATTTTTGACCGGGATAGCGAAATAGTAGTATGCAATGCCCCCATCTACGATTTAATGTTGGTACCTCATCAGGTTAAAAAAATTGATACGTTAAAATTTTGTCAATTACTGAATCTACCCATAGAGGAATTTATAAAACGATATAAAATTTGCAAAAAATTTTCCGCCTATATTCCTTCTGTATTTGAAAGCCAGCTATCAAATTCAATGTATGGTCGCTTGCAGGAATTTCTCATAGAATTTCCAGGATTTTATGTACAGCCAAGAACGATTAGGGATTACCCTTCACTTTCAGGCGCTCATGTTTTTGGATATACCGGAGAAATAAGTAAAAAAAAATTGAAAAAAATTGGAGGTGAGTATCGCATGGGCGATTACATTGGAATAAGCGGGTTGGAAGAAAGTTATGAGTCATTGTTAAAAGGGATGCGAGGTGTCAGGCATGTTATGGTGAATGTAAGAGGCGCTGAAATGGGCGCTTTTAAAGAGGGCTTATATGACACAGTTTCTATCTCCGGATTGGATTTGACCTCCACGCTGAAATCATCTTTGCAGAAATATGGAGAACAATTAATGGTTAATAAAACCGGTGCCATTGTTTGCATAGAGCCATCCAGCGGTGAAGTTCTTGCTTTCGTTTCATCGCCAACCTATAATCCGGTTGAACTAACGGGTAAGGGTTTCAGCACAAATTACAAAAAACTTTCCATGGATACACTCAAACCGTTATTCAATCGTTCTATTATGGCACAGTATCCCCCAGGTTCAGTTTTTAAAATTGTAAACCATCTAATTGCTCTTCAGGAAAAATTAATCAATAACCAAACTTCATTTTCCTGTGATGGCGCTTATAATATTGCTTCTTTAAGCGTTGGGTGTCACCCTCACTCTTCTCCTTTAAATCTGGAACAATCCATTCAATATTCCTGTAACTCCTATTATTGTTATGTTTTCAGATACATCCTTGAAAATAATAAATATAAAAATATTGAAATGACTTATTCGTCCTGGCGAAATCATGTTACAAGTTTAGGTTTTGGAAATATTCTTAATACAGATTTACCCAACGAAAAGGGTGGCTTTATCCCACCCACTTCTTATTATAATAAATATTTTGGAGCTGGAAAATGGAAATGGACAACGGTCATTTCTTTGGCAATAGGTCAAGGTGAAATTCTATGTACACCTCTTCAGTTAGCGAATTTTGCTTCCATCATTGCCAATAGAGGATTTTATTATATCCCTCATTTTGTTAAAAGAATAAGTCATAGCGATCAAATCAAAAGCAAATACCGTCAGAAAAATTATTCCGATTTTGACTCCATTCATTTTATTACTTTAATTAACGGAATGAAACGCGCAGTAGATGATGGAACTGCCACCATGGCTAAGATTAAGGACATTGAGATTTGCGGAAAAACCGGCACCGCACAAAATCCACATGGAAAAGATCATTCTATTTTTATCGGATTTGCGCCAAAAGATAATCCTAAAATAGCTGTGGCGGCAATCATTGAAAATTCGGGATTTGGTGGCACCTGGGCCGCCCCTTTGGCGAGCTTAATGGTAGAAAAATATCTTACCGATACAATAAGCAGGGGGTGGATAGAGGAGTATATTCTGAAGGCAGATTTGTTAAAAAAATAATGTCAAAACACTCAACTATAAAAGTCGGCACCATTGATTGGTTAGCCGTAATTTTTTACATGGCGCTTGTCGTTTCAGGTTGGCTAAGTATATATGCTTCGGTTTATGATATGGAAACCGGCAAATCAATTTTTGACATTCAAACTAACAGCGGGCGGCAATTTTTATGGATGCTCGTTTCCTGGTTGATTATTATTCCCATCATAACCGTTGATTACAAACTTTTTGATTCATTAGCTTATCTGCTTTATATTTTAACGCTTGTAATTTTAGTATTAGTGATTTTTTTTGGAACAGAAATACGGGGTTCTCATTCATGGATAACCGTTTTTGGTTTCCGTTTTCAACCCCTCGAGTTAGCAAAAATTACTACTTCATTAACCATTGCAAGATATTTAAGTAAATATGACACAAAAATCGGATTAATGAAATCCCAGATTATATTGTTCTCATTAATCGGAATTCCAGCTTTGCTGATTATCGGAGGGGGCGAGACCGGCTCAGCATTGGTGTTTGCCGCTTTCGTGTTTGTATTTTACCGTGAAGGAATGTCTGGCAATATTCTTTTATTCGCTTTTTTATTTATCATTTTATTTGGACTTACCTTGATGTTGAACATTTATTATTTATTAGCGGGCTTAGGAGTGATCACTTTTATAATTGGAATTCTTTTGCGAAAAAATAAAAACGCACTTATATTTATCATAACTGCAGGAATAATTTCCATGGGAATTGTACTGTCAGAAAATTATTTACTTCATCATGTGTTGAAACCACATCAAATCCGCCGGCTCGAAACATTAGTTAATCCTAATGCAGACCCGCTGGGAATGGGCTGGAATGTCACTCAGTCAAAAATTGCCATTGGTTCCGGCGGTTTTCTTGGAAAAGGATTTCTGGAAGGTACCCAAACCAAGTTTGATTTTGTGCCGGAACAAAGCACCGATTTTATTTTTTGCACTATCGCCGAAGAAAAAGGATTTACCGGTTCGATAATCATCATTGGTTTATTTGTGGCATTGTTTATCCGCATTATCCTAATTGCTGAAAGGCAAAAAAGCGCATTCAGCAGGATATATGCCTATTGCGTGCTGTCGGTATTATTTTTTCATTTTGCCATAAACATAGCAATGACGCTTGGTCTTGCGCCTGTGATTGGAATTCCATTGCCTTTTATCAGTTACGGAGGTTCATCGTTGGTAGGATTTACGATGTTGTTTTTTATAATGCTGAAATTAGATGCGTACCAGGGATTTATTTTGAGGTAAATCTTCTTTCTAACAGTTCTATCATTTCCTTTACGTTTTTTTGTTCCGACTTTTCCAGGAAATCACCTCCGGTAAAACATGTTTCTATAAATAATTTCTTTGCACTTTCAAAATCATGACAATTATTCATTTTATCAAGCAATTCTTCATAGATATCTGTTTTACCTCCAAAAAATTCCTTAACAAATATAAATTTCTGATTAATCGAAATTGCTGAACTTATATCCTGAATTTTACTTAATCTGATTTTATCATTCAGTGCTGATCCTTCGTTAATCCCTTTTAGCGTCTCATTCAAAGTGGTGGTTGAACTTCTAAATTTTTCATTCAGAGATTGAGACACCTTCGTTTCAGTTTTGTTTCCTTCGTTATCCAAGACATTGTTTTCTTTTTGAAAAGCTAAAATCTTTTCTTCCGGCTCTTTCACAGATGAAATAAAATTTATTGGACAGATTTGCGACAATGGTTCAAGATATTTTAACACTAATTCCTCATGCGCTACAAGATTATTTTCAAAAACCGATTCCAAAAACACTTTAGCTTCTGCTCTGGTAACTTGTTGCTCATTTTTTGAGTTTTTTCTGATTTTATCAATCCAACTATTTATTGAGTCCTTATGAATATGGATAAACCTAAGTTGATGCACTAATTCCTGAGTAGAAAAATTATTTTTCTGAATAAAGTTTAACAGAAAATCTATTGGATAAAAAAGTAACTCAAGCGTATCTGCAACCGATTTTTTCAACAGGACATCAAAATCATTTTTCTTGATTTGGATATGATGAGAAAGCACGTTCATTAAATTATTTAATGCCGTTTGAACTTCCACCGGCTCATAGCTAAACCATTTGGATTTATGGGTATTAATCCCTTCATTCCAATCGAGAAAAATTACGTTGAAAATAAAAAAATTAATTTGTTTTACAGGACAAAATGATTTTATTTCTTCACCTGTAATGTATTCCTTATCTTTGGGAAATTTTTTGAGTAAGATTTCTGAAACTTTTAAGGAATAATCCTGCAATTGGGATCGGTTAATAGTTGTTTGAGGCATGATTTTTTTAGTTGGACAAATTTCAGAAAAATTTTTGAACTTTCAACGGTTCTTATCCATATATTGTTTAATTACACCACTAAAAACTATATTTATATCCCTCTCTAATCAACAAACCACCCATGTTCATCGAACCCCACATCCGAAAATCCAATGCCAAAACCGGTTGGATTGAAGTCATCTGCGGCTCCATGTTTTCCGGTAAAACAGAAGAATTAATCCGCAGGATTAAGAGAGCCAGAATAGCCAACCAAAAAGTCGAGCTATTTAAGCCGGCGGTTGATATCCGTTATGATACTGAAAAAATTGTAAGTCATGATGAAAACGCCATTTTATCAAAACCGGTTGTAAATTCAAGAGATATTTACGAAACCGGTGTTGAAAGTGAAGTGGTAGGAATAGATGAGGCACAATTTTTTGATATGGATTTACCTTTGATATGTGAACGACTCGCCAATGAAGGAGTCCGTGTAATTATCGCAGGTCTTGATATGGATTATCTTGGTAAACCATTTGGTCCCATGCCGCAACTTCTTTCTCTTGCCGAATATGTAACAAAAGTCCATGCAATCTGTCAATGTTGTGGAAATATTGCTGTTTTTTCATACCGTAAATCTACTATGACCAAACAGGTTTTATTGGGAGAAAAAGATGTGTATGAACCACGTTGCAGAACTTGCTTTTTACAAGGCATGGAGGAAAAATCACCGGATAAAGGGATTTTGTGATGAGCGACGGAAAAATGTAATTATTTCAACGCGACACAGTGCACCGTGTCGCTACACCCTACACATTCAAACTTTTCAACAATCCTTTTATTTCAACCTTCTCCCTCAAAAAATCAGCAAGCGTTCCTATCTTTAACCTTTCCTGCCGTGTATCGTCTCTATGACGTACCGTAACAGTTTCATCCTGTAGGGTTTGATGATCCACTGTAAAACAAAAAGGCGTGCCTGCCAGATCCTGCTTTGCGTATCGCTTCCCGATAGAATCCCGCTCATCATAAAAAACACGGAATTCATATTTTAATTCATCCATTATCTTTCTACCGGTTTCCGGTAACCCATCTTTATTTACAAGCGGAAAAATTGCCGCCTTCACGGGCGCCAGCGCCGGATGGAGCCGTAAATATTTTCTAATTTTTTCTTTTTCTCCATCCACCACTTTCTCTTCCTTGTATGAATTACATAAAAGCATAAAAAAAATTCTGTCAGATCCTGCCGAAGTTTCAACGACATAAGGAACATAATTTTGATTTATCTCATTATCAAAATATTGAATCTTTTTCCCTGAAAATTCCTGATGACGACTCAAATCAAAATCAGTTCTTGAATGAATTCCTTCAATTTCTTTAAAACCGAAAGGAAATTCGTATTCAATATCTTCAGCGGCGTTTGCATAATGAGCTAACTTATCATGTTTTTTCCAACGTAATTTTTCTTCAGGAATTCCCAGTGATTTTATCCAATTCATTCGCTGATTTTTCCAATATTCAAACCATTTCATCTCCTCCCCTTTTCGTACAAAAAACTGCATTTCCATCTGCTCAAATTCTCTCATACGGAATAAAAATTGACGTGCCACAATTTCATTGCGAAATGCCTTTCCAATCTGTGCAATCCCGAAGGGAATCCGCATGCCTCCTGTTTTTTGAACGTTCAGAAAATTTACAAATATTCCCTGAGCGGTTTCAGGGCGGAGATATAATTCACCCGCTCCTGAATCAGCAGTGGCACTCATCTGAGTAGAAAACATAAGATTAAATTGTCTCACATCTGTCCAGTTTCTTGTACCTGAAAACGGGCAGGCAATTTCATGGTCTATAATCAATTGCTGTAAACCGTTTAAATCATTATTATTTAAACAATCTGCTAAAGCAACTCTCAATTCTTCGGCATTCCGGTCTTTTCCTTTTTTTTGATAACGCGCAATCTGATCCTCTAGCAATACATCTGCACGATATCGTTTTTTTGAGTCCTTGTTGTCAATCAACGGGTCGTTAAAACTATCCACATGCCCGGATGCTTTCCATGTTTTAGGATGCATGAGAATAGCCGCATCAATGCCCGTTACATTTTCATGGAGCTGAGTCATGGCTCTCCACCAATAATTCTGAAGATTTTTCTTTAATTCCGCACCTAATTGACCATAATCGTAAACGGAAGCAAGACCTTCGTCATAAATCTCGCTGGATTGAAAAATAAAGCCAAATTCCTTGCTATGAGATACAATTTTTTTGAATAAGTCCTCTGTATTAGACATGGTTGATAAGTTTGGGATAAATTTTTTATGTATTTTCGTGGTTTATTTGAAGGATAATACTATTTTTATCCCCACATATAAGCCGATACAAGCTTACATAAAATTTTAGTTATACACAATACGTAGGTGCAGAGGTATGAAGGTATAGGGGTATAGGGGTATAGGGGTATAAAGGTATTTAAATTCATTATCATAAACCAAACATTAAAATGAACAACCAAAACTTCAATGAAGAACACTTTGAAGAAGGTAACGAGGACATCCGCTATTATGAAAAGCTTTTCGAAAATAATCCGAAATCACTCATTGATTTCTCTGCCTGTGAATCCTTAATTTCTCATTACATACAAAACGGGAAATTGGAAAAAGCGCTGGATATTACAAATCATGCGGTCAAGCTTTACCCGGCTACTTCTGAATTACTTATTAAAAAAGCACAAATCTTAATGGATTTATCAAGAAATGTGGAAGCCATGAGTATTCTCGATGTTGCTCAAAAACTTGACCCTTCCAATGAGGAAATTTTTTGTTTGCGGGCTTCCAATTGTGTAGAAAAAGGAAAACATCAGGAAGCGATTTTCTGGTTAGACAAAGCATTGGAACTTTCAGAATATCCGGAAGAAATCTATTATCAGAAGGGAGAGGTTTATCAGAACATTGAAGATTATGAAAAGGCAGTTTTTTTCTATGAAAAATGTCTGGAAAAAGATCCCGAACACGAAGATGCAATCTATGACCTTGCTTTTTGCTATGATGTTATAGGTCATGGAGAAAAAAGTGCCCGCTTGTATGAAAAATTTATTGACTACCAGCCCTACTCTCATATTGCGTGGTATAACCTTGGAATTGTGTATAGCAAATTGCATCGCTTTCAGGATGCGTTAGATGCTACTGAATATGCTGTCTTGATAAAAAAGGACTTTTCGTCCGCATATTTTAATATGGGTAATACGTATATTGAAATGGGTGACTATGAAAAAGCGCTTCCCCTGTTTTTTAGCACCATGGAATATGAGGGTCCTTCTCCTGAAACACTTTGTTGCATAGGCGAGTGTAATTTTAAAATTAAAAAATGGGAAAACGCAAAAAGGTTTTTTACGAATGCTCTTGAAATGAATAACAAAATGTCTGAAGCATGGTTTGGACTTGCCCTTTCGTATGATGCCGTTAAAAATTTTAAGGAAGCAAAGCATGCGCTTAAAAAGGCATTAGCCCTTGAAGAAAAGAATCCTGACTATTGGCTTACGCTGGCTGAACTTGAGTTTAAAACAGGACATTTATTGCGTACTATACATCTTTATCAGGAAGCCGCTACCCTGTTTCCAAATTACAAGTATATCTGGCTCGACTGGTCAGGGGTCGTTTACGAACTGGGTTTTTGTGAAGAAGCGGCTCAAATTTTAAAAGTCGCCGTTGCTCAATTACCTTCTGATGCTGATGTAAATTATCGCCTTGCTATTTATTTATTATCACAAAATAAAATTAAAAGAGCATTACGGTTTCTCAGAAAAGCATTTGAACTTAATCCTACACTTCCTAAATCATTTAAAAAGGATTTTATAAAAATTACAAACCATAAGGAGATTGTGAAGTTTATGGAGAAGTATTAATCAGACAATTTTCAATATTTCACACTATTAAACCCAACCTCTATGAATTTTACAATCCCCGATTTACCTGAAAGAACCTCCAAACCAAGGAAAAACGGTTTAACTGTTGTAATGGATAAAGGATTAAGCGTGCGTGAGGCGGAAGATTTTATTTCCGTTTCCAAAAATTACACAGACATTATTAAATTAGGATGGGCTACAGCTGTTCTTACTCCCTCATTGGAAGAAAAACTTTCTGTGTATCACTCTGCAGGAATGAATGTATGTTTCGGTGGAACTTTATTTGAAATTTTTATTTCACACGGACAATTTGATAAGTATCTCTCTTTGATTGATAAATATGAATTAAAACTTTCTGAGGTTTCTGATGGTTCCATTAAATTAGACCATAAAAAGAAATGTGAATATATAAAAACCCTTTCTAAAAAGGTAATTGTGGTTTCTGAAGTGGGTTCCAAAGATGCCAATGTAAATATTCCCCCCTATAAATGGATAGAATTAATGGAAAAAGAAATCACAGCCGGAGCATGGAAAGTGATTGCAGAAGCGCGTGAAGGTGGAAATGTGGGTGTCTTTGAATCAAATCATGAAGTTCGTACCGGATTGGTAGATGAAATACTAACCAAAGTTCCTCATGAATCCATTATTTGGGAAGCCCCTTTGAAATCACAACAAAGCTGGTTTATAAAACAATTGGGTTCTAACGCAAATCTGGGAAATATTCCACCTAACGAAGTTATACCTCTTGAAACGTTGCGTCTCGGACTAAGAAATGACACCTTTCATCATTTTTCCAGAACCGCAAAAGAAATCGTTGTTGACTCACATAAAGGAAATAATAATAAATAATGCACTACATCACTCAATTTATTGACCTCTTTCTCCATCTTGACAAACACCTCCACGAAATAATCATTCAATATGGTACCAGTACTTATTTGATATTGTTTCTGATAATTTTTGTTGAAACCGGATTAGTTATTATGCCCTTGCTTCCCGGAGATTCATTATTATTTGCCGCCGGAACTTTCTGTGCGTTAGGTTCTTTAAACCTGATGACTTTAATTTTACTTTTATTTGTTGCCGCCGTCCTCGGTGACACTGTAAACTACTCTATTGGTCATTTTTTCGGACCACGGGTTTTTGAAAAAAATTATAAATATTTAAAAAAAGAATACCTACTGCGCACTCAATCATTTTATGAAAAACACGGCGGCAAAACTATAATTTATGCACGCTTTATTCCCATCATCCGCACCTTTGCTCCATTTGTAGCCGGAATAGGTACCATGAATTACGGAAGATTTATAGTATTCAACCTGCTTGGTGGATTTGCATGGGTAGTTTCTTTTCTATTATTAGGATACTTTTTCGGAGAAATACCTTTGGTGAAAAGTAATTTTACGTTAGTGATTTTTGCCATTATCTTTTTATCCATCTTACCGGGAATCATTGAATTTATCAGAAGTAAATTCAAAAAAAATTGAAAACCTTCGGTCTCATCGGCTTCCCCGTTTCCCATTCTTTTTCCGGTACTTATTTTAACGCCCGGTTTTCTGTGCTAGGATTGAAAAATTATAATTATAATTTGTTTCCATTAAAATCATTGGCAACCCTGATTGATTTAATTAAAAAAGAAAAAAATCTTGCCGGCTTTAATGTCACAGTTCCTCATAAAACAACTATTATCAACTATTTGCATCACATCGAATCTGACGCTAAAAAAATAGGTGCGGTAAATACAGTGAAAATAGAAAGAAAAGGAAAAATTGTCCGGTTAATTGGTTATAATACTGACTGGTTAGGATTTGAAAAATCCTTAGTTCGTTTCCTGAAAAATTTAATTGACTTGGAAACTAAAAATATGTATAGGAAAAAGAGAATTAACGCATTAATACTCGGCACCGGTGGTTCAGCAAAAGCTGTTGGATATTCACTTTCCCGGCTTGGCATTCCGTTTAACTTTGTTTCCAGAAAACCATCCTCAAGAAAAATTCTTAATTACAGTGAATTGAACAAAGAAAATATTGCTAAAACCCAACTTATTATCAATACCACTCCTGTAGGAATGTTTCCTGAAATAAACGTGACACCTGAAATACCGTATCATTTTATTTCTGAAAAACATTATGTATTTGATTTAATCTACAATCCTGAAGAAACAATATTTCTGAAAAACGCTTCCTTGCAAGGCGCTAAAATTAAAAACGGTTTTGAGATGCTGATTTTTCAGGCAGAAAAAGCAGGTGAGATTTGGGGAGTTTAAAAACTATTTTATTTCGGTAGATTCTGAGAGTATTTGATAGTGATAATGTCATCTTTCCCTTTTTTGGCTTTAATGACACCGGTAACATAGACATTCTCATTTTTATCAAGGCAAATTGCTACACCATAATCGTTTTTATCTTTAGGACCATTAAACCTTTCCTCCCATGTTTTATTACCAGCGACATCGTAACGGATGGTGATAATATCATTGTCCGTTCCGGCGCCTTCACTGCTCCCCACTATATATACGTTACCCTTTTTAGAAACCACCATGTCATTTATTTTATCATAATTTTCTGGTCCAGAATAAATGGTAACCCATTGTTGAGTACCCTTATTATCGTATTTAACAACGGCAATATTTTCGGAACGGCTTGATAATCGCAAACTCCCTCCCACGTACACATTTCCTGTTTCATCAACTCCTATCCTGTTTGCCGATGCTTGCGCCTTTTCATTCGGACCACCGTAGAAGGTTTCCCATTCTTTATTACCCTCTTCATTATATTTAATTGTCGCAAAGACCTCTTTACCTTTTTTCTTTTGAGTAGTGCTTACCCCGGTCACATATACATTACCGTTGTCATCAATCGCAACGCTCTCAGCCATATCATGTGCGTTTCCTGGTCCATCATACGTCTGACGCCATTTCATTTTTCCTAATGAGTCAAGTTTGATAATGGTATAATCAAACTCACCACTTCCATCAAAATTTGCACTACCGCCTACTATATATACATTTCCTTTTTTATCAATCCTGACAAATTGTGGTTGCGAAATTATATCAGATTTCTCATCGAAATTAAATATCCATTTCTGCTTGCCAAGTGTATTATATTTAACGGTCGTCATAAGGTCTTTGGAAGTTGGTAGATCACCGTAGCTATGTCCTGTAACATACACATTTCCGTTTTCATCTACCGCGATCCAATATGCCTCGTCCATAATATTTGATTTGCCAGTATAGGGAGTAACCCATTGTTGTTTTCCTGCATTATTATATTTAATAGTGGCATAATCAGTTCTCACGTTCCCGGAACTCCAGCCGGTGACATAAATAAAACCATTTTTATCAATAGTAATTGCCTGTGCCTGATCCATGCTCACTCCCCAAACAGTTTTTGGTGTGCCATAAGATTTTAACCATTTTTGTTTGCCTTCTGAAGTATATTTTATAGTTAGATAATCGAGATCCGAACCGCTGATATTTGAATAACCTGTTATATATACAGAACCATCATCGTCCACTGCAATTCCGGTACATATGTCTTCTTTATTGGTTTTACCATTATATTTTATTGCCCATTCCTGACGAACGGCTTGCGAAAAAAGCAGTTCACTTTCACTGAGCAAACCAAAAAACGTCAGCAACAGGAATTTGATAAATTTTGAGGACTTCTTCATCAGGGTAAAGATAAGGCATTAAAAAACAAACTCCAAATTTATTTTAAGAAATTTTGGAATATACATAACTACTTAATAATGAGGTGTTTTAAATTGACTTTTGTCATATTTTTAGCACGTTGCAAAGTTACAAAAAAAAAGTAAAAAAAAGTACTTTACCTTAAATTATTCATATAATTGTCCGGTAATTAATAGCGCTATGAATCAATATCTCCCGTACTTTTTGACTTCTACTATTTATACATCAGATAAAACCAAAAATAAAAATTCAAAACAAGATACCAAATTGAAATGGTTGATAGGAGTGAAAGAAGAATTGGGACTCAAAGAAAACTCGGAAATAAATGAATTTCTCGGAAAACTAAAAAGTTCCATCCCGGGGGCTCCTGAAAAAATCAAATCCGTTTTTTTTAAGGATTTAGCTTTATTCAGGAATCGTGTAAAAGAATCAAGCAACCCTGAAAATTCTCCCAATATATTATTATTTGGAGTGACACCCGGCGAACTGAAAATAGAGGGGTTGAGTTCATACTTCCAAACGGTTTATCATGAAGGCGCTAATTATTTATTATCAGAAGATTTATCCGCCATTATGACTAATGCAATGAATAAAAAGAATCTTTGGGCTGAGATGAAGAAATTATTTTAAAGGACATTAGAAACTGTGCAGTTGGATTTTTTCTTTGCCACTGATTACACGGATAAAAAAAATGGAAAAGGTTATTATTTTAAAAAAACAATCGGTGCAATCCGTGGCTCAATTTTTTTTGCACCTGAATTGTAATCATAGTTTTGAGAATTGCTTCGCCGTTCATTTTTAAGTGAATTAAAAACAAACGAGCATTTTCTCATTAAAATAATCTTCCTGATAATAGTTACTTAAATGCAAAATTTTAAACCTGTATTTTATATTTTTTAATTCATCATTCAGATTGCCGCCCTTGAAATAAATGATTCTGCTTTTAAAAAAAGAACTTCCCTCATTATCTACCAATTTTCTCAACCAAACAATGCTATCATTAATTTTCAATGCCGCTCGGGTAAGAATAAGATGAAATTTTCCGGTAAGATCCTCTCCTCTCCTTTTGAGAACTTTGACATTTTTTAAATTCAACTTCTCCGCAATATCTGTGACAGCATTTACTTTCTTTCCGGTTGAATCAATCAACATAAAATTCAACTGATTTAGCATTATGGCAAGAGGAATTCCGGGTAATCCTCCTCCCGTTCCAACATCCAGCACATTCATTCCATCATGCAATTTCATACATTTCAAAACGGATAAAGACGGGAGCAAATGTTTTAGTGTGAAATCAGACAGATCGTTCTCCGAAATCAGATTTATTTTTTTATTCCATTCAGAAAGATGAAAATGATATTGCTCTAATTTTTCTAATTGTAATGCAGTAATTGCAGGAAAATAGGAAAGTAGTAGTTTTGAATTCATACTAGACATCTCAAATATTCTCTCTATCATACGGTAACATGTTTCCTAATAATTCTCTAGCTCTGTGAAGTTGTGCCTTTACGGTACCTAAGGGTGCTTTCAGAATGTCGGCAATTTCTTCATAAGAATATTCATTAAAATACCTTAATTCAACCAATCGTTTATATTTTGGAGGTAAATCTTTCACGAGGTTTTGCATAATTTCTGCCTTCTGATTTTTAATAGTAACTTCCTGAGGATTCAGCCCCGAATCACGTATATCCATAGGAATAATATCCCCATCTTCATCGTGGTAAGGATTATCTATGCTTAGGGTACGCATCTTTCTTCGCCGGATAAAGTCAATGCAGTTATTGGTGGCAATTTTAAAAAGCCAGGTAGAAAATGCAAACTCAGGATTAAAACGGGCAAGATTGCGGAATGCCTTAGCGAATGCTTCAATGGTTAGATCCTCGGCATCATCCGGATTATTTACCATTTTCAAAAGCATGAAATAAACGGATTTTTGATAGCGTTTCATTAATGACTCATACGCCTTCTCATCTTTCTCTTTCAACGCTTTTTCAATGAGTTTAAAATCCTCTTTTGCTTTTTGTGAAAATTCTTTAGCTACTTCCATTTTTGATTCCGTGTTCTTAAAACAAAAATTCCCATTGTTAAATAATAAAAAACATATATAAAATCAAACAAAGGTACTAAAAACCAATGAGTGTTATTTTTTAACCGCCGGATTATTAAACCGGCTATAACCATAAAGGTTAAATACCTTACGGATAAGATAATTAATACCCACTGAGGATAGTAAGAAACCGATAATAAAATCAACCCTGAAATGAGTGTTATTATACTGGAAAAGGGGTAAAAAACGGCTTTCAGCTTATTCGCAAAACTATAATGAGAACCCACAGAGAGATGCCTACTTTTTTGAATAAACCAATCATTGAATTTTTTTTTGGGTTCTGTAAAAACCTGTGACTCCGGACTGAGTACAATAGCTGTATTACTTCCTTTTCCGTTTTCGTTTACAAACAAATCGTCATCACCACCGAGCAGATGAATATGATTTACAAATCCATGACCTTTCAGAAAAAGGGATTTCGTGTAAGATAAATTCCTTCCTACGCCCATATAAGGCATTCCTAATTTAGCAAAACCCATGTATTGAAGAGCGGTAATCAACGTTTCAAAACGAATAAATTTATTTAAAAATCCATGGTAACTTTTAACCGGTGAAAATCCTAATACCAACTGTTTCTTTTCTGTATATGCCGATTGTATATGCAGTAGCCAATCATCACCGGAAGGACTACAATCGGCATCGGTAAAAAGCAAATGTTCGTAGGTGGCGGCTTTTATGCCTAGAAAAAGTGCATATTTTTTAGGGGAAAATTTTTCTGGGTTCCGGTCTATGGTCACTACTTTTATTCCCGGCTGATCCTTCTTAAAAAAATATAAAAACTCATAGGTTTCCTGGTCCGAGCGGTCATTCACAATAACAATTTCAAATTGCGGGTGTTTTTGACTCAGCAAAGAATTCAAAAGGGATTTCAAATAGTCAAGTTCATTATGAACGCAAATAATGATGCTGACCGGAAAAGGGATTGGATTCTGATGTGTTTTTGTTTTATGCCATGTGAGTGGCAGAAAAACAAAAAAAAGACAGAAAAACTGAAGCAAAACAGAAGTAAAAAAAATACATAAAATAATTCCTGAAGGACTGCTGAATTGCATAATTATTTTTTATCATCAATGATGAATATATCTTCATTGTCTTTCTTCATCAGGTATTTTTCGCGGGCAAATTTTTCAAGCATGGCAGTGTCACTACCGAGCGAAAGGGTCTCTTTTTTCACTTCTTCAATTTTTTCGAGATAATATTCCTTTTCCTTTTCCAGTTCTTTTAATCTCCTGCGATTTTGCCAAACGGTCAAAAAATCGCTGGAATCGAAAAAGAGCAACCAGATGATAAATCCGAAACCAAAGAGAAAATAGAAATTTTTAAGCCAGCGGGGGATTTTTTTGGACATGATGGGAGAATTTCTAATTACTATCT
This sequence comes from Bacteroidetes bacterium RIFCSPLOWO2_12_FULL_37_12, assembly GCA_001769655.1. Lineage (GTDB taxonomy): Bacteria > Bacteroidota > Bacteroidia > 2-12-FULL-37-12 > 2-12-FULL-37-12 > 2-12-FULL-37-12. Next base: position 78,316 of record MEPC01000002.1, on the reverse strand, counting down.
GTACGTAAAGTCAATATTTCCAGCAGATTGCGCAGATAAACGCAGATTATGAAATTAATTATCTGCGAAAATCTGCGTTATCTGCGGGAGAATCTTTTAAAACACAGACTTATCGTGCAATCACTAATTACTACTTAAATCATTGAACTTCTTCGTTTTCTTTTTCAAATATTTAAAATCTCTGCCTGGGAAATATGCTGAATCACCGAGGTCTTCCTCTATTCTCAGGAGTTGATTATACTTTGCCATTCTATCAGAACGGGAAGCGGAACCAGTTTTAATTTGCCCGGCATTTAACGCAACCGCCAAATCAGCAATGGTACTGTCTTCCGTTTCTCCTGAACGATGCGAAATTACGTTGGTATAATTATTCCGGTTAGCCAGATTAACCGTATCAATGGTTTCGGTTAACGTGCCTATCTGATTAACTTTGACCAAAATTGAGTTTGCCACACCTTTTTCAATTCCGGATTTCAGGCGGTTTACGTTGGTAACAAAAATATCATCTCCAACGATTTGGATATTATCTCCTATGGCGGCAGTCAGTTTTTTCCATCCATCCCAATCATCCTCACTTAGCCCATCTTCTATGGAAATAATCGGATATTTTTTGACCCAATCCTTCCAGTAAGCAACCATATCTTGCGAGGTCAATTCGCCACCCTTTGATTTTTTTAGTTCATATAGATGTGTTTCGGGATTATAAAATTCAGAAGCCGCGGCATCCATTGCAATGAAAATGTCTTCTCCGGGTTTATAACCGGCGCTTTCAATTGCCTGGAGGACAACCTCAATGGCTTCCACGTTTGATTTCAGATTCGGAGCAAAACCTCCTTCATCGCCCACATTGGTTGAAAAATTATTTGACTTCAACACTTTTTTTAAATGATGGAAAACTTCGACTCCCATACGCAATGCATCTGAGAATGAACCTGCATTTACCGGCATTATCATAAATTCCTGGAAGTCAATAGAATTATCGGCATGGGAACCCCCATTTAATATATTCATCATTGGAATTGGGAGTGTTTTAGCATTCACCCCGCCAATATACCGGTAAAGTGGTTGTGTTGACTCGATAGCGGCGGCACGGGCAATAGCCAGCGAAATGCCAAGAATAGCATTTGCCCCGAGAATTGATTTATTTGCCGTTCCATCACGGTCAATGAGCATCCGGTCAATATGCGTTTGTTCAAATACAGAAAGTCCTTCTAATTCAGGCGCCAGGGTTTCGTTTACATTTTTAATTGCATTTTTCACCCCCTTGCCAAGATAGAATTTTTTGTCGTCATCCCTTAATTCTACTGCTTCATGTTTCCCGGTGGAAGCGCCGGAAGGGACTGCGGCTCTCCCGAGAACGCCATTTTCAGTAATAATGTCAACTTCAATGGTAGGATTTCCGCGTGAGTCAAGGATTTGACGGGCTTTGGTTGAGATAATTCTGCTCATGAGTTTTGGGGGTTAGGAATTTTTTGATTGTTACTATTAACCACAGAGACACAGAGAACACTAAGTTACATAGAGAAAAATTATTAGAAAAAAACATTTTGAATTATCATCTCTGTGTTTCTTTGTGCCCTTTGTGCCTCTGTGGTATAGTATTTTTTTACAATACTGTGCAGGTACTTTTTATTAAATATCAATAATCATTCTTTCAAACTTATTTCAGAATTTGGATAGCAAAGGTAAATGAAAAATTTGGAATAAACGCATATAATTTTTTGCTATTGTTCAAAAGAACGAATGTAAGAAAATTGTGAAAGATTTTTCAGAAATTTACACTCATTTTATCAACATGCAACTATTAAACGCTGGCAAACTAAGAGAGGCAGACCGCTGTACCATTGAAAACGAACCCATTTCTTCTATTGACTTGATGGAAAGAGCGTCACGTGCTTTTGCTGAGAAATTTATCCGTTTGTTCCCTGAAAAGAGAAATATTTTGGTTTTTTGCGGGACCGGTAATAATGGCGGAGATGGACTTGCCATTAGCAGAATGCTTTTTAAACACGGCTATAATGTAAAGACCTTTGTATGTGAAAATATAAGTGAAGTCAAAAGTAGTAGTTCTGATTTTCAACTAAATCTGAAACGTCTGAATGAATTGGATAAATCCATTTTATTCCGGCTCAGTGAAACTATTCCATTTCCTGAAATAAAGGAAAGTGACATTATAATTGATGCGTTATTTGGAACGGGAATAAATCGTCCAGTAAAAGGTTTTTTTAAAAAAATTATCAAATCAATAAATAATTCCCCGGCAACAGTGGTTTCGGTTGACATTCCTTCCGGATTATTGTGTGATGAACTCACCGGAGGAGAAGGTGTAATAGAAGCGGATTATACTTTCACTTTTGAGTTACCAAAATTTTCTTTTTTATTTCCGGAAAATGAGAAACGGGTAGGAAAATTTTTTATTTTACCCATAGGATTAAATAAGACATTTATAAATGCCTGCAAAACGGATTATCATTTTTTTACCGATGAGGATGCAAATAGAATATTCAAACCCCGGACAAAGTTTTCCCATAAAGGAAATTATGGTCATGCATGCTTAGTTGCCGGAAGTTATGGGAAAATGGGAGCCGTAGTGCTTTCAGGCAAAGCGTGTTTGAGAGCAGGAGCCGGTTTATTAACTATACATTCTCCTAAATGCGGATATTCCATTTTACAATCGGTATTACCTGAAGCGATGACTGAGTCCTCTCAAAGTCAGAACTTTATTTCTACTTTACCTTTGGGTAAAAATTATGACGCTTATGGAATTGGTCCCGGATTGGGAACACAAAAAATAACTCAAAAAGTCCTGGCTCAAATTTTCAAAAAAGTTAACGTACCATTAGCTCTGGATGCAGATGCGTTGAACATGATTGCAAAACACAAAAAATTATTCAAACTTATACCTTCAAATTCCATTCTCACCCCACATCCCGGAGAATTTGTCCGATTGTTTGGAAAATCAGCCGACAGTTTTGAGCGACTTAAACTGGCTGTAAAAAAATCAAATGAGTTAAAGTGTATAATTGTCTTAAAAGGTTGTTATACAGCTATTTGTACAAAAAATGGGAAGGTTTGGTTTAATTCAACTGGAAACCCGGGAATGGCAACTGCAGGTAGCGGGGATGTACTGCTTGGAATTATTACAGGACTTCTTGCGCAAGGATATTTACCCGAAGAGGCGGCAAAACTTGGCGTTTATTTACATGGTTTGGCGGGAGATATTTCGGCGCAGAAAAATTCAGAAGAAAGTTTGATTGCGGGGGATTTAATTGAAAATCTGGGGAATGCATTTGAAAGGATTAGAAACTTAACGTAGAAACACGGTACACCGTTTTTCCACAAAAATCATTCATATCTTGAAACAACTGCTACGTTTTTCCATTCTTTGCCTGTTGATTGCTTTATTGCTGGGCATCTTTTCTAAAAACAAAAAGCCCGATATAAATGAATTGGTGCGTGTAGTTCAGAAGAACATGGATGCACTTACGGTTCAGTTTAGTGATGCGCACGGGAAAATAAATAAATTTCTTTCGGTTAAGAACCCTGAGTTTTCAGATTTTTTAAATCTTAATCTACCGGTTTCCTGTTATATATTCGATGAGAATAAATCACCGGTTTTCTGGAACGACCCAACTACTTCTTTCCCTTTTCGCTGTACAAAATTTACCGATTCATTAATTATGAATGATCAGGAAAATGGAACGATTCTGTACCTTACACAAAAAATAGAATTCAACGAAAAAAATTTTTATGTCTGTCTTTATAAATATCTGAAATTTGCTTATTCCATACAGAACAACTATGTAAAAACTCACCTGGATGAAAATTTTTTCCCCTCCGGGATTTCCGGTATTTCTACTTTGAATACTGAAAACAATGGTTATCGTTCCATTCCAATTTCATTCAAAAAACAGACGTTGTTTTATATCCAGGCAAATAATAACCCTAAGGATTTAGCTTTGAATCATTTTTCCATCTTCCTGTTATTAATGTCTGGAGTGGGGTTTTGTTTTTCACTTATTCTTCTATTGTATAAAAATAACTCCGGTAACCCGTACGTAAATTTGTTTAAAATTTTTATTCTTCTGATAGTTTTTCTGCTTATCCGGTTTGCCATGCTTTTTTTAAATTTTCCATTTGCACAAACCGAATGGGAGTTATTTAACCCTGCTAATTTTGCGATATCGTCCCTAATTCCTTCGTTGGGAGATCTTATCGTCACTCTCATTTTACTTTGTCCGGTAATCTGGTATTTATTTGTTTTGATTTCAACCTGGATTTTATCTGTTCCCCGTTTTATTTTAATTTATTTGCTCGCAACCTTAGCCGGTTTCTGTTTGTTTTATTTCTTACTCATTGAAGAAATATATCTGCAACCGCTGACTTCATTCCGATTCCATGAAGAATTAACTATTAACTATTTAATCCTTTTTGCCTTGCTATTAGAGGCATTTACAGCTTTCTTCATCCTGACACTTTTTCTAAAAATTTTAACTTTCGTAAGTCATACACATCCTGCAATGAGCTTTATTGCAAAAAATAAAATTTGGTTAATTTTCTCCTTTTTGATCATCACCGCTTTTTTACATACACTATCAGTGTCACTCGGATATAAAAAACTCCTGAGCATACAGAAAACAAATTATGCCGGAAATCTACTCAGCAAAAATGATTTTCTCAGCGAATATTACATCCATCAGGCGGGTGAAAAAATTATAAACGATCCTTCCATTCAAAGTAAACTTTCCCGTCCGGCTATTCAGGAAGATTTTATAATTGATAAAATCAAAAATTTTCATCTTAACCGGAACTTTGATAAATACGAAGTGGATGTAAGGGTTTACCGGCAAAATGGAAACCGTTGCAGGATTAATTCTCCGGAAAATTATTTTGAAGAGTTTGAGAACACCAAAAAAGATTGGAATCAAACCGAATATGCCGGACTATATTTATCACCTTCCCTTCTAAAAGAGCAGAACAATATAAGAGCTTACCGTTATTTCCTTGCCATTACTTCAGAAGACAGCATTCTCTGGCCCTACCCTGATAAAAACATGCCTATCGGTTACATTTTATTAAACTTCCGGCTGAACAGAGGCACTCAGACCAGCATTATGCCCCGTTTGTTTTATGATGAAAAACAGGATGTTAATTTAATTCAACAGAAATTTGATTATGCCATCATTGAAAGTGACACGCTGATTTATTCAACCGGTAATATGGATGTTTCATTTATTCAAAGTGAAATGAAATCACTGAACAATAAAATTTCAGAAGAAACGGAAATGGTACATGGTGAAAATATTTATTTTTTCCAAAAAATCGAAAAAAACAATTTTCTGGTTCTTTCCGCAAAACGAATTTCCATTTCTGATTTAATGGCAGTTTTCTCTTTTTATTTTATTTTTCCTGGAATAATTTTAACAGGATTGTATTTTTTATTTTCAACGGTTTTTAACATAAAACGCATTACTTCTTATTTATTTCCGGATCAGTCAGCACGCTCTTTTTCATTCAAGATTCAGCTATATTTATTAATTGCATCCTTTTTTCCTTTGTTGATAGTTTTAGTATCTTCTGTCCTAATAACATTTTATTCTCACAAGTCAGAATACTTAGACAAAATAAGCTCGATAACTGAAAATATGACCTTACACTTACCGGATTTCATAGAAAATTATACAAAGGGATCGGAGGAATCTGAAAAATTAAACGAAAAATTGAAGGAATACCGTCAAATTTCAGGGTTAGATATAAACCTGTTTTCCCGGAATGGCTTTTTAACCGCCACCACACAGCCATTACTGTATCAACTACATTTTAAACCTGAGTATGTGAATCCTGTAGTATTTGGAGCATTTCAGACACAAATAAAAAATAAAATTTTCACGGATGAATCGGTTGGAAAATTGCATTTTTCCGGTATTTATATAAAATTAAAATCCCGCAGTACAAATCAGTTTTCAGGTATCGTGTATATTCCTTATTTTGCATCGGATGAAGAAATAAACAAGGAACTTGCCTCTGTCATTTCAACCATTCTTATTATTTACGTACCTGTCTTTATTCTTTTGATCATCTTCGGAAATATTTTTTCCGGTTCATTGGTAATCCCATTGAAATTATTAACCGGTGGGCTACAGGAAATAAGTTTGACTAAACAAAACAAACCGTTGACCTGGAAGAGTGCAGACGAAATTGGAATCTTAGTAAATCAATATAATTCCATGCTTGAAAAGCTGGAAGAAAGCAAACAAAAACTATCGCAAAATGAAAGGGAACTCGCCTGGAAAGAGGTAGCGCAAAAAGTGGCGCATGAAATAAAAAATCCGCTTACTCCCATGCGTCTTAATCTTCAACTTCTTGAACGGGCTATAAAAGAAAATCATCCGGATGTCTTAAAAATGACCAATAAGGCAATTACAACCTTACTAACCCAGATTGATATTATCAATGAAATAGCATCCTCTTTTTCCAAAATTGCCCGTTTGCCTTCGCGTGATATTCAAAATGTAAACCTGGAAAAAATAATTACCGAACAGTCATCTGTATTTATTAATTCCAGACAAGCGGATATTAAAATAAATATTGAGAGGAACTCTCAGCTGATATCTGAATTTGATATATCAGCCGACCCAAAAGAACTGATGAGTGTCTTTTCAAATCTATTGATTAATTCCATTCAATCTGTTGAAGAAAATATTTTTCCTATCATTGAAATTAACCTATACAACAGGGATGGAAAAAAATATATTCAGATTAAAGATAATGGCAGGGGTATGGATAATGAAACAAAATTGCATGCTTTTGAACGCGGGTTTACTACCAAAAAAACCGGCGCCGGTATCGGCCTTGCGTTATGTAAAAATATTATTGAAAATATGGGTGGGAAAATTGAATTTGAAACAGAAGTGGGAAAGGGGACGGTGTTTAGGATTACATTTGTTGAATAATAAAAGTTCATGATAAAAAATAAATCGTGAGATTAAATCCAACGCATTATTTTATTTTATTTACATCATTAATTAGTGTCACTTCTGTGTCACAAGTTATTTCACAAAACCTGCTCCGTTGTAAATTTTACCCTGTCAGTGACACGTTGATTATCACAGACACATTGACCATTGCTCCCAATTCCATTCTGATTTACAATAAAATTGAAAATAAAGATTTTATAGTTCAGCAGGATATAAATTCGAATTCATTAAAAATTATATTCTCTGTCCCCTCCCATTTTCAACAGGGAGAAGCAACGGATACTATGCTACACATAATCACTGACTCCATCCAAATTTGCTACCGGGTTTTCCCTTTTCAACTGTCCCATAAAGTTCTTCATAAAGATCCTGGACTTATAAATGCGGAGGGATATTATTATAATCCATGGGCTACAGGCACACGGGACGAACGAACCGAATTGTTTTCTACTCCGGGAATTAATAAAAGCGGGAATCTTTCCCGTGGAATTTCTTTAGGCAATAATCAGGATGTATTTGTAAATTCATCTTTTAATCTTCAATTAGATGGTAATCTCAATCCTGCTATGAAAATTAAGGCATCCATTACCGACGAAAATATTCCCATACAACCGGAAGGAAATACACAGCAAATTCAGGAATTTGACAGAATTTTTATTGAACTATCCCATACAAACGGTTTAAAACTTACAGCCGGTGACATTTATTCTGAAAATCGCGGAAATGGATTTCTTCAATACCGGAAAAAAAGCAAGGGAGGTATTATAGAATGGGATTCTCTGAAAAATGAAAAACATAAAATCTTTACTTCGGCAGGAGGAGGATTAGCCAAAGGAAGATTTACATCGCAAGCCCTCCAGGTGATTGACGGCGTTCAGGGTCCTTATCGTTTGTTTGGAGCCAATAACGAAAAATTTATCATCGTACTTTCCGGTTCCGAGAAGGTCTGGCTTGATGGGAAATTACTTGAACGGGGTTACGACAGGGATTATACTGTAGATTATAACCAATCGGAAATTACATTTACAAACAGGGTGATCATCACACAATACAGCAGGGTAACAGTGGACTTTGAATATTCCGACAAAAATTATTCCCGCTCGTTATTTTCTGTTGCTCACGAACAAAACCTGAATCGTTTTAGTTACAGTGTCCAGCATTTTGATGAACGCGATAATCCTGACCAACCCGTGAATCAAACCTTGAAGGATTATGAAATCAGAAAATTGATGGATGCAGGTGACAGTTTGAAAAATGCGATAATTCCTGCTATTGATACAGTGGCATTTTCAGAAGATAAAATACTTTATGCACAAAAAGATACCCAAACTACAGAGGGAAATATTTATACGATTTTCTATTACTCCGTAAATAAGGACTCTGCAAAATACCAGCTTAAATTTTCGGAAATGGGTGTGAACGGTGGAAATTATATACAAGTGCGTACACTTGCCAATGGAAAAGTTTTTAAATGGGTAAAACCCGTTGGTGGTATCCCTTCTGGTAACTATGAGCCGGTAGTACTTCTAATTCCCCCGGTGCGTTCAGCCATGACCACGGTAGGAATGAATTATCAGTTGACAGAAAAACAGAATGTATCCGGCGAGTTTGCTTATAGCGAAAAAGATAAAAACCGGTTTTCAGAAAAAAATTCGGAAGACGATAATGATAATGCTTTTAACATAGAATACGTAAATACAGGAATTTCAATTTGGAAAAGCGATACAAATTCTCATTACATTGATGGTGAGAAGGTAACCACATCAGTCGGCTCTAAGCATGGTGCATCTCCTCTTTTAGCTGTGCCACTACGCTTAAAGTTTCGGCATACAGGTAAAAATTTCAATTCCATTGACCGCTTCGATGCAGTGGAATTTGAAAGGGACTGGGGTTCTACTTCAACAATAATCCCTTCGACGGATAATCTTATAGAAGGTGGCACCGGATTAACCGGGAAAAAAGGAAAGGGAATTTTTTACACATTTTCAAAAAGAAATAAAGGAACAGAGATTGATGCCATTCAACAAAGAATTAACCTGAATCCACAATATAAAAGAGTGAGTGTCACCGGTGAGGTCTTTGATTTAAACAACAAACAACTAAACCGCGCTAACAACTGGCAGAGATTATTTGGTGACCTGAAATGGGAATATCCGTTTTTTACTCCGGGAGTCAACTATCGTTTTGACAACAATTTTATTCATTTACCAGAAAAAAATGATTCTCTTATTTCTTTATCGAAAAAATTTATTGAGAAAGGAGCGTATATCACCAATTCAGATACGTTAAAAATAAATTACAGGGGAGCATACTTAATGCGTGATAATTTTATTCCGGTTATTGGGAAATATAACCTTCATGACCAGTCGGAGACATTCAGTGGCAACATGAAGGCAAAGGCAGGGGAAAATCATACGTTTGATTTGATGGGAACCTATTATGTTTCCAGAATTCCTGATTCATCAATGAATAAACCCATTACAGAAAATATTTTAGCACAATTAGGATGGAATGGACGTCTAATGAAAGGAGTGCTTATCCCGGATTTGTTATATAATACAAGCACAGGACAAGAGTTACGAAAAGAATACGGATTTATTGAAGTCCCTATGGGGCAAGGCACTCATATTTATCTTGCTGACCGTAACAATAATTCCATAAAAGAATTAGATGAATTTGAAATTTCCGCATTTTCTTCAGAAGCAAATTATATTAAGATTTTTCTTCCCACAAATGAATATCAGAAAGTATATACCAATCTTATAAACAGCGGACTTACCATCAATCCTCCCGGAAACTGGAGGAGTGGCACTGGGTTGAAAAACTTTTTATCTAAATTCAATAATACCGGCTCTTTTCGAAGGGAAAGAAAAGGAACCGACCCTTCTTTCGTCGCCCGATTCAATCCGTTTTATAAATTTCCATCGGATACCGTTTTGCTCAGCACGAATGAAAATTTTCACAATTTATTAAGTTTTAACAGGTATTCTCCGGTATGGGGATTAGATGCCGGAATCAATGGCGCTATCTCAAAAATCTGGTCGTTGAATGGAATGGATGAAAGAAAAAGCAAGGAATGGATGTTTTCGAACAGGTTGATTCCTGCTACTTTTATCAATAACCGTCTAACAGTAAAAATTTCCGAAAAACAAAGTATTTCTGAATATCTTACAGGAAGAAATTATTTGATAAAGGGTCTTTCCGTTGAAGAAGGAATGGAATTTCCCATTGAAGAATTTTTGCGAATTTCCCTGTTATACACATTCAAAGATAAAAAGAATACGTTTACAAGCGGCATAAAACAAACAGCCACTTCTCATGAACCAGGAGTAGAGTTCAGGTATTCAAAAGTTTTATCACAAGCCATAGAAGGAAAAATTAACTGGGTTCGTTATAACTACACTGGAGAACTTAATACTTCCTCTTCGTATGAAATGTTGGAAGGGTTTCAACCGGGGAATAATATGAAGTGGGAATTATCGGTAAACCAAAAAATATTAAACGGACTAAATCTTTCCATGCAGTACGAGGGACGTAAATCCGAGGGAGCTCCACCGGTGCATATTGGGAGATTTCAGGTGAGTGCGCTGTTTTGAGAGGGGGTTTGGAAATTTGAGTTTGTTCGTATATTAAAAAATTTGTATCTTTGTACTATCAATTAAGGTAATTGTAGAAATATTATTCACAAAAGAAAAAAAAAATTTGCACGCTTGCAACCATGAAATTATTCCGTTTTGCAATTATTACCTTTCTAACCTTTGGAATAAATTCCTACTATGCTGAATCTCAAAATACAGACAGCAACAAAGTGGAAACACCAATTTCCAAACCCGAAGAGCCGTTCTCTTATCCCGGCGGAAACGATTCCTTGCAGGCGTTTTTTAAACGAAATCTTGTGTATCCTCCTAAGGCAAGAGCAAACCGTTTAAAGGGAGTGGTTAAAGTGAGTTATAATGTTAACATTGACGGAACTACAAGCGATGTAAAGGTCTTGCAAAATCTGGGGCTTGGCTGTGGGGAAGAAGCAGTAAGGATTGTGAAACTGCTTAAATTTAACCCGGGATATGCACCGGAAAAAAGAAGTATTGATGTACCGTTCAGGTTTTAGTCCGTAGTCCATGCACCCAATTAAAACCTTCCCTCCTATTTCTTCCAAACTACCTCACGCAGGCACCACTATATTTACTGTCATGTCGGAACTTGCAAACCAGCATAGTGCCATCAACCTGTCACAGGGTTTTCCGGATTTTAATTGTTCTGAAAAATTAATTTCATTGGTAAATAAGTATATGCTCATGGGAAAGAACCAATATGCTCCCATGCAAGGATTACTTCCGCTTAGAGAAAAAATAGCTGTTAAAACAAATGAATTATATGGTGCCACTTATAATCCCGCAGATGAAATTACGATTACCGCCGGTGGCACGCAGGCATTATATACTGCCATTACTGCAGTAGTGCATAAAGGCGATGAAGTGATTGTGCTGGAGCCGGCTTATGATTCATATATCCCAGCCATTCAACTTTCCGGTGGCATTCCTGTTTATGTTGGTCTGAAGCCACCGCTATATAAAATTGATTGGGAACAAGTCCAACGTGTTATTACTTCCAATACAAAATTAATTATTTTAAATTCACCTCATAATCCTACCGGCACAGTTTTTTCAAAAGAAGATATTTTCCAACTGATTAAAATTACTGAAAATAAAAACATTTTTATTTTGAGTGATGAGGTCTATGAACACATTATTTTTGATAATCATCCGCATGAAAGCGTTTGTAAATATCCAGAGTTAAGAGCGCGCAGTTTTGTGGTTTTCTCGTTTGGAAAAACGTATCATACAACCGGTTGGAAAATTGGATATTGCCTGGCACCTAAAGAGCTAACTGTTGAATTCAGAAAAGTTCATCAGTTTATTACTTTTTGTACCAATACTCCTATCCAGTGGGCGTTGAATGATTTTATTGAAGAAAAAAACAATTACCTGTGTCTCCACAAATTTTATGAAGAGAAAAGGGACTTGTTTGTAAAATTGATTAATGACTCAAAATTTAAATTTATACCTGCCAAAGGAACTTATTTTCAATTACTTTCTTTTGATGGTTTGACAGACGAAAAAGATACTGACTTTGCCATGCGTATCACAAAGGACTACGGTGTTGCCTCGGTACCTGTTTCTGTTTTTTATCATGATAAGGCAGATTACAAAATGCTGAGGTTTTGTTTTGCAAAAGAGGCGGTGACACTAGAGAAGGCGGCGGAAAGGATCCGGGGGATATAGCGTTGTTGTTATTTTGAAAAATTTTCATGGCTAATTCTTATCTTGAAGTGTTACAAATAATATTAGAAAGGATATATCTTTGCATTTGAGTTCCTTAGGAACTAATCCTATTGTAACAACTGACTTCAGTCCGTTGTTACAACGTCTGGCTACATAATATTGAGTTCCGTAGGAACGAATCATAAATGAGTCGTGCCGACGGCACTTTTAATCATTTTTTTACTACATGCCCACCTCTCCCCTTCTGAAAGTCACACTGATTCAAACCTCACTTGTTTGGGAAGACATAAATGCCAATCTCCATCGATTTAATCAACTCCTTGGAACTATTCCAAAAAATTCCACCGACCTCGTTATTCTACCTGAAATGTTTAGCACAGGATTTACAATGAACGCAAAATTACTTGGGGAATCGCAACAGGGTAAAACAGTTTCATTTCTAAAAGAACATTCAAAAAAATTAAACGCCACCCTAACCGGAAGTCACATTGTAAAAGAAGATACTAACTATTATAACCGCCTGCAGTGGGTAACTCCCAATGGAAAAATTAAATCATACAATAAAAGACATCTATTCAGAATGGCAAAAGAAGAGAAAACATATACTCCAGGAAAAGAAAAACTTTCCGTGACACTCAATGGCTGGAAAATTTGCCCACTGATATGTTATGATTTGCGTTTTCCGGTTTGGTGCAGAAATAAAGAAAAATACGATTTACTGATATTTATAGCCAACTGGCCTGAAAAACGTTCTTCTCATTGGAAATTGTTGCTACAGGCAAGAGCCGTTGAAAATCAATGTTACGTTATTGGCGTCAACAGAGTAGGAGAAGATGGAAACAAAATATATTATTCCGGAGACAGCATGTTAGTGGACCCTAAAGGAGAGGAATTATTTCATTCATCTCACGAGGAAATTATAAAAACTATAACTCTTGATAAAAACTTTATTACGGGTTATAGAAATACCTTTCCTGCATTCAGGGATGCTGATAATTTTGACATACGTTAAATTTATATTAATTTAGCGGCGCAGGAATGTAATTCACATTATTTTATTCATGCAGAATGAGTTTGCGGATATTAACAGGTATAAAGGTATAGGGGTATAAAGGTATATGGGAAAAATATTTGTACTTCAATTTTCCCTTATACCCTTATACCCTTATACCCCTATACCCTTTTTCCCTTATTCCATTATTCCATTATTTCCTTATACCCTTTTTCTTTTAGTATATGCGCAACGTTTTAATCACCGGCGGAACAGGGTTGGTAGGTTCAAAACTTACAAAAGTTTTAGCGGATAAAAGTTATTCCGTTTCTTACCTTAGCCGGAAAAGTAGTTATCAAAAACAAGGTGTGAGCGTTTATCAGTGGAAACTGAAAGCGCCTGAAATTGAAAAATCCACTTTTGAAAATACACAATACATTGTTCATCTTGCCGGTGCAAATATCGGCGAGAAACGATGGTCTGAAACCCAAAAAAGATTGTTGGTGGAAAGCCGGCTTGATAGTTCCGAAATTCTTTACACAAAACTTAAAGCTCATGGGCAAAACATAAAAGCGGTGATTTCCGCTTCTGCTGTGGGAATTTATGGTGACCACGGTGATGATTGGCTGGATGAAAATAGCGGGGTGGGTAATGGATTTCTTCCCGAACTTTGTTCAAATTGGGAGGCATCTGTAAAAAGAATTCAGGACGAACTTGGCATTCGCACTGTTATGTTAAGAATAGGCGTTGTTTTATCGGGACGTGGAGGGGCATTTTTTAAAATGGCAAAACCTATAAAATACTGGCTGGGAGCTCCTATTGGTTCCGGTTCACAATTTATATCTTGGATTCATATTGATGATTTATGCAACATTGTTATTAAGGCAATGGAAGATTCTACTATGAGCGGAATTTATAATGCAGTGGCACCGGCGCCGGTTACCAATCATGAATTTACAAGTATGCTTGCGTATTTTATGGAAAAACCACTGATCATGCCAAAAATTCCAAAATTCGTTTTCCGTTTAATGTTCGGAGAGATGTCACAGATTTTATTGGATAGCATCCGCGTGAAACCTGAAAGAATTTTGCAATCCGGCTATCAATATAAATATCCAACCCTGGATACCGCACTAATTAGAATTTTAAAGAAAGCAAAAGGAAGGATTTAAAATATCCAAACTGGATTTTATACCAAAACATTTCAGGGTTTAGAAAAAAACATATAACACTTAACAAAAAATGAAAAATGTAAAAGGTTTAAATCACCTCCCCTACCACAAAGGTGCTTCCGGTTATCAAAATAAAATCACCACTGCCGGCTTTGCTTTTAGCTAATTTCAGAGCATCTGAAGGTTTTTTTTCGACAATGCCGTTTAATCCTTCTCTTCTGGCTTCTTCGGCAAGCTCTTCTGCCGGCTTGGCACGGGGAATACTTGCTTCACAAAAAATATAAAACGCATCTTTACGCAATAGTTTCAAAATCTTTTGACTTTCTTTTTCTTTTACCATTCCTAAAACAATAATCAATTTAGTAAACTTCATTAATGAAACCTGATTCATTAAATGATTTATTCCGTCTTCGTTGTGTGCCACGTCACATACTATTAATGGATTTTCTTGCAACATGTACCATCTTCCCATAAAAGCAGTATTTTTAATTACTTGCGCAAATCCATTTTCAACATCTCTCTTATTCAGAAAAAAACCCATTTTGCTGAGTATTTCAACTGATTTCAAAACACCGGGAATGTTTTTTGACTGGTAAATTCCTGTTAAAGGGGTCTCAATAAAAGTAAAAGGTGATACCGGTAATTTTCTGACTGAAAAATAAACAATCACCCCATCTTCAGCGTCCCTCACTGCTTCCACTTTGTAATTTTTTTCTGCAAAATAAATATCACAATGCTTCTCAGCGGCTACACTACTGAACACATCATCTGTTTCTTTCTGACAAACCGAAATGACAACGGGTACACCCTGTTTGATTATTCCTGATTTTTCATTCGCAATTTTTTTCAGTGTGTCTCCCAAAAATTCTGTATGATCCATTGAAATACTTGTAATAACAGATAGTATTGGAGTGATTATATTAGTGGAATCCAACCGCCCTCCCATTCCAGTTTCAATAATGGCAATGTCCACTTTGCTTTTTGCAAAATAATCAAATGCCAATGCGGTCGTCATTTCGAAAAAAGAGGGTTTGAGTATTTCTAAATTTGACTTACACAAATTAACAAATTCTACTACTTCTGATTCTTCAATAGGAATCCCATTAATTTTTATTCTTTCTCTGAATGATTTTAAATGCGGTGATGTAAATAAACCCGTTTTATATCCAGCTGTCTGAAAAATGCTGGCTAGAAAATGGCAAGTGCTTCCTTTTCCGTTGGTTCCCGCTACATGAATGGACTTGAATTTTTTTTCGGGATTATCTAAAAATTCTGAAAGTTTCTTTATGTTATCAAGATTATTTTTATACGCGGCTCCACCTATCCGGTGAAACATCGGGAGTTGTTTAAAAAGAAATTCTTCTGCTTCCTGATAAGAATTCATGTTTATACTGGTATTATGCAGTTTATTCACTCCGACACTCCGGCACACCCATACACCGATACAATTTTTATCACGTAAATATGTAATTCAAAAAATTTCATGTAAGTTTGCGTCCCCAAAAATAACATAAACATGGCACAAAATATTATATACATTCTACCATTCTTCGGCATAATAGCTTTGCTATTTGTCGTATGGCGTTCACGCTGGATATCTAATCTTGATGCCGGTACCGATAAAATGAAAAAAATTTCAGAGCATATAGCAGAAGGTGCTCTGGCTTTTTTAAAAGCTGAGTATAAAATTTTATCCGTTTTTGTCGTTTGCGTAAGTATTTTATTAGCAGTTTCAGCCGATAGTAATATTTCATCCCCATTAGTAGCTCTTTCATTTGTTTGCGGGGCTGGTTGTTCCATTTTAGCCGGTTATATAGGAATGAAAGCGGCAACTAAAGCAAATGTAAGAACCACAAATGCGGCGAGAACCAGTTTGGGAAAAGCCCTCGAAATTGCTTTTACAGGTGGAACCATTATGGGTATCGGTGTAGTTGGACTTGGCGTTTTGGGTTTAAGCGTTTTATTTATTGTATATCAAAAAATTTTCGGTACAGATACGCTTGATAACCTGAATAAAGTTATTACCGTCCTTACCGGTTTTTCATTTGGCGCATCCTCCATCGCTCTCTTTGCCAGAGTAGGAGGTGGAATTTATACAAAAGCGGCTGATGTTGGAGCTGACCTTGTGGGAAAAGTAGAAGCGGGAATTCCTGAAGACCATCCATTGAATCCTGCCACTATTGCCGATAATGTCGGCGACAATGTTGGCGATGTAGCCGGAATGGGAGCGGATTTATATGAGTCATACGTTGGTTCTATCATAGGTACGATGGTACTTGGCGCCACTTTTATGGCTCCCGGTTTTAACGATAATTTTAATGGTTTAAGCGGTGTGCTGACGCCTTTAGTGTTAGCGGCAGTGGGAATTATCATGTCTATAATCGGAACATTCTTTGTAAAAGTCAAAGAAGGTGGCGATCCTCAAAAAGCACTCAATACCGGTGAAATTGTTTCTTCCTTAATTATGATTGTTGCTTCCTGGTTCATTATTAAATGGATGCTTCCGGCGAGTTGGGAATACAATGATGTTCTTTACGGTGAAGTAAGAATAATGACCGCTTCAGGAGTTTTCTGGGCTACCGTCATTGGTTTGGTCGCCGGTGTATTGATAGGATTAGTAACCGAGTACTATACCGGATCAGGGAAAAAACCTGTTATGTCAATTGTCAGGCAATCTCACACAGGTGCCGCTACAAACATTATAGCCGGTTTGGGAGTGGGTATGATGTCAACGGCTATTCCTACATTGTTGATTGCCTTCTCTATCATTGGCGCTTTTTATTTTGCTGGCCTTTATGGAATTGCCATTGCCGCTGTTGGGATGTTATCAAATCTTGGAATTCAATTAGCCGTTGATGCATACGGACCCATCTCCGATAATTCAGGGGGTATAGCTGAAATGTCTGGTTTACCAAAAGAAGTTCGTAGCAGAACCGATAAATTGGATGCTGTGGGTAATACAACTGCCGCTATAGGAAAAGGGTTTGCCATTGCATCAGCCGCATTGACCGCTCTTGCTCTTTTTGGCGCTTATATGTCATCGGCAAATATAAAAAGTATAGATATTTCTAAAGCCAATGTAATCGCCGGATTGTTTATTGGTGGGATGCTTCCATTTGTTTTTTCTGCACTTGCTATGAAAGCAGTTGGCAAAGCCGCCATGTCTATGATTGAAGAAGTAAGAAGACAATTCGCAAATATTCCTGCGTTGAAATCAGCGCTTGAAGTAATGAAAAAAAATACCGGAAAATCCATGGAAGAATGGTCTTCGGAAGACCAGAATACTTTTCATGCCGCCGATGGTAAAGCTGAATACGGTAAATGCGTTGAGATTTCAACCAAAGCCGCTTTACGTGAGATGATTATCCCCGGATTACTGGCGGTTGTGGCACCGGTATTAATTGCATTTACTCCCGGCTTTGGCGCCGAAGCATTGGGTGGTTTACTGGCTGGAACTACCGTCTGTGGCGTATTGATGGCAATTTTCCAGGCAAATTCCGGTGGGGCATGGGATAATGCTAAAAAGACCTTTGAAGAAGGAGTTGAAATCAACGGAAAAATGTATTATAAAGGTTCTGAACCACATAAAGCGGCAGTCGTGGGTGACACCGTAGGTGATCCATTTAAGGATACATCCGGTCCTTCAATTAATATTCTTATTAAATTAATGAGTATAGTAGCGCTTGTGTTAGGACCTTTCCTTCTCGCAAATCAAACTAAAACTCAAAGCAATGTATCAGACGTAACTAATGTCACTGAACAGAAAAATGAAACAGTGACACCTACTGAAACAGTGACACCTATTGACATTGTTTCTTCCATTGACATTTCCACTATGAAAGGTGAATGGAAAATTGACAAAGCCCATTCTTTTCTTGATTTTGAAATTTCTCACATGGTTTTTTCCAAAGCCAAAGGAAGTTTCTCAGATGTGCAGGGAAATATAAAATTTTCAGATATTCCGGATTCAAGCCATGTAGATGTAATTATTCAGGCAAATTCTATCAATACATCCAATAATGGCAGAGACAGGCATCTGAAAAGTAAAGATTTTTTTAACGTAGATAAATTTCCTGCTTTCAAATTTGTATCTAACAAGATAGAAAAATCAGGAAATCAATTTGTGGCACACGGAAATCTTACTGTAAAAGATATTACCAAAGAAATTTCCATACCTTTCTTATGTACAGGAAAAGAAATATTTCCTGATGACAGTGTTGAAGTTGCCTCACTTCAGGGGGAAGTAAAACTTAACCGGATGGATTTTCAGGTAGGTGAACCTTCTAAAGGGGTTGGTAGTGAAATCACGGTAGATTTTTCGCTTGAGATTTACAAACCCATAAAGTAAGTAGTTTTCAAGGTTTACCGAAATTAAAACATACTTATTTCATAGTTAATATTCATTTAGGCGGCTGATTTAGAATCATCCAGTACAATCCAAGTTCAGAAACTGCTTTAACGAATTTTTCAAACTGAACGGGCTTTACCACATAACTGTTTACTCCCATTTCATAACATTTCTGAATGTCCGGATCCTCTTTTGATGAGGTAAGTACTACAACCGGAATTTTTTTTGTCCGTTCATCTGCTTTTATTATTTGTAGAACCTGAAGACCATTTACTTTTGGCATTTTTAAATCAAGCAATATTACTTTAGGATAATCCAGCGCTTTCCGGATGACATATTTTCCTTCAGCAAAAATAAAATCAAGCGCTTCCTGCCCGTCTTCCAAATGCACTAATTTGTTTGCAAGATTATTTTTTTTTAATGCCCTTATAGTAAGTTCGGCATCGTAGATGTTGTCTTCTACTAAAAGAATTTCTGCTTCGTAATTCATATTTTTTTGTATATTAGTTTATTGTTAATGAAAAATTAAATGTTGCTCCTTCGCCTACTTTTCCTTCTGCCCATACCTTTCCTCCATGTTTTAGGATGATACGTTGAATAATCGCCAAACCTACTCCTATACCCTCAAATTCATTTTGCTTATGCAACCTTTGAAACACTCCAAAAAGTTTATCATAATATTTCATGTCGAAACCGGCACCGTTGTCTTTTACGGAAAAAACAATATCCTGCTTTATTTCTTTCGAAAATATTTCTATATGCGAATACTCTTTCATTGAAGAATACTTTATGGCATTTGAAATAAGGTTGAACATAACTTGTTGAATCAAGCTGTAATCAGCTTTTACAACATGTAATTTGCTTATATTTATTTTTGCTTTATGTGCCATTAATTTATTCAGTTCAGTCAGTACGCCTTTAGTCAGAACATTCATATCAATTTCTCTCTTTTGTAACTCTCTGCGCCCAAGTTTGGAAAACGCAAGTAATTCATCAATCAACACTCCCATTCGTTCGGCATTTTTACAGATGGTTCCTATAATTCGTTTTCCTTCTGTGTCCAATTTTGTTCCATAATCCTCATTAAGTATTTGAGCATAACCGTACACAGCGCGAAGCGGTGCTCTTAAATCGTGCGAAACAGAATAAGTGAATGCGTCTAATTCTTTATTGACTACAATTAAATCTTGATTTATATTTTCTACTTTTTCCTTTTCATCCGCGTAGTCGTCTAAAATATTAAGAACAGCCCGCTGTGTGTTTTCCATATTTGCTTTTTCCGTACTGTAGTCGTCAAGAATGTTCAACAAAGCCCGTTGTGTATTTTCCATATTTATTCTGTCAGTTGCAGAATCTTCCAGAATGTTCAGTAACGCTCGTTGCGTTTCTTCTGCCCGATATTTTTCTTCCGAATAATCATCTAGAATATTGAGAACAGACCTCTGCGTATTTTCCATATTTACTTTTTCAACGCTATAATCGTCAAGTATATTCAAGAATGCACGTTGGGTATCTTTCGTATCGGTGGAATTATTTTGTAAAGAAGATTGCATTTCGTATTTAGAATTTAGGTTTTCTTATTAATTGGCTTTCTTATTTAATTCTTCAATTTCTTTTTTTAACTCAACCATTTTTAATTCTCTGCCAACAGTTAATTTTCGGAATCTTTCTAACTCTTCAATTCTTTGCAACTCTTTTTCTCTTTCTGCTACTTCTCTTTCTGCTAATTGTTTTTGGGCAGTTATATCACGGGCAGCGGCAAAAACACCCAGCACATTTCCTTTGTCATCTTTATAAACAGAAGCATTGTACAATACATCAGTTAATTTATTGCTTGTATGCTTGATGGTGAGCGGATAATCGGAAACAAATCCTTTTTCAAAAACCTGCTGATAACCTTCACGCGCTTTATTGGGTTCAGTAAAATAATTTGAAAAATCAGTACCAATCAGTTTTTCACGGGAAATACCCGTAACTTTCACCGATGCCTCGTTCACATCCAAGATTTTTCCATCGGCACTGATGGTAACTAAAGGGTCAAGTGATGCTTCAATCAAACTTCTTGCATATTGTGATGTTTGTTTTTGCTCCGTTACATCGCGGGCGGCGGCAAATACTCCCAGCACATTTCCCTTTTCATCTTTATAAACGGAAGCATTATATAACACATCCGTTAAATTTCCGTTTTTATGTTTGATGGTGAGCGGGTAATCTGCAACAAATCCTTTTTCAAAAACCTGCTGATAACCTTCCCTTGCTTTATGAGGTTCAGTGAAATAATTTGAAAAGTCAGTGCTAATTAGTTTTTCACGGGTTACACCCGTAACTTTAACGGATGCTTCATTCACATCCAATATTTTTCCATCAGCGCTGATGGTAACAAGCGGGTCTAAACTGGCTTCAATTAAACTTCGTGTGTATGCCTGACTTTTCTTTATTTCTTCTTCGCCTTTAATTCTATCGGTAATGTCTCTGGCTGAGGCAAACACACCCTGAACATTTCCTGACTCATCTTTATATACAGTTGCATTGTAAAGCACATCTGTAATTTTTCCTGAAGTATGTTTGATGGCTAATGGAATATTTCTTACCACTCCTTTTGCAAATGCCTCCTGATATGCCCTTTCTGCATTTTGCGGCTCGGTGAAATAGTTTGGGAAATGAGTTCCTATAATTTTTTCGCGCGGCACTCCCGTTACCAAAATTGTCGCTTCGTTTACATCTTTTATAAGTCCATCTGTTCCTTTTGTGATTTGAGGGTCAAGAGATGTTTCAATGAGCATCCTTGTATAGGTTTGTATTTTCTGAATTTGATTTTCTACTTCCTTTTGTTTGGTGATGTCACGGGCGGCAGCAAACACTCCAAGAACATTTCCCTTATCATCCTTATAAACGGAAGCATTGTATAACACATCGGTTAATTTTCCATTTTTATTTTTGATAGTTAGCGGATAATCTGCAACAAATCCTTTTTCAAATACCTGCCTGTATCCTTCCCTGGCTTTTTCCGGTTCTGTAAAATAATTTGAAAAGTCCGTGCCTATCAGTTTTTCTCGTGATACACCTGTAACTTTAACGGACGCTTCATTTACATCTGTAATTTTCCCATCAGCGCTGATGGTAACAAGCGGGTCTAAGCTGGCTTCAATCAAACTTCTTGCATATTTGGAATAGAGTGACTTCCCTGTAATGTCTCTGGCGATGGTGGAAAAGCCAACGGTTTTGTGTTGATGGTCGAAAATCGGAGATACAGTTAAAGATACTTCTATTGTTGAACCATCTTTCTTAATTCTTTTGGTTTCGTAGTGCTCTAATTTCTCTCCTCGTTTATATTTTTCCACTATCTCTTTGTGCTCATCCGTTTTATGCAGAGCAAGGAGATTAATTGATTTTCCAACTACTTCATCAGATTTATATCCGAATATTTTTTCGGCTCCCAAATTCCAATAGACAATCGTCCCATCCATTGATTTACTGATAATGGCATCATCAGAAGATTGAACAATTGCTGCCAAATGGTCTTGCAAGTGTGGTAGCATTTTATTGGTTTGTTCTTTTTTCATTTGTTTATTTTTTTTATTATTAAAAAACTTTGTTAGATTATGAGTTACTGTTCAGTCCAAGATGAAAAAATAAAATTTAGCCACGGATTACACGGATTAATGTTATAAAAAAAATCTTACCACCATTTTTAATCCGTGTAATCCGTGGCTAAGATTTATTTTCTTATTCAATTTATGGTTTATTTCGTGGGTACTGAACAGTAACGATTATGAAATAAATATTTAATGCAATTGAAAATGTGAATCTAATAATTTTCCTTTTCATTTATACAACCATACTCTCATAAGCGATAAAAGTTTTTCTACATTTACCGGTTTGGCTATATAATCAGACATTCCTGATGCAAGGCATTTTTCGCGATCCCCTACCATTGCCTTCGCTGTTAATCCTATAACTGGCAGTTTCTGATATTTTTCAATCTTGCGGATTTCACGGGTTGCTTCATATCCATCTAACTCCGGCATCATGACATCCATTAAAATCAGAGCAATGTCATTATGCTCGCGAAGAATGTTTAAAGCAATCTTTCCATTTTCAGCAGTAAAACAAATCATCCCTTCATCTTCGAGCAGGTTAATCAGGGAATAAACATTTCTCATGTCATCATCTACAATCAACACTTTTTTATTTTTTAAAATTTCATCCGTTTGATGAAGATGTCGGATTCTATATTGTTTTTCTTTTGGCAACTTGCTTTCCACTCTATGAAGAAACAGTGTCGTTTCATCAAGTAACCGGTCAAATGAATTTGTTGTTTTTAAAACCACGCTTTCTGCAAGACGGGTCAAACGGGAATTCTCGTCTTTGTTTAATTCTTTTGCTGTATAAATGATTACAGGGGTTTTTCTGCTTTCAGGCATATCTTTAATTTTCTCAATCAATTCAAATCCGGAAATATCGGGCAGACCAAGATCAAGAATAATGCAATCAAATCTTTGTTCTTTAATCAACGATATGGCTTCTAATCCTTTCTCTACGCTTGTGCAAATAACATCTCCGTTGCCTATAAGTTCACATATTGCCTGACCTTGACTTTTATTATCTTCAATGACTAATAATTGTTTTATTTTTCTTTTAACAAAATCTTCCAATTTTCCAAAAACCTGGTGTAACTGCTGAACATTCACCGGCTTAAATAAAAAATCAAATGCGCCCATTTCCAAAGTTTGCTTTCTGGCATCATAACCCGAAATAATCTGAATCGGAATATGTTTGAGGGTTGAATCATTTTTAATATGGCGTAAAACATCAGTTCCTTCCATGTCAGGTAGTTTAAGGTCTAAAATTACTGCCGCGGGAATAAATTGCTTTACTAAATTTAATCCGTTACGTCCATTCAACGCTACCAGCCCTTTATATTTTTTCTCTCTGGTAAGATGTAAAAGCATTTCTGCAAAATTTCTATCATCTTCAATAATGACAACCACTTTGTCACCGTCAGAAATTTCTTTTCTATCATCCGGGACATCCGCAGAGTCATAAAAATCAGCAACCTCTGTTTTTTGGATTTTGTTGGAATAATCCTTTTTATTCACGATTAATTTTTGATTACCCTGCCAATTAGCATCTTTTATAAAATTTACCGGTAGGTACAACGTAAAGATGGAACCTTTACCCGGTTCGCTTTGTAAATGAATTTCACCACCAAGAATACTTGCTATTTCCCTGCTTATTGATAGTCCTAATCCTGTGCCACCGTATTTCCGTTTTGTAGAACCATCTGCCTGTTGAAATGCTTCAAAAATAATACTCTGCTTTTCCGGCTGAATTCCTATACCGGTGTCACTGATGGATATAGCCGCCATCTTTACATCCTTCAATTTCATATTATTATAGGAAACCTCTTTACCGGCACGACAAATATTCATTTGTATTTTACCTCCTTCCGGTGTAAATTTAACGGCATTGGATAAAAGATTCTTTATGATCTGTTCCATTCTTTGTTTATCGGTTTCAATAAATTCAGGATAATTATTTACATCAAAATTTATTGAAAATTCAAGCGCTTTATTTTTCATGAGTTCAGAGAACAAGGACTGAATATGTAAAACCGTTTCCCGGGTTGAGAGCTGGGTGATTTCGAGTTCCACTTTGCCGGCTTCCACTTTTGACAAATCAAGTATTTCATTAATCAGGTTTAGTAAATCATTTCCGGAAGAATAAATATTCCCGGCAAATTCTTTCTCTCGCTCCCCAAGATTTTTGCTTTTATTTTCCATTAACAACTGTGCTAATATCAAAACACTATTCAGTGGAGTACGCAGTTCATGCGACATATTTGCAAGAAATTCTGATTTGTACTTACTGGTTATCTCCAGTTCCCTTGCTTTATTTTCCAACTCCATTTTCGCATTTTCAAGATTATCTTTTTGTTCTTCCAGAAGCTTCGCCTTTTCTTCCAATTCTTCATTGGTTTGCTGTAACAGTTCCTGCTGTGCTTTCATTTCAGCGTCTGAGCGTTCCAGCATTTCTGTTTTCACGGTCAACTCTTCGTTGGTTTTGCGTAGTTCCTCCTGCTGTGCTTCCAACTCTTCTGACTGACGTTGTGTTTCTTCCAATAACTCTTTAAGCTTTTCCCGTGATAGTGACACATGAATTCCAATCGCTATGCTTTCGGAAACCGTCTTGAGTAATTCTATGTCAAGCTGTGAAAATTCCAGATGGGAACCCATTTCAATGACTGCTTTTGTTTCACCCTGATAAACAACCGGGTGAACTATTATTTGTTTAGGGTCAATTTTTCCTAACCCGGAATGAATGGTTACATAATCATCCGGTACATCCGTAAAAAGAATGGGCTTTTGTTCAAAGGCGCTTTGTCCTACCAATCCTTCACCATTTTTAAAATGTTGGATAGATTGTTTTCTGATCTCATACGCATAACTTCCTCCGATTTTCAACTCATTATTTTCACATAAATAAATTGCGCCGATTTTTACATTCATGTAACGGCAAAGTGTTTGAATAACATCCGCGGCAAGCTGTCTGACCTCTTTTTCTCCTCTGATTTGTTCGTTGATAATTGCATTACCGGACAATATCCAATTTCTTTCTTTATTTTCAACATGCAACTTTTTTAAATTTGTCTTCATAGAATCAAGTGCCGTACCCAATGTATCCTCATCGCTTCTCAACGGTACATTTACATCATAATTCCCTTTCCCAATTGATTCTGCAATTTGCGAAAACGTGTTGGTAGAATTAATCAATTTTCTGATTGAATCCGCCATTAACCCAATTTCATCTTTATTCTGAATATCTATTTCTATGGCAGTGTTTCCTTGTGTCATCTTTTCAGTTGCCTCCACAATGGATGAAACTGATTGGGTTATGCCACGGATAGTTCCGGAAATTATCACAATAAGCACCAATAAAATAAATCCGGCAAAAAAAACACTTTTATACAATTCTGATTTTGCTGATTCATTATTTTTTTCCGCTATGGAATTTATAGAGGTAAAATAACTTTCTTCTATATTTTTTAATGTATTAATGGCCATAGTAGTACGATACCAACATTCATCGTAAGAAACATTTTTAATAAATGAATTTCTGTAATAAATTGCTGAATCCATCAAAGAGGAAATACCCGGATGAATCGGTTGGTAGTATTGAGTTTGGAATGTGTTTTTTAATTCTGATTTGGCTGTCTTCAGATACTTCTCAAGATTAATATTCATTTTACCATAAGTCGAAATAATTTCGATATGATCACTATCGTGCATAATTTCAACGGTTCTCAGCGATTTTGTCAATTGTGAGCGGAGCCGGGCAAGAAAATCGTTCATATATGCTACAAACATTAATTCATTAACCAGATTCCGAATAGTGAGGTCTGATTGTTTTTTCAACAAGTCCTGCGTTTCGAGAAGCAATTCTGATTTAAGGTTATTATAATAATTGCCGGCTTCATCGGGTGTCAGAGAATGTTTTACTATGCGGTTGCGAACTTGCTGGAGCCGGTTTATTTCAATAAGCAAGGCATTATTTTTTTCATTCTCCGATTCTTTTATATAAAGAGAAGAGAATTTTTGTGTTTCCTCCATTTGTTTTATAAATTCTTCCTTGACTGACTCATCATCTGAGCTAAGAAATGAAATGCAGTAAGCTCTTTCTTTTTGGAGTGTTTGAATTAAGGAAGACATGGTCTCTGCTAACTTTACATTACTAATAAGAGTTTGTGTTTCATTTTTAACAGCAATTTCCTTTCTGATATAATCCTGTAAATAAAATAGCAAAGCGAGGGTAGGAACAAGTCCGATTAAAAGAAGACGGGTGCTGATAGAAAGACGGTTAAGAAATGGCATGATTTGTTTTGTTATTTTGTGTTTTGAAATGTAAAAGTAAATATAATGTTTATTAATAAATTGAATATTTTAAATTTATTAGAACTATTTTAATTTTATTAAAATTATTTTTGCATTGATATTTTAATATTAAAATAATATACTATTGATATTCAATTACTTATAAATATATAAAATAACACATATAAGTGTATGAATATTAAATTTATTCATACACCTATAAAAAATGACTGAAAATAAAGTGTGAGTTGTGATTTCTTAACGAATTTTTTGAACCATAGAACAGTAGAACAGTTGAACAATAGAACAATAGAACAATAGAACATTTGAATAGTGAATGTTGAACTATGTTTAAGTTCTTAATTCAATTGTTCAAATGTTCTATTGTTCTATTGTTCTATTGTTCTATTATTTGTTTTTTTCAAAGGAGTGGTCCCACCGGGAATCGAACCTGGATCTTGAGCTTCGGAGGCTCACGTTCTATCCATTGAACCATGGAACCAAAAAAAAAGCCGGAAAATCCGGCTTTTACTTGTAGCGGGGGCAGGACTTGAACCTACGACCTTCGGGTTATGAGCCCGACGAGCTACCAACTGCTCCACCCCGCAATATTAAGCGCAAATATATGAAATATAAATCAGATTGTTGTTATTTGCAAAAAAAATGAAACATAAAGCAGGTTTTGTTGCAGTTATCGGAAAACCCAATTCAGGGAAATCAACGCTCATCAATAAACTTACGGGTAATATTTTAAGTATTGTTACCCCTAAAGCACAAACTACGCGACATCGCATACTATCCATATTAAATAAACCGGAATACCAGATAATTTTTACCGATACTCCGGGTATATTAAAACCTGCTTATAAACTGCATGAAACAATGATGCAGGAAGTCAAAAATTCATACCAGGGTGCAGATGTTTTATTTTATGTGACCGATATTAAAGACAACTCTCCCGATTTGTTTCTTACTGAAAATGAAATTAAATTAAATATTCCTATTTTCATTCTATTAAATAAAGTTGATTTGTCTTCTCAGCCGGAAGTGGAAGAAAAAAGAAATGAATGGTTGTCAAAAAAAGTAGCAACCGATGTTTTTCCCATATCAGCTATTGAAGGATTCAATCTTGAAAAAATAATTCAGCTCATTCTTGAGCATTTACCCGAATCGGAACCCTTTTATCCGAAAGAAGAACTTAGCGATAAGCCGGAAAAATTTTTTGCCGGTGAATTCATACGGGAACAGATTTTTCTGCAATACGGAGAAGAAATTCCCTATTGCACAGAAGTACAAATCATCTCGTTTAAAGAAAATGAAACAATTATTCACATAGAAGCGGAAATAATGGTGGAAAGGGAAAGCCAGAAAGGAATTATCATAGGAAAAAAGGGAGAAAAGCTTAAGAATGTGCTTACCAGAGCCAGAATGAATATTGAAGAATTTTTCGCAAAGAAAGTATTTTTACAGGCAAGAGTGAAAACAGAACCTGGTTGGAGGGGAAATGAGAGAAAATTGAAGGAATTTGGGTATGGGAGGGGGTGAGGCAGCTCAAAAGCACAAATCATCTAAAAATACTTAGACATTTCTTATTTAGTGTTTTATGTTAAGTGTTGTTCTTTCAGTGGAGAAGTATTTATGTAGCTATTAGTTACAATTGATCAAATAACCCCATGAAATCCCCCTTACTAAACCTACAAAAAGAAATTTATTTCAACACCGCACGAAGCAGTGGGAAAGGAGGTCAGCATGTTAATAAAACGGAATCGAAAGTAGAATTGCATTTTCCGGTCAACGCTTCACGACTGTTGAATAGCGAACAAAAAAACAAGATAAATGAAAAGTTGAAAAATTATATTAATGAACAGGGGGAACTGATTCTTTATTCACAGGAAAGCCGGAGCCAATTGCAAAATAAGGAAATTTGCCTTGAGAAGTTTTTTGTCTTACTGGAAAAATGTCTTAAAAATCAGAAAAAAAGAATCCCAACCCGGATTTCAAAATCAACAAAAGAACGAAGATTAAAAGATAAAAAAAGGAGGGCGGAAGTAAAAAAGTGGAGAGGGAAATTTTCGGAATAGCATCTACCTTATAACAATTAGCTTTCTTTTTTCCAGTATAATATCTGATTGAATCACGATATAATATATTCCCGTTGGCATCTCCTCAGAATTCATATTAATAGACATCACATTATTTCCTTCCGAAAGTTTCATTTCGCGGTTGAAATAAATTTTTCTTCCTAACTGGTCTGAAATCAATACAGATGAATTACATTCTATTTGTGAATTAACATTCAAATAAAACTCCCCTTTGTTTGGATTTGGAAATACAGAAAAATCAATTCCTGAAATATGCTCATTCATTTCAGAATTTTCTGTTACTATCCTGCCGGAAGCCGTGTTCATGAACTTTAATTTCACATTCGGACGAAAATAATTCCTCGTTCCCGTAGTATTTGAACAAGCCCCTCCATCTTTAATGTCGGTGCGTAATGCTAACGTTTTGTAGGTTGACTGCGTGCTTCCGTATATAGTTGAACTGGTTGTATAAGTGCTGTTGTTAAAGCAAACCTCAATTAATAAACTGGCATTACCATTATAATTAAACGGAGTGGACAAGGTATGCGTATTCCATGAATTGGCAGTGGCTGTAAAATTTGAAGAATATACCTGAGTAGCGCCGGTTATAAAACTGGAACTTCCAAAACTTGTTTCTACAATGTTTTTAATTTTAATGGTAAAAGCATTCATCACCTGGGTTGATGCTGATCCGGTGTTAAATGCAACATACCCTATGTAATTTTGTCCGGCAACCCATCCAGCCGCCTGTAATTCTGCTTTTGTTAAAATCATCTGAAACCTGTGATCCATGTAATAGGTATCGTAAATCAGTGTATTATTTGTGCTGGTTCCGGCGCCAATAGTAACCACTTTAGGAGCAGAAGTACCTCCTGCAATTATTTTAACTGAGTAATCCTCCACCTCCCCATATCCGAATGTTTCGCAGGAAGTAGGAGCGCCGTTATATTTCATGGAAACCCTCATTCGTTTGGTCCCAAGAGAAGTAGCGGATGGAATAGTGATAGTGCCGGAAGGAGAAGTTGTGTTTGCAGAGCCCTCATCATAGACCAATTCGCCTGCATCATCAAAATCATAATCATTATTCAAATCAATCCAAACGCGGAAATATTCAGGATATGCTGAGGATGTAAATCCTGGTTTCAGATAAATTGTATTTGCAGAACCGGCAACAAGGTCAGTAATCAAATACGAATAATCGCCATACCCACCTGCTGAAGCAGTGGTAGCGTTATTGATAGAACCGATTTTCACATTTGCAATCCATTCATCGGCTTGTGATTGTCCTTTGGATACACAATAAGAAGTAACGGCACCTAACGTATTAAAATTAAATACAGCAGAATACGCACTGTTAATGCCGGAACAATTTGTTAAAATCTGCAATTCATACGTTGTTAATGCAGAAAGCCCGGATAAACTTTTCGAATTAGTAGTGCTAGTAACATTTGTCCAAGTGGATGAACCGGTGACACGATAACGAAGATTATAATAAGACGAACCGGTGACACTGCTCCAACCGATGATAGCAGAATTTGAGGTTACGGAAGAAGCGTTTATGCCTGCAGGCGCATTACAGGATAGAGGCGCTACAATATTGAGTGTGTAATCTTCCACTTCCCCGTAAGGGAACGATTCACAAGCGGTGGATGCGCCATTGTATTTCATGCTTACTCTCATTCTGACTTGTCCCAGAATGGAGGAAGAAGGTATGGTAATATTGCCGCTCACTGCGCTGGTATTTGTGGCACCGGCATCGTAAGCCATTTCTCCGGCATCTGAAAAATCTTTGTCATTGTTAAAATCAATCCAAACTCTGAAATATTCAGGATAAGCGCTACCGGTAAACCCGGGAGTTAGTGTCACCGGATAAGAACCGGTTTGATAAACATCCGTGCTGATGGTAGTATAATTTGCGTATCCGCCTGTGGTGGCGCCACTTGCATTATTGATTGTGTTAAGTTGTACTTTGGCAATGTATTCGTCAGTAACACTTTGACCGTTGGAAGGGCAGTAAGAAAGTGTAAGCGTAGAAAACGATTGAACAGCTGAAAATAATGAATTTCCATAAGGGCAGACAGCACTAACCTGCCACTCGTAACTTGTACCTGCAATTAATGAGGCGACATCTTTAGAAAGTGTTGTTACAGAATTTTCAGTCCAGGTGCTTGAACCCAATACGCGTGTCTGAACTACATAACTAGTGGCATTGGTAACAGCACTCCAATTTAGGGTAGCGGAGGAAGAGGTAATATTTCCTGAATTTAAACCCGAGGGAATTCCGCAAGTCGGCAAAGTACATTGCCAGGTGGCGGTCCATCCCCACGAAACAGTGGCGCCGTCAGAGAAAAACCGGAATGTGACAGCTCCTGAATTTGCTGTAAAGGTTCCGGGAGTATTAGTGCCTGTATAAACACCAAGTAACGGAGCGGAAGTTGAAGTACCATTATAAATATACATGTAATCGAAATTTGCTTCTAATCCGAAGCTATTAAATGTAACGGAAAGTGACGTGGCATAGAGAGGAGCTATTGTATAAGTAGCATGTTCGTTATTGGTATAATTAGCGCTACTTCCTCCGGTATCGGTATAGGTGCCATTACAATCGGTAGTGTTAGTGGCACTGTTTAATGTTTTAAACTTTGCTAAAGAAGAATAATTTGATGTACCACTCGCGCAGGTTGCAGAAACCTGCCATTCGTAATAGGTTCCGGTTTGTAATCCGGATGCTGTATAAGAATTAACTGTAGATGTATAATTAGACCAGGTAGTCGTTCCTTTGACACGTATTTGTATTGTATAATTAGTGGCATCATTAACAAGGTCCCATCCTAATTTTACAGATGAAAGAGTAGGTGAAGTATAAACAAGATTCGCCGGAGTGCCACAACTTGATGGATTAATCAGAGCATAATATTTGGGCCAATTCCAGTTGATGCCCGGGTCAGTATGTGTTTGTACTGGAAAATGCTGATGACCTTTAATGTGAATGGAATCGGGTAACGTTTGAATTCCGGAAGAAGAGGCGCCGTTATAGCAGGATTTGGGGTTAATAGTCCTGTCGCGGCAAATATCAATAGTGAGGTTTGCGGATGCCTGATACATGGCATCGGTGTACCATGAGGCATTATCCACGTACCCCTCGTGTTCGATTCCTATTGTATATGGGTTTGCAGATTTCACATGCCATGCTTTATCGGCTTCCAACACCATTTGCGTTATCTGACCATCAGACGACCTGACAACATAATGGGCGGAAACCCCAGCGCTGGAATTCTGAAACCAGGATATACACCCTGCATAAGTGCCTTGTACAGTATGTACTGTAACCGCTGTTATCGCAGTGCCACTCCTTGAGGAATAATTGCTGGTAGAAGCGGGAACATATAATGCAGGAGGATAATCAGGGGATGTTACGGGAGTAAAAACGGAGCCATCTGCAGTGACACGACTTCTTTCAATGGTGACATTGCGGGCTTTTAGAATTTTAAGCGTGCTTTCGTTGTATATTTCGGAAAAATGGATGCTCTGTGGTGACACTGAAATATTGCCGGAAGAAAATCCTTTGTTAAGGTTTGTATATATTTCGTAAGAATATAATTCACGGGCAAATTGATTGATTAATGTTGATGATTGGATTTCAGAAAAATCTTTTAATATCTGATGCCACGCAGAAAGATTAGAAGAAGTTGCCTGTGGATAATTTGTGGAAAGATTATCTATGAAAGATGCTACGGCAAGTATTTGAATTCGTGGATTTGCCAGAAACTGTTCAGGAGTAAGGTTATTCTGTGCGCAAACGTCTAAAAGATTATTTTTAAAAAATCCTTTCCCGTCGAGGATTAAGCCAAAAAGCCCATACCTTGCCGGACCATGGTGTGGTTCAAAATCCACAGAAGGATTTATATTATTTATGCGGGTATTAGAATAGGAAATTGCTTCCAATAATCCTTTAGGAACTTTCGGGTGTTGTGTATATGCTGTCTGAAAATAATCAGCATAATCGCTCTGTGCTTTTGTCAAAAATGTTGCAAGTAGAAAGAAAATCACTATCAGTTTTTTCATGGTTATTTCAAATTTACGCAAATGTACAAAAAAAATTTGAATTACAAGTCATATATTTTCAGCTCCATTCCAATCCGGATAAAGGTTGCATCGGGGAGATTATTATCTCTTACAATTTTTGTATAATGAATTCCGTTTCCATAATACATGCGTGCTATACCAAAAGCAGTTTCCCCTTCTTTTACAACGTGGGTTTTGAAATGTTTTGAGGAAGTATTTCCGGATTTAGCAGAGGATGGATTGGATGGTTTTGAGGTAGCGACTTTAAGAGGTTGAGGAGTTGAAGGGATGGGAGATTGAACAGCGGAAGGATTAGCGGGTTGTTCTGAAATTTTTTTATTCAGCGTGGTTAATTCATCTTTCAATTTTGATATTTCTTTTTTCTGACTATCATTTTCCTTTGTCAATAATGCCATTTCAACTTCATTTTTTCCGCTGTTTGTGTGTTTCATTTTTTTGAATCCAAACCAATAAAAATATATAAAAGCGGACAAAAGAATTACGGATATTGTTAAAAAGAAAAATTTTTGTTTTTTGTTTTTCTTTTTTGATTTATCAAGCCCTCCGATGTAGGAATATAATTCGAGGTCGGTATTGCAATTCGGGCAAATTCTTAATTCCGGGTCAATATCTTCTTTATGACAAACGGGACAGGGCATAGAACGATTGGTTGTTTAAAAATTAGTCCACTTCAGTAATTTCAGGATCTCGCATATCATGCGCAACATTTATTTTTGTTTTACCGTTGGTATTTATAATGGAAATATCCCAGGATTGCATGGTTTTAGCGCCTATTAACATTTCACTTCCAAGCTCAGCGGAAACCAGTACTTTATCATCAACCCTTTTTTTCCCGATTTGAATAATTAAAATCGTTTCACCGAAAATAGTTAAACCTCCTTGTTTATTTGCAGTCCTGAATGTCTTATGATTTTTAATTATTTGGGTATCGGGCGGTAGTTTGTCAGTTCTTATTATTGTATAGTACGAGCCAGTATCAAATACTGCATTCACCTCACTGGTTGTATTATTTAACGATATAATTTTAACCGGAATAACAGGTTTCATTAATGAATTAATATTTGGTTTAATAATAAATACAAATATACAACATTTTTCAAAATCCGTATTATTCTTTTAAATTTATTCTATAAAGGTTTTATTTACCCCGATACGACGACACACCCATACACCGATACTTTTTTATCGCGTTTATGTGTAATATAAAAAATTCATGTAAGTTTGCCCCGTGTCAAAATCAATAAACATCATTGAATTTCTTAAAGAATCAAAAAATACTTCTGTGTTGGATGTCCGGAGCCCATCAGAGTTTGAACAGGGGCATATACCTGGGGCAATAAACATACCCTTGCTGAATAATGAAGAAAGAGCTAAGGTAGGATTAACGTTTAAAGAAAAAGGGAGAAGTGAAGCGGTTGTCCTTGGGTTCGAGCTTGTAGGAAACAAATTTGCGGAAAAAATACGAATGGTGGAAGAAAAAATCAAAAGTAAGAATGTGTTGATTTATTGCTGGCGCGGTGGATTACGAAGTGAGGTTTTTTCCTGGATATTACATAAAGCAGGTTGGAATACAGTGACACTGATTAAGGGATATAAGATTTTCAGAAATTGGGTATTAGAAACTTTAGAACAACCCAGAAAATTAAAGATACTTGGTGGATTGACCGGAAGCGGTAAAACAGAATTTTTACAAAAACTTTCTGAAAAAGGAGAGCAGGTGATAGACCTTGAAAAACTTGCCTGTCATAAGGGCTCTGCCTTTGGCGCTTTAGGGCAAAACCCTCAACCTACCAATGAGCAATTTGAGAATGAACTTGCGATGTGTTGGTCGCAGATTGATGCCGAAAAACCTCTATGGCTCGAAGATGAAAGCCGGAATATCGGTAAAATTAAAATTCCGGATAAAATTTATAGTCAGATGAGAAGTTCTGATTTATATGTGCTTGAGGTGACGGAGGAAGAGAGAATAAAAAGGATTTTGAATGATTACGGAAAATTTTCAAAAGAAATATTAATTGATTGCACAAGGAAAATAGAAAAGAAATTAGGAACACAACAATTAAAAGAATCTATAAATTATCTGAATGATGGAAGGATGGAAGAATGGGCGAAGTTGATGTTAGCGTATTATGATAAGATGTATAAGCATGGAATGAGTCAGCGGGATAAGAGTAAGATTCACTTAATTTGACAAGAAAAAATCAAAAAAAGGAATAACGAATATCGAACAAGGAATAATGAATGTTGAAGTTATGGTTACTTCGAAATTCATTATTCCTTGTTCAAAATTCGATATTAAAAATAAATAACTTCTAAGTTTTCAACTCCTTTGACATTAAAAATTTTTTGTTATATGTTATTCAATTTTTTTTAAACCATAGTACCTTAGTTATAAATGAAAGTAACCTAATTTTACCCGTATGACAACAAACCCTCCCTCCTCCCCTGCCCTTACTCAATTCAGTCATGGCGCCGGCTGTGGCTGTAAAATTGCCCCGGCGGTTCTGGAAAAAATTCTCTCCGGAATTACGCAGTCGTCTAAGTGGCACGGTTTGCTGGTAGGAAATGAAAGTAAGGATGATGCCGCTGTGCTTGATTTAGGCAATGGCACTGCATTAATCAGTACAACCGACTTTTTTATGCCGGTGGTGGATGATGCTTTTGATTTCGGAAGAATTGCCGCCGCTAACGCCATCAGTGACATTTATGCCATGGGCGGTCAACCAATATTAGCCATAAGCATTTTGGGATGGCCCATAAACAAACTAGCGCCTG
Organism: Bacteroidetes bacterium RIFCSPLOWO2_12_FULL_37_12; assembly: GCA_001769655.1. GTDB lineage: Bacteria > Bacteroidota > Bacteroidia > 2-12-FULL-37-12 > 2-12-FULL-37-12 > 2-12-FULL-37-12. The sequence continues at coordinate 42,733 of MEPC01000002.1, read as the reverse complement.
AAATTGCAAAAAGAGTTATGGAAGGAGCAATTAACGTTTGCACAGATGCAGGAATTCCTTTAGCGGGTGGTCATAGCATTGATTCTCCTGAACCAATTTTTGGGTTGGCAGTAAATGGTATTGTTCCAATCTCTGATATTAAAAGAAACAATACTTCCATAGAGGGGGATTTGTTATTTCTGACTAAACCGTTAGGAATTGGAATTATAACTACTGCGCAAAAAAAAGGGATTTTGGAAGAAAATGACCTTCAACAAGCGGTGAAACAAATGTGCACTCTAAACAAATTGGGAATTTCATTGGGAAAATTAAAATCTGTTCATGCTTTGACGGATGTCACCGGATTCGGATTGGCTGGTCATGCATTGGAAATGGCGGAAGGTTCCAATGTCACTGTTGAACTTTTTGCAGATACGATACCTGTTATTAAAGGCATTGACAACTATATTGCTAAAAAATGTTTTCCGGGCGGCACTACACGTAATTTTGACAGTTATGGCCATAAAATTTTCGGTCTCTCTGAAAATCTTATTCCAATTTTATGCGACCCGCAAACTTCCGGTGGGTTGTTGGTAAGTATTTCCCCCGAAATCGCTGAAATTTTCAAAAGTATTTGCAGGGAAAATCATGTAGATGAAATTTGTTTTAAACCGGTAGGGAGAGTAGTAGAAAAGAGAGTAAAGTCGGTAGTGGTTATATACTCATGCTAAATGAGTTTGCGGAAATTAGTAAAAATGGTATAGGGGTATAATGGTATAGGGGAAATACTATAATTACGCCTTTATACCCTATACCCTTATACCTTATACCCATTTTCTTTTAGTATTCAATCAAAGCCCATGCGATTGTTCTAATAATTTATTTATCCTGTATTTCACATTTCCTGTTTCATCAAAAACTGCCTTTAAAATATCACATACATTCTTTACACCGATACGATTTGCCCATTCAAAGGGTCCATAAGGATAATTAGTTCCCAGCTTCATGGCTTTATCTATATCATCCCGCGTGGCTGTTCCCTCTTCGAGCATGAAATATGCCTCGTTAATAATCATGCAGATTATTCTGGGTGTCACCATGCCCGCCTGGTCTTTCACTTTTTGATACTTAAATCCTAATTCTGATGCCAATAAGTTTAATTTATTTTCAAACTTTGCATCAGGGATGGTGACTTCAAGTAATTTATTATTAATAAAACCCGGCAGACAGTTCAATCCATAGAGTATGCATGAAGAGCCGGTATGTTTTTTTAACAGGTCGCTTAATCTTACTTTTGTGGCTGATAAAAAAAACACTACACCATTCTTTGTGCTATAATGCTTAAACCGATTGGTGTCGTCATCAAAATTAAGGTCAAATACAATATCGGGTTTATTGATAAAATCTTCTTCTGTTAAAATTCCCTGATTTAGACGATACGTTGCTTGACTTTTAACCCTGTTCTCTGAACTATCATTCATAAAATTTTTTTCAAATTCGTTGAGTTGTTTTACAGTGCCCGAAACCAGAATATTCATATTTCTTTGCGATTTATACTTTTGTAAAAAGGGTATAGGGGTATAAAGGTATAATGGTATAAGGGAAATACACTAATTTCGCCCTTATACCCTATACCCTATACCCTTATACCCATTTTCTTAAACAGTATTAAATTTGTTAAGTTCCGGCAAATTTCAGTATTTTTCCGCTGAAATGGAAAGATGACAGGCATATAATAGCAATCATTTTGAAAAAATTTCAATTAATTTTAGTTATACAACTATTTTTCAATAGTTCAATCCTATTCTCCCAAAATTTTTTTTTCTATTATGGGGTGAGAGGGGGACCAAATTTTTCCAATTTATTACGGGACCCGAATTTTGAACGAAGAAATTACGAGATGAATATGTTTTATCATGCCGGGATGTATATAAATTTCACCTTCCGGACAAAAAATGCGTTGTTAGACAGAATGTTTGCATTTCAAACCGATATTCTCTACAGTCAAAAAGGGGCGGAAAGAAACCTTGATGGATTTTTATACCGTTTGAAACTGCATTTTATTGATGTGCCACTCTTAGCAGTATTTAATATCATAGACCGTTTTAAAGGCGACAGGGGATTGACATTCAAAATCGGCGGAGTACCAGGTTATTTAATTGCCGCAAGGGAAATTACCGGCAGAAATTTAAAAACATTTACCTTGCAGGAAGGATTAAAAAATTACAGTTTTGGATTACAGGCAGGCGCTGGTGCCTTTGTAGAAGATTTTACGATTGAAGGTAAATATGAATATGGGATTACGGATATGAACTCGGTAGAAGGAGGACCTATGGTGAAACATAGTATCTGGATTGTAGCTCTTACTTTTCGTCTTTCAAATTTTGGAAATAAGGGATCGCGGATGAAGCAACTGAAGCCATTAAAGGATTTGTTGAAAGATTAAGGGCACTTCTAAAAATTCAATCTTTTTATTTTCCTCCCTCTTTATCTCCCTCCAGAGGGAGGCATTTGGTTGAATTTTTAGAAGTACCCTTAACCGTGGGCATTACAGGGTTCGAACCTGTGACCCCTACCCTGTCAAGGTAGTGCTCTGAACCAACTGAGCTAAATGCCCTATTTTTCTGCAAGTTTATGAATTATTTTGAATATTTGGTTACTGTTCAGTGCCTAAATTAATTAAACCACAAATTGAACAAGAAAAAAATATTTAGCCACTGATTACACTGATTAAAAACGGTTTCAAGATTTTTTATAACATTAATCCGTGTAATCTGTGGCTAAATTGTATTTTTTTTGTTTTGACTGAAAAGAAACAATATTTGTAACTAATCAGGTTTGGGCGAATCCTTCTAATTTCTATTTCAAACTTTATGGCATTCTACAACAATAACGATACAATTACTTCTTTATCTACCCCTGAAGGTATAGGAGCTATTGCAGTAATACGTCTCAGCGGAAAAGATGCTATAGCTATTTGCAACAAAATTTTCAAAGGGGCAAATCTAAATATTCGATCCGCAAATACCTTACATGTCGGTTCAATCATGGATGGAGAAAAAATTCTGGATGATGTAGTAGTGTCACTGTTTCATGAGCCACATTCCTATACCGGTGAAAATGTTGCCGAAATTTCCTGTCATGGTTCTCCCTTTATAGTACAGGAAATACTTAAACTACTTATCCATAACGGGGCGCAACAGGCAAAACCGGGTGAGTTTACCATGCGTGCATTTATGAATGGGAAGTTAGACCTGATTCAGGCGGAATCAGTTGCCGATATTATTGCTTCCGACTCCGAATTATCACACCGTACTGCCTTTCAACAGATGCGTGGAGGGTTTTCAAAAGAGCTAAAATTTCTTAGAGAAAAATTGCTTGAATTTACCGCTTTAATTGAATTGGAATTGGACTTTAGCACAGAAGACGTAGAATTTGCAGACCGGAAAGAGTTAATTATTCTCATTCAGGAAATTCATAAGAGGTTAACTGTTCTATCAAAATCATTTTCTTTTGGGAACGCACTAAAAAAGGGAATTCCAGTAGTTATAGCCGGAAAACCAAACGCCGGAAAATCAACTTTGCTGAATCTTTTGCTGAATGAAGAAAAAGCAATCGTGTCACCTATTCCGGGTACTACGCGTGATTCCATTGAAGACATTGTTCAAATAAACGGTATCCCCTACCGGTTTATTGATACGGCGGGAATCAGAGAAGCAGTTGAAGAAATTGAAACGTTGGGAATTGAAAGAACCTTTTCAAAAATAGAAAAATCATCTTTAATACTTTATGTTTTTGATATCAGCATTTCGGAACCGGAAGATGTTACTAAAGAAATTGAACCGATACTAAATTTAACAGGAAACAGAATTCCGGTGTTATTTATCGGTAATAAATCGGATAAAACTGAAAAATCCAACTCCGATTTCTCAACCGTAAAACCTTTAATCATATTATCAGCAACTGAAAAAAGCAAACGTGAAAATAATTTTAGATTAATTTCAGAAAAGATGGAAAAACTGCTGAGTATTCAAAAAATAAAATCTAATGCCACAATTTTAACCAACATTCGTCACTATGAGGCATTATCAAAGGTTATCTATGCTCTTGAAAAAACAAAAGAAGGATTAAACAATAAATTGAGTGGTGACTTGCTCAGCACAGATATCCGGCAGGCATTGCATTATTTTGGAGAATTGACGGGGGAGGTTACGAATGAGGAAGTGTTAGGGGCGATTTTCTCGAGGTTTTGTGTGGGAAAATGAAAAAATGAAAATTCAATATTGTTCCGATTTACATTTAGAATTTCAGGAAAACAAAAATTTCCTGAAACGCTTTCCATTAAAACCGGAAGGTGAAATTCTATTGCTTGCGGGTGACATTATATTGTTTACAAAGCTGAATGAACACAATGACTTTTTCAATTTCTGTTCCGATAATTTTGAAAACACTTATTGGATTCCAGGCAACCACGAATATTATCATGAGGATTTGGGGGTTCAAAATTTTAAACCACTGCTTGGAAAAATAAGAGACAATGTTTTTTTTCTGAATAACCAAACGGTTGTTTACAAAAATGTAGAATTGCTGTTTAGCACATTGTGGAGTCACATTCCACCGCAATACGAATGGGTTGTGCAACAAAATGTAAACGATTTTTGGCTGATAAAAAACAAAGGCAAAGATTTTACAACCAAAGATTTTAATGCGCTACATAACAATGATTATGATTTTTTAAAAACTTCATTGGCAAAGCCAACTGATAAACAACGAATAGTGGTAACACACCATGTGCCTACGTTGATGCATTATCCCCAGCAATACAAAAACAGCAATATAAACAGTGCATTTGCAGTTGAGTTACACGATTTTATTGAAAGCAGTAGTGCAAACTATTGGATTTTCGGACATCATCATAATAATACACCGGCTTTTAAAATAGGCAACACTACTTTACTAACCAACCAGTTGGGCTATGTTGCAGACAACGAACACTTATTATTTAATCCTTCTGCAATACTGATTGGTTAAATTGCATTTTTATACCTATCTATTTTCATCAATTAACTTACTTTTCTTACCTTTGCCCCACATTTACCATTAAATTTTTTAATCATCTACTAACATGCACTTACAATCCATCCAAACAAAAATCCATGAAATAAGAGGGCAAAAAGTCATGCTTGATTTTGACCTCGCTAAACTGTATAAAGTCGAAAACAGGGCTTTAAAGCAAGCCGTCAAGCGTAATATTGATCGATTCCCGAATGACTTTGTGTTTGTACTTTCAGATAATGAGGTAAGCGAAATGGTATCACAAATTGTGATACCTTCTAAAAGTTATTTTGGCGGGGCTTTACCCTTTGCCTTTACCGAACAGGGCGTTTCAATGCTTTCAAGCGTATTAAGAAGTAAGAAGGCAATTCAGGTAAACATAGCTGTAATGAGAGCTTTTGTAATTATGCGCCATTACGCTCTTTCCCACAAGGACTTAACTGAAAAGTTAAAAGAGATGGAAAACCGCTATAACCGTCAATTCAAAGATGTTTATGAAGCGCTAAAATACCTGATGGATGAAAAGAATGAAAAGGAAAACTGGGAAAACAGAAGGAGGATTGGGTATAGATGAAATAAAAAAATTTCATGTAAGTTTGCATTGCACTCCCCTTCATAGCCATGTCTCCCTCCCCCACTTTCAAAAAAATTACCGAAGCAACTTCGCATTATAAAAATCTGGATAAAATGAGCGTCCGGACTATTTTATCCTCTATAAATAAAGAGGACATGACTGTTCCAAAGGCAGTTCAAAAAGCAATTCCCTCCATAGAAAAATTTATAAATCAAATCTTACCAAAAATGAAAAAAGGGGGACGGCTTTTTTATATTGGCTCCGGAACCAGCGGCAGGTTGGGAATTGTAGATGCTTCCGAATGTCCTCCTACCTATGGAGTACCTTTTGGATTAGTAGTTGGAATAATCGCCGGTGGAGATAAAGCCATCCGGAAAGCCGTAGAATTTGCTGAGGACAGTACTACTCAGGGTTGGAAAGATCTTGAAAAACATTCCATTAACAGAAAAGATACCGTATTGGGAATTTCCTCTTCGGGAACAACCCCTTACGTTGTAGGAGCGCTCGAAAAATGCAGAAAAAAGGGAATCACTACAGGTGCCTTGGCTTGCAATCCGGGAAGCCCAATAATCAAACTTGCAGATTTTCCAATTTTAGTTGTGGTAGGACCAGAATTTGTTACCGGAAGCACCCGCATGAAATCAGGCACAGCACAAAAATTGGTTTTAAACATGCTTTCAACATCACTGATGATAAAATTGGGTAGAATAAGAGGAAGTAAAATGGTGGATATGCTACTATCAAATTATAAATTAATAGATAGAGGTACACGCATTCTGATAGACGAACTTGACCTCGACTACAAAAGGGCAAACAAGATCTTAATGAACGCAGGTAGTGTACGAAGCGCACTTAAGAAAAACAGGAAAAAATAAAAAAAGATTGGGCGGTTAAACCCAATCTTTTTTTTGCATTACTGAAACTACTCTTTTACAGTAGTATCAGCAGGAGCGGCCATTGAATCCTGTGGTGCAGGAGTTGTGGCTTCAGGAGCGGCTGATTCTTCCATCATTTTATCAACGGTTTCTTCTGCCGCTTGCTCACCTTCTGTGGCTTGTTGCTCACTGGGTGATCCGCAACTAAGGAATGCTGTTAAGCTCCCTGCGAATAGTAATAACATTAACTTTTTCATTTTTGTGTTGTGTTTTTAAAAATTTGTCGCAAAGATAATCAGATTTTTAGCATTGCAAAACTTTTTTTCATTTTTTTTTGAAAATTAATTTTAAAGGCACTCCTTCGAACCCAAAATGATGGCGAATCCGGTTTTCGAGATACCTGGTATAATTGTCTTTTATATATTGTGGTAGATTGCAAAAAAACGCAAAAGCAGGTGGAATCCCCGGTAATTGATGGATGTACTTTATTGTAATAAACTTTCCCTTTGTAGAAGGAGGTGGGTAATGCGCTATATCTTTTTGTAATTTATCATTCAACACTGAAGTGGAAATTTTTTTCTGACGGTTTGCATAGACAACCAGCGCCGTTTCAATTGCTTTAAATATTCTTTGCTTACTTAACGCCGAAATAGTTAATATAGGTATTCCTTCCATGGGCTTTAACTTACTTTCAATTTCACTTACCATCGCTTCTATTGCGTGATTATCTTTGTTTTCAACCAGATCCCATTTATTTACCAGAATAATCAACCCTTTTTTATTTCTTAATACAAGGGAAACAATGTTCAGGTCCTGCGCTGTAAATCCTTCCACGGCTGAAACCATTACCAAGCATACATTTGATTCTTCCAGTGCACTGATAGACCTCAGGACCGAAAAAAATTCAATGTTTTCAGTGACCTGAGTTTTTTTTCTAAGTCCTGCTGTATCCACTATATAAAAATCTTTATTGAATAGGGTATATCGGGTGTATAAGCTATCACGGGTAGTGCCTGGTTTATCCGAAACGATGTTTCTGTTTTGCCTTATCAATGCATTGATGAACGTTGATTTTCCTACATTCGGTCTTCCCAGCACAGAAAAAACAGGAATGGTTGAGTCCTTTTTATGACCATCATTTAACTTAAAGTGTTCCATTACATAATCAAGTAATTCTCCTGTTCCTGAACCTGTTATAGCAGATAAAGTGAATAGTTCCTTACACCCTAAACCATGAAATTCATGCATATCAATAAGCTGATTAAAATTATCTGCCTTATTCACGACAGCAATAATTTTTTTTCCTGACCGGAGTAACATCATGGCAATTTCTTTATCAAGTGGCAAAAGTCCTTCCCTTATATCCACCATAAGCAAAATGACACTTGCCTCATCAATAGCTAATTTTACTTGCTCCCTGATTGCCTTATCGTAGCCATCTTCTGAATCGGGTATGTAGCCGCCTGTGTCTATTACAGAAAAAGAAACTCCATTCCATTCACCAAAGCCATAATGACGGTCGCGAGTAATTCCTGAAATTTCTCCTACAATTGCTTTTTTGCTTTCGGTAAGACGGTTGAAAAGTGTGGACTTTCCTACATTAGGGCGGCCAACTATGGCAAGGATGTTTGACATTCTATTTACGATTTACGAATTACGATTTACGATTTACGATTGAATTGTGAAATCTCTTGATTTACCTGATAAGTAAGGGAATCCTGTCCCCTGCTGGCGGGGGTAGGGGGTGGAAAATTACGGTTTACGACTCAATAGTAAACCATTGACACTTTGCAATTTACTTATTTGCAAAGATATAGCTATCATTCATCCTTAACAACGGGCAAGGTAAAATAAAATACAGCTCCCTCTCCTGTTTTTCCTTCCGCCCATACTTTGCCCCCATGCTTGTTGATGATTCGTTGAACCAAAGCCAGTCCAACTCCGGTTCCTTCAAAGTCCGAATCAGTATGAAGACGTTGAAAAACACCAAACAACCGGTCATAATTTGTCATATCAAAGCCAACGCCGTTATCTTTTATAAAGAACATGATATCATTTTCTAATTGTGTGAAACCAATAGTAATTTCCGGATTTTTTTTCTTGGAAGAGTATTTAAAGGCGTTTGAAATCAAATTAGTCCATACCTGTTTAAGCATAAGTGCATCACCAATGGCATCCGGCAACTGATGAATATTCACTTTCACGCTGAGGGTTGGTTTTGAACTGCTCTCTTGTGCCACAATTTCCTTAACCATCCAATCCATCTGTACTTTTGTTTTAACAAGCTCTTTCCTGCTGATTTTAGAAAAAGCAAGTAATCCGCTGATTAATTGTTCCATCTCCAGCACGTTGAGAATAATAATATTTAAATTCTTCTTTACATCATCGTTTAAACCCGTTTCATGGTCTTCCTTGATTATTTTAATAAATCCATTGATTATTCTCAAAGGTGCACGCAAATCGTGGGACACAGAATAGGAGAATGATTCCAACTCACGATTTATCACTTCAAGTTTTGCAAGATTTCTACTCAACTCAAGATTTAAAGATTTAATTTTTTCATCGTTAATTTTTTGCTGAGTGATATCCCTCTCTGTAATTGCAATAGAACGAATTTTTTGATTTTCATCTTTCAACACAGAGGCAGAAAACAACACGTCAATTATTTTACCGTGCTTGGTTATTCTATGCGACTCAAACATGCTGATTTTTTCTCCGTTGCAGATGCGATTGATTATTTCCTGTGTCTCGGAATATAAATGATTTGGAATGATGTTCCATATCTTCATAGAAAGTGCTTCTGTTTCAGTAAATCCATAAATATTTTCGGCTCCCTTATTCCATGAAATAATCGCTCCATCCTGGTCATGCAAATAAATGGCATCCCCGGATTGTTTCACTACCGTTGCCAGATAATGCCGGATAACTTCCACTTGCCTTGCCTGCGTCACATCACGCGCATTTGCAAACCATTTCGCTTGCTGAACGACAATATTCCAATGCAACCATTTGATAGTTCTGTCTTTTGCATATACACGACATTCTAAGGAAAATTTTTCTTTGGATAATTTTGCAAGGTTTGTGATTTTCTCCCGATCCTCATTACATACCAATAATTGAAGCTTTGTTCCCTTCAATTCTTCCGGTTTATAACCAAGTATGTGAAACACTGCATTATTTACTTCTTCAATTTTTAATAGTACAGGATCAATAATACAGATGATGTCAGCCGAGTTGTTAATGAGTAGCTCATAACGTTGAAGTAATAAATTATTTTTCTCCAATTCCCTTCTGCTGATCTCCATTTTTAAAATTGCCTCCACCTTGGCTCTCGTTGTCTCAGGATCCAGCGGTTTAAACAGATAATCTACTCCCCCTTCTGCAAATCCTTTTTTTATATTTCCTGCTTCCTTTTTCTCCGCTGAAGCAAATAAAATAGGAATATCGCAGGTTCTTTTATTTGATTTCAAAATCTCCGCCACTTCAAATCCGTTCATATCGGGCATATTCACATCCAATACAATTAAATCAGGGGATTGGCTAAGTGCCAGTTTCAACGCTTCTTTTCCACAAGTTGCTGTCAGAAAATTCCTGTCAGAACGTTCCAGCAGGTTTTGCATGGAAAAAATATTATGTGGATTATCATCTACTAATAAAACGGTTGAATTTATTTTTGTTTTCATGATTTTCTTATATATATTTTCTCTTTAGAATCCAATTCTGTAAAATTATTTTTTTGGGATGTAAAATAGAGTGACTCTTTATTGCCTAAAGCCAGTGTTCCAAGCGGACATAAACTTTCGTAGAACAAATCCAAAACTTTTGATTGCAGTTCAGAATTAAAATAAATCAATACATTCCGGCAAACAATCAGCTGAAACTCATTAAATGACTTATCCACCGCAAGATTGTGCGGAGAAAACACGACATTGGTCAATAAACTTTGTTGCATGAGTGCTGAGCCAAAGTTTGCTGTAAAATATTCGCTGAACGATTTTCTTCCACCGGAATCAATGTAATTTGAAATATTTTTTTTCATGGTATCTAATGGATAAATACCCTGCCGGGCTATAAGTAAAGATTGTTGATTAATGTCGGTGGCATAAATCATGCAACGTGAATAAATTCCTGTTTCCTGCAATAAAATTGCCATTGAAAAAACCTCTTCTCCTGTTGCACATCCGGCTAACCAGATTTTACAAACCGGATAGGTCTCCAGACGGGTTAAAACTTTTTCTCTTAATGATAAATAAAAAGAAGGGTCCCTGAACATTTCTGTCACTGTCACCGACAAGCTCTGAATAAATAATTCCAAATATTCTTCATTATTAATAATTTTGCCGGATAATTCCTCAAAAGTGTGAATGTGCTCTTGCTTCATAAAATGTTCCACTCTCCGCCGTATGGATGAATCAGCGTATTCTGTAAAATCATATCCATACTTGGTTTTAAGGTTTAAAAAAAGCTTTTCCAGATTCATAATACCTTCAAAATTACCACTAATTTAAAAATAAATCGTTTTTTTCGTTTTTATTATAAATAAACCGAATAGATATTTTTAAAAAAAATGGTCATAAAACTAAGTAAAACTTTACTTACTCCAATTTGAATGTAAATTAGTCAATTTTACTATATTCGCACCCCGATTCTAACTAACAACCCAACTTATGCTCAAAGCACGTATTTATTTACTGTTATCTTTCCTAATGGCTCCGGTTTTAAGTTTTGCCAGCGAAGCAGATTTAAAAATCCCGGATCTTCATTACAATTTCCATTTAATTGGATATGAAGTAACCGGGTTTCAACTGCTCCTGATAGGAAGTTTAATTGTGCTCGCGGGACTCCTCTACGGTATTTATGAGTACTTTCAAATAAAAAAATTACCAGCTCATAAATCCATGCTTGATATATCCGCATTGATTTATGAAACATGCAAGACCTACCTTTTTCAGCAGGGAAAACTTTTGATTTTACTGGAAATTTTTATAGGCGCCTGTATTGTTTATTATTTCGGTTTTCTGCAGGAAATGGAAGCAGGAAAAGTTTTTCTGGTTCTTTTATGGTCGGTACTTGGAATACTTGGCTCTTACATGGTTGCATGGTTTGGCATCCGTATTAATACATTCTCCAACAGCCGAACTGCGTTTGCATCATTAAAAGGAAAACCTTACGATGTCATGGAAATTCCTTTGCGTACCGGCATGAGTATAGGGGTACTGTTAATTTGTGTGGAATTATTAATGATGTTGTTTATTCTGCTTTTTGTAGATAGAACCAGTGCCGGTGCCTGCTTTGTAGGTTTTGCCATTGGAGAATCATTAGGCGCAAGTGCATTGCGGATTTGCGGTGGCATTTTTACAAAAATTGCCGATATTGGTTCTGACCTTATGAAAATCGTTTTTAACATCAAAGAAGATGATGCAAGAAATCCAGGGGTCATAGCAGATTGCACAGGAGATAATGCCGGTGATAGCGTAGGACCTACCGCTGATGGTTTTGAAACGTATGGTGTCACCGGAGTGGCACTGATCAGCTTTATTGTTCTTGCTACCGGAATGACTCTGGAAAATGGGACTATGATACTTTCTAACCCGGAGGTGCAAATCAAACTCATTGTCTGGATTTTTATATTGCGGATTCTCATGGTTTTCACTTCCATATTTTCCTACCAACTCAATAGTTTTATTTCTTCTTCCATGTTCAGAAATAAAGACAAATTCAATTTCGAAACGCCTTTAACTAATCTCGTCTGGATTACTTCGCTTATATCAATTCTAATCACCTTTGTTGTCAGTTATATACTGATTGGCGACATGGGTTCTACGTTATGGTGGAAACTTTCCACCATTATAAGTTGTGGCACTCTTGCTGCCGCTATTATTCCTGAACTAACTAAGATTTTCACCAGTTCCAAATCAGCTCACGTTGCAGAAATAGTAACTGCCTCGAGGGAAGGTGGCGCTTCTTTAACCATTTTATCGGGACTGGTTGCTGGAAATTTCAGTGCATTCTGGAAAGGACTTACCATGGTTGGTTTAATGGTAATAGCATATTATACAAGCATAAACGGACTATCCGATGTATTATTTACCGATTATCCGACTGTTTTTGCTTTCGGTTTAGTGGCATTCGGTTTTCTTGGAATGGGTCCGGTAACCATTGCGGTAGATAGTTATGGTCCGGTAACTGATAATGCACAATCCATTTTTGAACTTTCACAGATTGAAAATGTTCCCAATATCAAACCTGAAATTGAAAAAGAATTTAATTTCACTCCCGATTTTCATAAGGGAAAACAATATCTGGAAGAAAATGATTCCGCCGGAAATACATTTAAAGCCACTGCCAAACCGGTATTAATCGGAACAGCAGTTATTGGCGCCACGACTATGATATTTTCTATCATTCTTATGCTGAAATTAAAACTTGATTTGCTTGACCCTACTGTTTTGCTTGGTTTAATAAGCGGTGGAGCAGTCATTTATTGGTTTTCTGGAGCTTCCATTCAGGCAGTTTCTACTGGAGCATACAGGGCTGTTGAATACATTAAAAAAAATATCCGGCTTGAAAATACGCAAAGCGCTTCAGTTCATGATTCCAAAGAAGTTGTTAAAATCTGTACACAATATGCTCAAAAAGGAATGATTAATATTTTTGGAGTTATTTTCTCAATTACATTGGCTTTTGCATTCTTTAGTCCTACTTTTTTCACATCCTATCTGATATCCATTGCTGTATTTGGGCTATACCAGGCCATATTTATGGCAAATGCTGGTGGTGCCTGGGATAATGCAAAAAAAGTAGTGGAAGTTGATTTAAAAGAGAAAGGTACTCCATTGCATGCCGCTACTGTAATTGGTGATACGGTAGGAGACCCTTTTAAAGATACTTCATCGGTGGCACTTAATCCAATCATCAAATTCACAACTCTCTTCGGATTGTTGGCAGTTGAAATTGCGGTTCATGCACAAAATATTTCTATCCCACTTGGTATAATTTTCTTTGCCATCGCTCTCTTTTTTGTTCATCGTTCTTTTTATGGAATGAGAATACCGGTGAAGGAAGGGTAAAATACTTCTAAAACCATACGCCCATCGAAACAACTGCCTCTCTGCGGACATTTGTAGGTGCATCGGTATAGTAAATTTTCAGTTTTTTATCGGCAGTCAATTGTCTTGCTTCAAAACGCAAAAAAGAGTTATCAGATGGTTTGAATTCAAGCCCAAAAGTAATTCCCTGGGAAACCAACCCAATGTATTTATCATAAGTAAATCCCGATAAAACTGCATTTCCGTCATTAAACGATTCCCATCGGGAACTCAACGTAAATTTCTGACCTATTTTATAGCTTGCATTAACTAACCAATTGAAGAAGGGAGCATACTCACTGCCGGTTACATCGGAGTTTTCTTTTGAACCGAAATCAGATCCAAAAACCATGGTCAACCTTTCCTTGAAAACATAGTTAACTGAGAATGTATTAATTAAAAATAAATGAGATGTTCCTTGATCCCAATTGTCATCTCCTATATAGTTTGAATAGTAAAAATTCAAATTTTCCCTTGGGGAATAATCCGTAACAAATCCAACACTTTTCTTTTTATTATTATCTCTAATCATGTTGTAACCATTTAATAAATAAATTTGAAAACCTAATTTTTCTGTGGCATCAAAACTTAATTTAAAACCCGCTTGTGATTTTGGCAGGTAGTAGGAATTCATAGAATTGATACTTAAAATATTATCTTTAGGCAGAAGCTCTTCCATTCCGAGGTGTGAAGGAAAAATTCCGGCATCAAACCATAAATTATTTACAATGCCGACACCGGCGCTTGCCTGTTGTATTATATTGAAAGGATATATAAAATTTACATCCGCAATATCTCCATATTGAAGTCCAAACACAGCACGCGTGTTGTTTCCTTCATAACTCCCTAATAAATGAAGTAAATTTAAACTGATTGTATTATTTAAAGGCGAAGTAGAAGAAAATTTTTGATATTTCCTCCATATTTCCAAACTGTCTGAGTAAAGAGCGTAATAGGAATCAAGATATCCGTTCAGATTAAACATGGATTCATCATCTGCAGAAGGAACAGGCGGTGTTGGTAAGCTATCCTGGGAAAAACATGATAGGGATAAAAAAAAACAGAGTATTAAAAAATATATTTTCATTGATAATTTAAAACAATCCATGTAGCTCTGCACTGATTTTCTGAATTACATTTCCCAGGCAACTTCTTTCCTCTGCAAAATTACATTCATCCACGTCAATGATTAATAATTTACCGGAATTATAAGTTGAAATCCATGCTTCGTATCGTTCGTTCAACCGGCGGAGATATTCCAAACGAATGGAGTCCTCGTATTCTCTACCCCTCCGCTGAATCTGCTCTACTAATTTCGGAACACTTGCACGAAGGTAAATCAGTAATTCAGGTGGACGAAGTTGTTGTATGACCGTTTCAAAAAGTTCAAAATACGTGTTGTATTCTTTGGTAGTCATTAAACCCATTGCATGCAGGTTTGGCGCAAAAATATATCCGTCTTCGTAAATAGTTCTATCCTGAATAATTGTTTTTTTGGACTTACCTATTTTCAAGATCTGATTAAACCTTCTTTGAAGAAAGTAAATCTGTAAATGAAAAGCCCATCGTTGCATATCGTTATAGAAGTCATTCAGATACGGATTATCTTCAATTCCTTCAAATTGGGGTTCCCAAGAATAATGACTGCTAAGTTTTGTGGCAAGGGTAGTTTTACCCGAACCGATGTTACCGGCTATGGCTATATGCATGTTTTGGGAAATAGTGCTCAAACTTACATAAAAATTTTTACTTTTGCACCATGATAGCAATTTTGAAACGGATATATTCGATCTTTTTCTTTTCAGCATGGATTACGATGTATTTGCTGTTTTATCCATTACTTTGGATTAGTGCCCGATTTGAATATTTTCATCCTTTTGCTTATCAGTATGAAAAATTCATTGCGAAACTTTTTTTAGTTGTTCCGGGTATCTATTTAAAAAAGGATTTTCGATTTAAACCATCCAAAAAAGAAAATTATATATATTGTCCGAATCATACCTCTTTCCTCGATATTATTGTTTCTTACGCCGTTCTTCCGGGAAATCTGGTTTTTGTAGGAAAAGCATCCTTGAAAAAAGTGCCGCTTTTCGGAGCTATTTACAGGCGTTTGCATATTATAGTTGATAGAGAGAGCAAGATTAACAGTGCACGGGCGGCTCTGAAATCCCTTGCACACCTTGAAAAGGGAAATAACTTAGTTATTTTCCCGGAAGGAACCATTAATCATTCCGCCCCCGCTCTTGGAAAATTCAAAGATGGTCCTTTTGTCGTAGCTTTGGAAAAAAAAGTAAAATTAGTACCTGTAACATTCCCTGATAACAGGTTTTTTTTCCCGGATGATAAAAAATTTTTAGTGCGTCCGGGTTTTTTAAGAGTAGTTGTTCATGAACCCATTGATTGTGCTTTGTACTCAAAAGAAAATCTTGCCGAGATAAAGGAAAAAGTGTGGCAGATTATGCAACTTGAATTGAATAAAGATAATAAACCCTTCTGAATCATGGCTCCCGTAATCACAGAATCTACCGTTGATAAATTGGCTCATCTTGCACGGCTTTCTTTTGAGGGTGAATCCAAACAAAAAATAATTAAAGACCTTAATAATATTTTAGGATTTGTAGAAAAATTAAATGAATTGGATACGGAGGGTGTTCCGGCGTTGACACACATAAGTAGTGAAATTAATAATTTAAGAGAAGATAAGGTTATTCAAAACATCACAAGAGAAGATGCGCTAAAAAATGCGCCAAAAAAAGATAGTTTTTATTTCCGCGTTCCGAAAGTGATTGGGGAATAATCACTATAAAGGATAAAGGATAAAGAGTTAAGAATTACGAACTAAGAATTTATTGTTTTAATTCATAATTTTTAATTTTTTTTATTTCCATTATACTTGATGCTTTTTTGGAAAAACTGGCACTCCCCTTACCGTCAATTCATTTACGCTTGCTTGATTTTTCTATCGGGAGTCATTGGATTTATTGTTTATTATTATACGATAGGATTTGAAAATGCCATTCCACTTCGGATTGAAAATGAATTGGAAAGCATAATTGTACCCTACGATACTTTCTTTAAGAATCATCTGCAATGGATGGTTGAGGGCACTGCTTTTGTATCAAACAGCCGTTACGTTGTGGGTGGAATTACGGAAAACAATCTTTGCGCTGAACTTTTTCTGGTTTTTATTATTGCCGCTTGTGCCTTATTCCTTACTTACATAACAAGTTTACCCAGGTATTATTTTCTGGGAGGAATACTTTTATTCATGCTGATTTTTGTGCAGTTTGAATTTCATGTTTTGCTTGAAAATAAATGGTACTTGCCCTCCGTTTTACTTGCTTTTGGTTTAACTGCTTATTTGTTTCACGCTTTTTTTCCTTCTACTCCGCATATTTTCAGATTTATTTCTTTTCTATCTTTGATTTTTATTTCAGGGTTTTTTGTTTTCTACTCCAATGATTTTTTGGTTACACTGCAATACACCGTAAACCATGGGTTGCAGGGATTATTGATTGTATGTTTTCTGTTTATTCTGTTTATTTCAGCAGAAGGAGTGAATTTAATTACATACTTCTGCACTCTTTCAGACAAACCGGAAAAAAGAGCCGGTAAGTATCTTTTCTTCTATATAGGAAGCGCCTATTGCCTCTTTCTGTTGATCTATTATATGAGAACCGCTGAGTTTTTTGGTTCTTTTTACTTATTTCCACCGGCGATTTTTCTTTTATTAATAAATGCTGTAGCTGGATTTTTCAGCTTCTATTTTAAAATTAATTCTATTAACAAACTTTCTCCGTATCGCATTCCATTCGTTATGATTTATGCATCTGTGTCACTGCTTGCCCTGTCAACGATTGGTTTTTTATATGGCACTGAAAATGACACTCTGTATAAAGGTATTGAAGAACAAATAATTTATTCACAATTTTCCTTTTCGTGGGCATATTTCATTTTTGTAGCGGCAAATTTTTATTCGCTTTTTGAAAAGAAAATGCAGGTCTGGAAAGTTATCTTCAAACCCCATCAGAATTCTCCTTTACTATATCTGATCATGGGGGTTACGGTTTTATTTGTCGTTATCAGCCGTTCGGGTTATTCGGGATATTACCAGTATAAATCAGGTATATCTACCGCGCTGGCTGACTTATACTGGCAGATGAACAATAAACCCATGGCTGGCGGAATGTATAAAGATGCTCTCTCGGTGAATGTGATCAACAATAAAGCACTGTACGGAAATGCCCTAATTAAAATCATCCAAGACGATCCTATTGCGGCAAGAGTGTCACTCGAATCGGGAATTTCAAAAAACAATAGCCCATACATTTACTTGCAGTTAAGCGAACTATTTTTGAATAATAACAATTTCTTTGAAGGGCTGTTTACCCTGCGGGATGGATTGAAAAAATATCCCGGTAATACCGCTTTACAAAATAATCTGGCGCTCTTATATGAAAAAACCGGCTTGTCTGATTCAGCATGTTTTTTCTTACAAAAAAGCAATGGACTTTTCCAAAATAATAAACTGGCAACTTCAAACCTTCTTTCCATTTATACTCGCCACAAAAACGAAACAGAAGGGCTGAAATTAATTATAGAAAATAAGAAAAGTTCCTCTCCCTCATTTGAAACCAACAAACTGGCTTTTTATGCTCTTTATGGGATATTCAAACCCTTGCCTTTTGAGAAAAAATATTTTAATGAAATAAACCTGGATAATAATCGTTTTTGTTATTTATACAATTACGGGGTTTACCATCTGAAAAATCAGAACGACAGTGTCACCTGGTATTTTAATAAATATTCACAAAAAGCCATTTTTAAATTTCAGAGGGAAAACCTCGATTTTTTGACGGGGGTATTGCATTACTACCGGGGACAAGTGGAGGAAGGCAAAAATAATTTGCTTGCTGTTTCGCACGAGAGCGGAACCTACGAAGGTATGAGCAATGACATTCTTGGTAAGTGGATGTTTGAACAAGGAGCATACGAACTTTCGGCTGATTATTTTAAAAGAAATATGCTCATTAATGACACTGCTTCCATTTTTAATTATTGTGAGAGCATTGCTGAATCGGGAAAGTTTGAAGAAGCAAAAAATATTTTTATGAGTTTAAGACACAGCAGTTACAAGGAATCAGCACAGGAAAAAATTTCAATTTTTGATTCACTGTCATTAAACCGGATAAAGGAAATGGACGATTTTAACAAAGCAAGAATAATTCATTTGCATCTCAATACCCTTTTTCGCGATACCCTTATGCTTATTTATAATTCAATTCGTGAGAATAAACCCCTGCTCTCTTCTTCTGCCGAATTATTACATTATTTTTACCATCAAAAAAATATTACTAAAATGCGCTTGATTAATGAAAAAGTTTCGTGGATGAAAAACGATAGTTCTGATTTATATCAGAATTATCAGCTCGCTAAGTATTGGCTTGATTTTGAAGAAAAAAAATACACTGCTATACTTGACGGCTTAAAAAAAATAAAACCTTTTCATGCTCTTCAATTTGAATATGATTATTTGCTTGCCAAAGTATATATTGCCTTAAATAAACATAAAGAAGGAATGGAATTGTTAGAAAAAATTGCATCTTTAAATCCTTTTTTTGAAAAAGCGCTAATTGAATTGGCAAAAATTCATGCACAAAACGACAATGAATTGAAAAGTTATCTTATATTGTTGTCTGGAATAAAAAATAACCCATACTCTGTTACTATTATGAAAGAATATTCATTAGCCGCATTAAATGTTGGTAGAACGGATGATGCTGTTTCCGTATTTGAAACCCTCCGCTTTAAATTAGACGAACAGGAATTTCGTACTTTTGACGAAGAATTTCAAAAACGGGTGAAAGACCGGGAGATTTTGTTGCCGGTGTTTTAGAAATAGATGTATTAACATTTTGTTTCGTTGCTTCATTGTTACATTTTTTATTTCCAATTGTTACTGTTCAGTATCCAAATTAATTAAACCACTAATTGAACAAGAAAAAAAATTTAGTCACGGATTACACTGATTAAAAATGGTTTTACGTTTTTTATAATATTAATCCGTGTAATCTGTGGCTAAATTGTATTTTTTAAACTTTGACTAAACAGTTACGATAATTTCTAATTTCCAATTTCTAATCCCCCAATGCCAATCATAGATATTTCCAATATCTCACGCATATATCAAATGGGAAGTGAAACCATTCATGCGTTACGTTCCATCAGCATAAAAATAGAACGGGGAGAATATGTTGCGTTCATGGGTCCTTCGGGATCCGGAAAATCCACGTTGATGAATATTTTGGGTTGTCTGGATTCTCCCAGCAGTGGAAAGTACATTCTTAATAATAAAGATGTGAGTAACCTGAGTGATAATGAACTGGCAGAAATCAGAAACAAAGAAATCGGATTTGTATTTCAAACCTTCAACCTTCTTCCCCGTGCTTCCGCTCTTGAGAATGTCATGTTGCCACTTGTTTATGCCGGTTTTAAACGTACCGTCAGGCATGAAATTGCTCAAAAAAAACTCGCCGATGTTGGTCTTGCCGACAGAGTGACACATAAACCCAATGAACTTTCCGGAGGTCAGCGGCAACGCGTTGCCATTGCAAGGGCGTTGGTTAACAAACCATCCATATTACTTGCCGACGAGCCCACAGGGAATCTTGATTCCAAAACCTCTCAGGAAATCATGAGTTTGTTTGATGAACTATATAAAAAAGGACACACTATTATTTTAGTGACACACGAAGAAGACATTGCAAGGCATGCGCGTAGGGTAGTGAGATTGCTGGATGGGTTGATTGAGAGGGATGAAATGACGAATAAGAATTAGACATTGGTCATTGGTCATTAGCCATTGGTCATTGAAAATTTATTATACTGTAATCGGAACAAATTTCAGCAAATGTCTATAGTGACATTTTGTTCTATTGTTTCATTGTTTCATTGTTAATTGACTCCATGATTTCAGCACAACAATGAAACAATGGAACAATGGAATAATGAACAGAGTTAAACGAAAATTTATACCGATTGTAGCATAATATAAAAACCATGAAAATTTACACAAAAACAGGCGACAAAGGTCAAACCAGTTTGATTGGGGGCACCCGGGTTCCAAAATGTGACATTCGTATAGAAGCGTATGGCACTGTGGATGAATTGAATTCCTGGGTTGGATTGCTTAAAGACCAGGAAATAAACCAGGAAATTCAGGAGACCCTTCTTTTTATACAGAATAAATTATTCACCATTGGTTCTGTGCTTGCCACCGATACTGGAAAATCAAAAATGAAAATTCCCGAACTGAAAGAAGAGGATATCACACTTCTTGAAAACGAAATAGATGAAATGAACTATGTCTTGCCGGAATTAAAAAACTTCATTCTACCCGGCGGTCACAGCACAATTTCAATTTGCCATATTGCCCGTTGTACATGCAGGCGCGCAGAAAGGCATATTGTACAAATCGCCGAAGAAAATTATGTTCCTGAAATCATCATTAAGTTTATGAACCGACTTTCAGATTATCTCTTTGTGCTTGCACGACAACTGGGGGCTGATTTGGGGGCGAAAGAGATTCCTTGGAAGGGTGAGTAAGTAACCCTACAACGGAATATTCCCGTGTTTTTTTCGCGGGAGTGAGTCCACTTTGTTTTCGAGCATTTTAAAGGCAGAAATTACTTTAATGCGGGTGTCTTCCGGCAAAATAACCTCATCAATAAAACCGCGATGAGCGGCGCGGTAGGGATTGGCAAATTTCTCTTTATACTCATCTATTTTCTCATTCAGCTTTTGTTCTTTATTTTCGCTTTCATTTATCTCCTTTTTAAAGATAATCTCAGCCGCTCCTTTAGCACCCATTACGGCAATCTCCGCCGTGGGCCATGCATAATTCAAGTCAGCTCCGATGTGTTTGGAATTCATAACATCATACGCTCCCCCATAAGCTTTTCGGGTGATAATCGTAATACGCGGCACCGTTGCCTCACTGAATGCAAAAAGAAGTTTCGCGCCGTTTGAAATAATGCCATTCCACTCCTGGTCAGTACCGGGAAGAAATCCTGGAACATCTTCAAATACCAGCAAGGGCACATTAAACGCATCGCAGGTTCTCACAAATCTTGCCGCTTTATTACTCGAATGAATGTCGAGCACTCCGGCAAGATGGGCGGGCTGATTGGCAACAATACCAATAGAACGTCCTTCCACCCTTCCAAATCCTGTAATGATATTCTCAGCGAAATTTTTATGCACTTCAAGAAAACTTGCTGAATCAATCACTTCTGCAATTACCTCATGCATGTCGTAGGGTTGATTGGGATTTTCCGGAATCAGCGTATTTAATTTTTCCCGTTTTTCATTTGTTTCCGGTTTGTAAGCATACACAGGAGCATCGTCTTCGCAATTCTGTGGCAAATAACCCAGGATTTTTTTAATAGTTTCAATACATTGAATTTCATTAGCACATGCAAAGTGGCACACCCCGCTTTTTGTGCTATGTGCCGTGGCACCTCCCAATTCTTCGGAAGTGATTTCTTCGTGTGTCACTGTTTTAACTACGTTGGGTCCGGTGACAAACATATACGAAGTTTTCTCAACCATCAATATAAAATCGGTGATGGCAGGAGAATAAACAGCGCCACCGGCACAGGGTCCCATGACAGCCGATATCTGTGGCACTACGCCGGACATTCTTGTATTACGATAAAAAATATCAGCGTATCCCGCCAGTGAATTCACCCCTTCCTGAATTCTTGCACCGCCTGAATCATTCAACCCTATTACCGGCACTCCATTCTTCGCCGCTAAATCCATGATTTTCACAATTTTTTCTGCATTGGTTTCAGAGAGTGAACCTCCGAAAATGGTGAAGTCCTGCGAAAAAACATATACAGGTCTTCCGTTCACAGTGCCATAACCGGTAATGACTCCATCTCCAAGATAAAACTCTTTATCAAGACCAAAATCTTTACACCGATGCATAACAAATTTACCTATTTCCACAAATGTCCCTTCATCCAAAAGCAGGTTTACTCTTTCACGGGCGGTAAGCTTTCCTTTGGCATGCTGGCTTTCAATGCGGTCTTTTCCACCACCCAAAAGTGTTTCATCATTTTTCCGCTGTAGGATTTCAAATTTAGTGTTATGCATATAATTTCAAAATTGTGAGGGCAGAAAATTCTTACCATTCAAAAGTTTGATATTTTCACCTGATTGGGTTAATAAATATAAACCATTTTTTATTACCAGATTACCGACGGTTTCAGAAACTGCCAGCGATGCCAAAGCACCATATTGAATTTTATCGGAATATTCCGGGTATAATCTTTTAAATAATGGGAGTTTATCTTTAACAAACTCATCCACATCGTTGCTATGAAGTTTATACTTTACCTCCACCAATACAAGTATCTCGTCATTAATTAAAAAAATATCAAATTCACCGTGTTCATTATTAACTTTACGTGTTCTATTTCTTTCAACAGTATGAAATTTTATATTTCCGATTTGCATGGTAGTTTCTAATCCGTTGAAAAAGAAATCTTCCGCAACCTCTCCCATGCTTTTAGAAACATTTCCATACAATTTTGCCAGATTTTGTATTTTTTTGTCTGTTTCCTGAAACATTGCCCAAATCTTTTCAAAATTGAGTGGCGATTGTCCTGATGAAGTATAAGCAACTTCCGGTTCTTTTAGGATATTTGGTTTCTCCTTTTTATTTTTGGAGTATTTTTTTGACTTTTTCATGGTTGTTAAAAAGACATATAAGTGTATAGAAACAATCTTCTTTACATCTCAGCCATCATTTTTTCGTCCACTTCCAGGTTATGATAGACCTTTTGCACATCGTCTTCATCTTCAATCAGGTCAATTAATTTCAATGCTTTCCGTGTGGTATCCGCATCGAGGTTTTTTCTTAACGTAGGAATACGCTGAAGACCGGCTTCTTCGGGCTCAATGCCTAATTCGTCAAGTTTTTTATGTATCCTGCCGAATTCATTGATGGGACAGGAAACGGTCACAAATTCATCATCAAATTCCACATCTTCAGCGCCTGCATCTATCATAGTAAACGTAAAATCTTCCTCGTTAAGGTTGCCTTTAGGAAACGAAAAGATTCCTTGTCTGGTAAATAGAAAATCAAGAGACCCTTTTGTAGAAAGAGTACCTCCATGCCTGTTAAAAATAGCCCGAATGTTGGCTACGGTACGATTTATATTATCAGTTGTACATTCCACATAAAGGGCAATGCCACCTGGTCCATAAGCTTCGTATGCCACCTCTGTATAAACAGTGCCATCTTTGCCTGCGCCTTTATTAATTGCCCTTTCAACGGTATCTTTAGGCATGTTGGCTCCTTTGGCATTTTGAATGGCAAGCCGGAGACGCGGATTTCCTTCCGGATTAGGACCGCTAAGCCGGGTGGCGATTGTAATTTCTTTGATAATTTTAGTGAAGATTTTTGAACGTTTGGCATCATTCGCTCCTTTTTTCCTGCGAATGGTTGCCCATCTGGAGTGGCCTGACATAGATTTTTGATTTAAGATTGTTGAATTAGAATGTTGTTTTAAAACAAACCTCAAAATTAATAAAAAATTGTTATTCAGCAAAGTTGGTAAATTGGCAGAATTCGATTACAATATTCAGTTGTTACAGGAAGGATAAGGAGATGTTTTTTATAAGATTTAAAGTACTATACTGTAAACGGAGCAAATTTCAGCATAAATCTAAATAACTCTATATCCATTTAACCATTTAACCATATAACAATCATTCATAGTACACGAAATTTATTCCGATTGCAGTACAATTGATTTTTCACCCCAACACTAACTTTTGCCCTGGCTTTATATTGTTCCCTTTCAAATTATTCAACTGTTTTATTTTTTCAACAGACAGACCGTTGTATTTCTGGCAGATGCTCCATAGCGTATCGCCCGGTGACACTAAATAAACTTTTTGTTTCCCGTTGTTTTTATACTTTGAATTCTTGTTTTTTAAACTGGAATTAAATGAATATACTTTATCAGCATCGTATTTTTCTTTTCCGGTTTTCGCTTTCCAAATTAACAGATGTTGACCAGGATAAATCAAATTGTCTGTTTTATTTTCATTCCAGCGGAATAAATCTGCTACCTGAACCGCATAACGTTTTGAGATGCCAATGGGCGTTTCCCCTTTGCGAACGATATGATTGATTCTTACCAATGGAAAATTGTTTTTTGCCAGCACTGAATCATTTTTCAATTCTTGCGGGTCAAAAGAAGCGTAAACCAACGCTTCATTTTGTTTTTCAAACACTCGCCTTGCTAAGCGTAACGGGATACGTAAATAATAGGGATTCTCACACGCTCCGGGAACAATATTTGTTCTTAATTCCGGATTCATTGAAAGTATCGCCTTTAATGGGATTTCCAGATAATTCGCAAATTTATTCAGATTCAGATATTCACTGACTTCCAAAATTTCATAGTCGTATATTCTATCCAATTCATCTTCGCAAATTCCGTAGAAATGTGAATTATTCATCAGATAAGTTATAGCAATAAAAGAGGGTACGTAACTTTTGGTTTCTACAGGTAAATATTTGTAAATGGACCAAAAATCTTTTCCCCCCGACCTTCGCATGGCTCTGCTTATAGCGCCGGGACCGCAATTATAAGCGGCTAATGCTAATTGCCAATCATTAAAAAATCCAAATAATTGTTTTAGATACCTCGCCGCGGCAATGGATGATTTATAAGGATCCATCCGTTCATATACAAATTCGGTGATGTTCAATCCAAATAATTTTCCTGTGGAAGGAATAAATTGCCACAATCCACCCGCTCCCGAACGTGAAATTGCAGTCGGACTGATGCCCGATTCCACAATGACAAGGTATTTCAACTCGTCAGGCATGTCATATTCTTTCAATGCATCTTCGAAAATTTTCAAATACTTATATTCCCGGGTAAGCATCAATTTAATATAATACGGATCTTTTTTAGTAAAATAGTCAATGTGATTCTGAACATGCCGGTTGTACGTCATCGAAAATGTCATATTGAAAGAGGAGAAAATCCTGTTTACTTCCTCGGTAGAAACTTGTGTCACCTCCAAACGAGGTGGCTCTGCATAATATTCTTCACACTCTATATCTTTCAACCAATTTGCATATTCGGTGGAAATTAAAGGAATCCCGGTCTCTGTATCATTTTGTAAAAAGGTATCTTTTTCGTTAGGTGAAATCACTGATGATTTTATAGCTGTTTCAAAATCGCAGTAGAGCCAGCTTGCATCCATGCTTGTGTATTGAACCGGTATAAATCCGGTTTTTTTGGGAGCAACAAATTTTACGGATAAATCTTCCGGTTCAATCCTTACAGGTTTCTGAATAACTTCAGCAGGTTTAAAAAAAAGGGAATCAGCATAACGGAAATTAATCTGAGCTTGGGAAAGATTTATTGTTACTGTTATCAGTGAAAAAGCTATAAAAAATTTAATTATAATGCGCATTTGCTATTGGATATTTTCTATTTTCTATCTTCTATTTTCTATTTTCTATCTTCTATTCTGCTCTGTATTCTAATATATTACCCTATTAGTATTCAACTATTCGTCCTTCTACGGGCAATTAACAAATTGGTTTACAAGGTTTAGTAAATCACCTTCACAAAACTCCCTTCCCATCAATTGAAGCCCTATGGGAAGGTTGTCATCATCTTTACCAAAGGGAAAGGATACAGCCGGAATTCCTGCTAAAGATGCCTGAACTGTAAATATATCCTGAAGATACATTTGCACCGGGTCTTGCGTGTGCTCTCCTAATTTAAAAGCCGTACTGGGAGTGGTTGGCGTTAATATAAAATCATAATCCGCTAATATTTCCATTGTTTTATCTTTGATAACCCTTCTTACTTTTTGAGCTTTCGTAAAATAAGCATCCTGAAAACCCTCGCTTAATACAAAAGTCCCCAGCATGATTCTACGTTTTACTTCTTCTCCAAAGCCCTCCGTCCGCGATTTCTTGTAGAGATTTTCTAATTCGTGAATTCCCTCTGCTCTTTGTCCGTACCGAAGTCCATCGTATCTTGCAAGATTAGCGCTGGCTTCAGCGGTTGTGAGCAGATAATAAGTGGGAACCATATAATCTAAAAACGGAAAATCCACCCCTTCTATTGTATGTTTTCTATCTTTTAGTAATGAAATAAAATTTTCTGTTTCCCTTCTGATTGAAAAATTAATCGCTGGATTTTCAAGATAGTCCTTTATGTATGCGATTTTATACTTTTTAGCAGGTAAAATTTCTTTTGAATACTGCTGTACTTCCGAAGAAGAAACAGTGCTATCATATTCATCTTTCCCTGCCATAATTTCGAGCAATAATGCGGCATCTTCAACACTTTTTGTAAGGGTACCAATAATATCAAAAGAACTTGCATAAGCAATTAAGCCATAGCGTGAAATTCTTGAATAGGTAGGTTTTAAGCCAACAATTCCGCAGAATGACGCCGGTTGACGAACGGAGCCACCGGTATCAGAACCCAATGCCGCATGACAAAGATTTGCCTGTACAGCCACGGCGCTACCGCCGGATGAACCTCCGGAAACCCTGGTTTCATCTACAAAATTATGAACGTGACCGAACGCGGAATTTTCATTGGAAGCGCCCATTGCAAATTCATCACAATTAAGACGCCCTATAATATTCACATCTTCATTCAACAATCTTTCTACCGCTGTAGCATTATATATAGAATGAAATCCATTAAGAATCTTGCTTGATGCCTGAACAGGATGGTTTTTGTAACAGATGACATCTTTTAATCCCATCACAAGTCCTGTTAATCTACCCATTTGTCCATTTTTAATTTTTTCATCCGATTTTTTGGCGTGAGAAATGGCTTCTTCCTCATAAACATCTAAAAAGGCATTCAGGTGTTTTAGTTCTTTAATGCGGGTAAGAAAATAGTTAACCAGCTCAACGCAGGTTATCCTTTTTTCCCGGAGATCTTTTTGAATTTCAGAAATTGATAAATAATGCGTCAAGGATTGTAGTATTATGGATTAATGTCTGTGGAGACGGGTTTAAAACCTGTCTCTACGGTGTTTTTTGATTCAACGATTTTATTTTCTGCAACCGGTTTCTTCTCTTGTGGATTTTCTTTTAACCCTTCCCTAATTTCCCGTTCTACCCCATGTTGCGCATCTTTAAATTCCCGGATGCCTTTGCCAAGTGCCCTTGCCAATTCAGGTATTCTTTTTCCACCAAAAAAAATAAGAATAATAACGAGGATGACAAATATCTCCCCTCCTCCAAGGTTTCCTAAAAAAAGGTAATTTTGCATGATTGTTTGTGTTAGGGTTTGTAAAGTTATCTATAATCATTAATTTATAAAAATTTATATGATTTTTTTAATTAACATTAATTGTGGAATGTAGGATTAAATGTACAATATGATAGAAAACACTATTAATTTCAGATTTCCTAAAAAGGAACATCTCACAGGTAAAATAAATATTGAGCGTTTGCTGAAAGAGGGAAAAATCAATAAAATCTACCCGCTAAGGATTATATATTTATTTCTTGAACAAAATACAACAGAGCCGAAAGCAAGTGTTTTAATAAGCGTTCCAAAAGCAAAATTTCCCAGCGCAACACAAAGGAATTTAATTAAAAGACGTATCCGGGAAGCGTACCGGTTACATAAAAATTTAATTCTTAAAGCAATTCCTCAAAACAAAATGTTACACTTAGGATTAATTTATATTTCCTCTAAATTCAGCAAGTTTTCGGAGATAGGTGATAAGATTAGAATGTTCTCTGAGTTAATTAGATTTGATGTTTGATATTTGCTATTTTCTATGTTCACAAACTTTCTCATATTATTAATCAAATTCTATAAACACCTTATTTCTCCACTTCTGCCCTCTTCCTGCCGCTACACTCCTACTTGTTCTCAATATGGAATAGAGGCGCTTAAAAAGCATGGTGTATTCTATGGATTCTGGTTAACCTTAAAACGTTTCGCTTCTTGTCATCCCTGGGGTGGCTCAGGATATGATCCAGTACCGTAAGGGCACTTCTAAAAATTCAACCTAATGTCTCCCTTTGGAGGGAGATAAAGAGGGAGGAAATAAAAGATAGAATTTTTAGAAGTGCCCTAAGGTAAAAATTCACTTTTTTTTTCTATAAATATTTATATCTTTGGGAACTGTTTTTATACCCTATAGCTTATGTCAAAGATTACGATTGACAACCACGAAATAGAAGTAGAACCGAATACTACCATCCTAAATGCCGCCCGCAAAATCGGAGGCGCCATAGTTCCACCGGCAATGTGCTACTATTCCTCTCTGAAAGAAAGCGGTGGAAAGTGCAGGGTTTGTCTGGTGAAAGTCACTCAAGGTTCTTCCAAAGATCCACGCCCGATGCCCAAATTGGTAGCATCCTGCTGTACTCCTGTTCAGGATGGAATGGTCATTCAGAATATTACTTCACCTGAAGTTCTTGAAGCACGAAAAGGGATTGTGGAGATGTTGTTGATAAATCATCCTCTTGATTGCCCTATTTGTGACCAGGCAGGTGAATGTGACCTTCAAAATCTTGCTTTTGACCATGGTAATCAAAAGACCCGTTATGTAGAACCTCGCAGGAAATTCGAAAAAATTGATATTGGTCCCAATATAAAATTACACATGACGCGTTGCATTCTTTGTTACCGTTGTGTTTATACAGCAAATCAAATTACTGATGACCGTATTCATGGAGTACTGAACCGGGGGGATGCCGCAGAAATTGGCACCTATATTTCTAATGCCGTTACCAACGATTTTTCGGGAAATATGATTGATGTTTGCCCGGTTGGCGCTCTTACGGACAGGACTTTCCGTTTTAAACAGCGAGTTTGGTTTACCAAGCCCGTTGATGCTCACCGTTCCTGTACCAAATGTTGTGGAAAAGTGGTTCTTTGGTTTCAGGGAGAAAATGTGTTGAGAGTTACTGCAAGAAAAGACCAGTATGGCGAAGTTAAAGAATTTATTTGCAATGATTGCCGGTTTGCTCAAAAGGAAATGAATTCCTGGATTATTGATGGACCCCGTCATATTGAACATCATTCCGTAATTTCTCAGAATAACTACGAAGAGATTACTGAATTGCCGACAGCCGACTATGGGGTTTATGGGAAAAGAGTGGATGAAAGTTAATTAGAAATTATTAAATGGACAAAATGGTAGTTTTTAGAATTACTATTAAACATAATGACAGAACTAACATTCAAAATTATTTTTATCATAATCATCTTTGGGCTAACCTTGCTCATCGCCATGTATTCCACACTTGCTGAGCGAAAAGTAGCCGCTTTTTTGCAAGATAGAATTGGTCCAAACCGTGCAGGTCCTTTCGGAATTTTACAGCCCGTTGCCGATGGTTTGAAATTCTTTTTCAAAGAGGAAATAATCCCTTCTACTTCCAACAAAATACTTTTTATCCTGGGACCTTGCATAGCTATCACTACTGCTTTAATGACCAGCGCCGTTTTACCTTGGGGTCCTGCTATAACTATTAATGGTCAGATATATAATCTGCAAGTGGCAGATGTTAACATAGGCATACTCTTCGTATTCGGAGTTGTGTCACTGGGCGTTTATGGCATCATGGTGGGAGGATGGGCTTCCAATAATAAATACTCATTACTCGGAGCGTTAAGAGCTTCTTCCCAGATGATTAGTTACGAACTTGCCATGGGTATGTCACTGATTGCATTATTAATGAGCTCTGGTACGCTTGGTGTCCGCGAAATTGTTGAACAACAACCCGGATTTCACTGGAACGTTTTTTACCAACCACTCGGATTTCTGATTTTTATGATTTGTGCTTTTGCAGAAACAAACCGCACTCCATTCGATCTTCCTGAATGTGAAGCCGAATTAGTGGGTGGATATCATACCGAATACAGTAGCATGAAACTCGGGCTTTACCTTTTTGCAGAATACATTAATATGTTTATTTCTTCGGCTGTAATGGCATCCCTATATTTCGGCGGTTATAATTTTCCATTTATGAACGAACTAGGATTATCACCAAATGCAATATCCATAATCGGTAGTAGCGTTTTTTTCCTGAAAATAATAATTTTTATATTTTTCTTTATGTGGGTAAGATGGACCATTCCGAGATTCCGCTTTGACCAACTCATGCACCTGGGATGGAAAGTGTTGATTCCATTGGCAGTGTTAAATATGATGCTGACAGGACTTTTTATTTTATTTTTTAAAAGTTAAAAATTACGTAATAGTAAATCTAAAATCGTAACTCGTAAATCGAAATGAAACTCTTAACATCCCGTTCTAAAGTAGTGGTTCAGAAAAAAATGAACTTAATGGAAAGGTTATACATTCCTGCCATTTTAGGAGGGCTGTTGGTCACTATCCGGCATTTATTCGGCAGGAAAACCACCATTCAATTTCCAGATGAAAAACGAAAATTCAGCCCGGTTTACAGAGGATTGCAGGTATTGAAACGTGACGAAAATGGCGCAGAACGTTGTACTGCCTGCGGATTATGCGCATTGGCTTGTCCCGCAGAAGCAATTACGATGGATGCCGCTGAAAGAAAATCCGGTGAAGAACATTTATACAGAGAAGAAAAATATGCTTCCCGGTACGAAATTAATATGTTACGATGTATTTTTTGCGGATTCTGCGAAGAAGCATGTCCTAAACAAGCCATATATTTGGAAGGAGAAATGGCTTTATCAAGCTTTTTCCGTGGGAATCTCGTGTATGGAAAAGATAAATTGCTGGAACCAGTAAAAACCGTACAAGACAAAAGGGAGGTAGTAATACTATAGTAATACAATTATACTGCAATCGGTATAAATTTCGTGTACTCTGGATGATTGTTAAATGGTTATATGATTATTTAGATTTTTGCTGAAATTTGCTCCGTTTACAGTATAGTTACTGTTCAGTATCCAAATTAATTAAACCACTAATTGAACAAGAAAAAAAATTTAGCCACTGATTACACTGATTAAACACGATTTTAAGATTTTTTATAACATTAATCCGTGTAATCAGTGGCAAAATTTTATTTTTTCATTTTGGACTGAACAGTAACTACAATTAATTATAAATCCAATGATTGAAATCGCCTTTTTTTCATTATCAATTCTTGCTGTCATTTTCGCAATCCTTGTAATAACTGCTAAGAATCCGGTTCACAGTGTATTATTTCTTGTAATGACATTCTTCAGTATTGCCGGGCACTTTGTGTTATTAAATGCACAATTCATTGCGGTGGTACATGTTATTGTTTATGCAGGCGCTATCATGGTGCTTTTTCTTTTTGTAATAATGTTGATGAATCTGAATAAAGAATCTGAACCGGCAAAGCCCTTATGGCTTAAGCTTTCAGGAGTGATCACCTCCGGTTTACTTTTATT
Source organism: Bacteroidetes bacterium RIFCSPLOWO2_12_FULL_37_12 (assembly GCA_001769655.1). Taxonomy (GTDB): domain Bacteria; phylum Bacteroidota; class Bacteroidia; order 2-12-FULL-37-12; family 2-12-FULL-37-12; genus 2-12-FULL-37-12. The sequence goes on along the minus strand of MEPC01000002.1, from coordinate 10,722 downwards.
GGTATTAACCGCAGTTTTCAGAAAAACAGTTGATAAAACTGCTCATGTCTTACCAAATCCCGATATAGGTCTCGTAAAAAATTTAGGAATGACTTTATTTAATGACTTTCTCTTACCCTTCGAATTATCGGCAGTGCTTTTCCTTACAGCAATGGTGGGAGCTGTTTTTATTGGAAAGGTGAAAGCCGGGAATTAGAATAATATTTAAAAAAATATGGGTTCCATCTCAATCAACTATTACCTCTATCTCAGTTCAATCCTTTTTGCGTTGGGAATACTTGGCGTGCTGACACGAAGAAATGCCATCATCATCCTCATGTCCATTGAACTGATGCTAAATGCAGTGAATCTTTTGATGGTTGCTTTTTCTGCTTTTATGGGGGACTCATCGGGACAAATTTTTGTATTTTTCATCATGCTGGTAGCCGCCGCAGAAGTTACGGTCGGGTTATCTATTGTTGTAATGATTTATAAGCATAATGGTTCTATTGATATTAATTTGATTGACAAAATGAAATGGTGATTTTATGTCTAATTATATAATTCTCGTTCCCCTTCTCCCTCTTCTGGGATTTCTGCTAAATGTTTTTCTGGGTAAGAAACATTTTTCAAAAGCAATGGTAACTACTATTGCCTTAGGAAGCGTGGCACTCGCTTTTCTTGTAACAGTGATTACGTTTTTTGAATTTTTGAATTCCGGAGAAGAAAGTATAAAAGTTACCTACTATCAATTCGCCCAAATCGGCTCTTTCTCTTTGCCTTTTAGTTTATTGGTTGACCCATTATCATTATTAATGATGTTGGTAGTTACGGGTGTGGGTTTTCTTATTCACATTTATGCAGTGGGATACATGAGCCACGATGTTGATTATCCACGCTTTTTCTCATACCTGAATCTGTTCATGTTTTCCATGCTACTTCTGGTATCATCTGCTAATTATTTCTTTCTTTTTATAGGATGGGAAGGAGTTGGAGTCAGCTCATTTCTTTTGATTGGATTCTGGTTTAAGAATACTAATTTCACTTACGCAGGCATGAAAGCCATGCTCATGAACCGTACCGGTGATTTAGGATTTTTTGCCGGTATCATGCTGATTTATGTGGTTTTTGGTTCACTTGAATTTGATAAGGTTTTCAGCAGGGCAAATGATTTTGAATCCGGAACTTTTATCATAACCATGATTACGATATTGCTTTTTATCGGGGCTTCTGCCAAGAGCGCTCAAATCCCTTTATATACCTGGCTACCCGATGCCATGGCAGGTCCTACTCCCGTTTCTGCTTTAATGCACGCCGCTACGATGGTAACAGCCGGTATCTACCTAATTGCCCGTTCAAATATTCTTTTTGCACTGGCACCGGTGACACTGAATATTGTAGCTATTACAGGATTGTGTACTGCCCTTCTCGCCGCTTTTATTGCTTTATCACAGAACGATATTAAAAAAGTGCTCGCCTATTCTACCGTAAGCCAACTTGGTTACATGTGCATGGCGCTCGGTGTCACTGCATTCTCTTCGGCAATGTTTCATTTTATGACCCACGCTTTTTTCAAAGCCCTTTTATTCCTTTGCGCTGGCTCTATCATTCACGCCATGAGTAATGAACAGGATGTTCGGAATATGGGAGGATTAAAAAAACATCTTCCGATAACATTTCTTACTTTTCTATTAGCAACTCTGGCTATTGCCGGAATTCCTCCGCTCTCCGGCTTTTTCTCTAAAGATGAAATACTCGTCCACGCCTTCGAATACAATGTCGTATTCTGGGGATTCGCTCTTTTTGGCGCTTTACTGACCTCCTTTTACATGTTTCGTTTGCTCTTTCTTACCTTTTATGGCGAATTCCGGGGAACCCATGAACAAAAACATCACCTGCATGAATCCCCCAATGTAATGACTTATCCCCTGATAATTCTGGCGGTTCTTTCTGCTATTGGCGGGTTTGTGGGTATCCCACAATTACTTGGAGGGTCACAAAAATTTGATAAATTTCTGGAACCGGTATTTTCAAAAGCCGAATTAAAACTCAGCCATCTAGAAACAGCCCATCTGTCCCATGCTACCGAATGGACGCTTATGGGGGTTTCCATTGCATTGATTATTATGAGCATTTTACTTGCGCGAAGAATTTATTTTATCAAAAAAATAATTCCTGTTTCTGAGAAAGTCAAATTATCTTTTTGGCATAATCTATCCTATCATAAATTTTATATTGACGAATTATACAGATACATTTTAATAAGACCAATGCATTTTATTCACGATTTTCTAAACTTGCGGATTGAAGCCGGAATCATTGACCGTAAAGTAAATGGAACAGGTGATGCAGTGATGGGATTCAGCAAATATCTCCGGTTGTTACAAAACGGAAAAACCGGTTACTATATTTTTGGAATGGTGATAGGATTGGTGGTGATTCTTGCGCTAAACTTTATTTTTTGATAAATGGTCATTGGGAATTGAACATTGGGCATTTGGCATTGGTCATTTGGTATTGAAATTATTTCAACATGAACTATATATATATATTCACCGGACTTGGGGTTGTTTCGCTTTTTCTGGGCTTGCTGGAAAAAGAAAAATTAATAAAATATTTGACGGGTTTTGTTTTATTGATCTCTTTAGGAATTATTTTTACTCTTGACGAAAAAGGCAGTTATTTCAATCAAATGCTTTTAGCTGATGATCTGGTAAATCCTATGCTGAAAGTATTATTGTTCTTAGGACTGTGCCACTTCATTTTGTTTTATAATACAGGAGAGGAATTTAAACTACCAACAGCAGAATATACTGCTTTGTTTTGTTTCATTTTAGTCGGCGCCATAGTAGTGACACTGGAGTTTAACTTAGTTATGTTGTTTCTGGGTATAGAAATTATTTCCATCGGATTATACATTATTGCCGCCGGAAATATTCAGGACGAAAAGTCAAGAGAAGCGTCGTTAAAATATTTTCTGATGGGTTCCTTTTCAACCGGTATTTTTCTGCTTGGAATTACTTTTATTTATGGCGTAACCGGCTCCTTCTTACTTTCTGATATCAAAACGGTTAGTTCAGGAATTCCCGAAGGGTCCTCTCCCCTGCTTTTACTCGGTACGTTATTAATTTTGTCCGGTCTTGCTTTTAAAGCATCTGCTGTCCCTTTTCATTTCTGGACCCCCGATGTTTACCAGGGATCTCCAACCCATGTTACTGCTTTTATGGCTACCCTTGTGAAAGCATCCGTTCTATTTGCATTTATCCGGTTGTTTAATCAGGCATTTTTGGTTACTTCCCAAACCTGGCAAAATTCTCTATGGTTAATCATTGCATTGACAGTGACACTGGGAAATGTTACTGCACTTTATCAAACCAGTTTTAAACGAATGCTTGCGTATTCCAGCATTGCCCATGCAGGATATATGTTAATGGGTGTGCTGGTACCTGAAGATCCTTCTTATAAAAGCATCTTGTTCTATGCCCTGAGTTATTCTCTTGCATCCTTAACTCTTTTCGGTATTTATTTTTTATTGGAAAAGAAAGGCAAAGCGGATGCGCTTGAGTCATTCAGGGGATTGGCAAAACAAAATCCGGAATTAGCCGTGCTGGCGGCGATTTCCCTTTCATCCATGATCGGTTTACCACCCGCCGCAGGTTTTTTTGCTAAACTAAATATTTTTACACAGGCGTTTATCAATGGATATACTCTTTTAGTGGCTATTGCATTAATCACTTCCCTGATCGGAGCATTTTATTACCTGCGGGTAATCGGATTGATGTTTAAAATGGATAATTCTGTTGAAAAGATTCATGTAGGTTTGCCTTTCCGCCTCATTGTTTGGGTTCAGGTTATACTATTAATTGTTTTTGGTATCTTTCCGGCGTTAATTCAATGAAAAAACCCGGAATATGAAAAATCTCTCTATATCATTATTCTTTGTATTAATTCTTTTTACGTCATTATTTTCTCAAAACCGCCCTCCCTTGGTTTTTGAAAGAAAGGTGCCACTCGTAAATATCAACTCCACTTTAACGAGAATGGAAATGGATGTAAAAGGGCAACGATTATTCCTGATTTCAGAAGAACAAAATTCCCTTTTCATCATTAATCTTACCGATGGCAAGGAATTATATTCCACAGATAAGTTAAACAAACCAAAATCACTTGCATTTGTTTCTCATGCCGACCAATTGTTTGTAATTGATGCCGATGGATTGTGCAGATTTATTAGTCTTGAAAATTATTCTGTAGATAAATCGCTTATACTTGGCAAAGAATCCGGAATTGTCTATTACGATGTCATCTCAAAAAAATTGTTTGCCGGATATTTAAAATCCATTGCTGTTATTGACTCTGAAACAGGAAAACTGACCGGAAATATCAAATTAAGCGGAAAACCCGGTGACTTTGATTTCGATTTTAAACGCAATCAGATGTTTGTCAATATCCCCGATAAAAGCCAGATTGAAGTCATTGACCTTGCCACGTTGAAAACAATAAATATCTGGAAAATTTCAGGAAAAGACAACGTTTCCATGGCCGCCGATTATGCAGGAACTAAATTATTTTCATCCCTAAGAAAACCATCGGGATTTATAACCCTTGGCACTTATACAGGAAGAACTACCGGCAACTATGAGTGTGCGTCAGAACCAAGTGAGATTTTCTTCGACCCTTACCTGAAAAGAATTTATATTTCTTGTACGGAAGGGTTTCTTCAGGTATTTCAGCAAAATTCAAACGGCGGATTTGACCCTGCCTTTAAACTTCCGACCATGGAGGGTTCCGTTAATATGCTGATGATACCGTTATTAAATCGCATTTACCTTGCATATCCCGGTTCTGATAAACAAACAGCAGAAATAGGCATTTACAGAATTCAAAATTAATTTTGTTTATTAATTCTGTTTTTTATATATTTGGGGCTATTAGGTGCTTTGGATCTTATTTGATTTATATGTTTTTCAAACTCTACCATATCTTTTTTAAAGCTTTTTCTAGCTTTATAGGATATTCAAAATATCTTCGTGGATTTGTTTGTTTCGTTTTCATATATTTATTATTTTCAAACTACCTGTATAGCCAAAATACATCTCTTACCGGTTTAAACTCTTCTTATCGTTCTGCAAATTCCCATGAAAATGAAGAATGGATTGACTTGAATGGACAAACTATTAATGTAATGCCATTAAATGATAACGTGAAAGGTATTTATGCTTTTAAATCGCTCTCACCTTATTATTACAAAGTTGATTCTGTTTATTTGTTCAATCCAACCTCTACTGATTTCTCTTTAACTCCTTCTAAAGATGGAAGCCAACCTGAAAAGAGGGATATATCCGGCTCGCTTCCTCAAAGCAAGGTAATCGTTGTAATCCAACCTCAGCAAAATTTTAATTCCGGAAAACGGAAATTAGGTCCTGATTTTTATAACAAATCCTCCTTAAAACCCCTTCCAAAAGTACCGTTGAAAAAATTTGAAATAGGTGCAAGAGTTGGGTTAACTTATTTTCATGGTGATGTCATAGGTAAACCTGATATAGCAGTCGGATTTGATGGCGCCAAACCGATTGGTATTGGTTCTGCTTTGCGAGGTTGTCTGGTGATGGGACGTTTCTCCGGACAAAATGTGAAACCGAACTTTGCTTATGATGGCACTGTGGATGCACAATTTAACTACCATGATATAACCTATTGGAATTTTCAAACCTGGTTTGTTTATACTTCCTATCATTTACGACTTAATGTAAACAATCTTGGTCTTTTAAGAGAACCAAATATTCAGCTATACGGATTTTTCGGACCTGGCTTTATGTTTTATTTTGTGAAAAGCAATTTAAGCGATGCAAATGGACGTAAATATGACTATTCAAATGGTCTTGAAAATGCAAAAATGGACGATGATTATGAGTCCTTGCTGTTAAGTAACGATTCATCCTATAATTCCATTCAACCCATCGCAATTTTTACTGCCGGTATGGGTGTTCTTTTTAAAATATCAGCAGATTTTTCATTAGGATGTGAATATGTTTTTCAAAATGAAATGATTCCCAAAACAGATATGTGGGATGGAAGAAGATATCAGGATGTCCCTGGTAATGTGCTTTCCACCGATTATGATGCGTTGTCAGGTTTATATGCCACTATTCTTTATCGTTTAGGTCCTTCCTTAGGTTCGGCTAATGTTGACCAGGAAATGAATGCCGATTACGAGGAAATAATGGATCTTAGAAAAAAAATTCGTGAAATCGGAAGTGATTCGGATGGGGATGGAATTATAGATGGAAACGATCAGGAACCATTTTCACCAAAGGGAGCACGGGTAGGCACTGACGGAGTGACACTCGATTCTGATAAAGATGGAATTCCCGACCATAAGGATTCTGAGCCATTCTCTCCCTATCCAACTGCTGTTGATTCTACCGGTGCCACTCCTAAAGGAACAGATGGAGTGCCACTTTATCTTAAATCGTATATTGATAAAATGTTGAAGCAGGGTGCAGAATCTACTGGTCAACCTGTTAAAAATGAGATGAAGTTACAGGAAGATTGGGATAAGAAGAGAGATTAGATGTTGGATGTTGGATGTTGGATGTTGGATGATTAATTATATCCCGTAAAGCTCCTTTTCTGCCGGAGTCAACTGCCTGATTTTAGATGCCGTCCCTTCCTCGTTAATTTTCTTAATAATCATCTCAGGGTCAATAAGCCAAATTCTTGCGGTGCCATCGAGAGAAGTAGTTACCACATGTTTGCTGTCGGGCGAAAATTTTATTTCTTCAATTTTTTTGGAATGTCCGTTTAACACCAATAATTCTCTTTCTTTGCGAACATCCCACACTTTTGCAACATTGTAAGCACGGGTAGCAATGTAATTTCCATCGGGAGAAATGTCTGCGCCCATTATCCATTCTGTATTCCCACGGGCAATATTACGGGTGACACCCCGTGCATCGGTATATAAAATTTTGTCTCTGAAAATATTTATAAACGTCTTTCCGTCTGATGAAAATTTCAACACCGAATTCGGATATTCATTTAATACATTTCCTAAAAAATCAAAAATTCTTGAAAATTTGTCAGATACAACAATAAATTTATCCTGAAAAGGAATAAAATCCAAATCCACAAATTTTTCGTCAGGCAATTTAACCTGCAATCGTTCATTTCCATGTAAATCCCACAACCGGACGGTGTTATCAAAAGAACCTGTGAGTACAACGGTGCCATCGCCTGAAAAAATTGCCTTTCGCACCATCTCATCATGCCCTTTAAGAATGGTTTTAGTGACACCCGCAGTATCCCAGATGCGGGCTGTTTTATCCCACGATGCTGTTACAATCAGATTTGAGCTGGAAAAATCGGAATAGGTGAGATAATTTTTGTGTCCTTTTAATATGGCAAGCATTTCTCCTTTATAATTCCATAATCTGCCAATTTTATCATTATAAATAGTGAGTATCAAATTACCATCTTTAGAAAACTTCCCATTCAACACTACTGCCTCATTTCCTTTCAAATCCATCATCTTTTCTCCTTCCAGATTAATGAGTGATGCAGTGTATGCTTCGGTGGGAACAATAATATTATTTCCATCGGGTGAAAAACTTGCTTCTATCCTAATAGATGATAACGCATCCTCAGAAATTATCAACATCTTGCTTTTGCGGATATCAACAGCACACCGTCTCAATGCGGGAGAATTATAAGCAGAAACCAATGCCTGAATTGAAATATCACTCTGAAACAGTCCATAAGCCGATTCAGCCAGCCGGTAACTCAACACCGGGTCATCCTGAATTTTTACCACTGAACGAATGGCTAATTCACTGGATTTAGTAATGGCATTCACGTTGGGCATGTTTTGATACCTCGGTAAATTGGATGCAGATTTTAACTTCATGATTTCCGATTCTCTTTCTCTTGCAATTTTTAGTGCAGAATCCGCTGATTCCACTGCTTCCATGTATTTATTAAAATTTTCTTTGGCTAATTTTTCGTTCTTAACCGCGAGCCATCGCTGTTCTTCTGCCATCTTCTTATTCAAAATTACCAACTGTTCTTTTGCATCAAGCGCTGTTTTTAATTTTTCAATCTGGCTTTGTTTTTCTACAATTACTTTTTCTTTTTCTCCAATAAGCGCAATTTTTTGTTTTAGTTCATCTTTGAACTTTAAAATTTGGTCAACCTGCATTTTTACTTTTTGAGTCAACTCTGCAACGTTGGCTTTAAATTTTTCTGCATTGGTAAAATAAAAAACAGAGGATGATGCAAATCCAAAAATGAGCACGACTACTGCTGTCACCAGAATCCTTCGATTTCTTTTGCGTATTTTAATTCCTTTTTTACTTTTTATGAGCAGGTCTTTAAAATCGCTATGAGTGGTTAATTTTTCTTCATAAGGTTTCATCCAGTTTAATTCTTCTTCGCGCAAGAGAATACCTTTTTTACGATAATAGGCAAGCCCATTTACCAATGCCTGGTCCATGTTATACAATTCTTTTTCCTGTCCGGAAAGTTTTTGAAATACTTTTTCAGCTAAACTATCGTGAAGAAATTCATATTCTCCGTATTCATTTTTCTCTTTTAGAATGGAAATGGATACAAAATGCTGAATATAATAGTCAATATCTTTTAAGGGTATTTCGTTTCCAAGCGCCTGGCTGAAATAGAGAACATCTTTTTTACGCATAAACCGCCGGGTACCCTCTTTGGTTATAAATGTTTTAAGAATGGTTTCGGCAGATTGTCTGTCCGGCATTTTCTCAAGCTGATTTTCCAGAAATTCTCCGAGCACATCTTTTATGTCTCCAATAACATCAATATCTGTGATATTAAAATGATTCATAACCGAACCACTAATTTTCTTATTCTGATAAATCCGGTCCAGATATACCTGAAGATAGGTAAGTTCAATGGTATTTTTTCCGCTTGCTACTACGTCAGACACTCTTACAGCAAACCCATTTTCCATAGTCATGCCGCCGGCTTTGAGCATTTCATGGACTATGCGTTGCGCAAGGGTTTGTGACACTTTTTCAAGACGAAAACGGTTATCCAGAAACCCGGGAATTTGTTTTTCAAAATCGTATAATTCAGACCAATATTCTTCGCGGATGATAAAGATAAAATGAACAGGAATTTTTGATTGACTTAAAATTTTAAGATTTTCTACAAAGGTGTTCTTTTCCTCAGGGGTTCCCGAAATAAATAATTCTTCGAACTGGTCATAAATCAGATATACCGGAGAATTTTTTTGGCTATGAAATTTCTCTATCGCTTTTTGCAATGAAACGCTTGCCTTAGTTGATTTTTTTACAATTAATTTTAAATCATCCTGTTCATCTTTTTCTTTCTCATTCGTTTTCCGATTATATTCCAAAAGAAAAAAATTGACAGACACATCATCCGTCCCGGAATTATTAAGTTCTGAATAAATGGAAAAAACAGTGGATTGAGAAATATCATTTCCTCTTCTTACGAGCAAGGGGTGTATTCCTTTTTTTCCCAATTCAGAAACCAACCCGCACTGGATCATGCTCGACTTTCCGCAACCGGAAGAGCCGTACACCAAAAGAATAGTTGATTTTTCTACTAAGGTGAGAAGCTGAGCTATTTCTTTTTCCCTTCCAAAATAAATGGCTGAGTCCTTTTCGGTGTAATAATTAAGGAATTTAAACGGGTTTAGAGGAGTACTAATTTTCTCATCTTGTTTTGGCTGAGAACTTTTTTTTAGGGTTTCTTTTGGTTTTTTTGCCATGGCAGGGTTACTCCGATTGCATCCGGATTTTTCAGGACAGGCAAATATACGAAAAAAAAATGATTTTTCACCAAGTTTTCCACGTAGGATTGTGGATTGACGGAATAAGAGGAATGGTTATGTTTTATTCTGGTAGTTTCGTAGATTAAAGCAGTATTAAAAATTGATAAAAATCATGAAATATTTTTTCTTTTTTATTTGGTTTTAACATACTTATGTAGTACATTTACATTTTATTTTTGTGTTGTTCTTGGAAGGAAACGTTTTTTATTTTTTTATTTTCATTTTTTCGATTTCAATTTTTTAAACGCTTAATATTATTTTTATTTAAATTAGTTTTATCATTGTAAAATTTAACTCAAAACCCTCACCATTATGAAAACTCAACATTTAGTACCCGTGCCACAATACAATACAATACAATACAATACAATACAATACAATACAATACCTATCCATCTTTGCTATCTAACCAAATTTATATTAATTATCTCCTTATTAGTGATAGGAATCAATGGAAAAATATTTGCTCAGCAAGCTAAGGAAAAAGAAGAGGTAGAAGGCGGGGATTGCTCTACATCTATACCTGTATCTTGTGAAACAAATACTACAAATCTACCGGCTTTAATTGACGGCGGGGGGATTGAAAATGATAATCTTACTTCTACTTCTTGTTTTCGCGATGAAGAGCTCCGCTCTATTTGGTATTCATTCACTTTTTCTACGGCAGGTACTTTTACTTTTACAATACACCCAAGTGGATATTACGATTGGTATAATTTTGCATTATATGATATCACAAATGGATGTGCAAATAAAGGAAATGCCATAAGATGTGTATTTAGAGAATATTATTCAGGAGGAAATGGAATTACAGGTTTAAATTTCACTGCAACGGAAACATCAGAATATTGGGGAGATGGATTCGTTAAATATTTAGATGCAGAGATTGGCCATACTTATGCTTTGTGCCTAGATAC
>MEPC01000001.1:123319-133529 GCA_001769655.1 Bacteroidetes bacterium RIFCSPLOWO2_12_FULL_37_12 | reverse complement strand
CAGGAGGGGCGAATCTGCGTTACAGTGAATTTAAAGTATCCTACGCCATTGCAGTAGGAAGAATCAGACACATTGCGCTTATCGGACACAATAACTGCGGAATGGTTAATTTAATTTCGCGCAAGACAGAATTCATCAATGGACTTGTGGAAATGGCGGGCTGGGAAAAAGAACGGGCAGAAGAACATTTTATGAATTTTGCACCCATGTTTGAAATCGGAAATGAGGTGGATTTCATTTTAAGTGAAGCAAAACGGTTACGGCTCAGGTATCCTAAAATCCTGATTGCACCTTTGATGTATTTAGTGGAAGACAATAAACTTTATATTATACAAGAAAAATGAATCCCGACCTGTGCATAACCCTGTGGATAAATTTTTTGTCTTACTTTTTAATTTAATATAAAATTTTATACATTTGGACAAATTTTGACCAGAACACATTATGTCCAAAAAAAAACCAACCACTTTTGGGGAACGCATCCGGCAGTTGAGGGAGGGGCTTGAACTTCCACAACGGAAAGTTGCGGCGCTCCTTGATATTGATGCTTCCTTGTTTGCCAAGTATGAACGCAACGAAAGACAGCCCTCTAAAGAGTTGATAATTAAAATGGCATCTATTTTAAAGACCGGTAGCGAAGCTTTAATCCGGGAAGCACTGACAGATAAGTTTGCCTACCAGATTCTGGAAGAGGATGCAGATAGAAGAATATTAAGGGCGGCAGAAGACAAGGTGGAATATTTAAAAACTAATGGAAAATTTTAATCTATCATAAAATTATGGCAAACGAAAGAAAAAACGAGGCAAAAGTAGATATTGATCTTTTTAATTTTATAAGAGATCATAAAAAATATAAAAAGGAATGGACTGTAAAAAAAACAGCAAACAGTTATATTCAGGAATGTTTGGATATAGCAAGTAAAAAAGCTAATAACCAACGGGGGGAACCTGATTTGATTTATTTACATGAAGCAAGGAAATTATTGATTTTAATTGAGACAAAAGAAAGTATCAATTTTCATAAATCGAAAGAAGGAAATAACCCAATACATTATGCGGTGGATGGAATAAAACACTATTTATCCTTTTTTTTGATGGACAATATTAAAAAAGAAACTATAAAAAAATATTTTAAAAACTGGTCTATTGTAGGCATTGCTTTTTCAGGAAACATTAAAGATGAATACAACCATTTGATATCTACTTTTATAATTACCGACAGCGAAATTAAGGAGGTAGAAAATAAAGAGATATTAGACGAAGATGACTATATCGCCTTATTCGAAAATAAGGACTTGGAAAAGATTTCAAAGAACATTTCCAAATCATCCAGCGAGATTAACAGAATGTTGAGAACACTTGATTCTCAGAAAAGACCTGTCTTATTAAGCGCCTTAATGATTTGTTTATATGAAAAGGAAGGTTTGCCAAATGATTTTAAAGATAACTATGGTAATTGGCAAATAAATACAATTATCCTGAATATCCCATCCACCATTAAGGACATATTATCAAAAGAAGGGATTGATGATAAAAAAATTGAAGTTCATATTAACGAACTATCATTCATTAAAACGGATAATGATTTAATTTCCTCCAATATTTTAAAAAATGTTTTAAAGGAATTGGAAGAAAATGTTATTCCCTTGTTTAATAAAAAAACTAACTATGATATTATTGGTAAATTTTATGAGGAATTTCTCAGGTATGCAGGAATTACAAATGTCAAAAAAGGTATCATTCTTACTCCAAATCATATTACAGGACTATTTACAGAATTAATACCCATAAAAACCAACGATGTTATTATTGATATATGTGCAGGTACCGGAGCATTTTTAATTACGGGAATGAATAAGCTGATTGATGAGATTCAAAATTCAGATTTGCGCAACAAGTCGGAAAAAATAAAAATTTTAAAAGAAAATCAGTTGATCGGATTTGAAAAGAACACGACCATGTATTCATTAGCTATTTCCAATATGCTATTCCGAGGAGATGGTAAATCTAAAATATTTAATGTAGATGCTTTTTCTGAAGAAGCAAAAAATATTTTACAAAATCTAAGTATTAAGCCAACTATTGGATTTATTAATCCTCCTTATGGGGGAAAAGACAACGCTACAAATCCAACAAAAAAAGAAATTCAGTTTTTAGAAAACATGTTGGATATGGTTTCCGGGTACGGTATAATTATCGCTCCACAGTCCACTTTTTTTAGTGATGAAAAACAACGAAACAGGATTTTAACAAAGCATACCTTGAAGTATGTTATTAACATGCCGGCTGAATTATTTCAACCAAATGCGATGACTCATACAGCGATAGCCGTTTTTGAAACAAACAAACCTCATAAAAATAATGAGGTGATTTTTTACCATTTAGCAGACGATGGTCTTATACTTTCCAAAAACAGGGGTAGAACCGATGTGTTGAATAAATGGGTTAAGATTAAAAATGAATTGTTAAATAAAATAAAATTTCCAGATACATATACGGATAACATTCAATTGGTAAAAACTAAAATTAAAGAAAACGATGAGTGGATAATTCAGGCACATTCAAAAGTTGACTATAGTAACTTATCACCCAAACATTTTATAAATAGCATAAAAGAATTTATTATCTTTTATTCAAGGTTTAATTTGGGTTTGTTAAATAAAGTTATAGATGCTCTTACCTTGCTGGAAATCTTAAAAGACAGAATTAGCGAGAACTCTATAATTGATAAAAAGGTTATTCCTGATCTAACAATCAAAAACAACCTTTGGGCTGACTTTAAACTTAACAAGTTGTTCAGCATACAGAAAGGAGAACGTCTGACGGAAGTAGATAGAATTGATGGTAATACACCGTTAATCACCGCCTCAGCTTTTAACAATGGGATTACCGGCTTTATTGATGAAAATATATTTATGGAGACAAAAAAAGTATTTGAAAACAGAATTACTATTGATATGTTTTGTAATGTATTTTACCATACTTATAAATATTTCAGCGATGATAATATTCATACCCTATCATTTATAAATCATGATTTTGATGTTTACTATAACAATAAATATGTAAATTTATTTTTGGTCACTATATTAAGACAATTATCTTCTAAATATGATTTTGGCAGGCAAGTACGTTTAAAAAGAATAGAGAATGAAATTATTAAACTACCTGTTAATTCAAAACAAGAACCCGATTTCGAATTTATGGAGAATTATATCAAATCATTGCCTTACTCAATGTCCATTTAAACTTATACCTTTATACTTTATACCCTTATACCCTTATACCCTTATACCCTATACCCCCATGCCCTCCTCACTCACCATCTTCGGCCAGGAAATCATTGACGCAAACGCCATTGAACAACTAAAAAATTGCCTGAACGAAAATTCCATCGGCGTACTCACTGCCGATGCCCACTACGGTTACGGCCATCCCATAGGTGGTGTGGTCGGTTACAAAGATAAAATCTCTCTTTCCGGTGTGGGCTTTGATATCGCCTGCGGAAATAAAGCCGTGATGACTAATCTCATGGCAAAAGACATTGACACTCCCAAAATTATGATCGAAATCGTAAGGCAAATCGGTTTCGGAGTCGGAAGACCAAATCCCAATCCGGTTGACCATCCCGTATTTGACAAAATTGCCAACGCAGAATTTCACTATCAACGGGAATTATTAAAATTAGCAAGAGAACAGCTCGGAACCGTAGGTGGGGGCAATCACTTTATTGATTTATTTGAAGACGAAGCAGGGCGGCTTTGGATTGGTGTACATTTCGGTTCCCGGGGTTTTGGTTATAAAACAACCATGGGATTTATTGCAATTTCCCAGGGAAAGTCGTTTCGTGCTACCGTACAGGAAGGTCCCATGAATGAACCACCCATCTTATTTGATGCCACCAGTGAAACAGGCATTGATTATATTGCCGCCATTCAACTTGCCGGTGAATATGCTTATGCGGGTAGGAATACAGTAGTTGAAAAAGTGTTGGAAATTCTGGGTGCTACTTCTATACATGAGGTTCATATTCACCACAATTTTGCATGGAAAGAAGAGCATTTTGGCGAAAAATATTGGGTTGTGCGTAAAGGGTGTACTCCTGCTTTTCCGGCACAACAAGGATTTGTGGGAGCATCCATGGGAGATGACTCGGTGATTATAGAAGGTATAGACAGTGAAAAATCAAAACAAGCGCTATATTCTACCATTCACGGTGCAGGTAGGGTTATGTCACGCCGTAAAGCCGCCGGTAAAAAGAAATGGAAACACGGTCGTTTAATCAGAGCAAACGACGGGGTGGTAAACTTTGAAGCCGTAAAAGCCCAATTAAAACAAAAAGGTATCGTTTTGCGTGGGGGAGCCGCGGATGAAGCACCAGAGGTTTATAAAAAATTAGATGAAGTGCTGAAATTCCATGAAGGAACTATCAAAATACTTCATCGGCTTAAACCGATTGGAGTGGCTATGGCGGATGATAGAAGCTATGACCCGTATAAGGACTGATACAAACCTTCAAGGTTTTCCCACGCTTCAAATCCATGCAAAACCTTGAAGGTTTTGCCACTTCTTTCGTTTTCCTCCCTTTTTTATTTATTTTCTTGGACATTCAAATTTTTTTTCCTACCTTTGCGGTAATTTAATAAATTTTACTTTAACTCAACAAACTTACAATGAACATTTATGTAGGCAATTTGCCGAGAGAAACAAGTCAGCAGGAACTTCAAACAGCGTTTGAGGCCTTTGGCCAGGTTTCAACCGCCGTAGTTATCAAAGATAAATACACGGGCCAATCAAAAGGATTCGGTTTTGTAGATATGCCGGATCAAGAACAAGCTCAAGCCGCTATCAGTAACTTTAACGGCAAGAATTTTAATGGACGTCCGCTTACGGTAAACGAAGCGCGTCCACGTACCGAAGGAGGACCCCGTAGCGGTGGCGGCGGCGGCGGAAGCCGTGGTGGTTTTGGAGGCGGTGGTTATTCGGGTGGTGGAAGTGGTGGCGGTTACCGTGGAGGTAACAAAGGCGGCAACAGGTGGTAACCACTTTGAAATTACAGGAATAGGGGTAAAAGGATATTTTCTAATACACTTCTTACCCCTTTTTTCATCTAACAATATTCCCCCTTTTTTAGTTTTTTAACGCAGTTCAATGCGTCAGACAGCCATTATTGTCTCTCACTGTGTAGGTATAACTCCCTGCACACAGAGCAGAATAGGTTACGGGAACAGCTGTGTTGCTAAACTGCCAGGCAACTCCACCGTTGTTTGAATAATCATACGGACTGGTTCCACCAGATGCCTGTATAGTTACGCTCCCACTGCATTGACCAAAACAATTTATATTAGTTTGGGAATTTAATGCGATGGTAATTTGCGCAGGTTCAGTAATAACAACGGAAAGCGTTTTAGTACAGCTATTGGCATCTGTCACTGTTACTGTATAAGTACCATCCACCAATGAAGAAATATCTTCCAAAGTAGCGCCTGTTGACCAAATATAAGTGTAACCGGGTGTTCCACCACTTGTAGTTATATTAATAGACCCGGTAGCATCACAAGGACATATCACATTTGTACTTGATGCCAATGTTACTGTCACTACAGTTGGCGATGATATGATATAACTTGCTGTATTAGTACAACTGGATGCAGTGGTTACCGTGACAGTGTATGTCCCTACTGCAAGAGTAGAAATATCTTGAGTGGTAGCACCGGATGACCAAATATAAGTGTAAGGCGCCGTTCCCCCAGTGACATTAATATCTAATGAACCGGTGCTTGCACCATTACATAAAACATTGATTTGAGTGACAAGTGAAATAGTGGGTGCACCTGTTGAAGTTAAGGTTGTAGAAAAAGTGGAAGTACATCCACCGGAAGCAGTCACAGTGACGGTATAGGTTCCTCCCGAAAGAGAAGAAAGATCTTCTGTGGTAGCAGTATTTGACCATAAATAAGTGTATGGCGAAGTTCCACTTGCGGCAATCAGGTCAATAGAACCGTTTGAAGAACCGCAAGTTGGGTTTACATTGGAAGAAGATAAGGTAGGAGGAGTGCAAGGCAAGGTGCAAACGGGACCAGTCATAGTGAGAGTGAAATCACAAATATTTCCACCATAGCTATCTACCATTACATAATAAGTGGGACCAACCGCAAAAGAACCGTAGGTGAGCGTAGCATCAGCCATTGTGCCTGTATTAGAACATTGATTGCCCATGACACTTCCATTACATCCGGAAACAAACCAAATCTGGCTACCGGCGGAATTATTACAATTAAGCATGTGAATGGTAGCGGTGACAGTTCCGGCTCCGCAAATAGTAAATGCATAATACATATTTCCATCGCTGGAAATAAATCCGGGTCCCGAGCAGTTTAAGGCGGGAACAGCACCGAATTGATCCTCAGTCCATTTGCAACAATCGTCTGGCTTGGAGCCGTTAGTACTGCTTGAAACCGTAACATTTAATCCTACATTACATGGGTTTGAAAAACAATCTCCGCAAGGCGATGGTGGCACACAGGTTATTTTAGGATTTTTAGTATTAACTGTATTTCCTTCATTATACATTCGGATTAAATAGGTATTTCCCGAAACCAATCCTAAAGTAGTAAGATCAATTCCGGCAGTGCTGTTACCAAAACCGGGCATGGAATTTACGTTGTTAAAATCATCGTTACATCCAAGCAAGGTACATCCGTTTGAAGAATAAATTGCCATTCCCGGGTCATTACCTGCACCGCCTGCCGCCTGGTCGCCCATTAAATAGTTCATAGATGCCGGGTCATATACAAATGATATCCAGGTACTGGTAGAAGGACTACCGGTACCAAAATTACAAGTAGCTACCGGAGCGCTTCCATTATTTGCGCCCCCTTGGTTAGTAAATGACTGTCCTGTAGAGGAAGGACAATTTGTAAATGAAAGTGATGTAGTTACGCATTGTGCTTTCAACAAATTGCCTCTGTTAAAAGCTAAGATAGTAATAATAAAAATCCACGAACATAAGATAGAATTTGATTTCATTTTGTCCAAAAAAAAACCAAGTGAAACATTCAATAATGGCAAAGGTGAGAATAACAAATCTCTAACCCCTACCGCACATTCTCGCTCAATCCGCCACTGGCGGATTGCCGTATTTTTTTGGAGAGGGGCTGTTGTGAGGTCTTTTAAGTTGACGCGTATCCCTCACTACCTCACCACCACTTTCTCAATATTACTTCCTTTAGCGGTTTGAATCTTCAGAAAATAAATTCCTGTGCTTATTTCAGATAAGTCAATCTGTAGTTGCTGATTTTCATTTCTGTTTATAGCCAATTCCTTGTATATAATCTTGCCGTAAATATCAGATAACGTCACAAGAGTATTAGCATAATCCTGAGAATTAAACACCACGTTTAATTTCTTACCGGCAGGATTAGGGAATACCACATATCCTTGCTTTTGCAATACGTTATCCAAAGAGGTCTTCAGTTTGATTATAATGCTTTTACAAACAGAATCACAACCATCTACCGTCAGACAAACAGGATACGTGCCTATAGCAGAATAACTGTATTGTGGGTTTTGCTCTGTTGAAGTATTTCCATCTCCGAAATCCCAGTGCCACTCAGTGCCACCGGTGCTGGAGTTAAGAAATGAAATCAATTCGGAAGTCAACGCAGTATCGGGCATGGAAATTCCTGCCGTTTCGGTATTTACATTAACGGAAATCACCGACTCCGAACTGCATCCGTTTGAATCGGTGCCGGTGACGATATATACAGAACTGTTGGAAGGAATAGTGAAAATCGTTGAAGTCGAGTCACCGGTATTCCAGAAATAATCCTGTGCACCGGAAACAGTCAGTGTCACTGATTCTCCTTTACAAATCAACGTATCGTTACTAACTAAAAGCTGGGGCAAGGCGTTAACTTTTGCAACTCCGGAGAAAGTTGTCTCCGCGCCATTGGCATCCGTAACAATCAAAGTATAATTATAATTTCCGGCTCCGGAAGGATAAGTATATTCTGGAGTTTCCATAGTGGAGGTAAATCCATCATCTCCTGTCCATGAATATGAAAAGGGTGAAATACCACCTGAAACCTGTGCCATGAATTGTGAAGATACTCCTTCACAAACCGGCGATACGTTAGCAGAACTACTGAATAGTTCTAGTACGGTATCTACATTTCCCAGAACATAATTTCTTTCTCCGGTCGGGCTTACCAGATTGCTTTGTTTTACAATCAACACTTCTTTCATACCTCTTCGTACCCTGCTGGTTGGCAATGCACTCCAGTCAGTCACGGCATCGGGACGATATAAGATTGTATATTTTCCATCGTCAGTGGTAGAGTCATATCCGGCAAGGGATGCAGGATTAAATTCGAGGATGGATTCAATGTCACTGTCGGAATGAAGTTCCCAATATGTTTCAGAGAACTTCTTCACACCGGCAGGCAAGTCACCTCCCGGATTTAATGCAAATGCCCTGAACTCCACATTTTGATTCTGTCCGGGTGTCAATTTTAATCCTACGTTAAGTTCATCTTCAAATTTCTTATAAACAAATTCCGGGTCGGCGCCCTGGTTTGAAAATATGGTATCAATTTTTACTCTGGCATCGGGCTTGGTTATAGCCAGCGACCAATTGCTGAAATGCTCGGTGACAACACAAATTTGATCTCCCGAAATGACCGGGACGCCGGAAACAATAGTCCAGGGACCTCCTATATATTCCTGATAAACGAGATTCAGATATTGAATATCGGAAGTATTGATTTCGTTAGAATCGTAATCAAAACAAACTTGTACCTGGAAATTGTCGAGGGTAGAACCCAATTCCCAGAATTCATTATTGAAAACAGTGGCAATGGTATCCTCTGCCTGGGTGTAAGGCGGATCAAAAGGATAATAAACAACAGTGGCACTGGCTGAATCGGAGCTGGCAATATAGGCATTGAAATCTAACGACACTCCCGTGCTTGGGAAGGTTAAGAGGTCTCCCGGCGCGACTATTCCCAACCCTTTTACATATACCGGTTTTTCTACCGGAAGCAGTTCAAAAGTATAATCATAGACAGTATAGAGTTTATTTCCTAAACTGTCATTATAAATGGAGTCAATGGCTAACGAGGTGAATTCTGCCAATATCTGATTATTACCGGTAGAAGTATATTCAGCATAAAAAGCGGGATCGCCACCTGAAATTTCTCCACGCATCTTTCCTTTGAGGGTATCGGGGCATATAAATTCAATAATTGTACTTACATTTTTCAATGATAAAATATTTTTCCATGTACCTGAACCGGTAGTATCCATTTGCAAGGATGCTGTGCCTTCCGTGTATATCATTTTTTGCCGGTTTGCATCCACGTTTTCGTGATACGTCAAGTTTTGGTCACCGAAAATCATCCTGAACCGGTCAGCAGTGACACCCGAATAGGTAGTTGATACCTGATTACTGCACTGACCATAAATCTGTGTGCCGGTTCCGGGGTCTATAGTAGAGATACCCAGATAAGCGGCGCTTGAACAATTGTCGGGACCTACAGGACCTTCCGGAAGAATTCCGAATAATTTATTGGTGAAACTAAAAGAAGGCAATGGACTGTTGTCAACAAAAATGGTGATTTCATCTTTAGCTCCGCAACCATTTTTAGTAACGAATACAGAATAAGAACGTGAAAAAGCGGGTGCCACAGAAATTGTCATGCCGGTCATTCCATTATCCCAGGCATAAAACTCACCACCGGGAGCCGCTGAAATCGTTATCGAGTCACCAAAATTTATTACCGTGTCAAGTCCGGCATAAGCGACAGGAACGGATTTTACGAAGACGGTGACAGAGTCCACTGAAATACATCCGGAATTTTCGACAACTTCTACATAATAAGTAGAAGTAAGCACAGGACTTGCATAAGGATTTGAAATAGTTGTGTCACTCAAACCGGTAGAGGGCCACCATTTATAAGATTTTCCGGTGGAAGCTTTTAACTGAACTTTAGAACCACGGCATATAGCTGTGCTTAATCCTGCATCCGCAGATGGTGACACAACGGGAACCAAGCCGACCAATGAGTCAACACATCCAATAGGATTTGAAATAATCAATTTTACAGGATAATTCCCAGTTGAATCAAATTTATAGTAAATGCTGTCTTTGGTTGTCATATCAATACTGCCATCGTTCAAAATATCCCATTTAAAAGTACTCCAGGTTCGC
>MEPC01000001.1:17872-123310 GCA_001769655.1 Bacteroidetes bacterium RIFCSPLOWO2_12_FULL_37_12 | reverse complement strand
GGTTCGCAAGCCGGTACTTAAATTTAAAATCAAACTTGTGTCACCGTTACAAACCGTATCTGCTTTCATGGAAATCAGAGGATTGGTGCAATAAATTTCATCAGCGCCTATATCGGGTTTAACTGCATCCCGTAATTCTCCCTCAATATCGTAAGTGATTGCAGTCAGAGGAGTTCCTTTCTCATAAATTTCTATAGCCGAAGCATGCAAATCGGTTTTGGATTCAAACATGGGATCTACTGAAACAGAAGATACTTCTTTTCCGCTGGCAGTTTTGAATGCGGCTAAATTGGTTTGGTCGGTGCTCCAATATCCCAGTTTAGCACCTTTTACATAAAGGTCATTAAAATCAGAAGTTTGAACGGCACTTGTAGTATTTACATAATAAGAATAACCGGCACCGGAATTTGAAAGCACATTATTAACCACATTAATATTACTACCACTAGATACCAGCAGGGCAGAAGAGCTTGTATTGGTTCCTGTAATATGTACGGAGTTGTGGTAAATATTCTGGTATGAAGAATTTTCTAAATAAATCCCTCTTGTATTACCATTACTTCCCAGATAAATCATATTGTTGGAAGTGATTCCGTAAGCTCCGGGAGTACCATTGGAATTATAAAGTACAATCCCATAATATGCATTGTCCGATACCATAAAGTTTTGATGTACCCAAGTTGCATTTGCACATGTCTCGATGTGAATGGCACGTTCCTGGAAAGAGGTCATTTTGTTTTTCTCCACAACGGGCGCATCGCAAGTTGATAAATAAATGGAATAATAAAATCCATTGAATTCATTTCCTGAAATATTAATTCCACTTATGGGATTTGTTGTGTTAATTCCATAGAGATAAACCCCATACGCTCCATTGGTCATTTTATTGGAAATTACAGTTATTGAGTCAATGACAGTTTGGTAAGAACGTATCAGGGCTTGCTCGTAACCACTAACGAATGGTTTTCCTTCCATTACACATTCTGAAATTTTTATTTTTCTCGTTTCACCGGAAAGTGTGAAAATTGAAGCATAAGAAATTCCGGTTGCTTTGAAAGTTAGTTTACGGAAATTAAAATATTTCGCATTTTTCAGATTAAAAATAAAGTTATCAGAAGTGCTTGTAGCCGCGTTAAAAATAACTACGTCAGTAGCATTTCCGGTTTGTGACTCAAATACAACATATTTTACAGCAGTGACACCAGAAATTGCGTTTAATTCTATTTTTTCGTTATAGGTGCCGGTTTGGATTTTAAAAATGACCGAATCAGAGATACCGAGCATGGTTAAACTGTCAACGGCTTGAGTAATAGAAGAAAAATAACCGGTAGGACCAATGGTGTAAACGCCCGCTAAAGGAATAGCCCCTGAATTAAATTCATCAGCACCGATATCGGGAGTGAGTGTATCTCTGGACTCTCCATCTATGTCATCCAATACATCCGTCAGATACGTTCCTTTATTGTTTAATCCAAGTGACTTGAGGTGAAGATCCGAAATGGAAACAAAAGATGGAAATAAAGAAAGAGAGGATAGATCTTTTCCTGAGGCACTTTGGAGGGAACTTAAATTTACCTGATTGACTGACCAATAAGCCAGGTACGAACCATTCGAGTATAAATTATTATAATCGCTGTTTAAAATATTGGTTCCATTATTTGAGTAATACGCATAGCCGGTTCCGGATGCACAAAAAATATTATTTAGTACATTGATGTTAGATCCGCCATACGTATAAAAAGCAATGGAAGATGAACTTGAGCTTCTTTGATGCACTGTATTGTTATAAACATTGATAAAATTAGAACTATAGAGATAAATTCCGTAAGAACTTCCTGCGCTTCCATACGAAACAAAATTGTTAGCTATGAGAACGGGAGAGGGTGCAGTGCCATTCGTGCTGTAAAAATTTATTCCGGTATAATCAGAAATTCCATATATTTTATTTCCTTCCAATTTTATTTCTCCTGAACAATTACCTAAATAAAATCCATCGTTTTTTATTTCATTTAAAACATTTGATTTCAGATAAATTCCGGAACCATAATTAATGGATACAGGGTAGTACTGATAGTTAAAAACATTGTTTGATAACGTAAGGATTTTTGCCGGATTGGAAGTGGAAATACCCGTAAAATACAAACCATACCCTCCGTTATTGAAAGTACAACCTGTAATGAGAAGGGACTTAGGATTTGAATTATCCACATGAATTAAAGAGGTGTTGACGCTATTAAAACCGGTGGCGCCGTTAAAAATGCAATTATCAAAAGTAATATTGTTTGCCACCCCATAAATATAAAATGCTTTCGCATATCCGCCGATTCCTGAAGGGGAAAATGTAAGATTTTTAAACGTAATGTTATCCGCACTGCTTAGCATGATAATATGATTATTGGAACCGGAAGTAGCTGTGAAACTGATAACCACATCTATAGCATTTCCGGTTTGTGATTGAAACTGAATGGGATGTACACTGTCGGCTCCTGATATCTGTTTAAGTTCGAATTGTTCGAAATAAGTTCCCGATTTTATCAGGAAAAATACAGAATCACTTACTCCCAAAATATTTAAGCTATCTGCCGCCTCCGTCAAGGTCGTAAAATTCCCACCCGTTCCTACAATATAAGTTCCTGCAAGTGGCAATCGTGTGGATGTAAACTCATCGGCTCCAATATCCGGTGTACCTGCATTTCTTACTTCACCGTCAATATCGTCGGAGACGTCAGTCAAGGGGGTTCCTTTGTTATCTAACCAATAAGAAGAAATATGTAAATCAGTGACACTCACAAAATCTGCTGAAACATTAATGGAAGAGGACTCTTTAGAACTTGCTGTTTTTAATGCTTCGAGGTCTAATACATTAGCGGACCAGTAGGCAAGGAAGTTGCCCTTGGAAGAATGACAGTTAAAATCGGATGTTCCTGCAACGGAAGAATTGTTTACATAATAGGAAAATCCGGGTCCATTATTTAACAGAATATTATTTACAACATTGATATTACTTCCATAAAATCCTTTAAAAGCGGCAGAACTGGTACCTGAACCCCCGGTAATTATGTTAATGGAATTGTGATACACATTTTGATAATTTGAATAATACGTATAAACACCATTGGCATTTCCGTTATTTCCAATTGTGATAAAGTTATTGGAAATCAATCCCCTGCTGGAGGTTGTTCCATCACAATTCTGCAAAACTATTCCGGAATAATCATTTTGTGAATAAATTTTGTTTTTCAATACCTGCAAAGCATTATCACAATATTCGAGGCGAATGCCGTCTTGTCCGGAACTATTGATTTGATTGGAAAGGATAACCGGTGCATCCTGATTCTGAAGATAAATTCCATTATAGCTCGAAGAGTTAATAGTATTCAGTGTCACTGAAACGAATTTAGCAAGAACAGAAGTACTTACACCTTGCAAATTAATGGAATGATATCCGCCATTGATTGTGTTTCCTGAAATTGTCAGATTATCACTTTGACAGGAGGAAGCCCAAATAGCAGAGGAAGAGGATTTTCCGTTTATCAAACAATTTTTAATTTGATTATAGGTGGCATTTCCGGTTAGATAAATTACAACGGCATTGCTGTTGGTGCTGGATGCAGTAAACGTCATATTCTGAAGGGTAATAAAACTCACCCCCGCCAACCAGGCAACATAATTAGCTGAGGATGAGGTGGCATTGAAATCAACTACCACGTTGCCTGCAATCCCCGACTGTGACTGAAAAGTAATGGTATTGACAGCACTTGCGTTAGAAACCGGTTTTAAAATAAATTGTTCGTTATAGGTTCCGTTCAACACATCAAAAATCACAGGACCGGAGACCCCTTTTAAATTGAGTGAATCAATGGCGTTGGCAAAACTTGGAAAATCACCTGTAGTTCCAATAGTGTATGTACCATTTAAAGGAATAATGCTGGAAGTAAATTCATCCGCACCAATATCCGGTGTCACTCCGTCTCTCACTGATCCATCATAATCGGTAGTGACAACAGCGAGGGGGGTGCCTTTTCCATCTAACCAATAACTATTGGTATGCAAGTTTATGTTGGAGAAAAACCCCGGATTTACGGAAATAGAATTGACATCTTTTCCGGAGGCAGTTTTTAAAGATGCAAGGTCATTATATGCCGTTGAACCCCAGTTAGCGATGTAATTTCCGTTGGTGAAAAAGTTATTATAATCAGTGGCACTGATATTTGTTGATGAATTTGTATTGAGTGCATACCCGCTACCGGTATTTGCAAATACGTTGTTTTTCAATTGGAGATTTGAACCATTATAACCATAAAAAGATGCAGACGAAGTTGAAGTGCCTGTGAGATTTATACTATTATGATAAACATTCTCGTAGGTACATGTATTCAGATAAATACCATAAGCATTACCGGTGGATCCGTATTGAATGAAGTTATTGGCTATCAATCCTCTTTTAGCAGATATTCCGTCACAATTGTAGAGATAAATGCCAGATTTGTCGGAGTTGGAAGTTATCGTATTTGACAAAACCTGCAAATCATTATCGCAGTATTGAAGGTGAATGGCATCGTTTGTGGAATTCAGAAACGTATTTCCATTTATTTTTGGAGATGACATTTTTTCAAGAAAAATGGAATTATAGGAACCGGAGAACGTGTTATTTACAATGGTTACATCAGTTGCCAACTCTGTATTGGAAGGACCAAATAAATAAAATCCATAACCATTGTTTATGGTACATCCGGAAATGGTTGTACTATCCAGATAAGAACCATTTGCATAAAGGTGGGAGTAGTTGTAACTGCTCGAATTACTGCCTCCATTCATAATGCAATTAAGAAATTTATTCTTTTTTGCATATCCGTAAAAATTTGCAATCGTGTTATATCCGCTGGAACCGGAAGCGTTAAGTGTCATATTCATAAAACTGAAACGATCTGCGCCTTTAAATAATATCAGATAATTATCAGATGCGCTGGTAGCCGAAAAATCAATAGTGACATTGACAGGATTGCCGCTTTGAGATTGAAAAATAACTGAATCCTGAAAATTTATGCCGGGAATTTCAATTAATTCGAGGGATTCAAAATAATCCCCATTGAGTACATCAAACGTTACAGAAGAAGAAATTCCACGTAACTTCAATGTATCAATAGCCGCTTTGAAAGTAGGAAAATCACCGCCGGAACCCAGCGTATAGGAACCGGATAACGGACTGTTGGTATAAGGAGTATATTCATCGGCTCCTATATCGGGAGGATTGTTCCGTAATTCTCCGTCGAAGTCATCCGTAACGATGGAGACAACTGTTCCCATGCCATTTAACCATGATGATAAAACATGGAGGTCGGTTGAGGACTTAAATCCCGGATAAAAGGAAACTGAATTTGTTTCCTTTGAGGAAGCGGTTTTGTATTCAGACAAGTCCCTGTATTCAGTACTCG
Source organism: Bacteroidetes bacterium RIFCSPLOWO2_12_FULL_37_12 (assembly GCA_001769655.1). GTDB lineage: Bacteria > Bacteroidota > Bacteroidia > 2-12-FULL-37-12 > 2-12-FULL-37-12 > 2-12-FULL-37-12. The sequence goes on along the minus strand of MEPC01000001.1, from coordinate 117,875 downwards.
TGCGGTAAAACATATAATTTGACGGAGAATAAAAATTATTGTAATCAGAAGTGGTAATGGCAGTAGCCGAATTGGTATTTAATGCATAGCCGCTATTTTCACAGGAAAATATATTATTGTTTATCTGAATATCAGATCCTGAAGTTACAATTACCGCGCTGTTTCCGGTTGTGGTACCTGTTACACTAACAGTATTGTGATAAAGATTTTGATATGTGCAAGTATTGATTTGAATTCCGGAAGAATTGCTTGTGGCTCCAACCTGCACAAAATTATTTGCAATTAATCCCCGGTTAGCCAGCGTTCCATCGGATTGATTAAAATAAATTCCACTTATATTGAATGTAGAATTGATTTTGTTGGATGTAATCTTAGTCAGGTTATCACAATATTCAAGAAAAATACCCCGACTGGTTGGGTTTACTAGTGTGTTGGAAGAAATAACAGGTGCGTCCATTTCTTTCAGATAAATGGAATAATAGTGGTCATAAAAAATGTTGTTACTGATAAGAACACCTTTTGAAAGAGGGGAAGCGGGACCATCCATGCTGATACCGGCATAACCTCCGTTAAAAGTATTTCCCTGAAATAGACAGCTATCTACTGCGGCTCCCGAAGTATAAATGGTGGCTTTATTGCTGGAACTATTGTTTGCGCCGGAATTAAAAATATTGTTTAGAAACTGAATTCCGGTGGCAGGCGTCCCCGTTTTGAAATCAATATTCCGGGCATAACTCGTACCTGTATTGGTAAATGTCAAATTCTGAAAAGTAATATGCGTGGCGCTGTCAAATTTAATTATATAGTTGTCGGTGCTGGAAGTAGAAGAATAAAACAAGGTCACATCTGCCGGATTTCCTGTCTGTGATTCAAAAGTGATACGGTTAGAGAATCCTTGTCCCGGTATTTTACCAAACGTAAATTGTTCGTTGTAAATTCCGGTCGCAACGGTGAATGTTACAGGTCCGCTTACGCCTTGTGTCTTAAGTGCAGTGATAGCGTTACCGAAAGTGGTGTAATCACCGCTACTTCCAATGGTATAAGAACCATTCAACTGTGCGTTTGAGTTTTGAAGAGCAATGAGTCCGAGCAATAATAAAAATGATAGTTTTTTCATAATATTGGATTTTATTTAAAAAAGAGCGAAAGATACACTATTTTATTAATATAATTTTAACTATTTTTTTCGCTTGATAAATTTGAAATTATCTTATAGTCAAGCGTTACTATTGATATGAAAAATCGCATTACAACTCTCTTCAACATTCACTATCCCATCATACAGGCAGGAATGCTTTGGTGTTCCGGCTGGGAGCTGGCAAGTGCAGTTAGCAATGCCGGTGGATTAGGATTGATTGGTTCGGGCTCCATGTATCCTGATATTTTACGTTCTCACATTCAAAAATGCAAGAAAGCCACTTCAAAACCGTTTGGCGTTAATATTCCTCTCATGTATCCGGATATTGAAAAACATATACAGATTATCATAGAAGAAAAAGTTCCTGTCGTTTTTACTTCAGCAGGAAATCCAAAAACGTGGACATCGGAGTTGAAAAAAAATGGAATCAAAGTGGCGCATGTTGTTTCAAGTGTAAAGTTTGCACAAAAATCAGAATCAGCAGGGGTTGACGCAGTGGTAGCCGAGGGGTTCGAAGCCGGCGGACACAATGGGAGAGAAGAGACGACCACTTTTTGTTTGATTCCGATGGTGCGGGATGCAGTGACACTTCCATTAATTGCGGCTGGTGGCATTGCAAGCGGGCGAAGTATGTTAGCGGCAGAAGTTTTAGGCGCGGATGGAGTCCAGATCGGTTCACGGTTTGTGACAAGCGAGGAATCATCAGCGCATATTAATTTTAAAAAGAAAGTGCTCGAAACCGGTGAAGGGGGAACCATGCTTGTGATGAAAAAACTGGCTCCGGTGCGCATAATCCGTAATTCTTTTTGGGAAAAAGTGAATACAGCAGAAAAAAACGGTGCCACCGAAGAGCAATTGAAAGAATTGCTCGGTAGAGCACGGGCTAAGAAAGGGATGTTTGAGGGGGATTTGGAAGAAGGAGAATTGGAAATTGGTCAGATTTCCGGAGCCATTCATGAAATCAAACCGGCGGGAGAAATTTTAAAGGAAATCTGGGAGGAGTATTGCCATTTAAAGCGGGAATTTATTCACTGAATCTCATTCATCACCTATCTTTCTACGACGAAAAATGCTCCCTCACCCCTCTCCATTTTTTTGGAGAGGGGCTGGGGTGAGGTCGGATTTGTAGAAGAAAATTAAGTATTTTTGTGTAATTTTATATAAAATGTCATCAAATAATAAAGTCCTGGTAGCCATGAGTGGGGGGGTGGACAGCTCCGTTGCCGCCGTATTGCTTAAAGAGCAAGGGTATGATATTGTAGGCATCACTATGAAAACGTGGGATTATGCCGCCAGTGGAGGAAACCGCAAAGAAACCGGTTGCTGTAGTTTGGACTCTATCAACGATGCCAGAGCAGTGGCAGTGGCATTAGATTTTCCGCATTATATTATTGACATCCGGGATGAATTCGGAACTTTCGTAATTGATAATTTCGTAGAGGAATACATGGCAGGCCGGACACCCAATCCCTGCGTGTTGTGCAATACACACATAAAATGGACTGCGCTTTTGAAAAGAGCCGACCAACTTGGATGTGATTTCATTGCAACAGGACATTATGCAAGGGTCAGAAAAGAAAATGACCGTTTTATTGTATCAACCGGCGAAGATAAAAACAAAGACCAATCGTATGCACTTTGGGGACTTTCTCAAAGCAGTTTAGCGCGGAGCATTTTTCCTTTGGGAAGTCATAAAAAAATTGACATAAAACTTAAAGCAAAAAAATTGGGTTTTGAAGAATTGGCAAATAAACCGGAATCCTACGAAATATGTTTTATTCCGGATAATGATTATCGGGGTTTTTTGAAAAGAAAAGTAAATGGAGTAGCGGAAAAACTAAAGAATGGAGAATTTATTCTGGAATCAGGAGAAGTGGTGGGTACCCATGAAGGGTATCCATTTTATACCATCGGTCAACGGAAAGGATTAGGGGTGGCGCTGGGATATCCTGTGTACGTTTCTGAAATCAAATCATCTGAAAACAAGGTAGTGTTAAGCCCTTTGGACAAGTTATCACAACGTAGTATGAAAGTCGGGAAACTTAATTTTATTAAATATCCTTTTTTGCCTGATCAAAATGCAAGGTTGATGACCACCATACGTTACAATGACGAAGGACACTATGCAGTAGTGACACAAGAAAATGATACGTTACTTGCTAACTTTGAAGAGCCGGTTTTTGCCATTGCTCCCGGACAATCTGCGGTTTTTTATGAAGGAGATGATGTAGTCTGCGGGGGGATTATTGAAAGGTAGATGAATAGTAACGCAAAATCTGTAAAACTCAGCTTTTACAATTAGCCACAATAAAAAATAAATAACATAAAACAAATAATATTAAATGTTAAACGCAAAGTCCAAATTATCTAAACGAACTTAAACATTTTTTATTAAGTGTTTTATGTTTAGTGTTATTCTTTTATTTGAATAGTAGTTATGTGCAAAAGTGTTTACCATAATTCTAATACTTATATGAAATCTTTATATATCATTTTTTTAAATTTCCGTTTATTACTATTTTGTGCAGGAATTTTCTTTTTCCTCTCCTGCGGCAAAGACATTGTCGAACCGGTTCCGCAGGGCATTGGATATTTTCCCTTAAAAAAAGGTAATTATTATGTTTACAATGTAAAGGTATTTTCTGGTTTTAACGAATTGGGATTAACGGATACAACTATATATCAGCTTCTTGAAGCTCAAACAGATTCATTTACGGATCTGGAAGGAAATATTCAATACCGGCTTGAGCGATTCTCCAGACCAAGTTCAGATTCTTCCTGGGGAAAGATTGATTCTGTGTGGTCTGCATCGCGGAATAATTTTGGGGCATTGCGTACCGAAAACCAGCGAAGAATCCTTAAATTAATTTTCCCCGTGGAGGAAGGAATTAAATGGAACCCGAATGTGTATAACGAACTTCCCGCGGAGAAAAAAAAATACGGAAAAACAGGAATACCTGCAACAATAGCTGGAAAATTATATCCTAAAACAACTGAAGTTATACAAGAGGATATAACCACGTTAATCAGCCAGAATATTGATAAGGAATATTATGCCGAAGGGGTTGGTTTGATATATAAAAAATTTATAGATTTGGAATTTGAATTGAACCCGGATACGAACATTATACAAGGAATAAAATATTATCAGGAGTTGGTTAAATTTGAATATTGTACTGAGGGTTGTGAATGGCAGTAGAGACACGGCGCACCGTGTCTCTCTACATAAAATTTACATTATCATAAAATGAATAAAACATTTTTAATAATAATTTTTCTGGTTTCCCACATCTTATCGCCGGTTCTTTCCCAAACAACACCGGTAAAGAAAAAACATCTTATCTATTTTACAGACAAAAATAATTCTCCTTATTCCATTTCTAACCCACAACAATTTCTTTCTCCCCGTTCTATTCAACGAAGAAACAAACAAAATATATTAATTAATCAAACTGATTTACCGGTGACACCAAACTACCCCGATTCGATGAGAAAACTTGGCGCAGAGGTCTGGTATAATTCACGCTGGTTTAATGCATCTTTGGTAGAAACAGATTCTGCAACCCTGGAATTAATAAAAAAATTACCTTTTGTTAAATCTGCAAAATCATTAAATAAAAAAATCCGGAATAATGGAATACAAATGACAAATACCGTACAGACGGGTTTTAAACCCGTCTCAATGAATGTGGTACAGACGGCAAAGACGGGTTTAAAACCCGTCTCTACGTATGTGGATTCCACCCTCTACGGTTCGTCATATACTCAGGCAAACATGATTGGCGCTGTCGCCATGCATGAGGCAGGGTATCATGGAGAAGGAATGTTAATAGCGGTATTGGATGCAGGTTTTTACAGAGCCGATACCTTAAAAGCATTTAGACATCTTTATCAGAATAATCAAATCAAAGGCACTTACGATTTTGTGGCACACAATGCCGGTGTTTATGAAGATAATACCCATGGGATGATGGTACTTTCCCTTATGGCGGGGTATGTTCCCGGTATGCTCATAGGGACTGCCTATAAAGCGGGATATTTATTATTGAGAACAGAAGATGTATCCTCCGAGCAAACAATTGAAGAAGCCAACTGGTTGATGGCGGCAGAATTTGCAGACAGCGCCGGAGCGGATGTAATTAATTCATCTCTGGGATATTCTACGTTTGATGATTCAACTCAAAGTTATACATACACAAACATGGACGGAAATACAGCCCTGGTAACCAAGGCGGCAGATATGGCGGCTGGCAAAGGAATTCTTGTGGTGAGTAGTGCAGGGAATTACGGGAACAAACCCTGGAAATATATCAGCGCTCCAGCCGATGGGGATTCTGTGCTTACTGTGGGAGCCGTAAGTTTATCGGGCGACTATGCAAGTTTTAGTTCTGTTGGACCTTCGTATGACAGAAGGGTAAAACCGGATATTACAGCGCCAGGAGCCGGTGTCACCTATTGGGCGTCAAACGATACTATTAATTACGGTGGGGGAACCTCTTTTTCTAGTCCGATTCTTTGTGGAATGGCAACAGGTTTCTGGCAAGCATATCCCAATCTTACTGCGATGGAAATTATCGAAATCCTCCATCAATCCGGTTCTCAATATACTAGTCCTGATTCTTTAATGGGGTACGGGATTCCTGATTTTGTAAGAGCAAAGCAATTGGTAGATATTAAAATTGATACATTTACAAGCAATTTTCAAATCAGAATTTATCCAAATCCTTTTCAGAACCTGCTTACTATATTTGCAGAGGGAAAGCCAAAAGAAAAAATAAACGTTAGGATTTCGGATTCTTCCGGCAGGTTAGTATTGGAAAAGCAAGTGATATTAACAGGCGAAAAACAACTTTTGCGTTTTGAAATCGGAGATTTTTCAAAAGGCATTTATATGATTTCCATAGAAGGAAAAAAGGGGAAGAAAATTCTGAAGACGTTGAAGTTATAGGATGTTTTCAGAGGACAATGACAAATCTGGTTTAAGTATGTAGTTTAGAATGTGCGGCAGGTACTTAAACCTACCTGTCAAAACTTTTAAAGTATTACAAATTTAAAATGATGAAATCGAAGTGTGATCCCGCTGGGATTCGAACCCAGGACCTCTTCCTTAAAAGGGAAATGCTCTACCAGCTGAGCTACGGAATCATTAAAGATGGGTCGCAAAGGTAATAATTATTAAATTATGAAAAAAACAATTTTTTTATTTTTATTTATTTTAATCAACCTGTGTGGAGCAAATAATTCGACAGGTAAGGAATCCGGAAATATTCTTTTGCAAAAAGGGGATTCCCTTTTTACTAAAAAGAAATACATAGAAGCAGGCGAATTATATGAAAAAGCTTTTACTACCTACCGGTTTTTTACCCCGCAAATGTTGTTAAAACTCGCTTTTATAAATGAAGGTCTCCATAATAATTCATCCGCTTTATATTATTTGGCTTTTTATAGAAAAAATTTTCCGGATTTATCTGTAGAAGAAAAAATTGTAAAGCTCGCAGGTGAAAAATCAATTTCCGGATATTCATCCAACTATTATACTACGCTGAGAAATACCTACTTTAATTTTTATCAGGAATTGATTTATGTTTTGTCGGGTATTGCTATCCTTTGGTTTCTCAGAATGATTTATTTATTTCTGACAAAAAAGCAAATTACTTTTTTACATTCAGCTTTTTTTATGACCTTTCTGATTATTTCAGGACTCATAGTAAATTACGACCGGTTTTTTAAAAGTGAAGCAATCATTTTTGAACAGCAACCCCTCGTTATGAATGCTCCTTCTTCGGGAGCCAGTTTAATAGCCAAACCCGAAAAGGGAACTAAAGTTTTTGTTTTGCAACGCGAAGATATATGGTCTGAGATTTTATTTGATAACCGGAAAGGATTCATAAGAAGCAAGGCATTGAGAGAAATATAATAATCACGCCAACCCCATGGAATACGTTCAAATACTAACACGCTGGATTCATGTAATCGCAGGGATCATGTGGGTAGGAGCAACCCTCGTGTTTATGCGCATGGAGAGAAATCTGATTTCTACAAACGACCCTGAACTGGAAGGGCAGGAAGACCAGATTCATGGAGGAGGAATCTGGAGGATGATGAAATACAAAACCATACCGCAGGGAAGCAAACGCTTGCATTGGTTTATGTATGAATCATTAGTAACATATATAACCGGAGCTATTATGCTCATCACGGTTTACTGGTTCGGCGGGCTAATGACAGAAATGGAATCGGAAATGACAGAAATGGAGAGCGCCCTATATGCAGGCGTAATTGTTTTTGGAAGTGTTTTGCTTTATTTCTTACTGTGGCAGTGGGTAAAACCGGGAAAATCGGAGGTAGTCATGATGTTATGTAGTTTTATGCTTACGATGTTAATTGCCTGGATATTATGTAAACTTTTCAGCGGCAGAGCCGCATTTTTACATTTAGGCGCTATCTATGGAACCATCATGGTATCGAACGTATGGTTCATAATTCTTCCGAGTCAACAAAAAATGGTGAAGGCAATACAAAGCGGTCAGAAGCCCGATGATTTATTGGCGAAACGTGCGGGGAGGGCATCCACTCATAATACTTACATGATGGTGCCATTAGTTTTATTAATGATCAGCAATCATTATCCTGTGGGACTTTATGGCATGAATCATAATTGGTTGGTTTTATCAGCCGTAGTAATGATAGGATGGGCGGGTGGGCATTTGATAAGGAAAAAGTTTTGAGATTAAGGGCACTATTTATCCAGATGCTCCGACTTAAACATAAAAATAAAAGGAAATGATTATGAATAGAAATTTCCTTCAATCTTTGCATTTGTGCATATAGGAGGAAGTTTTTTTTTGACAAAACTTCTTCTATAAGTAAGTTATCTTCAATGCTGGACAACGACCGTGCAACCATTAAACTGACTGATACGAAACAATCAGACAACGGGACAAAAACTTTAGGACTGACTGCCAAACAAGACAGCCAACTCAAAGAAGTTTTATTTTTTGCCAACGCTCATTTTTTGTTTTTTAATTTTACGGCTGACGCTCATTTGGCACATTGCCTTTTGCCCGCTCACGCACAAATCAAACAAAAGGGCAAAAGTCAAAGAGCCAAATTTTGCCAACGCAATATTTACTGCTCAGAACAATTTAAAGTAAATTTCTTTAATAACCATGAAACCTAAAACTTCTAAAATTATTCCTATTGAAATTCTGAATTTGATTTTAGCAAAATTCAATTCAGAAGGGGCAAGTAATAGAGGTACAGGCAAATCAAGTTTTATTCTGCCGTTGAAAAAGTCAGTAAATAATTTTCTTAAATCAAATCAAGAAAAATTTTCATTATATTTTTCAAAATTCAACGGAAGTGTATCAGACGAATTGATTAAAAGAGCATTTAATCAAAAAACACCAAGCGGAGCAACAAAATATTTACGAGATATTTTGTGTTACTATGCCACAGACGGTAAAAACGACTGGAATGAGATCATCACACAAGATTTTTCACAATATAAAAATCTACTTGATGAAATAAAAATTATCAGTGATATTTCTACTAAAAAGAATATTCTCCAAGAGATTTTAGACAAACTTAAAGATGTTGACGCAAAAATTTCAAAACCAGAACTTGCTGTAATTAAAAAGCAAGTTAAAAGGCCACAGCAAAACAAACCGGAAAGAATTAGCAGATTAATTACAATTCCATCATTAAATAATCCCTTAAAACCAGAGTTTCCTCCAAGTCCCTTTTACAATCCAAAATTTCCTGCGACAAACACATATAAAATAAATGTTCCTGGATTTAAAAATGTTTGGTTGAAAGATGAAAGTATCAATCCGACTGGCAGTCATAAAGACCGAATGGGCTGGGAGATTACAATTAATGCTTTAAAATTTAAGTTAAAGGAAATTTCAATTATTTCTTCAGGCACTGCTGCAATTGCCATACAACATATGTTTAATTTATTTCAAGTTTCCACTAAATTAAAAGTGTTAGTCGATGTAGAAATAAATAATGAAATAAAAGGAGCAATTCGTAATATAGGCTGCGAAGTATATGAAACAGATTTATCCAAAAATGAACTTTGGGATGAACAAATTAGAAAATTAACCGTTAATAAAAAGGGTATTGATATTACATATCGGGAAACTATGGACATTCATAATATTCAGTATTATGATTGGATGAGTTACGAAATATTAAATATCAATCCTGATTTTTGTTTTATTCCATTTGGAACGGGTGATTTATTTACCAATGTTTTAAACATTGTCAATAAAGAATTTAATTCAAGAAATTTTATTCATGACCCAAGATTAGAAGGCAAGATTGAAAAAATTATCAAATGTCATTTTTTAGGTGCGACTACTAACAACAGTAAATCAAAATTAGAAAAATTATTTTCATATTTTTTACCTTCACTTTATAAACATAAGGAATTTGTTGAACAATTAAAAACATTTTCTTGCGTTGGAAAAATGTCAGGGATATATTTTGTCAAGGAAGAATTTGTAGACGAAGCAATTAAAATTGCCGTTAAAGAAAAAATAAATTGCGAACCATCTGGCATCGCAGGTCTTGCACTGTTACTACAAATGAAAGAACAAATTCAACAGGACAAAAAAATTCTAATTGTTAATACTGGCCGCACCAACTACTATCCTGAAAAACCATCCATACAAAGATAGTTATGCCAAAGTTTGCAATGGCATAATTACCCCACTAATATTGCTGGTAAAATACCAGCAATATGCAACAAAACTCAAAAACAGATAATGAAACATCTTCTATTGTACTTCCAAAGAAGGTGGACATCATTTGGAACATCACTAAAGTGTGTTCATGGGATTGCGAAATATGCTGCGTTGATGCAGACCATGTTTCAAGAAAAAACGGCAGCATCACCATGAGAACGGATTCGTTAGAGAATGAACACACCTTTCCTTTCAATGCTGATGAAGGCAGCATCTTTGACCAAGCGGTTCGCTACAAACAACGAGTAGGTTTGGAATTGACACTGGAGCAGAAACTAAAGGTGCTTGAAAATTTATCGGGCTTTGAAGTGAAACTTGATATTTCGGGAGGTGACCCGCTTTCTGTTACGGAGAACACAGTAGTATTAAAAGCAGCTTCGGAACGATTCGGTAAAGACAAAATCACATTGACAGCGACAGGAGCGGGATTAAGTAAGTGTAACATTGAGGAAATTGCATCTTACATCGGTGAACTTAATTTCACATTTGACAGCGATGATTGCAACGGTAAAGTAAGCAGACCTGACCATTATGCAGCAGGCAATTTGAAAAAGGCGACACGGTTCGCAGAAATTGGAGTAAAAACAAGAGCAGAACTACCTATGACAATTCATAACATTGACGAGCAAACACTGGAAAACATTTACATGAGTTTGCATGAGTTGGGTATCGGGAAACTTTTATTGATGCGATTGTTTCCTGTTGGTAGAGGTGCGTTCAGGCAAGCAGATACTCCATCAGTGGAACAGTATCGCAGAGCAATAAACTTTTTGCGGAAAATGGAAATAAAATATGGAAACCCTGTAATCAAATTACAATGTGCATTGAAACACTTTGATAATTCAGGGTTACCGACAAATCCTTGCGATGTGTTTCATGAATCATTCGGGCTTATGTCTAACGGAACTTTGTTGGCATCGCCTTGGGCAATGAACTCCGCAGGAAAACCAATTGATGATTCCTGGGTTTTAGGAAATCTTTCATCAAACTCATTGACGGAAATTTTATCAACTCCAAAAGCACAGGTTTTTGCAAAGCGAGCCAATGAAAATTTCGGACACTGTAAAATATTTTCGTTCACCAACAGCATGAAAGAAAATTCATTTGATAAAATTTTTGATACAACAGACCTACTTTACCAATAAACAAAAAAGAAATGATATTTTAAGTTATTACTTATGAGAATTGATCTAAACATAAGAAATCTATTATCAGCCGTTGAAGAAAATGTAGTTCAAATGGAGAATGACGGAGCCCCTTTCAATATTGAGTTATACATCTCTCGAAACTTACCAATAAAATTTCCAAATAAGGGAATTATTGAATTTGTCGAATCTTCTAAAAAGATTCAAATTCATCATGAATTATTCAATACCACCAGTTTTCTTGAAAACCATAACAAAAACACCATAGAATCTTTAATTGATCTTTATGGTAGTTCTCATCAAAGAGATTATTGCCTCGTTATATCTGGTCACCGCTTTAATGATGAACAAACTATAGAATTCAGAGGCATTTTGGGGATTAACCGTCTATACAAGATTATTCTTATGCTCAGGTTAATTGGATTCGATCAAAATCAACTAAAATTATTAGACCATAAACCTGATTATGAAAAAATAATTGAAAATGATATTAATCAATTTCCAGTAAATACCGAATTAGTTGTCGTTGGTGGACAAGTAGCAATAGGAAAAATGCTTGGTAAAGAGTTTATTCTAAATAAATTTATTCCCGGCAATATTATCTCTTTTGGTGAATATACTTACAAAGGGAAGTCTATTGTCTTAACCACTTTCCCTTATGGTGACCTTTGTGAACCAATAGTCAGATGCTTATCTAAAAAAAAAATAAAAGCAATTGTTTTCGTTGGTAGTGCTGGCACACTTACAGACGACATAAAAATTGGTGACATCGTTGTGCCAAATACAATCATAGGCACGGATGGAAGAATCAAAACAAACAAGTTTTTTAATAGGTTTAGAGAATTAGAAGGAAGGGATGTTAAATTTTCCTGTTTGCACACCAGTGTAATTACACCTTTGATTGAAACGATTTCATTTGTTGCTGAACTTAAAAAAATTGGTTGCGAAACTATTGATGTTGAAGCAGGGTATTTCCAAAACGGATGTGAAAATTGGTTGCAAGACTCATGTAAAGTAGGATTGATGTTGTATATAACCGACCGCCCTCATGCAAAAAAAAGTATAGCGGAACATGACTATTCTGATTTATCTGTCAAGATTGTTCGAGAGCGTATGGCATCAATTTTAAAAGATAGTTTAAAAACATTTATCAATGATTAGTATGAAACTTATGCGATATAATACACTTATTACAAATTATCTTGCGAAATGTCTGGAACTTTCCATATTGGTTTGGGGATACATGCAAGGAATACCACTATACCAAATTCCAATTCTAATGGCACTTTTCCATGTTGGTTATTTGATAAGTGCAAACATCCCTTTCATGAGTTGGAAGAAAATGTTTTCAGGAATATTGATTCTTATCGGTGCTATTTTACTTCTCTATGGTTTTTATTCTTCTGACGTTTTTATTCTTTCAGTCGGCATTGTTATTACCGCTTCCTTTATCATCCAACTTAAAGACAACATCAAAAAAAACAATCCCGTAAGTATTACCACTAAGTTTTTTTCTAAAGCCATAGGCATGGGTTCGGCTATTGTTATGATGAGCCAATACAAACTAATTTTGCTTGCAGCGTTCCTTCTTGTTCCGTTATTTTATGTTTACTTTCAGTTTCAAGTAAATGATGAAAAAGTTACAATCGTAAGGACTGAATTTAAACCAAATGTACGGAACCCTATGAATTGGATTCAATTCTTTCACCACCTTCACTACTTCCTATTTTGTTATACATTTTGGGCATTGATAAAAAATATTCCATCGGGTTATTTTTCTGTTCTATTCATTTTGGGTTGGATTGCCTATTACTTTATGGAAAAGAAATACAGAAAAGAAAACAAATCATTCAACATTACTTCAATCGGTTATGGACATTTGCTTTCAGGTATTACAGTTCTTTTGATGTTGCTTAACCCTACAAACACCATAATTCTTTTTTTATGGTTTCTAACAGGTTTAGGTGGTGGAACTATCTACATGCTTCGTCATTGTAAAGAAAAAGAACATTTATCGTTCTTTGAAGATTGGGGACATGTAGTAGGTTGTATATTCGCAGGGACAATTGTTTATTTCACCGATTCGGTTCAACTTACTTTAATTATTTCATTCATTGCAGCATTGATTATTGCTGTAATTTCGTTTTTTGATAATCATAAAATTTATTCATAAAAAACAATATCATGGAAGTAAAAGAAATAAATGCTAAAAACATAATCGTAAAATCAAAATTACCTAGTGCGGATTATGTAATTAATCCATATACCGGTTGTGCATTCGCTTGTATTTATTGTTACGCAAGTTTCATGGGCAGGTTCGTAAATCAAACAATTGAAAATTGGGGAAATTATGTTTATGTCAAAATAAACTCAATCGAGCTTTTCAAAAATGAGATTAACACATTTTTGAAATCCAAAGACAATCCCAGCTTTTTGCTGAGTTCAGTAACTGATCCATATCAAGGTGCGGAAGCGAAATACAAATTAACGCAAGGAATATTAGAGATTATTGCACAAGTGCAATACAAAGGACAAGTTGGGATATTGACAAAATCACCAATGGTTCTCCGGGACATTGAAATTCTAAAACGAATTCCCAACGCAGAAGTTGGAATGACAATTACATCAACAGAGGACAAAGTTTCAAAGTGGGCAGAAATAAAAGCTCCCCGTATTTCTCAAAGACTTGAAGCATTGAAGACACTCAAAGAAAATGGAATTAAAACTTATGCTTTCGTTGGACCAATTTTCCCACACTACATTAAAAAACTGTATGAGTTTGAATCAATCTTTCAATCCTTAGCCGACATCAAAGTAGATTCCATTTTCATTGAACATATAAATCTAGGTAAATACATTTTGAAACGAATGACCAGTCAACTTGCAGAGGAAAATCAGGAAATCAAAAATGTTTATCAACAAGCAACAACAAAAGAACATCGTTTACAACTTGATGAATTCTGCAAAGAGATGATTAAAAAATATGGATTGAATCTTCGATTAAGTGAGGTAATTTATCATAAGAATTGAAGTAAGCCCTCACACAAAAAATACACTCTTGCAAGTCGCACAAACCAACGCTTAAACCAAAACTTGCAAGAGAGTATTTTTTCTCCCCGACAAGAAAAATTAAAAAACAAAAAATTTCCCTTGCTTCAAAAAATAAAACTTCGCAACCGCACAGTGCTAACTTGACACAGACGAGCATTAAATGGTGGACAGCGTTGAAAAATATTTATCGCAACTTGACACGGCAGCACTTCGGACAGACTGAAGCACTTGCAGGTAACAACTAAGGCTTCGTTGCATCCATAGGACAAGCAATGAACCCACAGTTGCTCTGAAACCGCCTCTGGATTGAAGTTTTTTTTCCCTTTGATTGTTGATTTTTTTTCTCAATAGAGATTTCGTTAAAAAAAAGGTAGTGTGGCGATATTTATAAAAAAATGTTGGAAAAAATTCCTGAGAGAACTTGTTTTTTTATTTTCTGGATTTTTGACTTCCCTAAAATCAAAATACTACCACAGGTTGATTCCAAATTTTTAATTTTCATTCCGGTATATTTTTTTTCCCTTCCGTATATCGCTTCTATTACATCAGGTTTTTTGTGTATTTTTGCTGGTGAAAGGTAGTTTTTAGACGGACTGACGTTATGTGCCATTTTAAAAGACCGATAACACCGTGACAATTGACAATCTCATAGTAATAAAAGGTGGAGTGTCTCGTCCTGAATTAGGTTTACAATAAATTTGTAGACAAATGGACAGACAAAGCTGATAAAAATAAAAATCGTAAATTTGAACCAAACTTTAAAAATATTGACTTTTGGAAACCGCCATAAAAAATAAAAGAACCTCTGCTCCGCTTCTTAATTTATCACGACCAAAAAAGTTAATAGCTTTTGGTTGGTACGGTGGCAAGTTCTCTCACCTTGACTGGTTGTTACCCTTGCTCCCAGACTGTTTACATTATTGCGAACCTTTTGCAGGTTCAGGAGCAGTTTTAATGAACCGTGACCCTTCGTCAATCGAAACATATAATGATATTGACGGTGAAGTAGTAAATTTTTTCAGCGTTTTGAGAGCAAATAAAGATGAACTGATTGAACTGATTGCATTGACCCCCTTTTCCCGCGAAGAATTTGCTCTTGCTTGTGAATTAGACCCGGATTTAACAAATGTTGAAAGAGCCAGACGCTTTTATGTTCGTGCAAGACAAGTAAGAACAGGACTTGCACAGACAGCATCAATTGGACGTTGGGCAAATTGTAAAAACACAAGCCGTTCTGGAATGAGCGGAGTTGTGAGCCGTTGGCTCGGAGGGGTAGAACAACTTGATTTTATTGCCGAAAGATTTTTAAGAGTTCAAATTGAAAACCGACCAGCAACCAATATTGTAAAACTTTACGATGGCAAAGAAACCTTCTTTTATTGTGACCCGCCATACATACACGAAACAAGAGGAGATTCAAAAGCATATGGCTTTGAAATGGATAACCAGATGCACATTGAATTAGCCGAAGTGCTTAATGCAGCAGAAGGAATGGTAGCTCTTTCAAACTATGATTGCGAATTAATGAATAAACTTTACTCAAGCAAAAAGTGGAAGAAAATTTATAGCCCAGAAAAAACAATTCATTCAACCAAAGATAAACGACAAGAAGTACTTTGGGTAAATTACGATTTGAGTAAACAATCTAAACGTTCTAAAATATATTCCCTTTTAAGTAATGAGTAAACAGCAAGATATTTTGGAGAATTTATATTCTTCCGCTCTTAAAAATAAATCCAAAACATTCATCAAATCGGATGATTTACGAAGTAAGATTGAATTTATTTGTCGGTGCAACGCTAACAAAGCTCCAATCAGATTTTTAATGTCATGTCTTTTAGCAAAAATTGACAATCCTAAAGTTGACATCAGAAAACCATACACAGAAATCAAAGGCAAGAATAATTATTCCGGCAGGTTTTATGATGAGCACTTTGTTGAAGCACTTGTGCACAAATACAAACTCCCTTGTAATCCAACGACCGCTTATTTAACACCTGCCTTCAGAAACATAGACAGATTATTGACAACTGATTTAGCTCTTGTCGGCAGACCAAGAGAAGCATACGATTACGCTCTTGAAATTCTTGCTGTTGTTCACAAAGAAAAGGAAACTTCCAAAAATATTCTGCAAGAAATTATTCGCTTTCTTCTCATCGCCAAGACAGAAGATGAAGGCAGAATGAAACAATTAATCGCAGAGCTAAAACAGACGAAAGATTTTCTTCCGCTTTCATCAGAAGAAATCGTAACACTTTTAACACAACATCTTGCTTGTAAAAATTCAAGCCGACTTCCTGTTCTAATAATTGCATCTGCTTACGAAACTGTAAAAGAAAAAATTGGAGAAAAATATTTATCGTTGCAGGCACACAATGCAGCAGACAAACAAACAGGTTCAATCGGTGATGTTGAAGTAACGCTAATCAATGACGACAATATTATTTCTTGCTATGAAATGAAAGACAAACGGGTTACTCAAAACGACATTGAACACGCTTTGCAAAAACTTTCGGCCAGCAAAAGTAAAATTGACAACTACATTTTCATTACGACCGATATTATTGAAGTTGAAGTTTCGGACTATGCCAAATCACTATACGACAAGACAGGAGTTGAGTTTGCGGTGCTCGACTGCATTGGTTTCATAAGACACTACTTGCATTTTTTTCATAGAGTAAGGAATGGTTTCTTAAACATTTACCAAGATTTTATTCTCAACGAACCGACAAGTTCAGTATCACAACCGTTGAAAGAAGCATTCCTGGCTTTAAGACGAGCAGCAGAATCGGACAGACATTAAAACGAAAACGAAGGTCAGCTGCCAACAACTAAGACATCGTTGCGTCTTATGACATGCAATGAAGCCACTGTAACACTGAATCCGCCTCCGGTATGAAGTTTTTCCCCTCCTTGATTGTGAATTTTTTTTTCTCTATTGGAATTTCGTTAATAAGGTGGTTTGGCGATATTTATAAAAATGTGTTCCAAATGTTTCTTAGAGAACTTATTTTTTATTTTATGAATTTTTGATTTTCCTAAAAGCAAAATACCACCACAGGTTGATTCCAAATTTTTAATTTTCATTCCGGTCTATTTTTTTTTCCTTCCTTATATCGCTTCTATTACATCCGGTTTTTGTGTATTTTTGCCGGTGAAAGGTAGTTTTTAGACGGACTGACGTTAGGTGCTATTTTACAGAACCCGCAAACATTAATAGACAACGAAAATGACAAGGACAATTTTAACCACATTACTAATCTGGTCTTTGAGTCAAATCGGATTTGCTCAAAACTTTGACAAAATCAAATTAGATAATTACTTCAACACACTTGAAACAAACAATAAATTTATGGGAAGTGTGGCAGTTTCAAAAGACGGAGAAATCATCTATTCAAAATCTGTTGGGTTTTCAGACGTTGAAAATGGTGTAAAATCGTTTGAAAATTCTAAATATAGAATTGGCTCAATTTCTAAAACTTTTACTTCGGTGTTGGTTTTGAAAGCAGTAGAAGAAAAAAAGTTAGACCTAAACCAAACTATTGACAAGTATTTTCCGGCAATCAAAAACTCTAAGAAAATAACAATAAAGCATTTACTCAGCCACCGAAGTGGAATACACAATTTCACAGACGACAAGGACTATTTGACTTGGAACACACAATCCAAGACAGAAGGTGAAATGCTAGCAATTATTGCAAAAGCAGGAAGTGATTTTGCGCCTGACAGTAATGCAGAATATAGCAATTCAAACTTTGTGCTTTTAACCTACATTCTTGAAAAAACATTCAACAAACCGTATGCTGGATTGCTACAAGAATACATTATAAAACCCATTGGTTTGCAGAACACGTACTTTGGCGGAAAAATTGACCCAAGTAAAAATGAATGTAAATCGTATAGTTTTAACGGAACCTGGAAACTTGAATCTGAAACAGATATTTCAGTTCCATTAGGTGCAGGTGGAATTATTTCTACACCAACCGACTTGATAAAGTTTAGTAATACTTTATTTGGTGGGAAACTTTTAAAATCGGAAAATCTTGAAATAATGAAAACCATAAAAGACCATTATGGAATTGGTTTGTTTCAAATTCCGTTTTACAACAAAATAGGTTATGGACACACAGGCGGTATTGACGGTTTTAGTTCAGTATTTTCATATTTCTCTGACGGTAACATTTCTTACGCTTTTACTTCAAATGGATCAAACTACAATGACAACAACATTTCTATTGCAGTTTTAAGTGCCATTTATGACAAACCTTTTGATATTCCGGATTTTTCAAGTTACAACATAACTTCGGAAGAATTAGAAAAGTATTTAGGAATTTATTCTTCCAAAGAAATTCCTTTAAAAATCATTGTAACAAAAGACAACAACACTTTAATTGCACAAGGAACAGGGCAACCTTCACTTCCACTTGAAGCAACAGCAAAAGACCAATTTAAGTTTGACAAAGCAGGAGCGGTTTTTGAATTTAACCCGACAGAAAAAACAATGATACTAAAACAAGGTGGCAGACAAATTAAATTTACGAAAGAATAAAAACAGCACCTAATAACTAAGATATCGTTGCGTACATAGACATTCAATGAAGCCACTGTCGCACTGAATCTACCTCTGGAAGAAGTTTTCCACCTTCTGTACATCTCTTCTATTACATCCGGTTTTTGTGTATTTTTGTTTTTGAATGGTAGTTTTTAGACAACACAAACTGCTGTTTGCATTCATTTTAAAAGACAAACAGATGAAAACAAAAAACATTGAAGTTGTAGTCGCTCCGGGAGAACCCCATTATGTTGGAGATGGCTTTAGAGTGCATAATTTTATTCCTAGCCGACGTTATTTAGATATGCAAAGAACGACTCCATTTATTTTGCTGGACTACAATTCTAAATTCAATTTTCCGCCCTCCGACAAACCAAGAGGCGTAGGTGTTCACCCTCACCGTGGATTTGAAACAGTTACCATTGCTTACAAAGGTAAAATCGCCCATCATGACAGTACCGGAAGCAGTGGTGTGATTGGCGAGGGCGATGTACAATGGATGACAGCGGCTTCGGGAGTTTTACATAAAGAATTTCACGAAGAAAATTTTAGCAAAGCAGGCGGCGATTTTCAAATGGTGCAATTATGGGTAAATCTTCCGGCAAAAGACAAAATGTCTAAACCAAAGTATCAGGCAATCACCCATAATCAAATCAACAAATTTAATTTGCCTGATAATGGCGGAGTGATTGAAGTAATTGCAGGTCAATATTATAATGTAAATGGAGTGGCATCCACCTTTACTCCTGTTCATTTGCTCAATGCAAGATTAAACAAAAATACGAAAGCTGACTTTTCATTCCCTTCAAATTATAATACAGCATTATTGGTTATAGAAGGAAGTATTAAAGTGAACGCTACTGAAACTGTACCTGTCAACAATTTCGCACTATTTAAAAATGATGGAGAAGCATTTAACATTTCAGCAATTGAAAAGTCAATCGTATTGGTATTAAGCGGTGAACCGATTAATGAACCCATTGCGGCACAAGGTCCTTTTGTTATGAATACAAGAGCTGAATTAGCTCTGGCAATTGATGACTACACTATGGGTATGTTTGGATATCTTGAAGATTAATCTCAGCCATTAACCAGTAAACGCAAATCAACTATTTTTTGAAAACCGCCCTCAACTCCCGTCACGTTATGCTGGATGACAATATCCAGCCCGCAACCATTGTTTATTCAAAAGGAAAAATTACTTCAGTAATTAAAGGAAAACCCGATATAACAAATATTCCTGTTCGTGATGTTGGAAATTCTCTGATCATGCCCGGGCTGATTGACCCTCACGTTCATATAAATGAGCCCGGAAGAACTGAATGGGAAGGGTTTGAAACAGCGACCCGTTCTGCCGCGGCTGGCGGAATTACCACCTTAATGGATATGCCATTAAATTCATTTCCTGTCACTACTACCAAAGCCGCGTTTTTCAAAAAAATTAAGGCAACCAAAAAAAAGCTACTCGTAAACTGCGGATTCTTGGGAGGGTTGATTCCTCAAAATTCACCACTACAGGATGAATTTCTCCAGTGTGGTATTTGGGGTATAAAAGCATTTCTGACTCATTCCGGCATTGATGAATTTCCGAATGTCACTTCATCCGATTTGCGAAAGGCATTGAAAAAAATTGCAGATAATGGGATGACCTTGCTTGTCCATTGCGAAATTGCGGGTAGAATCAAA
This sequence comes from Bacteroidetes bacterium RIFCSPLOWO2_12_FULL_37_12, assembly GCA_001769655.1. GTDB lineage: Bacteria > Bacteroidota > Bacteroidia > 2-12-FULL-37-12 > 2-12-FULL-37-12 > 2-12-FULL-37-12. The sequence goes on along the minus strand of MEPC01000001.1, from coordinate 97,553 downwards.
AAAAATACTATTCCTGAAAATAAATATTCTTCACATCTCAATTCCAGACCGGATTCATGGGAATTGAACGCAATCCGTTTGATGGTAAAATTATGTGAAGAATACCGGTGCAGGATCCATATTGTGCATTTATCATCCGCCAATGCGCTACCCGTTATCCGTCAGGCAAAAGAAAAAGGATTGCCCCTTACCGTAGAAACCTGTCCGCATTATTTATGTTTTGGCGCAGAAGACATTCCGGATGGTGACACTCGTTTCAAATGCGCTCCACCGATTCGGGGATGGAAAAATAATGAAAGATTATGGGATGCCCTGAAAGAGGGCTTGATTGATTTTATAGCGAGCGACCATTCCCCGGCGCCTCCGGAATTAAAATGCCTTGATACCGGAAATTTTAAAAACGCTTGGGGCGGCATTACGGGTTTACAAACGTCTTTACCTGCCGTTTGGACAGAAGCAAACCGGAGAGGATTTAGTGTCACTGATGTTGCAAAATGGATGAGTAAAAACCCGGCATCGTTTTTAGGATTAGGAAATTCAAAAGGGCAAATTAAAACCGGATTTGACGCTGATTTTGTGGTGTGGGAACCTGAAACAAAATTTGTTTTGGAAGAAAAAGCATTGTTTTACAAACACAAGATTTCTCCGTATTGTGGAAAGAAATTAAAAGGAGTTGTAACCAATACCATTGTGGGGGGGCAGGAGGTGTATTGCAAAGGGAAATTTGCTAAACCGAAAGATGGAAGGTTGATTGTAAGGGTTTCGTAAATGATGTCTCTGATTCCAACTATTTCATAGATTTTGTTACCAACATCCTGCCTTTCATCCTCTTTTCCAGAAACCCATGTAGCGGAAAAATTATTACTGCAAGTGAAACGTTTATAACAAGTTTGAAAAATGGCTCTCCACCCGAAAATTTTTCTATAGTGGGGTCTAATAATACAAGAATAAACTCAAACAATATAAGAAAAGGTATAAAAGCGGATAATTCAACTGCCCACACAGGCAAATTAAATTTTCCAACAAAAAATATAACCGAGAACAAAATAAAAATTCCTATAAACATTCCGGAATATTCCAGTTTGTTTCTCCTGTTGAGTGCCAATGCCACTGCCACAGCCGCCTCTTTTTCTTTCTGTCTTTGTTGCAACTTCTGCATTTCCAACTCATACTGAGCTTCCGTTTTACCTACCTCTTTTTCCTTCTCATCATTGAAAATAGAATCCCTGGCTTTTATTGACTTTTTGAAATGTTCGAGCGAATTTTTAAATAATCCGGATGAAACTGTATAGTTACCCGCATGGTACGAGTTGTCAGCATTCAACCAAAGAAGCCGGCTGTATTTCTCCTCAAATAATTGCGTTTTATCAAGTAATTTGAGGGAATAACTCAAGAATAGTGATTTTGATAAATAATTCTCTGCCAATGGAAAATTTCCGGCTTCTGTGTAAAGGGAACCCAGATGACCCTGCACAATACAAACCGCTCTTTTATCTCCCATTTCTTCCTGCATTCGTAATGCTCTGAGCAAATAATCCTCCGCCTTTTTAACCATCTTTTGCTCCGAATAAATTATTCCGAGATTTAAAAGATTTCGTGCCACTCCGTTTTTGTTACCCGTTTCCTCATTAATTTTTAGGGCTTTCAAACAATATTCTTCCGCATACTGAACTTCATGCCTGTCAGAATATATAGATGCTATATTGCTGTAATTAGCGGCTAAACCGCTTTTATCGTTGATTTTATTACAAATCCCGATGGATTTAAAATAGAAATGCAAAGCAGTATCCTGATTATTCATTTTATAGTAAAGATTGGCAATATTTCCAAAAAGAATTCCCATCCCTTTCAGGTCGTTTATTTCTGTTTTGATTTTCAACGCACTGAAATAAAATTTCAACGCAAGAGGAAAATTGCTCCTTTCATTATACACGTTACCAATATTTAAAAGAGTGGAAGTTAATCCGTTTTTATTCTGGCGGTTTTCATTGGAATCAACTGTTGCTTTTGTTTTTCGGAGATGTTTCATCCAATCCGATTTAATTTTTAATGCCTTGAAATAATAATCAAGCGCCTTATCAGCCATTCCCTGATTCTGATAGGCAATGCCTATGTTTCCTATTATTTTTGCTCTGAGATTTACATCCGTTGTGGATTCGGCAACCCGCAATGATTTTTCGAACACATCCACCGAGCGGGTGTATTCACCAAGGGTCATATACGTGCCACCCAGATTATTATATGCCCGGATTAATCCGTTTTTGTAATTTAATTTCCGTGAAAGTTTAATCGCTGTTTCCGCCAGGGAAATGCTTGAATCCGGAAGGGAGCGATTTAATTCAAATGAAAGTGTATTCAACGCGTCCACCTGAACAGTATCTTTTTTGGATTGATTGATAATTTGTACCAGGGAATCTTTTTTGTCAGTGAATCCTGAATGGAGACAGGAAATAAATATAAAAATAAATAGAAATGCTATAGGTGAAATAACATTTCCGGTGGATTTAATAGTAGTGTCACTTAGAAGACGTTTTCTAAATAACTTCTCAATGAAATGATGCAGTGGAAAAATAAACAGGGCTAATAAAACATTGATGAATAATTTATACATGGGTTTACTGCCAGATAATATTTCAATTTGTGCATCCAGCAGAACTAATGTAAATTCAAAAAATATAAGTACAGGAAGAAATACGGATAATTCAATCGCCCAGTCGGGAAGTTTAAACCTGCCAAGAAAAAATACAAGGACAAATAGTAAAAATATACTTATAAAAATAGCGGAATATTCCAGTTTATTTCTTCTGCCTACCGCCAGTGCTTCTGCCACTGCCGCTTCCTTTTCTTCCTGTTGCCTCTTTAACTCGGCTAAATCAAAGACACTTTTTTGTTCAAGACGACCCATCTCCCTGCTTTTATCCTCGTTAAAAAGAGCGTATTTAGTGTCACTGAAATTTGAAAAATGTTCTATGGAAAGTTTGAGGTATTCGGAGGAATGTTTTTTGCTGTTACTGCCTGAGACAAAAGCAAGCGTATCGTATAACCAGCTAAGGTTTTGATGAGCTGTACTAATATCATCAGTTGAACCAATTTCTTCTGCCAGAGTGAGTGATTTATTGAGAAGCATTTCAGCATCTATAAATTTGCCCCAATTTAAATGAAGAATTCCAAGGTTAAAAAATTTAATAGTCATACCGCGCTTCCTTCCTATTTCTTCATCAATTTTCAGCGCCTCGGAATAAAATTCAAGTGCACGGTTATATAAGGAGTCCCTTTCTCTGAAATTTTCTTTGGAACGTCTCCCCATTGTATAATATGTAGTGGCAATATTCCCCAACTCAGCGGCAATGATACCCTTGTTCCCGGTTTCTTTAGCATATCCAATGGCTTTGTAATGATGTTCCAACGCATTGGCATTATTTCCCTGATTATCATACACATTGCCAATATTACTAAGTAGAGTAGCCAACGCATTTTTATCACCTTGTTTCTCAATAATGGGCAAAGCTTTTTGATAATATTCTATGGCTTTATCATAATTTCCCTGTTCAGCATAATTATTTCCTATATTTCCTAGGTCCATGGCAAGGTCATTTTCATTGCCAAGTTCTTCTCTTAATTTTAATGACTTAAATGAAAACTCCAGGGATTTTGGGTAATTTCCAAGTGACATGTATATTGTCCCGATTAATCCAAAATGGTCAGCTATTTTTTCTTTATCGTTTATTTCTTCTGCAATTTTTAATGCTCTGAAGTAATAGTGCAATGCAGTTGTAAAATCTCCTTGCTCATCATAAATAATTCCTATATAGCCCAACGTATTACAAATATTATTTCGGGTATTAAGAATTTCCTTTTTATGGGTATTTTCATTTTTATAAAAATTTTTCAGCATTAATTCTTTTATCATTAACCCGTTCTTAAAATCAGATAATGCTTCAGGGTAGTTGGACTGTTTATAATATGCCCATCCTGATAGTATAAAGGAATTGGAAAAAAGATTCCTGTCTTTTATTTTTGCAGATAGTTGTTTTGCCTGATGACATAAATAAATTGCAGTGTCAGAATTATAACGGTTATAAATTTTTGACAGTGACAGAATGGTTTTGATACGGGTTGTATCCTGATTCGTGAAGGCGATTATTTTTTTCAGAGAATCAGCTGTTCTGGTTTCCTGGGATGATAATCCGTTGTTGGAAGGCAGGGGAAATCCAAGGATTGTTAAGGTAGAAAACCAACTAAATAGTATGATAGCAAATGTGTTTTTCAAGTCCGGTTTTTTCAAAGATACTAATGAAAATACACTGACAGCGTGTGGGCCCAGCAGGACTTGAACCTGCGACCAACGGATTATGAGTCCGCTGCTCTAACCAACTGAGCTATGGGCCCTTTTTTATTGTTTAGGAACGCAAAAATAATAAAAAGTGGTGGAATATGCAGAAATCTATGATAATTCATCCTCATCCGCTTCACTTTACTATTAATTTCCCGTTCCCAACTAACCCAATATTACCATCTTTAGCCAGAGTTGAATCCTCAAAGCCGTTGATGATATAGAAATATATTCCACTCGGAAGATTCAATTTTATGGCTTCATTGTCCGCAGTTAATTCCTGATTAAAAACTTCTGCTCCAAGCATATTAAATAATTTAAAATGGTAATTTTTTTCTCCCTTTCTGATATGAGTTATTTGTAATGTAAGATTTTGAGAAAATGGATTAGGATAAATAAAAACATTCGCAGGATTGATGTGGAGATGGTTAATAAATGTAAGTGCATATTCATAAGCTCCTATGTCATACCCATTCCCGATGGGTCTGGCTAAATTGGCGAAATCAAAAACAGGTGCATTAGCACCATCCCCATTGTCAACGGCAGGTGAGCTTGATTTCAGGTGAAAATCGTATGCGGATACATTCACAAACTGGGGATCTCCTACCACGCTGTCTGCACCATAAATCTCACCTGCATCATTTCTGAAACCATCAATCAGATTGTGGTCTGTTAACACGGAAATCAATGGCACAGTGTCACTAATAGCTATCTGGTACGAAAAATTCTGACTGCATAAGTTGTTGCGAATAAGAATGTTTTTTGCATCCGGATTCTCAACAAGAATAGCTCCTCCCCAGTTACCTGTTGTGCCATTGTTATAAATTGTATTATTCATAATACTCACATTATTGATTGGGCGTTGAGTGACACCGACATCCCCCCAGTTGCCAACCGTTATTCCATTGTATGTATTGTTATAAATAATATTGTTGTAAATAGAAATATTTTCAAGTAAACCTCCTGCTTCTGAGGCGATATCAATTCCTTCCGTACAATCGTGAACAATATTGTTATAGATTTCAATATTGAAAGTCCGGCGATTCCATGCATCCAAATAAATTCCCAGGTCATCGGGTTGTTCATATACCTCGTTTCCGAAAATTTTTCCATTCGAAGAACCCCATTTTGCATCTATACCTTCCCCTCCATTCGTCCCGGGACCCCCATTGTGAACGCGGTTATAACTTATAATAAACGAATCGGTATTCACTATGGAAATATTTTCCTGTTCCCCATCATTATTAGCCAGTTCCACTTCATTATTTTCTACAATAATATTTTTACTATTCCATATTCCAATACCCGATGATACAGTGTTGTAAGTATGGTTATTAAAAAGGAAAATGAATTGGCATGAATCTATAAAAATACCTGCATTGTTATCATACGGTTTTGCATTTTGAATTTTAAATCCCATGACATTTATGAACCCTTTCCCACGGATATCAATCATTCCGGCTAATTCATCCGGTAAAGTGATATTTATACCTTCAAGTACCACATCCTCACCAGGAAAAGCCATATAGGTGATATAGTTAGTGACATTACCGGAATTTAACGGCACTAACCTTTCGTTGTAAATTCCCTGTCTGATAAATACAGAATCACCTGCAGTCAATGTATTTGTAGCTTTTTGCAAAGTAAGCCATGGTTGACTGAACGTTCCGGGATTTGTATCATTGCCATTTTTGGAGACGTAATACGTAGCGGCAAACGTGTGTGTGTTTGCGACTATACAGATTAAAATAAGGTTCTTAAACATGTGATAGAAAATTTTTGGAAAAAATTATTTGTGGTTTTGACATTGCAAAATTACATATTATCCGAATTTGATATTGTCTTTACTCTATAAGCCCCATTGTACGTCCCCAAATTCGCTATCGCAGGTGTTTGTGAGTGATAAAACAAAAAAGTCCAATTCTCTTCTGCACCCTTTTGCGCATATTTCTTGCGCAACTCCCTGCTGGTGACACCGTCGGAGTCATAGTTGGCTGTAAATAAATGTAATAATTGATTAACCACCGGAACCACATCCCCTCCGAAAAAGAACGTATTCGCAGAATCACGTAAATAGAAAACCTGATGATAAGGTGTATGACCCCCGGACATTTCAAAGTCAACTCCGGGCAGAATGGTTCCGTTTCCTTCAGTAAATTCAAGCATCCCGCTCCGTTGCAATTCTTCAAAAATCTCCGGTTCCGGATAATTTTTTCTATCCGAAAGAGCCAACTCAAATTCGTTACGATTCACAACATGAATGGCATTAGGAAATGACAGTTTGTATGATTTTTCTATTTCCATAAAAATTCCTCCGCAATGGTCTTTATGAAGATGGCTTAAAAAAACGTGAGTAATTTCTTCCCGTTTTATACCGTTTTTTTTTAAGTTACTTACAATCGCCAACTCATTATCAGTTGACTTTCCGAAACCGGTATCCAATAAAATTTTATAATTTTCTTTGATTACAAGAAAGGGTTGAACCGAAACATATACGGAACCCGGGCGGTCCTTCATGGAATCAATGCCCGGCTGATACGGGATTGCTTTTTTGGATTTATCAACTGTATAGTTGCCTTCCGGCAGAGGGAGAACTTTCATTTAGTGTAATTTGCATATAATACAATTCAGGTTTAGTAAAAAACATATAACACTAAACAAGAAATGAAAAATGTATAAGTATGAACACCTTACAATGAATAATTACAAAAATTTGGATAGGGAACCCACTTAGTAATTAAGAGTTAAGTGTTTTATGTTATTCATTATTTTTTGGAACATAATGAAGCAATTTCTCACACCCTCCCCTCCGCATCCTGAATGAATTGCGATAATCTGTCGCCCTTCAAACGGTTTTGTGCCAGCAATGCCAGATCGTATAAATGGAGGATGGATTTTTTCTTCTTTTCAGGGTCCAGCATTTTCAGGATTTTTGAAAATACAGGGTTATTGGAATTGATTGTCACAGAAAATGCCTCAGGTAAATTACCGTTCTTTTTCATACCGCTCAACATGGACATATCCTGAAATCGTCTCATAAATTCCGGAAAAATAATTGAAACGGCAGGATCCTGAGAACCAGCAGGAGAAATATTTATTTCCGGTTCTTTCTCCTGGGCTAAAGGACCTTTCTCTTTAGTCAGACATTCTTTCACAAGTTCTAATAAATTTTTTTCTTCCGGTTCCGAAAGCAAACGTATAGATTCGGTGCCTTTGTCAATGAGTTTATCCACTGAATCGGCATCAACTCTCTGAAATCGCAATTTTTCTTCCTTGCCTTCCATAAAATTAATAAAGTGCGAGTCCAGAAGATTATTGAACACCAACACATCGTATTCACGTTTTTTGACTTGTTTAATATAAACATCCTGTGTTTCAGGATCCGTGCAATATAAAATAGTGAGTGTTTTGTTTTTATCGGTTTGAAGGAGTTTTATTTTCTCGCGATATTCCGGGAAAGTAAAAAATTGTTTGTCAATATTTTTAACAAGAGAAAACTCCATGGCTTTCTCACGGAATTTATCGTTGGAGACCATTCCAAAACGCACAAAAACAGAAATGTCATCCCACTTGTTTTCAAAGTCCTTGCGTTCTTTTTTAAACATTTCTTCCAGCTTCTCCGCCACTTTCTTGGTTATGTGTGAATTAATTTTTTTTACCTGCGGGTCGTTTTGTAAAAAACTTCTTGACACGTTAAGTGGAATATCAGGTGAGTCAATGACTCCTTGCAGTAACATCAGAAAATCAGGAACCACATCCTGCACAGAGTCAGTAACAAATACCTGATTGCAATAGAGCTGTATTTTGTTCCGCTGAATTTCGAGTTCCGGTTTTATGTGAGGAAAGTAGAGAATGCCCGTGAGACGGAAAGGATAGTCCACATTCAGATGAATCCAGAATAAGGGTTTCTCTGCCATAGGGTATAATTGTTTGTGCAATTCCAGATAATCCTCTTCTTTTAAATCAAGCGGCGTTTTGGTCCAGGCAGGTTTGGTGGTATTAATTATTTTATTTTCAAATTCAATTTCTACCGGAAGAAACTTGCAGTATTTATCAAGCATTTCCCTTATGCGAAAAGGTGATAGAAATTCTTCCGATTCCTTGTTGATATGGAGAATCACTTCTGTGCCTCTTTCTTTCTTATCTCCTTCACCCATTTCGAAGTCGGTGTTCCCTTCACAGGTCCAGTAAACGGGTTTTGCATCTTTTTGCCAGGATAATGATTTCACTTCCACTTTATCTGAAACCATAAAGGAGGAATAAAATCCCAACCCGAAGTGACCAATGATGTTACTGCTTTCCTCTTTGCCGGTATATTTTTTCAAAAATTCCTCTGCACTGGAGAAAGCAATCTGATTGATGTATTTATCCATTTCATCAAGACACATTCCTACGCCTTTGTCTGAAATGGAAATCGTTTTATTTTTCTCATCCAATAAGACATTTATTTTCAAGTCCTTGGTGTCACCGGTAAATTCTCCTTTACCGGAGAGCATGTTGAGTTTGGTGGTGGCGTCCACGGCATTAGAAACAAGTTCTCTAAGAAATATCTCTGTGTCGGAGTACAGCCATTTCCGGATGACCGGAAAGATGTTTTCTGATTTTACGGATAGGGTTCCTTTTTCCATTTTTTTTATACAAAAGTACAAATTTTCCAACTAACCTGAAATGGATAGGTATAAATTAATTTTGTTGCAATGTTGAAATTGGTTCTGGGATGGAAAATATTAAGTATCTTCGTATTATTATTTAAATTAAAAAAACTCAATGAAAAATTATCTCTCCGTTTTTCTCGGTCTTCTCTGCGGCATGCTGACGATTATGCTGGTTGAATATGTAAGCCATAAAATTTATCCGGTTCCCGAATGGTTGGACTTAAAAAACCAGGAAGACCTTGATATTTATTTGAGAACGATGCCCATTAGCGCCATGCTATTTGTTTTATTCGGATGGGGGTTCGGGAGTTTTGCCGGTGGTATAGTAACCGCATTGTTAATGAAAGAAAAAACCTACAAAGGGTCCATGATGGTAGGAGGGTTCCTATTGGTTAGCGGCATTGCAAACATGAGTATGATTTCTCATCCCATTTGGTTCTGGGTTGCAGGTACGTTGATTTTTCTTCCGTGTGCGTATTTGGGAGCGTGGGTAGTGTTGAGGAATAAAGCACGGAAATAAATAAATAGTAGTTAATAAGAAGTGCCTATTCAGAGTGAGTAATTTTTACGTAATTCATTAATCTTGGAAATAGTCAAGCCAGTAAGTTTTGATAAAATGTTTTCAGATATACCCTCTTTTAAACCATTGATAATAGTTTTAATCTTTTCTTCTTTTATTCCTTCTTTTATTCCTTCTTTTATTCCTTCTTTTATACCTTCTTTTATACCTTCTTTTATACCTTCTTCAAATTTAGTATCAAGAGAATTTTTTAAATCGCGATAGTATTTTAAACTATTTTCATATTCCTGTAATTGTTTTTGAGAGAATTTTGCTACTTCAGCTATTTCAAAAAGTTTTTCAAATATTTTCTCTCTTAATTTATCCGGAATTCTTTCCAAATTTTCTAAGTTTTTTATAATATAAAGCCATTTGTCAAATCGGGTTTCCAATTCATCAATGGTTTTGTTGAATTTAGGCATTTCAAGATACACAAAAGTTAATTTGTTATAAAATATTTTATGGGTTTCAATATCTGACAATTTTACGTTGTATCTGTACTTAGTTGGTTGGTCTTTATCTTCATCAAATTCAAAATCTAATATAGCTACTGTATAAACAGCATTTAATTCAAAATCCCATGTTGTTTTTATTGCCTGTTCCCGTATTGGAAATGTAGAATAATACAATGCCCTGTCTTTGAAAAATTTTTGTTTTGTCTTTTGCATTTCTACTATAAACTTCTCTCCTTTTTCATTTTCACAATACAAATCAAAAATTGCTTTACGTTCGGTTTCTGCAGAACCAAGCTTAGACGCAGGAAGATACGTTAAACTTTTAATTTGACCTTGTTCATCATGAAGAAGTTCGTTTAAAAAATCCAATAATAATTCTTTACTAAACTCTTCTCCAAAGAGACGTTTAAAACCATAATCCGTAAATGGGTTTATATATTTTTCTTTAATCATATTAAGTACTTGTTTAATAATACAAATTTACATGAAAATTTTGATTTCCTCATTAACAAGATAAACATTCAACTAATTTTTCTTCTTCCCCCAAATCTTTTCGTCAACCATTCCGCTATCGCCAAATCTTCATTGGTGGTAATCTTCAAATTGTTATAATCACCTTTTAGTAGAAAAACAGGAAACCCCGCTTTTTCGAAAACAGAGGCATCATCCGTGAAGCCCGATTTTAATCCCTTCTTCACAGATTGATATGCTTCTTTAAGCCAATCTATCCTGAACGTCTGAGGAGTTTGCACCATTCCATAACTTTCTCTGTTTACCGAATTTGATTTACCGGTTTTTGAAATTTTTCTGATAGAATCTTTCAGTGGCACTGCAACTACTGCTGAACCTTTTTTTCCAGCAAGACGGTAAGATTTTAAAATTATCTCAGAATGTATTAACGGACGGACTCCATCATGTATGGCAACCAATCCTTTATTGGGGAGAATTTTAAGGCAGTTGAAAATAGTTTGTGTTCTTGTGTCACCACCTGCTACTATTTTACATGGGATGGTAAAACGATATTTTCTGCATAACTGGTTCCATCTTTTAATATGTTTGCGGGGTAGTGCAAGAATAATTGAAATTTCAGACGAAGCCCGGTGAAAAGCAGTAATTGTATGCATCAAAACCGGTAAACCACAAAGCAGTAGAAATTGTTTAGGTATCTTACCTCCCATTCGCTTTCCAATTCCCCCAGCGGCTATAATAGCAAATTTTTTCATATTTCATACACAAACATCCAAACATCCAACATCCAACATTATAATATCAACATACAATCACCATACGTAAAGAACTTATATTTTTCTTTAACAGCCACCTCGTATGCTTCCTTAACAAACTCAAAACCACCAAAAGCGGATGCCATCATCAATAACGTGGATTCCGGCAAATGAAAATTTGTAATCATGGCGCTTGAAATGGCAAAATCATAAGGTGGAAAAATAAATTTCTCCGTCCAACCTGACAAGGGTTTTAATCTCCTATTTGCGCCGACAGCCGTCTCAGCCGCCCTCATGCTGGAAGTACCCACCATGCAAATTCTTTTTTTATCGTCCAATGCCTGGTTAACTACATCACAGGCAGATTGCTTCACCTCAAAACTTTCAGAATCCATTTTATGTTTTGTAAGGTCTTCCACTTCTACTTTACGGAATGTTCCCAACCCAATATGAAGAGTGATAGGTGTAAAATGAACCCCTTTTATTTCAAGTCGTTTCATGACTTCGCGGGTAAAATGAAGTCCTGCAGTGGGAGCCGCTACGGCTCCTGTGTTTTTCGCATAAATAGTCTGATATCTTTCCTTGTCATTGGCATCGGGTTCGCGTTTCATGTATTTTGGCAAAGGGGTCTGTCCCAATGATTCAATGGCGTGGTTCAGTTCTTCAGGCGTTCCATCGTATAAAAAACGAATGGTTCTCCCACGGGAAGTCGTGTTATCAACTATTTCAGCAACCAAATTGCTGTTACCAAAGAAAAGTTTGTTACCAACGCGGATTTTTCTTGCCGGATCCACCAATACATCCCATAATTTTTGTTCTTTACTTAATTCTCTAAGTAGGAAAACTTCAATCCTAGCTCCGGTTTTTTCTTTATTTCCATAAAGACGTGCAGGAAACACTCTGGTATCATTAATAATCATGACATCTCCTTCGGAGAAATATTCCACTACGTTTTTAAAAATCCTGTGTTCAATCTTTTTAGTTTTTCTATGCAAAACCATCAACCTCGATTCATCCCGGTGTTTGGCAGGGTATCTCGATAGTAAATCGTCGGGTATATGAAAGCGAAAAGCGGATAATTTCATGATGTTGGATTTAGAATGGAAAAGAAATCAATGTTAAAACCTGCAAATATACTATCAGAAACTTGTTTTTGCAATGATTTATAAGCAATTTTGAATTTTTATTTATGCTGAGCTTTTTCTGGTTTCACGAAAGTATCCGTTTTGCCTATCAGGCATTGCGCTCAAATCCGCTTCGCACACTCCTGTCATTGTTGGGTGTCACTATCGGGATATTCGTCATTATTACGGTTTTGAGTTTGGTGGACTCCATGGAGATTAATGTGCGAAGCAGTTTTAAAGTAGTGGGTGAGAAAGTTCTGTTTGTTCAAAAGTGGCCTATTTCCTTTGAAGACGATTACCCATGGTGGAAATACTATCGCAGACCGGTAACCAATTACAACGAGTTCAAAGCATTAAAAAAGCGGTTGACTAATGCGGAAGGAGTTGCCATTTCAGGTACCATGCGGAATGCCAATATCACTTACTTTGATAATAGTTTGGAAAATATTGTCATACAGGGAATCACGCATGAATTCGATAAAACCATTTATTTTAATTTTGAATTTGGCAGGTATTTTCTTGAAAATGAAATTGAAGGTAAGAAAAAAGTAGTCATTCTCGGTTACGATATATCAAAAGAATTATTTAATGAAGTTGACCCTACCGGTAAAACCGTAAAAATAAAAGGAATTCCATTTCTTGTGATTGGTGTTTTAAAAAAGCAGGGAAATTCACTCATTGGCGAAAGCACTGATTTTGCTTTGTTCATCCCCTTTACTGTTTTAACCCAATATGTTTCTACTAAATCAAGGGGTTTTAATTCATTTATTTCCATAAAATGCAAACCGGAAGAAGATATTGATGCATTGGAGGCAGAGGCAAAGGGTGTTATGCGAAGTGTTCGCCGGTTAAAGCCCGGACAAGAGGATAATTTTTCGGTTAATAGAATTGAAATGTTGTTAAAAGCCATGGATACAGTATTTAAAGTGATGGGAACAGTAGGGTGGGTGATAGGAGGATTCAGCATGCTGGTGGGAGGATTTGGAATTGCCAATATCATGTTTGTTTCGGTAAAAGAGCGAACCCATATCATTGGAATTAAAAAATCTTTGGGGGCAAAAAATTCTTTCATTCTTGCCGAATTTTTATTTGAATCGGTATTATTGAGTTTATTGGGTGGACTTTTAGGAATATTTATTGTCATAGCCGGCACTATGGGTTTAAATTATTGGATAGGGGACTCTTTTACAATTCATCTTACAGCCAAAAATTTTTTATTAGCATTTGGCATTTCAGGAACCATAGGCATGATAGCCGGAATTTTACCAGCCATGTTTGCCGCGGCATTAAATCCGGTAGATGCAATCAGAGCGAAGTAGGGAAAGATCTATGTGTCTTTCCTGTTTCTCATCTTTCCCCCCTCAACAATCACTTCTTCCACCAAAGAATTTCCAAACGAATAAGGCAAAAACGCAAGGGAAGGTATTTTTTTTGTGATGATGACAGAACCCATTTTGCCTTTAGAAATACTTCCGTGAGTTTTCTCCATTCCTAAAGCATAAGCGCCGTTTAAGGTTGCGGCATTAATCGCTTCTTCAGGCAACATTTTCATTTTGATACAAGCGAGTGACAGTACGAGACACATATTTCCAGACGGAGAAGAACCGGGATTATAATCCGATGCCAGTGCCACCGGCAATCCCGCATCTATCATTTTACGGGCAGGCGGGTATTTTAATCCAAGGAAAAAAGCGGTGGAAGGCAATAAGGTTGGCATGGTCTCAGAATTTTTCAAAAGATTTATCTCTTCTTCACCTGTAAATTCCAGATGGTCAACAGAAAGCGCATTGCATTTTATTCCCACCTGAATCCCACCTGAAAAATCCAATTCATTGGCATGTATTTTTGGAATTAAACCGTATTCTTTTCCCGCCATGAGAATCCGTTCTGTTTCTTCTACGGTAAAAAATCCCTTGTCGCAAAACACATCTATGAATACGGCTAATTTTTCTTCGGCTATTTTGGGAAGCATTTCATAAATTAGTAAATCAACGTATTTTTTTCTGTCACTATATTCTTTTGGAATGGCATGCGCTCCGAGGAAAGTTGACTTAATGGGAATTATATTTTCATCCTGCAATCTTTTTATAACTCTCAGCATTTTGAGTTCATCATTCACCGTAAGTCCATAACCGCTTTTAATTTCCAAATCGCCGGTTCCACCCGCGACAATTTCTTTTAAGCGTATCAGCGCTGTCTGAAAAAGTTCATCTTCGGAAGTTTGCTGTAACCGTTTGGCGGAATTTAAAATCCCACCCCCTCGCTCTGCTATCTGTACATAAGATAATCCATTTATTCTGTCAACAAATTCTTTCTCCCGGCTTTCTGCATAAACAAGATGGGTGTGTGAATCAACCCAGCAGGGCATTACAAACCTTCCGCTCGCATCATAAGTGTCACACTCCAACGACGGACATTCTTCCATCTTACCGTAAGAAAAAATTTTGCCCTCGTGTATATGCAGAAATGCATTTTCAATGCTTTGCAGGATTTTCATTTCAGCACCGCTCACTTTTCTCCTGCCCGTTTCATCTATGCCGGTTAAAATTTTTATATTAGTAATAAGCAATGATTTTGGCATGAAATAAAAAGTTTATATTTTTTTGTTTTGCGAAGATACTGTTTTTCCATATCTTTACCCCCATGCAACCCTACCTCGTATCAGCCCGCAAATACCGCCCATTAAACTTTGAAACAGTGGTCGGTCAAAGTCACATCACCCAGACCCTTAAAAATGCAATTAAAGAAAAAAAATTAGCCCACGCATTTTTGTTCTGCGGTCCCCGTGGAGTGGGAAAAACTACCTGTGCAAGAATTCTTGCTAAAACCATTAATTGCACCCAAATAACCAAGGATACAGAAGCATGCAACCAATGCGAAAGTTGTCTCAGCTTCCAACAATCACAGTCCTTTAACATACACGAACTGGATGCCGCATCTCATAATTCAGTGGAAGATATCCGGAATCTGGTGGACCAGGTTAGATTTCTACCGCAGGGAGCCAGGTATAAAATATATATCATTGACGAGGTTCACATGCTTTCACAAGCGGCATTTAACGCTTTTCTTAAAACACTGGAAGAACCGCCCTCTTATGCAATTTTTATTCTGGCAACCACCGAAAAACATAAAATTATTCCTACCATACTTTCCCGCTGTCAGATTTTTGATTTTAACCGGATAAATCCGGCGGACATATCCACCCGGCTTGCATCCATTGCACAAAATGAAACGGTAGAGGCAGAACCGGAAGGGTTGTTTCTTATCGCACAAAAATCGGATGGCTCCCTGAGAGATGCACTTTCTATTTTTGACCAGATAAATGCTTTCACAGGAAAAAAAATCACTTATAAATCGGTTACCGAAAATCTCAACATACTTGATTATGATTATTATTTCAGAATTACTCAGGCGATTTGGAATGAAGATTTTCCTGAAATTTTGATTGCGTTTGATGAAATTTTAAAACATGGTTTTGATGGAGGTCATTTTATCAGTGGCTTGGGCGAGCACTTGAGAAATCTTTTGGTTTGTAAAGACCCTAAAACCCTCACATTATTTCCATTGAGCGACCAGGTGAAAGACAAGTATTTAAAACAAGCCAAAGAAATGGATTCAGGATTTTTATTAACGGCTCTTTCCATTACAGATCAATGCGATTTTAATTATAAATTAAGCAGAAACCAACGGCTACATGTAGAACTGGCGCTTTTAAAAATGGCTCATATACGCATGGCTGTCACTCTTTCTCAAAAAGATATTCCGAACAATGTTTTAAAAAACAATGAGCATGAAATTTCCAGCACAGCTATTTTAGCTGAAAAAAAAAACGCTGAGCCGTTGATTCCTGAGCCACAGAAAACGAACCATCACATTTTAACCGTTGAAAAACCAAAAGGGGAATCTTCAGTTTCTACTCCAACTGTTTCGTGGAAAAATCTTGACTCTGTGAAAGAGGCATTGCGGAAACAAAACCAACCTGCACCTTCCGGTAACGTTGAAACCAACCTTTTGTCTAAGGATGAAATTGATTTTTTAGCTATAGAAACTAAACTTTCCGGTTTCTGGAAAGCGTTTGCTTATGAATTAACAAATCAGGGAATGAAGTTGGATGCCACCATGATAAACACTTGCGAGGCGGTTTGGGAGAATAATCAGGTTGTGGTTCTGCTGGAAAATCCCATGCAGGAAGACCGGTTTAAAAAAATAAAATCAGATCTGGTTACTTTTATGAGGAATAAATTTGAAAAACCGGATTTGAATGTTACCTCGAAAATTAAAGAAGTGAAAAAAGAGAAAACACGTCCCTATACCTCCCGTGAAAAATTTGAATTTTTGGCATCAAAAAATCCAGCGCTTTTAACTCTTCAGGCACAATTGGGCTTGGACTTGGATTATTAAGAAAATTTTTTACAAAAATTTTCTCTCTCTACTTCTTCTCCGCTTCCTCCTTTTCTTTTCCGCCGCCAAAAACGGAAAAATGCACGTAACGCTTTGGATTTTTCTTAATGTCATTCACCAGCACATCCAGATCCTCACTGGCTTTTTTCAATTGATGGTATAATTTGTCATCGTTAAACAACAGCCCTAAGGTTCCTTCACCTCGGTTAATTTTATCCAACGATTGTTCCAGACCAGCCAATGCCCTGTCTGTCTGGCGTAGGGTTTTGCCTACCTGTAAACGTGCAAGGGAATCGGAAAATACATTCAGATTTGTCAGAATATTTTTTATCTTATAATTATTGGAATCAAGATTGGCAGAAATGGATTCAATATGCCGTATGATAGTGTTAAAACGGGAATTATTATCAATAATCACTTTATCCATTCCTAAACCAAGTGTTTGAAATACATGTAACGTAGTGTCCACTTTCTTAATGATATTCTGCATCCGTTGACCTGAAAAAACAAAAAAAAGCGTGTCCATCTTGGCAAGAAGAGGGGCTGTACGAGCAGAAATTTCTTCGGTAATGCTTAGTTCAAAACCGGTGCGTAGGGTATCACCCGACTTTAATAGTTGACGGCTGGCTCCCAGTTCTATCTTTATGGCTTTACTTCCTAAAATATCACTATTTACAATAGATGCGGCACAACCATCATTCAGTTTGACATCTCTTTGCAACTCCGCTTCTACCACTATTTCTCCTACAATAAAATCAAGAAAACGGATGGATTTAACTTTTCCAACCACTAATCCGTTTATCATGATTGGATTTCCGGTAGTTAACCCGTTTACATTCGGATATTTGATATAATATCTTTGATAGCGGGAAAAAACATTTTTCCCTTTCAGGTAGTTAAAACCAAAAAATAAAAAAAGAATGGAAATAACGGTAAGAAGCCCGATTTTAAATTCGTTTGAAATTTTCAATGTATTGGGAAAAGGGTTTTCAAATAATGGGCTAAATGTAAGAAATTAGAGATAGAAATGCAAATAGGTAGAGATACGGTGCACCATGTCTCTACATAACACCCTTTAATTCGTCGCTTCCAATTCCCCCTTATAATTCATAATAGCTGTAAACAAATCTCCAGCGACTGAATCCTGATTGGCAGAAATTGAAAGGAAATTTTCATCACGGGGGTTTGTGAGAAAGCCGAGTTCAACCAATACACTTGGCATAGATGTTTTATAAAGCACCAGAAAGCCCGCCTGTTTTACGCCCCTGCTTTTACGGCCTTCACGGGTTGCTAATTCATTTTCAATATTGCCCGCTAATTTTAAACTTTGTTCTAAAAATGCATTCTGAAAAAGTGAAAATAATATATACGCTTCGGAGGAATTAGGATTAAAACCATCGTATTTTTCAACGTAATTATCTTCTTTAAGAATGACGGCATTTTCGCGTTGGGCTACTTTCAGATTTTCATCGGTCACATGTAACCCCATGGAATAGGTTTCTGAACCACAGGCATCATTGGGTCCTGAGTTGCAATGAATGGAAATAAACAGATCTGCATTGTTTTTATTAGCAAGCGAAGCGCGGTGATGCAAATCAATGAATTTATCGGAAGAACGGGTATAAAGAACCCGGACAGATGGGTCATTGGATTTAATCAATCGCCCGAGTTTAATAGCCACTGCAAGGGAAATATTCTTTTCTTTAAGTTTTTTTCCCAGACAACCGGAGTCCTTTCCACCGTGCCCGGCATCAATTACTACGGTTTTAACTTTATATTTGTGAGGATTAAGCGGTTTAAACGAACCCAAGGTCAGCAGGAAAGAAAATAATATGATAAAAGTTTGTTTCATTTTTGCGTTTTGAGTTCTGCGCTTCAGTGTTAATAATACATATTTGCAAAATTAATGAATTTTTCAGTAATGCTCAATTTTATTCTAAAATAGTTAAATGACTAATAGTAAAAACCATATTAGTTTTCTGAATTTATATCTGAAATGTAAGTTGATTTTTTTTGTTATTACATCTTGTCTTGTGGTCCCTATCAACGCCCAGAACATATCTGATTCGGTTTTATACGGCAAAGATACAAACTTGGTTAAGAAACCTATATATAACAACGACGATTCTTTATCCACTTTTTCAAATGAAATGACTAACATTTCAGACACTACTCTCAATGAAAATGACAGTTTGAAAAATGACACCCTTGATGCCAGAAAAGACATAAAAACTACTGTTTTTTATCAATGCAATGATTCCATGTATTTAGACCTTGATTCGAGAAAAATGTACATGTACATGAATGCAGATGTAAAATATGATAACATGACCCTGAAGGCAGATTTTATTGAAGTGGATTGGAACACGAGCATTATGCGCTCAAAGGGTCACAAAAATGAAAAAGGTGACACTACAGGAAAACCGGTTTTTACCGAAAACAAAGATACCTACACTTCCGACAAAATCGGTTACAATTTTAAAACACGTCAGGGCGCTATTTCGAACGTGATTACTCAATACGGCGAGTCGTATGTGCATGGCTCGCTTGTAAATAAAAATGAAAAAAACGAGTTGTATATAGGCGCCACACGTTATACCACCTGCGACAGAGCCAAACCGCATTTTTATATTTATTCCAGAAAATCGAAACTGATTCCCAATGAGAAAATTGTCACCGGACCTTTTTACCTCGCAGTTGCAGATGTACCCACACCACTCGGATTTTTATTTGGTGTTTTCCCATCCCGAAAAGGTAAATCCTCCGGCATTTTACTTCCTACCTATGGAGAAACCAACCAGTTTGGTTTTTTTCTTGAGAATGGCGGGTATTATTTTGCCATCAACGATTATATGGATTTGGCTGTAAGAGGCAGTGTTTATACAAAAGGCGCATGGGGAACCATCATGGAAAGTAAATATAAAAAAATGTATAAAAGAGACGGGAATCTGAAATTTACTTACAACCGCAGACCCACCGGAGTGGAAGGTACCAAAGAATTTACAAGAGAAGTAGATTATTTTTTGAATTGGTCTCATCGTAAGGTTCCCAAGAGACAAGAAAATTTTCAAGCCAACGTAAATTTTGGAAGTACTTCAAATTTCAGAAATTCCCTTACTCCCGATGAGAACCGGTTTACCAATTCCATTTCATCCAATATTTATTATTCACAACCGCTTTATGGCACTCCTTTAAATATGAACCTAGGCATGCGGCATAGCCAAAACAATAGCACAAAAGCAGTTTCGTTTACATTTCCTGAACTGGCAGTAAATTCCGAACGATTATCGCCTTTTAAAAGAAAAATTCAAATAGGAAAACTCCGCTGGTACGAGATGATTTATGTGAATTATTCATTCAATGCAAGAAATGATTTAACCGCCCATGAGGATTCATTACAATTATTCAATCGGTTAGGATTTGAAAAGTTAGCGCCGGGCGAAAAACGTTCACAATTGCAAAATAAGATGCGCAATGGCGCTCAGCAGGTTGTCAGGGCATCCACACAATTCCGCGCTCTAAAATATTTTACTGTGTCACCGGAGATGAACTATACAGAAAAATGGTCGCTGGTTAGCAGAAACATATACAGGAATGATACCGGAGGGATTTCCATTGATACAGTGAAATGGTTTGCCCGCTATGGCGTGTATTCGGCTTCTGCGGCGGCTTCTACCGTGATTTATGGAACATTAAATTTTCGCAGTAAATCCCTTCAGGCAATACGTCATACCTTGCGTCCATCCGTGTCATTCCGCTATGTGCCTGATTTTTCGGAAGCAACTTATGGATATTACGAACATTTTGATAATAAGCTGTATTCACGTTTTTCAAATTTTTTATACGGGGAACCCTCTAAAGGAATACAAGAGGCGATAGGTTTCTCTATCAGCAATGCGTTGGAAATGAAGGTACGTTCACGGAAGGACACTTCCCAAAAAAGCCGTAAAGTGTCACTTTTTGAAAACGTAGGGATATCGGGCAATTACAACCTCGCGGCTGATTCTTTTAATTTGTCAAGAATTAATCTTTCAGCCAGAACCACCTTGTTTGAAAACAAGATTGGGATAGAATACAGTTCGATGTATGACCCATACATTACTGACGATAACGATTTGAATGTGCACCGCTTTGAATGGGAAGAAAATAAACGGTTAGCCCGGTTGCACTCGGCTAATATTACGTTACGAACTTCTCTAAATTCCATTCTGGGACAAAAGACACCCTTGTCTGTCATTAAAACCTCTGTTAATTCAATGGATTTTACGGAGGGGTATCTGCCATTTTCACTCCCCTGGAGTTTGTCAGTGAATTATCAGCGCAGTTATACGTTTTCGAGGAAAAAAGAAAACAAAACAAACCAATCTTTATCCTTCAATGGCAGTTTAAAATTAAGCGAAAAATGGGCGTTCACCGGAAGTTCTGGATATGATTTTACTAATAATGATTTGATTAGCACGAATATTGGCATTAACCGCGATTTGCACTGTTGGGAATTAAAATTCAATTGGATTCCTTACGGTTTGTATCAACGATACAGTGTCACTATCAACGTAAAATCAGCATTGTTGAAAGATTTGAAATTAGAAAGAAAAAGAGAATGGTATGATCAGTGAGAAGAGATTTACGATTTACGAATGACCAATACCTTCGTTTGTGAGGACACAAACGAAGGCGATAAATGACCAATTACTAATGCCTAAATCACATGACACCAAAATCCCGTTTAAAAACCATCGTCCTGACTTCCGTCATCCTGCTAATTGTGTGTCTCGGATTTTTGATTACAAAATCATTTTTTGCTAAACAAAAAAGCGCTGAGGAAATTAAAAATCTCCCTCCATTGAATTTTAGAACGTTGCAAAACAAGGTGTTTACTGAAAAAGATATTCCGGGCGGAGTGCCATTGATAATCAATTATTTTAATCCATCCTGCGATCATTGTCAATACGAAGCAAGAGAAATAAAAAGCAGAATCAATGAATTTCAGGATATTTTTCTGCTTATGGTATCTGCTGAACCCTTGGATTCCATTTCTGCCTTTGGCAAACGGTTTGAATTATTTACAGAATCAAACATCCGTTTAGTGCACGATTCCACAGGGGAATTCAGGAAAATTTTTGGTTCTGTGATAGTGCCATCGTTTTTCATTTATGATTCAAACCACCGGCTACTTCGCAAGTTTGAGGGAGAAACCAAGGTAGATGCGTTATTATTTAAATAAACCTCAGCCGGTATGTAGAGACGTTGCATGCAACTTCTCTACTTTAGTTTTTAGCAAACGTTTATTTCCATACAACCCCGCCCAACCTAAAGAATTGTAAAGGTGTGTTTATTATCCTTAAAAGTATATTTTTAATTCTATTCAATAAATTCTTTGGCTTAACCGGTGGATCAAAAGAAATTGTTCCGGTTTCCTCTTGAAAAGGTTTTCCCATTTTTCTTTTTTCAACCACAACTATACTATCATAATAATGAATTGAACTAACTGATTTTGTAAACTCATTGACTTTTAGACATCTTTGTTTGGAATGATGAGCATTAATGAAGTCAATAAAGTTTTTGCTATATTCAATAAAAGTCCCTCTTCTTTTATGACCACCTCCAAACGTTATCCAGTAGGATGTATGCAGGTCCTCACATAAATAAATCCCATCTTCTTTAACGTGATCAAACAATTCTTCGTAACTGACAATTTGCTGATTCATTGTATGTCCACCATCGTCAATTAAAATATCAACCATAGGAATTTGCTTTTTGACATCCCTCAGGAAATTCCGGTCTGATTGAGAACCAATAAATATTTTAATATTTTCTTCTTCTAATTGTTTACAGCGAGGGTCTATATCAATTCCAACTATTTTAGCTTTGTCACCGAAATAATTTTTCCACATTTGAAGGCTTCCTCCTTGTGAAATACCTATTTCCAAAACCGTGATTTCTTTGTTTCTGTACTTACTCAAATGTCTATCATATACATCAAAGTAATGATTCCATTTATGGATTAATCTTTTTGTATTGGCTCTAAAATACTTTTCTAAATCATTCATTGTGTTTGATATTTAGGTTTGAGACGAAATAAGATTTACAGAATTGGCACCGATATTTTGTTTCTGATGTCTCGCATCATTTACACTACGTCATATTTTTTCTTTTTCATTATCTTGTTTATTTTGGTTCAGTAGTTTCTCTCGGGATTCTGATTTCAAAACAGGATAACCATATTTTAAATTCTCATTTATCTTTTTTGCTACGAAGGTAGAAATTTTTGGCTTTATTTTCTCATGTTGCATAACAAAAGCACTTTCCTATTGTGAAAAGAATATCAAATTTGGTCATTGTTCAAAATATTTTTACCTTTGGCATTGAACAGTAACCTTTCATTTTAATAAATTAAAATTAAAATATGAGAAAGTTATTTACACTTTTATTAGCATTATTAATCGCTAAAGTAGTATTTGCGCAGACACCTCAAAAAATGAGCTACCAGGCAGTTATCAGAAATAATGCGGGAGAATTAATTTCAGATAAACCTATAGGAATTAAGATCAGTATTCTTGACAGTAGCAATACAGCAGTATTTTCTGAAGTACACACACTCACTACTAATTCAAATGGATTGGCAAATCTGATAATTGGTGGAGGAGCGCCTATTATTGGTGCCGTTGCTTTGATCAACTGGGCAGATGGTCCTTTTTTTATTAAAACCGAAACAGATCCAACCGGTGGCTCTAACTATACCATTTCAGGTACTTCAGAATTGCTGAGTGTTCCTTATGCATTATTTTCTGCAAATAACAACGATCCCACTTATACTCTTGGCTTGCATCCGGAATTAGGTGGATATGTCTTTTATATCACTCCGGATGGCAAGCATGGTTTGGTATCAGAAACACAGGATCAGGGTGCAGAAACTAGTTGGTATCTTGCTCATGATAATATTAACAACGCATCTTATCACAGTCAAAATGGGAAAAAATTTACTGATTGGAAATTACCGACCAAATATGAACTTAACCTGATGTACACTAACCGGAGTGCGATAGGAGGATTTGCTTTAGGAACTGTTGTGAATTACTGGAGTTCCTCCGAAGGAGATTTTACCGTTTCATGGAACCAGAATTTCAGTAACGGAACACAGAGTATTAAAGCTAAAAGTATAAACTATGTTGTACGTTCTATTCGTTCATTTTAGAAATTACAATAATTATTAAAAAATGAAAAATCTGTTTTTTTTAATTGCATTTATTTTATCTTTAAATGTAGAAGCCCAATCTCCTTACAAAATGAATTATCAGACATTGGTGCGTAATGTAAATGGTATTTTAGTACAAGGCACAAGTGTGGGGGTGAAAGCAAGCATTTTACAAAGCACACCAAGTGGAACAGTTGTATATGCCGAAACACACACATCCACCACCAATGAAAGCGGACTGATATCACTTGAAATAGGGGGAGGAACAACCACTGATAACTTTTCGACAATAAAATGGGAAAACGGACCTTTTTTTCTTAAAGTAGAAATTGATCCTGATGGCTCCACAAATTACACAGTCAATATTGTCAGTCAGCTACTAAGTGTTCCTTACGCGCTTTATGCAAAAAACAGTGGGAATGTATATCCCGAAGGAGATGTCAGAAATTATGGAACGATTGTATTTGGATCAGGAGCTACAGCAGACGAAAAAATCGCCAATACTGCAACTATTCAAGCCGCAATAAATTCTGTTACTGGGTCAGGTGAGCGTTTACTTATCCCACGGGGAGATATTTATCTTACCGGTACTATTAATGTTAATAAAGACAGAATACATTTTTCAGGATCTGGAGTTTATGCAACAACTTTATATTCGGAAGCCGGTGTAGTATTTAATTTTGATAAAGGTCCCGGTCTGACGCTTTTTCAATGCTCAATAAAAGATATTAGTTTTTATGGATCTTCATCTGCTCAAAAAATAGCTATAAAAGTTACGGATGTTGATGTTATGGATATAAATAATATTAGTGTAGGTAGCTGGAATGGAAATACATCAATAGGAATTCAATACCGAGGCAGAGATATATTAACAATAAGTAAATCAACGATTTTCGCTGACCGCCCTATTTCTATTGAAGACAATCCTAACGATTTAATAGATATTGATCAGGCACATTTTACCGATCTTTATCTCGGAGCAGATGAAGGTCCTGCAACATCTGAAGCATGTGTCCGGATTGCTTCAGGTATTAATTTAACAAATGTTACGTTTGACGGTTTTCATGCGTGGGTATTGGGGAAATATGGTCTTTACTGGAATGATAATACTTCTGCCCAAGCTTCACTTAATTTTAATTTAAGAAACATAAGATGGGAACAGTCCTCTTCAACGGCAGAAGGATATGTAATTTATATTAATCATAACTACAGTATGCAAAACCTGATTATTGACAATGTATTTGGCGCTTCAAACCAGGAAGATATTCAGTCAACAAATGGTATTTATTTGCATAATGTTCGTGGAGGAATAATTTCAAACTCAATGTTATTAGCAGGAACATTAGGCGCTCCTAGAAATACGTATGCGCTTGACAGTACGACTTATCCAATTATTGTAAGTAATGTTTTTTGGTCGAATACAGGTGGAGTACGATCTATCGGGCAAGGGCTATCTCCGAAAGTATTGATGATAAGAGATGAACAGGATGGAGTAAACTATGCCGTTTATGACCGAGTAAAATCAAACTCCGGAACCATTGTTGAATCTCCTCAAACAAGTTCAAAAGTTTCTTTGGATAATGGTTCTGTAACAAGTATAAATAACGGCTCAATGGTATATGGTGTTATAGTAGTTAATACCAGTGGTGGTCCAAGTGCGATGTATAGTTTGAGAGGTTCAATTTCAACCTTGGAAATGTCCGACCCTGATGGGTGGTTTACTCCTGCCAAAGATACTCCCGGGCAAATTAATATTTATTGGTCAAGTACCAATTCCAGATATGAATTGCAGAACCTTTTGGGCTCAACATTAAAATTCAGTTTTTTTATAATGGGGACTGAAAGCTGGTAAAGAAATTTTTATGTTTTCCGTAATTTTATAAGTTCTACTCATTTATTTGGCAAACTGATATGAAAAAATTTATTTTTTAAACATAAAAGGAGAAGACGAATTGAAAGTCATCTAAGGTCTTTCTTTTTCGCCAATGCCCACAACCCCAGAAACGTCAACGCCCCATTGAGAATCAACAATTCAAATCCAAACTCATATCCACCAAATAACTGCTTTGAATTGTTAGCTATAAAAAAACAAATCACAGGAGCTAAAATACAAACCATGGGTACGAATTTATCTATGGGTTTTTGATTCGTAAATATTCCAAAGGCGAACATTCCCAACAGAGGACCATACGTGTATCCTGCCATGGTAAGAACTGCATTAATAACAGCATCATCAATAAACGATTGAAATCCAAGTATTAATAACAGTAAAACAATTCCAAATGAAATCTGGACTTTATGACGAATCCCTGTTTTTTGCTTTTCGGAATATTTGCCGGGATTTTCCACATTTAAAAAATCCACACAAAAAGAAGTGGTAAGCGTGGTGAGTACAGAATCGGCGCTGTTAAATGTTGCGGCGGTTAATCCCAGAATAAAAACCATGGAAGCAAAAAGTCCAAGGTGATTCAATGCCAGAAGTGGAAAGAGATGGTCGGTTTTGGAAGGAATTTCCATTCCGTTGGCAGTGCTGTATAAATACAATAAAACTCCCAGAGAGAGAAAAAAGATATTTACTATCACCACAATGCCACTGAACCAATAAAGGTTTTTTTGTGCATCTCCCAACGACTTGCAACTCAGATTTTTTTGCATCATGTTCTGGTCTAATCCGGTCATGACAATGGCTATGAATGCTCCGCTAAAAAACTGTTTCAGAAAAAATTGTTTTTCCTGCCAGTGCCAGTTGAATAAATTAGTATAGGGGCTTGTGGATATCTGATGAATCATTTCTGTTACGCCCCAATTCATTTTGGTTCCGATAGCGGCAATAGAAAGTATAACCCCTGCCACTAAAAACAACGACTGCAACGAATCTGTCCAGACCAGAGTTTTTATTCCACCCTGATAGGTATAAATAAACATGAAAATGATGATCACAGAAAGGGTGACACTAAAAGGAATTCCGAATTTATCGAATACAAAGACCTGAAAAACATTGGCTGATAAATATAATCGTAAGGCGGCGCCTAATGTGCGCGATAGAAGGAAAAAAAAGGAACCGGTTTTCTGTGATACATTGCCAAATCTCTCGAGTAAATAACTATAAATGGAAGTAAGATTCATTCTATAATACAAGGGTAGTAGTATTTTTGCTATGACAATATACCCCAGTGTATATCCAAAAACAACCTGTAAATAGTAAAAGTTGCTTTTTCCTACGGCACCCGGAACAGACAAATAAGTAATACCGGAGAGAGAGTCACCAATCATTCCAAATGCCACTAAATACCAGGGGGCTTGTTTGTTGGCTAGGAAAAATGATTTAGTATCTGCATTCTTTCCGGTGATGTATGAAATTACGAACAGAATTAGAAAATAAATTGCAACAAAGGAAAGAATGAAGAAAGAAGTCATGAAAAGTGAGAGGATTGCATGCAAACTTACATGAAAATTTTTATTTCAACATAACAGCATGAATATTTTACAAATTTATCACCCCTCTCCATTTTTTTGGAGAGGGGCTGGGGTGAGGTGGGATTTAAAGAAGAATGTTTGGGAAATTATACCGGCAAATTTGAATATTAAATTAAAATGAGTTTAATTTGCATTTACAACCCATGCCAAAACCTCAGCCAAAATTCCCTAAGCCACAAGCCGGTAAACTCCTGCTGTCGGAGCCATTCCTTGAAGATCCGAATTTTAAACGTTCTGTGATACTTCTCACTGAACACAACGAGAATGGTACCGTTGGTTTTATATTAAACAAACCCTCCAATTATAAATTAAACGAGGCGCTTCAGAATTTTCCTGCTTTTGATGCGCCGCTATTTATGGGAGGACCTGTGCAAACCGACACCCTGCATTTTCTGCATAAACTTGGAAATAAATTAGAAGGAAGCATAAAAATTGTTGATGACGTTTATTGGTCAGGAGATTTTTCTACGTTGAAAATTTTGATTGATGTGGGACAAATCAACCCTGATCAGGTGCGTTTTTTTGCAGGATATTCCGGTTGGAATCCTGAACAACTCACCAAAGAAGTAAAAGAAAATTCGTGGATCATTACCGATGCAAGGAGGGATTATGTATTTCCGGAGACACCCGAAAAACTCTGGAGAAAAATATTGAAAGACATGGGACGGGAATTTTCCATTATTGCAAATTTTCCGGAGGATCCATCGTTGAATTGAGGGTTTATCTGCAAATTACCAATTACGAATTACTAATTTCCAAACGTGGACGAGTCACAATCAAACAAGAAAAAAAAATAAATAACACATAACACATAACAAAAAATGAATAATAAAAAATGAGGGGAAACCTTAAACATTATTCATTTTTTGTTATGTGTTATATGTTTTTTATAATAATTTGAAACAGTAATATTTAGCCAAAATTGGTTGAAATATTTTTGATAAGATGCTAATGCAAGCCCCCTACAACCCCGATGCACCCGGACAACTGAATAACAGAATCTTCGGTTTGCCATTCTCTTGTGAAGAAGCATCTTTAGTTCTGATACCTGTGCCATGGGAAGTTACCACTTCCTATAAAAGAGGAACCGCCAATGGTCCCGATGCCATTCTCAACGCCTCTCCCCAATTGGATTTGTATGATATTACTTTCGGTCCTGTTTGGAAAAAAGGTATTGCTTTAGAGAAAAAAAATGTTTCCTGGATTAAATTAAATAATAAATTATCCAAAAAATCAAAAAAAGTAATTGATTTTCTTGAAAAAGGGGGTGATGCAAAGAATTCAAAAGTGATTCAAGCCCTGTTAAAGGAAATAAATGCTTCCTGTGATGATTTAAACAAACAGATAAAGAAGCAATGCCTATCGTGGTTAAATAAAAACAAAAAAGTTGGAATCATAGGAGGAGAACACAGCGTGCCTTTGGGTTTTCTTCAGGCGCTTTCTGAAAAACATACATCATTCGGAATACTTCAGATAGATGCTCATGCAGATCTCCGGCAGGGGTATGAGGGTTTTGTTTTTTCGCATGCTTCCATTATGTACAATGCCATTCAGATACCTAACGTACATAAGTTAGTGCAGGTAGGAATCAGAGATATCTGCCAGGAAGAAATAAACAGGATTAATGATTCCAAAAACAGAATAAAACTTTTTAGTGACACTGAATTAAAAAGTAGGTCTTACAAAGGAGAAACATGGGATTTTATCTGCGATGATATCATTGCATCCCTTCCGCAAAAGGTATATATCAGTTTTGATATTGATGGATTGAATCCTGTGTATTGCCCCGGCACTGGAACTCCTGTTCCCGGTGGTTTGGAAATTCAGGAGGCATTTTACCTTGTAGAAAAGCTTGCTGAAAGTGGCAGGGAGATTATCGGATTTGACCTTTGCGAAGTGTCACCCGGAAAAGATGATTGGGATGGGAATGTGGGAGCGAGAGTGGTTTATAAGCTGGCGGGAGCGATTGTAGGGCGATAACTACCTACTTTATCTCCCACGTTTGTTTTCCAGCTATCAATTTGTCCAGGTCACCTTCTCCTTTTTGAGATTTTATGGATGTAATTTGCTCCATCAGGGAATCTTCGTAACATTTTCTATTGTATGAATAGAAAATACCGAAGGGTCGTGGCAAATGCCCTTCCAACTGCGGATCATCAAAAAACCGGGCAAGAATATTTGCCTTTACAGTGTCATGCTCATCGTGAACCCACAAATCATTTACAGAGTTAGCGCCATTAGTTAGGTCAACAATGGTTGGCTTAAAGCCATCAAGTTTTATACCTTTTGATTGATTTTTACCAAACACCAATGGTTTTCCCTGTTCCACAAATAATGCTTCTTCGGGCTTGGATTCTTTTTCGGTGTACGTGAAAAATGCACCGTCATTAAAAATATTACAGTTCTGATAAATTTCTGTAAAGGAAGTTCCTTTGTGCTGATGTGCCCGTTTCAGAATTTCTTTAAGATGTTTTGGATCCCTGTCTAAAGAGCGTGCCACAAAAGTTCCCTCTGCTCCCAATGCCAACGCTATCGGATTAAACGGATGATCCACCGAGCCATAAGGAGTTGATTTTGCAATTTTACCAACCGGAGATGTAGGTGAGTATTGCCCTTTGGTTAATCCATAAATTTCGTTGTTAAACAACAGCACATTAATATCCAGATTACGCCTCAATAAATGTATGGTATGATTTCCTCCTATGGAAAGTCCATCCCCGTCTCCTGTCACCACCCACACACTCAATTCAGGTCGCGTAGCTTTGATTCCGGAAGCAATGGCAGTGGCACGACCATGAATTCCATGTACTCCATAACAATCCATATAATATGGAAAACGGGAGGAACAACCAATGCCAGCCACAAAAACGATATTTTCCTTTTTTATCCCAATCTCCGGCATGATGGTTTGCACTTGCTTCAGGATGGAATAATCTCCACATCCCGGACACCAGCGAACATCCTGGTCGGAAGTAAAATCTTTAGACGTATATCCTGAACCGTTAGTGCTCCCGTTTGGATAAATAGCAGGAGTGCCGTTGGTTGCCATAGGTTTTCTGAGGATTGGTTGTGCGATTTCCATATAATTATGTACCTCTGAGAGGTCGTTTGTTAATGAAAATATAATAATATCAAATAGAAAATATCTAACATCCAACATCTAACATCCAATTTCCAATTCAAAAAAAACCTCACCCAAGCCCCTCTCCAAAATCGAGAGGGGTGAGAGATAGTTTGAAAATCAGAAATATTCTATTTCCCAATTTCCACCATAATTTTTTCCTTCATTTCAGTAACGGTAAACGGCAATCCCTGTATCTTATTAAATCCTTTTGCCGGAACTAAAAATTTATCGCGAATAATTTTAATGAGTTGACCATTATTGATTTCTGGAATTAATACTTTCTCAAAATTGTATAATATTTCGCCCAGGTTTTTGGGGAATGGATTCAGATAACGAATATGAGCATGTGACACTTCAATGCCATCATTTATTAATTCTTTTACGGCTGTTTTAATGGTGCCATATGTTGAACCCCATCCTAATACAAGCAATTTCCCTTTTTCTTTTCCGCTTTCAATTTTTTGCAAGGGAACATAGTCAGCAATTCTATCAATTTTTTCCTGGCGCAATTTCACCATGAACTCATGATTTTCGGGTTCGTAATTTACGTTACCGGTTTCATGTTGTTTTTCAAGACCGCCAATCCGGTGTTCAAGTCCCGGAGTGCCTGGAATTGTCCATGGACGTGATAATTTTTCATCTCGGAGATAAGGTAAAAATTTATCGTCCTTATTTTTTTCGGTTGTAAATTTTACTTTTATATCGGGTATTTTCGAAGAGGAAGGAAATTTCCACGGCTCAGCACCGTTGGCTATGTAACCATCCGATAAAAACATCACCGGTGTCATGTGCTCTATGGATATTCTGCATGCTTCTATAACTGTTGAAAAACAATCGGAGGGAGAATTTGCGGCAATTACAGCTACTGGACATTCACCGTTTCTTCCGTAAACTGCCTGCAGTAAATCTGCTTGTTCTGTTTTGGTAGGAAGACCGGTTGAAGGACCACCGCGTTGCACATTACAAATTACTAATGGTATTTCAAGCATTACCCCCAGACCAATTGCTTCACTTTTCAGTGCCACTCCTGGTCCTGAGGAAGTAGTGACACCCAAATTTCCTGCGAAGGATGCACCGATGGCTGAGCAAATGGCGGCAATTTCATCTTCTGCCTGATAGGTAATTACATCAAAATTTTTATGTTTTGAAAGTTCGTGCAGGATATCCGATGCAGGAGTAATAGGGTAAGAGCCAAGAAATAATCTGAGCCCTGCTTTTTTTGCGGCGGTTATCAAACCAATCGCTGTGGCTTCATTTCCCATTATGTTTCTATAAATGCCGGGCTCTATGTTTGCCGCGTGAACTTCATATCTTGTGGTAAATGTCTCCGTAGTTTCTCCATAATTCCAGCCGGATTTAAGGGCTTTAATATTTGCGTCAGCAAGCGCTTTATCTTTAGAACTAAATTTTTTTTGAATATAGTCAATGGTGTTTTCCATTGGGCGGTTATACATCCAATAAAGGAAACCGAGAACAAACATATTTTTAGAACGGTCAATGTCGCGTGTGCTTAACCCTGAGTCAGCGAGACATTCGCGGGTGATTTTGGTTACGTTTATTTTGTACAACCTGAAATCGGAAAGAGAACCATCTTCCAGAGGATTCTGATTTTCAGGAATTTGGGCAAGTTTCAGATTTTTGGCATCAAACCCATCGGTATTTACGATAATCGTTCCCCCTTTTTTGAGATGGCGGAGGTTTACTTTAAGGGCGGCGGCATTCATAGATACGAGCACATCGCAAATATCGCCCGGAGTAAAAATCTCAACAGAACCAAAATGCAATTGGAAGCCGGAAACGCCGGCTAACGTGCCTTGCGGGGCACGGATTTCTGCAGGAAAATCGGGGAAGGTGCCCAGGTCATTTCCCATGAGTGCGGAGGTATTAGTAAACTGATTTCCAGTTAATTGCATTCCATCGCCTGAATCACCGGCGAAACGAATGACGACTTCTTTCAGAACTTCTGTGGTGGTCATGGTTTGAAGGATAAAGAAAAAAGAAAAAAGAATAAAGAAAAAAAAGAATGAATGAAATGAGAAATGTAACAAAGAACCTATCAAACTACAAAAATAAGGTATTTTTCTGACAAATGTCAGTTTTTGTGATATTTTTTAAGCTCGTTCTCAGGGAAAAGAGTGGCAATAAATTCCGGTTTGAGAACCGTAACTGCCGTTTCATAAAGCGGATAGGCATGATCTAAGAACACATAACGGGAAAGATTTTTCTGGCAGAAAGAGAACCACTCTTCCGGTTCAAAATAAAAAAGTGATTTATCGGAAAATGTATTATACGTAGTGAGGGAATTAAATGCAATACCCATCTTGGACAATGAATACATCTTTTTGACAATTTGCCGGCAATAATTTCTCCATTCCTTTTTAATATTTACAGAAGGTTTGTTGAACATCCCACTTTGCAAAACAATATCATAATTGTGTTTTGACTTAAATTCCATTATATCGGAATTAATAATGTTTATGGATGGAAATTTACTTTTAGCCGTGTTTGCCATTTCTTTTACAATTTCCAATCCGGTAAAAGAATGAGAAATATTCAGTTGATTCAAATATTCATGCAAGCCGGCAGTGCCACAACCCACGTCGAGGAAGCGAACAGGGGTATTAGTTTTCTGAGGAAAGCGAGAAAATGACGGCTGAAAATTTTTAAGTAACCGTTCAAACCTCAACTGTTGAGTGACACTATCGTTTTGGAAAGTGCCTTGAGGGGTATCACCATGTTCGAGATAATTTTTTTGATAAATGGATTGAATTTTCCGGGAAATGAGGTGGTGGGTGGGCATGGGGTTTATTTTTATTCGTTTTTTAATACAACAAAAATCCTTAAAAATAATTAATTTTTATTCATCAATCTCTTCCTCATCCATTCTTCAATGAAGGCATGTATTGGAAATATACCAGCCGCAATAATGGCATTGCATAGTAATTTTAATCCCGGCGCTCCACCGGTGACACTTTCAATATAAGGGTCAGCCAATACAAGAAGAAATTCAAATAGAATCAGAAAGGTTAAAAAGATTAGTCCACCGGAAAGTTTTGAGTTAATCCTGATTTTACCGATTAAAAGCAGTGCCGACATTAATGCCACTACCACTATCAGAATGATGGAATATTGCAATTTATTTCTCCTGTCAACTGCCACTTCCTCCTGCCGCTTTCTCTCCCTCTCTTCCTGCTCTTTCAGTATCCGGGTTTTTTCATATTCATATTTTGTTTGCAGTCGAATGGATGATTTTTGAGTCAGGTCATTGTTTATGCTGTCCCTTGCTTGAATATATAATTTATAATATTCGAAAGCGTTTGTAATATTTTTCTTTTTATAATAGATTAGATAGAGCAATTCATAAGCGTGTTTGCTGTTTTCGATTAAGCCCGAACGGGTAGATTGTGCTAAACTGCTATCTGCATATTTAATTGCCAGATTAACATCGTTTTTTAAGAAATAAGCATGTCCTATATTGTTCCAAGAATAACATAAACCTCTTTTGTCCTGAATTAATCTTTGTATTTTTAGAGCCATTGAAAAATAATACAGGGAAGAATCCGGGTTATTTACAGTACGGAAAATAGCTCCAAGGTTGACAAAAACTTCAGCCACTCCGCGAAGGTCATGAATGGCTTTTCTGACAGATAAACTGGAATCAAAATAAGCATGGGCTTTCACAAGGTCTTTTTTTAAAAACCATACAAATCCGATATTATTCAAGGTCAAACCGATTCCGGAACTGTCGGATGCTTTCCGGCTGTAAAATAAACCTTTCGTGTAATAATCAAGAGAAATTGTAGTATCACCCTGGTCCAAATAAATACGGGAAATATTGTTAAGAGTAGTAGCCAAATCACGGTAGTTTAGCTCTGAGAGATACACTGGAATACTCAATTCATAATAATGCAATGCCTCATGAGTCAATCCTTTTAATTGCGCAAAATATGCTAAAAATCCGTAGGAAGAAATCAGACCCTCCGTATAGTTTATTTTTTTAGAGAGTTTTTCAGCTTCTCTGCATAAGTTATAAGCGGTTTCCGGTTTTGAAATATAATATTCATTAGAGAGTAACAGTAACGTGCTAATGTAAGCAGTATCAGTGGAATAATTACTTTTAAAGAGGTTGCTTTTTAAACGTCTGATTTCATTCTCAAGGGAATCAATCGTCTTGTTTTCTCCAAAAGAAATTAATGCTGAACATAAAAACAACATTGATAAGAGCAATGAATTATAAGTAAATTTAAATGTAGTTAAAAACCCGCGCATAAATGATTGTATAAAATTCAATTAGTTCTCTTGAGTAAGGCAATAAAAAAATTTAAACACAAAGACACAAAGAAACACTAAGACACGAAGATACAAAGTTAGCACAAAGTTTTTTCTTAGTGTTTCTTAGTTTCTTTGTGTCTTTGTGTTTAAATTTTATTTATTTTTTTTGACTTACGCAAGAGGTCTATTCCTTCATGGTTGCTCGTGCACCTTCAAAAATTGCATTTCCCGTGAGCTTAAATTAAAACCTCTTCCCCAATAAAACTTTTGCGTAGAATATCCGAGCACTGCCACATCCAGCAACTGTCCATAAGGGTATGTAAAATAAAATTTTCCATTAACCCCTTCGAGGATCTGATTCGAAATAAGTTGATAATCAGGATTAATAAATCCCATCTGAGAAAATTTAACGGAATCGGTGAATAAAATTTTCAAGGGTTCGGCAAAATGGTCGGGCTCTGTCACTTCTTTTCCGCACGCATACCATCCGGGTTTATCAAAAGGACCTGCCAAAGCATAATTCAACAGATTGATTTTCTCTTTTTTCAACATTTTTGAAAGTGTCACCGGCACATCAAATTCCAATTTTTTTTCAGGAAACACCAATTGGCTGTTCCCGTATTTTTGAGAGAGTTCATGCGCGAATAAAAAATATTTCTGAGAAACCGGTTCTGAAATCACTTGCATTTCCTGAAGGACAAATTCATCTAATTCTTCCATGGATAAATTTTCATTTCTATGTTCGTACCATAAGTCAAACATCAGTCGGTAGGATTTGTGAAATTGCGGATCTTTCCAATAGCGTGCATCATTTTTAAAATAACACACCCGTTCGTAAAAATGCCGTGTAGTAAGAAGGGTTCCTTTGGCTTTTATCGCTTTTTCGTTATCCATTTCATCAGCTTTATCAACAAAAGGACCTTCCCAGAACCATGTATACTGGTCTTTCTTTGCGAGTATCCTGCTTGTGTCACCTGAATACCTGCGGGAATTATTTGCACTTTCAGAAAATTGAAGCAATTGTTCCCAGTTCAGATTTCCCTCCGGAAGGATAAGACCCTTGTAATAGTTGTGTCTTGTGTTTCCGGGTGTTCTCGGAAACAAAAGATAAAACGAAATGCCGGTTTTGGCAAGAATAGTGTCACCGTTATGGTTAGCTGAGACAAAAACGGCGTTAGATAATTGAAGGAGTTTCTTATCTGACAAGGTGGTCACTCTGGTTTTCATAAAATCACTGACGGAGGATAGCTCTTTTAATTCAAGCCGGATGCTGTCTTTTTTGATTTCGTATGCGGTTAATGAGGTTTTGGTAACGAAGAGAAAACTATTTTTGTTTCCGGTAAAAAGGGTTTCCCCGGCGCCGGAAAAAGTGAAATAGTTGGAGGAAACAGCGGCAGGGTTTATTTTCTGCAAGTCGGAGAGTTGCAACGATTTCTCTTTCCGGCAGGAAAAAACAAATGTAGCTACGGAAAGTAGTATGAGAACTTTTAAATGATAATAGTTCCGAAAGCTTCTAATCATTTTTATAAAAGCGTAAATGTAAGCATTATTTTGTCCACCCCAATCCTTGAGAATATTTTTTTTATCTGTGTATTTAATCTGTGTAAATTAGTGAAATCTGTGGCAATAATGTTTCTTTCATTTTGGACTGAACAATAACTAAAATTCCTTACATTTGCGTTTTGCTACTTTTATAAAATAAGATTTACATTTGTAAAAATTCCTTTCAATAATGAAGCTAACAGATTCTCCCATCCTTATATTTTTTGTTCTGACTCTATTTTTTTTTATTCCCTCGCAAATATATTTAGCTAATGCTACCGAGTTTAATTATTCATACACTTCGCTATTGGTGTTTATCGTTCCTTTCGCTTTTCTATTGTTGGCATTGTTAACCGCGGTACTGATTTTTATAAGAAAATTCCCGCAGGTTTATAAAAAAGCATTAGGATTTTTATTTTATTTTGGTTTTATGTCGTGGTTACAGGCGAATATCATTAGTTGGGATTATGGCTTATTTGATGGACATCAGATCTTGTGGGAAAAATATATTAAAAATGGACTCATTGATGGTTTTATTTGGTTTGGCATTGGAATTATTTTGTATTATTTTTTTAATAAATTGTATGAATATTTGAGAGTATTCTCGCTTTACTTGCTTGTCATTCAATTTTCTTATACAGGTTGGTTATATTTTAATTTACCTTCTGAGCTAAAATTCCAAAACTTTGAAGTTGATGAAACGAATAAATATACGTTTTCAAAAGATGAAAATGTTTTAATAATAATGCTTGATGCTTTTCAAACTGACATTTTCAACGAAATAATACAGGAAAACCCGGCATTAAAAAGCCCTTTAGATGGGTTTACTTATTTTAGAAATTCTTTATCCGGGCATGGTCATACTAATTTATCTGTACCCAATTTTCTTACGGGTAAATATTACCACAATGACATGAGTATAACCGACTTTATAAAAAATGCATATTTATCGGAGACATCGATTCCCAAAAGGTTAAAAGATAATGGATTCAATGTGGAATTATTTCCATGGGAAATAGTCAAAAAAACCATATATTTTGATTCAGCAGTCATGGATAATCTAAAAGAAAATAAAATTAGTTATAATGACTTCACGTTTATTTTTAACATCAGCATTTTCCAGTTTATGCCTCATGTATTAAAGATGTATTTTTTTTTCAACTATGATTGGATATATGAACAAAAGGAAAATACTCCTATTAATGATTCCCAAATAACAATTGGGGATAAAAATGGAACTGCCAAAATAAATTCATTAAAATTTATAAATGAATTCAATCAGCTTGCAAAAGGAGAATCGAGTAAAAAAACACTAAGATATTATCATTTAGCCGGCATTCATGAACCACTTTTGATGGATGAGAATTTTAATATAGCTACTTCATGGATTCCATTTAACAGAGCCAATGCAAAAAAACAAGCAAAAGCAACCCTGAAAATTATCGGACATTTTATAAATAAATTAAAATTAATTAACTGCTACGATAATTCATTCATATTTATTCTTTCTGATCATGGATTTCCAGAATTTGGCATCAGGGACACTTCTTTTACAAGCAATAAATTCATATCTGAAAGTCGTACAGATACTGCCGGGGCTTTAGCTCTTCTGTTAGTTAAAAGAAAAAACGATAAGGGTTTATTAACCATTAACGATAGCCCCACTATGATTTCTGATATAAATCAAACTATTTTTGATGAACTAAATCTTGAGCCAAAAGACATCAATCGTTCCTTTTTTAAAATAAAAAAGGATGCTAAAAGAAAAAGATACTTTTATTATACTGTATCCGGTGATATTGATAAAAATTACATGACCACCATAAGTAAATTATCAGTGGAAGGGTTTAGCTGGTTTCCGCATTCCTGGAAGAATACAGGAGAAAAATATTATCCGATTAATAATAAATATTTTAAAGGAAAAGTTATAAACTACAGGGATAATGAGTTATTGTATTTTGGAAATGAAAAAAATTATCTTCAATATGCAGTAAGTGGATGGAGTTGGGGTGAGTGGGATTACACCTATACTGAGTCCCAAAAAGTAGAATTAAAAATACCGAATGATTTATCAAAAACAAATAAAATAATAAAAGTCCGGCTCATGCCACCTCAGGAAAATCCGGAAATTATACAGGAAGTTGTTTTAAAAATAGATGATAAAACATTAGCAAAATGGACTGTGGAAAAGGAGGACTTTTATTTCGGAATTATTCCGGAAAAATATATAAAAAATCCTCTCACCTTGGAATTTAACATTAATCTGCCAACTCAAAATTACGCCAAAGAAATTACTCCTAGGGTTGGATTTAAAACATTGACTTTAATATCTCCTTTTAAATATGGTAGCCGCATTAATTTTGGTAAAAATGAAAGTAATGAACGTGAAAGTGATATTTATATTATCAATGGATTTAGTTTTCCTGAAAAAAATTTTACTTGGTCTAATAATTATAAATCAAATCTTGTCTTTAATATAGATATAAATAAAAATCAAGATATGAGAGTAGTTGCTAAAATTTTCCCTTATCTTGCGGGTGGAAAACTAAAAGAACAAAAGGTAATGTATTATCTAAACGGTGTAAAATCCGGAGAGTGGAGTGTTAATAAATCCGGATTCTACGAAATCAAATTTAATAATTCTAAACTTAAAAATAATATGCTCATAATCACTTTTGAATACCCGGATGCTATTTCACCATTGGAAGTAACCGGTTCTGGGGACCCGAGAATTCTTGCCATAGCTTTTGAGAATATTACTATCATTTAATAAAGGAAATAATTTAATGCACAATATTGAAGAACGAAATTATCAAATTTTATTAATACACAATGCTTTTATTAGCTACAAAGGGCAACTTGTTTAAAACAGGATTAATCAAAATTCTGTTAACAGGTTGTATCTGTTTGTTATATTTTGGACGTGCTTTTAACGACATTGAACCTAGACCCTTAGGTGATGGTGTGGAATACGTATTAATGACAGAAGCTTTTTATAATCATTTTACCCCTGATATAAGAAACGATGATGTCAAATCCTTCCTTAATGCCCATTACTTTAATACTAATGGTAAATCATTGTATAAGTATATGTATTTTAATGATTTGTTTACCTACCTTTCATCTCCTAAAAAACTAGGCGATAATAAACACGGTGTGTTTACAGCCAAAAATGGGAAATCATTCAGTTATCACTTTTTCTTCTATTCCCTGCTAAATGTACCGGGTCGTTTTATTGCAGATTTTTTTGATTTGGATCCGCTTAAAATATACCAGGTTTTAAACGCGGCATTAATTGTCATAACCGTTTCTTTTATACTTTTTGGATTGCAAGGTCTCTGGCATCCGGTATTAATGTCGCTTTGCTTTGTATTCTCTTCTAATTACTGGTATCTGGGCTGGCCTCATACTGAAATATATTCTGCTTCATTAGTAACCATCGCCATGTTTTTGTTTTTCTTTAAAAATAAATATTACAT
This sequence comes from Bacteroidetes bacterium RIFCSPLOWO2_12_FULL_37_12, assembly GCA_001769655.1. Lineage (GTDB taxonomy): Bacteria > Bacteroidota > Bacteroidia > 2-12-FULL-37-12 > 2-12-FULL-37-12 > 2-12-FULL-37-12. Next base: position 57,714 of record MEPC01000001.1, on the reverse strand, counting down.
ACCTGTTTTTCTTTTATCCCTGGCCGCTGTTCAAAATCAACCCATAGTTATTTTGATTGCTTTTATAGTAATAGCTATGATTTATAAAAAAGGTTTTAGTTTGCTTATGATTTTTAAACTCTTTTGCAATTGTTTACCTGTTTTATTCCCTATCCTGTTTTATTATTTTCATTTTGGCTCTTTAAATTTAATTAAAGATTCAGGATTTTTATCCATCGAAAATATTTCATTAACCAGAATATTTGGGTTTTATTTTGACATTAATCAGGGAATGATTCTCACCATTCCCTTAATACTTTTTACTTATTTGTTTCTGCTTTTTAACTCAGCAAGAAAGATGATTACCAAAAAAGAAAACTTTCAAATTCATTTTCTACTCCCTGTTTTCTTAATAATTATGACTTGTGTGGTATCTACCATGAAACACTGGAACCCAGGTCAGGCAATTATAAACAGGTATGAATGCTGGTTTGCTCCGGTCATTGTAATCCACACCTTTTTTTTAATATCCGACTTTCAAATTATATACAAATCCGTTTTACTCAATTATTTTTTCTTAACTCAAACCTTTACTACCTTATTTCACCAGCAATACAACATCCATGATTGGGGGCAACACCAACATACTCATCTAGCAAAATGGTTTATTGAGCAACACCCCGAACTGTATAATCCTGACCCTGAAATATTTAGAAACCGTACCAGTAATGCCACCGGTTCTGTTGATAGAAAGATAATCATGTATTTATCAGAAACGAGATTCTGTAAATTAATGGTGCACCAATCTTCTCTTGATAACTTAAAATCGTATGGGGTTTCAGAAAAAGATATTGCAAATTATAAAAATAATCTGAAGTATATAAATGATTGGGGATATATTAACCGAAAAGATTTTAAAACCAATTTTTCTTTTGAACAATTAAAAAAAATATATAAACCCCATTAATCATTCTTGGATATGAATCGTCTGAAAAATAAATTATTGATATATATCAAACTTTGCAGAATTCATCACTGGGCAAAGAATTTATTTTTGTTTCTTCCTTTATTCTTTTCCGGAGGATTTTTTGAATTTGAAATGCTTTTTTCTGTTTTGAAAGGATTTTTTTTATTTTCAACTTCTGCAAGTTGTGTTTATATTTTGAATGATATGTGCGATTTAGAAAAAGACCGGCTCCATCCGATAAAGAAATTCCGCCCCCTCGCCGCTGGTCTTTTATCCCGAGCCGAAGCCATTTACCTTTGTTTATTTACTGCTATCTTATCTTTACTATTTTCCTATTTTTTGGACGTACGATTTTTGGCTCTTATCACTTTATATCTTGTAATAAACATTGCTTATTCTTTTAAATTAAAAGAGTTTTCTTTGATTGATATTTTCATCATAGCGATTGGTTTTATTTTAAGAATTTTAGCTGGAGGGGTATTGAGCGAAGTGGCCATCTCAAACTGGCTTTATATAATGACTTTTCTTTTATCTGTTTTCATTGCCATAGGAAAAAGGAGAGATGACCTGTTATTTGGTGCCGTAACCAGTGGTCGTCAGTCAATTTCTGGTTATAACATAGAGTTTATTAACGTAACCACCGGAATTTTGTGTTCCGTCTTGATTGTTTCTTATTTACTGTACACAACATCGTATGAAACAATGTTGCATTTTCAAAATAAAAATTTGTATTTAACTTCCTTTTTTGTTATCCTTGGTATATTCAGATATTTACAAATTATTTTTATTAAAAAGGATAGTGGGTCTCCTATCAAGATTTTATTTGAAGATCGCTTCATTCAGGTTGTAATGTTATTATGGGTTTTACTTTTTGGTTTTTTAATTTATGTATAATAATATTCCCGTCAATAAAGAGATTATTACATTTCTTTCGTCCTTAAATGCCAATTGTGGATTTATTGACCGCATGAAAATTAATTTTCGTCCGTTGATTTGCCCTATGAGGGATTTATTAAAATGGGCAGACGGGGCAAATTCTGTATTGGATTTGGGTAGCGGCTCTGGCCAATTTTGTGCGTTACTTTCCAGATATTCCAATGTAAAAAAAATACATGGGTTGGAAATCAACCAGGAATTAATTGATAATTCTATTCAATTGCTTTCCGGAATTAAAAATGAAAAGAAAACTTTATTTAGTTTGTATGACGGGCACAATTTACCAGATTATATTTCTGAATATGATGTGGTTTATATGATTGATATTTTTCATCATATCCCTAAAGCCAAACAAATAGGTTTCATCTATACTCTGTTTCAAAAAATGAAACTGGGTGGTCGTTTAGTTTTTAAAGATATTGACAGAGGGTCTATTTGGGTTTATTTTAACAAATTACATGATTTAGTTTTATCCAAAGAAATAGGAAATGAAATATCTTATAATAATGCAATACTGTTAGTTAAAGAAGCAGGCTTTACAATTACTCAAAGCTTTAAAAGACAGATTTACTGTTATCCTCATTTTTTTTTGATATGCAAAAAATAAACGGGCTTGTTTTATTTGACTTTGACGGTACATTAACCAAAAAGGATAGTTTTATTTTGTTCATTATATATAGTGCAGGTTGGATAAAAACGATTTTGACAGGTATTGTATATTTACCGGTTATTTTAAGTTATCTGGCTGGTTTTTCAACAGGTGAGTATCTGAAAAAGAAATTACTCTCATGGTTTTTCAAGGGTAAGAGCAAGGAAGAACTTTTCAGATTAGGTGAACAATTTATTGATTATCTTTTTCAAAATAATTATTTTAATGTTCCCATCATTAGTAAATTAGAAAATTATTTAAAAGCGGGTGATAAAGTAGTGGTTGTTTCTGCATCACCCGATATTTGGGTGTTGCCTTTTTGTAATAAATTTTTTATAAATTGTATATGCACTGAATTACTTTTTATAAATGATCACTTTACAGGGAACTTCAAAACAAAAAACTGCAATAATGATGAAAAGAAAAATCGCGTGCTTGATAAGTATAACTTAAATGAATTCTCTTTTATCGCTTGTTATGGAAATTCTAAAAATGATGGTCCCCTGATGAGCGTTGCAAGTGAAAAATATTTTGTTTAATGCTTTTGCACGATAAAATTATTGGATTAAGAAAATTATAAATAACTTTATAAATATTAAAAAATCCGTTACATTTAATAAATAAAACTGTATCGTTACGCCTTATTCATGAAGAGTCAATCAAATTTCTTGATCCTTTTATTGTTGTTCATCATAGAAGTGTTTGCACTTAGCTTTGGCAGTAAATATCTCAATAATTTCGTTAATCCGCTAATTCTTTTCTTTTCTTCTCTAGGTATTGGGCTTTTATGTTTACGCCAGAGTTTCTTAGTGCCTTCAGGAATATCCCAAAACGGTAATATAATAACTAAGAGAATCAAATATACCGGGCTAATATTTTTTTGCGCTGGCGTTGTAGTTTTAGGAATTATTATTAAATCTACCATTGATAAATTTCCAATAGACCATAGGATTTCAGACATTATCCCTACAATTCAAAAATTAGTAAACCGCTATTTGAATGGGGAATTTCCATATCAAACTATAACAGATTGGGGCTATAATTTATATCCAACCTATTTACCCTTTCAATGGGAGCAATATATCCTGGCTGAAAAAATTAATTTGGACTACCGTTGGTTTGCATTCTACGGAACTGTATTTTGTCTGATTATTTACGCAATGATTATTTTGAACAGGAACCAATCCATTTTAAAATTATCCATTTTATTTTGTTTACCTTTTCTTACTATTATTTTACTGAATAGTGTTCATCCGAAAATTTTTGGTGTCACCGTAGAAATTCTTATTGCGTCTTATTATTTATTACTTGTTATGTCAGTATATTCAAAAAATATTTTTGCTATTTCAATCACATTGATTTTATGCCTGTTATCCCGATATTTCATCCTTCTCTGGCTTCCATTATTTTTATATATTTTTTATTTTACAGAAGGGTTTCGTAAGATTTTAGTTATAAGTGTTTTTTGTATTCTTGGGATTATTTTATTCTATGCTTTGCCATTTTTATGGAAAGATCCTTCCATATTTTTAATGGGACTTCAATACCATTCTTATGCGGCTCTAGGCGAATGGAGCGGTCAGGCATGGCAGGCACCCGGAGCAAGACCCATTGCCCTTTTTCAGGGGATTGGTTTTGCTTCATTTTTTTATGAATATGTAGGTGGCAGTGTGGCGGAACGCTTGAGGACGCTTCAACTAATACATTTTATGCTCAGTTGTGGTGCTATCCTCTTCCTTTCAACCATTTATTTTTTTATTAAAAAACAGGTGCATCACAGGTTGTTTATCATAGGAAGTTTAAAGATCTTTTTAGTGTTTTTCTATAATTTCATTCAAATACCATACGCATATCTGTTTCTGGTACCGGTATTTGTTTCTTTTGGCTTGATAAGTTGTGTTGCAGATGCCACTCAATCAAAATAATTAAAGATTAGGGTAAGGACAATCAGTATGGCGAGCACGTTATTATATTTTTAACAAAAATGCATCAAAACAATATTATCTCAGGTTCATTCCGCGACCCATCCGGGTTTGTTTTTAGAGACGAAAAGGGTTTGATACATCGTCAAATAAATAAATGCTATCAGGAAAATTATAACTTTTTAATGAGTTCCGGATTGTATTCTGCGCTTGTGAAGGATGAATTATTGATTAAGCATAGTGAATCAGCAACTAACCCTTTAGACATCGCAGGTTATAAAATTATTCTTCCCGAACAAGTTCCGTTTATTTCATATCCCTATGAATGGTGTTTCAGCCAATTGAAAGATGCCGCTACTGTGACACTCAAAATTGCTCAACGGGCGCTGTCATTCAATATGATGTTGAAAGATGCCAGTGCCTACAATATTCAGTTTGTTCAGGGTAAACCGGTTTTAATTGATACACTTTCTTTTGAAAAATATAAGGAAGGCGACTTATGGAAAGCATACCGGCAGTTTTGCCAGCATTTTTTAGCGCCCTTGTCTTTGATGAGTTACAGACATTCTTCCATGAACCGGTTGATGGAATTATTTATAGATGGAATCCCTCTTGAAATAGCAAGTGCCTTATTACCCTGGAAAACCAAATTAAAAATTTCATTGCTAAGTCATCTTCATTTTCATGCAAAAAAAACAAAAAACACAGACACACCCCTTTCTGGAAATAGGGCTCTGAAAGGTTTATCAAAGTTTCGTTTGCAGGCATTGTTGGATAACCTTATGACAGGAATTTCAGGATTAAAATGGGAACCGGATGATTCTGTGTGGAATAATTATTATGAAACGAAAAATAATTATACAGAAAAAGCATTTGAAGCGAAAAAAAATATAATAGAGGAAGTAATTTCAATTACAAATCCCACTAGTGTCTGGGACCTTGGCAGTAATACCGGAATTTTCAGCAGAATACCGGCGAAAAAAAATATTTTCACGGTTTCTGCTGACTTTGACACCTCCTGCGTTGAAATCAATTACCGTCAATGCAAAGAAAATAAAGAGCGTAGTCATCTTCCGCTTGTGCTTGATTTGAATAATCCCAGTCCATCCATCGGTTGGATGAATAAAGAGCGAAATTCCTTTGCGGAGCGCGGACCCGCAGACCTCCTCTTAGCGCTTGCACTTATCCATCATTTGGCGATCGCCAATAATGTACCGATGAAACAGATTGCCCGGTTTTTCTCAGGAATTACAAAATTTCTTGCCATTGAGTTTGTGCCTAAAGAGGATTCAAAAGTGCAGGTTCTGCTTAGCAGTCGCGAGGATATTTTTGCAGATTATACGGAAGAAAAGTTTCAATCCTCTTTCCTTGAATTTTTTAAACTTGTGAAAGTTTTTAACACAGAGGAAACCAGCAGGAAGATTTTTTTATTTGAGAAGAAGGCTGGAATTGGGTATAAGGTATAGGGTATAAGGTATATGGAAATTTTGAAGTTCTTTTTTTCTATGCCCTATACCCCTATACCCCTATACCCCTATTTCCACCTACTCCTTTTCCTCCTCTTTATACTTCCCAGTCAGTTTCTGAAAAAACGTCTTTACTTTAAACCAATATACTTTTAAAAAATAAAGTCCTCCCAAAAAGGATGCAATGATCATTTGTACAATTAAACTACCCGAGCCGGGGTCGAGGTAACAAAATATAAGGTGAAGAAAAAGGGTATAGGGATATAGGGGTATAGAAGTGAAAAGTATCATAACCATTTATGGAGAGATTAAAATTTAATTAAGGGGCAAACTTACACGAAATTTTTTAATTTACATATAAACAGTATAATAGAGCAAAAATTTCTCACCCCTCTCCATTTTTTTAGAGAGGGGCTGGGGTGAGGTAGGATTTATAGAAAAATGGTATATATTGCTTTTTTCATTAGATTTTTTCCGTTCTGAATAACCGCATTCCCCCTTCAATTAGTATCAGTGATGAGTATGAACGGTTTCCTTCCTTTTTTTATGTATCAGTTTTTTGATAATATTTTCAAGAGGAAGAAGCAAAATGGCAAGAAGAATATTCAACACAACCTTAAAAAATGCAATTCCACCCAGAATATTTGAAAAGTTATCTTCTACAAAATTCTGTACGTATTCAAAAACAATAATTAAACTGATCGTGACAAGCACAGATGCCACTTTGTTGCTGGAGCCCCCTCTGCTGAAATATACGGATCCACCGAATAGTAATCCGATAAACATTAATTGCCCTCCGAAAAACCACCAGGTTTTATAAAATGGAGGATTTATGCGAAAACGGTAAGTGCTTTCTTCGCTTTCATGTTCATAAATATTTCTGGCTTTCAGGCGGAAAGTATATGCTCCTTCATCAAGATTTGTATATTCCTTTTTGTTTTCTTCTGTCCACTCAGACCATTCCAGATCAAAACCATCCAGCTTATATTGAAAACGATTGGCTGTTTCATCATCATAAGAAGGTGCAGAAAATTCAAATATCAACGAATTGTTTTTAAAAGGAAGCATGGGCTCCATTTCTACGGGCTGAGAAAGTACCGGAGTACCATTTTTGTCGGCATAAGTGCCAAAAAATATGGTTGAGTCCTTTCCAGTGGATATAATGACTTTCCGGATAAGCGAATAATATTTTTTGCCATAATTTTTTAAAACACTGGCATCGTATCGTACAAGCCCGTTATCCCCTCCAATCCAGGTAACCCCATCGTCCTCCGGATAAAAAGCCCAAACGGGTCCTGCCGGAATCCGCAAAAAGGGTTTTGTGTGCCAACGATAATTACCTCCCGATTTTTTCATTGCTACTCCTGTCACGTCCCCAGCCCGAATCCAAACATGCTCGTTAAAATCTGTCACCATACTGGTAATAACCGGAAAATTATAAAGTTTGTTAATTCCAAAAACAGTATCAGGTTCAAATTTTACTTTGTGAGTATTAAAATCTTCTATCACGCGATAAATACCTTTTTGTGTTCCAACCACAATTTCCTTTCCAGCCATATAAACCCCATTTTCGCCACTGGGTAAACCGGCAGTTGAATCAAAGCGAAAGACACCGGCTGTGCCAATTTCTATAACAGGTTTATCATTTTCTAATTTCTGACGGTATTCCATTTTGGAAGGAAATTTAACATGTATCACACCCTGAACCTGAGTGCCTAACCATAAACTGGCATCGGGTCCTTCCACAATCGTTTTAATTTGTTCGTTGATATTTTCAACCCTTCCTTCATCCATCCATTTTCCATTTTCATGATAAATAGCTCCTAACCCATCCATTAAACCGCAGAAAATCCTGTTAGTGTCCTTTTTTGAACGTAACACACAGAATGTTTTTCTGTCCAGCGCGCTTTGTACTTCCCCGTTTTCATAAACGTAAACAGATTTATTGGTTGCAGTCAACAAAGCATTATCTACTTTTAACATTCCCCATGCCTGAACATCCACTCTGGGCACCTGTTCAAACTTGTAAAAAATATCATGTATAGCGCTTCGTTTTTTTGCGGGTTGTTCGGTATTTCCAAGTAGTTGTTCCGATATGTTTTTTAATTTGAATAAACCTTGACTGGTTGCCACATAAATTTCATCCTGAAAACGGGTGATGGCTTGCACACTTCCAACCAAACCAAAATTTTCACCGAAATAAGTAATAGGGGAAAGTACTTCCACGCGGCTAATTCCATTATTTAAACCCAACCAAAGTGCATTCTGATAATCGGTGTATGAAAAAATTATCATGTCATCGAGTAATCCGGTTGTTTTATTTAATATTTTAACCAGATTACCGTTATAATCCACTATGGAAACACCTCCTTTAATTGTTCCAAGCGCTAAAGAACGCTCGGTAACTATGGCGCCATTGTAAACAGTGTTGGCATTTAATATGGAGTCAGAATCCAAAACATAAGCTTCAATTTTTTTACCGGGAATGCAAATAAAATTACCTTTTCCCCATGTAGTGATTAATATTTTTTGTTCTCCTTTTTCTGTTTTACCAAAAGGAAGCATGGATACCACCGGCTTATTTTTGAAAATTTCGCCCCCCTTGATTACTTCGAGTTCTTCGCCTTTCAGTTCCATCAACCCTTTTTCTTTTTGCCTGACGTAAAATGTATTCCCAACTTTAAACGAAAATTCAAATTCGGTCTCTGCTTTTTTAATCTGCACACTATCCTTTACAATGATAAATAATGACGAAAAAGTTTGAAAAATTATTTTATTCCCAAAAGAAAATGCTTTCCACACATCGGCAAACTGGCGGCTGTCGGGTGACATTTTAGTAATGAGCGAATAAAAACTCATTTTTCCCTGTAAATCAGTTTTCAGGTATCCGAAATCGCCTAGACCTCCTACCCATACTTTTCCATCATTATCCAACGTCAAGGAACGTATTCCGGAATTATTAGGAAGCCGGATAAGTCGCCAGGCGTTGCCATCATATTCAAGCAATCCAATGGTATTTCCGAAATACATAACCCCTCGTTTATCCTGAACTATAGCCCAATTTTGTCCCTCTGCTTTGTAAACTTTAGGTGGGTAGTTAGTAAAAAAAGGAATACCGGTCTGGGAATTTACGGCACCCGGTAGAATAAATAATATCAGCCAAACAATAGTGGCAATGATGTGAGATGGTATATTTAAAATATAAAATGTGAAAGTTGATTTTTGCCGCAGCATGGGGTAGTCCGTAGAGGTTATTTCTTCTCAAACCCTAAAGGGCGCAAATATAGGAAAAAAGTAGATTTTTATCCTGATTATATTCTATAAAAAAAAATAACATGTACCTTTGCACTAAGTTTATGAGTCATAAGTCATTTTCCTTTTTCTGCGCCCTTCTTTCTATTATGTTTGTCACTTCCTGTAAAAAGGATGAAAACCCAACCCCCAGTGTGAACATAAACTTTGATATAATTGTGACCAATATTGAATATAAAGAGCTTTGGAATGATGGGGGTTTTGTATATGTTACAGGAGGTGTGAAAGGAATAATTATATACCGGCGCAACGAAGATGAGTATTTAGCTATAGAGCGTAATTGTACTTACAAACCACAAGATAGCTGTGCAATAGCAGAAGTAGATGCCTCAAAACAATACATGAATTGCAAATGTTGCGCTTCCCGTTTTGCGTGGGATACCTCGGTTATGAAAGGACCGGCAACTATTCCACTGAGGCAATACGGGACCAAATTGGATGGAAACAGATTGTATGTTTATAATTAATATATGAAAATATCCACAAACTGGCTCTCAGAATACATTCAAACCGGACTTTCTCCCGAAGAAATTGCCCGGCGTATCACCTTAAGCGGACTGGAAGTTGAAAACATTCTCCATTATGAGTCCATTCGCGGAAATCTGGAGGGTGTGGTTATAGGATTAGTTAATGAATGTGAAAAACATCCGAATGCCGACCGCCTTAAATTAACCAAAGTGAATGTTGGAAATGGAATAATACATCAGATTGTTTGTGGTGCTCCAAATGTGACGGTAGGACAAAAAGTGGCAGTGGCACTGCCGGGGACAACTTTATACCCGAAGAAAGGAGAGCCGTTTATCATTAAGAAAGCAAAAATAAGAGGGATGGAATCAGAGGGAATGATTTGTGCCGAAGATGAAATCGGAATAGGGGAGATGCATGATGGAATTATGGTATTGGAAACGGAACTTTCTCCCGGGTCACCCGCCGCAGATTATTTTAAACCAATTAATGATTACATACTTGAAATCGGACTTACTCCCAACCGGATTGATGCGGCTTCGCATATCGGTGTGGCACGCGAATTAAGAGCGCTGACAGGAAAAAAAGTTATTTTTCCGTCTGTAAAACTATTTAATGCAGATACTAATAATTTCCCGGTAGAAATTATTATTAAAAATACCCAATCATGCAAGCGGTATGCAGGGGTTACGTTAAATAATGTCACCGTAAAGCCATCTCCTGCATGGCTTGTTGAAAAATTAAAAAGCATTGGACTTAATCCCATAAATAATGTTGTGGATGTAACCAATTTCGTCCTGCATGAGTGCGGGCAACCCTTGCATGCGTTTGATTTGGATGAGATAAAGGGAAATAAGGTCATTATTAAAAATTATCCGGAAGGTACTTCTTTTAAGACCTTGGACGGAATAGAAAGGAAATTGTGTAATGACGATTTGATGATTAGTAATGAACAGGAGCCAATGTGCATGGCGGGTGTCTTCGGTGGCATTAAATCAGGAATCAAAGTATCCACATCAAAAATATTTCTTGAAAGTGCATGGTTTGCTCCTGAATCGGTTAGTAAAACTGCCCGTTATCACAAGTTGAACACCGATGCGTCTTATCATTTTTCGAGAGGCGCCGACCCGGAAATGGTGCTCTATGCGCTGAAGAGAGCGGCATTGTTGATTAAAGAAATTTCAGGAGCGGAAATTTCTTCGCCCATATATGACGTTTATCCGGTTGAAATAACTCCAGGGTTCATTCGGTTTCGCCCGGATAGATTAAACAAATTTGCCGGTAAAAATCTGGACCGTGATATAGTAAGAATAATTTTACAGCAACTTGAATTTATAATCAAAGAAGAGCATGAAAATGATTGGTTACTGATTGCTCCCTTGTTCAGAACTGATGTAACCCGTGAGGCGGATGTGATGGAGGAAGTGTTGAGAATTTATGGATATGACAATATTCCTGTGCCACAAAAGCTGAATAGTTCCATTCAGGATGACTCTACGTTCGGGATGGAAAAATTAATTCAAAAAGTTTCTCAGAACTTGTGTGCAGAAGGATTTTCCGAAATTATTACCAATTCATTGATTTCTTCCGCAAGAGCCGGAAAAATTTATGAAAATGATTCTCAATTTATTTCGCTGGTGAATCCATTAAGTGAAGAATATAATGTATTGCGTCCCGAACTGTTATTATCCGGGTTACAGGTTATTTCTTACAACAAAAATTATCAATTGGATGATTTGAAATTTTTTGAATTCGGGACAGGTTATACAAATCGTAGGGGTAACCTTCACGGATATCCTGATACCCTTAAAAGTAATTCCTCCTTTGATGAAACATCCTGGTTGTCATTGTTTATTACCGGAAAACAGAAACCATCCAATTGGTATGAGCCAGAAGTTAAAGATGCCGACATTTTTAGTATGAAAAGCTATTGCCGGAAAATTTTCAGGGTCTTAAAAATAGAAAATGTTACTGAACAGGAAACGAATGATCCTAAATTTTCCTCTTGCCGTTTATGGATGATAGGAGACATAATAATTGGAAAATATGGTAAGGTTTCTACATCTTTAGTAAGAAAAAATTATGATTTTGAAACACCGGTTTTTTACGCAGAGTTGGATTGGAACAGTTTAGTTACTTTCTCATACCAATCCCAGATAATTTTCAAGGAATTGCCAAAATACCCGGCGGTCAAAAGGGACTTAGCATTGGTACTCGATAAGAAAATCTCTTTCGAACAGGTACGTACTCTGATTTTTGCACAAGCGGGTAAATGGCTAAAGGAATTAAAGGTGTTTGATGTATATGAAGGGGATAAAATTGATTCACAAAAGAAATCAATCGCCATCAATCTGGTTATACAGGATGACAACAAAACATTAACAGAAATTGAAATTCAGAAATTAACAGACCGGTTGGTCGCCTGCCTTAACAGGGAATTAGGGGCTTGTCTAAGGACTGTAACGAAAGGGAGCTCCGTGCCTCCCGGTATTGTGTAGTGACATGGTGCACTCCATTTTATTCGTTAATTGGTTTTTTATTTAATTTTTTATACATTTGCGTCCGTATTTCTCATTCAGTAACAGATTATTATGGAATTTCTAAGGATAGTAAGTTGAGAAATGGTAAACCAATACTGATACAATGGATATCGAAAGAAAACTGGAAGTTCTTGAGAAGAAAATCCAAAAGTTAATTGCCCTTTATAAGGATTATAAAGAACAAGTTGATACGTTGAAATCAGAGAATAATTCACTGAAAGCGGAGATTGAGAATAAGATAACGGAATTGAGAAATCATCAAAACAAAGAAAAAATCAGTAAAATTGCAATGTCAATCGGAGCCGATGTTCAGAAGTCAACCGAACTTAAACTCATGATTAATGAACATATACGTGAGATTGATAAATGCATAGCATATCTGAATCAATAAGTTGAAACAAGTTATGCTTTGTTTCAAACCAGGAGAACAAGTGAGAAAGAATAATTACTAATTAAAAAATGGCAGACAATCCCGTAAAATTAACTATTGCTGACAGGGTATATCCCCTTAAAGTCAGTAAAGGTGAAGAAGATAAACTTCAAATGGCGGCTGACCGGATTAACCGAAAGATAAAAGAATATCAGGATAAATTTACGGTAAAAGACAAGCAGGACCTTTTGTCAATGGCGGCGCTCGATTTTGCTTCCGAATCCATTCAAAAAGACGAATCCTCTTCAGAAAAATGGTCTTTGTTAGAAAATAAAATAGAACAACTTGACCAACTGATTACCGACTGCCTCTCTAAGTAATTATTCCCCTTTTTTTTTGTTTTATTCCTAATACAATGGTAATACAGTAGTAATACTTTGGTATTACACTGGTAATACAATCATATTACAATCGTATTACAATCGTATTACAACCGTATTACAATCGTATTACAATCGTATTACAACCGTATTACAACCGTGTTAAACTGTATTACAACCGTATTACAACTGTATTACAATCGTATTTCATTAATCATTAAATTATCAACTAAACATCATGGAAACATCAGAACAAATTTTATTTTTCTCTCTAACCGCTATCATTGCACTTATTGTTGGAATTATTGCGGGACGTTTTTTATTAAAGAAATTCTTTAAAAAAATTGAGAAAGAAGCCAGCGACAAGGCAAAAAATATTTTAAGGGAAGCTGAATTGCAAGGTGAAGTTGTAAAGAAAGAAAAACTGTTGGAAGCAAAGGATGCTTTTAATAAAATGAAAAGTGAAGTGGATGCTGATATTAATCGCCGGAAAAACATTGCCATGCAAAATGAAAACAAGCTGAAACAACGTGACCAGCAGGTTAACCAGAAATTGAATGAACTTACAAGAAAGGAAGATGAGATAGAATTATTAAAGAATCGTTTATCAGCCGGTAATGAACAGTTGGCAAAACGAAAAGAAGATGTAGAGAAACTCCATCAGGAGGAAGTTACCCGTTTGGAAAAAATTGCCAATCTGAGCGCCGAGCAAGCATCGCAACAATTAGTTGAAACACTTAAAGACGATGCAAAAACAAAAGCCGCCGCTTATGCTACCGAATATCTGGAAGAAGCAAAACTTTCTGCACAGAAAGATGCCAAAAAAATAATTATTCAAACCATCCAGCGCTTAGCTACTGAAGCTTCTATAGAAAACAGCGTTTCAGTTTTTCACCTCGATAACGAAGAGATTAAAGGTCGTATTATCGGCAGAGAAGGAAGAAACATCCGGACGCTCGAAGATGCCACAGGTGTCGAAATCATTGTGGATGATACGCCCGATGCCATCGTTCTTTCCTGTTTCGATCCCATTCGCCGCGAAATAGCCCGTCTGGCGTTACATCGCCTCGTAGCCGATGGCAGAATTCATCCGGCACGTATTGAAGAAGTAGTCGAAAAAATAACTAAAGGCATTCATGACGAAATCATTCAGATAGGTGAAAAAACCTCCATTGAGTTGGGAATTCATGGACTTCATCCCGAGTTGTCAAAACTTATCGGAAGAATGCGTTACCGTGCGTCTTACGGGCAGAATTTACTTCACCATTCCCGTGAGACCGCACATTTGTGTTCCATAATGGCCGCAGAACTTCATGTAAATCCAAAGCTTGCCGCCAGAGCAGGGTTATTGCATGACATCGGAAAAGTTTACTTCGAAGATACCGAGACACCTCACGCTTTGTTGGGGATGAAACTGGCTCAGAAGTACAACGAAAATCCTGCGGTTTGCAATGCCATTGGTGCACATCATGACGAAATAGAAATGAATCATATAATTTCCCCGATTGTTCAGGCATGCGATGCCATCTCAGGAGCAAGACCCGGCGCAAGAAGAGAGGTGACCGATATGTACAATAAACGGATTAAAGACCTTGAAAATATTGCCATGACGTATCAGGGTGTAAACAAAGCATTTGCTATTCAGGCAGGCAGAGAGTTGAGGGTTATTGTGGAAGCCGAAGTGGTTAACGACCAGCAGGCACAGCAGATTTCCAGTGATCTTGCTACAAAAATTCAAACCGATATGCAGTATCCCGGGCAAATTAAAATTACAGTAATCAGAGAAACACGGGCGGTGGCGATAGCAAAATAAGGTATAGGGTATAAGGTATATGGTCAGAAATCGTTACTGTTCAGTCCAAAATGAAAGAATACATTATTGCCACAGATTTCACCGATTTGCACAGATTAAAAATAAATAAATAAATCTGTGTTTAAAATCTGTGTAAATCAGTGAAATCTGTGGCAAGAAAAACGTTACTGAACAGTAACCAGAAATCAAACAATTTCACGTACATTTGTTCTTGCAAATAATTAACAACTATGCGTCCTATCTTTTTATCAGCATTAAAATTATTTTTTATTGTTACGATATTTTTTACCTTGCAACAAACACCCGCCATTGCACAATGCCCTATGTGCAGAGCGTCCCTCGAGAGCAATCGGGCAAGTGGTGGTAAAGAAGGGAATAGTATAAATAAAGGAATTATTTATCTCCTTGTTTTTCCGTATCTTCTGATAGGCAGTATCGGGCTTTATTATTTTTACGAACAGAAAAAAAATAAAAAAGAGGCAACTGTTTGACGGATGAGAAAAATCGTTTATATTTTATTTTTTTGGATTCTTTCTATACTACTTAACGATTCAGGGGTAATCGCTTCCCTGAAAGCACAACAGAATGTATTAAGCCCGGTATTTGATTTATCTATTGAAAAACCTGTTACATTTCCTTCACTCAACTTTTCATTATACAATCTGAATTTTAATAAAAATAACGAATATTTTAATTCCATTCATGAGGGATATACGTTATTTGGAACACAACTTTTTCCTAAACTCGTATATTCACCTTCCGAAAAAATATCATTGGAAGGTGGTGTTTTTTTGCTGAATGACTTTGGAAGAAAAAATTTTAGTGACATAGACCCTGTTTTTACCCTACGTTACCACACAAATCATTTACAACTTTTATTCGGAAACATTTCAAGCGACCATGCTCACCGGATGATTCATCCTCTTTTTGATTTTGAAAGAGCTATCCATAACAGAGTGGAAAATGGTTCGCAGATTTTACTCGATTTTCCCTTCTTGTGGACGGATGGATGGATGAACTGGGAAAAATATATTGAACACGGCGACCCATTCAGGGAAGAATTTACGGCTGGTTTATCCACTGTTTTCAAAACCGTTGAAAAAACCGAAGGAAATCAATTTAAACTTCCTGTTCAATTGATGTTTACGCATAAAGGTGGGCAGATTGACACGGATCCTTCACCGCTGGAGACCTTTTTTAACGCCGCTTCCGGAATTTCAAATCAATACACGTTGACAAACGGAACAAAATATTCGTTTTCACTATTCTACGCCATTTACAGGGATTTATCTCCAGCTAAATTAACTCCTTTTCATTTGGGAGATGGCTGGTTGAGTGAGTTGGATATTAATACAAAATACCTTCAATTTATTCTGGAATATTGGGATGGAAACCGGTTCCTTTCCCGAAACGGGGGACCTTTATATTTATCTCAGTCAAAGGACGATTTTTCTGTCACTGAAAGTAGCAGGAAATTAGTTACTGTAAGGTTAATTCACGAAATGTCTCCCCTGAAAAATTTTTTTCTCAGCGCACGATTTGAACCCTACTATGATTTGAACCATACACTATTGGAATATTCGTATGGAATTTATGCAACGTATAAATTGATGACGGATTTATAGCGTCTTTCACTTCCTGCACAAGTTACCTCTCCATTGGCTCTCTCACAAAACTTGCGTCTGAACACCACCCCCCCGCAAAATCCTCCCCTTCACCCATCGCTCACAAACCGCATGAAACGGAAAGATGAACGCTGCAATTAGGGCATTGACTAACAACTTCAACCCCGGCGCCCCGCCGGTTATCAAATCTAAGTACGGGTCTAATAGTACCAACACAAACTCAAAAAAAATCAAAAATACCATAAATATCATCCCTTCAGCAATTCTGGGTTTTACTTTCAACCTGCTAATAAATGATAATGGGGTAATAATCACAACCAACCCGAGTACTATAAGCGAGTATTGCAAATGGTCTCTTCGATCACGTGTTTCTTTTTCTATTCTTGCGGCTTCTTTTTCTTGCTGTGCTTTTATAAGCTGTGCTTTTTCCATCTCATATTTTATTTCCACGCGAGCTTGTTTTTTATTGTTTTCCTCATTGAAGATACTGTCCCTGGCAACTATATATTTTTTGTAATGCATCAGCGAACCTCTGTGATTGCCCCGGGCGCTGTCTAAATTACTGTAGAATTTTTCGAAGTGCATAGTATAATATAATGCTTTGATGCTATCACATAAAGTTAATGCCTTTTGCAGGTATTCTTCTGCATCTTTGTATTTTTTTGTACGCGTATAAAGCACTCCTATGTTCCCGAGAGTGTTTGCCATTTCATATTTATCTCCAATTTCTTCCTTCATTTTCAACGCTCTGAAATAATGGTCCAGCGCCTGAGGGTAGTCGGATTGGTTTGAATATACAAGTCCGATGTTGCCGAGATTTCTTGCAATTCCTTTTTTATCTCCAATTTCTTCCTGCATTTTCAATACTCTGAAATAATAGTCAAGCGCACGGGGGTAGTCGGATTGCCTATAATATACATTTCCAATATTGCCGAGATTGATTGCTATTCCGTATTTATCTCCAATTTCTTCCTGCATTTTCAATGCTCTGAAATAATAGTCAAGCGCTCGGGGGTAATCGGATTGCTCAGAATATACAAGCCCGATTCCACAGAGATTGTTTGCTATTCCGTTTTTATCTCCAATTTCTTCAGACATTTTCAATGCTCTGAAATAATAGTCCAGTGCCTTAGCGTGGTCGGATTGGCGATTATATACATTCCCGATATTGACTAGTGTGGTTGTCTTTCCTTTTTTATCCCCAATTTCTTCCTTCATTTTCAATGCCTTGAAATAATAGTCCAGTGCCTTATGGTAGTCGGATTGTTCAGAATATACAAACCCGATATTGCTGAGAGTGGTTGCTCTTTTATTAATAATTGAAGATTTATTACCCAAGGAAATGTTTTTCTCCAAACTTTCCCAAACCATAAGCGCTTTCGTATAGTGAGTGAGCGACAGTTCATAATCGGATTTTAGACGATAAAGAACTCCAAGATTATGCTCTGCCTGCCCAAAGCCGAAGTAATATTTTACTTTAGCGGCAAGTTTGAGGGCTTGTGAAGAGAGGAGGATAGCGGTGTCGGGGTTGTGGTTGTTAAGTTTCCGTGCAAGGGCGTTGAGGGTATTTACGCGGGTGGTGTCCTCTTTTGTGGTTTGCAGAATTTTTTGGAGGGAGTCAAGGGCTGGGGTTTGTGTTTGTAGAGACACGGTGCTCCGTGTCCCCGGTGTTTGTGCGTGGGCGTTAAAAGTCAGAAAAGAAAAATAGAGAAGAATTAATCTGATTAAATGAGTTATATGATTTAATTTTTGATGTTTCATGAGATTTAAATTTTATTTTTTTGGATGGATTTGGTTGTTTGGAGTTTTAGTGGTAAACATCTTGCCACTTCAACACTAAAACACCAAATTTACACCAAAACAATTTTCTTATCTTCAGTTGTTCATAATTTAATTTAAACTCACCTCTTACTGCTTTTTTTAGAAATCTGTTCCCGCAACCATTGATATTTTGCATTTCCGGGAAATTGCTTAATAAGTTTATCAGTATATTTTTCCGCTAAATGATAATTTTTACCATTCAAAAATAAGGATGCTGTATTAGCCAATGCCAGTTCATAATCGGGATTTAATTCCAACGCTTTAAAAAATAGTTTCTCTGCTTTTTTTAACTCATTCATCTGCACAAAAAGAAATCCGAGATTATTGCATGCCTGCTCCGATTTTGGATTTTCTTTTAATATGAATTCAAATTCTTTTTTTGCCATATCTGTTTTATTATTCGCCATTAATGCTGATCCATATTTATTCCTGAATTCCAGAATAAACGGCTCTTTTAGTGTAGCCGTTTTATAAAAATATTCGGCTTTCTCAGAATTCTGATTTGATGAATAGGATTCGCCAATCCGGTAATAAGTCCAGGCATCAGCGGAAAAATTATTTTCAAGAGATTCGTAGATGTTAATTATTTTCTTATAATCCTCCTTAAGAAAATAAATATGTATGGCTAATTCTTTTCGTTCCAACCCTGTATCCGGTTTGATTTTAGTATGATAATATAACGCTGAATCTAAAAAAGCCGGATTAGGATTAAATTTTTCAAAATAATTTATCCAACCCTTAGTTAACGTGGTGTATGAAGGATTTTTATCTGTAAGACAAACCAATCCAATAAATTCTTTTAATTTAGTTGATGTACTTTCTGTGGTTGGTCCAATTGAATTTCCGCTTTTCCACATTTCACTTTCACCCGGTACATATTTTTTTTTCTTTTCATCTTCATCAATGGTATGAATACCAATCCGATGATCGGTGGTCATCACATGGGGAATATCCCTCGTACCCGACTGTGGCATGTGGCAAGTGACACAATCGTTGTTACTGCTATTTCTTTTTTCGGGAGTTTCGGTGCAAAATCCGGAAGTAACCGTGTGACATTTCTGACATGCACTATTAAATGATTTCTGTGGAGTAAGAGTGACACTTAAATGAGGATTATGACAATTCAGGCAGGTTAAAGACATAGCTGTAGAATCAGTTTCTCTTTTCTTCATACTTTCAATAAAACATTTACTCATTCTTAACCTGTCGGCATGAGAAGCCATGATAAAATGATCCGGTTCATCTTTGTAACGAGGCATAAAAACATCCATCACTTCTGAAAGCATCCTACCCGGTTTAAAATCAAAAAATGTCTTATCCGGTTTTAAGACGGTATTTCCCTGCAAGTGGCACCTCTGACAAATATCCATTTGCCTGTCCACTGAAAGATGAATGGGATTTACAATCGAATAATCGTGTTCTTTTTCCAAATCTACGTGAATCCCTTGGCGTTTCAATCCAACATGTAAACTTCCGGGTCCGTGACACCGCTCGCAGTCAATTCCGTTTTTTATCAATGTAAATTTATTAACTGAACCTTGCTGAAATTCCGGATAACCGTTATGGCAAGTCATACATTCCAACCCAATCTGCCTGCTAAAACGGGAATTATTTCCATTCTCAAATCCAGGGGGGAGATCCCAGATTTTTCGTTGGGTATAAAAGGTTAAAGGCGCTTGTGTTAAATACCCGTTGGTATTTATAATATGCGAGTTGGTATGCTGACCTGAACCAATAATATAATCAATAGTTTCCATCCGTTTATGAACTGTGTCCTTTCCAATCAGGCGAAATTCTAAAATTCGCAGAGAGTCATTTTTCCAAAATGGCTCATAGTAGAAATCGGAATATTTATCGTACACCGGAGATTGATTTTCAAAATTGGCAGAGCTTTTTTGTTGAGTAGCAACATCAAACGATTGTCCCATACCGGTATGAAGAAAAGAGTTAAATTTATCGGTATGACAAGTGGCACACTCCTTGGCGCCTACGTAGGTCACTGAGTCAGCGAGGTTTAAGAAGGGTGGGGGAGGAGGTGGGGTTTCGGTGGGAGGTTTTGAGCAACTGAAAAAAATGAGAAAGAGAAAACAAAACGAGATGTGTAAGGATTGGAGTATTGTTTTAAATTCTTTACATTTATTTCTCATAGGGTTGTATTGTTTTTAGATTCGGGATAGATGTGTAATGCTTTTGGTTAAAAGTATACAATGGTAAATTAAGTGTAACTGCCATCTGACCAATAAAAGCATCAAGCAATCCAAGTCCGTGGCTGAAGTGAAATTCAGAAAAAATTCGCAAAGTATCAGCACATTCTCTTTCTGACGGCCATGTGATTATGTAGCCGTTAATAGCTTTTTGAAGCTTCTTTTGTTCTTGTTGGTTTTTACATCCCTGTATTAATTCCATAACAACAAAACCAGATAAGATGATTACCTCATCGTTTAAGGTTTCTAACCATTTCAAAGCAGGCGGATATTGCCGTAAAACATCTATCATAATATCGGTATCCAGTGCAGTCATTTTGTATAGTGTTTACGATTCTGAACTTCATTTCTTATTTCTCTGGCGAACAAAGAGGTATTTTTTATATTCTTTCGATCTTTCCATAAACCAACTAATTGTGAATTTAATAGCTTGTTTGCAGTTAAAGACCGGTCTACTTTTACTTTTTCTTTATCATACTCGGTATCTTGAGAAATATTAATACCAATTGATTTAAGAAACGGAATTAGTGCATTATACACTGTTGGATTTTCAATATTCAATGTAATAGTTTTCATAATTCATCACATATAGTTTAAGAAAGCAAAATATACCTAAATTAGAACCCAACTTCGCAAAAGTTCACTGCTTTTCAGAGATACAAAGGTAAAGGTAATAATTTTATTTGTAATTCCAATAAATTTATCTTTTCGGAGGATAAAAAATATACTCATGCTGAATGAGTTTGCGGAAATTAGTAAAAATGGTATAGGGGTATAAAGGTATAGGGGAAATACAATAAATTACGCCCTTATACCCTATACCCTTATACCTTATACCCATTTTCTTTTAGTATAATACAAATTGATTATCCAAGAAGAAAAGGAAAACTTATTTTTTTTCTTCTTTATTCAAGATAATAAGAATGATCAAATTTTGAAACGAGCAAAATAAAATATATCAAAGATAAAATCCTAACCCTCCTACAAATCCAAATGGTTTTAAGTCAACTCCTAATTGTATTGATAAATGATATTGTAAGGTAAAAACAATACCAGATGCTAGATTTATACCTGAAAAAGATTTATAAGGATTTTCAACATAATAGTATCCGTCTGGTGAAAGAATGAGTGATTGGTCAAAATATTGTCTGTATATTGTGTTAGAACTATAACCAATTGCAAAATATGGATAAATTATTTTATTAATTTTTAATGCCACTCCAAGATTTCCACCTAACCAACCGCCATTTTTATCACCAATAATTGGATCGTTAAACTTTGTTTCTAAAGATTGAATTGTTTCTATGGAGGAATAATCCTGCCCAAATATTTCATCTCCAATTCCAAATTTCACATCTACATACCCATAAATATTATGGTTAAGATAGTAAATAAAAGAAAACCCTAATGGTATTTTGGGAACATTAATACAATACTGAAGGCTGATTCCTATACTTTCATCTTTTCCTTTATCTGTGGATTGGGAGAAAGCATTTTTTGAGAAAACTAAAAATAAAAAAATAGAAAGTGAACTAAAAAATCTTATTTTCATTTTAAAATTTATTAATAGCAATATAAGTGATATGTCTATTACAAAACGTTAACTTCGGAATATTCACTTCCGATTTATTTTTTTTGAATTTTTTCATGGTAAGTTTTGAAGAAAATAATTTACGCAAAGATAAGACACTTGTTTGTAATTAAAATAGTGAATATATAAATGAAAAATGTTCAATCAGGCATAAACCTTCAAATTGATAGGATAAAGGAACAGAAATTCAAAAAAATATAAATAATAAACTTTATATAACAGCTGACAGAAATTCTAAAATACGGAATTACTTTTATTAATAATAAAAACAGAAAAGATTTTTTATGAGTTTTTTATTAACAATCGTTTATTCCTGATTTTAAGCTTGTTACATTTATGAATGTTAATGATATACTATAAATCGACTTCATTTTTAATTAATAAATGCACAATTTACCCAACTTCTTATATTAATAATAAGGAACAAAATATGCTCTATAAAAATAACAATTTTATATATAACAAAAATTAAACAATTCAAAAACTTTAAAAAAATGAAATTAATTAAATTTAAAATAAAGTATAAAAAAAAATTTACAGTGGAGAAATTTAGAGTTTTCATTACAGAAGATGAGGTAAAAGTGGCGATTGAAATAATGTGGTCTTTTACTATTAAGAATTTTATGAAATACTTTACTTTTCTTATATTACATTTCAAACCCGCAAAAGTCAGAAACAAAATTGTTCAAAAGGATGTAAAAAAATTAAAAGTAAAAAGGGGTATTATTAGAACTCTAAGAAGTTTAATTGATAAAATTTGTGAAATTATCCTATTTAAAGTGATTGGAATATAAATATTATTATTTTTCAAGTTTAACTAAACACTTCAAATATTCTTTTAATTTCATCCCAGAAATAGAATCTACTGAATCATCATAAATGTATAACCTTTTGTCAGTAATTTTATTTTCTAATAATAGTTTAATATCATTATTGTCAATTTCAATCATAGCTGAGTACATGTAACCAGAGCCACCTGTATTAACATTTACAGATATACTGGCATTAGGCTTCTCAATTTTAAAACCATTTTCAAGAAGTAAAATAACTCCTTTTTCATTGACACTGACTGTGCTACCACGTTGTCTAATATATAAATATATCCTAACTGACCCATCTTCTATATATTTATTATAATACATACCATTTTCAGTTGGAGTATTATATTTAATTTTATTTGTAAATTTATCAACTTCCTTCTCAATATCTCTGCAATAAAAATCTTCAGGTAAAACCAATCCACCTATTACAGTTAATTCGTAATCACGTTCATATTTTGGATCGTACTCATAAAATAAAGTACCTATTTTATCATTCGATAATTCTAACATTATATACCTTTCAGTTGTTTCATAATAATTTTTCACTTTGAATTCTTTTCCAACTAATTTGCTATACTCTGTATAAAGATTTTTAGCAAATGGTCTGGTTCTAAATTTATCTAATTTTTTGTTTTTAACATCAAATTTTTTGTAAAAATTCTTATAATGGTAATTTTTTTCCCAATCCTCCTTAAATTCCTTTGCTTTCACATCTTTTCCTACAAGTAACTGAACCTCTTTGCCAGGAAAGTCTTGAGCTTCAGATTGATTAAATGCAATTATTGAAAAAACTAAAAGGATTACAAAAGTGCTTGTTCTTATTATTCTATTTTTCATAATAAAAAATTATGCACCGGCAGTTCCAAACGGTTGGTTAAAAAAAATTGCGTGGAACTGTACAAGCCAGTATTTGAGGTTTGCGACAACCCGCACACATAACAAGACAGCCCACGCAAAGCGTGGCGTCTTGCCCTTGTGTACAGGTGAAATGTCGCAATTTCAAATACAAAGCAAGTAACGCAATTATAATGTTGTTATAAATCTAAAAAATAAATTGAATCTATCATTTAAAGCAACAATATTTCTGACAACATCAAAAAAATAACCATTGTAGCTATTTGATTTACAATGGTTTAAATTAAAATAGTGCGGACCGGACGGGACTCGAACCCGCGACCTCCGCCGTGACAGGGCGGCATTCTAACCAACTGAACTACCGATCCAATAATTCAGGTACAAACTTACGTGAATTTTTTGAAATTACATAGAATGGGGGTAAAAAAGTATCGGGGTATGGGTGTGTAGGAGTATCGGGGTAAATGCCTAATTCCTAATTTCTAATGACTAACAACCAATGCCTGTTGAATTTTTTCTAAAAGTAAACGTGATTGCTTTACGCTATGATGGTTTTCATTAAAAATAGATAAACGAATGTTCAATGATTTTTCTGCTTTCGCGAATGCCTCCTGAACTCTTCCGGATTTTAATAACAATTCCGCAAGGCAATGTTCTGCTAAGGCAACCCTGGGATGATGTTCACTTAGCGTGTTCAGAAAAATCTCACGTGCTTGTAATATAAGTTTTTCAGATTGCACAAAATTACCTTTTTCCAATTCCATGTTTCCAAGGGCTACAATCGAGTATGCGGTTGTGGGATGATTTAACCCAAAACGGTTTAATCTCATTTTATAAGCAGTAGTTAACAGTGGCTCCGATTCTTCCAGTTTCTTCTGATTAAAATATAGGTCGGCAAGATTATTAAGCGTTGATGCTAGATCAATATATTTATCACCCTGTGCCTTTTCAAATAACGAAAGTTCTTCAATGTTGATTTTTCCAAAGTCATTAATACCATCGGTTTTAGAAAAAAGATTAGCATTTTGTTGGTTTTCAATTACGATATTCAGGTCTTTTTTTAAAACTTTAAGATATAATACGGCTGATCTTCTGAAATATTTTTCAGCTGTATCCGTACGATTGATAAATAAATAAACTGCCCCGATACAATTATGAATACTCGCCACATCATGATGTATTTCTCCAAGAACTTTTTCTTTAATAGCAAGCGACTGCAATAAATAATTTTCGGATATGTCGTACTTTCCTAAATAAAAAGTAGCCAACCCCAGACCCTGACAACATAAAGAAACTTCCAGATGCTCGATACCATTGTAGTCAACCAGAACTTTTAATGCCTTCTCTAAAATACTTTCCGCTTCCTTGTATTTTGCCGTTTGAACAAAAATCTCACCTATTTTTACCTGAACACATGCCTTTAGATTTGCAAACGAAGGAATTTCTCCCAACAAGTTTTCGAAATCAAAAAGCAGATTCAATAAAATATCATGCTTTTGCCCTGCACTGAATTGTTTGCATAAATTTTGAAAATTCTTTAACAATTCTTCCGGAGTGGTAATATTTTTCAAATGATAAAACGCCTCTGAAAATGCCTTCTCATGTTCTTCCGTAATTTCTTTTGGCAATGATATTTTTAAAAGTATCTGAGTATAATAGTTTGCAAGAAAACGATGTACATCTTTAATATCATCCTGAAATGTCTGATTCAAACTTTGTTGCATGATCCCATGAATTTTAAAAGTGCCATTCCCGATTTCATGAATAAAAGAAAATTTGCGGATGGAATTAAGATTGATAATTGAATAGCCGGTTTTAAATTCATGAATAAGTAACTTGGCAAGCTCATCATTCCAGTACCTTGGCACACTAAGCACTTTCAGCGTGTTGATTTCAATATTATCTAACCACATGAGAAAACGCCTGGATAATTCCTGGCGGCTTTTCCCGAGCAGGTCGGGAGTGACAGGAGTTCCTTTTTGAGTTGCGATGGAAACCAGATCCAGACATAAATCTAAGTAATAGGGATAACACCTTATTTCATTCAAATCGGGATTATTACATGCCTGAATAATAAGTTGCTGTATGGAAGAATCGGCAACTCCGGAATTGGAAAGAAACGAAATGGTTTCTTGTCCGGAAAGACCTTCCAGCGCATTCTGATAGAATAAACCGGGTTGATTAAAATCATCATCCACTTCTTCCCATCTCAACCGTTGTCGCCCCAGGATAACCCAGACAATACCAGGAAGTTCTCTGACCATGTCACGTACCCAAGCATCACTTTCCAGAATGGCTACTTTTGATTTATCGGAAATATTTTCCTGAAACCGTTCGTAGGTATCCAGAAAAATTACAGCACGTTTTCCGGATTGTTCAAGATTTGATTTCAAATCATCAGCAAAAAAGTATAGGAGTTTTTGCCGGTTGGCAGGATGATGCGGATTATCGCAACAAAGAAATAATTTTAATTCTTCATTTTCCTTTTTTTCCCACCAATTTTTAATTATACCACGGGAGAGATTAAACGCTTTTGCAATATGAGGAATGGCTCCCACAAACGGAATATCTCCGGCGGCTTTTATTACCTCATTTAAAATTTCACTGCTCTCCACCCAGTTCTGATTTTTCATATCATGCTCACGATAGCTGTTTTTCCAGAAATAAGCATATCCGAGGTCGAACCTCCTGAAACTGAATTTATATTTTTTTGTAAACTCAAAGGCAAGATACCGTAAGGGAATGGTGAAATCCTCTTTAGGATTTGGAAAATTATGTTTATCGTCAAAATCAATGCAGGCGCTTATCCACGGGTCGCCTTGCATACCGGAATCAACCATTCTTCCCAATTCTTTTCTTAACGTTGACTTTCCCATTCCTCCTACTCCATAAAATGTCATTATTTTATGTTCTCCCGGGATAGAATTTTTTACGATCTCTGAAAAAGTGTTTTTCTCCTTTTCCCTGCCGGTAAAAGGGCGGGAAATAAAAGTTGCTTCTACTCGCCGTTTGCTGATGAGTGCCATGAGTTTTGTCCGAAAGAAAGAAAAAAGAGGTCACGGAGGGAATCGAACCCCCGTTGAGGGTTTTGCAGACCCGTGCCTAGCCACTCGGCCACGTGACCTGAAATAAAAAGGAATACAAATTTACATGAAAAAATTCAAACTCCAACTAACGTTGCAAGCGGAATGTGTAATGTCTTATGGAGGTCTCTTACAATTTCAAGATTTAATTTTTGCTTTCGTTTTAAAATTCCATTCATACGATTCTTATTACCAAAAATGTTTATTACATCTTTCTGTTCATATCCCAGTTGCTCTAATCGGAATTTGATAGCTTCCACAGGATCGGGAGGTGAAATCGGATAATGTTCATCTTCATATTTTTCTATAAGAACGGAAAGTAATTCTAACTCATCACCTTCTATAGTTCCAGGTTGAGAATCAAAAATTTCTTCCAGAAATTTGATAGCTTTTTCGTAGTCCTTTTTAGTTTTTATTACTTTTATTTTCATGTTAGTTGCATCAAATTATTTCTGCTACTATCTTGTCGTATTCCGAATGAGTGCCAATAAATCTAATCCAAATGTTTTCGCCAATATTCCCGCAGGGTTTTTTTTGATAATACACGCAATTTCTTTCTAAAAAAAAATAAACTTGCTATTCTATTAAAAAACAAATTTACATAAAAATATTGAATTTCACAAAAATCCGACCTCCATCCATCCCCTCATCCCTTAAAGAGCTTCTGGGGTGAGGTCTTGGGGGAATGACAATGTCACTCCCACCCCTCTCCATTTTTTTGGAGAGGGGCTGGGGTGAGGTCTTTTAGAAGGAAGATATAAAAATTATTTTCTATTTTTGCAAAAAATTTTAACGAACAAAATCATTACTTCTCATGCGCACATACATCACAGAACTCATCGGAACTTTTTTTCTTGTAACCGCCATTGCGTTTACCGGAAATCCTGCCGCTATCGGTTTAACCCTGGCGGCGGCAGTTTATTTCGGCGGACATATCAGCGGAGCCCATTATAATCCGGCGGTGACACTGGCTTTATTCATCCGTAAAAAAATAAACGTCAACGAGGCAACGTTTTATGTCATGTCACAACTTATCGGTGCCATCCTCGCAGTTTATTTTGCCGATTGGTATGGTAAGAAATTCATAGTGACCGTAGCAATCGGTGTCACTCCATTACAGGCAATTCTGGCAGAAGCAACGGGAACGTTTCTTCTTGCTTCAGTGGTGTTGGCGGTAGCCGCAACAGAAAAAACAAAAGGGAATCATATTTATGGTTTTGCTATCGGTTTGACTGTCACTGCCATGGCGTTTGCTTTCGGAAGTGTCACCGGCGGTGCATTTAACCCTTCAGTTTTTATAGCGAGCATGCTAAGGGCAAGTGATTTTTCAGAGGTATGGATTTATTTGTTGGGAACGTTGGGTGGTGGGGCGCTGGCTGGGTTTCTGCATAAATATTTGACGGAGGAAGTTTCCTAAAACTCAATAATCCTCTGCTTCCCTTTTCGACTGTCAATAATCTCAAATGGAATATCCTTTTTGGGCTTTTTTGATACAGCAGGTTTTGTTTCTTCTTTCTTATTTCCTGTTTTAATGGCTTCCTGTTTTGATTTTTTCCCAGTTTCCTTTTTTTCAGCTTTCCTTTCAACCTGCTTTTCCCAATTTTTCACCTTCTCTTTTTCCCCCTTTCTCCCCTTCTCCCTTTCCCCCTTTCTCTCCTTCTCCCCTTCCCCCTTCCCCGCCCCCGTTTGTGTCTTCACAAACGGTTCAAAGAGCAATTGGCTCTGAACAGGAGCAGTGACACCTTGTGTCACTTCAGGATTTGAAATCAATTTTATTTCCGCTACTTCATTCTTTGTAAAAATATTGCCTGCCGCCTTATATCCTTTCACTTCTATCATGGCTGATAAATCTTCCTGAACGGGCTTGGGAGTTACCCTTTTTCCCTTCACAAATTTTACAGTCACGATAGGTTTCTCATCCACAGAGGCAACCCATAATTTTGAGCCCTCCGTTTCTGAAATAAATAAAACCTTTCTTCCTACCGCAGTATCTTCTGCTTCAAACCGCTTGACAAGACATCTTTTTTTGTCTCCTTCAAAATGAACGGCTGATATAATGAGCCCTGGCTTATATTTCCGTACAATCAGCGTCCCTTCATCAAAATGGTTTGTAAGTTCAAAGGTCTTCATCTCCCAAGTACCATTTTTATTAATCACCAGTACTTTGTCTTCCCCGCTGAAATTACCGAGATAGTGTCCCCGGCTGTCGGTATTTAACCGCATAAGTATTTCATCGTACCAGATATCCAATCCTCCCAAAGTAGAAACACCTTTTTCTTTTAGTGTCACTTTGCGGATAATGTATTTTGTAATGGTGTTTCCTATGGAACTTCTCCCTTTAATCATCAGCTCTTTAAAATCAAAATCAAAGGAAGGTTTTTTCATGTGAAGCTGGTGCCTGAGATTTAGT
The DNA here is from genome assembly GCA_001769655.1 of Bacteroidetes bacterium RIFCSPLOWO2_12_FULL_37_12. Taxonomy (GTDB): domain Bacteria; phylum Bacteroidota; class Bacteroidia; order 2-12-FULL-37-12; family 2-12-FULL-37-12; genus 2-12-FULL-37-12. The sequence continues at coordinate 28,505 of MEPC01000001.1, read as the reverse complement.
GTCACTACTTCACTTTCACCGTTCGGATTCTGACTTAAATAATGAACCGTGGAATCGGGGGTTCCTTTGGTAAGATCATATTCTTTATCGCGGATAACCCCGCTCACCGCAAATCGTTTTGCAAACCCTTTCCCTTTGGGACCATCCTGATATATCATATTGTAAATGGTTCGCTCATCATTTTTCTTGAAAACATTAACTAACAGAATATCTTTTCCAACAAATGTTTTTTCGGCGGCTTTGGTCACCATCATTTTCCCGTCTTTTCTGAACGCAATTATCTCATCCATGTCAGAGCAGTCGCAAACATATTCAAATTGACGCAAGGAAGTCCCAATGAAACCTTCCTCCCGGTTCACATAAAGTTTCTGATTGGCAACTGCCACTTCCACCGCCGAAATGGTGTCAAACATCCTGATTTCCGTTTTACGTTCATTCCCTTTGCTGTATTTATTTAACAAGCTCGTAAAATATTGAATGGCATATTCCGTAAGATTGGCAATATGAAAATTAACCTGCTTCATCTCTTCTTCCATGCTCCGTATTTCTTCGTTCGCCTTGAAGCTATCGTATTTTGAAATGCGTTTTATTTTTATCTCAGTTAATTTCAGAATATCCTCGCGGGTAATCTCTCTCCTGAATTGCTTCTGATACGGTTTCAACCCTTTAAAAATCGTCTCAATGACTGCTTCGAAAGTTTCACACTCCTCTATGTTGCGGTAAATTCTTTTTTCAATAAAAATTTTTTCAAGGGACGACATGTGCCACTTCTCTTCTAACTTTGCTTTCCAGTTTTCCAACTCCCTGCCCAACAATTTAACCGTATTATCGGTTGACTTCTTCAAAATGTCATTTACGGAAAGAAAAACCGGTCTTCCGTTTTCGATGACACAGGCATTGGGTGAAATGGAGACCTCACAATTGGTAAAGGCATACAGCGCATCCATAGTAATATCAGGAGAAGTACCCGGCGAAAGGTGAATGAAAATCTCCACATTCTTGGCGGTATTATCATCCACTTTGCGTATTTTAATTTTTCCTTTATCATTTGCCTGTACAATGGAATCCATTAAGCTGGCAGTGGTGGTAGTGTATGGAATCTCTTTGATGACCAATGTTTTTTTATCAATCACCTCCATCTTTGCGCGGATACGGATTTTACCTTCGCGTTTCCCTTCATTATAATTTGAAAAATCGGCGATCCCACCGGAGGGAAAATCAGGAACCAGATTTACTTTTTTTCTTTTAAGATAATCAATAGATGCCTGCACTAATTCGCAAAAATTGTGTGGCATCACTTTAGTGGCAAGCCCTACGGCAATTCCTTCGATGCCATACAAAAGTAATAGTGGGAATTTTACAGGCAGTGTCACCGGTTCGCGATTTCTGCCATCATAAGATGACTGCCAATGTGTGGTTTCTTCGTTAAATAATATTTCGTGAGCAAACCGCGAGAGCTTTGCTTCAATGTATCTTGGTGCGGCGGCGGAATCACCGGTAGCAGGATCGCCCCAGTTGCCTTGAGTATCTATGAGAAATCCCTTTTGAGCAAGATTTACCAATGCTTCATAGATAGAGGCATCCCCATGCGGATGATATTTCATCGTTTGTCCGATGATGTTGGCGGCTTTATGAAACCGGCCATCATCCATTTCCTTCAAGGTATGAAGCAGGCGGCGTTGTACGGGCTTCAACCCATCATCCAAAGCAGGAACGGCTCTGTCAAGAATAACATAAGATGCATAATCGAGAAACCAGTTCTGATACATACCCGAAACCGGTTCTCGGTTATGAAGGTCGGTGGCTTCGGATTGTGAAGTGCCGTTGGTTTGCTCCGGCTCTGACTCGGGGGTAGGTGTTTTTGGGATTTTTGGGAATTTGGGCACGGGGTGAGAGAATGATTAATGTAATTACCAGTATTGGATTTATTTTTTCACTCACAAAGATAGGAATTAATTCGTTTTTTAACATGTGTCTTTTCGGCTAATACTTTTATGATGTATTGGAAAGGACTTTTAACTGTCTATTTGTTTTATCAGGAATAACAACAGATTACATCAGCAGATGTAAAAAACAGTTTCGTAGGAACGAGGCATTAGGTTACATCAACAGATGTAAAAAACAGTTCCGTAAGAATGAGGCATTAGCTTACTTCAAAAGATGTAAAAAACAGTTCCGTAGGAAAGAGGCATTAGCTTACTTCAAAAGATGTAAAAAACAGTTCCGTAGGAACGAACCATTTTGTAACAACGGACTTCAGTCCGTTGTTGAAACGTTTGACTACTTACAGTTTAGTTCCGTAGGAACGATACATTTTTAATAATTTGAAATGAACAGGCAGATGACATTCTGGTGATAGGGTTTAGGATGTAAAATTTTTCAAACTAGGTAAGCGAGAGTGTAAAACTATCGGTAATGATTATTTACAACAATTATTTCAATGGTTTCTTTAATAGGATGAGCGTTTAAGCCCTTTTTTCAAACTATTGATAAATGCTTTATTGTACTTTCCTGTTTCATCAAATGCTCTGGTAATTGCCTCAATGTTTTTGGTTGGAGGGGGTGAAAAAAAATCATCAATTAAAATTTGACGCAGATAATCGAATTTCATCCTTGACGCTAAAAGCGTATTGTATTCATTCCTTGGTATGGTTACTGTTTGCATGGTATTAAATTTAATTTCTTTTACACAAAAGTACAGAATTTTATTTACATAAAAAAACATATAACACTAAACAAGAAATATATAATTTCTAAGCTCTCAACTCCTTTGACATTAATTATTTTTTGTTATATGTTATTAATTTTTTTTAAAACCTATTCACCTTTAGTATAAAATAATGAATACCCCTCCCTCACACCACTTCCTCCACCCTCAAATTCTCAATAATAAACTCTTGTCTTTCAGGAGTATTTTTCCCCATGTAATATTTCAGCAGATTTGCGATTGATGAATTTTGCCCAAGCAAAACCGGATCAAGCCGTATGTCTTCTCCTATAAATCCTTCAAATTCATCTGGAGAAATTTCACCAAGTCCTTTGAAACGGGTAATTTCCGGTTTGCTCCCCAATTTTTCTATCGCTTTTTGTTTTTCTACCTCCGAATAACAATAAATGGTTTCCTGCTTGTTTCTTACACGGAACAAAGGAGTTTGTAAAATATAAACATGACCGTTTTTTATCAGTTCGGGAAAAAACTGAAGAAAAAAGGTGAGTAATAACAAACGGATATGCATGCCATCCACATCGGCATCGGTGGCAACCACTATGTTATTATATCTTAGATTTTCAATTCCTTCCTCTATGTTAAGAGCATGTTGAAGCAGATTGAACTCTTCATTTTCATAGACAATTTTTTTAGTAAGTCCGAAACAATTCAGTGGTTTTCCTTTTAAACTGAATACTGCCTGCGTTTCCGGACTACGTGCTTTCGTCAGAGAACCACTGGCAGAATCCCCCTCCGTAATAAATAAAGTGGATTGCAGATTTTTTTCGTTGTTATCGTCAAAATGAATTTTGCAGTCCCTCAGTTTTCGGTTATGGAGGTTTGCTTTTTTAGCTCGCTCGTTCGCAAGTTTTTTTATACCGGCAATTTCCTTTCGCTCATCTTCCGATTGCATGATGCGTTTCAGCATTAAATCAGCGATGTCAGGGTTTTTATGCAGATAATTATCTAACTCATTTTTCACAAAATCATTTATCCAGGTTCTGAGATTCAATCCCTCGGGTCCGGTTTGAATGGAACCCAGTCGGGTTTTCGTTTGTGATTCAAAAATGGGTTCCTGAATGCGAACACTGATAGCGGCAACGATGGAAGCGCGAATATCAGAAGCGTCAAATTCTTTTTTGTAAAATTCACGAACGGTACGAACCACCGCTTCACGCAATGCCGCCTGATGCGTGCCACCTTGCGTAGTATGGGCGCCATTGACAAACGAATAATATTCTTCTCCATATTGCTCCCCGTGAGTCAGTGCCACTTCAATGTCATCGCCTTTCAGATGTATGATGGGATAACGCAAAACTTCCCCTTCGGTATTATGTTGCAGTAAATCATACAGTCCTTTATCAGAATAATATTTTTTTCCATTTACATTAATGGTAAGCCCTGTATTAAGATACACATAATTCAATACTTGATTTTCTATAAACTCAGGAGAGAATTTGAAATTTTTAAATACGGTTTCATCCGGCACAAAAGTTACCAACGTGCCATTTCGTTCTTTGGAGGGCTGTTCTTTTTCATCTTTTTTTAGAATACCTTTTTCAAACCAGAGCGATTTCGTTCTTCCCTCGCGGAATGATTGAACAAAAAATTGCCCGGATAATGCGTTCACCGCTTTGGTTCCAACGCCGTTTAATCCTACCGATTTTTTAAATGCTTCTGAATCATATTTCCCGCCTGTGTTTATTTTTGAAACGCAATCAAGCAATTTTCCAAGTGGCACTCCTCTGCCGTAATCGCGGACAGTGATTTTCTTTTCCATGGCTTTTACTTCAATCGTTTTGCCTGCGCCCATGATAAACTCATCAATGGAGTTATCAATTACTTCTTTCAATAACAAGTAAATGCCATCGTCATGAGAGGAGCCATCGCCTAACTTTCCGATATACATACCCGGTCTCAGGCGGATGTGTTCCCTCCAGTCGAGCGATTTAATGCTGTCTTCATTATATACTGCGGTCATGTTTTATGTTTTTTTTATGATTTTTTGATTCAAAAGAAAATGATTAAATCTGGTCTGCAAAAATAAAATTAAATTTTTCAAGGAAAGTACCTATAATATCCACAGCAAATTGTGGAAAATACAATTTAACTGAAGGTTGTTTTTCAATAATTTTTAATATACCTTTGGTCTTCTTTTTTTAACCATTTAACCATTTTAATCATTTTAACCATTTTAACCATTCAACCATTCAACCATTTAACCATTTAACCATTCAACCATTTTACAACCATGAAACAAACAGGCAATCACTCAAACGTATCCGGACTTAATGATTATGGAATAGAAACAAATAAACAGGTTTTTTGGAATCTGAATGTTTCTGAATTAACGGAACTTGCTCTTCAGCGAAACGAAAGTACGTTGAACGACAGCGGCGCTTTAGTTGCCATGACCGGGAAATATACCGGACGTGCTCCTAAAGACCGTTTTATTGTGAAAGATGCTATCACTGAAAAAACGGTCTGGTGGGGAGATGTTAATATACCTTTTCAACCTGATAAATTCGATTTACTTTATAAAAGAGTCATTGATTATCTGAATAATAAAGAATTATTTGTCCGCGATGCTTTTGCCGGAGCCGACACCAACCATCGTCTCTCCATTCGCATTGTAAACGAACTCGCCTGGCATAATCTTTTTTGTAATAATATTTTTATCCGTCCCACGCAACATGAAATTGCCTCTCACAAACCCGAATTTACCATAATTTGCGCTCCCGGATTTACCGCTGAACCAACACGCGATGGTACCCGTCAGGAAAATTTTGTAATAATAAATTTTACCAGAAAAATAGTTCTTATGGGAGGTACTGCGTATGCCGGTGAAATGAAAAAAAGCATTTTCTCCATCCTTAACTTTTTACTACCTCTCAAAGGAGTTCTTTCCATGCATTGCTCTGCAAACATGGGTGATAACCGTGACACTGCCATTTTCTTCGGACTTTCGGGTACCGGAAAAACAACGCTTTCCGCTGACCCGCAACGCCATCTGATAGGAGATGATGAACATGGATGGACAGATGACGGTGTTTTCAATTTTGAAGGAGGATGTTATGCAAAGTGCATTGACCTTACCAAAGAAAAAGAACCGCAGATTTTTGATGCCGTCCGCTTTGGTAGTATTGTTGAAAACACAAAATATTTTCCGGATACCAGAACTATAAATTTCAGTGACACCTCGGCGGCTGAGAATACCAGAACCTGTTATCCTATTCATTATATTTCTAACGCCGTGGAGCCATCCGTAGGAACCCATCCTTCCAATATTTTTCTTCTTACTTGCGATGCATTTGGTGTTCTTCCTCCACTTTCTAAATTAAATGCCGGACAAGCCATGTATCATTTTATTTCAGGATATACAGCAAAGGTAGCGGGTACGGAAGTCGGCGTTACTGAACCACAAACCACTTTTTCTGCTTGTTTCGGCAAAGCATTTCTTCCATTGCATCCCACTAAATACGCAGAAATGCTTGGTAAAAAAATGAAGCAACATACCGTAAATGTCTGGTTGATTAACACCGGCTGGTCAGGAGGACCTTATGGAATTGGTTCCAGAATGAAATTGAGTTATACGCGTGCATTGATTACTGCCGCATTAAACGGTGAATTGAATAATGCAAAATTTACCGCCGATCCTGTTTTTGGGATTTTAATTCCGGAGAAGGTTTCCGGAGTGCCTGCTGAAATTTTGTCTCCACGCAATACATGGAAAGATAAAAATGCGTTCGATCAGAAAGCAAATGAACTTGCCTCTAAATTCGTAAAAAACTTTTCGCAATATGCTGATTTTGCAACTCCTGAAATCATGTCAGGAGCACCTAAAATCGCAGAACCAGTATAGTGAAGATTTCTTTTTTCCTACCTTTCCTTGGGATTTACAGTTTGCATGGTCAAGATGTATCGTGCTATTAAACCAATACGCACCGAATCCAATTTTGCTTCTTTTGCCATATCCGGCATTAGTTTAATCCATTTTTCTTTTGGAAATTGTTGTGGTGGGTAAAGTGTATGACATCCTCCGCATTTGCTTACATAAAGTTTATAACCGGATTTTAAATGTTCCAGCGTTATATCATTCCAATATTTCTTTGCCCGTTGAAGGTCAGAGTCAACCGGTGAAAAAATAACAGGGGTACAACCGTTTAGAAAAAGTGCAATTGGTAAAATAATCCGTAAGAAATTCGTTGAACAGGTCATATCGAAAAAAAATCCTTTTGTAAAAATTTTTCAAAAACTAAATCCTATCAGCATCCTCATCTCCAGCTTTTCATGCTCGGTTAAATCAAGATTGCTGGTTTCGCCTTCATGTTTATGAAAATTAATTAATTGGGGCAATAGTGTGAAATTTATAAAATACTTATCCCCTGAAAAAGACATAACGGGACCTGCAAAAAGCGGAGAATGTTCCCATCCGTCTTTCTCAACGAATTCATTATGATTTCTTGCTTCAATACCCAATCCGAATGAAGAGTTAAAAAGATGAATAAACCCCATATCAAACTCCAGCACTTTTTCTGTTTCACCTTCAATTTTGGCACCTTCCGCACCATATTCTATTTCGTATTCTCCTACAATATTAAATGCCCAAAGGTTATTTCCAAACTTTTTATCAAACAACAACTTCGCTTCCCACTCAATTTCATGAGCCGCCAAACCGATTTCACCATAAATACCAAACCCAATAGGACTTGCCACTGGGTCACTAATTTTGTATTTCCATTCATTGGAAAAAGATAAACTTGAAGATTTAGTTAAAATCATAGTGCTGTCGTTTACCTTAACCCCGGTAGCTTTGTTAGAGGCATTTACATAAACAGCGGTTTGTAAATTATCAGTTACACCCACTTCAAACTCCATTCGTTGGTCGAGACGATGGAAAAAATTTTCACGACCTGTCCGGTAGGTATTCCAAACTTCCAGATCCTTTACACCCTTAGGAAGGGTTGTGGTCTGGTATGTATAAGTGAATAACCTGTCCTGACTGTAAAGCAGATTTGAAACGAGGAGGAAGATTGAATAAAGAATGACTTTTGTTGTTTTCATGTTGATTTTAAGTTTTAAGTTTATTTAGATTAAATACAAATAATGACGCAAATGTATGAATATCTTTGATATATGCAACATGATTTTTGTCATCTTTCCGCTTTTCAGAGCAATGGTTCAAAAAAAGATATTTTGATTTATAAGAAAAATGCTGAAAAATTCTTACCTTTGCGTAATACATGCCTTTGAATTCCCAGCCATTATCTTTTTATCTAATCAATGGAAGTGCGGTTTGCCTTCTGTTGTTGTGTTCTGCATTTATTTCAGGAGCCGAAGCCGCGCTTTTTTCACTCAGTGACAAAGAGAAAGAATTATTAAATAAAAGTAGGCACAAAAACGATAAACTTGTCGTCGAATTATTAAAGAAACCGAATTATCTTTTGGCAACCATACTAATAGCAAATAATTTAGTGAACGTTGCATTCGTAACGGTAAGCACATTTGCCTTTTGGGATATCTGGGGGAGAGAGACATCAAATTTTGCGTTGACAGGTCTTATCGTAGTAACCTCAGCTTTTATAGCCATTTTTGGTGAAGTGATTCCAAAAGTATTTGCCGCTCAAAAAAACTTAATCACTTCACAATGGGTTGCGTTTCCGATGCAATTCATAATTAAATTTTTTTACCCCTTTTCGTGGATACTTGTTAAATCATCCTCGTTCATTAAAATGCCTTTGCCAACTGATTCAAACAAGCAATTAACTAAAGATGACTTGCACCATGCCATAGATTTGACATTAAGTAAATCATCTGCTACGGAAGAAAGAGAACTGTTAAAAGGATTTTTGAAATTCGGGAACACATCGGTAAAAAAAATAATGAAACCCAGGCAGGATATAAAATTTATTGAAAGGACGCTAACACTTCCTAAGGTTCTTGAATTAATTAATCAACATGGATATTCACGGTTACCGGTTGTCATTGAATCATTGGATCAGATTGAGGGAATTTTGCTAATAAAAGACCTTATTCAACATACAAACCAACAAGCTGATTTTCCCTGGCAAAAATTGTTAAAGCCGGCGTTCTTTATTCCTGAAAGCAAAAAAATTGATGACCTTTTAAATGATTTTAAAAAATCACACAACCATCTGGCTATTGTGGTAGATGAATATGGCGGAACTTCCGGGATAATAACGCTGGAAGATATACTTGAGGAAATTGTGGGGGATATTAACGATGAATTTGACAACGATGATATGGTTTACTCACGTCTTGATGATAACACATTTACTTTTGAGGGAAAAACCTCTATTAAAGATTTTTGCAGGATTACCGAAATTTCTCCTCATCTGTTTGAAAATCAAAAATCTGATTTTGAATCAATAGGTGGTTTATTGCTTAATTTATTTTCGAGAATGCCAAAAATCGGAGAGGTGACTTTCTTTGAGAATTTAGAGTTCATTATTGAATCTGTGGATGTTCGTAGAATTAAACGTGTAAAAGTGAAAGTGAAAAGGGAGATAGAGAAAGTGTAGAAACACGGTGCGCCGTGTTGCTGACAAAGGATTTTGATTTGTGTAGAAACACGGTGCGCCGTGTTGCTACCTTCATTTTTTTAAACGATGAAAAAATATTTCATTTTATACCTGTTATTTCTATCATTCATTATCTCCTGTGGGGGTGAATATTATTCAAGACCTCAGGGATATAACCGGATTATTCTTCCTGAAAAAAATTACATGCCACTTCCAGATACTTTTCCTTATTTCTTTGAGCTTTCATCTCACGCAACGGTGCTACCTGATTCTACTTCCATGGCAGAACGCTATTGGTTGTGTATATATTATAAGATTTTTGATGCCACCATCCATGTGACTTATAAAAAAATAGACCATGATAAAAAAAAATTCTGGGATCTTACCGAAGATTGCCGTAAACTTAAAAACAAACATCAGGTAAAGGCATTTTCCATTATGGAAAAAATTTATACCAATCCGGCAAATATTTCATCCGACATTTTTGAATTGGAAGGTGAGATTCCCAGCCCGATTCAATTTTATGCCAGTGACACTGTTAATCATTTTTTCAGAGCCGCTCTGTATTTTAATATAGCCACTAAAAATGATTCATTAGCGCCGGTAATCGGGTTCATTAAAAGTGATATTTACAAGATGATCGAAACTCTACGATGGAAGGAGTTTTAATTCAACGCGGCAACCCCAGGCAATTCTTTCCCTTCAAAATATTCCAATAGCGCCCCTCCACCGGTAGATACGTAAGAGACATTTTTCCCATATCCGAGTGAATTTACAGCCGCGGCTGAGTCACCCCCACCAATTAATGAATATGCCCCCAGGGAAGTGGCATCAGCAATTGCCTGCGCAATGGCTTTAGTGCCACCAGAAAAATTTGCCATCTCAAATACACCCACCGGACCATTCCATAATATTGTCTTGGAATTTTTAATAACATTGGAATATTTTTTTCTGGCTTCAGGTCCTATATCCAATCCCATCCGGTTTTCAGGAATATTCATACTGTCGTAAATTTCAAAGGCAGTACTATTATTTATAGATTCCGATGCAACTGAATCATCAGGTAACATCAGATTCACCTTTTTGGAATCAGCCATTTTTACCAACTGCGTTGCCAATTCAAGTTTGTCATTTTCGACCAAGGAGTTTCCTGTTTTACCACCCAGCGCTTTAAAAAAGGTAAAAGCCATGGCTCCACCGATTAACAAATTATCTACTTTATCAAGTAACTTTTCAATGACAAGTATTTTATCGGAAATTTTCACCCCTCCCATGATAGCAGTTAAGGGTCTGGAAGGATTTTGTAAAACTTTAGATGCATTGTCTAACTCTGCCTGCATCAGATATCCACATACTTTGTCGTTCGGAAAGAATTTTGCCACTA
>MEPC01000001.1:0-17854 GCA_001769655.1 Bacteroidetes bacterium RIFCSPLOWO2_12_FULL_37_12 | reverse complement strand
GTGCTTGCATGTGCGCGGTGAGCAGTACCAAATGCATCATTCACATATACATTTCCCAACTGCGATAGTTTTCTGGAAAATTCAATTTCCCCCTTTTCCTCTTCTTTATAAAAACGAAGATTTTCTAATAAAAGAATCTCACCAGGTTTCAGGTTTTGTGCTTTTTCAAAAGCAATTGGACCTATGCAATCATCAGCAAATATTACACGAACACCCGTGAGTTCCGACAATCGCGATACCAAATGTTGCAGAGAATATTTTTTAACAGGACCTTCTTTTGGTCTGCCCAGGTGTGACATTAATATTGTACTACCTCCATCAGAAATAACTTTTCGGATAGTTGGTAAAGCGGCTTTTATTCGTGTGTCATCAGTGATTCTGAATTCAGAATCCAGGGGAACATTAAAATCAACACGTACAAGAGCCTGTTTGTTCCGGAAATTGTATTGAGAAAGGGTACGCATGGGAAATTTTTTGAGCTATAGTAAAATTTTGTTACTACTCAGCAGATATCTTTCGCTACAAATATAACACATAACATATAACAAAAAATATTAAATAACAAACGAAAACCAAAATATTATATGATATATGAGCACTTAGACATTTTTTGTTTAGTGTTTTATGTTAAGTGTTATTTTTGGAAAAATAAAAATGTCTATACGTTGAGTAGTAACAAAATTTTTGTGAATCACAATGGAACATCTGGTTTAAGTCTGTAGCCCTGAAAGTGCGGGTGGGACTTAAACCCCGCTTTCAACCCACCATTAACTCTCCCATCCTTGCTATCAAATCAGCCACTCTCCATGAGTATCCTCCCTCATTATCATACCATCCTACAATGTTTACATCATATCCCATTACTTCTGTTAAAAGAGAATCAAAAACAACCGAATGACGATTACCAATAATGTCAACAGATACTATTGGTTCGTCGGTATATTCTACAACTCCTTTAAAAACACCTTGTGCTGTTTTTAGAAAAGCGGCATTAATCTCTTCACGGGTTGTTTGTTTTTTCAAGCGGCACACAACATCTGTAAGCGAACCATCGGGAACCGGTACACGAATGGCTTTTCCATATAATTTTCCTTTGAGTTGTGGTAGTACCATTGTTGCCGCTTTAGCCGCTCCTGTAGAGGTTGGAATTATTGAAACCGTTGCCGCCCTGGCTCTACGTAAATCTTTGTGAGGGGAATCATGTAAACGCTGATCAGAAGTGTAAGCATGCACTGTAGAAATAAAACCAGATTCAATGCCCCAGTGGTCGTCCAAAACTTTAAGCATAGGCGCTAAACAATTTGTAGTACATGAAGCATTGGAAATAATAATATCTTCATTGGTTAATGATGAATCATTAACACCCATTACAATTGTTTTAACATCTTTATCCGCTGGCGCAGAAATGATAACTTTCTTAGCGCCGGCATGGATGTGTTCCATGGCAAGTACACGGGTAGTAAACTTACCGGATGACTCCAATACAATATCTACACCCAGTTCGGACCATGGGAGTTTGGAAGGTTCTTTTATGGCAAAACATCGGATTTTTCTACCATTCACTACTATAGCATCTGGCTCAGGATACACCTCTCCATGAAAGTGCATTTGAACAGAGTCATATTTTAATAGATGACTAAGAGTTTTTGTGTCTGTAATATCATTTATTGCCACAATATCTACTTTGTTGGCATCTGTTAACGCGCGGAATGATAATCTTCCGATGCGACCAAATCCATTTATGGCTACTTTTGGACGGAACATATTGGTTAATTATGAAAACACAAATATCTATTAAAATTTTGATTTACACACGGACGAATAAAAATCCAAGCGCTTTTTAACCCCTCTCCATTTTTTGGAGAGGGGCTGGGGTGAGGTCGGATTTATAGGAGAAACTAACCGTGTCTTTACGTCTAAAACCCATTCAGCGAAATACCAATTGAAAACGGTGTCACTTGCGGTCCTTCGTCTTTCTTAAATACCGGCACTCTATAATAATTAAAAATAAAACGCAAACCGCCGTAGCCAATTCTTACAAAAGGACCATAACGCAATTTTTCCACATGCCAGTTGTCGTCATATTTTTCCACCTGCCGGTTATCGCTTATTTCATACACAATTTTTGTATGAGCGCCGCTGAAGTAATCGATATTTACTCCGGCTTCGAAAATAATGGGCTTTTTATCTTTAACATGTTTACTTCGCAGATGAAAAGCAACAGGGAGATGCCAGAAGGCAGTAGCTAATTTTGATTTGGAAAATTTCGGGGATGCTTTTATCTCACTTTTCAGGGCAGTATCATTTTTTACCAATACAATATTTTCATCAAAAACATAATTATTAAAACTCATCCCAATTCCAAGCAATAAATAGAGCTGTTGGTTGTAAATATTTATTCCCTGTGTAATAAACTGAATATCAAAATACCTTGAACGAGCCAGATCTACGTTCATGTTTTTATATTCATCCGGCATGGTCAACTTCCGGTTATAGAGATATCCGTTGATACCCAGATCCATCAGGAAAAACTGAGTTTCATCTATTTCATCATCATCCTCATTCTCTTTGCCGGAGGAAGCAGTGTCACAAATATTTTTGCATATCAATATTCGGGTTCCGCCAAAATCAATCACAGCGGTATCCTGGTCTTTTTTGTCTGACTTCTCCTGGGCAATGCTCATTTGACTGATCACTATTCCTAACAAAAATGCAATCACTACTTGAAAAATAATGGGCATCATTTGAAAGCTATTTTCAATTATTCCATATTTCCTGTCTTTAGGAGATACCGGTGAATTCACATTGATTTTTGTTTTCATAATTTTTTAGGGATTTTGCCGGATATTTTTACTTTTCCGGATTTAACGTTAAAATTATAAGTGGTTTTATTATTTTCGTCTTCTTCTTTCTTTATGGAAATATTATCCAGATTTAACCGTTTGCGGGTTTCATCCCAAAGATTTCCGATTACAAACGATGCTAAACTTTTCATCCCGCTGTTTTTACCGGTAGAATTTGAAAGTACGGATGATTTGGATGAACCATGATAATTTCCTGTATCCTGCGCATAAGCAACAGACCTTAACAGAAATATTAATATAACAAATAAGCCAAATTTATAGTGATTCATAGCTGAATTGACATACCAATCTGAATAAGTAGCGAAAGTTTAAAATGGAATAATGGAATGTTGGAATAATGGGAGCGCGAACCCAACATTCCAACATTCCAACATATTCGCATCCCTGCGTCTGATGGATAAAACACACAAATATAGCTTAAATTTGCAATGTCAAAAACCGTATGGAAATCCAACCTGAAATACCCTGCGAAAATTGCGGCACCACTCTAAAACCGGATTTTCAATTTTGCCCTAAATGCGGGCAGGAAAATTCCGGCACACCATTAACAATAAAAGCCCTCTTAAAAGATCTCATTGGTGAATTTTTTTCCCTTGATTCCAAATTTCTCCGTAGTATAAAACCATTGTTGATTAAACCGGGGTTTCTGACGATTGAATTTTTTTCCGGCAAAAGAGCTAAATACATTTCCCCTCTCAAACTCTATCTGAATATCAGTTTGGTGTATTTCCTTGTCTTATCGTTTGGAAAAACCCCGGAAATGAAAGTCAGTTTTAAACACAACGAACCAAACGTAACGCAATCCGATACTACCGGAATTGAAAATAAAAATACATGGCGCATTAACCCGGATTTTATAGAGAAAAAATTTAAAAAAATTGATAAAAATCTCTTTTGGGAAAAATTTAATTCCTTTCTTTCTCCGATGGTCTTTTTCCTTTTACCTGCCTTCGCTTTGATATTAATGCTTCTTTTTTATAAGTCGGCTAAATCGTATGTCAGGCACTTTGTTCTTTCACTTCACTTTCACTCGTTTGTTTTTACGGTATTTACGTTTTACGTTCTGATAAACCGTTTGATTCATCTGAAATATTTTCTTCCTGCTCTTTTTATAATTGTGTTCTGGAATTTGCTGATGTGTCTGAAAAAAATTTATAATCAGAAATGGATAGTTGCAGTTTTTAAATTTTTCACACTCATGGGAATTTATACATTGGTTTTTGTGATATTTCTCTCCCTCACGTTTATTATCACGGTGTTAGTAGTGTAAGGGATTGGAATGTTTTAAAGTCAATTTTCCCGGCGAAATATAAGACGAAACTTTGTAACATTTTTACCTTGTTTAATCATATATACTCCTCTTGTCATTCCGGATAAATTCACTTCGCGGGTGTTTCCTTCCATCACTTTTCTTCCCATAACATCATACACTTCAAAATTTTCATTTTTGTCGATCCATAAAGTAGAGCTTCCCTGAATAATTATTGGTTCGTATTCCGGAATTACACCCCATACATATTTTTCATGAATATTTTGATTTCCGTTGAGAGCTATTAAAACCAAACGATAATAATAGGTGCCTGCGGGCAAATTTTTATCAGTATAGGAATAATTAAGTTCACTTGTTGAATTTCCTTTTACTGCCTTGGAAATAACTGTGTCAACGATTTCCCAGCTATCGGTTAATGTATCAGTTTGCCGTTCCAATAGAAAGTAATGATTATTGGATTCGGATGCCGTTGTCCATTCCAGCAAAAAATCGTTCGTTCTAACATTTATTAAGGTAAAAGATTTTAACGTAATGGGTAAGGCAGTTGTGTTTTCAGGACTAATATCTCCGGAATTAAATAAAGTATAAGAAGTATTTTCCCTATTTGAAACAAACGAAAATAGAAATAGCGAAGAGAAAAATAATCTAAAAATAAATTTCGGAAATAACATTTGTGTAAGGTGTGATTTTTTTGTTATTTGCAAACTTACATGAAAATTTTGATTTCACATAATTGAATTAATAGCATGATGTGGAAGTATGGTGCACCATGTCTCAACGCTAAGGATACAACCTGCTAAAGGTCCAATTTCCATCTGATTGTTTTTCATACAAAATCCGGTCATGCATTCTGAAATCCCTGTTTAACCAGAATTCAATATGCGTGGGAATGACCCGGAAACCCGACCAATGTGAAGGTCTGGTAATTTCCCTCTCCTGAAATTTTCTTTCTGCTTCCAGAAATCTTTTTTCCAGCAATTCCCTCGATTCAAGTTTTTCACTTTGCAAGGATGCCCAAGCCGCAAGTTTGCTCTGTCGTGGTCTTGTTTTAAAATAAGCATCGGCTTCCGAATCGGTTACTTTTTCAGCTTTTCCTTTTATTCTCACCTGTGCATGCAAAGGTTCCCAGTAAAAAGTCAAAGCTGTATAGGGATTTTCTAATAACGCTTTGCCTTTTTGCGAATTGTAATTTGTGTAAAAAACAAAACCTTTTTGTGAAAAATCCTTTAACAGTACAATCCTGGAATCCGGTTTTCCATCCTGTCCCACAGTGGAAAGACAAACGGACTCGGGAATCAAAATTCCGGGTGTTTTTTGAGCGGTTTTATACCAATGTTCAAATTGAATTAACGGATCCGGAGGGAGGGTGGATTCTTCAAGTAAAAGGTTGGGATTGGGTAATAAAAACTTAAATATCGTGTGCTGAAGTTTATAAATAAAAAGGCGGAGTATGTAGGAAACAGGGGACAAATTTGAAAATCAGTTAAGACGTATTTATGCAATAATCGTGTAGCAAAAATTTAAGCCGCCTGTAGATTTTTGAACTTGGAACGGTTTATTTTTTCAAGGGAATAATCCAGTGTCACTAAAAATTCTTTCTGATCGGTGTCAGAAGGTAGTTCGTACATGGGATCTGTCATTATGGCTTCGCAGATAGAGCGTAAACCACGAGCGCCTAATTTATACGACATGGCTTTGTCCACAATAAAATCAAATACCTCTTCCTCGAAGGAAAGTTTTACTCCTTCCATCCTGAATAATTTTTTGTACTGTTTAATCAACGCATTTTTTGGTTCAGTAAGAATCTGACGCAGTGATGTTTTATCTAAAGGAGGTAAATGTGTGATAACCGGTAAGCGACCCACTAATTCAGGAATAAGTCCAAACGATTTCATATCCTGGCTTGTGATGTACTGTAAAATATTTTCCATATCATACTCCTGCCGTATAATGGAACTTTTAAAACCAATGGTACTGGTATTCAACCTGCGTGCAATAATTTTATCCATTCCTTCAAAAGCGCCTCCGCAAATGAAAAGTATATTGTCGGTATTGATTGGAATCATTTTCTGGTCGGGATGTTTTCTTCCTCCACGGGGCGGTACATTGACTAAAGTTCCTTCCAGCATTTTCAACAACGCCTGCTGAACGCCTTCGCCGCTAACGTCTCGGGTGATGGAAGGATTATCGTGCTTCCTGGCGATTTTGTCAATTTCATCTATGTAAACAATTCCTCTCTGAGCGGCATCTACATCGTAATCGGCGGCTTGGAGCAAACGTGTTAAAATATTCTCCACATCTTCTCCCACGTAGCCGGCTTCAGTAAATACAGTGGCATCAGCAATGCAAAAAGGAACTTTCAGAATCCTGGCAAGTATTCGCGCCAGATACGTTTTACCGGTGCCGGTTTCGCCAACCATAACAATATTTGATTTTTCAATCTCGACATCGTCATTCAACTTTTTTTGCGATAAGCGTTTGTAATGATTATATACAGCCACACACAATACTTTTTTAGCCATTTCCTGCCCAATCACATATTGATCAATATAACTATGAATGTCTTTGGGTTTCAGGATCCGGAAATCTACGTTTCTTCCTTCGAAAGTCCTGCTTTCTTCTTTCAGGATATCTTGTGCCTGGTGCACACAACGATCGCATATATAACTGTCAATGCCGGCAATAAGCATGAGGGTTTCTTTCTTGGAACGACCGCAAAAGTCGCAATGAACTTCTTTCATGATTGGCTAAAGAAAAGCGAAGGTAGGTATTAATATTGAGATTTCAAAATCGTATGCCCTTCTACTACCCCTGATCTTCCTGAAACCATTCTGCCCAGCCGGTGTCAGTTTCTTGTAGTTTGAGAGAATGGAGAGTTATTTTACCAGGCAATGAATTTTTAATTCTTTGAGAGAACTCTAAAACAAGATTTTCGCAAGTGGGTTGAATTCCCAAAAAACAAACTTTTTTATGATGACGTGTCAATTGAATTTTAAGATCGAAAGGAATAGCATCATTTAAAATTAACGAGTGGTCGAAGGGTTCTGATATTTCTTTTTCAATTACTTTCTTCAGGTTGGAAAAATCCAGCACCATGCCTTCTTCCGGAGAACCGTTTGCTTTAGCGGGTTCACCGGATATTGTAACATAAAGTGTGTAACTGTGTCCATGAATATTTCCGCAAGGTCCCGGATAATTCCATAGAGAATGAGCCATTTCCAAAGTGATTTTTTTTGTTATTCTGACGACGGGCATTTTTTTATTTTTATTAATATAAAAGGTAACATCTTTAAAATAATTGTTACATAAAATAACAAACACTTATTAAGTCAAAAAATGATTTTTGTCATGAATTGTTGATAGTATGCAAACGACCTTTGGGATTACTTTTTTATACCCTATACCCTATACCCTATACCCTATACCCTATACCCTATACCCTATACCCTATACCCTTATACCCCTATACCCCATATTTATTATTAAAAAAAATTCAGCTATATTTGTATAATTAATCAAAAACCATTTAAACCATGAACACACTTTTGTTTATTCAAAATTTTGGTTGGGGAGAAATCACCATCATTCTTTTCATCGTTTTATTGTTGTTTGGAGCTAAAAAGATACCTGAATTGGCAAAAGGCATAGGTCAGGGAATAAAGGAATTCCGCAATGCCAGTAAGAATGTGCAGGAGAATGTAACCAAGGAAACCGATAAACTTGAAAAGGGAAAAGAAGGGTAGGGGATTTATTCCCACGATTAGTGCACTATCACCTTATGAAACACCTCCTCACCCGCATGGATGGAAAGTATGTAAACCCCTTTTTCATTCAGATTAAAATTAACTTTAGAATAAAAAGAATTTCTTTCGTTTGAAAAGGATTCATGCAACTTACGTCCTAGTACATCGGTAATGTAAATTGAAATTCCTTCGTTTACGGGTTGATTAAACCGAATTGAAAAATTTCCTGTCGCTGAAGGATTGGGATAAACGACAAAACCGCTTTTCTGAAAATCCAGGACGTCGTTAGAAGTACAATTGACAGTAATGGAATTCTCGATAGTGCATACAGCTCCGGTAGAATCTTCCACCTCCAAACGATAGGTGTAAGTTGCTTCGGAAGGAAAAACAAAATCAAATACAGGAGTGTCACCGGAAAGAACATCATTTATGTACCAGCGATACATGTATGGAGGAATGCCATTAGTCGAAGTGGCAGAAAAAGTAGTGACACTGCCTGCACATGCGGGTGAAAAGTTAACATTACTTGAAAAGAGCATAGTCGTTTCATCGGTTCTTCTCCCAATCATGTACTGTCCTTTGGCATCTTGTTTTTTTGTAGTCAAAACCTCTTTCATCCCTCTCCGGACTCTGGAAGTGGGAGTATTCTGCCAGTCATCTGCAGGATCAGGGCGGTACAATAGCTGATAGTAGCTACTATCACCCGGATTATATCCTTTCGCATTTTCAGGGTTTATATAAACGCCTTTACTTACAGAAGCTGAACTTGATACTTCCCAGAATGATTCGGTAAGTAAATCAAAGTTTTGTGGTATATCTCCTCCTGGGTTAATATCGTAACGTCTTACAAAAATGGTGTCGGTTTCTTCGGGTGAAAGTGAAAACATAAATTCCATTCCGCTCGAATCAAAAGGGGTCGTAAAAATTTTTGATTCAAGATCACTATTATAGTAAACCGTATCAATTCTGATTTTTGCATCGGATTTAGTGATAGCCAATGCCCAGTTTGAAAGATGGGTGGTAGAAAAACATATCTGATTGCCATTTCTCTCTGGAACAGAACTGATAATCTGCCAGGGAGATGATTCATCTTCCTGGTAAAGGCAATTCAGAAAATTCAGATAATCGGTATTCAGTTGCGTGGAATCATACGTAAAACAAATCGTTAATTCAAAACTGTCAATGTCGGTCTGAATATTCCAATAAAAATTATTGAAAATGGTAGCGATTGTATCGGGTGCAGAAGGAAGCGTGGTTGATTGTGTGCTGGAATTGATCTGGTAAGGAACATAATTTACATTTACAGAACCGGTATCAGCTCCTGCCGGCAAATTGGTGAAGACAAGATTTACACCGATTTGAGCAAAAGGTATTGTGTCATTAACCACTGTAATATTTTGGGTGAATGTTTGAAAATTTCCTTTGGAAGTATGAAGTAAAACCCCTCCGTTTCCACAAGTCCATCCGGAGTGAGGGCTTGAAAAATAAATATCATTAAAATCAACATTCGGCAGGTCTGTTTGTTTGTTCCAGTTAGTGCCACTGTCGCTGGTACGATATACAATGCCACCTTTTCCTGCTACCCATACTGTTTGGGAATTAGTGGCATGAATGGAAGTAAAAACAAGGTTATTGGATTGATTCTGGAATATCCATGTGGCACCCACGTCTGATGTTTTAAGAATAGTTCCGCCATCTCCAACCACCCAACCCGTTGTAGAGTCAGCAAATGAAAGAGCGTGTAAATTTGCATTTGTACCAGTTGTTTGTTTGGTCCAACTTGAACCCCCACCGAAAGTAACCCACACTTCTCCATTATTACCAACTACTCTTCCATAGTTTGGGCTAAGGAATTGAATATCTTCCCATTTGATTGTATTTCCTACCGATTGATTAATCCAGGTACTACCATTATCTGTTGTTTTGTAAATGGCACCGTTTTCACCTGCCACCCAACCGATAATGTCGTTGATAAAAAATACTGCTTTTAGATTTGCAATGGAAGGTAAAGACACTTTTTCCCAAGTGTCACCAAAATCTTGTGAACGGAGAAATGTGCCGTTAGCTCCAACAGCATAACAGGAATAAGGTGGTACCACATCTATAGCGTAAAGGGGTTCTGTTGAATTACTGTTAAGTTTCATCCAGTTGGTACCTCCGTTGACAGTCCTAATGATAGTTCCATTATCAGCAACAGCCATCCCTCTTAGGGAATCAAGAAAATCCAAATCACTAATAGGCATATTTCCACCTGAGGGCTGAAATTCCCATAAACCGGCATTCTGAGTAGGAATAAAATTACCTGCGGGAGGGAGCAACCTCATGATAGTTCCATTTTGTCCCACAACCCAACCAAATCCCTTTTCAACGAAATAAGAACTAATTATATTATACCCTGTGAAAAGTCCGGGTTGCGACCAGGTATTTCCACCATCATACGTTCTTAAAAATGTGCCACTATCACCGAAAGCCCATCCATTATCCTGATCTGTAAACCGGATGCTTCTTAAAACCCGATCGGTAGGCGTAGTCAATAATGACCAGGTGTTTCCACCGTTTTCGGTTTTAACAATTTTACCGTTCTCACCGGCAATCCATCCTACAAGTGGGTTTATAAAATGAATGGACATTAGATTGGTAGGAAAAACATTTGGTTTTGGATTCCAGGTGACGCCGCCGTCTGAAGTATAATATACTTTATCTTCAGCGCCGCAAGTAAATCCAACGGAAGAAGATACAAATTGAATTGAATAGAGGGCAAGGGTTCCGGCAGATGATAAACTCCACGTATTTCCACCATCGTTTGTCCTTAAAACTTTACCTGCATTACAGGCGATAAAGCCGTTATTATAATCAGTAAAATAAATGCTATTCAACGATTCGCTTATTGGGCTTGCTTGTGTTCCCCAGGTATTCCCACCATCGGTAGTTTTTAAAATAGTTCCTGACCAGCCGCAAGCAAAACCTTTGAGAGAATCAAGAAAAAAAACAGAATTAATATAGCCGCTGAATCCGCCGGAATTCTGAACGGACCATATTTTTCCTCCACTTTTAGTATTAAGAATGGTTCCGTTAAGTCCGACTGCCCACCCTCTTAAAGTGTCAGTAAAGAAGACAGAATACAAATGATTCAGTAAGTCAGGTCTTGGATTTGTCCAGGTAGCACCTTCGTCTGTTGTTTTAAACATTATTCCCCAGGAGCCGGCGATAGTGGCATTATTTGCATCCGCAAAGGCAATAGTAAAAAAGAATTGTACGGTAGGAAGGTTCGCAGCAGTCCATGCATTACCACCGTTGGAAGTTTTTAGAAGAGTACCAAAACCACCGGAAATAAAACCATTCACATTATCGGGTGAAAATTTTATTGAATACAATGTATTGGTAGAGCCACCATTGGGAACAACTGACCAGTTTAGTCCTGCATCCGTAGTTTTAATAACATTGCCGGCGCCTCCACAAGCAATTCCATTAGTAACCGAAGTAAAATAAACCGAATATAATGGAGCAGTTATAAAACTATTTCCCAACTGCCAGGTTTGACCTCCGTCGGTTGTAACTATAACAGTTCCGGTGTCACCCACGGCACATCCGTTAGTGATATCAAAAAAGAATAAAGAACGCAAATTTCGTGTGACAGGAGATGGTTTATTTTCCCAGGTTATACCACCATCGTTGGTAACTAATATTAATCCCTCACTACCGGAGATCCATCCATTATTCAAATCAATAAAAAAGATATCGTAGAGATTTTCTTGACCGGATGTTCCTGTTATCCAATTTTTCCCGCCATCGTTTGTAGAAAGTACAATTCCTGAGTCACCAACGGCAAATCCTTTTAATTCCGATAAAAAATATAAGGCATTAAGATTTTTAGCAGTGACATTGGGAAGGGTTAACCAAAATTGCCCTGCATCTTCCGTTCTCAGGATGGTGCCATATTCACCAACTGCGTAACCGATGGAGGGGGTTACAAATTGCATATCTTTGATATGATGTCCGGTGGGAGTAGGATTTTGCCAGACCCAGTTTTCGGGACCTTGAGCGAAAGATTTACCGATAATAAATATCAGGAGCGAGTAAAAAAAGAGTGATTTTTTCATGATGAGTTTTGTTAAAAGAGAAGAAAGGTATAAAAAATAGTTGAGATTACAAAAAAAATATAAAAAAAAGATGTTGGATGTTGGGAGCCAGACATCAAAATCGAATATCACGTATCATTTTTTAAAAAGGCGGTAAACTAAAGTAACGATGACTAAAATGCAAATCAAAAGAAAAATATTTTTTACAAGGGAAGAATTTACAAACCGGTTTTCCAAACTTTTCATTTTTCCTTTCAGCTCGCGGATTTCCGATTCCTGGGTTTGAATAATTCTTTTCAGGTTTTTATTTTCACCGGTTTTAGCATTTTCTATTTCCATGGAAGCGAACTCTTTTTCCTGCCGGGATAGTGAGTCCTTCATGGCAACAAACAACTTCTGGTAATGAAATGCCTGTTCGAATTGTTTTGTCCGGGCATATAAATCAGATACCAATATATAATTGAATAATATCTCCTGTGCATGTCCGCTGTGGATGGAAGTGGCTAATGCTTCATCGGCAAATTTCAGGGCATTTTTTAAATCATTCTTTCCTCTGTACAGATCCGCCATGTCATGAAAAAAGCGGATGTCCGGTTCCTTGTTTTTTAATTCTTTAAATAGTTTAAATGATTTTTCATAATAAGATAATGCAATTTCCGTATTCCCCCTTTCTTTATAAATTTCAGCCAGAAGACGGAAGTTATCGGTTAAATTTGATTTATGGTTTTCAGAAACAAAATATTTTTGTGCCCGCATGAGATATACTTCTGCCGAATCAAGCCATTTCATTTGCAGGAAGGTGTTGCCGATGCTCTGACAAGTGTTTGCGATGTCCGCATTACTTTTTAATTTTTCATAAATGGTTAAGGCATGTTTAAATTCTTCCAAGCCCTTTTGAAAATCTTTATACATCAATTTTACATTTCCAATTCCCGAATGGCTCCATGCAATTCCTTCCTCCAGGTTTAGCCCTTTATAAAATTCCAATGAGGTTTGATAATTCTTTAAAGCATTGTCAAAATCCTTTCTGGTTTCATAGATCATGGCAAGGTTATTCAGACAAGTGGATTGACCATGAACATAATTTAATGTCTTGAATTCATTTAGCGCAGTAAAATAAAATTCAATGGCATGAGAATATTCTTCTTTCCAGTAATAATCATTTCCTATTTCTACTTTCGACCATCCTAATGCAAGCGGCATAGTGAGGGATTCCCAGATTTTCATGGCTTTTTCATGTTGCGCGATAGCTAAATCAAATTTTTTCAGCTTCCGGTAGAAGTTTCCTAATTCAGTTCTCCCATTCGCCTCTCCTTTTTTGTAATTGATTTCCTGAGATAAGTTAATAATTTTTTCACCGGTAGAGATTATCTGATTAACATCATTTGCAGATAATTTTTTATAAAATTCAATCAGGATGTTTATTTTGTTTGTGTCTGCCTTTTCTGAAGGATAAGTGGAGGAGGACCCATCGGGATTTTTTGAAGATGAGTGGGGAGGAGACGAAAAAATAAATAAAAAAAATATTGGAAAGAGATATTGCATATTGCCTTAGCAAGCAAACTTACGGGAATTTTGGTTAATTACATATAAACGCGGTAAAAAAAGTATCGGAGTAAAGGCGTACCGGAGTATCGGTGTGCCTGATCACTTTCTCTCTTTTAATTTTTTTGTTTTTATAAACGACAGATTTTTGGATGAGTGGTAAACCCTATGAGTAGCTTTTATAAAATCGGTTTCTTCCGCATTAAATATATTCGGTACAAATTTCTGGGGATTTCTGTCAACAAGCGGAAACCAACTGCTCTGAATTTGCACCATCAGGCGATGACCTTTCATAAAGGAGTGGCACACATCCGGAATTTCAAAATGAATTTCAGTTATTTCGCCCGGAACAAACGGCTCCGGTTTTTCAAAACTTTTGCGGTATCTTCCTCTGAATACCTCACCGCGCACCAATTGCTGGTACCCGCCCTGAAGGGCTGTGTCAGGATAAACGTCTATAAGTTTCACAATCCAATCGGCATCAGTGCCGGCAGTTGAAATGTTTAGATTTACTTCTAAAGGTCCTGTTAATGTTATTTCATCTTGTAAAATTTCTGTATAATACGATAAGACATCGGGGCGTTTGCCGGCAAACCGTTGGTCAGCGCACATATAGGGTTTAGGAGTATGGGTAGTAATTTCTTCCGTGTAGGGAACGGGATGCGCAGGGTCGCTGACGAATTCATCATATTCCGTTGACAAATTTGCGGGGATATTTTGAGTGAGTTTTTTATTTTGGTCTAAATAGAAAGTAACCGGTTCCGTGTTTTCAGGGGGCCAGGTGGTAAATTGCCCCCACTCATTTTTACCGGTAATATATATGTATGCCTCTGGCAGAACAGCAGTTTTTCCTTTCAGGAAGTGCATAAAAAATGGAAATTCAATTTTTTCCTGATAAAATGTGGAGTTATCGGGTGAATTTTTGAACGTAACATTTCCTAACCGGTCCCCTTTTGTTCTTGCCCATCCTCCATGGCTCCAGGGTCCCATAACAAGGGCATTGTAAATACCGGGATTATTTTTTTCGATGGCAGAATATATTTTCAATGGACCGTAAAGATCTTCCGCATCAAACCAACCGCCCACCGTCATCACGGCGGGCTTTACATTCTTAAAATGCGGTAATAAATTTCTTGATTTCCAGAAATCATCGTAGTCGGGGTGTGCAATCATGTCATTCCAGAAAGCAATGGTGTCATGAAAATATTTGGGATTTACGTTTTTCAACGGACCTACACTGTCGAGATAAAATGTATAACCGTCTTTCACGGGAAATTCAAAACGATTTCGCCACTCGGTAGTTGGTTTTGGTCTTGGCTGGTCGAAAACGAACATGAAGTCAAAGGCGGCATCAAGAAAAAAAGCTCCATGATGGTGGAAATCATCTCCCATCCACCAATCGGATATAGGCGCCTGGGGTGACACTGCTGTTAAAGCAGGATGACCGCATAAACTTCCGACTGCTGAATAAAATCCCGGATAAGAAATTCCCCAGATACCTACTTTACCATTATTACCAGGAATGTTTTTAATGAGCCAATCAATGGTATCGTAAGTGTCACTGCTTTCGTCAATATCATTTTTAGTTTTTTTAACATCGAGTTGCGGACGCATGTTTACAAAATTTCCCTCCGACATGAATTTCCCCCTCACATCCTGATAAACAAAAATAAAACCTTCCCTCGTAAAAATCATGGAAGGACCCAAAAGGGATAAGTATTTTTTTTCGCCGTAAGAACCTACCGAATAAGGAGTGCGAAACATCATCACCGGATATTTTTGTTCTTTGTTTTTGGGAGTATAGACGGAAGTAAATAACTTTATTCCGTCACGCATGGGGATCTGAAACTCTTTTTTATCGTAATGCCCGACGATATAAAGGGAATCCTCGTTTAATTTTTTATCAGGTAGTGGTTGCCCGTAGAGGGTAGTGGCAATGAAAAGTGTAAGTAAAAACATGTGTATTATACCAAAGTTAAACAGATTTCAGAAAAATAATGAATAACACATAACACATAACAATAAATGACTAAGTGGGATCACTATTCAACTTTTTGTGATTGTTTTTTGCATTTTGTTCATACTTATACATTTTTTATTTTTTGTTTAGTGTTATATGTTTTTTTCTAAAACCGAGTTGTTTGGTGTAAATAATGATAAGGGTATAGGGGTATAGGGTATAAGGGCTAAACCTATATCTTTATACCGCTATAGCATTACCAAAAAACATCATGTAATTTAATTTTACACTTTGGAAAAAGAGAGAGCACAATAATTTCTTCTTTGTGATACGTACGCTTAGGAAAATATTTTCCTGTTTTATCCGGTAAATAAACGGTAATGGTTTCTTCATCCGGATCAACCACCCAATACTCTTTTACACCGGAATTTTGATATAAAAGCATTTTAATACCTATATCTTTCCGGGTAGAGCTTTCCGAAAGAATTTCAATAACTAATTCGGGTGCACCAATGCCTCCACGTTCATCTATTTTTTTTGGATCGCAAATAATTGAAATATCCGGCTGAACTACGTTTGTAATTTCAAAGACATCTTTCCCTTCTTTGGGAAGACGAATATCAAATGGAGCGGCAAAAACGCGGCATTTTTTATTTCGGAAGAAATTTTCTAATACCCACACCAGATTAGTACTAACGCGCTGGTGAGCAGTTCTCGGTGCAGGGGACATATCATAAGGAACCCCGTCAATAAGCTCCCAACGCTCTTCCTCAGGCCAGGTTAGCAAATCCGCATACGTAAATTTTTCGTTTCGTGAAAATTGTGGTAATCCCATAATGCAAAATTAATAAAAAATTCGTTACTGTTCAGTCCAAGTGGAAAAAATATAATTTTGCCACTGATTACACAGATTAATGTTACAAAAAATCGTTACTGTTCAGACCAAAATGAATGAATACATTATGCCACAAATTACACAAATTTACACAGATTAAATGTACAGATTAAAAAATAAAAAATCTGTGTTTAAAATCTGTGTAAATTTGTGTAATCTATGGCTAAAAAAACATTACTGAATAATAACCAAAAAATCTTAAAACCATTTTTAATCAGTGTAATCAGTGGCTAAATTTTTTTCTCTCTTTCAATTAGTGGTTTAATTAATTTTTGGACAGATCAGTTACCCATTTATTTTATCAAAAACTTGCTTTTCTCAAAACAATACCATATCTTTGTAAAGAATTCAATAAATTTTTTCAATTAAACCCTATTACCATGAGAACCTCAAATACGTTATTTCAATTTACCCCCCCCCGAAAATTTAGACAACTAAAGTACCGTAGAGACACGGTGCAACGTGTCTCCAAAATTTTAATTTTCTGTTCTATGATTTTCTCCCTCGTTCTCTCCCCACCCTTATCGTTAAAAGTTTTTTCACAAAATGATGGCACCAGTTGCGGGAAAGCAATCATTCTTCCTCCGGCGGCTGATCTCTGCAACAAAGACGAATTCAGAATAAAACAAGCTGAAATGTGGTTTGAATTTACTGCGAATGCACCGGAACATGAACTAATTGTATCTCCCTCTGAAACACAGCCCAAAGCAGAAATCACCAAACTTAAACTCTTTGAAAATAAATGCCCGGATTTGCGCTTGCGTAAAGAAGTTTCTTCTCAACCGCCCGAACTTCCCCGAATGCGGATGGAACAATTAACGGTAGGACAAAAATATATAGTGAAGGCAGAGAGGGAGTCATTTACAGAAGAAGGGAATTTTGATATGTGTTTGATCAGGGATAAGGTGGGCGGGGGGGATGGAGGAGATGGCAGTAATAGAATTTTAACTTGCACTGGCAATAATGCAGACCCTAACGCGTGGAATGAAAACGCAAGCTCTTTATATGTGTGTGAAAAATACCAGTTTGTTGGATTAGGAACTTCATCACCTAATGAAAAATTAGATGTAGTTGGTAACATTCACGCGACCGGTAACATAAAACTTGACGGGAGTTTATGTTTGAAATCAATAAAGTGCCATAACACAGAACCGCTCTATATTTATAATCAGAATAATCCTGACTTGTATATGTTCTTTGGCATTGATAGAGATTTAAACCAGGACGGAACAAAGGATGGGAAAGTTGATATTGGCGGATTTAAAACCGGAAGCGGATTCAGGGATTTAATTCTACAGCCATTGGACAAGGGTACTTTTACAGGGGGAAAGGTAGGCATTGGTACTTGGTTTCCTACTGTAACTTTAGATGTATATGGTGAAACAAAAATTAGTAATAATTTAACGGTTGGTGGGGATGTAAAATTTGACGGGAGTTTATGTTTGAAATCCATTAAATGCCATAATACAGAACCGCTCTATATTTATAATCAGAATAA